>JAZGFB010000062.1:0-47961 GCA_036479015.1 Paracoccaceae bacterium | reverse complement strand
CTAACGGAAGACAGAAAAGCATGGCATTAAAGTCGTATAAACCGACGACGCCAGGCCAGCGTGGGCTGGTTCTGATCGACCGTTCGGAGCTTTGGAAAGGCCGCCCGGTCAAAGCCCTTGTTGAGGGTTTGACCAAAAATGGCGGACGGAACAATACCGGACGGATTACGATGCGTCGTAAAGGTGGGGGCGCCAAGCGCCTGTACCGTATCATTGATTTCAAGCGCAACAAATTTGATGTTGCCGCAACTGTGGAACGGATCGAATATGACCCGAACCGCACGGCGTTCATCGCGCTGATCAAATATGAAGATGGCGAACAGGCCTATATCATCGCGCCACAGCGTTTAGGTGTTGGCGATAAGGTGATTGCCGGTGCCAAGGTTGACGTAAAGCCGGGCAACGCGATGCCGTTTTCGGGCTTGCCGATTGGTACGATCATCCACAACATCGAGATGAAGCAAGGCAAAGGCGGGCAGATTGCGCGCGCTGCCGGCACTTATGCTCAGTTTGTTGGCCGTGATGGTGGGTATGCTCAGATCCGTTTGTCATCTGGTGAATTGCGCATGGTGCGTCAGGAATGCATGGCCACCGTTGGTGCCGTGTCTAACCCCGACAATTCAAACCAGAACATTGGTAAAGCTGGCCGCAACCGTCACAAGGGCATCCGCCCAAGTGTTCGTGGTGTGGTTATGAACCCGGTCGATCACCCACATGGTGGTGGTGAAGGTCGCACATCTGGTGGTCGTCACCCGGTTACCCCCTGGGGTAAGCCAACCAAGGGTGCAAAAACCCGTAACAAGAAAAAAGCGTCCGGCAAGCTTATCATCCGCTCGCGTCACGCTAAAAGAAAGGGCCGGTAGAAATGTCGCGTTCTGTATGGAAAGGCCCTTTTGTAGATTCTTACGTGCTGAAAAAAGCCGAAGTATCCAAAGAAAGCGGCCGCAACGAAGTGATCAAGATCTGGTCACGCCGTTCTACTATTTTACCTCAGTTTGTTGGCCTGACATTTGGTGTCTACAACGGTCGCAAACATATTCCTGTTAACGTCACGGAAGACATGATTGGTCAAAAGTTTGGTGAATTTTCACCAACCCGCACCTATCATGGCCATGCCGCCGACAAAAAAGCGAAGCGGAGCTAAGCCATGAGTAAGGGAAAAAACCCCCGCCGCGTGGCCGACAACGAAGCAATGGCGAAAACCAAAATGCTTCGTACCAGCCCGCAGAAATTGAACCTAGTTGCGCAGCTTATTCGCGGCAAAAAGGTTGAGCGCGCGTTGACCGACCTGACGTTTTCCAAAAAACGTATCGCCGGTGACGTTAAGAAATGCCTGCAATCGGCAATTGCCAATGCTGAAAACAACCATAACCTGGATGTTGATGAACTGGTGGTGGCTGAGGCCTGGGTTGGCAAGAACCTGACCCTGAAGCGCGGTCGTCCACGTGCGCGTGGCCGGTTTGGCAAAATTCTTAAGCCGTTCGCGGAACTGACAATCCTGGTGCGCCAGGTAGAGGAGCAAAGCTAATGGGTCAGAAAATCAATCCAATTGGCATGCGCCTGCAGATCAACCGCACTTGGGACAGCCGCTGGTACGCCGAAAAAGATTTCGGCAAACTGCTGCTGGAAGACATCAAGATGCGTGAGTTCATCAATAAGGACTGCAAGCAGGCTGGTGTTTCCCGTGTGATCATCGAACGTCCGCACAAAAAGTGCCGCGTAACTGTGCACACTGCCCGCCCCGGCGTCATTATCGGCAAGAAAGGCGCAGACATCGAAACCCTGCGTCAGAAGCTGGCCAACATGACCGCCAGCGAGCTGCACCTGAACATTGTTGAAGTGCGCAAACCTGAAATGGATGCGCAGCTGGTGGCCGATGGTATCGCCCAGCAGTTGGAACGCCGGATTTCGTTTCGTCGTGCCATGAAGCGTAGCGTTCAGAACACCATGCGTATGGGCGCCCTGGGTATCCGGGTGAACGTTGCTGGTCGTCTGGGTGGCGCAGAAATCGCCCGTACCGAATGGTACCGCGAAGGCCGTGTGCCACTGCACACTCTGCGCGCTGACATTGATTATGCAAATGTTGAAGCTGTCACTGCCTATGGCATTATCGGCATCAAGGTTTGGATTTTCAAAGGTGAAATAATGGAGCACGATCCAGCAGCGCGCGACCGTCGTATGCAGGAACTCCAAGAAGGCCCAGCACCTCGTGGTGCCGGCGGCCGACGTTAAGGAAGGGTCTGGATAATGCTTCAGCCAAAACGCACCAAATACCGCAAGATGTTCAAGGGTCGTATCCACGGCCAGGCAAAGGGCGGGTCTGATCTGACGTTTGGGACTTATGGTCTTAAATCAGTGGAACCACATCGTGTGACCGCGCGCCAGATCGAAGCCGCACGTCGCGCTATGACGCGCCACATGAAGCGGCAAGGCCGTGTCTGGATCCGGATTTTTCCAGACGTACCTGTGACCAGCAAGCCAACCGAAGTTCGGATGGGTAAAGGTAAAGGTTCTGTCGATTTCTGGGCCGCCAAGGTAAAACCTGGTCGCATCATGTTTGAGCTTGACGGTGTTACCGAAGAAGTCGCCCGCGAGGCCCTGCGCCTTGCAGCGATGAAACTGCCGGTGAAGACACGCACGGTTGTGCGCGAAGATTGGTAAACCAATCCTAACGCGGGCGGTGTAGCGGGTTTTCAAAGAAAGCCGGCGGGCCGCACAACGGTGAAATAATTTGGGAAGGCGGGGTTTAACCCCGCCTTTTCCTATTTTGGCGACGCCCCAAGGGTTTCGTAGGGTGGGTGATGTCACCCACCGGTGCCGGGTGAGGGGGCGAAAAGATGGGTGCGAGCACCCATCCTACGCTTGCTTTCGTCACATATTGCTCTCGGCAAGATTGGGGAAATTAGTGCGTATCAAATTTGTTGAAGGGAGTTGAAAGTGCAACAGAGCAATAGATTTCCAATAGTGTTTGGCGAACAGGGATGTCTTCGTCTACGAAGCGATAATCCATCCTGCGAACACGAACTTTTGCGTCATGGAAAAGTTTCATAAAGTTTTCGTTTTCTGAAAGACCTTTACGGCTTAGGGGGCCTTGTGTGTAGCTTGCTTTGTCTAAGCCAAACTTTTCCCGGGCCAATAAAAATGCAAAGCTTGCCTGATTTGTCTGGGCGCTTGGCCTTGTATGTAGGCCGTATCTGCGTCGCAAGTTCTGTGATCGGCCAACATAAAAGTGCTTACCCAATTCGCTAAACAGATAGACACCAGACAAAGGCATATTTTTAGGCAAATTACCCAAAGTGTAAGGCTCTATCGCCACTAGTTTTTCAAATGAAGCATGAAGGCTTTCAGCGGCCTCTAAAAACTTTGGATGCATTGAAATTCTCCCATTTCACCCCCACCCATAATTAAAGCTCACACTTACCCGCTCATCCTCTGCCATATTCATCGGCACCTCGTGCCTTAGCCAGCTTTCCCACAGCAGCACGTCGCCCACCTGGGGCGCAACATACACAAAACTGCGCATGTCTTCGCGGGCATCGGCGCGGCGCACCGGCGCGGCCATCATCATTGCGCTGCGCGGGTCTTCGAATTTGATCGCGCTGGCACCCGTGGGCATGGCCACATAGGTGGTGCCGCTGATCACGGAATGGGGGTGGATGTGGGATGTGTGGATGCCGCCCTGGGGCAGGATGTTGATCCAGATGTCTTCCAGGGTTATCTTTTTGCCGTCCAGGTCAAACGCCAGGTCATCGACAAAAGCGGCGACGTGTTTGTCCAAAACCTTGACGAGATCTTTGAATATCGGAAACCGCCAGGGCAGGTCGGACAGGGATGCATAGCTGGTGTAGCCGGGGAAATCGTTTGCTTCGCACCAGTCTTGCCCGGCTTCGTCATCCATGGCGATGGCGTCGCAAGAGTTTGCAAGTTCGCTGGCATCGACGGCTTTGCCCAGCTCAGACAGCTGCGCGCGGTACAGGCGGGTGACGAAAAGTGAATTTATTGTGCTCATGCAAGTGTCATAGCCCGGTGGGGCTTTGGCGACAATGCGGGTGTTTGCAGTAAGCTGGCGGGGTGCCGCTGGAAATCGCCATCTGCCAGCATCGCGCTTGCCACAGCATCCGCCAGACAGATATGCAGGTCGAAACATTGGACGGAGAAGAAAATGATTTTAGGACGCGAATTACTACTTTGCATGCTTGCCGCTGGGGGTGTCGCCGGGTGCAGTTTCAGTTCGGAAGGCATGGATGCCGCGACCCCGGTTAGCGCCACATACACAGCGCCCGAAGCATCGGGTTTGGTTGCTGTGCGGCCCTACCCAACGGTCAATGATGTGTGCCAGGTCATTGGTGAAAGCGAAGCGACAGCCAATTTTCTGGATCACACTGCGACTTTGATCGGCTGCCCTGTGCATGAGGTAGGCGCTATTGCAGACCGCATGGCCGAAGGGGCCGTGAAAGTTGGGCAAGTTGGCAGTTGGGTTTTGCTAAGCATTCCTGACGAAACTGCGGACGATAAGCTGTCATAATCTAGGGTCAGGCCCTGCGCGCCGCGATCGCCAGCCCCGCCGCAACGCCCGACGCCCATGCCCATTGGAAATTATAACCGCCAAGCCAGCCGGTGACATCAACGGCTTCGCCGATGACATAGAGGCCGGGAACTTTGTGTACCTGCATGGTTTTGGAGGACAGTTCGGCGGTGCTAATGCCGCCAACGGTGACTTCGGCCTTGGCAAAGCCTTCGGTGCCGGTTGGCTGGAAGGTCAGGGCGGTTAGGTGTTGTGCGGCTTGGGTAAGGGCATGGTCTGACACATTGCCCAGTTCGGTTTCGATGCCGATGCGGCTGGCCAGCGCCTGGGCCAGGCGGGCGGGCAGGGCTTCGGTTAGTGCGGCTTTCAAATGTGCGCGTGGCATTCGGCGTTTGGCGTCCAGAAGCAATTGTGCGCCATCGGCACGTATTGACAGTGACACGCTGTCGCCGGGGGACCAATAGGATGACACTTGCAATATTGCAGGGCCGGACAGGCCTTTGTGGGTGAACAGGGCGGCCTCTGGAAATGAGGTCTCGCCGACGGTTGCGACAACCGGGCAGGACAGGCCCGAAATGTCGCGAAACAGTTGATCACTTGCGCCCAGGGTGAATGGCACCAGGCCCGGGCGTGGGGTTACCAGTTTTAGGCCGAACTGGCGCGCGATGTCATAGGCAATGCCGGTGGCACCCATTTTGGGGATCGATGCGCCGCCGGTTGCCACCACCATTTGCGGCGCCGTTGCGCCGGCGGCTGTGAACTGGCCATCGGCGTGGGTAATGGTGCCAATATCGGTGCCCAGCCGGATCGTGACAGTGCCGCGTTCACATTCGGCCAGCAGCATCGCCACGATCTGGCGGGCGGAGCCGTCGCAAAACAGCTGGCCCAGTGTCTTTTCATGCCAGTCGATTTTGTAGCGTTCGACCAGCGCCAGAAAGTCCCAGGGGGAATAGCGGCTAAGGGCGGATTTCGCGAAATGCGGGTTGTCGGAGATGAAGTTTTCGGCACTGGTGCCTGTGTTGGTGAAGTTGCAGCGCCCGCCGCCCGAGATCAGGATTTTCTTGCCGGGTTTATCGGCGTGATCGATCACCAGTACCCGCGCCCCGGCTTGCCCCGCCGTTGCCGCCGCCATCAGACCGGCGCCGCCAGCGCCAAGGATTATTACGTCGTATTTGGTCACAGATGGTTTTGGCGGCGCAGGCGGGGTTTGAACCACAACACCAAATCGTCGAAATTAATCTGCCCCTTGGCAACCGAAACGACCAGATCATCGATCGGTTCATCGGGAGCAATGGTTAACATGTAATCGCTCCGATCAATCAGCAGCTCAACCAGCAGCCAGGCAGTGCGTTTGTTCCCGTCCACGAACCCGTGATTTCCCACCATACTATGAAGGAGTGCTGCGGCCTTTTGTTCAATCGGTCTGTGATAGCCTGAATAGGGTCGGGCGATAGCCGATTCAATCAAATGCAGGCTGCTGACCCCGTCACGCCCGCCATAGGTTAAGGCTTCGTCATGGGCGACAATGGCATCGGCCAGTGTCAGCCGGTAGTGCCGCCTAGCGATCTGCCAGCCGTTTCAACGCATCACGTCGCCGCGCTGAGGCGCCTTTGACTGCGGTGACCGATTTCGCGCGGGACTTTTCATTGCCGTTGGTGCTTTGCACTGAAACAAACTGCCCGGTTTTGGCGCTGCGGACTATGCGTGGCGCGTTGGCCTTTGGATTGGTCGTGATCTTGTTCATGACTGGCGATATATCTCGGTTTGGTTTCAATTCCCCTTATAATGGGAGTTCTACTGTTTGTCTGCAAGAACCCGCCGGGCCGCGCCTGACCTTCCCGTCATGCCTGAGGCATGCCACTAAAAGTCGGCGCACCAAAGGTGTGACGGGAAGGCGCTTCGCACCTCCCCAAGGTCAGGCGAGGCCCTTTGTTGGGTTGTGGTGGGGTGGCACCCACCCTACGCTTGCTAAAACCTGAGAATAAAGGATAATAGAACCGTGATATCTTCGTTTAGCGACGCCATCGAGTGGGATCAGCTTTGGCCAGTGAACGTCTCCAAAGATGAGGAAATGAGCATTGAAGGGCACCTCGCGTGGATATCTGCCTATCAGAAAGCTGCAGAGAGCATTTCGCTTGGCAATGACCTGCATTTTGACACGATGACTTTCGCAGGCCCAGTTATGCAGTTGGTTGGCCTCACTACCGAACTGACGCTCAAAACCGTTCTAAGAGGCGGCGGAGAAGACGAAAAGTCATTACGGAAGTATAGCCATAACACTTACCAAGCATACCTCTCCGCAAGGAATCACTTCGATGAAGTCAAATTCATCGATTTGGTGTTCTCAAATACTCAGCACCTTGAGATGCCTGACGAAGTTAGACTTCGTCTTGCCGAGTCTGGTGAGCCGAATCCCAGATTGCGATGGCGAGTATTTTTCGATCACCTAAGAATTTTGGATGAAACGTATGACCGGCCTTACAGAAGCCGGTACATTAAGCCGGGTCATACAGTTCTACCAGAACCGTTGATATTGTTGGCCGGGACTAAAATACTCCAAACGGCAATGAACGACATGCTGGAACGAGCGCGCGGGCTCATGAAAGAGTAGCCCAATAAAGTCTTGTCATGCAGTTGGTTCCCCCCTATACGCCACTCTTCACTCCCTCCACCGGGGAATCAGGGTGACCTATTGTTAATCGTAACAAGGGCCCGCCGGTGATGTTGAAAGGATACCGCGCATGAGCGCCAGCGAATTACGTGACAAGACACCTGACCAGCTTCAGGAAGATCTTGCCAACTTCAAAAAAGAATCATTCAACCTGCGTTTCCAACAGGCCACCGGCCAGCTGGAAAACACATCAGGTATTCGTGCTGCGCGCCGTGGTGCTGCACGTGTAAAGACAATTCTGAACGAAAAGGCTGCTGCGGCAGCCAAAGCCGAATAGGGGGCCTGAACAATGCCAAAACGCATCCTGACAGGCACCGTGACCAGCGACGCCAATGCACAAACAGTTACCGTTTCTGTTGAACGCCGTTTCACACACCCTGTGATGAAGAAAACCATCCGTAAGTCCAAAAAATACCGGGCCCACGATGAGAAGAACACCTTTAAGACAGGTGACCAGGTGCGCATTCAAGAATGTGCGCCCAAGTCGAAAACCAAACGCTGGGAGGTTCTCGTTTAGTAAACGAAAACCTTTCCGGTTCATCGAAACCCTGGGGCAAAAGTCCCCACAGGTCGGGAGAATCTAAATGATCCAGATGCAGACCAACCTTGAAGTCGCTGACAACTCAGGCGCTAAGCGCGTTCAGTGTATCAAGGTATTGGGTGGTTCCAAGCGCAGATATGCGTCCGTAGGCGACGTTATTGTCGTCTCGGTAAAGGAAGCCATCCCACGCGGTCGCGTAAAAAAAGGCGACGTGCGTAAAGCCGTTGTTGTACGCACCCGCAAAGAAGTTCGCCGCGAAGACGGCACAGCGATCCGCTTTGACGGAAACGCCGCTGTGATCCTGAACACCGCAAATGAGCCCCTGGGCACCCGTATCTTTGGGCCAGTTGTTCGCGAGTTGCGCGCCAAGAACTTTATGAAAATCATTTCACTTGCCCCGGAGGTTCTGTAATGGCCGCCAAATTGCGCAAAGGCGACACCGTCGTCGTGCTGTCCGGTAAGGATAAGGGCAAGCAGGGTGATATCACCTCAGTTAACCCAAAATCAGGCAAGGCAGTGGTTGATGGCGTAAATGTCGCCATCCGCCACGTTAAGCAAAGCCAAGCAGAGCAGGGCGGCCGCGTGCCCCAGGCGATGCCAATTCAGCTGTCCAATCTGGCGCTGCTGGATGCCAAAGGTAAAGCCACCCGCGTTGGTTTCCGTATGGAAGACGACAAAAAGGTGCGTTTCGCCAAAACCACAGGGGACGTGATCTGATGTTAGATGCAGCCACCTACACCCCGCGCCTAAAGGCGCAGTATAAAGACACAATTCGTGCCGCCCTTAAGGAAGAGTATTCCTATAAGAACGACATGATGATCCCGCGTCTGGACAAAATTTGTCTGAACATTGGTTGTGGTTCTGAAACCGTTAAGGACAGCAAAAAGGCCAAGGGTGCCCAAGCTGAACTGACGCTGATCGCCGGCCAACAGGCTGTGATCAACAAGGCCAAGAATTCCATCGCTACATTCCGTGTTCGCGAAGACATGCCCCTTGGTACCAAGGTGACATTGCGCGGCAACAAGATGTACGAATTCTTGGACCGTTTGGTCACCGTCGCCATGCCCCGTATCCGTGACTTTCGCGGCATATCGGGCACGTCCTTTGATGGCCGTGGCAACTATGCCATGGGTCTGAAGGAACTGTTGGTTTTCCCTGAGATTGATTTCGACAAAGTCGACGTCACCTGGGGAATGGACATCATCATCTGCACCACCGCGCATACTAATGCGGAAGCAAAATCGCTGTTGAAGCTATTCAACATGCCTTTCAACAGCTGATCGCGAGGGAAAATCTGACATGGCTAAAAAAGCAATGATCGAACGCGAAAAGAAGCGGCAAAAGCTGGTGGATCGTTATGCCACCAAACGCGCCGCCCTTAAAGAAATCGCGAAGAACCTGGACCTGCCGATGGAAGAACGCTTCAAGGCACGTCTTAAACTGGCGAAATTGCCGCGCAACAGCTCGGCAACCCGTCTTCACAACCGCTGTCAGCTAACGGGCCGTCCACACGGCTATTACCGTAAGCTTAAAATCAGCCGTATCGCGCTCCGGGAACTTGGCTCAAATGGCCTAATCCCCGGTCTCGTGAAATCAAGCTGGTAAGGAGGGCATAGATTATGAACGATCCTCTGGGCGATATGCTCACACGTATACGGAATGCGCAATTGCGCGGCAAATCCTCGGTCTCGACGCCAGCCTCTAAGCTGCGCACACGGGTCCTGGAAGTGCTGGCCGACGAAGGCTATATCCGCGGCTTTGAACCAAGCACCGGGGCCGACGGCCATCCGGCGATTGAGATCAGTCTGAAATATTATGATGGCTCCCCTGTCATTCACACGCTTAAGCGGGTCTCAAAACCCGGTCGGCGTGTGTATATGGGCGCTAATGAAATTCCACAGGTCCGTCAGGGTCTTGGTGTTTCGATTGTCTCCACCTCTAAGGGTGTGATGTCGGATGCAAATGCACGTTCTGCCAATATTGGCGGCGAAGTGCTCTGCCAGATATTCTAGGGGAAAAGCATGTCTCGTATTGGTAAAAAACCGGTCGATCTGCCCTCTGGCGTTACCGCGTCACTGTCTGGTCAAACCGTCGAAGTTAAGGGGCCAAAGGGCACCCTTAGCTTTAATGCAACCGACGATGTCACCATCAAAGTGGAAGACAATGTCATCTCTATCGCGCCGCGCGGCAATTCCAAACGCGCGCGTCAGCAATGGGGTATGTCGCGCACCTGTGTTCAGAACCTGGTTACCGGCGTTACCGATGGTTTCAAGAAAGAACTTGAAATCAGCGGTGTTGGTTACCGTGCCACATTGGAAGGCGATAAGCTGAAATTGCAGCTTGGCTACAGCCATGATGTGATGTTCCAAATTCCCGAAGGTGTGACCGTTACCGCCCCCAAGCAAACCCATGTGATCGTTGAAGGTATTGACGCTCAGCAGGTTGGCCAGGTGGCTGCAAACATTCGCGCATGGCGCAAACCAGAACCTTACAAGGGTAAAGGCATCCGATATAAAGGTGAATTTATCTTCCGTAAGGAAGGCAAGAAGAAGTAAGGACGCAAATCATGGCAAACAGCAAACGAGACCTGTTCTTGAAGCGCCGCCAGCGCGTTCGGAACAAATTGCGGAAAATGGCAGCCGGGCGCCCGCGCCTGTCTGTTCACCGTTCAAACAAAAACATCAGCGTTCAATTGATCGACGATGTAAGCGGCGTAACACTGGCTTCGGCTTCCTCAATGGAAAAAGATCTGGGTTTTGTCGGCAAGAACAACGTCGAAGCGGCCACCAAAATTGGTGCCGTGATCGCCGAACGCGCCAAGAAAGCCAAGGTATCGGAATGTTATTTCGACCGCGGTGGTTTCCTCTTTCATGGGAAGGTTAAGGCTTTGGCCGATGCTGCCCGTGAAGGCGGACTGAAGTTTTAGGAGAGATTGATATGGCAAGAGAACAAAGAGGCCGGGGCCGTCGCGACGAGAATCCGGAATTTGCTGATCGTCTCGTGGCGATCAACCGGGTATCTAAAACCGTGAAGGGTGGTAAACGCTTTGGCTTTGCGGCCCTCGTGGTTGTTGGTGACCAAAAGGGCCGCGTCGGATTTGGCAAAGGTAAAGCCAAAGAAGTACCCGAAGCGATCCGCAAAGCTGGTGAAGCCGCCAAGCGCAACATGATCCGCGTGCAACTGCGCGAAGGTCGCACGCTGCACCACGACATGGAAGGCCGCCACGGCGCCGGAAAAGTTGTGATGCGCACAGCACCAGAAGGTACCGGCATCATCGCCGGTGGCCCGATGCGCGCCGTGTTTGAAATGTTGGGAATTAAGGACGTGGTGTCAAAATCCATCGGTTCTTCTAACCCGTACAACATGATCCGCGCCACCATGGACGGTCTGCGCAAAGAAGCATCACCGCGTTCGGTTGCCCAACGTCGTGGCAAAAAGGTTGCCGAGATACTTGGCAAACCCGATGCCAAAAAAGAGGCTGCTCCTGAAGCAGCCCAAGCGTAAGGGACCGGACAGATGGCAAAAACAATTGTTGTAAAACAGATCGGCTCACCGATCCGCCGCCCCGCCAAACAGCGGGCAACCCTGGTGGGTCTGGGACTGAATAAGATGAACAAAACCCGTGAACTGGAAGATACCCCTTCCGTGCGCGGCATGGTGGAAAAGATCAGCCACCTGGTGGAGATCATCGAAGAACGCGGCTAAGCGTTTTCTTGAAAAGAAAACGGGTCGAAATCTTTTAAGATTTCGGGGCCGGAAATAGACGCCTCGGGAAACCGGGGCGTTTTTTTGTATGATCAGGTAGGGAATATCGGTTTCAGAACTTAGTGCCGAGAAGGGTACCCAGTATCGTGACAATACGCCCCTGATTTCTGGGGTATATTTTGTTATGGTCGCTCTGTGAACAGAATCAGAAAGCCAGCCAATGCCCTTTGCCCCAACAGACCGTTTCAACGCCGTGATCAGTGCCATTGATGCTGTGAATGCTGAAGATCCCCGTAAAATCACCGTGGATGGCACCCCGTGTGCTTACGAAACCGTCTATGCCGACCGGATGACCGAGACGCTTGAACAGATGTACCCCGACGCATCCGAGCTGTTGCGCATCGCGTCGCGCGCCCAGCACATACGGCGCTGGCAAATTCCGCGCGATACATTTCCGATGAACCGCGAGGGATATCAGAAATGGCGGCTTGGTATGCGCCAACTGCACGCGGAACTGGTGGGGGGCATTATGGCCGACAATGGCTATAACAGCGATGACATCGCCGAGGTTGGCACGTACCTGCGCAAGGAGCGTTTGAAACGAGTAGCGGATTCACAGGCGCTGGAAAACGTCGTTGATGTGGTGTTTCTGAACTACTACTGGGACGATTTCGTTGAAAAGTTTTCAGACTATAGCGACGATAAACTGATCGACATCGTCGGCAAAACCCTGCGTAAAATGTCCAGCCATGGCCACGCCGCCGCATTGGCGCTGGACCTGCCAGCAGAAACCACGCGGATCGTTTTGGCCGCGGTTGAGCGGGAAAAGGATACACTGGCAAAGATGGCGGAACGGGAAAACGGCTAGGGTGGCGGCCCTGCACAGGGCGGCGATTGCTGCCGGATGAATGTGCGTTGTAAGGGATATTGGTTGCGGGGGTAGGATTTGAACCTACGACCTTCAGGTTATGAGCCTGACGAGCTACCGGGCTGCTCCACCCCGCGACAGAGTAAGGGGTGTCTAGGGGTTAAAGGCGACGACCTCAAGGGGGATTCTTGGGGTTATTGAAAGTATTTTAGGCGGTTGTTTTTGGGGGCTGGGTTTGAAAAATTTTCCCTGTGCAGGGGAGTGGATGTGGCACCCAGATATTCGATTGAATAATTACGCCTGGTCGGTATCAATGTTGGTGGCAGGGCAGGAAAGGTCGGGGCATTAGATTTCGACATTAGTGCTGACAAAAGGCCGTAATTATTCATGTTCATTGCTCACATTCCTGCCGGTTATCTGGCTGCAAGCTTATTCGCTAGGAAGCAAAAGAACAGACGAAGCGTGTTAGCCGTTGGCATTGTCTGTTCGGTGCTACCTGACATGGATCTGCTTTGGTTCTATCTGGTGGACAGCCGCCAGGTTGCGCACCACAATTATATTTTCCACTGGCCGCTATACTGGCTTTCCCTTGCCTTGGCCGGTTGGATTGCTTCATGGGTTTTAGGGCACAAAGGGATGCGAGCATATATTTTGGTCGCATTGATCTGCCTTTTACTTCACACGCTGTTGGATAGTTTCGCTGCTGAAATTTACTGGTTTCGCCCATTTTCGGATATTCATCTTAACGTTATTGAGGTTCCCGCGCGTTACGGGTGGTGGGTTTGGAATTTTGTCTTTCATTGGACTTTCACGGTGGAACTGGCATTTTGTTTTGTGGCCGCAATTGTGTATTTTCGTAGGAAAAATGACACGGGGAGTGCATGAGGTTTTGACATTACTTGGGTCGCACGCCGTCATTCCCACCACACCCCTTGCCCGATCCCGCCGCATCCCCTATACGCCCACGGTGGCGTCACGAAGCGCCACAGAATCAACGTACACGCCGTGGTTGGCCGCTCCCGTCGCTGGGGGTCATATCCGGCAAAAGGAGAAGCGACATGAAACTAAACGAACTTCACGATAATCCCGGTGCAACCAAGCCACGCAAGCGCGTAGGCCGTGGGCCCGGTTCCGGCACCGGTAAAATGGGTGGCCGTGGTATTAAGGGTCAAAAATCCCGTTCGGGTGTGGCGATCAAAGGTTTTGAGGGCGGTCAAATGCCTTTGTACCAACGTCTGCCAAAGCGTGGCTTTAACAGCCGCAATAAGAAAAGCTTTGCAGTGATCAACCTGGGCATGTTGCAGAAATTCATCGATGCCAAGACGCTGGATGCCAAAGCCGACATCACCGAAGATGTGTTGGTTGCAACCGGCGTGATCCGGCGCAAGCTGGACGGTGTTCGAGTGCTGGCCAAGGGCGAAATTACCGCCAAGGTTAAGCTGACAGTCACCGGTGCTTCCAAGTCGGCAATCGCTGCTGTGGAAAAGGCTGGCGGGTCACTGACAGTCACTTCTGCGGTCGCGGCTGAATAAGCACTTGTTTAGCGGCCTCAGGCTGATTAATTCTAAGTAAGTTTTCCAAACGCCGCTGGACCCGGGGAACCGACCGGCGGCGTTTTTGACAAATAAGGGGCCAGATATGGCATCAGCAGCAGAACAAATGGCCGCCAACATGAGTTGGAGCGCCTTTGGCAAAGCCACTGAGCTGCGCCAACGGATACTATTCACCATCGGCCTGCTCTGTGTGTACCGGCTTGGCACCTATATCCCGGTGCCCGGCGTTGACACTGTCGCATTGCGCAGTTTCTTTGATCAGGCAGCCGGTGGTATCACCGATATTCTGAATGTATTTTCCGGCGGCGCCATATCACGTATGGGCATCTTTGCCCTTGGCATCATGCCCTATATTTCAGCCTCGATCATCATTCAGTTGATGACGGCGATGGTTCCGCAACTGGAGCAGCTGAAAAAAGAAGGCGAACAGGGCCGCAAGAAGATCAACCAATACACCCGTTACGGCACCGTGTTGCTGGCCACAGCCCAGGCGTTCGCGCTGGCGGCCAGCATGGAGGCCGGTGGATTGGCGTCAAACCCGGGGCTGTTTTTCACAGCTTCCACCATCATCACGTTGGTCGGGGGCACCATGTTCCTGATGTGGCTGGGTGAACAGATCACCGCGCGCGGCATCGGCAACGGTATTTCACTGATCATTTTTGTTGGCATTGTAGCCGAATTGCCATTGGCGCTGGCGCAATTCTTTGAATCTGGCCGCTCGGGCGCGTTGTCACCTGTGGTTATCATTGGCGTTATGGTCATGGTCGTTGCGGTCATCGCGTTTGTGGTGTTCATGGAGCGCGCCCTGCGCAAGATCCACATACAATACCCACGCCGTCAGGTCGGCATGAAGGTCTATGATGGTGGTTCAAGCCACCTGCCGGTTAAGGTTAACCCGGCGGGCGTGATCCCGGCGATCTTTGCCTCGTCCTTGCTGCTGCTGCCCACCACATTGGCCACATTTTCAGGCGCACAAACCGGCCCGATAATGTCAACCATCCTGGCCTACTTTGGCCCCGGTCAGCCGCTGTATCTGCTGTTCTTTGCTGGCATGGTGATCTTCTTCACGTTTTTCTACACGTTCAATGTGTCCTTCAAAGTTGACGAAGTCGCAGAGAACCTGAAAAACCAAAACGGTTTTGTTCCAGGTATCCGCCCGGGCAAAAAGACCGAGGAATACCTGGAATATGTTGTCACCCGCCTGCTGGTGCTTGGTTCGGCCTATCTTGCAGCAGTTGTGCTGCTGCCGGAAATTCTGCGCACGCAACTGGCCATACCGTTCTATTTTGGCGGCACCTCGATATTGATTGTGGTGTCAGTGGTCATGGACACCATCAACCAGGTACAATCGCATCTATTGGCCCACCAATACGAAGGCCTGATCGAAAAATCCCAGCTGCGCGGAAAACGTCGCGGTAAAAGAGCACCTGCGCGCCGATGAATATTATCCTACTTGGGCCACCCGGTGCCGGTAAAGGCACCCAAGCCCGCAAACTGGTTGATGGGCGCAATATGGTGCAGCTGTCCACCGGCGACATGCTGCGCGCGGCACGTAAATCTGGCACCGAAATGGGCAAGATTGTTGCTGACGTCATGGATCGCGGTGATCTGGTAACCGATGAGATCGTCATCGGGTTGATCCAGGAACAGCTTGCAGGCGACACGACCGGCGGTTTTATCTTTGACGGCTTTCCCCGCACCCTGGCCCAGGCCGATGCATTGGGCGATTTGCTAAAGAAAACCGGCCAGACGCTGGACGCCGTGATCGAAATGCAAGTGGACGACGAGGCGCTGGTGGCCCGTATTACCGCGCGTTCTACATGTGGCAATTGCGGTGAAGGTTACAATGACATTGCCAAGCCCATTCCGGCTGATAACAAATGCACCAACTGTGGCGCATCAGATTTCAAACGCCGGGCGGATGACAATGCTGAAAGCCTGAAGCAACGGCTGATGGAATATTACAAAAAGACATCGCCCTTGCTGGGATACTACTATGCCAAGGGTGAGCTGACATCAGTGGATGGGTTGGCCGATATCGACAGCGTTACCAGTTCTATCGCGGCCGTTCTTGACTAAGCTGCCACCTGGCGATCTTTGTTCCTTAAATATCCTTGCCAAAGGCATACCCGAACCCGCAGGGTGAGACAAAAATAATGGCGCGCCAGCGCCCCAATTAAATAACGTTGGCCCCATTGACGCCCTTCCATTTACCCCGTAAATCAACCCATCCCGCAAGGGAATCGGAGGTATTATATGGGGTCGCCCCCCAAGTGCCGCCACATCATAATTCAGCGAAGCCCGCAGGTCATAAATCCCGGCGGGTTTCTGTTGTGAAAAAAGGTTCCGGAACTACGGAACCGCAACGAAAAGGAAGCTAACACGTGGCACGTATTGCCGGCGTAAACATCCCGACTGCAAAGCGGGTTCCAATCGCCCTTACATATATCACCGGAATTGGCCCATCTTCGGCTAAATCCATCTGCGAAGCTGTTGGCATTGATCTAACACGGCGCGTCAACGAATTGTCTGACGCCGAAGTTCTGGCCATCCGCGAAAACATTGACGCCAACCACATGGTAGAAGGTGACCTGCGTCGCGATACGCAGATGAACATCAAACGCCTGATGGATCTGGGGTGCTACCGTGGCCTGCGTCACCGTCGCAACCTGCCGGTCCGTGGCCAGCGTACCCATACCAATGCACGTACCCGCAAAGGCCCCGCACGGGCCATTGCCGGCAAAAAGAAATAGGGGGCTGAGTAATGGCTCGCGAAGCAAAACGCGCAAAGAAAAAAGTTCGCAAGAATATCGCCGCTGGTGTGGCGCATGTGAATTCATCTTTTAACAACACCAAAATCCTGATCTCAGACGTGCAGGGCAATGCTATTGCTTGGTCATCTGCCGGCACAATGGGTTTTAAGGGGTCACGTAAGTCCACCCCTTACGCGGCACAGTTGGCAGCAGAAGATGCTGGCAAGAAAGCACAGGAACACGGTGTTAAAACTTTGGAAGTCGAAGTTCAGGGCCCCGGTGGCGGACGTGAGTCTGCCCTGCGTGCGCTGGCAGCGATTGGTTTTAACATTACCTCTATCCGTGATGTGACCCCAATGGCCCATAACGGCTGTCGTCCCCCAAAGCGCCGTCGCGTTTAGGGAATATTCTTCGCCCGGATCAAGGTTTTTGATCCGGGTTCGTCATTTTAACCTCGGGTGTTTCGCTGGCCAGATCATGGGTCACAGAAACAGGAATTGAGGAGACAACCATGATCCATAAAAACTGGGCCGAACTGATCAGGCCAAACCAACTGGAAGTGAAGCCGGGCAACGACCCAACACGCCAGGCAACTGTTATTGCTGAACCGCTGGAACGCGGCTTTGGCCTGACAATGGGCAACGCCCTGCGCCGGGTGCTGATGAGCAGCCTGCAAGGTGCCGCCATAACGTCAGTGCAGATTGACAATGTGTTGCACGAATTTTCAAGCGTTGCTGGTGTGCGCGAAGATGTCACCGACATCGTGTTGAACCTAAAGGGTGTCGCCATCCGCATGGAAGTGGACGGCCCCAAGCGCCTGAACATTTCTGCAAAGGGTCCGACCGTTGTCACCGCTGGTGATATCTCTGAAAGCGCCGGCATCGAAATCCTGAATAAAGATCACATGATCTGCCATCTGGATGAAGGCGCTGAACTTTACGTCGAACTGACGGTTGAAACGGGTAAGGGTTATGTCTCTGCCGATAAGAACCGTCCGGAAGATGCGCCCATCGGCCTGATCCCGGTTGATGCGATTTTTTCACCAGTGAAAAAAGTCAGCTATGATGTGCAGCCAACCCGCGAAGGTCAGGTTCTGGATTATGATAAGCTGACGCTGAAACTGGAAACTGACGGCTCTATCACGCCGGATGACGCCGTTGCCTTTGCTGCGCGCATCTTGCAGGATCAACTGTCGGTGTTCGTGAACTTTGATGAACCCGAAAGCGCGTCCCGTCAGGAAGACGACGACGGTCTGGAATTCAACCCGCTTCTGCTGAAGAAAGTTGATGAGCTGGAACTGTCTGTGCGTTCGGCCAATTGCCTGAAAAACGACAACATCGTTTACATCGGCGATCTTATTCAAAAGACCGAAGCAGAAATGCTGCGCACGCCAAACTTTGGCCGCAAGTCGTTGAACGAGATCAAAGAAGTCCTGTCAGGCATGGGGCTGCATCTGGGAATGGATGTGGATGAATGGCCGCCGGAAAACATTGAAGATCTGGCCAAGAAGTTCGAAGACCAGTTCTGATTAAGATCAGCGTCGGGGGCCGATTGGTTTGCGACGCAAGACGACCCGGGCATCCTGCCCCAAGGAGAGTCATCTGCACGCACGGATGGCCAGACAAAGTATAAAAATATAAAGGACTAAAACCATGCGCCACGCGAGAGGCTACCGCCGCCTGAACCGCACCCATGAGCACCGCAAAGCCCTGTTTTCCAACATGGCCGGTTCGCTTATTGAACATGAACAGATCAAGACTACTTTGCCCAAAGCAAAAGAGTTGAAGCCGATCATTGAAAAGCTGATAACCCTTGGCAAGCGCGGCGATCTACACGCCCGCCGCCAGGCTGCTGCCCAGCTAAAGCAAGACCCGTATGTCGCAAAACTGTTTGACGTGCTTGGTCCACGCTACAAGGATCGTCAGGGCGGATACGTCCGGGTTCTGCGCGCTGGCTTTCGCTATGGTGACATGGCGCCAATGGCGATCATTGAATTTGTTGAGCGCGATGTGAATGCAAAAGGCGCGGGCGACAAGGCCCGTGTTGCTTCTGAGGAAGCGGCTGAATAGTTCGCTATTGATAACGTGATGATAATTACCTCCAGGGCGCCAGCCTTGGGGGTATTTTTTTCCTAAAAAATGTAATTTTCCGATAAGCCTACTCAGGATGTGTAAAAATATTTACACATCAATTTCTAGGCAACGGATGCCGCGTGCCAAGGCACAAGCCTTTCAGTTGACTCAGGGCCACAGACTGCCCTGATAGATTTATCGCCTTCCAAAACGGTACGTCGCCATTTAGTTTGCCAGCTATGGCTGATTTGTTTTCCTCAACCGATACCAAGACCGACACAGCCACGGTGCACAGCCCGCTGGCAGATCGGTTGCGCCCCAAAGCCTTGGCCGATGTTATCGGGCAGGATGACATTCTTGGCCCGGAAGGCCCGCTTGGGGCGATGCTGTCGTCGGGCAGCCTGTCGTCCCTGGTATTTTGGGGCCCGCCGGGGGTTGGCAAAACCACCATAGCCCGGTTGTTGGCGGATGAAACTGATCTGCATTTCGTGCAGATAAGTGCAATTTTTACTGGAATTGCCGATCTGAAAAAGGTCTTTGAGGGTGCCAAATTCCGGCGGCAAAACGGCAAAGGAACATTGTTATTCGTCGACGAGATCCACCGCTTTAATAAGGCCCAGCAGGACGGATTTCTGCCGCATATGGAAGATGGCACGATCCTGTTGGTCGGGGCCACGACGGAAAACCCAAGTTTTGAGCTGAATTCGGCGTTGTTGTCGCGATCTCAGGTTCTTGTCCTGAAGCGCCTGAGCCTGATTGATCTGGAGCTGCTGGCACAGCGCGCCGAAAAGGAACTGGGCACATCGCTGATGCTGGACGGGATGGCGCGCGAGGCGTTGCTGGAAATGGCCGATGGTGATGGGCGCGCGTTGCTGAACCTTATTGAACAGGTTGCCGCCTGGGGGGCAAAAACCAAGCTTGACAGCGAGGCATTGGCGACACGTCTGATGCGCCGGGCCGCGAAATACGACAAATCTGGTGACGAGCATTTCAACCTGATTTCGGCGCTGCACAAATCGGTGCGCGGTTCGGACCCGGATGCGGCATTGTATTGGTTTGCCAGGATGCTGACCGGCGGTGAGGACCCGCGATATCTGGCGCGTCGCATCACCCGGATGGCAGTGGAAGACATTGGCCTGGCCGACCCGCAAGCCCAGCACATTTGCCTGCAAGCCTGGCAGACATATGAACGGCTGGGCTCACCCGAGGGCGAGTTGGCGCTGGCGCAGGCGGTTACGTATTTGGCGCTGGCACCAAAATCTAACGCCACCTATGCGGCGTATAAAAATGCGATGGCGGCGGCAAAGCAGCATGGATCAGAGCCGCCCCCTAAACATATATTGAATGCGCCAACCAAGCTGATGAAAGAGCAGGGCTATGGCGATGGCTACGCCTATGACCACGACGCCGATGGCGGGTTTTCCGGGCAGAACTATTTTCCAGAGACCATGAAGCGTGGTGTCTATTACCAACCGGTTGAGCGCGGGTTCGAGCGCGAGCTGAAAAAGCGGCTGGATTTCTTTGTAAAACAACGCGCCAACAGGCAGAACAGTTGACATCCGGGCCCTGTCAGGGAAAAGAAGCCCCATGATTTCAACTTTAACACAAGTGGCAATTGGCGGCGCTGTTGGTGCTTTGGGCCGGTATTTGATCGGGGCCGTTGTTGCGTTCCCTATCGGGACGCTAACGGTGAATATCCTGGGGTCATTTCTAATGGGGTTGGCGTTTGTTGCCATGGCCGAAAAAGGGTTGGATCGCTGGATGCCACTGGTCATGACGGGTGTGTTGGGCGGCTTTACCACGTTCTCGGCGTTTTCACTGGACGTGTTCAGGTTATATGACGCGGGCCGGGTTGGGGCGGCGGGGGGCTATGTGCTGGCATCAGTTGCGCTGTCGCTGTTGGCGCTGTTCATTGGGATCATTTTGATGCGTGGAGTACAGGCATGAGCAAAGTACAACATATTACGGTTGGGCCGGATGAGTCAGAACAGCGGCTGGACCGCTGGTTTCGCAGGCATTTTCCGCAGGTCGGGCAGGGACGGGTGGAAAAGCTGTGCCGCAAGGGTGATATCCGGGTCAATGGTGGACGGGTGAAAGCGTCTACACGGGTGGTGCCTGGGCAGGACATTAGGATCCCGCCGATGCCGGACAGCCCGGCACCTGTGCACGAGACACGAACAATGTCAGCCGATGACGTTAGGCTTATTCAGGAAACTGTCCTGTTTCGCGACGACCATCTGATTGTGATCAACAAACCGTCCGGGCTGGCCAGTCAAGGCGGCAGCGGCCAGACGCGCCATGTGGATGGTTTGGCAGAGGCGTTGAAATTCGGCCTGGTTGAAAAGCCGCGACTGGTGCATCGGTTAGATAAAGACACGTCGGGCATTTTGGTGCTTGCCCGCACCCAGCGCATGGCGACTGCGCTGACGGCGGCATTTCGGCACCGTGAAACCCGCAAGATATATTGGGCCGCCGTTGCCGGTGTGCCGCTGCCCCGGATGGGGACAATTAAGTTTGGGTTGATAAAGGCAAGCGGTGGCAAAAGCGGCAACGAAAAAATGCGCTGTGTGCACCCGGATGAACTGGGAACCACCACCGGTGCAAAGCGCGCAACAACAGATTACGCGGTTCTTAGCAAATTAGGCAACCGGGCTGCTTGGGTGGCATTGGCACCGATCACTGGGCGCACACATCAGTTGCGCGCCCATATGGCCGAGATCGGGCATCCGGTTATTGGTGATGGTAAATACGGTGGATCAGGTCAGGAAAACCTGGGCGATGGCTGGGGTGCGCAATTGGGGGGTGACCACAGTAAAAGGTTGCACCTACACGCGCGTTCGCTGCGGTTTGAGCACCCGGCCAATCGATCGGTCATGAGTTTTACCGCCCCGCTTCCAGAGCACATGAAAAAGACATGGGCTGAGGTGGAATGGCACGCTGATGACGTGCCGGAAGACCCGTTTGAGGGCGAAGGATGACGGGGATACACCAGCAACAGTCACAATATTTCTGATATGAGCTGGAAAAATAACAAGCGGTTTTGGGATAAGGTCACTGTCCAGACGCTGGACCAAGGCTTTGAGGTGCATCTGGATGAGCGCCCCTTAAACACCCCTGCACAGTCCAGGCTGATCGTGCCAACCCGCGATCTGGCGACTGCAATTGCCAAGGAATGGCGCGCCCAGTCCGAGCTGATCAAGCCAGAGACAATGCCGTTTACCAAAACCGCAAATTCAGCGATCGACAAGGTTATCGCTCAGAAAGCCGATGTCGCAGATATGCTGGCGGCATATGGCGATTCAGATTTATTATGCTACCGGGCCGACACCCCCGGCGAGCTGGTGGCCCGGCAAAACCTGGCATGGGATCCGGTGCTGAAGTGGGCGGCGGACACTTTGGACGTTCGGCTTGTGCCCCGCGTCGGTGTTATGCACATTCCCCAGTCACAAGAGGCGACGGCAAAGCTGGCGGCCATGGTGCATGATCTGTCTGGCTTTGAACTTGCCGGGTTTCACGATCTGGTGGCGCTGACGGGGTCATTGATACTGGCGTTTGCCACCCTACATTCGTTCGCATCGCCCAAAGAAATTTGGCTGCTGTCCCGGGTGGATGAAATCTGGCAGCAGGACCAATGGGGTGAAGACGAAGAAGCCTGTGCGCAGGAAGCCATCAAGAGAAAAGCGTTTTACCATGCCGAGACATTCATTCGGCTTGTTCAGCGAAAAGCATGAGTTTCTAATATCTTAGCATTTTGTGCAGATTTTAGTATTTACGTAAGGTCAACAATTAAAGTTTGCGATCAAACACTTGACGATTCGCAACGAATCCTCGCAGTATCGTTGTTATGAAGGGGACCACCCCCTTAAACAAATCGCTCCCAACCTGAAAGGGTTGGGCGAGCTGCCTGTAATGGGTAGAAAATCAGGAAGAGGTAATAATGAAAAAAACGACATTTTTTGGCGCGCTAACGGCCGCCGGATTGGCTGCGGGTCTTGCATCTGCGGGCACTCTTGATGACGTGAAAGCCAAAGGCGAACTTGCCTGTGGTGTTAACACTGGTGTGGTTGGTTTTGCCGCGCCGGATGCCAGCGGCAAATGGGTTGGCTTTGATGTTGATATCTGCCGGGCTGTTGCGGCTGCGGTTCTTGGGGACTCAGACGCTGTTAAGTACGTTCCTTTGACCAGCAAGACACGCTTTACAGCGCTTGCTTCTGGTGAAATTGATCTGCTGGCACGTAACACCACTTGGACATTTTCACGCGACGTTGATCTGAAGCTCACATTTGTTGGTGTGAACTACTATGATGGTCAGGGTTTCATGGTCAAAAAGTCTTTGGGTGTGACATCAGCTAAAGAAATTGATGGTGCAACAGTTTGTATTCAGACCGGTACGACAACCGAGCTGAACCTGGCTGACTTTTTCCGTTCCAACGGCATGAGCTATGAACCAGTGCCATTTGATACAAACACAGAGAACCAGCAGAACTATCTGGCCGGTGCCTGTGACGTGTACACAACGGATGCCTCTGCACTTGCATCTGCGCGTGCGACGTTTGAAAACCCGGCTGATCACGTGATCCTGCCGGAAATTGTGTCAAAAGAACCTCTGGGTCCGGTTGTGCGCCATGGCGACGACCAATGGTCTGACATCGTTCGTTGGACTTTGAATGCACTTATCTCTGCTGAAGAGCTGGGCGTGACCAAAGCCAACCTGGCCGAAATGTCCAACGGCACCAACAGCCCGGAAATCAACCGTCTGCTGGGCACCGAAGGTGCACTGGGTGCGATGCTGGGTCTTGAAGGCGATTGGGCCAAGAACGTGATTGCCGTAAATGGTAACTACGGCGAGATATTCGAAACACATCTCGGTGAAAATACGTCGATCGGGCTTGCACGTGGGTTGAACGCGCAGTGGACAAATGGCGGGCTGATCTATTCGCCTCCGTTCCGTTGATCTGAACAAATTTTTTGGGGCGCGCCAATTGGTGCGCCCCAATCATTTTGACCAACAATCAAGGTACGTGATGACAGCGCGCAGAAACGGAAAACCGTTTCGCACCTAGACGCTTCACACATTTAACCAGAAACAGGGGGTACGCCATGTCTATGGCAGACCAAGTGGGCAACCAGCCGGTATTTCGGTTGAGTATGCTGTTATACGATTCAAGATACCGTTCGATGACCATTCAGACCATCACGTTGATACTGTTTATGCTTGGCGTCGGGTGGTTGCTGAGCAACGCTGCCAGCAATCTGGCTGCATTGGGCAAGCCGCTGGGGTTTGGCTTTTTGTCACAACCCGCAGGCTATGACATTAATCAAAAGCTGATTGAGTATGACAATCAGATGTCACATGGCCGGGCGGCTTTGGTGGGGATATTAAACACCCTGCTTGTTGCGGTTCTGGGCTGTATCACGGCGACAATTATTGGTGTTTCAGTTGGCGTTTTGCGCCTGTCCAATAACTGGGTCATTGCCAAGTTGATGACAGTTTATATCGAAATATTCCGGAACGTTCCGGTTTTGCTGTGGATCGTTTTGGCCAATGCCGTTCTTATCGAAAATCTTCCCAAGATATCAACATTTCGCGGCACAGACCCTGAATCTAGTTTGATATTATGGGGTTCAGTTGCCCCGACCAATGCCGGCATATTTACCCCCAGCCCAATTTTTGGCGAGGGTTCAAATGTTGTGTGGATAGTTTTTCTACTGTCACTTGTGGCGATGTGGTTTTTTGGCCGTTGGTCAAAGGCACGCCAGGAAAAAACTGGTCAGGTACTCCCGAATTTCTGGATCAAGCTTGGCCTGTTCTTCATTCCGGCTTTGGCCGCGTTTTATGTGATGGGTCGGCCTATAACCCTGGAATATCCAGTGATGGAAAGGTTTCGGTTCGGCGGCGGCTATGTGATCAGAATGTCGTTGATATCGCTTTGGCTGGCTTTGTCGCTTTATACAGCAGCCTTCATTGCCGAAGCGGTACGCGCCGGTATTCAGGCGGTATCTAAAGGCCAAACAGAGGCTGCGTTTGCACTTGGCTTACAGCCCGGTCGGACAATGTCACTAGTAGTTCTACCGCAGGCATTGCGGGTAATTATCCCGCCATTGATTTCCCAGTACCTTAACTTGACCAAGAACACGTCATTGGCTGCGGCCGTGGGGTATATGGACATCACTGGGACACTGGGGGGGATTACCCTAAATCAAACCGGACGAGAGATGGAAAGTTTGATTGTTCTGATGGCCTGTTATCTGAGCATTTCGATCACGGTTTCGATCTTAATGAACTGGTACAATGAAAAAATTAAAATGAGGGAGCGGTAGAATGTCAGATATTTCATATGTCCGCACCGAAATGCTTGGCGAAAAGCCCGCACCTGCTGGGCAAACCGGGGCTTTAAAATGGGCTCGTGAGAACCTGTTTTCTAGCGTTTGGAGCAGTTTGCTAACACTTCTTGCACTTTTCTTTGTTTACCAATTTCTCAGCTTTGTATTGCCTTGGATGTTTCAGTCCAGCTGGACTGCCAGTTCACTAAGGGAATGCCGTGAAGCTATTGCCCACACCTATGGGGAAGGAACTGAAGGCGCCTGTTGGGCCGTTATCAATGAGCGCTATAATCAGCTGCTGTTTGGGTTTTACCCTAAAGAGCTATATTGGCGGCCAATTCTGGCGTTTATACTATTAGGGGCTGCGCTGGGGCCGGTACTATTCGAAAAACTGCCCCGTAAAATGCTGATTTTCACAGCACTTTACCCTGGGCTGATGTTCTGGCTGGTCTGGGGCGGATCCGTCTGGTTTCCGATCAGTGTCTATTTGGGCTTTGCGATTGCCTATTTTGCATCGGCGCTGTTGCCAGCTGCCATTGGTGCATTGGGGGCAATAATCGCGGCAATGGTTCTGCCGGTCATATGGTGGCTGCTTCTTGCGGGCCCATTTGCTGAAGTATTGCAAAATATCATCCCTATGGGCATTGAAACTGTCTCTAGTGACCAACTGGGTGGGTTTACCCTGTCGGTTCTGATCGGGATTGTGGGGATATCGCTGTCATTACCCATCGGTATTTTGTTGGCACTTGGCAGGCAATCCAGCCTGTTTGTGGTGAAAACAATCTGCGTTGGGTTCATTGAGTTTATTCGCGGTGTTCCACTGATCACGCTGTTGTTTGTGGCGTCAACCTTGCTGAACTATTTCATGCCCCCTGGCACCAGTTTTGATCTGGTGCTGCGTGTCATGATCATGGTGACGCTGTTTGCATCGGCCTATATGGCCGAGGTGATCCGCGGTGGCCTGGCGGCTATTCCCACGGGTCAATATGAGGCAGCAGATGCGCTGGGCTTGGATTTCTGGAAAGCGACGCGGTTGATCATCATGCCGCAGGCTTTGAAAATCTCTATCCCGAATATTGTCAGCAACTTCATTGGTCTGTTCAAAGACACAACGCTTGTGTCGATCATTGGCCTGTTGGACCCCATCGGGCTGACAAATTCAATTCGTGCCAATCAGGAATGGAACGGTATCGTCTGGGAGCTTTATGGCTTTGTGGCGTTGTTGTTTTTCATCGTCTGTTTTTCAATGTCACGCTATTCCATGTATCTTGAGCGCAAGCTTAAGACCGGACACTAAAGTTTAAGGGAGCATTACTATGTCTCAAGCAGAAGCAATTGATAGATCGAAAATGCAGGTGTCCGACGAAGTCGCGATACAAATCACCAGCATGAACAAATGGTACGGTGCCTTTCACGTGTTGAAGGACATCAATCTGACGGTGAACCGGGGTGAACGGATCGTGGTTTGTGGGCCTTCGGGGTCTGGCAAATCGACGTTGATCCGGTGCATCAACGCATTGGAAGAACATCAGGAAGGTCAGATCATCGTTGACGGGACCGAACTGTCATCGGATCTGAAAAACATTGATACGATCCGCTCAGAGGTTGGCATGTGCTTTCAGCATTTCAACCTATTTCCGCATCTGTCTATTTTGGAAAACTGCACGCTGGCACCGATCTGGGTTCGCAATATACCCAAGAAGGAAGCCGAAGAAACCGCGATGCATTTCCTGGAAAAGGTGAAAATTCCGGAACAGGCCGACAAGTACCCTGGCCAGCTGTCAGGTGGTCAGCAACAGCGGGTGGCCATAGCGCGGTCCCTGTGCATGCAGCCCCGGATTATGTTGTTTGATGAACCAACATCGGCGCTTGACCCGGAAATGATCAAAGAAGTGTTGGACACCATGATCGAGCTTGCCGAAGAGGGCATGACGATGATCTGTGTGACCCATGAAATGGGTTTCGCACGGCAAGTGGCGAACCGGGTGATCTTTATGGATGCCGGGCAGATCGTTGAGCAAAATGAGCCGGAAGAGTTCTTTAACAACCCGAAATCTGAGCGGACTCAATTGTTCCTTAGTCAGATTTTGGGCCACTAGAACTAACCGTTCTTACAGTAAGAAAAGACGCCGGGTTACACTGGCGTCTTTTTATTTGGGCTTGTCTGCCAGATCACGCGGTACAGCGAAATCAATGACCTGCCCCGCGCCGGGTTTGATCGATGCCCAGCCTGCCAGATCAAAGTCATACACCGTGGTGGCGGCTGTTGGATAGTCTTGAAACTTTGCATGGTGGGGGGGCTGGTCTGCCAAGGCTTGGGCCAAAATTGCCGCGCCGGGATTGTGGGCAACCACCATGACGGTTTTTGCATCCTGAACCTCTGATATATGTTGCAACATGGTTTCCGGTGCTGCCAGGTACAGGCTGCGCGACAGGTCAAGCTGTGGGCCGGTGCCAAGGGCGTCTTTGACCAAGCCCCAGGTTTCCTGGGTGCGCGCCGCGCTGGAACACAGCACAAGGTCGGGGACGTGGCCCTGAGCCGCCAGCCAATTTCCGATGGCAGTTGCGCTGTCGCGTCCCCGCTTGTTCAACGTACGCTCAAAGTCGCCGCCAGCGGGGGAATTCCAGTCAGATTTAGCGTGGCGCATCAGGATCAATCGTAATGTCATGGGTGGAAGGCTTTCATATGGTGGGCGGATTGTTCGGGATTGCGGCCATAGGTCTGTGACACCGGGCAGGAACGCCGCGCGGCGCAGCCATTGTCAAGGCAGTCACGCCCAGGTGCTGTGTCCAGATAGCTGTGGCAGGCTGCCAGATCATAGCCAGTACCTGTCAGGGCGTTTGCCGGGCAGGCGGATAGGCACGGCTTTGGGCCACATGTGGCGCAGGGTTGTGCGGGTTGCTGGGGGTCGGGCACCGCATAGGGCAGGGCAATTGCGCCGCGAAACGACACGAACAACCCGGCAGTGGCATGCACCAACAGGCCAACTGGGGATGCCCAGATGGCGGCTGATTGCTGGGCCCAGGAAATAAAAGGTGCATAGGGTGGGCCGCCAAACGGGTAAATCGCTGTGCCACCAGTTTTTGCAGCCAGCATAGGCACCGTGCGTTTAGACCACCGGTCAACTGGGTTGGGCAACCTGTTCTGATATTCGGGCTGTTGTTTGAAATAGGGCCAGAACCCTGGTTCTTTGGGCCCAAGCAGAACGACGGATTGGGTGCCCTTTGGCACCGGGTCGTTTCGCCCGGGCAGGGCAACACCCAGCACCGCCAATTGGTATTTTGCGGCGGCGGCACCGATATTTTTTAGGGTTGCGGCTGTCATGTGGCCAGCATGGACTGAGAAACCAAAATGCGAAAGCCTACAGGTTATTTTTTGCGAAACGGCAGCATCAATGCCCAGCCCAGTCGCGCCGGTGCATCATCTTGCCAGTGCAGGCCTATTTTGATTGCAGCGTCGCCGCCGTCAACATCGGCATTATATGTCCGGAACAACCTGTCCCAGATGCTAAGGGAAAACCCGTAGTTGCTGTCATGTTCATGGCGTTTGTCGGAATGGTGGATGCGGTGCATGTCGGGCGTAACCATCACCAGACGCACAATGCGATCAAGGCCCGGTGACAGTTTGATATTGGCGTGGTTGAACATTGCGGTTCCGTTCAGAATTATTTCGAACGCCACCACTGCCCAAGCCGCCGGGCCAAGCGTGTAAACCAGGCCAATTTTCAGCAGCATCGACAGTAATATTTCAACCGGATGAAAGCGGATTGCGGTGGTGACATCCATGTCCCGGTCAGAATGATGCACCCTGTGCAGCCGCCAAAGGATCGGGATTTTATGGGTTATCAGGTGTTGAAACCAGATCGCCACATCCAGCAGTAAGATCACAAGTATGGCTTCTACCCAGGGGTTCCAGTTGAGGATATTGAACAGGCCAATTTGTTTTTGGCCTGCGTCCAGGGCCGCGCCAACGGCCAGCAGGGGCAGCAATACCGCGAAGGCGCGTAAGGCCACAGAATCGATGATGATCAGGCCCCAATTGGCGACCCAACGCCGCGCGCGGGTTTGGGTGCGTTTGCGTCTTGGCCAAAGCGTTTCCAGCCCGGCAAACAGCAGGTACAGCACCAGAAAGAAACCAAGGCGGTATGTGAGCTCATTTTCCATGGCTTAGAATTATAGTTAACCGGGGGCCGCGGCAAGCTGGGCCACGAAACTGTGATTTAGGCGCGGATCAGTGAGCCTGCGCCATGTTCTGTGAACAGTTCCAGCAAACAGGCGTTTGGCGCGCGCCCGTCCAGGATAACCACAGCCCGCACGCCGCCGTCCAGCGCCTGCAGGGCGGTTTCGGTTTTTGGGATCATGCCGCCTGATATGGTGCCGTCATCTGTTAGTGCCGATATTTGGGCGGCTTTAAGGTCGGTCAAGACGGTGCCTTGCGTGTCTTTGACGCCCGCAACATCGGTGAGCAGTAGCAGGCGGTCTGCCTTTAGGGCGGCAGCGATTGCGCCGGCGGCAGTGTCACCATTGACGTTGAAGGTTTCGCCGTTTTCGCCAAACCCGATCGGGGCAATGATCGGGATAATTCCGGCCCCTGCATGGTGGCGCAGGGATTGCGGGCTAATTTTGGTAGGCTTGCCGACAAAGCCAAGTTTTTCGTCAGCCATTTCGCATTGCATCAGGCTGGCGTCCTTACCGGACAGGCCGATGGCCTGACCGCCCTGGGCATTCACCGCCTGGACAATGCGTTTGTTGACTGTGCCCGACAGCACCATTTCAACCACTTCCATGGTGGCAGCATCTGTGACGCGTTTACCGTCGACAAATTCAGATTTGATCTTCAGCTTATCGAGCATGGCGTTGATCATCGGCCCGCCGCCATGGACGATCACCGGGTTCAAGCCAACCTGCTGCATCAGCACCACGTCGCGGGCAAAGCTTTCCATGGCGCTGTCGCTGCCCATGGCATGGCCGCCCAGTTTGATAACCACGGTCGCGCCGTCATAGCGCTGCAAGTAGGGCAGCGCTTGGGACAGGGTTCGGGCTGTGGCGATCCAGTCGCGGTTCATGGTGGTATAATCTTTTTGTTGCAGGGCTTTGGGTGACCTAAGTATCCTGAACGGGCGGGTCTGCCAAGGGCGGATGGCCGGGGCTATTCAAGCCCGGCGATGATGGCGCGCAACGTGGTGATGCCCTGGGCTTTTTCAGCCGATGTCAGCACAATTTCCGGGTAAGCGGTTGGGTGTTTTGCCAGGGCGGCGCGGGTTTGGGCCAAGTTTTTTTCAAGATCGGCAGGTTTGACTTTGTCGGTCTTGGTCAGCACGGCCTGAAAGGTGACGGCGGATTTATCAAGCAGGTTCATAATGTCCTGATCCACCTGTTTGACGCCGTGGCGCGCATCTATCAGCACAAATACCCGGCGCAGGGTTTGACGCCCTGACAGGTAATTTTGTAAAAGCCGCTGCCATTTTTCAACGACATTAACCGGGGCATTGGCATAGCCATATCCGGGCAGGTCAACCACGTAGAGTTCTTCTGAAGCGGTAAAAAAGTTAATTTCCTGGGTGCGACCGGGTGTGTTGGAGGCGCGGGCCAGGTTTTTACGCCCGGTAAGGGCGTTGATCAGGCTGGATTTGCCAACATTTGAGCGCCCGGCAAAGCATACTTCCAGCCGGTCAGCGGCGGGCAGGCCATCCATTGCCACCACGCCTTTTAGAAATTCTGTGCCACGGGCAAACAGCAGGCGGCCCTGTTCTAGGGCGGATTCGGACATTTCTGCCTGGGGGAATTCAAGTTTCATATTAAATTAGCTCTACCATGTCGCCTTGGCGAATGTCGCCGGTTTTGATGACGGTGCCGAATACGCCCATCAGGTGATGGCCAAACCCGGTGTTTAGCCCGCCCAGTATATCAGCGTCAGGTGCGCCGGTTTTGGTGTTTGCGTTTGGCATTTTACATCTGGTTATTGGTTCACGAATTTCAAGTTCGGCGCGCCCGACGCGCACCCGTTTTCCAACCCAGTCCAGTTCGGCCCAGGGTTCAAGCCCGCCCAGGATCAGATTGCCGCGCCATCTAAGCGGCGAGATTTCCTGGCCGATATGTTGGGCGAGGGCCGCGTGACTGGTGAGGTTGATCAGCGAAATGGAGGGGTAGTCTGTATCTGTCATGCCGCGCTGTGGCGCGCGCACCAGCCGGGCGGGAAGGGCGCGATCAGGCGGGCTGATGCGCATCACCCATTGGATAAAGGCGCCGCTATCGGCGTCACTGTCCGGGTCAATTGTCAGGTCTTTCAGCAGCGGGTGGCTAAGGGTGACCTTTTGCTTTGGCAGGTCAATCTGGGCGGTGATGGCTTGCAGTTTTGGGGCTTTGGCCCCACGCGCGAAATTTGCACAGGGCACCCAGCCTGGGTTTTCAATGTCAAACTTGGACAGCTCATGGGCCACGGCCCAGCGCCGATCCCAGGGCATATCGCGCCCTTCGCTAAGCTTAATATGGGTGATCTCTTCGCGGCCATGGGCCTTTATGGGATGTCGCCAGATTTGAGACAGAAACGCCATTATTCGTCTTCTGATTTTGGCTTTTTCTTAAAGCTTTTCTTGATGTTGCCAAAGACGTCCGGCTTTGCCCCATGGCTGCGCATGATCAGGTATTGCTGGGTAAAGGTGATGGTGTTGTTGGCGATCCAGTAGATCACCAGCCCGCTGGCAAACCGGCCCAGCATGAACATGAACACCCATGGCATCCAGGCAAATATCATTTGCTGGGTTGGGTCCGTGGGTGTTGGGTTCAGTTTTTGCTGCATCCACATTGAGATGCCCAACAGGATCGGCAAAACCCCAAGCGATAGGAAAAACAAGAATGAGCTGGGGTCTGGCGTGTTGTAGGGCAGCAGGCCAAACAGGTTTAAGATTGACGATGGGTCCGGTGCTGACAGATCGTTGATCCAACCGATCCAAGGGGCATGGCGCAATTCAAGGGTGACAAAGATAACCTTGTAGAGCGAAAAGAATATCGGGATTTGCAGCAGGATCGGCAGGCAGCCAGATGCCGGGTTCACCTTATTGGTTTTGTATAGCTCCATCATGCCTTTTTGCATTTTTTGCTTATCATCACCGGCGGCTTCTTTGAGCTTTTCCATTTCTGGCTGCAGCTCTTTCATTTTGGCCATTGAAACGTAGGATTTGTAAGCAAGTGGGAACAGGGCGGCTTTGATGACCAGCGTCAGACCGATGATCGACCAACCCATGTTGCCAATAATACCGTTCAGCCAGTGCAGGACTGCAAAGATCGGCTTGGTCAGGAAAAAGAACCAGCCCCAGTCGATCGAGTCGATGAACTTGTAGATGCCGCTTTCGGTTTCGTAATTGCGGATGGTTTCCCATTCTTTTGCACCGGCAAAAACCTGTGTCGTCAGGGCGACGGTCTGGCCCGGTGCGACGGTTTGGGTTTTTAGGCGGGCGATTGCTTTGAAAATGTCATTTGCGGCATTGTATTGCAGCACGGCTTCAAACGGCTGATCCGCCGCCGGGATCAATGTGGTCATCCAGAAATGGTCAGTAAAGCCAATCCAGCCGTTTTGCTGGGCGTCTGCAACGTTTGAGCTTGCACCCCAACGGTCATCGCGATCAAAGCCGCGCAGATCGCCATAGTCAAATTCCTTCATTTCTTCGCCGCTTTGGCGGATGGCGCCTTCATGAATAATGAAGAAACCCTTTTGGTCGCTTGGCTCACCCTGGCGGATAATTTCTGAATAGGGTGCCATGCGGACACTGTCGGAGGACCGGTTTTGAACTTCCTGGGTGACGGTGAACAGGTAGTTTTCATCAATCGCAATGGTGCGCCGAAAGATCAGGCCTTTGCCATTGTCCCATTGCAGTTCGACGGGTGAGGCGGGGGTTAGTGTTGTGCCATTCACCAGCTGCCATATTGTGCTGGCACCGGGAACGTCGTCGGCGCTTTGATCAAGGCCCTGGGCCCAGCCAAACAAGGCATAATATGCTTCGTCCTGGCCAACTGGTTTTAGCAGCGTCACATTTTCGCTGTCTGGTTCCAGGGTGTCTTTGTAGCCGCTAAGTGACAGGTCATCGATACGCCCGCCAGCCAGAGATATGCTGCCTGACAAACGCGGCGTTTGAATAGGGATACGGCCGGCTGTTGCAACGGGTGTTTGCTCGGGTGAAGTTGCCTGGGCAGTCACCTGGGCAGTGTCAGCGCCAGCCTCTGCCGCTGGCAAAGTTTGCGATGTGGCGGTGGGTGCGTTTGGATCTAATGCTGGCTGTTCAGGCGGGAACAGCCAAAACCAGACAAGGATGACAAGCACACTAAGGACAGTCGCAAGTATGAGGTTCTTATTCTGATCGTCCATTCAGCCCTACCACCAGTCAATTTTTAGGATCAGGTTGTTCAACAGGCCAATGGCATAAAGGTCAAGGGGTTTTAACTAAGGGCTACGGGTTCATCCTGATTTGTGGCCAAGTGCGGGGGTTTTTGGAAGTTTCTCGCAATGTTGTATGATCCACTTTTCAGTTGCTTCAAAGGGCATCGGCCTGGCGATGCTGAACCCCTGAACATGGCCACAGCCAAGTTGCGCCAGAATGGCATGTTCGCCGACGGTTTCCACGCCCTCTGCCAATGTGTCAATTTCCAGGCGTTCGGCCATGGTCAGGATGGCTGCAACCATGTTTTGCTGTTCGCGATCCCGGTCAACACGGGTAATAAACGAGCGGTCAATCTTAATACGGTTCACCGAAAACCTGCGGATGTTGGTAATTGACGCGTAACCGGTGCCAAAATCATCCAGGTCAACGGGGCAGCCAAGGTCGGACAATGCCTGAATGTTGCGCACTATAACATCATCTTTGGACTCGGCGATAACGTCTTCCAATATTTCAATGCACAGCCTGTCAGGGGTCAATTCATAGCGATCCAGTTCCCATTTCAGCCGCTCACAAAGTTTGGGGTTTGACAGTTCCTGGCTGGAAAAATTCACAGCGACGTTGGGCACAATAAGCCCGGACTTGTCCCATTGCCGCAGGGCGGACAGGGAATTTGACAAGATTGTTTCCGACAGTTTTTCCAGGCCGTCCATTTCCTGCAAAACGGGCAAGAAATCTGATGGCGGGATCAGGCCCTGAGTTGGGTGTTCCCAGCGGGCCAGCGCTTCAAAGCCGGTAATTTCACCGGTATGGGTTGATACCTGGGGCTGGTACCAGGGTTTGATGTGCCCGTCTTCCAGCGCCTTAAAGACATCATCCCCGGCAATCGATCCGCCCGAGGACCGTTGCTTGGTAGGGGGCGAATACGCCCGAATTGACCCACAGCCATTAGCGACCGCTTCCGCCAAAGCATATTCGGCCATTTCAAGCAAAACCGCACCGGAATTGACCGGCGCCCGGCTGGCCAGGCAAAACCCCACAGAAATAGTAACGAACACCCGTGTGGCATCTATGGAAATAGGGTCAGCCACTGCTGCCTGCAGCCGTGCTGACATTTGGATAAGTGTTTCAAGGTCAGCGCGTCGTACTGGCCCCATCGCAATGCCAAATCTGGGGCCGTCAAGGCGGACAATTGCATCTGTTTCGCGCAAGACACCGGCCAGCCGTTTTGCCGTCTGACGCATGATCGTTGTGCAGGCTGCCCTGCCGTATTGGCGTTTTATTGCTGCGAAATCATCAACCACGACGGCCAATGCAGCTGTGTTTTTACCCGAAGTGGTCCCGGTATTCAAAAACCGATTTAGGGCCCGCTCTGCTGTGATCGCCAGGGGCAGGTTTGTTTCCCGGTCTTTGGCCTGTGACCAGGCGGGGCCGGTGCCCGAGAACACACCTGCAATGGCAAATGCGGCGGGAAAGACCAGTGCTAGGAACAACAACATTGCTTCGCCGCCGAACCAATAGCCGCCAAGCATAAGTGCGGGAAGAAATGCAAGTGTTTGTGGGCCAATCAGCGCAATTTGAAGGCGCCTGTGGTACCCTAATATTTTTTCTCGAATCCCTGAAGGCATTTATGCTGACCCTGGCTTGTCCCGAGGGAAATCCAACGGGTGCCTTAGTGGTAATCCGGCCCCACTATTTGCAGGTTAACTGCCGGCTGAATTCTACCCGGCATTTGCATAAAACCCGCCCTATTTAGCAGGGTTATCATTGGATGTTGCGTCCGGCACAGGGTCATAGCCACTGCTGCCCAGGGGGTGACAGCGCCCGATGCGGCGCAGGGCAAGCCAGATACCTTTCAGCACGCCGTGTTTTTCCAATGCTTCCAGGGCATAGGCCGAGCAAGTCGGTTGATAGCGGCAGCTTTTGCCAACAATCGGCGAAAATACCAGACGGTACAGTCGGATCGGCAGCGCCACGATATGGGAAAAAATGTTCATTGTGAGGTGTGATGTAAATTGATCAGAGCTGATTGCAAGTCTGCGCACATCTGGTCCATTGGCACTATGGCGGTATTTTTTGCCCGGCCAATCAGCACATAGTCCCAGCCGTCGCGGCCCTGGGGCAGTATTATTTGACGGGCAATTTCGCGCAGCCGACGTTTGGCACGGTTGCGTGCAACCGCGTTCCCAACTTTTTTGGAACAGGTAAAGCCGACAAAGACGCCGCTTCGGGCTTCTTCGGGCTGGCGCTGTCGCGCCTGTAACACAAATGATTTGGTGGCTTTGCGCTGGGCCTTGGCTGCCTTAAGAAAGTCAGACCGTTTAACAAGAACCTGCAGCGCCGGGGAAACCATAAGGGCATCGCCAGTATTGGCAGTTCTGCCAGCCGCCGATGCACCCGTTGATTTCATAGTCTTTGCCTTTCGGCGAAGGATCAGGCGCTGAGAACTTTCCGGCCTTTAGCACGGCGCGCATTCAAGATATTGCGGCCAGCTTTTGTGGACATGCGCGAACGGAAGCCGTGGCGCCGTTTGCGGACCAGGTTAGATGGTTGAAAAGTACGTTTCATAGTGGAACCTCTGTCGTGTTCAGCCCAAACCCCACAGGGGATTCGAAGGCCGGATATGTTCGAAGTCCGTGCTTTAGGCGGTCATGGCGGCGGTGTCAATTCGCATCTCGGGTATTTTCTGCAACATTTGCCTGCGAAAACCAGCTTTTTTGTTTCAGAATGGCTGACGAAACTCTTAATCCTGAAACATGTGCTCAACAATCATCAACCGCGCGTGATCGGGGTGTTTCATTTGGCATTGCACCGTCATGTTAGGTCAAATTCCGGGGCTTAACGCAGGACAAAAGAATGACCGATATACCAACCAACACACCAAAACGTGGCGCTGCTCGATTCGTGCCGTTGATTGCAATTATAATTATTGCCATCATCGGGTTTTTCACGCTGCGTGATTACATTTCATTTGATGCCTTGCGCGATAACCGTGAGGCGTTGATTGCATTTAGAGATGCCAACTATCTGACCACATTGCTTGTTTTCATCTGCGCCTATATCGTAATTGTCGCCTTTTCCCTGCCCGGCGCCACGATAGCCACGCTGACCGGGGGCTTTTTGTTCGCAACATTTCCGGGCGCGCTTTTTAATATCCTGGCGGCAACGACAGGGGCGACGCTGATATTTCTGGCGGCCAAATGGGGCCTTGGTGAGCGACTGGCCGCCCGGATGCAGGCATCTGATGGGGCGGTGAAGAAAATTAAAGACGGTATTGACGAAAATCAGTGGTCGGTTCTGTTTTTGATGCGGCTGGTGCCGGCAATTCCGTTCTTTATGGCGAACCTTATCCCAGCACTGGTGGGGGTTAGCCTGTGGCGGTTTGTTGTTACGACATTCCTGGGCATCATTCCGGGCAGCGTTGTTTATACGTCTGTCGGGGCGGGCCTGGGTGAGGTGTTTGAACGGGGTGAAACCCCGAACCTTGGCATCATATTTGAGCCGCAGATCCTGTTGCCGATCCTGGGGCTTAGCCTGTTGGCTGCCCTGCCGATCGTGATCAAGTTTTTTCGCCGCAACCAGAACGGAAATTAGAATAATGAAGAACATAAAGACAGATATTTGCGTTATTGGCGCTGGTTCAGGCGGGCTGTCAGTGGCGGCGGGCGCAGCACAGATGGGGGCAAAAGTTGTATTGCTTGAGGGCCATTTGATGGGTGGGGATTGCCTGAATTTTGGCTGCGTTCCGTCCAAAGCATTGCTGGCGGCCGGCAAGCACGCCCATGACATGCAAACTGGTGCGGATTTTGGCGTAAAGCCAGCCACGCCGGATGTTAATTATGCCACAGCCAAAGACCATGTGCAGCGGGTGGTTGAAACCATTGCGCCGGTTGACAGTCAGGAACGCTTTGAGGGTTTCGGGGTTCATGTCATCCGTGAATTTGGTCGGTTCATATCGCCAACCGAGGTGCAGGCAGGTGACACCACGATTAAGGCCCGCAGGTTCGTTATTGCCACCGGTTCATCGCCGTTTGTGCCGCCCATACCGGGGCTGGAAACCGTGCCCTATGATACAAACGAAACCATTTTCAAACTGCGTGAGCGGCCCGAGCACCTGTTGATCGTTGGTGGTGGCCCCATTGGCATGGAAATGGCCCAGGCCCATATCAGGCTGGGGTCCAAAGTGACGGTGATCGAAGGCATGAAGGCCATGGGCAAAGATGACCCGGAACTGGCGGCCATCGTTTTGAACCGGCTGCGCGGTGAAGGCATTGAGATCGCCGAAGATGCCATGGCGCAGGAAATCCGCGGTACGGCCGGGGCGATTGAGATTGAAGTGAAGGACGGGCGGGTCTTTAAGGGCAGCCATCTGTTGATGGCGGTGGGGCGCAAGGCCAATATCGACAGTCTTGGGCTGGAGGTTGCGGGTATTGAGGCCGAGCGCGCTGTCAATGTTGACGCCGGGCTGCGGACCAGCAACAAAAAGGTATACGCAATTGGTGATGTGACCGGTGGGCTGCAATTTACCCATGTGGCCGGGTACCATGCTGGGATTATCATTCGCTCAATGTTGTTCGGATTGCCGGCAAAGACCCGCAGTGACCACATCCCTTGGGCGACATATACTGACCCGGAATTGGCGCAAGTGGGCCTGAGCGAGGCCGAGGCCCGCGTCGCCCATGGCGACAGGCTGGAAGTGGTGCGCTTTGAATACAAAGAAAACGACCGCGCCATTGCGACGGGGCAAACCACAGGTATGATCAAGGTCATGGTTGTCAAAGGCCGCCCGGTCGGGGCCAGCATTGTTGGGGCCGCCGCCGGTGAGCTGATCGGCATTTGGTCATTGGTGATTGCCAATAAGCTAAAGATGTCTGCCGTTGCTGCAATGGTTGCGCCCTACCCAACATTGGGGGAAATCAACAAGCGTGCGGCCGGGGCCTATTTCTCGCCGCGGTTATTTGATAACCCTATGGTCAAACGGGTTGTTGGGTTCGTACAGCGTGTCCTGCCCTGACAACTATAACTGCGGGTAAATCATGTTTCTGAACACTCTTTCGGGTCGCTTCCTTATATTGACGGCAGTGTTCGTCATGCTGGCAGAGATTTTGATCTTTGTGCCATCAGTTGCCCGGTTTCGCGAAGATTACCTGTTGTTGCGGCTGGAACGGGCGCAGATTGCGTCACTGGTTTTGTTGGCCAACGACATGATCGAGGAAGAGCTGGAAGCAGAGCTGCTGAAAAACGCCGGGGTTTTTAATGTTGTTCTGGCGCGTGATGAAGTGCGTCAGCTGATGCTGTCGTCAACCATGCCTTCGGCGATCGAAAGTACATATGACCTGCGGGATCCAGGCGCTTGGACGCTTATTATGGATGCAATCAGTTGTCTGCTGGAACCGGAGAACCATGTGATCCGCGTGATAGGCCACCCGGTGCAGGAAGCCGGGTTGTTGATCGAAGTCACCATGCAAAGCGGGCCCCTGCGCACGGCGATGATTGATTATGGCATTCGTATTCTTGCCCTGTCGGCAGTGATTTCGGTTCTGACAGCGTTCTTGCTGTTTTTTGCCGTGCGCTATTTCATCGTGAAGCCGATCAAAGGTGTGGTTGGTGCCATGAAATCCTATGCCGAGGCCCCGGAAGACGCGCGGCGGATCATTGACCCCAGCGCCGGTGTTATTGAAATACGTGAAGCTGAAACAGCACTGCAAATGATGCAGGTGCATCTGACCGGGGCGCTGCACCAGAAAGAACGCCTTGCCCAACTTGGCGGCGCGGTTGCAAAAATCAGCCATGATCTGCGCAATATTTTGACCACGTCGCAGCTGTTTACCGACGGAATGGGCCAAAGTGACGACCCCTACGTCAAGCGCACCATTCCAAAATTGCTAAATTCAATATCGCGCGCGGTTAATCTGTGCGAATCGACCCTGGCCTTTGGCAAAGCCGAAGAACCCGCCCCCAGTCTGGACCGCATCAGCCTGATCGATGTGGTGGATGATGTTGTCGACGGTGAACGCATCGCAGTGGCGGATTTTGCGATTGCCTATGATGTGACAGTCCCGGCCGGCATGGTGGTGCGGGCCGATCCGGAACAGCTTTATCGGGTGTTGTCCAATCTTATCCGCAACGCACGCCAGGCGATTGTGACCCGGGGAGCGCCGGGCAAAATAACCGTGACGGCACAAGAAGATGATACCGCCTGGACCATCCAGGTGGCTGACACTGGCCCGGGCTTGCCCAAACATGCGCTGGATCATCTGTTTCAGCCGTTTCAGGGCGGCGTGCGAAAGGGGGGCACCGGTTTGGGGCTGGCCATTGCCGAGGAACTTGTGCGCGGCCATGGTGGGCAGCTGGAATTATTGGAGAGCAGTGAGGCTGGGACATGTTTCGCGATATCACTGCCAAAATCAGTGGTCACATTGGATACAGCAGCAGAGTAATTCAGCCCTTGCAAAGCACCCGTCGTATGGGTACATCCCGCCTGTCGGCGCGCTGGTAGCTCAGTTGGATAGAGTACTTGACTACGAATCAAGGGGTCGGGGGTTCGAATCCTCCCCAGCGCACCATTACACTTATAGTTCCATTCAAAACCCAGAACCCTGTGACCTGTCACAAGGGTAGGGTGATATCACCTGCTGCCTGTATGTCACCAGATGCGACCAGCGCAGTCGCGGCTTTTATATCTGGTGCCAGGTAACGGTCTTGACCAAGTGTTGGAATATTACCCCGCAGCCGCCCGATAACGGCTTGTAGGTGGTCGGATGTACACAAAGGTTTTCGCGCTTCCACACCCTGCGCGGCACAAAGCAGTTCAACCCCAAGAATGACGCCAAGGTTTGCCGTCATTTTTGCCAGCCGGAAGGCCCCATATGCGGCCATGGAAACGTGGTCTTCCTGGTTGGCAGATGTTGGTGTGCTGTCGGTGACGCAGGGGTTGGCCAGGTGTTTATTTTCGCTCATCAAAGCGGCGGTTGTCACTTCGGCGATCATAAAGCCGGAATTTAGCCCTGGATTGGGGGTCAAAAACGGCGGCAGATCGTGGGACAGGGTTGGGTCAACCATCAGCGCCACGCGGCGCTGGGCGATGGCGCCGATTTCGGCGAATGCCATGGCCATCTGATCCGCAGCAAAGCCAACTGGTTCGGCGTGAAAATTGCCGCCTGATACGATCAGCCCCTGCTTGACCAGCACCAGCGGGTTGTCGGTAACTGCGTTTGCTTCGATTTCGAGCGTTGTCGCGGCCATGCGAATAACGTCAATCGCGGCCCCCAGAACCTGGGGCTGACAGCGAATGCAATAGGGGTCCTGAACCCGATCATCGCCGTCCCGGTGGCTTTCGCGTATCTGTGAGCCGGCCATCACATCGCGCATGGCGGCGGCAACTTCGATCTGCCCGCGATGCCCACGCAGGGCGTGAATTTCCGGCAGCAACGGCGCGGTTGAGCCCATGATAGCGTCGGTGGACAGCGCTGATATGGTGATTGATGCACAAACAAGCCGCCAGCCGTCAAACAGCGCGCCCAGCGCGTTGGCGGTTGAAAACTGGGTGCCGTTGATCAGGGCCAGCCCTTCCTTTGGGCCAAGTGTTATGGGTGATATTCCGGCCTGTTTAAGGGCTTTTGCCCCGGGTAACCGATTGTTTTCAAATACGGCTTCGCCTTGGCCGATCATCACGGCTGCCATATGGGCAAGGGGGGCCAGATCACCGGACGCTCCGACCGAGCCCTGAACCGGGATCACCGGGACAACGCCCTTGGCAAGCATGTCTTGCAGGCAGGCGATCACATCCCAACGCACCCCAGAAGCGCCGCGCCCCAGCGACATGAGTTTCAGCGCCATCATCAACCGGGTCAGCGGTTCTGACAGCGCCTCACCGACACCGCAGCTATGGCTTAGGATCAGGTTGCGTTGCAGTGTTTCGGTGTCTTGCGGTTCAATCTTCATGCTGGCAAGTTTACCAAAGCCGGTGTTCACACCGTACACCGGCGCACTGCCTTCTGAGGCTTGTTTTATCAGCTTTGCGGCCTGTTCCACTGGGCCGCGCGCACTGGGTGTCAGTTCGACCGCCAGCTTGGAGCGGTAAATGTTTTCAAGCACTGTCAGCGTTACGTCACCGGGTGAAAGTTGGATCATGCTGTGCTCCGATCTTGGAAATAGCTTTCTAATATTAGTTTGATATTGAAAATCGGCGGCTGGTCAATGCCGCGATTGGGTGGATGCTTGTGCAATTGACATTTGCGGCGCTAGCGGGAAAACCTGCACCTGTTGGCCCCGTAGCTCAGCCGGATAGAGCGACCGCCTCCTAAGCGGTAGGCCGGTGGTTCGAATCCACCCGGGGTCACCAGGGGCTGCGCTGTTAGTTCACCCATAAGATACTGTTATTGCAGTGAAATCGAAATTCGCATGAGGTTATTATGGCAATAAAATCCCCAATACCAACCACCACGCTGGGCGCGTTTCCCAAGCCTGCGTATGTTCCGGTGCGTGACTGGTTTGACAGTTCGCGCGACGCTGGTGGTATGAATTCCAGCAAAACCACAACCGATTACAATATGGACGTCAATAATATTGATGCCTCCCATGAGGCGCTGTTTGTGCGGGCGGCTAAGGAAGTTATTGAAATTCAGCGGCGTGCCGGTATTTCGATCCCAACAGACGGCGAGGTGCGGCGGGAAAATTACATACATTACCATTGTCGGCATCTGGAAGGTTTTGACTTTGAAACCCTGGAAAATCGGGTGCTGCGGGATGGGGCCTATGCCGCCGACTTGCCGGCAATCAGGGCTGAGATCGGGCAGGTTGGCACCGGATATGGCGCCCATGATTATGTTGCAAGCCAGCGGGTTAGCCCGGTTCCTGTCAAGTTTACGCTGCCCGGTCCGCTGACCATTATGGACACAACAGCCGACTGTTTTTACAATGATCGCCCACGCCTGAACGCGGTTCTGGCAGAAACCGTGAACCGCGAAATTCTGGCGCTGGTGGATGCAGGTTGCCAGTATATTCAGGTTGATGAGCCGCTGTTTGCGCGCGAGGTTGATGATGCCCTGGCCTTTGGCATGGAAGGGCTAGAGCGTTGTTTTCATGGGGTTCCTGGCCACGTGACCCGCGTCGTGCACATGTGTTGTGGCTATCCGGATCATCTGGATGATACCGACTATAAAAAGGCCGACCCTGACAGCTATCACCGGCTGGCCAGCGCCATTGACGGGGCAGCTTTTGATCAGGTTTCGATCGAGGATGCCCATTGTTGCAATGATCTGAATTTGCTTGATAAATTGCAAGATAAGACGGTGATATTTGGCTCTGTTGCTATTGCCAGCAGCCGGGTTGAAACCGTTGATGAAGTAGAGACACGCCTGCATGCCGCCCTGAGCCATATTGACCGTGATCGCCTGGTTGTGGCACCTGATTGCGGGCTGGGGTTTTTGAGCCCGGAACTGGCCGAGGAAAAACTGACAGTGATGTGTCAGGCGGCTGGGCGGGTGTGACCTTAACCGGGCTCTAGTTCCCCCTGATAGGCGGCGATCAGGCCGATCAATGGCACGGTGATTTCAACATCAAAATTGAACCGGCCACTGCGCTGGGTTTCAAAGCTTTGGCCACCGGGCAACAGCGCTGTGGGCAGTGGAATGCCAAGCAACGACCATCGGCGTGGCACAAGGTACAGCCGGTCTTTTTTGATCACCAAATCCAAGGCGACCACCACCATTCCAAACCTTTCGGTAATCAAATAGTTGTTCTTGCCAGTGCCAAGTTTTTGCAAAGATGAGAATTCTTTACCGCCAAAATTTCTGGTCCAGCGCTCGCCGCCATTTTCTGGGGAAAGAACCACGCTGACGGGGACCATGTCGGCAGTTTTTGGAAACCCGATTATTGCGCCTATCAGTTTGGATAACAGGCCGCGCCCCCTGCGGACCTTTGCCTGCCCAACCCATTTGCGTGTCGCGACAGAATTGTGCAAATGCTGAACCTGCTTTGGCAATGTATCAAACGCATCGCCAAGCACCTGGCGGTATAACGGGGCGGTGGCAGGCAGCTGTTGGCGAAAGCCCGAATATATCGACCGGTTTTCGAACAATGTCACATAATCAGCGATTTCCAGGGCATTGGTTGCGGGCCTTGCCCCAAAACCGGGCTGCTTGCCGGTTAAGAGTTTACGAATAATCGCTTCGATCGCCACTGACGGAATATAGGGCCCATCATCGCCTTCGGCCAACAGGTGCCAGCTTTGGGCGGTTTCTTTTCCATGGCGCAGTCCCTGCGCTTTGACATACATGCCGCCGCGGTGTTCGCCAAATTTCATCAGGTTCAAAACGCTGTAAAACAGCCCGGATAGTGGGGCCAGCGAAGGCAGGCCAATGCGCGCCCGGATTTTTGCCAGGACATTCAGGATTTTATGTAAGACCTCTGGCACTGGGCCTGCGCCCATCCAGATATCGCGCAGGGTTTCGTGCTCTGGTGGAATAACCAATAGATCAGGGACATCGACCAGTGAAAAATGGATGTTTCTGAGCGGCAGATGCCCAGGGACAGCAACCGTGAAGCGACGGCTTTGTGCCAGCCCGGTTGCCTGGGCGCTTTTGCCATTTCCCGCAGCACGGCGGCGGTTAATACCGGAAAGCTGCTGACACCTGACAGCACAAAGACCTTGGCTGATTTTGCGGCATCATTGAATTTTGAAATGCCGAACACGAAACCTGCAGCATCGGCAAAGTCCATATAGTTGACGCCCGATGCGATGCAGGCCTGAACGACGTGGTAGCCATTGTCGCCATAGTTCTGAAACGGCCCGGATGCGTCAATAACCAGGCCGGGGTTTTCGGCGTGCAAGGCTTGGGCAATATCTTTGCGATCAAGGCACATCGGGCGCAGGGTTGCCTGGCCTGCAAGGGTTGCACTGAAGGCTTCAGCGCGGGCCAGGTTTCGCCCACAGATAAGCAGTTCTATGGTGCTGATATCTGACAGTAGTTCGGCAAGGCGGCCGCCAAATACACCATAGCCACCCAGGATCAATATTTTCAAAACAACGGCCTTTTCCAAGCGCCGCCTTGAATTTGTGGCGCTGCGTGATCGCGGGGGTAGTAAAGCGGTTCATGGGTTTTGATCATCTTTTTAGAGTATGGCAAATCTTAAAGCTTGTCTAAGCGTTGGGCTGTTTTTCCCTGTGTTCAAAATAATTCCATTTACCCCTTGGCAAATCGAATGCATCGCACTATCTAACGATTGTTAGATATAGCATAGCAGACGAAAGATATCAAAATGACCTCAACACATAAAGTTACCGTAAAAGCATCCGCCGACCACGCTTGGAAAATCATTGGCGAAGATTTTGTTGCAGTTGACCAATGGATGGCGGCCAACCCCACAGCTGACACGATCCCGGGCGCGGCCCTGCCAGGTGCGCCGGCGAAGGGTCGCAATTCTTACATGATCAAAAAGTTCCAACCTATGTATCAAGAAGAGCTGATCACCGAATATAGCGATGCCAAACGCAGGGTTTCGACACAGGTTTCATTACGCGACGGCCCAAAGTTCATGCCGTTGCTTGGCTATGATGCGACCGTCACAGTAAACGAGGTTACCAATGACACCTGCACCATCACCTATTCGGGCGTTGCGCGACCAAAATGGTTCAGCAAGCCAATGAAGGGCATGTTAACCAAAAGCATGGATGGTGGGTTTCTGCGCGGCCTTGAAGAACTGGCGCATTTCATCGAAACCGGTGAGCCGCATCCCAGAAAGATCGAGAAAATTAAGTCTGAGGCCTTGGCAGCAGCGTAAATATCTGACTGTTTGATGCGTGATAAAATCTGGGGAAGAAACCATTCAAGACGTATCTATAAAATCCCGCCTAATTGACGCCGGAAAAACAATGTTCGCGGAGCGGGGTTATGCCGGGGCTTCGGTTCGCGATATCTGTAAGGCGGCGGATGCCAGCGCGACCATGATCCATCATTATTTTGGTAGCAAAGAGGGCCTGTTCAACGCGATTATTGAAGAATTCACATCAACAACTTTTGACGTCCCCTTACGATTAATAGCCAAGCCGCCAAAGACCGCTGAGGAATTCCAACTGCGCCTGGAGATGTTTATCAGCGAAACCTTTCGTGCCCTTTTAAGCCAGGCGCCGGTGTTTCGCATTCTTGTGCGCGAAAATAAGGGCTTTGTCGGCATGTCCCGGTTTCACGAAAATTTTGCCAGCTATTTGAACGCGGCCCAAAGGTCGGGGTTTCTAAGTGCCGAGCTAAAGACCGAAATGATCACCGGTCTGGTTCTGGATCGGCTTGGAAATCAGGTTATGTATGCGGCAACTTCGCAAAATGACCAGCCCAACGTGTTGAACGATGAAGGTTACGCCGAGGAATGGCTGGCCGCCAACGTCACGGTTTTGCTTTACGGGTTGGCCGGTGGCACCCCGGCCCGCGTCACACCATCCGAATAACGTCTTTATCAATCGCCAGCATATAGCCCTTGCGGGCGATGTTTTTGATGAGCAGTTCCGACATCATCTGGTTGCCCAATGTGTCGCGCAGGCGTTTGATGCGGGTGGCACCGGTAGGGATCGTAAAAAGAAGATGCCTTTGGGAAGATGCTAATGGCTAATTAAGGGGCAAAACTGACATGCTTTGAGCTAAGATTAGCAATGACTTTCGCATGAACAATGTCTATGCGCTATCAGGTAAGCTCGTCCATAAGTCGATCCAGTAATTCTATTGATTTATCAAGGCTAGAAACCAGATCTTGATGTAATGCGCTGATTATTTTCTTTTGTATGACGAGATCTAAATTATCTTCGGGCCAACCAGCAAAACCTGTTTCTACGGTCTTTATTGAATCAACCAATCTTGTGAGTGCTGTGCGTGTTTGACCGACACTAGCTGAAACGTCAGCTAATGGTATTGTTTCTTCCAATTCGTTGTCTTTCACCATTTTTGAAGCCCTCAATAAGGACATAATGGCACCAGAAAATTCGGTTGAAAATTTGGGTATTTTTATAACTAGTTTTTTCGAATATTCATCCATTCCGTTATAAATATTATCGATTGATACTTGAATTTTTTGCGATTTTCCGTTTCGAGTTGCACGGTTGATATTCTTAGCTTCTCTAGCAAGAACTTTGGCCAAGCTCCCAATATCAGCAGTCAAAGCTGATTGGTGTTTGTTATAAGCGTCCAAATGATCAGAGGCCTTTCCCAACATTGTATTCGCATTCACAAGTGGGTCTTGAGCCAGAAGTTCGCTGTAGTTTTTCAGACTAATTACTGATTCTTGGGGAATGGCTTCTTCACTTGTGCCAATTTCCTTGCCTTTGAGAACTTCACGGATTGTGGATGAAATATGCCGTAATAAGTGAAACTGAAATTCAGTTACGTCAGTGTAAACAAAGTAATAGACGCCAAGGTTTTGCAGGTCATTTCGAAATGTGTTTCTTTTTGACAATTGCTCTGGGTCTATTTGATTAACAGATGACATAGCATCAGAAAAATAGAACATGATTTCCGGAGCTTTTGTTTTTTCCCAACTCTTATATGCAATTCTAAACTCTTCTTCTGTTCCTGACCCCCAGTGTTTCGTTGGAGTGCCAAAGTACGCTCCCATCATTCCAATAAAAATATCAATGTCATCAGGAAACTGATCATTTACTACGGCTTGCGGATAATCCCCAACTGCAGGGCGGGAGTGCGTCTCCCAAGTAACTATTTCCGCAACAAACCCTTCCTGTTGCCCGCTGTCCAAATTGATATAATTGATGATTTCAGAAACCTTTTTACGATCTTCGCCGAGGTTTCCGGGGGAGGCCAGCAGAATCTTTACTTTAAAAATATTTTTCACGATGACACTTTTCAAAAAATGGAAGGGGCTGTCCTAGATAACCACAAATGGGGTTATCATGGGACGTATGAGAAAGAGTCGCTTAAGCAAACATAAACAGGGCCGTCTGATTGAGCATTTCGTGGCGGGAACCACAGCGCGAACGGCGGCCAGCCTGTGCGGGGTGCATCGCAACACGGCAGCCTACTATTTCCTACGCTTGCGCGAGATTATTGCTTATGAACTGGAGGCTGAGAGCGAGGCCATGTTTGGCGGTGAGATCGAAGTGGATGAGAGCTATTTCGGCGGTAAACGTAAAGGTAAACGCGGGCGGGGCGCTGCGGGTAAAGTGCCGGTATTTGGCTTATTAAACAGGGGTGGCAGGGTCTACGCCAAGATTATCCCAGATGCATCTGGGGCCACATTGGTGCCAATCATCAAGCGCAAGGTAATCCCCGATTCAATCGTCTATTCCGACTGCTGGAAGGGCTACAACACGTTGGATGTCTCGGACTTCCACCACTTCAGGATCAACCATTCCAAGCTCTTTGCGGACCGCCACAACCACATCAATGGTATCGAGAATTTCTGGAACCAAGCCAAGCGCCATATGCGGAAATTCAATGGTGTCCCAGTAGCGCATTTTGGGCTATTCTTGAAGGAATGTGAGTGGAGATTTAACAACAGTGACCCATCATCTCAGTTATTAGAGCTAAGACAATGGGTTAGGAAGTATCTGAACTAGGTATCTAGGACAGCCCC
>JAZGFB010000061.1:0-2409 GCA_036479015.1 Paracoccaceae bacterium | reverse complement strand
ACAAATTTGTTTTCGTTAACATAGTCACAGGGCGCTTCTTGCATTTCCAAATGCAACCCGGTGCCGGTGTAGGGATGTTTACGCGCCAAATCTTCGTCAAATTTGATCCCTAGCCCGGGGGCAGAGGGTGCGTGAATAAAACCATCTTCCCAAGTGATTGAATGCTTGATCAATGCCATGTGGAAATCGCCGCCAGTCTGAATTGTTTCTGCCATCAACAGGTTTGGAATGGACACCGACAGATGAATATTCGCCGCCCATTCAACTGGCCCACAATACAGGTGTGGCGCTATCTGTACGTTGTAAACTTCGGCCATCGCGGCAATTTTTTTGCCTTCCCAAATGCCGCCGGACCGACCTAGTGCGGGCTGCAAAATTGCGGCCGCACCTGCTCGAAGAACAGGCGCAAACTCGCCCTTGGTGGTTAGTCTTTCGCCGGCGGCAATCGGGATGCTGGTGGCAGACGCAACACGCGCCATGGCCCCAACATTGTCTGGCGGTACCGGTTCTTCAAACCACAGTGGTTGAAAGGGTTCCAGTGCGCGGGCCATGCGGATCGCGCCGGATGTGGAAAACTGCCCATGGGTGCCAAACAGCAGATCAGCGCGGTCGCCAACAGCGTTGCGGATCGCTTTGCAAAACGCTACCGAGCGGCTGATATCGCTTAGCGATGGTTGATGACCACCACGGATGGTGTAGGGGCCAGCCGGATCAAACTTTATCGCTGTGAATCCCAAATCTACCATCGCCGCAGCACTTTCGGCGGCCAATTCGGGCGAAGTCCAGAAATCATCCATGTTATGGTCGGGCAGGGGGTAAAGGTAGGTATAGGACCGCACCCTTTCATTCATCATGCCCCCCAACAGTGCCCAGACCGGGCGATCCCGGTCCTTACCCAGAATGTCCCAACAGGCAATTTCCAGCCCGGAAAATGCCCCAATCACAGTCAGATCGGGGCGCTGGGTGAACCCCGCTGAATAAGCGCGACGAAACATCAATTCTATGTTTTCCGGATTTTCGCCCTGCATGTGCCGTTCAAAAACATCGCTGATCACGGCGTGCATGGCGTCGGGGCCAACAGAGGACGCGTAAACTTCTCCATAGCCCACAACGCCGGTATCAGTGGTCAGTTTTACGAATATCCAATACCGCCCACCCCAACCGGGGGCTGGCGGGGCAACTGTGAAAATTTCAAGGTCTCGAAGTTTCATAGCAAATCCTCAGGTAATTTGCCAAAGCCTGAAACGGAAAATATATTGATGCAAGCAAAATGAAGGCGATAAGGGTCATGCAAAACATAACAATCAAGGTGCTTGGCCCCGATGATGCCCCGGTTCTGGCCCAGGTTCGTGACGACGTATTTGATAACCCCGTCATTCCAGCGCAGGCTGCAGCCTTTCTGGCGTCTGACTTACACTGTATGGTGGTTGCTCTGGACGGCAATCAGGTAATCGGAATGGCCAGTGCGGTGACGATGCTGCACCCCGATAAAGAACCAATGGTATTTATCAATGAGGTCGGTGTTCACGACGATTATCAGTGTCGTGGTGTAGGTAAGAAACTGACCGAGCTGCTGATCAAAACCGTTAATCCAAAAAGCGATCGGGACGTTTGGTTGGCAACCGAAGAAGACAATACCGCCGCACGCGCCCTGTACCGATCCCTTAAGGCCCGTGAAACCAAAGGTGTCGTGGTCTATGACTGGGGCCATGCAATGGACGACTAAGACCTGTTAAAATACAATCACATTGCGCCGCGCCGCGCCGGTCTTGGTGTTTGCGATCGCCTCATTTATCTGGTCCAGCCGCCAGTGCCCAGAGACCAGTTCTTCCAGTTTCAAACGACCCTGTTGATACAGATCCACCATCCAGGGGATGTCGCGTTTTAACACAACATCGCCCATTTTTGTACCAATCAGGGCTTGGCCCATGCTGGCAATAATAACCGGCTCATAGCTGGATTTCTGGCCAGTATGGGGCATGCCAACCATGATAACTTTTCCCCCGGGGGCCAAATAGCGCGCCGCATCGTCATAGGCCGGGATTGCCCCAACTGTAACAAACACCACGTCAGCCGCCCGTCCAGCTGCCTTTGCGGCGGCGGCCCATGGCTTAGCTTCTGTTGCCAACACACCGTCAGTTGCCCCAAATTCGCGGGCAACCGCCAGTTTTTCAGAGGTCATATCGACGGCAATAATTCTTGAAGCTCCTGCAATACGCGCGCCTTGTATCGTATTTAAGCCCACACCGCCTGCGCCGATTACTACGGCAACCTGGCCCGGTTTCAACCCAGCTGTGTTCACCACGGCACCAACCCCGGTAATAACACCGCAAGACAGTAAACAGGCCGCGTCCATTGGCATATCGGCAGGAATTTTTGCAATTTGGGACTGATGGACCACCACTTTTT
>JAZGFB010000060.1:0-63503 GCA_036479015.1 Paracoccaceae bacterium | reverse complement strand
AGTGGATTTAACATGACCAACTTCCCAACAAAGAATATCGCCCGCCCCGTGGGGGGGGGCGGTTTGGGCGCTGCACGGCGGTGCCGGGCGGAAGAAAGGGGTGAGCTATGACTAAAGAACGCCTCTCCCTTTTCGATACAACCCTGCGCGATGGTCAGCAGACTCAGGGCGTGCAGTTTTCGACGCCGGAGAAGCACTTGATTGCGGAGGCGCTCGACAATCTGGGCATTGATTACATCGAAGGTGGCTGGCCGGGGGCGAACCCGACCGACAGCGAGTTTTTTGAGCAACCCCCAAAGACCCGCGCCAAGTTCACGGCCTTTGGGATGACAAAGCGGTCAGGCCGCTCGGCCGAAAATGACGATGTGTTGGCGGGTGTGCTGAATGCCGGGACCGACAGCATTTGTCTGGTGGGCAAGGCGCATGAGTTTCATGTGACGACGGCGCTGGGGATCACGCTGGCGGAAAACGTCGACAACATCCGCGCCAGTTTTGCCCATATTGTGGCGCAGGGGCGTGAGGCGTTGTTTGACGCCGAACATTTCTTTGATGGCTACCGCGCCAACCCGGTTTATGCGCTGGAATGTCTGCATGCGGCTTATGCAGCGGGCGCGCGCTGGATCGTGCTGTGCGACACCAATGGCGGCACCTTGCCGGGGCAGGTGGCTAAGATCACCAAGGCGGTGATTGCCTCGGGCATTCCGGGCGACCATGTGGCCATTCACACCCATGATGACACCGGCAATGCGGTTGCCAATGCGCTAGCGGCAGTGGATGCGGGCGCGCGCCAAATTCAGGGCACGCTGAACGGGCTGGGCGAACGTTGTGGCAATGCCAATTTGGTGACACTAATCCCGACATTGTTGCTGAAAGAGCCCTACGCCAGCCAGTTTGAAACCGGGGTGAGCTTGGACGCATTGGCCGGGCTGACAAAAGCCTCACGCCAGTTGGATGATATCTTGAACCGGGTGCCGTTGCGGTCTGCGCCCTATGTGGGGGCCAGCGCGTTTGCCCATAAGGCGGGGCTGCATGCGTCGGCGATATTGAAGGACCCGACGACCTATGAGCACATCAAACCGGGCGTGGTGGGCAATGCGCGTATTGTGCCCATGTCCAATCAGGCCGGGCAAAGCAATTTGCGGTTGCGGTTGCGTGAAATGGGGCTGGATGTGGCCAAGGGCGATACGGCGTTGGGGCGGATACTGGAAACCATCAAGATCCGCGAAGCGCAGGGGTATTCCTATGATACGGCGCAGGCGAGCTTTGAGCTGTTGGCGCGGGGTGAGTTGGGGCTATTGCCCAAGCTTTTTGACGTCAAGCGTTACAAGGTGACGGTTGAGCGGCGTAAAAACAAATACAACAAAATGGTCAGCCTGTCCGAGGCCGTGGTGGTGGTTAAAATTGGTGACAATAAGGTCCTGTCTGTGTCGGAAAGCATGGATGAAACCGGATCAGACCGCGGCCCGGTAAACGCGCTGGCCAAAGCACTGGCCAAGGATCTGGGTCCCTATCAGGGGATGATTGATGACATGCGGTTGGTGGATTTCAAGGTGCGCATCACCCAAGGTGGTACGGAAGCCGTAACCCGCGTGGTGATTGACAGTGAAGACAGTCAGGGGCGGCGTTGGTCGACCGTTGGGGCTTCGCCCAATATTGTAGACGCCAGCTTTGAAGCGTTGCTGGACGCGATTAACTGGAAACTGATCCGCGATGGCGCGGTATGAGTGTGGGGTGTGTGAGCGGATGTTAAGCACGGTGCGCCCAAGGTGAGCTTTGCAGCCTGCGCAGAAATAACCCGCCGTGGGGACCCGGACCGGTTTCTGGCAACCATGTCGGTGCCAGTAAAACACCGCGCTGCGCTGTTTGCAATCTATGCCTTCAATGTGGAAGTCAGCCGCGCGCCCTGGGTCAGCCAGGAACCGGCAATATGTGAAATGCGGTTGCAGTGGTGGCTGGATGCTTTGGGTGAAATTGCGGCTGGGGGACCGGTGCGTCGACATGAAGTGGTGACGCCGTTGGCACAGGTGATAGACGCGCAAGATGCCGCCATATTGGGCACATTGGCAACGCCCAGGCACTGGGAAATATATGGCGACCCGTTTGTTGATGAGGCCGAATTTAATCGCTATATTGAAGATACTTCAGGCGGCTTAATGTGGGTTGCCGCGCGGGCAATGGGTGTTGAAACTGACGAAGGTATTATCCGCGAAATCGGCTATGCCTCTGGTCTGGCCAATTGGTTCAAAGCGGTGCCCGAGCTGATTTCAAGGGGGCGCTCACCGCTGGTAGACAGTTCGGAAGATGCAATATGTAAGCTTGCCAAGGTCGGGTTGCACCGGCTTGAGCAGGGGAATGATTTGGCCGATCCAAGGGCCCGATATGCAACACGAACGGGTTGGCAGACACATAGAACCCTAAGGTCTGTGGCTGCCAACCCGGCCACCGTTACCGGCGGCACGCTGCATAAATCTGAGTTCACCAGAAGAAGTTCACTGCTGTGGCATGTCCTGCGGGGTCGGGTGTGACCTGGGCAGTTGCCGGTGGCGTGAAGCTTGGGCGTGGTGAACCCGTTGTTCCTAAGTGTTTATCAATGCTCGCGAAACAAATTGGAAGTCGCATCGCCTGATCGGCATTTTGTGGGGCGGTATTGCAGACAATTTCACAGGATCGTTACTGCTGTTTCCCAGACTGATTTAATCAAGTGGTTTTGGGCTGCCGATTCAACCAAATCAGCGCACCTGCCGCCAGAATCAGAAACGGCCCCATGGCCATATTTACCGAAAACCAACCCTGGACCGGGGTGCCGCCGGAACAGTTCATCAACCCACCTGAGGCCAGCGACGCAACCGTCACCAGCCCGAACACCAAAAAGTCGTTCATGCCCTGAATGCGGCCGCGCTCTTGTTCGGTATGGGCGCTGGCAAGCAGTGTCGTTGCGCCAATATAACCAAAATTCCAACCCACCCCCAAAAGCGCCAGCGCCACATAAAAGTTGCCAAGCTGAATACCGGACAGTCCCACGACCCCGGCAGCTGTCAGAATGGCCAGCCCGGTGGCGACAATTTTTTCCGCACCGAAACGGGCTATCAGATTGCCGGTGAAAAAAGACGGGGCATACATGGCCAGAACATGCACCATAACCACATCGGCAGCATCACCGGTGCCAAAGCCACACCCCACAACAGCCAGCGGTGTCGACGTCATGACCAGGTTCATCAAAGCGTATGACACCATGGCGCTGATGATTGCCACAGCTATTTTTGGGGTGCGCAACAGTTGCAGCTTGCTGCGCCCTTGTGCTGATTTTTCGGTTGCTGCCACGGGTTTGGGCAGTTCAAGAAACGGGATCAAGAACGCGCCAATTATGTTAACAGCGATCACTGCTATGTAGGTTCCCAAAAATGGGACAACCAATGCAGAGGTGCTAAGCTTGACCAGTTGTGGGCCAATAACGGCCGAGGCAAGGCCTGCCGCCATAACATAGGATATGGCCCGAGGGCGGAAGGCTTCGCTGGCGGTGTCCATTGCAGCAAAACGGAAAAAACCCTGGGCCGACATATAGATACCGGTGAACAGGGACCCGACAAGAAAGATGGGAAAGCTTGCAACATATAGGCCATAAGCCCCGATTATGGCCCCGGTAGCGCCGCCTGCGGCACCAATAAAAAAGCCAACCTTGCGGCCATAGCGCTGCATGATCGCCGACAGCGGCGTTGCCGTCAGCATGGAACCTGCAACGATCAGCGTGATCGGCAGGGTTGCCAAACAGATATTGGATGCCAGCGACTGCCCCGCCAGCCCGGCTGATACAAATACCATCGGCATTTGCGCCCCAAGTATCGCCTGCATCATCACCAGAACGGTGATGTTTTTACGGGTTCGCCTGTCAATACTGGGGTTGGTTTCGCTGTTCATGTAGCAAGTCGTATCGGGGAATATTTAAAATGAAAACCCTTATTCAGCGGCATCAATAATATGGGCAAATGATCCTGTGACATTGCCCTGTCTTAGCCCCATTTCTTTCAGAATTGTTCCTTCGGCGTCCGTGGCTTTGAACAGTGCCGGGCCCTGGGCTGACAGGGTGGTCGCATAGTGAAATTCATGGCCCTTTTGTGCCCCGGCGAAGGGTCCGCCAAGCGGTGTAAGATTGCGGTAGCCAAGGTGCAGCCTGGGTTTGGCAAAGGATGTTGCCAACGGCAACAGGCCAAGCATAGGGCGGGCTGTACCGCTGGCATCTGTCATTGCGTTGCCCAGAACCATATAGCCGCCGCACTCACCATATATTTGTGTGGTTTTTGCAGCTTTGACCATGCCAGTGCGAAAGTTGCTGGCAGCAGAAATTTGAGCGGCGTGCAATTCCGGGTAGCCGCCAGGAAGAATGATCAGATCGGCAGGTTCCGGGGCTTGATCGCCAAGCGGTGAAAAGGTTAAAACCGTCGCACCGGCGGCGCGCCAGTCTTGCAATAAATGTGGGTATGAAAACGCAAATGCCGCGTCCTGTGCAATGGCAATGGACTGGGCCGGGGGCGGTGTTTTGGTCTGACGGGGTGCTGCGTTAAGCGGGGCAGCAAGGTTTTGAAACGCCCCAAGGTCAACAGATTTTTCGACCGCATCGGCGACGGTGTTCAAGTATGCGTCAAGGTCCGGGCGTTCGGCGGCCTGCACCAACCCCAAATGGCGCGACGGGTGCGCAATGCCGGTCTGGCGGTGCACTGCGCCCAATACAGGAATTGACTGCTGATCAAGGGCGCGGCGCAGCATGGTTTCGTGCCGGTCTGAACCAACATTGTTCAAGATTATACCAGCAATCCGCACAGATGGGTCGTGGTGTGCGAACCCGCTTACCAGCGGGGCCACCGATTGCGCCATCTTGGCTGCATCAACGATTAGAACAACCGGCAGGTTTAAAATGCGGGCTAGGTCAGCGGTGGCACCTTTGCCCATTGGTGGCGCGCCGTCAAACAGGCCCATGGCCCCTTCGATCAAAAGCAAGCCATCGCCTGCAGCAAGGGACTTGATCCGCGTCTGAGACATAGCCCAGGCGTCAAGGTTAAAGCAGGGTTTCTTGCAAGCGGCGGCGTGAAAACGCGGGTCAATATAGTCAGGTCCAGATTTTGCACCGCGCATATTGACACCAGCGCGGTGCAATGCGCGCAATAGCCCAAGGGTCACGGTGGTTTTACCGTGGCCTGAACCCGGCGCTGCCAGAATAAGGCCGGTGCCCATCAGGTTTCGGCCCGCAACGGATCGGTGTTGCGCATGGATGTTCCCTGCAGCATCGCTTGCCAGTCAAGCGCCTGGCGCATCAGCACAGCCCGGCCAACGCAGATGATCGCTGGTGGCTTCAGGGCCGCATTGGCGATATCTGAAACGGCAGTGCCCAGGGTGGTTTCCAAAACCTGCTGATTTGGCAGGCTGGCGTTGGCGACAACGGCCACGGGTTCATCCGTTGGTCTGCCCGCTGCCATCAATGCCGCTGATATCTGGGCGATATGTTTCATGCCCATATATATGACAATCACGTCCGCGCCCTTAGAAATGGCGGACCAGTCCAATGTGTCGGGCGCCAGCCCGGCCTGATCATGGCCGGTGACAAAAGTTACCGATTGGTTGATGTCCTTATGGGTCACAGGGATGCCAGCATAGGCCAGCCCGCCGATGCCTGCGGAAATGCCTGGTAGAATGCGAATGGGGATGCCCTGTTGCACCAATGATTGTGCCTCTTCGCCGCCGCGGCCAAAGACGAAAGGGTCGCCACCTTTCAAGCGCAAAACCCGATGGCCTGCTTGGGCAAGGCTTATCAGCTGTTGGGTGATCTCATGTTGTTTTGGCGACGGCTGGCCTGCGCGTTTACCTGCGTGAATAATATCGGCCTTTGGGTTCGCCCAGGTCAGGATGCGTGCGTCAACCAGCGCGTCACAGACAATGACATCTGCCTGGCGCAGAGCGTGCAAGCCGTTAAGCGTCAGCAATCCGGGGTCCCCCGGGCCGGCACCGCAAAGCCAGACCCAGCCTTTAGGGAATTCGGGCCAATTGCCTGGCAGGAGGGGGTTTGAGTCGTCCATATCCCGTTAATGCGCGATTTTCTCGCTTGCGAAAAGCAGGAACCGCAATTTGTCATTCACGGGGGCATAAACCCTGCCTATAGTCAGGCTAATGGAAACACAGTCTCAGAAAAAATTACGCTATGGGTGGACCACTGGGGCCTGTGCAACCGGCGCGGTAAAGGCGGCTTTGCTTGGGCTGTGGCAGGGCGATATTCCTAAGGCATTGCAGATCACCTTGCCACGCGGGCAAACCCCGGTTTTTCAAATAGCGCACCAGCTTACAGGCGACGGTTGGGCCGAGGCGGGAATAATCAAGGACGCCGGGGATGACCCGGATGTCACCCATGGCACGCTGGTTATTGCGCGGGTGCGTGCCCGCAATAGTGGCGTGAGTTTTGTGGCAGGCGACGGGGTCGGCACCGTGACCCGGCCGGGATTGCCGATCACTGTGGGGCAGGCGGCAATTAACCCGGTGCCCCGGCAAATGATGCAAGCTGTGGTGGCGGAACTGGCCGGTGAATTGGGGCAGAAAGCGGATATTGAAATCTGCATTTCCATTCCTGGTGGCGCTGAAATTGCGCAAAAAACCTGGAACCCACGGTTGGGCATTGTGGGGGGCCTGTCGATACTGGGCACCACCGGCATTGTGCGGCCGTTTTCCTGTTCGGCCTGGATCGCGTCGATCCATAGGGGCATTGATGTGGCCCGCGCCGATGGCTTGGATCATGTGGGTGCCTGTACCGGATCAACCTCAGAGCGCGCGGTGCAAAACCTGTATGGGCTGGCCGATCACGCCATGTTGGATATGGGGGATTTTGCCGGTGGGGTGCTGAAATATCTGGCGAAAAACCCAGTGCAGCGTCTAAGCATCGGTGGCGGTATCGGTAAACTGGCGAAACTGGCGCAGGGGGCGGTTGATCTGCATTCTGCGCGCTCACAGGTGGATATTTCTGCGCTGGCAGAAATGGTCGGCAACAGCGATGTGGCGCAGGCGCAGACAGCGCTGCATGCCTATGAAATTGCCGGGCCAGAACTGGCGGGGGCGGTGGCGCAAAAGGCCCGGATTGTGGCCGCTGGGTATGTTGAAAAAGCAGGCTGCAAAGTTGACATTACCATGGTCGACCGCAGTGGCAACATTATTGCGCGGGCCGGTTGATGCTGTTGTTGTTGGCAGGGACCGGGCAGGCGCGGGTTATCGCCCAAAGGCTAGCCGCTGCTGATATTCCCAGCATTGCAACGCTGGCCGGTGTAACGCGGGAACCTGCGCGCCTTGCCATAAAAACGGTGACCGGCGGTTTTGGCGGTGCGGCCGGGTTTGAACAGTTCTTACGGCAGCATAAAATTTCGGCCATCCTGGATGCGACCCATCCGTTTGCCGATGCCATTTCCCATCGCAGCCAGAAGATCGCGGCGCAGAAAGGTCTGCCCTATAAGCAGGTTTTGCGCCCCGCTTGGGTGCCGGGGGCGGGTGATTGCTGGACAATGATTGCAAGTGAAATACACGCGGCAGAGCATATACCAACCGGCGCGACGGTGTTTCTAGCCACCGGGCGTCAAACGCTGCCACGGTTTGATAACCTGTCAGGCAGGCATCTGATATGCCGCCAGATTGACCCGCCAGATGGGCCATTTCCTTTTGAAAATGGACAGTTTTTGGTCGGGCGGCCGCCGTTTAGTGTGGCCGATGAAATTGCACTGTTTGAGCGGTTGGAAATCGACTGGCTGGTTGTCAAAAATGCCGGCGGGCAGGCGTCTTACACTAAGCTTGCTGCAGCGGCGACATTGGGCATTCCCGTGGCCATGATAAAACGCCCCAAGCAACCCCAGGGCACCCCGGTGCAGACCATCAAGGAAGCCCTGGCTTGGGTCGAAAAAACCATATGTTAGAAAGAGTTATCACCACATCTAAATGTGTTTCAGAGGGTGCGGATTACCTGGCAAACCGGTTCCCTATATTCGCCGACGCGCTTGCGGCAACGGGGCCATTGCCGCTGCGATTGCGCAAGGATGGGTTCACCGCCTTGCTGGACGCCATTGTTAGCCAGCAGATATCAGTTGCGGCCGCGGCGGCTGTTTGGCAGCGGCTAAAACTGGCGCGCCTGACAGGCCCGCGCAAAATAATTTCGGCCAGTGACGAAGACCTGCGCGCCTGTGGCTTAAGCCGACAAAAGATACGCTATGCACGCGCGTTGGCGGTTTCCGGCATTAACTATGGTGATCTGCGATTAGCAGAGACAGGCGATGTTATCAAAACCCTGACCCAGGTTCCTGGTATCGGCCCTTGGACAGCGGAAATATACGCAATGTTTTCACTGGGGCGGGCAGACGTGTTTGCCCCGGGTGATCTGGCGCTGCAGGAAGCCGCGCGCATGTTGTTTAAGCTGAATGCGCGACCTACAGAAAAACAACTGCGCGCCATGGCCGCAGACTGGGCCCCCTGGCGCAGTGTTGCAGCCCGGCTGCTCTGGGCCTATTACCGGTTCGAAAAAAATCGTGAGGGTGTAAAATGATCAGGGGACTTGAAAGCGCGCGTCGGGGTCCGGCGCAGGGGCAGGCGAAACAGGTGGTGGTATTCCTGCATGGCTATGGCGCCGATGGCAATGATTTGCTGGGGCTGGCCAACCCGCTTGAACCCCATATGCCAGACACGGCATTCGTGGCCCCAAATGCGCCTGAACAATGTGTTGGCAACCCCATGGGTTTTCAGTGGTTTCCGATCCCGTGGCTTGATGGATCAAGCGAAGAAGAATCTGCGCGCGCCATGCAGGCCGGTGTGGCGGATCTGAACGCCTATCTTGATCAGATACTATTGGATGAAGGCCTAAGCGCTGACCGGATGATCCTGCTTGGGTTTTCCCAGGGCACCATGATGTCACTGCACGTGGCACCGCGCCGTGTGCCTGCTGTTGCCGGTGTGGTTGGGTTTTCTGGGCGGCTGTTGGAACCTGAAAGCCTGGCAGAAGACGTTGTGGCACGGCCGCCGGTTTTACTGTTGCATGGCGATCAGGATGAAATGGTGCCACCGGCAAGCATGCCGGACGCGGCCCAGGCTTTGGCTGAAAACGGATTTGACGTGATCACCAATGTTATGGAAGGCACCGGCCATGGCATTGATCCGAATGGGTTAAGCATGGCGTTGGCGTTCATGCGTGACAAGCTGGGTCTGGCCTAACCTTACAATAAACCTGCTATAATACGCTTCAAATGCAGGGGGGTTGCCAGCAGGGAAACGCCATATATAGTCTGTCGAAATCAATGATCCACATATTATGGATCGGCGGTATTTTTCGTGGCCGGGTAGGGACCACAGATATGATGAATGGCAACTTTAGAACTGGCTTTGTGCGCGAACCATCGGGATTGCGTCAGCACCCTGCTTTGGTGCTGAACGCCGATTATCGGCCACTGTCATATTACCCGCTGTCGCTGTGGCCCTGGCAGGAAGCGGTAAAAGCCGCCTATCTGGATCGGGTTGATATTGTTGCGCAATATGATGCTGTGGTGCGCAGCCCCAGCACAACCATTCGCATCCCATCAGTCGTTGTACTGAAGGACTATGTCAAACCGCAAAAGCGGGTGGCATTCACCCGGTTTAATCTATTTTTGCGCGATGAGTTTTGTTGCCAGTATTGCGGTGCCAAAGGCGATTTAACCTTTGACCATGTGGTACCGCGAGCCCGTGGTGGTGTGACCAGCTGGCGTAATGTTGTGGCGGCCTGTTCGCCCTGCAACCTGAAAAAAGGCGCGCGCAGCCTGCACCAGGCCGGGTTGCAACTGCGCTGCCCGCCACGTCAGCCTGAGGCCGAGCAATTGCGCAATGTTGGCCGCAAATTTCCGCCCAACCATCTGCATGATACCTGGGTTGATTTTCTGTATTGGGATGCGGAACTGGACGCCTGACCCTGGCCTTACTATTTCGACCTTTGCAGCATACCAAACAGATCACGCGGGTCGTCAGGATCTGCAAGCATGTCCAATTCCTGAAAGTACCCCGTCCCAACAATTTTATCGCGCACGTAGCATAGTGCTGAAAAATCTTCGATTGCAAAACCAACGCTGTCAAATAGGGTAATCTGGGCCGCATCTGTGCGCCCGGTTTTTTGCCCGGAGACAACTTGCCAAAGCTCGGTGATCGGATGATCGGCGTCCAGTTGCTGGATCTCGCCTTCCACGCGGGTTTGCGGTGGGTATTCAACGAAAATATCGGACCGCAACAGAATATCGCGGTGCAGCTCTGTTTTGCCAGGGCAGTCACCGCCAATGGCGTTGATATGGACACCGCTGCCGATCATATTGTCGGTTAGAATTGTTGCACACTGTTTATCTGCTGTGCATGTGGTGATAATTTCGGCCCCCTCAATGGCTGCCTCGGGCGTAGTACAGCTAATCACGTTCAAGCCGTGCCCGGCCAGGTTACGAGCACATTTTTTCGTGGCATCGGCATCAATATCAAACAGCCGAACCGTGTCGATGCCGATAGCCGCTTTCATGGCCAGCGTTTGAAATTCTGACTGGGCACCATTGCCGATCATGGCCATGGTGCGCGCGCCTTTGGGGGCCAGGTGGCGGGCAGCCATGGCGGATGCGGCGGCCGTGCGCAGCGCGGTGAGCAGTGTCATTTCGGACAACAGTACGGGGTAGCCATTATTGACGTCCGCCAGCAGCCCAAAGGCAGTGACTGTTTGCAGCCCGTTACGGGTATTTTTGGGGTGGCCGTTGACATATTTAAAGCCGTAAACCTCGCCATCAGACGTGGGCATCAGTTCAATGACACCTTCTTTGGAATGGCTGGCGACACGGGCTGTTTTATCAAAATCTTCCCAGCGCATAAAATCGGCCTGTATCCGGTCGGTCAGGTCAGTCAAAACACGTTCCAGCCCGATGTGATGCACCAGTTTCATCATGTTTTCGACACTTACAAACGGCACCAGTGCCAGGGCAGATGGTTGGGGGGTCATGGGGTATTCCTTAATCATAGGCGCGGGTGGGACGGTCAAACACACGGCGGCCGAACACTGATGCTGTCAGGTCAACCATGACCTGTGCGGTCCTACCGCGTTCATCCAGAAACGGGTTTAGTTCAACCAAATCAAGCGATGTCATCAACCCGCTGTCATGTAACATTTCCATGATCAGGTGTGCCTCTCGCAGGGTGGCACCGCCCGGGACAGTTGTTCCCACGGCGGGGGCAAAGCTTGGGTCCAAAAAGTCCACATCAAAGGAAACGTGCAATGCGCCATCGGCATCTGCAACCATTTGCAGGAAGCCCGTCAGGGGTTTTGCAATGCCATTTTCATCAATGGAACGCATGTCATGATACAGGATGTCGCTGGCTTCGAGCGCCTGACGTTCCGCGTTATCCACCGAGCGCAGCCCCAAAATACAGACGTTTTCTTGGGGAACTGGTGACTGCACTTTTGGAAAACCATGAAATCCCGGCTGCCCGGTTGCATAGGCAAGCGGTGTGCCATGCAGGTTGCCAGAGCCCGAGGTTTCAGGTGTGTGAAAATCAGTATGGGCATCCAACCACAGCACAAATTGCGGCCTGCCATTGGCGGCGGCATGGGCTGCCACACCTGTAAGTGAACCCAGGGAAAGGCTGTGGTCCCCGCCCAGAAAAATTGGCAAACTGTCCTGCATGGCGTTTTGGGCTATTGCCGCCAGGGCTTTTGTCCAGGCGATGGTTTGTTCACGCGCATGGAGCTGACCATCCGGCGTCTGGGTGTCCGCAGCGTCAGGTTTTGCAATATTGCCAAGGTCCGTTACCCGGTGACCAAGCTCTTTTAGCACATCGCTTAACCCGGCTGTGCGGTAGGAATCTGGCCCCATCAGGCACCCCATTCGCCGCTTGCCGCTGTCTACGGGGGCGCCAATTAACTGACAGTGTTGCTGTTTCATGTTGTTCTCCGGTACCCATATTATTTATCAAAATGATGGGATTGTCAGGCCACAATCTGCGCAATATGATATGCCATCGATCAATATGGGGGTGCAAATCATCAATATGGACAAATTGGACAATAGAATCATTGCCCTATTGCGACACAATGCAAGGGCGGCATTGTCGGATCTGGCCAGTGAACTGAGGGTGTCGCGTGCCACGGTTCGAACGCGTATGGAGCGCATGCAAAATAGTGGTGAAATTGTCGGCTTTACCGTCGTAACCAAGGGCGACCACAGCGCCAGCCCGGTATGCGGCCTGATGATGATTGGAATTGAAGGGCGTGGTACTGAGCGGATTATTCGCCTGTTGCGCGGCATACCTGAGGTGACGGCAGTCCACACTACAAATGGAAAATGGGACCTGATTGTTGAAATAGGCACCGACACACTAGAAAACCTGGATAAGGTTCTGGATACGGTGCGCCAGTTTGATGGGGTATCAAACAGCGAAACCAATCTATTCTTAACAACGCGGAAATCCCGATAGGCTGATTGCAAACCAACCAAGGGGCCGAGAGGGTTTGTCCATATTGTAGTCATTGGACATACAATGGATTTGCCTGGTGGAAGCATATTGATCTGCGCCTAAGGCCGGGAAGGGCTATTATTTCGCTGGTGTGATCCTGCTGACAGATGGCTTGCTTTTCATTATTTCATGCGTATTCATGCATGTGAATGCCCCGGCAATTGGGGGACACACGAATACCGACTGGACAGCTTATGCAAGAAAAAACCGGATTGTGGCACCAAACGCCGCCTGCGATATTTCCACCGATCCTTGGCCTTTTTGGGCTTGGCTTGGTCTGGCGCCGCGCGTCTGAAGTTTTTGCGATCCCCAGTGCGATTGGTGAAGCACTACTTGGGGCGGTTTCGCTGCTGTTCCTGTTTGCCGTATTGGCTTATTTTGGCAAATTCGTCCGGCGTCCGTCTGCATTGGTTGATGACCTGCGCATCATGCCGGGCCGTGCCGGTATTTCTGCAGGGTCCATGTCGGCAATGTTGTTCGCGGCGGTTCTGGTGCCCTATTCCAATTGCCTGGGGCAAGGCGCCCTGTTTGTTGGCATGGCCGCGCATCTGATTGTTGCTGCTATAGTCGTGTTTGTCCTGTGGCGGGCACCCTATCCGCAACGGCGGATGACGCCGGTATGGCATTTGACATTTGTCGGCATCATTGTGGCACCACAGGCAGGTATCATGCTTGGAATGCACACGATATCCGAGTTGATCGTAGTTGTTTCCTTGATACTGGCCGCCACCATCTGGCTGGGCAATCTGGTGGGGATGGCTGACACGGCTGTTCCGCCACCGCTGCGCCCGACATTGGTGATACATTTGGCACCGGTTTCGCTATTGGGCATGACAGCCATGCTGGTGGGGTACCCAACAGTGGGCATGGTATTTGGCTGGCTGGCCTTGGCGTTGGCGCTGTTCATGCTGATACGCGTCAAATACTTAACTGCCGCTGGTTTCAGCCCGTTTTGGGGCGCGTTTGCATTCCCAATGGCAGCGTTTGCCGGGATGATGATGCTAATGGCACAGACATCCGGTGGTATTTTTCGAATACTTGCCGGGCTGGCGTTGGTGGGCGCAAGCATAGCCATCCCGATTATCGCCTATAGGATCATGAAAATGTGGAGCAGCGGCATATTGGCTATGAAATCCAACGCTTCAAAGGTCTGAACAACAGGATTTAGTGCTTTTCATTTCCCAGTCCCCATGAAATAGGGAGCCGTCAAACGAACCCCTCCAAGGAGACCGCAAATGGAGATTCGCGAGGCGCTTACTTTTGATGATGTTCTATTGGTTCCGGCCGCGTCCAGCGTGTTGCCGTCAACAGCAGACACGTCAACCTTTGTCACCAACAGCATCCGGTTGAACATACCGTTGCTCAGCTCAGCCATGGACACCGTTACCGAAGCGCACATGGCCATCGCCATGGCCCAGGCCGGCGGCATGGGGGTTGTGCACCGCAACCTTAGCGTTGATGAACAAGCCCGCGAAGTCCGGCGCGTCAAACGGTTTGAAAGCGGTATTGTATTTAATCCGATCACCCTGACGGCGGATCAGACCCTGGCCGACGCCAAGGCATTGCAGGAACGCTATAACGTCACCGGCTTTCCGGTTGTTGATGGCTCTGGGCGGGTTGTTGGCATTGTCACCAACCGCGATATGCGCTTTGCCAGTGACGACAAAACCCCGGTTCACGCCATGATGACAGCCGATAACTTGGCGATCCTGCAGGAACCGGCTGATCTGGATCAGGCCCGCAGTCTTATGCAGGCGCGCCGTATTGAGAAATTGCTGGTCACCGATGCCAATGGGGTTCTGACCGGTCTGCTGACCCTGAAAGACAGTGAGCTGGCGGTGCTAAACCCCCATGCCTGTAAGGATGAGCTGGGGCGGCTGCGCGTCGCTGCTGCGACCACGGTTGGGGACGCTGGTTTTGAACGGTCCGAGGCACTGTTGGACGCCGGGTGTGACCTGATTGTAATTGATACGGCGCATGGCCATTCCGAAGGTGTCGCCATTGCGGTTGAGCGGGTGAAACGGCTGTCAAATAAGGTGCAGGTACTGGCCGGAAACGTCGCCACGGGGGATGCCACACGCGCGTTGATCGGCGCTGGGGCCGACGGCATAAAAGTGGGCATTGGCCCAGGTTCCATATGCACCACACGTATGGTTGCCGGTGTTGGTGTTCCGCAATTGACCGCGATCAGTGACTGCGCCGAGGCGGCAGGCGACGTACCCGTCATAGCCGACGGCGGCATCAAGTTTTCCGGTGATTTTGCCAAAGCAATCGCCGCTGGTGCATCCTGTGCCATGGTTGGATCAATGATTGCCGGAACCGACGAAAGCCCTGGGGAGCTGATACTCTATCAAGGCCGGTCGTTTAAATCCTACCGCGGGATGGGATCACTTGGTGCCATGGCGCGGGGATCAGCCGACAGGTATTTCCAAAAAGATGCCGCCAGCGACAAATTGGTCCCAGAAGGAATTGAAGGGCAGGTGCCCTATAAAGGTGCCGCCGGAACGGTGGTGCACCAACTGGTTGGTGGCTTGCGCGCGGCTATGGGCTATACCGGGAATGCAACGGTGGCTGATATGCGTAAAAACTGCCAATTTGTTAAGATCACTGGTGCCGGGTTAAAGGAAAGCCATGTCCATGATGTACAGATCACTCGTGAAAGCCCTAATTATCGTGTTATGTAATAAAAACAACAGTCTGCGCCCTTTCCTTAAGGTCACCCTGTGACCCCGGCAGCGCGGGTCGCAGCCGCGATAGACATTCTTGACGCCATCTTGGAGGGAACTGCTGCAGAGAAAGTTCTGACCGGCTGGGGGCGCAAAAACCGCTATGCCGGGTCCGGTGATCGGGCAGCAATTCGTGACCATGTGTTTCAAGCATTGCGCCAACGCCGATCATACGGCCATATCGGTGGCGGTGACACTGGGCGTGGGTTAATGCTTGGCTGGGCCCATACATCAGGGTCAGCGTCCACCGCTTTGTTTTCAGGCGAAAAATATGCTCCAGATGCGATTAGAGAAACGGAAATCACTGCGCTAAACCTAAGTGACGCACCCCGTGCCGTTCAATTGGATTGCCCAGATTGGTTGTTGGATCGGTTTGATGCTACGTTTGGTGAGCAGACCGACGATGTTCTGGCGCTTATGCAGGGGCGCGCCCCGGTGTTCTTGCGGGTCAATTTGGCAAAATGTGATGTGGAAACGGCCCGCACTGCCCTGTTAGAAACCCAAATAGAAACCGCCCCCCATCCGCTGTCGGAAACGGCCCTGGAGGTACTTACAAACCCCCGTCGCATTCGCCAAAGTGAGGCCTATTTGAATGGTATGGTCGAATTGCAGGACGCAGCGTCACAAGCTGTCGTCGATTTCCTAAAGATCGATGGCAGTGCTTCGGTATTGGATTATTGTGCCGGGGGTGGTGGCAAAAGCCTGGCAATAGCGGCATCAGGGGTCGCCAATATTACCTGCCACGATCAGGATCCGTTGCGCATGAAAGACATACCCGCGCGCGCAGAACGGGCCGGTGCAACACTTACCATCGCGTCAAATGAAGACATTTCCGGGCAAGATTATGATCTTGTCCTATGTGACGCCCCCTGTTCCGGCAGCGGCAGTTGGCGCCGTTCACCAGACGCCAAGTGGCGGTTAACGGGTGATGATTTACAGGACCTGACTGATATTCAGACAAATATACTGGGCGAAGCAAAGGATTTTGTAAGCAAAAATGGTATGTTGGCCTATGTGACATGTTCTGTTTTTTCAGACGAAAACACCGCCCAGGTTGATAATTTCCTTAAAAATAACGCCGATTGGACCCTGGTGAAGCAGCACCATTATTCACCGCTACAGGGTGGAGACGGGTTTTTTGTTGCATTACTTAAAAGAGAGTAATTAACTAGGACACAATGCAAGGTTGTTAATCGCATTAATTTAATCCGTGGTTAATGATTTCATCCCGATATGCAGGTACTGGATTCTAATTCGGAGTTTGCTGTGTCCCAACCGGCGCTATCACGCCAACCCATGACCAATATGGCCATACAACTGGCCCCCAAGGCAAAATATCTATTGATATTATCTTTGGTTGTTCTGGCGGGTTCGCTTTATCTTCCGGTCCCAAGGGCGGGGCTGGCGCTTTTGACAGTGGGCGGCAGCTTGTTGTGCCTTGTCGGCCTTATTGTATTCCTGACGCGGCGAAATGATCGCAGTCAGTCGCGTCTGCACAGGGCAATTGCCGGATATGTGGAATTTGACGCGTCGCCCAGTTTTACCACTGATCTGGATGGTGCTATCGGGTATCGCAATGGGGCTGCCAAAGAACGCTTTGGTGGTGCCAATCAGAATACGCTTGTTGCTACCCTTGGCAATATGTTCGCCTCGCCCGGTGCGACGCTGGCTAGATTGCAGAACAAAGCGCAAGAAAATGGCGCGGCAAGTGAAGACGTGGTGGTGCGCCGTGGCCATTTACGGCTTTCAGTTCACAGGATTGGCACTGCTGGCTTTCTGTGGCGGCTTGAGGATATTCTTGAACGCAGCCAGGGCGGGCAATCACTGGACGGCATCAGCCTTCCAATGATGACGATTAGCAGTTCTGACACCATCCTTTTTATGAATGAAGCGATGCGCAAGCTGATCAATGGGCGACAGACAAAGTTGAACAGGGTTATCAATGACTTGCCGCTACAATCCGGGAAAACCCATGAGATTGCGGGTATGGACGGCCCGGTTGCGTCCCAGGTGTCAATCGTTCAGGGTGCGGCTGGGCGACGGGAAGTATATTTTCTGCCCGTTCATGACGCCACCGCATTGACAGCAGACAGTTGGGAACCATTGGAAGCCTTACCAGTGGCCTTACTAAAGCTGACCGCGGATGGGAAAATAATTGTCTGTAATCGGCTTGCCCGGACACTGTTGGCAACGGCAGAGCCCAAGGGAAAATATTTGGGTGACCTGGTAGAAGGGTTGGGCCGACTGATGGCTGATTGGCTGTCAGAGACTATAGATATGCCGGGGCAGGTGCGTTCTGAATTTGTCAGGGCGATCGGGCATAGTAAGGATGTGTTTATTCAGATCACCCTGACGCCAATTCAGGAAGCGGGGGAAACCCATCTTGTGGTCGTCTTAAATGACGCCACCGAACTTAAGACGCTGGAAGCCCAGTTTGTGCAAAGCCAGAAAATGCAGGCCATTGGCCAGTTGGCCGGCGGTGTCGCCCATGACTTTAACAACCTGCTCACAGCAATTAGCGGACATTGCGATCTGTTGCTGCTGCGCCATGACGAAGGCGACCCTGAATACGGTGATCTGATTCAAATCAACCAGAATTCAAACCGGGCAGCCAGCCTGGTCGGGCAACTGCTGGCATTTTCCCGCAAACAGACCCTGAAACCGGAAGTGGTGGATGTGCGCGATATACTGGATGATCTGGCCCATTTGCTGAACCGTTTGGTGGGCGAAACAGTGACCCTAAAACTAACCCATGATCCCGACCTTAAGCCGATACGGGCCGACATACGTCAGTTGGAACAGGTCATTATGAACCTTGTGGTAAACGCACGCGATGCTATGCCCAAGGGTGGCAATGTTTGCATTGATACCCATAGCCAGCAGATAACAGACCCATTTGAAAAAGATCGGGCGGTCATTCCAGTGGGCGACTATGTTGTTATTACGGTGACCGACGAAGGCAGTGGCATACCCATAGACAAGCTGTCAAAAATCTTCGAACCATTCTTTACGACCAAACGCACCGGTGAAGGCACTGGGTTGGGCCTGTCCATGGCCTACGGTATTGTAAAACAGACCGGTGGTTATATTTTTGCCGATAGTACACCGGGTTCGGGAACCGTATTCACGTTATACTTCCCGGTAAACACACAAACCCATAGCGCTGTGACTAACCCGGCCAAAGAGACACCCAAGCCCACCCATCTAAGTACTGGCGGTGTTGTGTTGCTGGTGGAAGATGAAGCGCCGGTCCGCGCGTTTGCTTCGCGTGCACTAAAGCTGCGGGGCTACACAGTACTTGAGGCAGAGTCCGCAGAGGAGGCGCTCAAAACATTGGAAGATAAGACATTGAACATCGATGTCTTTGTCACCGATGTCATCATGCCCGGGATGGATGGGCCCAGTTGGGTTGCAAAGGCCCTGGAACAGCGCCCCCATGTGCGGGTTGTCTTTGTTTCTGGCTATGCCGAGGACAGTTTTTCCGAACAACAGGCGCGCATTCCAAACTCGGTTTTCCTACCAAAACCGTTTTCTTTGAATGAGCTCACTGCAACTGTTCAAAATCAAATCCACTGATGGTCTAGAAAATTGCGGCCATATCCAGCTGATTCTTTAAATATTTCGTCAAATCCCAATTATATGCTGTTGCCTAAACGCTTCATTAACCATCGCTTGCCAAGGTTGGTTAGGAACAATTGTCTTGAAATGTTCTTGGTTTGGTCCCATACAGGAAAAAAGAACAAGAAGAGAACACATATCGAATAAATCAACAGGCAGGATTGCTGCCCAACATCAGATATGGAATAAGGAAGCAGAAAAATGGCAACGGCAAGTATTCTGGAAATGACAAACAAACAAAGCAACGATAAACAAAAAGCGTTGGATTCAGCCCTGGCCCAAATTGAACGTCAGTTTGGTAAAGGCTCAATTATGAAGCTGGCGGGCGGCAATCAGGTAGAGGAAATTGAATCAACCTCAACCGGTTCACTGGGGCTTGATATTGCCCTGGGCATTGGCGGCATCCCAAAGGGAAGGGTGGTTGAAATTTACGGCCCTGAAAGCTCGGGTAAAACAACTTTAACCCTGCATTGCATCGCTGAGGAACAGAAAAAAGGCGGCGTTTGCGCCTTTGTTGATGCCGAGCATGCCCTTGATCCGCTTTACGCTAAAAACCTTGGTGTTGACCTGGAAGAGCTATTAATTTCACAGCCCGATACCGGTGAGCAGGCGCTGGAAATTACCGAAACCCTGGTGCGCTCAAATGCCGTTAGCATGGTGGTGATTGATTCAGTTGCAGCCCTGACACCCAAATCTGAACTGGAAGGTGATATGGGCGACCACCAGGTCGGCGCCCAGGCCCGCCTGATGAGCCAGGCAATGCGCAAGCTGACCGGTGCCATTTCCAAATCTAAGTGTACGGTTATTTTCATCAACCAGATCAGGATGAAAATTGGCGTGATGTTTGGCAGCCCTGAAACCACATCCGGCGGCAATGCACTTAAGTTTTACTCCTCTGTGCGATTGGATATTCGCCGCATTGGTGCGATCAAAGACCGGGATGAAATCGTTGGCAATTCGACCCGGGTTAAAGTTGTCAAAAACAAAGTTGCGCCACCGTTCAAACAGGTTGAGTTTGACATAATGTACGGCAAAGGTATTTCCAAAACCGGTGAACTTGTTGATTTGGGCGTCAAAGCCGGGATCGTCGAAAAATCGGGCTCATGGTATTCCTACGGGGATGAGCGTATTGGCCAGGGCAGGGAAAATGTTAAAACCTATTTGGCTGAAAACACTCAAATAGCTTTGGAAATAGAAGATAAGATCCGCGCCTCACACGGGTTGGAGTTTGACTATACGCCCAAACCCAAAAAGGCCAAATCCTCTGATGATGCGGTTGTTGAAAGTTAAATCTTGCGAATAGCGACGAAAAGCCGGGCCCTGAGTGCCCGGCTTTTTGTTGTTGTAGATTGGCTATTGGCATGGGACTAAACGGGTGTAACCCAATATTGCCTGCTGAAAGACAATGCCAATGGCCAGCCTGAATGACATTCGATCCACATTTCTGAATTACTACAAAGAAAATGACCATGCGGTCGTTGAAAGCTCACCTTTGGTGCCGCGCAATGACCCGACATTGATGTTTGTCAATTCGGGGATGGTGCCATTCAAAAACCTGTTCACCGGGCTCGAAACCCGCGACTATCAGCGGGCAACATCGTCGCAAAAATGTGTGCGCGCCGGTGGCAAACACAATGATCTGGATAATGTCGGTTACACCGCGCGTCACCATACGTTTTTTGAAATGCTGGGTAATTTTTCGTTTGGTGACTACTTTAAGGAACAGGCAATCCCCTATGCCTGGAATTTGCTGACCAAGGAATTTGGCATCAACCCTGATCGCCTGTTGGTGACGGTATATCACACCGATGAAGCCGCGGCAGATATCTGGAAAAAGGTTGCCGGTCTGGGCGATGACCGGATCATTCGTATTGCCACGGATGATAATTTTTGGCGAATGGGACCAACTGGCCCCTGCGGGCCCTGTACCGAAATATTTTACGACCATGGTGATAGTATCGCCGGTGGCCCGCCGGGGTCGCCAGATGAAGACGGTGACAGGTTTATCGAGATTTGGAACTTGGTTTTCATGCAAAATGAACAGTTCGCTGACGGCACCCTTGGGGACCTGCCGAACCAGTCGATCGACACCGGCATGGGGCTGGAACGCGTTGGTGCCCTGTTGCAGGGCAAGCATGATAATTATGACACCGATCTTATGCGCTCCCTGATCGAGGCCAGCGCCAATGTCACCAATCAAGACCCCGATGGCCCGGGAAATGTACATCTTCGGGTCATGGCTGATCATTTGCGCTCTACGTCATTTTTGATTGCAGAAGGGGTGCTGCCGTCAAACGAAGGCCGGGGCTATGTTTTGCGCCGGATCATGCGGCGCGCCATGCGCCATGCGCACCAGTTGGGCACCAAAGACCCGGTCATGCACCGGTTGGTGCCGGCATTGGTTGCCCAGATGGGGCAGGCCTATCCTGAATTGGCCAGGGGACAGAAAATTATTGAAGAAACCCTAAAGCTGGAAGAAACCCGTTTCAAAACCACGCTAGATCGCGGGCTGCGACTGTTGGATGATGAACTGAACAAACTTTCCGACGGGGCAGATTTGCCCGGAAAGGCGGCGTTCAAACTGTATGACACCTTTGGGTTCCCGCTTGATCTGACCCAGGACGCGCTGCGCGAACGTGGCCGCGGTGTCGATATTGCCGGGTTTGATGATGCGATGTCCGCCCAAAAAACCAAGGCGCGGGCCGCCTGGTCTGGCTCTGGTGCGACAGCCCAGGCGGCGATCTGGTTTGATCTGGCACAGGAACATGGCGCAACAGAATTTCTGGGCTATGAAACGCAAACTGCCGAGGCTCAGGTTATAGCGCTGGTTCAAAACGGTGTTTCCGTTGCCAGCGCCACCAAGGGCGACACGGTTGAAGTGGTTGTAAACCAAACCCCGTTTTACGCTGAAAGTGGCGGCCAGATTGGTGATACCGGTCTGATAGCCACTGAAAATTTTGAATTGGAGGTCCGCGACACCCACAAAGCCGCCGGTGTTTTCATTCATATCTGTAAAGTCAGTCAAGGCACGATCACGCCGGGGCAAGCCGTGGTGATGACCGTGGATCATGACCGTCGCCAGGCGATACAGGCCAATCATTCGGCAACGCATCTGTTGCACGAAGCATTGCGAGCAGCCCTGGGCGACCATGTTGCGCAACGCGGATCGTTAAATGCCGCAGATCGGCTGCGGTTTGATTTTTCCCATGGCAAGGCAATGACCGCCGATCAGCTGGCTAAGGTCAGTCAGGACGTTAACCATTACATCCGGCAAAATACCGCCGTCAGTACCCGCATCATGACGCCGGACGATGCCCGTGACATTGGCGCACAGGCGCTGTTTGGCGAAAAATATGGCGATGAGGTCCGCGTTGTTTCAATGGGGCAGGCCGACACAGGCAAAGGCCTGGATGGCAAGACCTATTCGCTGGAACTGTGCGGCGGCACCCATGTAAAACGCACCGGCGACATTGGCCTGTGTGTGGTGTTGGGGGACAGTGCGTCAAGTTCCGGGGTGCGCCGGATAGAGGCCCTAACCGGGCGTGCCGCATTGGCGCATATTGAAGATCAATCCCGCTGTGTGTCGGATATTGCAGATACGTTAAAGGCACCGCAGGCTGATATTGTCGGGCGCGTTGGTGTACTTTTGACTGAGCGCAAAACACTGCAAAACGAAGTGGCACAATTGCGCCGGGAACTGGCATTGACTGGCGGTGCGGGTTCAGCTGGCGACGCGCCCCTAAAGGATATCGCCGGAGTACCGTTCTTGGCCATGGTCCTGAAAGACATTTCCGGAAAAGAACTGCCGGCACTGATTGACAGCCATAAGGAACGCATTGGTTCTGGTGTTGTCTTGCTTATTGCTGATGCCGGGGGCAAAGCCGCTGTGGCGGCCGGGGTGACCAAAGATTTGGTGGGTAAGGTTTCCGCAGTTGATGTTCTGCGCGCCGCAGTTGGGGAACTGGGCGGAAAAGGTGGGGGCGGGCGGCCCGATATGGCCCAGGGTGGCGCCAGCAGTGCATCCAATGCCCAAGCCGCCATTACTGCTGCAGAAAAAATACTAGAAGGAAGCTAAATGCCAGCCCTATGGATCGCCCATGTTAAGGTAACCGACGAAGACGCCTATATGAAATACGCTGCCATCGCCGGGCAGGCCATAGCCGAACATGGCGGCGTGTTTTTGGCCCGCGCCGGGCGATACGTACAGTTGGAAGGTAATGACCGGCCCCGCAACGTGGTGGCCCGGTTCCCATCCGTTGAAGACGCAGTTGGGTGCTATAAATCCGAACGCTACCAGCAAGCCCTGGTTTTTGCAAAGGACGCCAGTGAACGTGATCTGCTTGTCGTTGAAATCGACGAATAGGCAGCAGGGTTAGCCCCTAGCTGCTGCGCGATGCCCGCTTGCGATCATGTGTGTCCAAATGGCGTTTGCGCAGCCTGATTGAAACTGGCGTCACTTCGACCAATTCATCATCATCAACATAGGCAATCGCCTGTTCCAGTGAAAAAGTGATGTGTGGCGTCAACCGCACGGCCTCATCTGTGCCAGAAGCCCGGACGTTGGATAGTTTTTTACCCTTCAGTGGGTTCACTTCCAGGTCATTTTCGCGGCTGTGTTCACCGATGATCATGCCACTGTAAACCTGTTCCTGCGGGCCGATAAACATACGGCCCCGGTTTTCAAGATTCCAAAGCGCAAAAGCAACCGAAACACCAGTTTCCATTGAAATCAGCACCCCGGCGCGGCGTCCCGGTATCGGGCCCTTATGGGGAAGCCAGTCATGAAACACCCGGTTAAGCACGCCAGTACCACGTGTGTCGGTCATGAATTCGCCGTGGTATCCGATCAAGCCACGTGATGGAACATGGGCAATAATGCGGGTTTTGCCGACACCTGCGGGTTTCATTTCCACCAATTCACCACGGCGTGGGCCGCTGATTTTTTCAATGACGTTGCCCGAATATTCGTCGTCAACGTCAATGGTTACTTCTTCAATTGGCTCAAGACGTTGGCCGTCTACCTGCCGCATCAGAACCTGCGGGCGGGAAATTGACAGCTCAAAACCTTCTCGGCGCATGTTTTCGATCAACACGCCCATTTGCAATTCACCGCGACCGGAAACTTCAAACGCATCGCCGCCGGGGGTATCGGCAATCTGAATTGCGACGTTAACTTCGGCCTCTTTTAACAGGCGGTCTTTGATGACACGGGACTGAACTTTTTTGCCATCACGGCCCGCAAACGGGCTGTCATTGATGCCAAATGTCACACAAATTGTTGGTGGATCAATGGGTTGCGCCTTAAGCGCCTGTGTCTCTTCCAGATCGCAAAGTGTGTCGGCAACGGTGGCTTTGGCCATGCCGGTGATGGCAACAATGTCACCCGCAACCGCGGCATCAACGGGTTGTTGCGACAAACCCCGGAACGCCAGAATTTTTGTGATGCGGAATTGTTCGATTTTGCTTCCGTCGCGTGACAGGGCTTTGATCGTATCACCAGGCCTTGCGGTGCCAGATTCAACCCGACCGGTCAGCATACGCCCAAGGTATGGGTCAGCGCCCAAAGTTGTTGCCAGCATTTTGAAAGGTTCGTTTTGTAGTGTAACTTGGGCCGGGGCCGGTACGTGGTCTACCACAAGTTTGAATAGTGCATCCAGATCCTTGCGTGGACCGTTCAATTCTTCATCTGCCCAACCGGATCGGCCAGATGCATAAAGTGATGGGAAATCAAGCTGATCATTGTCAGCATCCAGATTTGCAAACAGGTCAAACACTTCGTCCAATGCCCGGTCCGGTTCGGCGTCGGGTTTGTCGACCTTGTTCAGCACCACGATCGGGCGCAGCCCAAGTGCCAGCGCCTTTGCGGTCACAAATTTGGTTTGCGGCATTGGCCCTTCTGCGGCGTCAACCAACAGAACAACCCCGTCCACCATTGACAGGATACGCTCTACTTCACCGCCAAAATCGGCGTGCCCAGGCGTGTCTACAATATTGATACGGATGCCATTCCATTCAACTGACGTGGCCTTGGCAAGGATGGTGATACCGCGCTCACGCTCAATATCATTAGAATCCATTGCACGCTCAATAGTTTCCTGATTGTCTCGATAGACACCAGACTGTTTGAGCATTTCGTCAACCAGGGTGGTTTTTCCATGGTCAACATGGGCAATAATGGCGATGTTACGCAGTTCCATAATACTTCTTTCGTGGGGATTTGGCCGCGAATTATACTGCGGTTGGGTAAAAGGCCAGCGCTAATACGCTTGGCAAAAAGAAAAGCCCCGGCACCGCAACAAAGCGGCACCGGGGCCCAAACTGTTATTTTGGTCAGATCAGGGAATTATACGGCTGTATTTGGTGCCCTCGATCGTGGCACCTGCGATCAACCCGGCTTGGCCGAAAACCACGGCCACAACCGGCGAAAGGGCGGTTGTTGTTGTTGCCGAAAGGTTCTGACCCTCTGAATTTAGGGCATATTCCAGATCGGCACCCGCAGCCCAACCCGGTGAATTTCGAAAAGTTGCCAATGCATCTTCGGTCATAAAGAACAGGGCGTGGGCATATTGTTGGGCACCGATTTGGAAACCAACACTGGCCTGTGCCGCCTGATAATAATCAACCGTTGCATTACCAACCCGCAAGACACCGCGTCCATAGGACGCGCCAAAACCAAACCCGGCCTCTGTTACCAGTGGCATCATCAAATACCCGGCAGCGTTATCTATCAGATCCTGTGTTTCGGGGTGATTTATTGACAGAAAATTCAGCGCAGAGTCTGCCCGCGCGTCCAGTTTTTCCGCACCATTGCCATTTAGCCCGTTATCACAACCCGCGACAGCAAATGCTGCACCAACTGCGCCCGCGATCATCAATCGCCGTGAAATATGTGTCATGTGTATACCTTTGTCTGCCGATTGCCTTCTGCTGTCAGCCTTATTTGGCTGATCACCACCAATATAGTGCAGCCCGCAACAAGAGTCATCACCCCATGTGGTTATGGCATTAAGTCGGCGTGACTATGCGGTCAGTATCCGCGCAACGGCAGGGGCAAAATAGGTTAATATGCCGTCACAACCGGCCCGCTTGAAGGCCAGCAGGCTTTCCAGCATGGCCTGTTCGGCGTCAATCCAGCCATTTTGCGCGGCTGCCGTGATCATCGCGTATTCGCCTGACACCTGATAGGCGAATGTCGGCGCACCATATGTGTCTTTGACACGGGTACAAACGTCCAGATACGGCATGCCCGGTTTGATCATCACCATATCGGCACCTTCCGACAGGTCGCGCGCCACCAGCCGCAGTGCTTCATCGGTATTTGCAGGGTCCATCTGATAGGTCTTTTTGTCGCCAGACAGTGCGCCACTGGCACCAACAGCATCGCGAAATGGCCCATAAAATGCCGAGGCATATTTTGCAGCATAACTCATGATTGCGGTGTCATGGTGCCCTGCGGTTTCCAGCGCAGTTCGAATTGCGCCAATGCGGCCATCCATCATGTCAGAGGGGCCGATGATATCAACCCCGGCCTCGGCCTGTGCCAATGCCATCCGCACCAAGGCGTCAACAGTGTCATCATTGATGATTTCACCATTAACGACAAAACCGTCATGGCCGTTGATGTTGTAGGGGTCCAATGCCACATCTGACATAACGACCAGATCAGGAATTTCGGCTTTCAGCATCCGGATGGCCCGGTTTACCAGATTATCGGGGTCCCAGGCCAGGGCGCAATCAGCCGTTTTTAGGCCGGGGTCGATATAGGGGAACAGGCATATTGCCGGAATGCCAAGTTCTGCGGCCTGGCGTGCCTGAACAAGCAACAGATCCAGTGTCAAACGCTCCACGCCTGGCATCGACTTAATTGGCGTTGCCGTTGATGTGCCTTCCTGAATGAAAGATGTGCCTTCCTGAATGAAAACCGGCCAGATCAGATCATCCACGCCAAGCGTGGTTTCACGGCTCAAAGCACGGATGGCCGGGGTGCGCCGCAATCGGCGAAACCGGCTGGCAGGGTAGGGGGCAACTGAATTTGGCATTGTTTTGGTGTCCTTCTTGTCACGTTCAAACAATTGCCATGGATTTCTTTGCGCCTCAAGGGTGGGAATCGCCGAGCATCGCTATTAGTGTCGCGCGACCGACGAATTAAGGACCCCAAAATTGGACTGGTTTGACACCGTTTTTGAAGTGATCGACATGCGATCATTTTCAAATCTTTGGTACTGGATTGCACTTGCTGTGCTGTGGTCGACCGCCAGCCACTGGGTGATTGGCGTGCCGTTTGACATGGTGCAAAGGGCAAAACGCATAGGCGGGCAGGCCGAAATTGATATGGAGCAATTGGTCAGGATCAATTGCAACCGGCTTTTGTATATTGGCAGCGTTTCCGGATTGTTGACGCTGGCATTCAGCAGCACGGTGATCACTGCCCTGGCTATTATGGGGTTTTGGTACAGCGTGGAAATCGCCCAAGCGGTTTTTCTGTTCGTTTTTCCACTGTCGTTCATTGGCATGCTTAGCCTGGCCACCGCCGGTCGGATCACGGCCGAAAAGTTACGTGGCGTGGCGCTTCAAAAACGACTGACACGTCACAGGCTGTACACCCAGATCATTGGAATGATGTCTGTTTTCGTCACGTCAATGTGGGGCATGTACCAAAACCTGATCGTTGGGCCCTTTGGCTAACGCTACGAACACGCGGGAATTTCAACAGTGACCAACGTTTCCAAAATTACTGTAAGCGGCGCACCGGAAGGTTTTGATGCGCGCCTGCTTTTGCAGGAAATGGCGTCAATTGACGGCCCGGTAGTACACGTGGCGCGCGATGATAAGCGCCTTGCCGCATTGCAGGCGGCGTTGGCGTTTTTTGCACCTGACGTCCCGGTGGTGTCTTTCCCAGCCTGGGATTGCTTGCCCTATGACCGGGTGTCACCCAACAGCAGTGTTTCCGCGACACGTATGGCGACCTTGGCCATGCTGGTGCATAAAAAACCGACGCAGTTCATACTGCTAACCACATTAAATGCAGCAACACAGCGCATCCCAGCCCAAAGCATATTGAAAACTGCGGCATTCACCGCCCAGGTCAACCATCAGATTGATGAACCTGAGCTGCGTTCGTTCCTGTCGCGCATGGGGTTTGTTCAGACCCCGACTGTGACCGAACAGGGTGACTATGCCATTCGTGGTGGAATTATTGATATATTCCCACCCGGGCAGGCCGGCCCGGTGCGACTTGACCTGTTTGGCGATGTTCTGGATGGGGTGCGCAGGTTTGACCCTGCCAGCCAAAGAACCATTGAAAAACTTGACTGTATTGAACTGGCCCCGGTGTCAGAGGTGATACTGGATGACCCATCAATCACCCGCTTTCGCCAGTCGTATCGCGCGGAATTTGGTGCCGCGGGTACTGATGATCCGCTTTACGAAGCCGTCAGCGCCGGGCGCAAACACCAGGGTGTGGAACATTGGCTGCCGTTTTTCCATGAGCGGCTGGAAACTCTGTTTGACTATTTGCCTGGCGCGACAGTCATTCTTGATGATCAGGTAACTGCCGCCCGCTCGGCCCGTTGGGACAGTATTACCGATCAATACGAAACCCGGCAGTTTGCGCTGGAACAAAAAAACAGCGCATCTGCCAGCTATAAACCTTGCCCGCCTGAATTGCTGTATCTGGACGACACCGCCTGGACAAAAATGCTGGCAGACCGCCGGGTTTTGGCACTGGCGACGTTGCCACAGCCAACCGGGCAAAATGCAATTGACGCCGGGGGGCGCATTGGCCGCAATTTTTCCGCCGAACGTAAGCTGGAAAACGTCAATATTTTTGGGGCCTTAGAAGACCACATTGAAGCAAAGCGATCAAACGGGCAGGTGGTCGTTGCCAGCTATTCCGGCGGCGCACGTGAACGCCTGGCTGGGCTGTTACAGGACCAGGGGACAACAGATACCAAACTGGCGGACAGTTTCCGTGACATCCCAGAGGGCAGCGGCGGCATATGGCTGGTGGTTTGGGCGTTGGAACATGGCTTTGAAGCGCCCGGCCTAACCGTTATTTCTGAACAGGACGTGCTGGGCGACCGGCTTATTCGCGCACCCCAAAAGAAACGCCGCGCTGATAATTTTCTGACCGAAGCCCAAAGCCTAAGCGTCGGCGACCTGATCGTGCATGTGGACCATGGTGTCGGACGATATAATGGGTTGGAAGTGGTGGATGCGCTTGGCGCGCTCCATGAATGTATATTGCTTGAATATGCCGGCAGTGACCGGCTGTTTCTGCCCGTTGAAAACATTGAACTTCTCAGCAGATATGGCCATGAAGAGGGCATGCTTGATCGCCTTGGCGGCAGCGCATGGCAGGCCAAAAAGGCCCGTCTGAAGGCAAATATCCTGATCATGGCCGACAAGCTTATTCGGGTGGCCGCTGAACGCTTCTTGCGCTCCGCCCAAATAATGGAGCCGCCGGCAGCCATGGGTGAAGCTTTTGCTGCAAGGTTCCCCTACCAAGAAACCGATGATCAACTGCAGGCCATTCACGATGTTCAGACAGACCTGGCGTCCGGGCGGCCTATGGATCGACTGGTCTGTGGTGATGTGGGTTTTGGCAAAACAGAGGTGGCAATGCGCGCCGCCTTCGTTGCCGCAATGTCGGGAACCCAGGTCGCCATTGTCGCCCCAACCACGCTGCTGGCGCGCCAACATTTCAAAAGCTTCAGCGACAGGTTTCGCGGGTTTCCGATCAATGTACGCCAGTTATCGCGCTTTGTATCAACTAAGGACGCCGCCCTAACGCGCGAAGGCCTGGCACTGGGCACCGTAGATATTGTCATTGGCACCCATGCCCTGTTGGCGAAAAGCATTCGGTTCAAGGACCTGGGGCTTTTGGTGATTGATGAAGAACAACATTTTGGTGTCGCCCATAAGGAACGGTTAAAACTGCTGCGTTCAGATGTGCATGTGCTGACCCTGACTGCCACGCCTATTCCGCGTACCTTGCAATTGTCACTGACCGGGGTGCGCGACCTATCAATTATTGGCTCACCACCTGTGGATCGGCTGTCTATCCGGACCTATGTTAGCGAATTTGACGCGATTATGGTCCGTGAAGCATTGCTGCGCGAACATTATCGCGGGGGGCAGTCATTCTATGTTGTGCCGCGCATCGCGGACCTGCCAGAAATAGAAGAGTTTCTAAAAGAACAAATGCCAGAAGTCAGCTATGTGGTCGCCCATGGTCAAATGGCTGCCGGGCAACTTGATGACCGGATGAACCAATTTTATGACGGTAAATATGACGTGCTGCTGGCCACTACAATTGTTGAAAGTGGGCTGGATATCCCCACCGCCAACACCATTATTGTCCACCGGGCTGACATGTACGGGCTGGCGCAACTGTATCAAATCCGGGGTCGGGTCGGGCGCTCTAAAATCCGGGCCTATGCCTATCTGACGACCAAACCGCGAAAGCCCCTGACACCCAGCGCCCAGAAACGGCTGCGCGTGCTTGGCTCGCTTGATACATTGGGGGCAGGGTTTACCCTGGCCAGTCAGGATCTGGACATTCGCGGTGCCGGGAATTTGCTGGGGCAGGAACAATCTGGCCAGGTCCGAGAAGTAGGCTATGCGCTGTACCAGTCAATGCTGGAAGAGGCGATTGCCAAGATAAAGGCCGGTGAAATGGAAGGCCTAAGTGAGGTTGATGACCAGTGGGCGCCCAGCATCAACCTGGGTGTTTCGGTTCTTATTCCCGAAAAGTTCGTGCCCGATCTGGACGTTCGCCTGGGGCTATACCGCCGGTTGTCAGGTCTGGAAACCAAGGTTGAACTGGAAGGTTTCGCCGCCGAACTAATTGACCGGTTTGGCAAGCTGCCCAAAGAGGTGAACACATTACTGCTGGTGGTGCGGATCAAGGCAGAATGCAAAAAGGCCGGTATCGCCCGGCTTGATGGCGGCCCCCGCGGTGCTACGATCCAGTTTCACAACGACAAATACGCCAACCCCGCCGGGCTGGTTGATTTCATCCAAGCACAGCATGGCCATGCCAAGGTGAAAGACAATAAAATTGTCGTCCGCCGGGACTGGAAGAAAGACAGCGATAAGATCAAAGGCGCATTTTCCATTGCCCGTGATCTGGCAGTTAAGGCACGCACAAAGGCCTAAGTGCTGCCCATTTTGCAGTAACAAGATGACTTAACAGCAGTGTCGGTGCGGGCCTGGGCCAGTGCCAGCCTCTGACCGATGATCCGGGCCTCTTCAGACCTGCCAAGCTGTGTCAGACATTCATGGTAGCCCAGCAAGCTCCAGATGTTATCGGGGTGCTGGCTGGCGCGGCTAAGGGTGTCATCAAGCCCCAGATCGGCCTTATAAACCGCAGCGGCATTTTCAACCTGGCCCTGCTCCAACAGCAATGCCCCCAAAGCGTGGCGTGTCGGCTGCATCCAGCCCCAGGGTTCATCATAGGGCAGGGCATCATCCAGCTCCACGGATTTGCGCAAATGCGCAAAGGCCGCGTCATATTCCCCCCGGCGATAGGCAACTTCACCCAACATCATTTCCCGGGCCACGGCCAGAATATCCAGGCAGGTATTGTTGAAAATATACCGGCTGTCAGGGACATTCAGCAGGGCATTATCAAAACTAACAACATGCTTTTCTGCGCGCAGGACATCGCCCGTTGCGGCATAGGCAACCGCCTTGGAATAGTGGATCATCGCCGATGTGACACAGTATAGTTTATGCTGTTGGGGCATTGGCTGGTCTATAATTTCCTGCCATTTTCCAAACCGGATATAAACATGCTGTTTGACCGAAATGAAGCCTTCCAGCCAGTCCGCCATAGGCGGAGAGTCTACCATCAGCAATTTGATTGGCAGCCCGGCAATCATTTCATCAACCGCTTGAATTGCTGGCTGATACTGACCCAAAAACATGGCACCATAAATCTTAAAGTGGAAATCATGGCAGCGATAAAGCGAATAGAAATTGATCGGGCCATTGCGCTTTAGAAACTTATTGTCTGCCCGTATCGCCGCTTCATTTGATGACACCACACGTTCATAATGGCCGCATAACACATCAATATGGCTTGGCATATGTTGCAAGTGTCCGGCGTCTGGCACCAACCCCCTCAGCGCATCAGCGGCCTTTAGGGCGCGTTCTGGATGGGGCGACATTTCCATGGTGTGAATGTACATGTGCAACAGCCCCGGATGGGCCATACCGCCAGGTCGGGCCAGTGCTGCCTCAAGCGTTTCCATGATTTCAACCGTATTTGCGCCATCGGCCGGTTTGCCGCTTGCCAGATCCCACAGTGCCCAGGGTGTGCGGTTCATCAGTGCTTCAGCAAACAGGGTCGCAACATCAGGGTCGTCGCTAAAGTTCAGGTACACTTGGCGCATAGCGTCGGCATATCTATCGTTCCAGGGGGTCATGTCCTTGGCGGGGGTGCGGTCCAGGTACCTTTGGGGCAGGGCAGATATTAATCCTGCCTCAAAGTCGCTGATGCTTTCAGTGCAGGAAATCGCTTTCTGGGTAGCGTCATATGCCGTCTGCACAGATTGCACAGCATCGGCCGCGTCAAATGCTTCCCATGGTTTGTTGTAATTGCACCCCGATGCATAGGCGACACCCCACCAAGCCATGGCGCAGTTCGGGTCAAGCTTAAGCGCGCGCCTAAAACATACCACTGCCTCATCGTGATTGTAGCCGAAACACCAGTTCAGGCCACGGTCAAACCAAGTCTGGGCGTCAGGTTCGCTGGTAGTGATCGCCCGGCCATAGGGGCCCAGATCATAATAGTCATCCATCAAAATATTTTTCATCCCGATGCCATTGTTCCAACATCAGCCTAACAGAAAATATGTGTCTGAACACTGTTAAGGCAGTGCGCAAAAACGTCAGCTCTTGGTCTCGCCTGTTGACAGCCATGTCAGGACCAAGGCCATCACCGACAGCAGGGCTACCGAAATAATCAGCGGGATCGGTGTGCCATTAAATGCCAATCCAACTGCCCCGCCAATAACAACAGCAATGATGGTTGAGACAGCAATCGTCACAGATGCCCCAAGACCGGCAATATGCCCCAATGGGCCAAGCGCCAGTGCCTGCAGGTTGCCCAGAGTCAAACCCACCGTCCACAGGTTGACCGCCGACCAAAAGAACCAAAGTGGGAACAGGGCAATTATCGGCTGCCCGCTTTGCAAGAACAACAGCACCACAGCGACCGACACAACCGATTGAATTGCAAAGGCAAAACGCACCATTTGGCGCATTCCAACACGGACAACCAGCATGGCATTTAGTATTGTCGCTGGCATTGCCAGCAACGCCGTCAACCCAAACCAAACCGGAAAACTGGCGAGCCTGTCAAAAGTTTCAGCATAGATCTGCAGGGTCGATGACAGCTGTGCCACAAGGGTTGCAAAGCCAAGTGACATAATGGCCGTGTGCAGCACCACCTGCGGATTGGTCGCAATTTCAACGATACCAGCCTTTAGCAAACCATATCTAAGGGGGCGACGATCAGGCACGGCCAGTGTTTCTGACTGGCGCGCGTTCAACCACACAAACCCCACAGCGGCAAAGAGTATGAACGCAATGAAAATCGCCCGCCAATTCCATTGGTTGATGATCACAGCCCCCAATGATGGCGCGACGGCTGGAACCAACATAAACACCATGGTCACAAATGATGTGATACGTGCCATCTGACGGCCTTCATAAAGGTCGCGGATCATGGCCAATGGCGCAATTCGCGCCCCCGCAACACCAAGCCCCTGGAACAGTCTTGCCCCCAGCATTAATTCCAGGCTTGGCGCGATATAGGCCAGAAATGACCCCAGAACAAAAATGAACAATCCGATATTGGTTATAAAGCGGCGCCCGTAGGCATCGGCCAACGGACCTGCAAAAAACGTACCTACCCCCATGCCCAACATAAAGGCTGTGACAACCAGTTGGGCTTTGTTGGGGTCAGCTTGTGTCAGTTCCTGTGCAATATCGGGCAGCCCCGGCAACATGGCATCAATGGCAAACGCCACCATGGAAAACAGCAGCGCCATCAGGGCTACGAATTCTACAACAGGAAGTTGGCGCGCCATTAGTCGGCGGGTTCTTCTGTGTTGTAATCCGCAATGACTTCAGCCCAAAATGAAGCCGGTTGTGCACCCGGAACCACTGCCTGATTGTTGACAATGAAGGTTGGCACAGATTTGACACCCATTTCACGGGAATGGCTTTCACGTTCCCTAAGCGGTTGGCGGTCGCTTTCACTGCTTAACAGACGGGCTGTTACACCTGCGTCCATACCGCAGGTTTCGCCTATTTTTACCAATGTGTCAGTGTCACCGATATCAGAGCCGTCAAAAAAGTATGCCTGAAACAGCGCCGCAACCACGGCAATCTGGCACCCCTCAATTCCCGCCCAATGGATAAGCCGATGCGCGTTAAACGTGTTTGGTGTCCGGGTGATGCCGGACCAGTTAATGTCCAAGCCAACATCCTTGGCCGCCACATCTATGCGTGAATAAACCTCGATCGCACCCTTTTGGCCGCCAAATTTGGCTTCAAGATAGGTGCGTCGATCCACACCTTCGGATGGCATGTTCGGGTTTAGCTGAAAGGGATGCCATTCAATGGCAAACGGGTGGTTCGGGTTGTCCTGCAATGCCCGGTCCAGATTGGTTTTACCAATAAGGCACCAGGGGCATATGGGGTCAGATAGAATATCAAGTTTTATCACGTTTTTGCCTCGCTATTCTTTGTTACCTATTACCGGATATCAAAGATCGCCAGAGCAAATTACCACCCGTCTAGTAGTCAGCCCTTAAAACATCTGTTCAACGGTACGGGCCCCCGATGATATATCACGCCCCATGCCTTCTACGGTTGCGCAGGCGGATACCACCAACAGCAAACCAATCATCAGAAATTTCATCATTATTCTTCCCACCACCAGGTATTTGGCTGGAAACCCAACCAATCACCATACATTGGCAAACGCTCGGAAAAACGCAACTGTTTAACGTGGGCCAGGCGGGAATGGTCGGCAAACCAAAACGGAATAACATAGCGCCCCGTGGTCAGCACACGGTCCAATGCCTTGGCTGCGGCGCGAAAATCATCCTGACTGCTGGCGGTCAGCAATTCGTCAATCATCGCGTCAGCGGCCGGGGATGACATCCCCATCCAGTTGCGCGTGCCCGGTTTGGTGATGCCTTCGGCCCCCCAATATAGGCGTTGCTCGGTTCCCGGCGACAGCGACAGACCACGCCGATAACGCGCCATATCAAAGTCATAGGTGTTGGTGCGTTCGCGGTATTGCGCACTGTCAACGGTGGTGATTGTTGGCGTGATGCCAATCCGGGTTAGGGCAGAGGCATACAGATCAAATGTCTGGGCGGTTTCGGCGGCACCTTGGCTGAGCAGAACTTCAAAGGTAAACTCTGCACCGTCGGCATTTTTCATAACACCGTTCTGAACCGTCCAACCGGCGGCTTCCATTAGCGCAAGTGCTTTGGCAATGGCCGGGCGGTTACGTTCTGTGCCGTCACCTACGGGCGGTAAGTAGCCGCTTAGGGCACCGGGCAACAGGTCTGCTTCAAACGGTTTCAACAATTCCAGAACCCGCCCCTGGGCCGGCCCGCTGGACATGCCTAAAACAGAGTTGGAAAAATAGCTGGTGATGCGCCCTTGGGCGCCGCCGGTGATGGTGTCGTTGATAAATTCAAAGTTGAACGCGGTGATCATCGCCTCGCGCACCCGCCAGTCCTGAAATATCGGATTGCGGGTGTTCATGACAAACCCGGTAATACCCGATGGTCGCTGGTGGGTGATTAAGGATTTCACAACATCGCCGGACTGCACCCTGGCAAAGTTATACTGCGACTCCCACTTGGCGGCATTGCCTTCGCGGTAGGCATTTGCCTCCCCGGCCTTAAAGGCCTGAAACACCACATCACCATCGCCGTAATAGTCATAGCGTATTTCATCCAGATTGGCCTGACCGCGCATGAACGGCACGTCCTTGCCCCAATAATCCGGGTTGCGCTTAAGTGAAATGAATGCGCCAGGCTCAAAGCTATCAATGGTGTAAGGGGATGAGCCCACAGGGATAAGATCAACGCCGCTGTCTGCAAAGTCACGCGCGTCCCATTGGGCACGTTTCAGAATGGGCCGCAGCCCCATGATTAGGGCCAGTTCCTGGTTGTCGGAATTGAACGTAATCCGCACCGAACGAGGCCCGGTTTTTTCTATCTTTTCAACTTGCTTCCAGGAATTGTGGTACCGGGGATGGCCAATGGTGCCCAGGGTTTCATAGGACCAGATAACATCTTCAACAGTGACCGGGCTGCCATCGGAAAAGCGGGCCTCTTTACGCAGCACAAATTCAACCCATTCACGGTTCGGCCCGGTGTCGATTGATTCGGCCAAAAGCCCATAAAGCGTGAATGGTTCGTCATAAGACCGCCCCATAAGGGATTCAAAAACATAGGCCCGCACCGCCCAAGGGGTGCGTCCCTTCAGAATGTGGGGGTTAAGTGAGTCAAAGCTGCCCGACTGGGCAAATATGATGCTCCCCCCCTTGGGGGCATCAGGGTTTACATGTGGGAGGGACACAAAATCAGGTGGTAGGGCAGGGTCGCCTGCCATAGCTATTGCGTATCGCGGCTCTGCCATTGAGGTGGTGGCGGCGGACATAATCGCCAGTGTAAGTGCAACACCGGTGGCAGCTTGAAGAAATACCGATCTCATTTTGGCAACAATCCCTTTGTACATTTAATATTAGTTCAAACACTAACCCGGTGTTTTGCAGTTTACAAATTTTTTGCTTGGTCGTTGGCGAAGGCTCGCGTATAAAGGCCCCACTGCTCGATAGGTTTCTTGCCTGTATGAAACCTGCCTCAATAACTTAACGCCCGCTTCGCGCGGGCGTTTTTTTTGTTTAACGGGGCATGGTTGCGGTGTTTTATTCATCTCATCCGTAGTTATTGATATTTTACAACTCAGCGATTTTGCCTCTGCCATCATCCCTGATAGGCTCAGTTCTAGTGTGCTCATAATCTAAGGATAATTCTATGCCACTTAGGGGTAAAACTGCGGTCATAACCGGCTCAAACTCTGGTATCGGTCTTGGGATCGCGCAAGAGCTGGCCAGACAGGGGGCAAACATTGTTCTGAATTCATTCAGTGACACCGTTGAAGACCACGAACTGGCCACTAAGCTTGCTACAGAGTTTGGCGTCACCGCCCGCTATATTCAGGCCGACATGTCAGATGGCGATCAATGCAGGGCATTGATCAAAAAGTCCGAAACCTGCGATATCCTGATCAACAACGCCGGCATCCAGCATGTGGCCGCCATTGACACGTATCCGCGTGATAAATGGGATGCGATAATCGCCATTAATCTAAGTTCAGCGTTTCACACGACCGCGGTGGCGTTGCCGATCATGCGCACTGCCGGTTGGGGCAGGGTGGTCAACATTGCCTCGGCCCATGGGTTAACGGCGTCTCCCTATAAATCGGCCTATGTGGCGGCTAAGCATGGGGTTGTTGGCCTAAGCAAAACCATCGCTCTGGAAACGGCCCAGGAGCCCATCACTTGCAATGCAGTTTGCCCGGGGTATGTGCTGACCCCCTTGGTTGAGGCGCAGATACCCGAACAAATGGAAAACCATGGCATGGATCGGAAAACGGTAATTAGTCAGGTCATGCTTGCCCGCCAACCGTCGCGGGAATTTGCAACACCCAAACAGATCGGCGGAACGGTTGCGTTTTTATGTTCGCCAGCTGCGGATCAGATCACCGGCACCACGATCAGTATTGATGGCGGCTGGACCGCGCTATAGTGAACAAATCAGGCCAAATGCCAGTATCCACATAGTCACCCCAATTCCCACGTCAAGATAGCGCCAGGCCTTGGCAGACCCCATGATCGGTGCCAACAGGCGGGCGCCATAACCAAGCCCAAAAAAGAAAACAAAGGACGCCGTTACCGCGCCAATGCCAAAGGCCCATTTTTGCGACGCCAATTCAAACCCCGTTGACACGGCTCCAACCAGGCCAAAAGTATCTAAATAGACATGGGGGTTCAGCCAAGTGAACGCAGCACCCGTGGCCAGTGTTACCCATAGGCCATTTGATGTGCCGTTCTGCTCTTGCTGATAGTTCCCGCCGTAGGCCGCGCGAAATCTGCTGACACCATACGCCAACAAGAATACAGCACCCGCGGCAGTCATTATTGTTGGAAGCATAGGATAATATGACACAAGTTCAGTGAACCCAACCACACCGGCCGTAATAAGGATTGCGTCCGATACCGCACATAATAAACACAGCCAGAAAACGTGATCCCGTTTCAACCCTTGCCTTAAAACAAAAGCATTCTGGGCTCCGATCGCCAAAATAAGCGAAAACCCGGTTAGAAAACCTGTTATTGCTGCAAATATCACTGTGATTACTTAGCCTGTATTATATCAATAGGAACAGTAGGATCCTGCCCGTTGGGGTAGACCAAACCTGCTGATATGACTAATTTTGCGGCGTCTTCGACGCTCATCTTCAGCTCAATGATGTCAGAGGATGGTACGAACAGTAAAAACCCACTGGTCGGGTTCGGTGTGGATGGCAAAAACACCGAAATCATCTGTTCGTCCCGTGGTATTCCCGCATTGATTTCACCCTTAGCTGTGGTGGAAATAAAGGCAATGGCCCAAATACCCTTACGCGGGTATTCAACCAAACAGGCCTTTTCAAATGAATTTTCTTTTTGTGAAAAAACCGTTTCGGCGATTTGTTTCAGGCCACTATAAACGGAGCGTACAACCGGCATGCGATTGACCAGCCCCTCCGCCCAGCCCAAGAAAGAACGGCCCAAAAAGCCTTTGGCGATCCAACCGACGAATATCGTAAACAGGAAGAACACCACCACGCCTACGCCGCGTATGCTGATGGAAGATTCTTCGCCAAAATAGTATCGTATCAGCGCATCTGGCTGGTAGGCATTGGGTACAAAAGGCAAGACCCAGCTGTCAATCCAGCCGACAAACGACCAGAACAGGTACAGCGTCAGCGCAATGGGCACCAACACAACCAGACCTGTTAAGAAATTTGCACGGACCCGCGAAAGCAGCGACCGGCGCTGCCAGGGCTTGGCTTTTTCTTTTGGTTTGTCAGTCATATTGGGCAAATTCTGATATTGTTTCCAATGTATTTAGGCAGTTTTGCAAGCCGCTACAATCCTATGTTTACGATCGTATGCAGTTACTTCATATCTGTGACCAATGCGGTCGCAATTTGCGCGGCAAGGCGGGCATTATTAAGTACAAGCGCGATATTGGCGGTTAGCGAGCGCCCCTGTGTCAGCTCATATATCCGACCTAGTAAATAGGGTGTCACCTGTTTCGCCAATATCCCGTCCGCCGCAGCATCTGCTATCGCCAGGTCAATAATCGGGGCCAGAATGTCTGCCGATATTTCATCGGCAATGGGGATCGGGTTTGCCACCAGCTGACCACCGGGCAGGCCCATGGCGGCGCGCACCAGATGAGCCTTGGCAATCTGCTCTGGTGTGTCCATGCGCAACGGGGATGCCAGGCCACTTGAACGTGACCAAAAAGCCGGGAAATCATCCTGACCATAGGCAATGACCGAAACGCCCAGTGTTTCCAAAACTTCCAGGGTTTTGGGCAAGTCTAAAATGGCCTTGGCCCCAGCAGCAACCACCGTGACCGGGGTGTGGGCCAGTTCGCGCAAATCGGCAGAGATGTCAAAACTGGTATCGGCGCCCCGGTGCACCCCGCCAATGCCACCTGTGGCAAATACTTTGATATCGGCCAGATGTGCGGCAATCATGGTCGCTGCAACGGTTGTCGCCCCGGTGCCGCCGCGGGCAATGCACGCCGCAATATCGCCGCGCGACAGTTTGGCCACGTCGCTGGCCTGTCCAAGGTTTTCAAGCTGGCGCGCGCTTAGGCCGACGCATAACTGGCCCTCAATTACTGCAATCGTCGCCGGGGTCACGCCGCCATTTCGCAGTTCTGCTTCCACCAAACGGGCGGTTTCCACATTTTGGGGGTAGGGCATGCCATGGGTAATGATGGTGGATTCAAGGGCCACAATCGGTGTGCCATTGTCGCGGGCAGCTTTCACTTCATCACTATAGCAAAGTGGTATCATAATGGGATATCTCCAGAAACGTAATCTGCAGCTGATTGCAAAGCCGCGCTAAGCGCTTGTTTTCGGGTTTGACCGCCGCGTTGCGCGGCAATGTGGGCCGCCATAAATGTATCACCCGCCCCGGTCACCCGAGTTACCAATACAGATGGCGGTTTGGCGGTGACAATACCTTCGCCGCTGCCATCCGTGGCAGGCTTGCCACCGTCTGTCACCAGAACCCGCTTTGCCCCCCGGTTTAACAACCCCTTAGCGCCCTCAACAGACGATTTAAATCGGGTCTGACAGAGTACTCCGGCCTCTTCCAAATTCAGATAAAGTGTTGCTCCCGGATGCGTCAGCAACGGCAACAGGCGTTCGGCTTTGCCGGGGCTTGCCGGTGCCACGCGTAGGTCTGCAGCAGAAAATTCCGGGCTTTTGGCAATGTCAGACAACAGCGCCTCGGTCAGGTTTCCATCCAGTGCGATGGGGCCGTCATAGGGATGTTCGCCACTGCCAAATGTTCCATCCATCAGCGGGGCCAATATTTTATCACCCGCGGCCTCAAGCGAATGGGCATCGGCTATCGCAGAGATCAGGCCATTGGCGCCTTCTACTGCCATATAACGATCAGTGGGCAAATCTTTTGAACGGTACACATGATCCGTTACAATCCCCATACGGGCACAGGCGGCCAGCAGTTCAATGCCCTCAGCGTCGCTGCCAACGGCCGTAAGAATTGTCGGCACCATGCCAAACCTGCGCAACGTCATCGCGATGTTCATCGCCACACCACCTGGCAGCCGGGTGATGCGGCCAGGCACATCAGAACCAAGCTTCATATGACTGGGGGAACGGCCGATGACGTCCCACAGGACCGAGCCGATACAAAGGATGTTTGGGTCTAACATAAGGTGGTTTGTGACAGGACGAGGTAGGGCCTGCAAGCGACACTATTTCCAACACGAAACTGGCCGATATTAGCTGTAACGGAGCTCAAAATCCAATCGGATGGTTTCCGATAGCCACATTAATAACGTGACGGATACCACCCGCCACGCCATACCCCTGATAAAGTGGCTTAGCCCCTAAGACCATATCGGTCTGGTTCCTCAAAGACATCAATTGCCTTAGTGCCGGCGGTAACTGAAACGCCATGTACAACACCTGATGGGATGAAATAACTATCGCCCGGTTTGTAGATGCTTGTCTTGCCATCAATGGTTAAGGCAACAGTCCCAGCAACCACCGTACCCCATTGATCTTTGTGGGAATGGGGCGGCAGCGTAAAATCTTTGAAAAATTCAAAAAATACCGTCAGACCTTTGTTCGATCGAATTGCATGTGTCTGTACAACATCGTCTGGAAAAGGCACGTCAAGGCTGGGGAATGCTTTAATGAAACCTGGAAAGCTCATAAAGTGTCCTTTCTTATTGCATTTTCATATTGGCGTAATCTGACAGGACCAAGCAGAATACACAATAATCACTTGCAATCAGCCGCCACGTCAACTATTCGCGCACAATCTAAATCCACAGGCGGGGTTGGGCCGATATGGGGAGAAATCCATTGACGTCCGCCGGTTGGGCTTATGCCCCTACACCCCCGCTGAGGCGAAACCGGAAAAAAGGAACTTGGACATGACGATCCCTGATTTTACATTGCGTCAACTGCTTGAAGCTGGCGTTCACTTTGGCCACCAGACACAACGCTGGAATCCCCGCATGGGCGAATTCATCTATGGTGCGCGCAACGGCATTCACATTCTTGACCTGACACAGACCGTTCCAATGCTGGATGCAGCATTGAACCTGGTACGTGAAACTGTCGCTAAGGGTGGCAGCATTCTGTTCGTTGGCACCAAGCGTCAGGCCCAAAAGCCGATTGCTGAAGCCGCTGAAAAATGTGCGCAGTATTACATGAACTACCGTTGGTTGGGTGGCACGCTCACCAACTGGCAGACTGTTTCACAGTCAATTAAACGCCTTAAAGAATACGACGAAAAGCTGGCCTCTGGTGGCGAAGGCATGACCAAGAAAGAACGCCTTGGCATGGAGCGCAAGCAGACCAAACTGCAGGCGGCCCTTGGTGGTATCCGTGAAATGAGCGGTCGGCCTGATTTGATTTTCGTGATTGACGTAAACAAAGAAGGCCTGGCAATTGCCGAAGCCAAAAAACTGGGCATTCCAGTTGTGGCTGTGGTGGATAGCAACTGTTCGCCAGATGATGTGGATTACATCATCCCCGGCAATGATGATGCGGCCCGCGCAATCAAACTGTATTGCGAACTTGTGGCGCGCGCGGCACTGGATGGTATGACGGCCCAAATGGGCGCTGCCGGTATTGACCTGGGCGCATTGGACGATGCCCCTGTTGAAGAAGCGATTGTCGAAGAGCCTGTCGCGACAGCAGCACCAGAGGTAGAAGTCAAAAAAGCCCCGGCCAAGAAAAAAGCCGCGGCTAAGGCAGAAAAGCCAGCCGATGACGCCGCTGAAAAACCTGCCAAGAAGGCCCCAGCGAAAGCCAAGGCTGAAAAGTCTGAAAAAGACGACGCATAAAGCGCCGGCAATCTTATTGAACCGGGTGGGAAAATAATTCGTACCCGGTTCGCAACCCAACATTAGGAGACCCAAAATGGCAATCACAGCCGCTATGGTTAAAGAACTGCGCGAAACAACCGGCGCAGGCATGATGGATTCTAAAAAAGCACTGACCGAAAACGATGGCGACATGCAAGCCGCCGTTGATTGGCTGCGCACCAAGGGCCTGGCAAAGGCTGCCAAAAAATCTGGTCGCACAGCCGCTGAGGGCCTTGTTGCCGTTGCTGTTGATGGGGGCAGGGGCGTCGCCGTTGAGGTGAACTCTGAAACCGATTTCGTCGCATTGAATTCCGAATTTCAGGGCATGGTCGCATCTTTCGCAACCGCGGCTTTGGGCGTTGACGATATTGACGGGCTTAAGGCCTGCGATATTGATGGCAAATCTGTTGAGGCAAGGGTCACAGATGCCGTCGCCAAAATTGGCGAACACATGTCACTGCGCCGAATGGCGTCACTTACCGGTGATGTGGTGGTTTCCTACGTGCATAACGCTGTAGCAGACGACATGGGCAAAATTGGTGTGCTGGTGGCCCTTAAGGGCGCTGACAATGGCATCGGCAAGCAGATTGCCATGCATATTGCTGCAGCCAACCCCGCATCTTTGAGCGAGGCTGATCTGGACGCTGAACTGGTGTCCCGTGAAAAAGCGGTTCTAACCGAGCAGGCCCGTGAATCTGGCAAACCCGAGCAAGTCATTGAAAAAATGATTGTCGGGCGGATGAAAAAATTCCTGTCAGAGGTAACATTGTTAGGTCAGGCTTTTGTGATCAATCCAGATCAGACCGTCGCCGAAGCCGCAGCCGAGGCTGGTGTTGAAGTGCTTGGATTTGCACGGCTTGCCGTTGGCGAAGGTATCGACAAAAAAGAAGAAGACTTTGCAGCGGAAGTTGCCAAAATGAACCAGGGATAACCTGGAAAATTGGAAACGGTGCAGCATTTCAGCTGCACCGTTAACAATGACTACACTTTCCAAAATTTTGGGGATTGGGGAAAGCGCAGCAGCAGCTGTAACCCACAAATACACATGGCCCCCAGCGATCCGGTTGCCCGGGTGCGGGCTGTTCGTACTGTAATATCAGTCACCCCAGCCCGCTGTCCCACGGCAAAAATGCCACCACTCACGGAACAATACCAATTTGCACGTTAACCTAACGTAAAGAAAGTATGGTTTTCCTTACCCAGCCGTAGAAATACTGTGTTTAAGTGCCCAAAAGGAAAATTTGATTCTGATAAGACGCTTTTAGAACCGCCTGGGCAGTTGTTTCCACGTCCAGTGCCTCGCGTGCCAACCTCAGATGCTTTTCGATCGTCGGTGACGTCAGCCCCATTATAGTTGCAATATCTTGGGTGGTCTTGCCATCACCAACCCATTCCAGAACCTCGCGCTGGCGCTTGGTCAAGGGGCGCCGCAGGGTAGGGAAGGGAAACGTTGTCATCTTCAAATGCGCAACGTTATTCATTTGCAGTATCTCGCGTCCGTGCTCAACCCACAGCGCGTCTACTTCACCCTGACTTGTCCCACGTTTTGCCACCAGTCCGATCGCGCCTTTTGATCGCGTCGATATTTCTTTAAAGCTGATAGAGTACCCGGCAGTGATACCCATTTTCTTGTTATATTTTACAACGGCATACTCATCTTCGGTAAGCCATTCAGCATGATCTTTCATCCAGCTCCAACTGCAGGCACCAACATTTTCTGCGGCCCATTTGACCATCGGCGCGTGAAAAAACATGCCCGTTTCAATGAACTCATGCAGATACTCAACAGAATGATTTGTCAGTAATAGTAGGTCTTCACGGTCACCAAATGAAGTTGCGGTGCGAAACCTGGTGAACCCGTAAAGCAACCTGTCAAATCCAAATTCGGCCATCTTGTCCACATGGTGGGACCAGACATCATCTATTGATTGCAAGTCATGCAATTTTTCCAGATAGCTCAGGATCATGGGGCGGCTTCCGACAGGTGATGCACCAGTGCTCTTATTGCCAATCGGTAACCATATGGACCAAACCCACATATCTGACCCACTGCAACAGGTGCGATATACGACGTTTTTCTAAAATCTTCTCGGGCGTGGATGTTTGACAAATGCAATTCAACCACAGGCAAATCAATTGATGATATTGCATCCATCAAGGCAATAGACGTGTGGGTATAAGCACCGGCATTCAGCACGATCCCATCATGGGTCTTTCGGGCATCGTGAATGGCGTCCATCAGCAAACCTTCCTGATTGGACTGAAAGCAATGGGCGGTGGCGCCGTTATCAGCAGCCTCTTGCTGACACATTTTTTCAATGTCCGCTAAGGTTGTTTTCCCATACACCTTTGGCTGGCGTTCGCCCAATAGATTTAAGTTCGGTCCATTCAGGACAAGTAGCGACGACATTACATATCCTTACTATTTGGTAAATATTTTTAAGGGGTTCATGGTAGGTTTGTCGAGCAAATAACACAGTAAATATGAATTTATCAATTTTCAATTCAAATGACTTTATATAACATAATACATATTATCGGAATTCTGCCTGCGAAACACATCACAAATCATTTGCTTGCAAAGGCCCGACTAGGCACCCCTGTTATATCTTGCCAGTTACTGGGGCGTATCTACCAGATGCTTGCAAGTCCTGTATTCAATCTAATACCAGTTGGCGTCCTTGCTACCATTAATTGCGGCATTACAGCCCTGGGGCGCTAGTGTCGCACCCCCATAGCGCCAGTTTAACTTGATTATTTGGGTTATTGGTGCCACTTAAGGTTGTGCGCACCTAAGGATATTTGCCATGAGCGGCGATCATTCAAAATTCATTTTTGCCAGTCAGAATACAGGTGAACTTCATAAATTTGTTAAGCCAAAACTGAATATTGTTGAAAAAAGACAAATTGTTCTGGTTGTTGGACAAGTATTTACTACGGGCCACACCACCAATTTCATTGCCCCCGGCGCGCGATTAATCTTTGTAGAATATGATGATGTTGATCAAAAAGTTATCTCAGACATCACCCCAGATGTGGTTATGTCCCATCTGATGTGTAGAACATTTGATTTTCTTGATCTTGCAACTTCATTGCATGCGGCAAAATTTACTGGTTGCTACCTGGTGATTGCACCGCTGCTGCCCAACCCTGATATCGTCATTGCCGAGGCGCATTCACACTTCCCCGAACTTAAATTTGAATTCGTGTTTGGGCCCGAAATCCCAGACGGGTTAAGCAACTAACTTGGGTTGGTTTGCTTTAGCAAATCTTTGTAAACACGCATTTTTACCTGATAGCCCTTGGCCGATGCTAAAAACGTGGATTGGGCCGATTTATTAAGGGTGCGGATAATTTTCCCAGGCACACCAACCACAAGCGATCCATCCGGTATGGTTTTCCCCTCACTGATCAGTGTCCCTGCCCCAATTTGGCATCCCTGTCCGATTACAGCGCCATTCATTATGATCGCGCCCATACCAACCAAAGTTTGATCCCCGATCGTGCAGCCATGCAATATTGCCCGGTGTCCAATTGTACAGTTTTCTCCAACCACCAGCGGAAACCCCATATCGGTATGCAGCACACAGTTTTCCTGAATGTTGCTGCCCGCGCCAATATGTATCACTTCATTGTCACCGCGTAATGTGGCCCCGAACCAGACCGAAGTAGCTGTTTCCAGCTTTACCTGACCAATGACATTGGCGTCCGGGGCAACCCAGTAATCCCCGCTATCAGGCAGTTCTGGGTGCTGGCCGTCCAGATCATAGATCATTATTATTTCCGGTCATATTCGCGATCCAACCCACGGACATATTCGGTTAGCCCGGTGCGCCTTTCACGGCGTAACCTTTCTGCGGTGACGATGGTTTTCAGCTCGGCCTCGGCGGTGTCCAGGTCGTTGTTTATCAACACATAATCATATTCGCCCCAGTGGCTTATTTCGGCCAGACTTTTGGCCATGCGATCGGCAATTACCGCTTCACTGTCCTGGCCACGGCTGCGCAGACGGCGTTCAAGCTCCGCCATTGATGGTGGCAGGATGAAAATTGACACCACATGGTCACCTAGGGACGAATTTCCGATCTGCTGGCCGCCCTGCCAGTCAATATCAAACAGGGTGTCACAGCCGTCCGCCATTGCGGCCTGAACCGGGGCTTTGGGGGTGCCGTATAGGTTACCAAACACCTCGGCATGTTCCAGCATTTCGCCTTTGTCTACCATGGCCTCAAATTCGGGGCGGTTGCAGAAATAGTAGTCATGCCCGTCCATTTCGCCGTCACGGGCCGCACGCGTGGTTGCCGAAACCGAAAACCTGATTGTCGGGTCCCAATTGCGCAAGCGCTGGGACAGTGTGGATTTGCCAGCGCCCGAGGGCGACGAAATAATCAATAATAGCCCGCGCCGTTCAGCCATTTCTTACTCCACGTTTTGCACTTGTTCGCGCATTTGCTCGATTACCGCTTTCAGGTCAAGCCCAATACTGGTCATCTCTTTTGAATGAGCCTTGGAACATAATGTATTGGTTTCACGAACGAATTCCTGCGTTAGAAAATCCAACTTCCGCCCAACCGGGCCGCTCTCTTGCAAAAGCGCTTTTGCGGCGGCCACATGGGCATGCAACCGGTCAATTTCTTCGGTTATATCAGATTTCAAGCTTAAAATGGCCAGTTCCTGGGCCACTCTGTCTGGGTCAGCACCTTCAGAGTTGTTTAGCACGCGGGCCAGGTTTTCTTGTAAGTTTCGGGCTGTATCGCCCTGCCTTGCCTGGCTTTCGGTTGCTGCCTTGGATGTCAGATCAGAGATCGCGTCAATCTGCGTGTCCAGCACTTTACCCAATGCTGCGCCTTCACTGGCGCGCATGCTGTCAAAGCCGCTAAGAACATTGTCAAAGTCTGCCTGCAATATCGCAGAAAATTCTTTGGTTTCGCTTTCTGTCAGCCCGCCAGAAGCCGTAGGCTGTAGCGCCAGAATATCAGCAGCCGTGGTTGGTGCCAGCTGCAAACCATAGCCGTTTAAGGCCGCGTCTTCAATTTGCTGAATGCTCGCCAGAACACCGGCCAGCACGTCAGGGTCAATGCCATCGCCCTGCCCCGACGCATCTTTGCTCAGGCGCAGGGTCAGGTTAACATTGCCACGGGCCACGGCTTTTTGCAGTTTCGGCCGCAATGCCGCTTCCAACCCGTCAACCCAGTCGGGCAGCCGCAGCCTGATATCTTTGCCACGCCCATTGACCGATCGCAAATCCCAGCTCCAGGTGCTGCCATGCCCGCTGCCGGTACCACTTGCAAATCCAGTCATCGACTTAGTCATAGAGGTTAACCATTTAACAATTTTTCATCCCGTATTTGATGCAAACTATGCCATATTAACATTTCAGCAAGAATTTCCGCTGTAATAGTTAACAGACGGTATACGTCAGGACAACAAATCTGACTGCCGATATTTGGATAGGTGCAAAGTGGCGATAATTCGTTCAATTGGTTCCAACATAGTCAAGCTAAGCCGTATACAGCCGAAAAAAACTGTTTTTGCAGCAATATCCCAGGTGGAAGCCTACTGGGACGGGCTTAGCGAAGGCACCTCGTTACCCAAGCGCAGCGACGTTGATCCACGCGCACTTGAAAGCGCCCTTGATTATGCATTTGTCCTTGAGCGTATCGCCCCAGGTATCTGCCGGTTCAGAATTGCCGGGCGCCATTTGAATGACCTGATGGGGTTGGATGTTTCCGGCATGCCCATTTCGGCAGTGTTCATACCCGAATCCCGTGACATCATAGGCGCGACGGTTGAAACCGTCTGTGCAGAGCCCAGTATCAAGGAAATTTCCCTAAAAAGCTTTGGCAGCCCTGGCCAGGATGAATTGTCAGGAAAATTGCTGCTAGCACCGCTTTTGGATGACGAAGGTCAGGTTACCAGAATACTTGGCTGCCTGCAGGCCAAAGGCAGCATAGGGCGCCAACCCCGCCGCTTTGCCGTGACTGACATCCACACAAAAGAACTGTTCCTGCAAAATATCAGCCTAAGCCCAAAAGCACCGGCCCCGGTGCAAGCAGGTTTTTCCGAACCGGCAGCTATCTTTGACCCGGCAAGGCCTATCACAGCCAAAATTGCACCCCCACATGGCCGCAATATCACGGCCAATGGCGCAGATGACCACCGGGCCCTACGGCTGGTTGTCGACAACACTTAGGGGCTGTCGCTAAACCGCTTCTGCCCGGCTTTTGGCACTGCGCCGCCCTGCCAGTTCTTCTGCAACCAGAAATGCCAGCTCAAGCGATTGACTGGCGTTTAGACGTGGATCACAGGCCGTATGATAGCGGCTGGACAGATCTTCATCAGTAACAGCCCGCACGCCACCGGTGCATTCTGTCACGTCCTTGCCGGTCATTTCAAAATGTACACCGCCTGGAATAGTATTTTCAGCGTTGTGGACGGCAAAGAATTCACGAACTTCGCGCAGAACAGAATCAAACGGCCGGGTCTTATAGCCGGTCGATGATTTGATGGTGTTGCCATGCATTGGATCACAGGTCCAAAGCACATTGGCACCCTCTTCCTGAACCGCCTTGATCAGGCGCGGTAGGTTTTCACCCACCTGCCCGGCCCCAAAGCGCGCAATCAATGTCAAACGACCCGCCTCGTTGTCGGGGTTCAGCTTCGCCATCAGCGCCTTAAGGTGCCCGGATGTCATGGATGGCCCGCATTTTAACCCAATGGGGTTTTGCACGCCTCGGCAAAATTCAACATGGGCCCCATCTGGCTGGCGGGTGCGATCACCGATCCAAATCATATGTCCAGACCCGGCCACCGGCAGGCCGGTTGTCGAATCGATCCGACAAAGTGCTTCTTCATATTCAAGCAATAAGGCTTCGTGGCTGGTATAAAAATCCACCGACTGCAACGTATGGGCGGTTTCCTGGGTCACCCCGGCAGCCGCCATGAAATCCAGCGTGTCTGATATGCGGTTGGCAACATCGCGGTAACGCTCTGCTTCGTCGTTTTTTGTAAACCCCAATGTCCAGGCATGCACCTGATGCACATCGGCATACCCACCATGGCTAAAGGCCCGCACCAGGTTAAGCGTCGCTGCCGCCTGGGTATAAGCCTGCAACATACGCTTAGGATCAGGGATGCGCTCAGCAGCAGAAAACGGGAAACCATTGATGATATCGCCCCGGTAGCTGGGCAATTCGGCTCCATCAAGGCTTTCCATATCAGCCGAACGTGGCTTGGCAAACTGCCCGGCCATGCGGCCAACTTTGACCACCGGAACCTTGGCCCCGTATGTCAGAACCATCGCCATTTGCAGCATTACTTTGAATGTGTCGCGTATGCCGTCAGCAGAGAACTCTGAAAAACTTTCGGCGCAATCGCCGCCCTGTAACAGGAACGCTTCGCCGCGCGCTGCTTGACCCAATGCCTCTTTCAGGCGCCGGGCCTCGCCGGCAAAAACCAGCGGAGGATAGGCGGTCAACGTGGCCTCAACCGCGTTTAGCGCCCCGGCATCCGGATAGTTTGGCATCTGGATTCTGGGCTTTGAACGCCAGCTTGATTTTGCCCAGTCAGTCATCTTCTTTTCTCCACAGGTGTCATTTAGCACGTGGCTTATAGTCTGAACTAAATGTCGCTGCAAATATTCATTCCAAAGCACAAGATGAAATTTTACGCCATTTTTTCACGTGATGTCTTGTCAGGGCTAACAAATAATGTATCGATTAAATGCGTCTTTCATTTGATTCCGGCTGGAACCCAACATGGCCTATCAAACTTTACATCATGCAGAAAATTCACGTCCCCGCCGGTTCGTGTTTGCGCTGTTGAACGAGTTTTCCCTACAGTCGTTTTCCGGGGCAATTGAATGCCTACGGATTGCCAACCGGGCTGCGGGTTCCAATATTTATCAATGGATTTTGGTGGGTGAAGGTGGTGCAGAAATTACGTGCTCTGCTGATATTGCCTTCCGACTTGATGCTGATCTAGTAGACCTTAATCGCGATGATACAATCCTGGTTTGTGGCGGCATGGATATTGCGACGCATTCTAGTAAAAAAGTTCTGAACTGGATTAGAAAAGAATCCCGTAAAGGCGTCAAAATTGGCGGGTTGTGTACAGCCGCACACACATTGGCACTGGCCGGTTTGCTGGATGGTAAACGCGCAACCATCCATTGGGAAAATCAGGACAGCTTCAGTGAAAAATTTGAAGATGTTAACCTGACCAAATCAGTTTTCACAATCGATGGCAAAACCATGACAACGGCGGGCGGCACATCTTCCATCGACTTGATGTTGAAATTGATCGCCAATGACCACGATGAAGATCTGGCCAATACGGTGGCAGATCAACAGATATATTCTTCCATTCGAACCGATCAGGATTCACAGCGCCTTTCTGTGCCAACCAGAATTGGTGTGCGCCACCCAAAACTGTCCAAAGTCATTCAGATGATGGAACTTAACATCGAAGAACCAATTAGCCCGTCAATTTTGGCCCGCGATGTTGGCATGTCAACGCGCCAATTGGAACGTCTGTTCCGCCGGTACCTGAACCGGTCCCCCAAGCGCTATTATATGGAACTTCGCCTGCAAAAGGCGCGCAACCTTTTGATGCAAACCGACATGAGTGTGATCAATGTCGCGCTGTCGTGCGGCTTTGCGTCACCGTCGCATTTTTCAAAATGCTACCGTGCGCATTACAATACCACGCCCTACCGCGAGCGTGGTTCCCAATCAGCCCGCCTGTCCAGCTAGCGTGCTTATTCTGCCGGGGTGATCCGGTAAATCGCCCCCTCACGGGCGCTTAAAAACCAAATTGATCCGTCGGGTGCTTCGCGCACGTCGCGCACACGCGCCGTTTCATCGGATGCGATGTTTTCCTCTGCCCAACCTGACTTGGGATCTAGCCGTGATATGTAGTCAAACTTTAATGATCCAATGAAAAAGTCGCCCCGCCATTCTGGCCAAAGTTTACCGGAATAGATCATCAACCCTGACGGCGCGATGGACGGGTCCCAAAAATGCCGTGGCTGCTCCATGCCTGACTTATGGGTGCCTTCGCCAATTTTTGCACCGGAATAATGCCGCCCATAGGCGATCACTGGCCAGCCATAATTTTTACCGGGTATGATCAGGTTGACCTCGTCACCGCCTTTTGCCCCATGTTCATCAACCCAAAGATTGCCATTCAGATCAAGCGCTGCGCCCTGGGGGTTGCGGTGACCATAGGTCCAGATTTCGGGCCGTGCACCAGCGTTGTCGACAAACGGGTTGTCTGCTGGAATTGACCCATCCCGGTTGATCCGAATGATGCTGCCATTGTGGCGGCTCAGGTCCTGGGCTGCACGCCGTTTTCCCCGTTCGCCAATTGTCAGGAATATGGTTCCATCCCGCCGCTCGACAATACGGCCGCCAAAATGGCTGTCGCCATCGCCCCCAGACGACATTTCAAAAATCAGTTTTACATTGCTCAGCTTGCTGCCAGCATCATTTAAGGTTCCAACCGCCAGTGCCGTCCCCCGATCACGCCCGCTCTTTTTAGCGAAACTTAGAAAAATGGTGCGGCTCTGGGCAAAATCTTGCGGAACCATAACATCCAGTAATCCACCCTGGCCCTGGTCTGCGACCCTTGGCACACCCCTGATCCGGGTGACACTGCCGCCTTGATCCACATGGATCAACTGGCCAGACCGCTCGGTGACTAAAAAACCACCCCCCGGTAGAAACGCCAACCCCCATGGTTGATCCAGCCCGCCCATAATTCGGTTGATACTTACATTTCCCTGTGATGTCAGCACATCGGCAGCATTGACCGCCAGGGCATTTAAATAAAAGACGATACAAATTAGTCCTAAACGCATATTCTACTCCAATAGCTACCCACCAATATACCCAATACTGTTCGCCCCATAAGACCAATTTATGTAATTAATAAATGGCATGATTTACAGATAAATAGGGTTTCTTTTTATATTAACTCCCACTAACGTCGCTTCTCAGAATGAACGACCAACTAGGGAGAGACTAAATGAAAAAACTACTATTGGCGACGGCTGTGTCCGCGCTTGCAACGGCTGCCTTTGCAGGAAGCCACGCAACTGAGATTAAACTGGGCGTCTTGATCGGCTTTACCGGGCCGATTGAATCGCTGACCGGCCCCATGGCTGCAGGCGCTGAACTGGCGATGTCAGAAGTTACAGAATCCGGTTTGCTGCTGGGCGGCGCTAAGGTCACATCAGTGCGCGCAGATACCGGTTGTATCGACAACGCCTTGTCGACCTCTGCTGCTGAACGCTTGATCCTGTCAGACGGAATTTCCGGCCTGATCGGTGGCGATTGCTCGGGCGTTACCGGCGCGATCCTGTCAAACGTGGCAATTCCGAACGGCATGGTGATGATTTCACCATCCGCCACATCCCCTGCCCTGTCCACAGCGGAAGACAAAGGCTTGTTCTTTAGAACTGCGCCATCTGATTCCCGTGAAGGTCAGATCATGTCTGACATTCTGATGGAACGCGGCTATAAATCTGTGGCCCTGACCTATACCAACAACGACTACGGAAAAGGTTTGGCCGACGCATTTGCCACGGCCTATGAAGCAGCGGGCGGTGTTGTGACCATCAACGCATCCCACGAAGATGGCAAAGCCGACTATTCCGCAGAAGTTGGCGCGCTGGCCTCTGCCGGTGGCGACATTGTTGTTGTTGCAGGTTATCTGGACCAAGGTGGTCTGGGCATCATTCGCGGTGCTTTGGACACGGGCGCATTTGATAAGTTCGTTCTTCCAGGCGGCATGATCGGTGACTCGATTATTGACAATCTTGGCGCGGATCTGAACGGATCATTTGGTCAGATTGCCGGGTCCGGTTCTGATGGCGCTAAGACGTTGCACGCCATGGCCGAAGTCGCTGGTTTTGACGGGTCTTCACCTTACACACCTGAAAGCTACGACGCTGCAGCCCTATTCATGCTGGCCATGCAGGCGGCAGGTTCATCTGATCCGGCAGACTATGTCAGCAAGATCCTTGATGTTGCCAATGCGCCGGGTGAACTGATTTATCCAGGTGAGCTGGCCAAAGGCCTGCAAATCTTGGCCGATGGTGGTGAGATTGACTATGCAGGTGGTTCTGATGTTGAACTGATCGGCCCCGGTGAAAGCGGTGGTTCTTACCGTGAAATCGAAGTCATGGATGGCAAGATCGAAACGGTTCAGTACCGCTAAGATCTGCGTTTAAAACTATAAACAGCCCGGCAAGTTCCGGGCTGTTTTATTATTGGGCACTACTTTTGAGAGTAGATGGGGGATGTTCAACACATGATCACGGTAGAAAATTTACACAAACATTTTGGCGGGTTTCATGCGGTTGATGGTTCAACCCTGGAAATCAAAGAGGGCTCAATCACCGGATTGATCGGCCCAAATGGTGCCGGAAAAACCACGCTTTTCAATGTAATTGCAGGCGTGCTTAAACCAACATCCGGGCGTGTGCTGATGGCCGGGCAAGATATTACCGGCATGGCGCCCCATGAATTATTTGCCAAGGGCCTGTTACGCACGTTTCAGATAGCCCATGAATTTTCATCAATGACAGTGCGTGAAAACCTGATGATGGTACCCGCAAACCAATCAGGCGAAGCACTGATGAACACCTGGTTTAGCCGCGCCCGGATACGGGCCGAAGAAAAGGCACTTGCCGACAAGGCAGAAGAGGTGCTTGAATTTTTAACCATTGACCATCTGGCCGACGAAAAAGCCGGTAACCTGTCGGGTGGCCAAAAAAAGCTGCTCGAACTGGGCCGCACCATGATGGTGGACGCCAAGATCGTGTTTCTGGATGAGGTCGGTGCCGGTGTGAACCGCACCCTGCTCAACACCATCGGTGACGCCATCCTGCGCCTAAACAAAGAGCGCGGCTACACATTTTGCGTAATTGAGCACGATATGGATTTTATCGGACGGTTGTGTGATCCGGTAATTTGTATGGCTGAGGGCAAAGTCCTGGCACAGGGCACGATTGATGAGATTAAATCAAATGAGCAGGTGATCGAGGCCTATCTGGGCACCGGTCTGAAAAATAAGGTGAGCGGATGATCCGGGTGAAAATTCAGATGCCTCCGGCGGGGATACTTGTGGAACCAAGATCAGGGGGGCAGACCCATGTCTGAACCGTTTCTAATCGGCGAAAATATGACCGGCGGCTATGGTTCCGGCCCTGATATTTTGCACGATTGCACAATCGCCGTTGAAAAGGGCGAAATCGCCGTGATCGTCGGCCCTAACGGGGCTGGCAAATCAACCGCCATGAAGGCCGTCTTTGGTATGCTGAACCTGCGCGGCGGTGCGGTGCGGCTGGATGGGGAAGATATATCTGGCCTGTCGCCCCAGGACCGGGTGATCAAAGGCATGGGGTTCGTGCCCCAAACCAGCAATATTTTTACGTCCCTGACAGTTGAAGAAAATCTTGAAATGGGGGCCTTTATCCGGCGCGATGATTTCAGTGACACCTTAGCCCAGATTTATGACCTGTTTCCGATCCTGAAAGACAAACGTCTGCAGGCAGCGGGTGAGCTTTCTGGCGGCCAACGCCAACAGGTTGCCGTGGGGCGCGCGCTGATGACCCAGCCAAAGGTTCTGATGTTGGATGAACCCACAGCGGGTGTGTCACCGATCGTGATGGATGAACTGTTTGACAGGATCATCGAAGTGGCGCGCACCGGCATACCGATCCTGATGGTGGAACAGAATGCGCGCCAGGCGCTGGACATTGCCGACAAGGGCTATGTGTTGGTGCAGGGGCGCAATGGCTTTAGTGGTACCGGCAAGGAATTGCTGAACAATCCTGAAGTACGCAAAAGCTTTTTGGGGGGCTGAGATATGGATTTTCTGAACGCAATCGTGGCTTTTGCCAATTTCGTTATCGTGCCGGCCACGTCCTATGGTGCCCAACTGGCGCTTGGGGCGCTTGGGGTAACCCTGGTGTTTGGCATATTGCGGTTTTCCAACTTTGCCCATGGTGACACGATGGCGTTTGGCGCCATGTCGACCATATTGGTCACCTGGGGCTTTCAGTCAGTGGGGATCAATTTTGGCGTGTTGCCAACTGCGCTGTTGGCCCTGCCCTTTGGCATTGCTGCCACCATTGGGTTGCTGTTGCTAACGGATCGCACCGTGTACAGGTTCTATCGAAAACAAAAGGCCAACCCGGTCATTTTGGTGATCGTGTCCATGGGGGTCATGTTTATCATGAACGGATTGGTGCGCTTTATTATCGGGCCCAATGACCAACGCTTTGGCGATGGTGAGCGGTTTATTATTTCAGCGCGGGAATTCAAGGAATTAACCGGGCTAAAGGAAGGCCTGGCAATCAAAACCAGCGCCGGTATCACTGTTGTTACCGCCATTATTGTGGTGGTGGTACTGTTCTGGTTTTTGAACCGCACCCGCACGGGTAAATCCATGCGGGCATTTTCGGACAACGAAGATCTGGCGTTGCTGTCGGGCATCAACCCAGAGCGCGTGGTCATGTACACCTGGATGATCGTTGCCACCCTGGCCACCATTGCGGGTGTGCTGTACGGGCTGGATAAATCGTTCAAACCCTTCACCTATTTCCAGCTGTTGCTGCCAATTTTTGCCAGTGCGATTGTCGGCGGGCTGGGCAGCCCGGTTGGGGCGATTGCGGGCGGTTTTGTCATCGCCTTTTCCGAGGTGACAATAACCTATGCCTTCAAAAAGGTGCTGGGCTATTTGGCCCCAGAAGGCTGGGAACCGACGACGCTGGTTCAACTTATATCCACCGATTACAAATTCGCGGTCAGTTTCGCCATTCTGATCATTGTCTTGCTGTTCAAACCGACCGGCCTCTTTAGTGGGAAACAGACATGAACCCTTCCATCAAAAACCCGCTGCTGTTCTTAGTTGTCTTCAGCCTGATCGCGCTAACCGGCTATTTCAACAGCTGGAATGTCGCCGTTGGCATCATCAATATGGGCCTGATATCGGCCATAATGGCCCTGGGCGTGAATATGCAATGGGGCTATGCGGGCCTGTTCAATATCGGCATCATGGGGTTTGTTGCCATTGGCGGGCTTGGCGCCGTTCTTGTGGGTATGGACCCGGTTGATGAAGCCTGGGATGCGGGCGGCATCAGGGTATTGGGTGCATTGGCTGTGGCCGTCGGCACAATCGTTGGGGCCATTGTGCTTTGGGGCCGCCTCGCATCCGGGCGCGCCCGTGCTCTGATCGTGGCGCTATTTGTCATTGCCGGTTTCTTTTTGTTTCGGGGCCTGTTTGACCCCGCCGTGAAAGCAATAGAGGCCGTGAACCCTGCCGGTACCGGTTACCTGGGCGGTCTGGGCTTGCCAGCGGTTATTGGCTGGCCGGTTGGCGGGCTTATGGCGGCAGGTGTTGCCTGGATCATCGGCAAAACGGCACTTGGATTGCGCTCTGACTATCTGGCCATTGCCACATTGGGCATCGCCGAGATTGTGCTGGCAGTCATGAAAAATGAAGACTGGCTTAGCCGCGGCGTCAAAAACGTGGTCGGCCTGCCCCGCCCTGTGCCCTACGAAGTTGACCTGCAGGCATCCACCGCTTTCGTTACGCGCATGCAGGCATGGGGGTTTGACCCGGTTCCTGCGTCAGCAATGGCCGTAAAACTGTCCTATATGACATTGTTTCTGTTTGTTCTGTTGGCGTTGATCTGGCTTTCACAGATGGCCCTGAATTCACCCTGGGGCCGGATGATACGCGCCATTCGTGACAATGAAACCGCAGCCCAAGCCATGGGGAAAAACGTTACCAAACGCCATTTGCAAATATTCATCATTGGTTCCGCCATATGTGGATTGGCAGGTGCTATGATGACCACCCTTGATGGGCAGCTAACGCCCGGCACCTACCAACCACTACGCTTTACCTTCCTGATATGGGTCATGGTAATTGTGGGCGGGTCTGGCAATAACTGGGGCTCGGTGCTTGGCGGGTTTCTGATCTGGTTCCTTTGGGTTCAGGTTGAACCAATTGGCCTGTGGCTGATGGGGGCGATCACCAGTGGCATGGCCGATGGCTCGGCCTTGAAATCACACCTGATTGATAGCGCTGCCCATATGCGACTGTTGACCATGGGGGTGATATTGTTATTGGTGCTCAGGTTCAGTCCCCGGGGATTGATCCCTGAAAAATAATTGGTGCCGGAGGTGCAATGAAAGAAAAAGTTGCCATCCTGATACTAACAGAGGCGCCCAAACCAGGGTCTGACCAGCCTGATCCGCTTTTGGCAATGGTTGATGGCCAAGACCTGCTAACCCAGGTCATCAGACGCGCCTGCGCTACCGGGTTTCCGGTGTTTGTGACTATCGGAACTGACGTTATGGAACGGGGACAGGCCATTGCCCATGAACCCATTACAATCGTACCGATCCCCAGTGACCGCACAGATATATCTGCAACCTTACGGGCGGGTATCAATTCCCTGCCAGAGGGATTGAACGGTGCCCTGGTGATGTTGGCAAATATGCCAAACCTGACCCAGGATGACCTTAGCACCCTACTGACGCATTTTGCAGAGGTCGGTTCAAACCTTGCCGTCAGTGCAACCGACAAAAGCGGCCATCCGGGCCACCCGGTAATTTTGCCATCCAGGCTATTTCCCTATGCCAAACATCTGAGCGGCGATCAAAGCGCGCGCAGCCTGCTTCATTCGGAAAGCATCAGCCTGGTCAAACTGGAAAATGGCCATGCCAATACCGATATGGACCGACCGGAAAACTGGGTTTCTTGGCGCGCTGATGGTGACGCCGAGGGCCCTTAAATATCGGCTGGAAGCTGCGCCAGAGCTTTTTGGTATGATCTGACAATTGCACCCCTCTGACTGTGCTGCCCTTGCTTTACCACGTGGCGCCCCGCGCTCCAGACATCGGTGATGCACCGTTGCCCCTGCCCGCCAAATATCAAGCTGTCCAACACCACATCGCCATACCGATCACACAGCCACTGATTGTTGGTTTCAATACCGGTCATATCCGCCAACATACCAACTGCAATCTGACCTGAATTGCGCTGACTGGCCTGGGCACCCCCGGCTAGGCTATTGCCATATAATACCCGACCAGTTGACTGCCCCGTGCTGGCCAACGCAGCCCGGCTATGGTCGCGCAGACGTTGGGAATATTCCAAGGTTTTCAATTCATCAAACAGTGAAATATGCACATTTGAATCCGACCCAATGCCAAACCGGCCCTTGTCATTCAAATAGCTGACGCCATCAAAAATACCATCGCCTAAATTGCTTTCGGTGATCGGGCACAGGCCCGCAACCGCCCCGGTTTTTGCCAATGCGCTGGTTTCACGCGGGGTCATCTGGGTGCAATGAATAAGACACCAACGCGGATCAACGTCGTGATTGTCCAGCAACCAATTTACCGGGCGCGCCCCAAGATGTTCCTGAACCTCCTCTACCTCGGCCAGTTGTTCGCCAAGGTGCATATGAACTGGCCCATCAGGGTATAATTCGCTCAACAGCGCCAAACCGGCATGATCAACAGCCCTTAGGGAATGGGGGGCCACCCCAAGATTGAAATCATCGCATCCCTGCCCCACAGCAGTTTTTGCGGCCTCAAACAGCATTTCATATGTATCAGATGTGTTGTGAAATCGCTGCTGACCGCCAGCCAATGGCCGCCCGTCACAACCGCCATACTGATACAGCACAGGCAACAATGTCAGGCCAATGCCCACAGATTGCGCCGCTGCTACAATGCGCTCACACAGCTCTGCCCGGTTTTGATAGGGCACACCCCTAACCCCATGGTGCAAATAGTGAAATTCCACCACCGAGGCATACCCCGCTTCAAGCATTTCCATGAACACAAGCTTTGCAATCGCTTCCACATGGTCCGGGCTCAGATGATCAAGAAACCTGTACATAAGTTTGCGCCAGGTCCAGAAACTGTCACCCGCTATAGGGCCGCGCATCTCTGTTTGCCCTGACATGGCGCGCTGAAACGAATGGCTGTGCACATTCACCTGAGCTGGTAGCAACAGTGCCACCCGCGCTGTTTGTTGTGACACGATCGGCCCAACATAGCCAATGGTGCCATCCGGCAATACCCCAACCTGTTGGTCGTTTTTCCATCCAGTTGGCAACAGCATTTGTTTAGCGGTGATGTATTTCATTGCAAACCCACTTGACTAATTATGTGCACCCTTATTAAATTTCCGTTATTCATTTAACAAGGTTTTCCTATGCAGAGCCCCGATCACCTGATCACTGAAGTGACCATCGCCACCATGGACCCTGATCAGGATGGCTATGGCCTAATTGAAAACGGCACGGTTGCTCTGAGTAACGGAACAATTGCCTGGATTGGATCCGCTCCAGATTGCCCGGAAAAATTTGCAAATGTAAAACAAACAGGTTTCAACGGCCGCCTGCTGACCCCTGCGCTTATTGATTGCCACAGCCATATTGTGCATGGCGGCAACCGGGCTCTTGAATTTGAAATGCGCCTGAATGGCAAAAGCTATCAGGAAATTTCAAAATCTGGTGGCGGCATCATGTCCACAGTCACAGCAACCCGCGACAGCACCGACGCCCAACTGCTTGAGACAGCCCTATTGCGGGTTGATGATCTGATTGCGCAAGGCGTGGCAACACTTGAGATAAAATCCGGCTATGGGCTTGATACGGAAACTGAACTTAAGATGCTGCGCATCGCCCGCAAAATAGCGACGCTGCGGCCAATCACGATCATCACGTCGTTTCTGGGGGCCCATGCCGTTCCCGCGGGCATGTCGGCAGACAGCTATATCGACGATATATGTATACCGACGCTTGAACTTGCCCATGCACAGGGGCTGGTGGATGCGGTAGATGGATTTTGTGAAAGCATCGCCTTTGATACGAACCAAATTGCACGGGTGTTTACCAAAGCCCGCGCGCTGGGCCTGCCGGTTAAATTGCATGCCGAACAGTTGACCCATTCCAGGGGCACTGCACTGGCGGCCAGCTTTGGCGCCATTTCAGCCGACCATCTGGAATACGCCACAGATGCTGATGCAGAACTGATGGCAAAATCTGGAACCGTTGCCGTGCTTCTTCCGGGGGCATTTTACACCCTGCAAGAGGACCAAGCCCCCCCCATCACCAGTTTTCGTGCCCATAACGTGCCCATGGCTTTGGCAACTGACTGGAACCCCGGCTCATCGCCATTGGGCTCAATCCTTCTGACAATGAACATGGGCTGCACACTGTTTCACTTAACCCCGCAAGAGGCCCTATCAGGCGTCACCAGAAATGCGGCACAGGCACTGGGTCTGGCAGATCGCGGGGTTTTACGCCCCGGTGCCCGTGCCGATCTGGCCATATGGGACGTCAAAACACCGGCAGAGCTGTCATACCGCATCGGGTCGAACCCGCTGCATACCCGCATATATGCCGGCAAACTGTCCGATGATTGAGATCACCAAAGGCACAACCCCGCTTGTACTGGGCCTGCCCCATACCGGGCTAACAATCCCCGCTGACATATTGCCAGGAATGAACGATACCGCCCGTCAAATGGCTGATACAGATTGGCGCATTCACGACCTTTATGCAGGCCTTTTACCCGGTGCCTCATCGGTGCGCACGCAGATCCACCGCTATGTGATCGATGTTAACCGCGACCCGGGCGGGCACAGCCTTTACCCTGGCCAAAACACCACCGGCCTGTGCCCGGTGACCGACTTTGATGGCAACGCGCTGTATGACGAGGGCAAAGAACCAAATGCCAATGAAATCGCCCGGCGCCAAGGCCTGTACCACGCGCCCTATCACCGGGCGCTGACGCATGAACTGAGCCGTGTTCGCGCGCTCCATGGCCATGCAATCCTGTATGATTGCCATTCAATCCGCAGCCATATTCCGTTCCTGTTTACAGGCAGGCTGCCCGACATCAATATTGGTACCAACAATGGCACAACCTGCCACCCGGAACTGGAACAACTGGTACACAGCATCAGCGCAGCTGCCCCCTATACCCAAGTTTTGAATGGCCGCTTCAAAGGCGGCTGGACCACCCGCCACTACGCCGACCCGGCCAACGGGGTGCATTGCATCCAGATGGAACTGGCCCAATCAACCTATATGCAAGAAAGCCCGCCATGGGCTTACGATACAGCCAAAGCTGACACCCTGCGGATGCCCCTGCACGACATACTGGCCGCCCTGTCCAAATGGCGCCCACAGGTGGGTTAGCTTTTTCAATACAATTGGTGCCCGAGGTGGGAGTCGAACCCACACACCATTGCTGGCGGGGGATTTTGAATCCCCTGCGTCTACCATTCCGCCACTCGGGCAACCAGCCCTCGGTCTATCCGCCCGTTGCCAGGTCGTCTAGCGCAAAATGATGTCACCAAGCCTAAAGGTTTTCTGCCGCAAATGTATTACAACTTGCCAGCTCACCGCTGTTGTAACCGGTGACAAACCACCGCTGGCGTTGTTCAGAAGTGCCATGGGTAAAGGTATGCGGCATCGGCGTTCGCCCGGCATTGCGCTGTAGCTGATCATCGCCAATTTGCTTGGCGGCATTCATGGCTTCGGCTATGTCGCCCTGCTCCAACGATCCAAATTTCGCCTGCTCGTGGCGCGCCCAGATGCCGGAATAGCAATCTGCCTGCAGCTCGATCCGCACAGAAATGGCGTTGCTTTCGGCCTGGCTTAACTGGCCGCGGATCTTATTGGCATGGGCCAGTATCCCCAGTTCATCCTGAACGTGGTGCGCCACCTCATGGGCCACCACATAGGCGGCAGCAAAATCACCCTTAGCCCCCAATTTTTGGCTAAGGGTCAAAAAGAAATCGGTGTCCAGGTAAATTTTCTTATCCCCCGGGCAATAAAATGGCCCCGTGGCCCCACTGGCGCCCCCGCAACGGGACTGGGTCGCGCCCTTGAACAGCACCAAAATCGTCGGCGTATAGGTCTTTCCAACCTGATCGCGAAAGATATCCGCCCAAACTTCTTCGGTATCGGCCAGCGTAACCGAAACAAATTCACCGGCCTGTCGGTCGGCCTGGGTAATTTCACCGCCGCCGCCACTGTTGGAAGCACCGCCGCCACCGCCTTGCAGAAACGGCGTCACATCAACGCCAAAATACGCCCCCAGCGCCAGGATGATCAGCACCCCGACAATCCCAACGCCGCCGGTTTTGCCGGCCCCTGCCCGACGCCGATCTTCAATGTTTCGACTGCCCCGTCGCCCCTGCCATTTCATTGCCGATCTCCCATGTTTTCTGTATCATCTGTCTGAGCTTGCATTAGTATAGCTTGAAGCGCCAAATTTCCCATGGCGTATGTTGCAAAAGGCAAATAACCGACCATGATCAGGCAACTATACAACTGGACACTTTCACTGGCAGAGCACCCAAGGGCGCTTTGGGCGCTGGCCATAATTGCATTTCTGGAAAGTTCAGTTTTCCCAATTCCGCCAGATATTTTGATGATCCCGATGATCATCGCCCGCCCCAACCGCGCATTTCTGATTGCCGCCATTGCTGTAATGGCATCGGTGCTTGGGGCATTGCTTGGCTATTATATCGGCTGGGGGCTGTTTGAAAGCGTCGGCAAACCGGTGCTTGAATTTTATGGCAAAGCCCATGCGGCCGAAGAATTTGGTGCACGTTTTAACGCCTATGGTGCCTGGGCGGTACTGGTGGCCGGGGTAACGCCGTTTCCGTTCAAAGTGATCACCATCATGTCGGGTTGGACCGGGCTGTCCCTGCCGGTATTCATAGTTTCTGCGATTGTCGCACGCGGCCTGCGGTTTTTCATCATCGCCGCGTTGCTGTGGAAATTTGGCACCCCAATTCGCGACTTTATTGAGCGTCGTTTGGGCCTGATGTTTGCGCTGTTCCTTGTGCTATTGGCGGGTGG
>JAZGFB010000059.1:0-4190 GCA_036479015.1 Paracoccaceae bacterium | reverse complement strand
GGTGTTCATGTTGGTTAAGGCAGTGAATAAGGCCAAGGGTCCAGAGGAAGAAGCACCGGCGGAAGATCCGGGCCCAAGCGACAATGATCTGTTGAAAGAGATTGCGGCGGCGCTGAAGAAGTAAGCGTTCGTTGGCGAAGATGTTGGAAAGGCCCGCCGGTTTGGCGGGCCTTTTTTGTTGGGGCAGGGGTTATTAATCCCGTGGCCCTGAGCTATCCGAGCATCAAAACCTCTGACTGACCCGAATTTCGCCGCAACGCATGAACCTCCGCCAGTTCAGGGTCATCAATCCATGCCCGCGCCGCCTGTTCGTCGGGGAAGGTCAATAGTGCGGCCACGTTCGGTGCTTCACCGTCGCCTTCCAAAATTGCCAGTGCGCCGGATGCCTGAACCACGCTGCCACCGTGGCGCGAAAGCGCATCACCGGCCCGTTCGCGGTATTTCGCCAGACTATCTGGGTTAGTGACGTGCATCGTTGCAATAACGTGAATTGTCATTGGATCGTCCTTTCCTGATTACTTTTCAAGTATCTTGGGCGAATGCCTGAACGAAAACAGTCAACATTGCGCATTGAATGTGCAATAATGGACAGATTATGTTGAACTGGAATGATCTGAAATTCATCCTTGAGACCGTGCGCCAGAACGGTACAAGCGGTGCTGCGCGCGCTTTGGGTGTGAGCCACGCAACCGTGGCGCGGCGGATATTCGCAGCGGAAAAGGTGCTGGGCACGCGTCTGTTTGATCGTTTGCCGGGGGGATACAGGCCGACAGAAGCCGGCGCTGATGCCGCACGGGCGGCAGAACAAATGGAACAGACCGAGGCGGCGCTGTCGCGATCAGTCGGTGCGCGGGATCAATCCATTTCCGGCAAACTTGTGGTGACCGCGCCGCTATCGCTAATCGATCGGTTTCTGACGTCGGTTTTCACGGATTTCCGCGCTGAATATCCGCAGGTCGATCTGACAGTTTTGGGTGGGACCGACCCGCTTAACCTGGCACGGCGCGAGGCTGATATTGCCATCCGGGTATCCAATAACCCGGCCGCAACATTATTTGGCAGCAAAGTTGCCCGGCAAAAGGCAGGTGTCTATGCCTCAGCCAAATTTGTGGCAAACGACAGCGGTGGACCGCTGGACTGGATTCGGTTCGCCCAGTGGCCCGGCCCGCCAGAGCAGGTACGCAAGGCGCGCCCGGTGCTGAACCCGATTTTGACCGTGGATGACATGGTCGCCGCGGTTGCTGCGGTCCGGTCCGGGCTGGGAGCGACTCGTATGCCGTGTTTTTTGGGCGAGACCGACCCGCTGTTGGCCCGCGTTCGCGGCATTGAACTGTTCGACTATCCCGACATCTGGGTTCTGACCCATTCCGATTTGCGTAAGACGCCGCGCATCCGGGCATTCATGCGCTTTGCTTCGGACCGGCTGCGCAACTTGCAGCCGATCTTTGAGGGAACCGTTGCGGGGCCTACTACTTAAGCGCCAACGCTGGTGACAACACATCAATGCCAAGCGCCTTGCCAACAGCATAATACGTCAGATGCCCGGCGTGGACGTTCAGACCGTTCAGCAGGTGTTCATCGTCTTCACAGGCCTGCCGCCAGCCTTTGTCAGCCAAGGCCAGCATGAACGGCATAGTAGCATTGCCAAGCGCGATGGTGGATGTGCGCGCCACAGCGCCGGGCATATTGGCGACACAGTAGTGCATGATGCCGTCGACCTCATAGATCGGGTCTTGGTGGGTGGTGGCGTGGCTGGTTTCAAAGCAACCTCCCTGATCAATGGCGACGTCCACCAGCACGGCACCGGGTTTCATTTCCGACAGTTGCGCGCGGCTGATCAATTTGGGCGCGGCGGCACCGGGGATCAGGACCGCACCGATGACCATGTCGGCCTCGCGTACCAGATCAATAGTGTTACCAGCCGAGGAATAGCTGTTCTTGAATCGACCGCCAAACACGTCGTCCAGATAGCGCAGTCGGAGCAGCGAGCGATCAAGCACGGTGACATCAGCGCCCATGCCAGCGGCGATTTTGGCGGCGTGGGTACCAACGACGCCACCGCCGATGACCACAACCTTGGCGGGGCCTACACCGGGAACGCCGCCCATTAGCACACCGCGGCCTCCATTGGCTTTTTGCAGGGTCCAGCTGCCGACCTGGGGGGCCAGACGACCGGCGACTTCCGACATTGGGGCTAGCAGGGGCAACCCGCCGCCCTGTGCGGTGACGGTTTCATAGGCAATTGCGGTGCAGCCACTTTCTATCAGGTCTTTGGTTTGCTCAGGGTCGGGAGCGAGGTGCAGGTAGGTGAACAACACCTGACCTTCGCGCAGCATTTTACGCTCACCGGGTTGGGGTTCTTTGACCTTGACGATCATATCGGCCCATTCAAAAATCTCGGCCGCTGTGTCGGCGACGCGCGCGCCTGCATCAATGTAACCCTGATCTGGAAAGCCAGCGCCGATGCCCCCGTTTTTTTCCACCAACACGTCATGGCCGTGGCTGATGGCCTCGCGCGCGGCATTGGGGGTGAGGCCGGTACGAAATTCCTGGGGTTTGATTTCTTTAGGGCAGCCGATTTTCATGGGGGTTCTCCGTTGGATTTTCCCCGGTATTGCGCAGGTTGGACGCAATTGTTTTGAAGTTGGGCTGGTAAGTTAACGATAACATGGTCATATATTGTGCAAAATTAACATTAATTCGAAGATAATTCAGATATGCAGAAACTTGATAGTATAGATCGTCGTATTCTTGAGGTTTTACAGAAGGATGGGCGGATCACAAATGCTGAACTTTCCGAGAATGTAAACTTGTCGCCCTCTGCCTGTCATCGCCGGGTGCATGGGTTAGAAAAATCTGGATATATCAAAGATTATGTGGCGCTGTTGGATCCCCGGGCTATGGGGCGCCCGGCGACGGTGTTTGTGGAAATTACCCTGTCCGGGCAGGCGGATGAGGTGTTGGAGGCGTTTGAGCGGGAGGTGGCGAAAATACCGGATGTGCTGGAATGCCATCTGATGGCGGGGCAGGCGGATTATCTGCTTAAGGTAGTGACTTTTGATACTGAGCATTTTGCCCAGATCCACCGCCGCTCACTTGCGAAACTGCCGGGTGTGGCGCAAATGCATTCCAGTTTTGCGCTGAAGACTGTGTTCAAGACCACGGCGCTGCCGGTATAGGGCGGGAGCCTCCGGCGGGGATATTTGCCGGAAAGATGATGGGGGAGGTTTGGCCTTAGCCGTCCAGCAGGTCCTGCGCGTCAGAGGCCAGTTATCTGTTGATGAGCCAATTGAATGCCGGTTTGTTTTGGCCGTTCAGGCTGCGCAGACCAAGGCTGGAAAGATAGCTTAGAAAACAGCGGTTGTTTGAGCCGTAATAGCTGGCGTAGCCCTGTAATTTAGCTTCTGGGATATCGTGCAGCCAGACCAGGTTGATCAGGGGAATGTCGCGTTTGCGGGTGTGCCATGCTGCCAAAAGGTGCTGGAAGTAGGCCTGTTGCAGGGCCGAATTTGAACCGCAACCTTCTGACGGATAGCCGGTTTCAAACAGATAGACAGGTTTGCCGTTCGCAGCGATAATCATAGCATCCAGTTGGGCCGCGATGTCCGCCGGGGGTAACACGTGAAAGCGGCTGTCCAAAGGGTAATAGTTGATAAGCGCTGCGTCGGTCAGGGCGTTTAAGCGCGCGGCGCGGGCAGTGTTTTTACCCTGCATGCCTTGCCAGGTCATGGTGACGCCGACCGGCACATTGGGGCGTACTTGATGGATTGAATCGCGTGCGGCAATGAAGAAACGTTCGTAGGCCCGCCAGTCTTTGTTGCGTTTCAGGTAGCCGTCAATTTCGTTGCCAACGGCGATTGCCAGAATGTCTGTGTTGGGCATCCGGGAAAGGATTTCGGTTAGATAGACGTTGAAACGGGCGATGACGATCGGATCATCCCAGGGTTTTTTAAGCAGGTCTTTGGGGCGACGATCGGTGACTGTGTCGATGACCGACAGCGTTATAATCAGGCCCAGACCTTTGCCAGGGTAATAGCCATTTGCGATGTCGGGCCAGTCAAATTCAGGGGCGTAGGTGCCGTTTTGATCGGCCTCATCCCAAAACAGCGTTAAACTGGTGGCGCGGGCCCCGGTTTTGCGAACCTGTCTGACATCGGCGTCAAAGTCGTCGCCACTTGATTCAGTGATGG
>JAZGFB010000058.1:0-2680 GCA_036479015.1 Paracoccaceae bacterium | reverse complement strand
CACCAGCAAAGGCAGGCGCGATCGACACAGGTTCTGGCGCAACTTCTTCCGCCGCTTCAACTGCCCGGCGAAACACCAGCAGGTTTTTGTAAACGGTTATGCGCCCGCGCAAGCCCTGACGTTCTTCGCAAGGCAGCGTATCTGTGCGCAGATATTCCCAACCGTCACCCGCCTGATCGTTCATTGCGCTTTGAATGGCGTTGGCAAACCGAGCCTCGGTGCCCTTAACGCCCTTCACCCGCACCGCGCGGTTGGGGGCGGGAATGACTTTATACTCATAGGCTGACATGGGGCGGCTCCTGATACTGATCGGGTGGTTCTACGGGGGCAGAGCAGAATTTTCAAGCGCCACAGATGTCAAATCGCCCGTGCCCGCACGGGCAGCGCCCGGACCTCCCCCACGGGGAGGGCGCTTCTCGCCCACCCCGAGGTCCGGGCGCTGCCCTGATGTAGTGGTAAACAGATCAGTCGACCTTCAATTTTCTCCGCCGTACTTTAATCTGCGCCGCCAGCCTATCCGATATCGCCAGATACTGGCTGGCCCCGTCCGCCCCAAAAACTTCCCGCGCATCCGCCAGATACGCCGCCGCCGCGTCCAGATGCGCCCCGTCGCCATCCTTATCAAATAACGCCAGTTCCAGATTGGTCAGGTTTCCCTGTGTGGCTGCCCAGTCCAGTGGCGCCGCTTCGCGGATGTATTCCAGCAGGGCGTTCTCATAGGCTTTGACGGCGGCTAACAGACTGTCTGCCCCCGCTTCGCGCTCGCCAAGGTTCTGCAATGCACTGCCCAAATTGTTCTGCGTCTTGGCCCAGTCCAGCGGCGCCGCCTCTTGCGTCAATTCCAGCAGAGCATTCTCATAGGCATTGACGGCGGCCAACAGAGTGGCTGTTCCGGTCTCGCGCTCGCCAAGGGCTGCCAGTGCGGTGCCAAGATTGTTCTATGTCATTGCCCAGACTAGCGGCACTGCCTCCTGCGTAAGTTCCAACAGGGCAGCGTGAAAGGCGTCCACAGCGCGAAGCAAGGTGTCAGTCCTGGCCTCGCGCTCGCCAAGGTTCTGCAATGCACTGCCTAGATTGTTCTGCGCCTTGGCCCACAACAGTGGCACTGCCTTTTGCGAAATTTCCAATAGAGCGTTCTCATAGGCGTTGACGGCGGCCGACAGATTGTCTGATCCGATCTCGCGCTTACCAATGTTCAACAACGCGTTGCCCAAATTGTTCTGTGTTACAGCCCAAAGCCTGGCATCCGCCTCGCGTGTCACCACAGCCAAAACCACCTGCAACATATCCACCGCCAGCCCCAGCCCGGCCCCACCAAAGGCCAGCCCGTGATCATAGAGCGGCTCATAATACCGCGCCCGCCGCCGCGCCGGTTCCAGTGGATCGATCGACGCAAAACTGTCGGCCGCTGCATTCAGGATGTCGCTGGCCTGCTGCACATCCCCCATCAGGATCAGCGCCCTTGCGTCAACCTCGACCAGATCGGCATCCTGTTCCAGAGATTTTTGCAGAGTCGAGTCACGCAGCGTTATTCGCGCATCGGCAATGATCGCGCGCACGGCATTGGTGTCGCCAAGCTCGAGCTGCGCCATCGCATCGGAGATTACATTGTCAAGCTGGGGCAACTTGTCCTTTAGTTCTGCTAGCGCGGCTTTCAGCCCCCGATGTTCCTTGGCCTTCAGGGTCAGCAGCTCCAGCAACTTTGCATCACTTAGATCAGCGGGGTTTTCGATTTCAAAGTCATTTGCCAATTTTTCCCATTCATTTCTGGAAAGATTATTTAGTTGGTCCAGTCTGGCAGTTATCGTTGCAAGCTCATCCAATTGCTTGCGCGCGATCTTCGGATTGAGCACCGCCATCATTCGCGGATCGTCCATCAAATCGCTCAAAACGGGTAGGCAAAGGAAACGGTAGGCCTCAATCATTGCCGGGTTTTTGTGTTCAGCTTCCTTGAACCGTGTGATCATCAGTTCAACAATCTTTGTTGCATAAAGATTGCAGTCGACAAATTCGGCCGGTGTGGACAGCCCGGCCTCCATCATCTGCGGCAGGTGAATCTTCGCGCCAGTTGGGTAATGGTAATTAGGTGTGTTAAGTTGGGTCTTCAGTTTTTTAGCAACTTCCTTTTCCAACTTTTTCAGATCGGGATGGGTTGCAGTTTTCACATCATAATAGGTCAGCACTGCGTCCAAGCCGACCGCACCCGCAGTCAACCCAGTGGGGTCGGCTACAACGATCGCTGCCGAGGTCAGAAGTTTCGCAGATTTAGTCAGATCTTCGCCCGAAAATACTGGCACAAAGTTTCCCCTAATTTCGCCGAAGGCTAAGGGATTCGGATTGTTGGATCAATGGGTCACAAATTAACCTGACGCTAACCTTTGCCCCCCACCGAGCGCCATTAAAGAGTTTAAACAACGGCCTCTGAACTGTTTAAAGACTTTAAAGTTTCAGCTTTTTGCTTACCAATTCGTTAACCGCTTTCGGGTTGGCTTTGCCGCCCGTCGCCTTCATCACCTGACCCACAAACCAGCCCGCCAGTTTCGGGTTCGCCCGGGCCTTTTCAACCTGCTCTGGATTGTCGGCAATCACCGCATCTACCGCTGCCTCAATTGCACCTGTATCAGTAACTTGTTTCAGGCCCTCAGTGGCCACAACCTCGCCCGGCTCACGTCCGGTTGTG
>JAZGFB010000057.1:0-2297 GCA_036479015.1 Paracoccaceae bacterium | reverse complement strand
GCACTGGACCTGCCGGAAGGGGTTTATCAACTGCGCACCCCTGAACGCTAGCGGGGTTTTAGCTGCAACAGTTGCGAGCCGAGCACCGCTAGCAGGACGATTGTGCCACCGATTATGGTTGGCATACCGGGCAGTTGCGACAGGATCAAAAAAGCCCAGAGCGGGGCAAAGGGAACTTCAAGACTGGATAAAAGCGCTGTTTCTGCTGATGGCAATCGGCGCGCGCCCTCTGCCAAGGTGACCGAAGCCACGGCGAACACCAGCCCGAACAGGATCAGCACCTGCATTTCATGGGCTGGGGCGGCGAAGGGATCACCAAACAGCATAGCAACCGGCAACAGAAACAGCGACGATACCGCTGCGGGTAAGGCGGCCGTGGTGTCAGGCCAGCGCCGGTACACTACCATGATCCCGGCCAGCATCAGCGTCATCCACAACGCCAGCATATCGCCAATCAAGCGACCGCTGCCAAGCGAGCCTGACACGATGACCATGACCCCGACAAAGGCGAACAAGCTGGCCACCAGCACCAGCCGCGAGGCCCGTTCACGGATAAACAGCCACGCCAGCGCCGCTGTGAACAGTGGTGCGCTGGCGTAAATCAGCGCTACATTGGCGATGCTGGTCAGTTTGAAAGCCGGGATAAAGGCCGCGGTGCCCAGGGCGCTTAACACTACGACCAGCACGGCGGGTCCACCAAACAGTGCTATTTCCCGACGCAAATGGCCACGGTAGATCATATAGCCAAAGGTAAATCCTGCCGCTGCCAATCCGCGCCAAAAGATCACCCCCCAGGCCGCTGTTGTGACACCCTTGGTAAACACACCGGCGGTGCTGAAAACCAAAGCCGATACCACAACTAAGATTACGCCTGACAGGTGGCGGTGATTGTCCTGCATTTTTGATCCTCTGGAATTTTTCAAATACCTAGCCACCCCCTGCTGACACCGGGGTGGCAACAGTGTTTAAGGGCATGCAAACGGGGGAAAGAAATGCGCCGAACCGACAGATTGTTTGAGGTCATCCAGATACTGCGCAGTGCACCCGCCCCGCTGATCGCCGCTGATATTGCCGATCAATTGGAAGTGTCCAAACGCACCATCTACCGCGACATCGCCGCGCTTCAGGCCATGCGCACGCCGATTTCGGGGGAACCGGGGGTGGGCTATATCATCCGCAAATCCTACGATCTGCCGCCGATCAATTTTGATGCCGAAGAAGCTGAGGCGATCACCGTTGGTCTGGCAATGATCGCGCGCACCGGTGATGCCGGACTTTGGGAAGCATCGCTCCGGGTGGCGTGCAAATTAGGCGATGCGGCCCCGGCCAGTGATATTTCTGTTGCCTCGGCCTGGGGCGCGCCCCGATCTGACAGCGTTGATCCAGTGGCGCTGCGGGGCGCGATACGCAATGAAAACAAATTGCACATTGGCTATTGTAATGCGGACCAGAAAATCACCGACCGCGTGATCTGGCCACTGGTGATCATATATTATGCGCAGGCCACTGTGCTGGTCGGCCATTGTGAATTACGGCAAGGTTTTCGCCATTTTCGTCTGGATCGGATTACATCCTTTAATGTTTTGGACAGCCGGTTTGCCGATCAGGGGGAAAGCCTGCGCCAGCAGTGGCAGCAAACCATAATGCCCCAAAGCGTGACAGCGCCGGGCTGAAAAAAGTCACCGCTTTACTTGCGAATGATTATCAATTACTTCTTCTGGAAAGCCAGATTTATCGAATAGGAATTCCCATGATCGAAAATATGTCCCCCATCATGCTTGGGTTTCTCGGCAGTCTAATTGCCGGTCTGATGACGGCCGTTGGCGCTATTCCGGTGCTGTTCGGGCGCACACCGTCGCGGCGTACCCGGGATATTTCATTGGGTTTTGCCGCTGGCGTGATGCTGTCGGCGTCATTCTTTTCGCTGATCATTCCGGCCCTTGATGCCGCTGGCATTCGCTACGGAGAAGGCATTACCCCGCCGCTGATCGTTTGCGCTGCCATACTGGTGGGTATGGGCGTGGTGGCCGTGCTGAACGAAGTTTTACCCCATGAGCATTTTTCGACCGGGCGTGAAGGCCCGGCATCGGATTCCCTGCGCCGTATCTGGCTGTTCATCATCGCCATCACCATCCACAACCTGCCCGAAGGCCTGGCTGTGGGTGTTGGCTTTGGCGCTGGCGGATTTGACGGTGGTTTCCCCATCGCCCTTGGCATCGGCTTGCAAAACGCCCCCGAAGGTCTTGCTGTGGCTGTCGCCCTGCTCGGTGAAGGTTACACTGCGAAAAAATCATTTA
>JAZGFB010000056.1:0-2948 GCA_036479015.1 Paracoccaceae bacterium | reverse complement strand
CATTTTACCGAACCCCGAAGATGTTACGACGTCGCTGTATACTGTTTTGGATAAACGCGGCATGCGTCCGGTGCGCGCCATTCAACGGATATCAGCGACAATTTTGACGCCAGATCAGGCCGAGCATTTGGGGGCCGAAATATCTGACCCGGCGCTGACGATCGCACGAACCGGGTATTTGGCGTCTGGGCGGGTGATTGAATATTCTAAAGGTACTTATCGTGGTGACGCCTATGATTTTGTCGCCGAATTGCAAGTTTAGGAAGATAGCATGAGCAATGAACTGGTTTGGGCCCTGAGCATTCAGGATGGGCGTATTTTTGCGGGTACGATTGACGGGTTCCCGGCCAAAGGGGTGCTGTGTTTCAGCATGGTGGCACCGGTGCGTGCGGTGGCAGGATGCAGTAAGGTTCTGGGTGTTGCCGGATATACCGAAGTTGTGCTGGATGATCCGGAGACCGGGGCGTTTTCTGTTGGGTTTGTGGATGAGCGGTTTGAAATTTTTAACTACAGTTGGATACCAGAAGGGCCCCATGTAAAGTTGCCTGATGGCAAGATTATTGGCGTTCGGATTGAGTTTTCCGGTCAGGAAGTTGTGATTGCAGAGCCGGATTACGGGCCGGTTTCTGACGGGTTGCAATTGGTTCCGGCACCCAGTGATTGGGTGGCTGCCACAGGGACGCTGGATTGTCGTGGCGGGTTTGAGCTGGCGACGGATGCAGGCTTTTTCGGGGCTTTGGGTGCCGTTGATGCGCTGACCTTGCGCAACAATCTGGGGGATTTTCTTGGGGCAGGTGTGGCCCTGACGGTGTCGTCAGAATTTGACGGGCCGAATGAAGGATATGAACTGACGATTGCGCCTGATGGTGTGGTCATTCGGGCAAATAGCGATGCCGGGGCGTTTTATGCCGGTGTAAGCTTGCTAAGCCTGTGTGTGAACCATGGCGGTGATGTACCTTGCGGCACGATCACCGATCATCCACGATTTGGCTGGCGCGGTCAGCATCTGGATTGCGCGCGGCATTTCTTTGAACCCGAGACTATTATGCAATTTCTGGATATGATGGCGCTGTTTAAGCTGAACCGGTTCCATTGGCACTTTTCCGATGATGAAGCGTTTCGTCTGGAGGTGACAAGTTACCCGGAAATCTGGCAGCAAACCCGGATGCGCGGGGCAGGGGAGTTGGTGCCAGGCGTATTTGGTGGTGGCAGCGGGCCGTCTGGGGGCAGTTATTCGCTGGAATTCACCGCTGAGCTGATCGTGCGCGCGGCTGAGTTGCAGATTGAAGTGTTGCCGGAAATTGAAATTCCGGCCCATGCCTATGCGCTGACCCGGATATTTCCGCAAATGCGCGATCCGGGCGACAATACGGCAGAAGAAAGCATTCAGGGCTATCTGGCCAACACCATGAACCCGGCGATGCCGTTTACCTGGGAATTCATCGAAAAGCTGACAGCCGAAGTGGCCACGATTTTCCCGTTTGCGCATTTGCATCTGGGCTGTGATGAACGCCCGCCTGCGGCATGGGAACATTCACCGGCTGCCAAGGCGTTGATGGTTGAACATGGGCTGGACACGCTGGATGATTTGCAGGGGTGGTTTATGGACCGGGCAGCCAAAATTGTGGTTGCCAAGGGGGCAACACCCTGTGCCTGGGAAGAGGCTGTGAAGGGCAAAAACGGTGGCATTGGCAATGGCGCGATCCTGTTTTCATGGACCGGGCAAGGCCCGGGACTGGATGCGGCGCGAGAGGGGTACAAAGTTGTCATGTGCCCGGCGCAGAACGTTTATTTTGATATGGCCCATTCGGAAGGCTGGTCTGAGCGGGGAACGCGTTGGGCGGGGACGGTTTCACTGGAAGACACGGTTGAATGGTTGCCTGTTCCAGCGGATGAGCCAGAGCTTGAGGGTAATATCATCGGCGTGCAGGGCCAGTTTTGGAGCGAATTTTCCATTAAGGACGCCGATATGTGGCCGATGATGATCCCGCGGATATTAGGGCTAAGTGAAAGTGCATGGCGTGCAGTCGATGACCGGGCAAGCGCGGCGTCGATCCGGGCGTCAGTGGCCGGGTATCAGCCAATGTTGCGGGCTTTGGACCGGGGTTAGGGGGCGTTAACTGGTGATTGATTCGGGGTTTTGCCGGATGGATCAGCATATCTGTCATTCAGGTTTTGGATATGGCCGGCGACGGTTTCGCGTATTTGGCGCAAGTTTTTAGCCGCGCGCTTGCCCCAACCTGTTGGTTCTACGCGGAAAATTGACTGGAACAGGCCGGTATTTTTCAAAAATGCCTGACGCAGTTTCAGGTCTAGTTGACCATAAGAATTGCTGAGCCCGGCGGCGATGCGTTTGGCAGCAAGACCGCGTATCCAATAGTGCAGTGCGAGGATCAGGACTACACCGGCCAGTGCAGCAACTGCGGCATCGATCGGGTTGGCTTTGATCCAATTTGTTGTTTGCATAGTTGATGGTAGCGACCAGCCGAAATACTGGCACAACGCGACACCCACAGCAAGTATTGCAGCCCCTACCAAAGCATCACCCAGCAGAACCAGACGACGCCAGCGGGCACGGGCATCGCGTAGATTTGGCAGGATATCGTTTTCCAGCTCGCTTGCCACGGTTTCCAGCATGCTAACGATGCGATAGTTGCGCTGCAATTCCACGCCGTCCATACGCTGGATGATCTGGTCAAGATCATGGTCACGTTTTGTGCGAAAGCGTTCGCGCAGGGAAATATCTTCAATTGGAACGGCTGCCGTTTCATCATAGATTGTGAAAAACTTGCCTGCCGACAGCCCGGCCTGTGCAATGGCGCGCTGCCACGCGGCGACGATTTCTTCGGTGTTGTCGTCCTTGGCGGCGGTGTCTATCTGATTGAGAATATAGATGAATTTTGATGCATCGGTACGATTTACCGTGCGCGCGACCAGATGTTCCAGCG
>JAZGFB010000055.1:0-3318 GCA_036479015.1 Paracoccaceae bacterium | reverse complement strand
ATGGCGCCGATCTGGACCAGTGGCGCGCCGCCATGCGTCCTGATACCCGCGCGGTGTTTCTGGAAACCGTGTCCAACCCAACGCTGGAACTGATTGATCTGAAAGCAGTTTGTGACATCGCCCATGGCGTTGGTGCGCTGGTGATCGCCGACAATGTCTTTGCCACGCCGATCTATTCCACGGCCATTGAATGCGGTGTGGATATGGTGGTGTATTCCACCACCAAACATGTGGACGGGCAGGGCCGGTGTCTGGGTGGTGTGGTGCTGGGCAGCAAGGAATTGATCCGTTCGACCGTTGAACCCTACCTGAAACATACCGGCGGCGCGATGAGCCCGTTTAACGCCTGGGTGATGTTGAAATCCATGGAAACCCTTGACCTGCGGGTGCGCGCCCAAACCGCCACGGCTACGGTGGTGGCGGATGCGCTGGCGGGGCATGAAAAACTGCAGCGCATGTTGTATCCGCACCATGCCAGCCACCCGCAGGTCGCGCTGGCCAAGTCGCAATTGGAGGCCGGCGGCACCGTGTTGGCGATCGATCTGAAAGGCGGCAAAGACGCCGCGTTCAGGTTTCTGAATGCGTTGGAAATATTCATCATTTCCAATAACTTCGCCGATGCCAAAAGCATCGTCACCCACCCGGCCACAACCACCCATCAGCGGCTGGGCGAAGACCAACGTGCAAGTCTTGGTATCACTGATGGGCTAGTGCGGGTGTCTTGCGGGCTGGAAGACGCGGGCGATCTGATCGGTGATCTGATGGCGGGACTGGCGGCGGTTTAGGCCGCCGTTCGCCTAGGCTTCCGGCAGCCCCGCCAACAGGCGCGCCAGCAGCTGCCCCAGTTGCTGTTGCTCTGCCTTGGTCAGGGCCGCTGTCAACCGTGTTTCATTTTCCAAATGCGCCAGCAGCGCCTGTTCAACCAGCGCCGTGCCCTTGGCCGTTAACCCAACCTGGGTGCTGCGCCGGTCTTTGGGGCAGGGGCTGCGCATCACCAGCCCGGCCGTTTCCAACCGGTCAAGCCGTGCCGTCATTCCGCCCGATGACATCATCGTGGCCTTGAATAATTGCGTTGGCGACAGCCGGTAAGGCGCACCGGAACGGCGCAGTGTTGCCAGGACATCGAATTCACCCGGTTGCAGACCAAACCGGGCGAAAACCGGGGTCAGATGGGTCTGATTGATCACCTGTGCCACCTCGGCCAGGCGCCCCAGAACTTCCATCGGGCCATAGTCATGCCCGGGTATTTCCTGTCGCCATTGGGCGGTGGCTGTTGCGGCTCGGTCCATGGGCACCTCATTTAACTTGACATCAAGATACTTTATGTCGAGATATATATCAACCCCCAATTGGAGCCCAAATATGCCCCGAAAAACCGCCCCATCAGGCAACAATTCACCTTTAGTGCCAGTGGTACTGCTGTTTTTGGTCGGTTCAATGATCGCACTTTCGGTCAATCTGTCAAAACTTGTGGCGGATGCAGGGGCACCGGTACTCTGGTTGGTATCGCTTTCGCTTTTGGGGGCCGGGGCTGTGATACTGGTGTTGGCTGCGGTACTGGGGCAGCTATCGACACCAATGAAAAAGGTTCTGCCCTACACTGTGGGCGCAGGCGCGTTTCTGGCCATACCGACCGTGCTTAGTTTTTTGGCGGTCGCCCATGTGGGCCCCGGGTTCATGTCGCTGGTTTATGCCTTCCCGGTGCTGTTCACTTACCTGCTGGCAGTGTCCCTGAAGATGGAGCATTTGCAGACCCGCAAAGCGCTTGGTGTGGCCAGCGGATTGCTGGGCGGCATCCTGTTGGCATCGTTAAAACTGCAAACGCTTGGGGTCGGCGGCTGGCTGGCCATCGCGGCATGTATTCCTTTGATAATCGGATTTGGAAACATCTACCGCACACGGTTTTGGCCGGAATCGGCCAGCGCTATTTTCCTGTCCGCCATTACATTGATCATGGCCGGGGCGATGATCGGCGTTCTGGCCACCCTGACCGAAGGTGTGAATATCCAACACCTTTGGCAACGGCCATACCTGTCGTTGTTGCTACTGGCCAATCTGGCGGTTTTCGCCATTCAGTTCGTGTTCTATTTCATCTTGCAACGCCTTGCCGGGCCAACCTATCTTAGCCAGATTGGCTCGGTTGGTGCTGCCCTTGGGGTTGGTATTTCGGTGCTGGTTTTTCAGGAACCGCTGCCGGGTAACTTTTGGCTGGCGATCCTGCTGATTGCACTGGGCGTGGTGCTGTTTCAGCGCAGGATTGCAGGTGTAGCAGCCCCCTGAACAGGTGGTATATGGCTGAAATTGGTGGAATGCGCCGTCTTTGGATTGGTAAACCACCGCCAATACCCTATTCTGGTGTGGCCAGTTGCAACCAACGGAGAGCGCAGATGAATATCCAGCCCGGTAAAATTCCGAACCGTGATGCGGCCGAAAAAGCGCTGGAAACCATAAAATCATGGGCCACAGACGCGACAGCCACCGAAATAGCGGAACTGCACCCGGCTATTTCGCGTCTGCTGCCGGGGCATGAGCTGGCGAATTATCCGGCTCTGATCCGCGCCTATCCGGAAGAATTTCAGGTGGACGAAGCCTATCGCGCCAGCCTGCCGGACCTGCAAAATGGCCCCGAAAGCCTGATCAAAGGCGCCAAGCGCCATATCGAACATGTTGGTATTTCCAATTTCCGCCTGCCGATCAGCTTTCACCGGCGTAACAATGGCGATGTAACGCTGGAAACTTCGGTGACCGGCACCGTTAGCCTGGACGCTGGCAAAAAGGGCATCAACATGTCCCGGATCATGCGGACATTTTACAAACACGCCGAAGAAACCTTTAGCTTTGAAGTGATTGAAACCGCGCTGGACGCCTATAAAACCGATCTGGACAGCTTTGACGCACGCATTCAGATGCGGTTCTCCTTCCCGATGCGGGTCAAATCCCTGCGCTCAGGTTTGACCGGGTTTCAGTATTACGACATCGCGCTTGAGCTGGTTGAAACCGGCGGCGTGCGTAAGAAAATCATCCACCTTGATTATGTCTATTCCTCAACCTGCCCCTGTTCGCTGGAACTGGCCGAACATGCCCGCCAGCAGCGCGGCCAACTGGCCACCCCCCATTCGCAACGCTCAGTGGCGCGCATTTCGGTGGTGATGGATTGCGATGAACCCTGCCTGTGGTTTGAAGACATCATCGACCATTGCCGCGCTGCAGTGCCGACGGAAACACAAGTGATGGTGAAACGTGAAGACGAACAGGCGTTTGCCGAACTGAACGCCGCCAACCCAATATTCGTGGAAGACGCGGCGCGGCTGTTCAGCG
>JAZGFB010000054.1:0-2350 GCA_036479015.1 Paracoccaceae bacterium | reverse complement strand
ATGGCGCCGATCTGGACCAGTGGCGCGCCGCCATGCGTCCTGATACCCGCGCGGTGTTTCTGGAAACCGTGTCCAACCCAACGCTGGAACTGATTGATCTGAAAGCAGTTTGTGACATCGCCCATGGTGTCGGTGCATTGGTAATTGCCGATAATGTCTTTGCCACGCCGATCTATTCCACAGCTATTGAATGCGGTGTGGATATGGTGGTGTATTCCACCACCAAACATGTGGACGGGCAGGGCCGCTGTCTGGGCGGTGTGGTGCTGGGCAGTAAGGAATTGATCCGCTCGACCGTTGAACCTTACCTGAAACATACCGGTGGTGCGATGAGCCCGTTTAATGCCTGGGTGATGTTGAAATCCATGGAAACCCTTGATCTGCGGGTGTGCGCCCAAACCGCCACGGCCACGGCGGTGGCGGATGCGCTGGCGGGCCATGAAAAACTGCAGCGCATGTTGTATCCGCACCATGCCAGCCACCCACAGGTCGCGCTGGCCAAGACGCAATTGGAGGCCGGCGGCACCGTGCTGGCGATTGATCTGAAAGGCGGCAAAGACGCCGCGTTCAGGTTCCTGAATGCTCTGGAAATATTCATCATTTCCAACAATTTTGCGGACGCCAAAAGTATCGTCACCCACCCGGCGACCACCACCCATCAGCGGTTGGGCGAGGACCAACGCGCAAGTCTTGGTATCACCGACGGATTGGTGCGGGTGTCGTGCGGGCTGGAAGACGCAGGCGATCTGATCGCTGATCTGATGGCGGGACTGGCGGCGGTTTGAGCGACATCCGCATCTATCTGGCTGGACCAGAAGTGTTTTTACCCAATTCTGTCGAAATTCGGCAGGCCAAGAAAGATCTGACCAGCGCCCAAGGTTTTATCCCTGTGGCCCCGGGCGATGATGATGTGGCTGATCAACCGACGCCAAAGCAAAAGGGCATGGCGATATCTGCCCGCGATGAAATGCTGATGGATAGCTCTGACGCCATCATTGCCAACCTGACGCCCTATCGGGGCATCGCGGCAGATACCGGTACTTGTTTTGAACTGGGATACATGTCGGCGCAGGGGAAACCGGCATTCGCCTATAGTAACGAACCTAAAAACCACAGCGACCGGGTGCTGGAATATTACGGTGGCCAGGTGCAAAGGGACGCCAGCGGACTGCCACGCGGTCCTGACGGGCTGTTGGTGGAAGATTTTGATATGATTGATAATCTGATGTTGCAGGGCGGCATTGAGCGGCGGGGCGGGGCGGTTGTTGCGGGGCAGGCTGCTGCCGATGCCATGTTTAGTGACTTGGCGGCATTTGTGGAAGTCCTGAAAATAGCTGCTGCTCGGTTGCTTTAGATTGGTAATACCACGCCGATGCCCTATCTTGGGCGGGCGAACAGTATAAACAGCGGAGACGCCAGATGAATATCCAAACCGGCAAAACCCCCGACCGTGAAACAGCCGAAAAGGCGCTGGAAACCATAAAGTCATGGGCTACAGACGCTACGGCAACGGAGATTGCCGAGCTGCACCCGCTGATTTCACGGCTATTACCGGGGCATGAATTGGGCAATTACCCGGCCCTGATCCGTGCTTATCCGGAAGAATTTGAGGTTGACGAAGCTTATCGCGCCACCCTGCCTGATCTGCAAAATGGCCCCGAAAGCCTGATCAAGGGTGCCAAGCGCCATATCGAACATGTGGGGATTTCCAATTTCCGCCTGCCGATCCGGTTTCACACCCGTGATGGCGGTGACATTGCGCTGGAAACCTCGGTGACTGGCACCGTGTCTCTGGATGCGGGCAAGAAGGGCATCAACATGTCCCGGATTATGCGAAGCTTTTATCGTTATGCCGAAGAAACCTTTAGTTTTGATGTGATAGAGACCACTCTTGATGCGTATAAAACTGATCTGGACAGCTTTGATGCCCGTATTCAGATGCGGTTTTCGTTTCCGATGAAGGTTGAATCACTGCGTTCGGGCCTGTCGGGTTTTCAGTATTACGACATTGCGCTGGAACTGGTGGAAATTGGCGGGGTGCGTAAAAAAATCATGCATCTGGATTATGTGTATTCGTCAACCTGCCCCTGTTCGTTGGAACTGGCCGAGCATGCCCGTCAGGAACGCGGTCAGTTGGCCACGCCGCATTCGCAGCGTTCTGTGGCTCGGATATCGGTGGTAATGGATTGCGACGGGCCTTGCCTGTGGTTTGAGGACCTTATTGACCATTGCCGCGCTGCAGTGCCGACGGAAACACAAGTGATGGTGAAACGTGAAGACGAACAGGCGTTTGCCGAACTGAACGCCGCCAACCCAATATTCGTGGAAGACGCGGCGCGGCTGTTCAGCG
>JAZGFB010000053.1:0-137479 GCA_036479015.1 Paracoccaceae bacterium | reverse complement strand
TCGCACGCGGCCTGCGGTTTTTCATCATCGCCGCGTTGCTGTGGAAATTTGGCACCCCAATTCGCGACTTTATTGAGCGTCGTTTGGGCCTGATGTTTGCGCTGTTCCTTGTGCTATTGGCGGGTGGGTTTTTTGCGGTGAAATTTCTATGAGCCGTAGAAGCCTGATCATGGTCGCAGCCCTTGGTTCGGCGGCGCTGTTGCTGGGGGCTTGGGGTTTTCAGGCACTGGGCTACGCGCCCTGCAAAATGTGCCTCTGGCAACGCTGGCCCCACGCAGCGGCTTTTGTTATCGGTATGTTGGCTCTGTTTACACTGTGGCGCCCGTTGCTGCTACTGGGGGCAATGGCCGCCTTAACCACCGGTGCCATCGGAATTTACCACACCGGCGTTGAAAAGAAATGGTGGCAGGGCCCGGACACCTGCACCAGTGGCGATATCAGCAACCTTAGCACCGATCAGCTGATGGATCAGATACTGGGCGCGCCATTGGTACAGTGCGATGTTGTCGCCTGGCAATTTGCAACCCTGTCCATGGCCAGTTGGAATGCTGTGTTGTCCTTTGTACTGGTTGGTATCTGGCTGGCGGCCTGGTTGGCGCGTTAGCCCCATTTTTCCTGCCATGTGGGATATCTGTCACCGTCCTGTGCCCGGGCCAGATATATCCCCCTGGCCACAGCCCGGGACAGGCACGTTGCGGCCGCGTGCCCCAGCACAAGCGGATCAATAGCCGGGTCAACAAGCGCGCGTTGCCCGGTGGACACCGCAAAAATTAGATCCCCATCAAACAGCGTATGCGATGGCACCAATGCCCGCGCCAACCCGTCCTGGGCTGCCACTGCCATGCGCTTGGCTTGGGCCTGGGTTAGATCGGCATCCGTTGCCACAATGGCAATGGTGGTATTGGTGCCAGCTTTGGGCGACACGGTCGCGCGCAATGCCTGTTCATCAAAACCTGTAGCATCCCGAACCAGACCCTGACTGCCAAATTCGGCGTCATTTTCCCAAGGCGCAGCCCAGAACTGGGCCTGATCATCAGGTGTGCCCGCCCCAATAGCATTGACAGCCACCAATGCCCCAACCGTCATGCCATTGTCCAAAACCAACGACGCTGAGCCAAGCCCACCTTTCAGGTTGGACGTGGTTGCCCCAGATCCAGCCCCGACAGTTCCCAGTTCAAACGTATTTGACGCATCATCCAGCGCGGCCCTGCCCAACTGGGTATAGGGATTTTCCTGCCAACCCTTATCACCACCATTTAGCAAATCAAACAAGATCGCCGCGGGCACAATGGGTACCCTCACTGGCCCCACTTCAAACCCGCGGCCAATTTCACGCAACCGATCGGCAACACCGCTGGCCGCACTTAACCCAAAGGATGAACCACCCGACAGCACCAGCGCATCCACGGCCTGTACAATCTTATCCGGGGCCAACAGGTCTGTTTCCCGGGTTCCCGGCGCGCCCCCCATCACATCTACCGCCGCAACAAATGGGGCATCCCCAGTCAACACCGTGCAGCCTGATTTCAGCCCGTCTTCCTGAGCATTACCAACATACAATCCGGCCACGTCAGTTATCAGGTTACGCTTTCCGGTATTCATCTTTCACCCCTTATATACAACGCCCACCATCAACTTCCATCGCGACACCGGTGATCATACTGGCCTCATCCGAACATAAGAAACAAGCCGCATTGCCCATGTCCTGTGGCGTTGAAAAACGCCCCAGCGGGATCGTCGCCAAAAACTTGGCCCGAATTTCCGGCGTGTCTTCCCCCATGAATGTCTTTAGCAGCGGCGTTTCACCGGCCACTGGGTTAAGCGCGTTCACCCGCACACCGTAAGGTGCAAGTTCAACGGCCATGGTCTTGGTTGCTGTGATCATCCAGCCCTTTGACGCATTGTACCAATTCAAATTGGGCCGTGGACTAACCCCGGCGGTGGAGGCCACATTCAAAATCACCCCGGCGCCATTGGCCTTCATATGGGGCACGATATGTTTGGCGCTCAGGTAGACCGACTTGGCATTCACCGCCAAGACCCGGTCAAATTCATCCTCTGTCACATCTTCCATCGGCATCGGCTGATGGCTGATGCCGGCATTATTGACCAGAATATCCAAACTGCCAAAGTGGCCTATCGCCCGCTTGGCCATGGCCTGAACATCGGCCGACCGGGCTACATTCACCAGCTGCGAAATTACCCCTTCGCCCAATTCCAGCGCCAATGCCGCCGCCCCGTCACCATTAATATCGGCAACCATAACCCGCGCGCCTTCGGCCACAAATTTGCGCACAATCCCTGCACCAAAACCGGACGCGCCACCGGTTACAATTGCAGTTTTTCCAGCCAATCTCATGTTTGCTTCCTATCCATGCAAAGCCGCGACGGTTTTTAACTTGGAAAACCCGTACAGTGCCTCAAATCCCTTTTCCCGGCCATGGCCAGACTTTCCAACACCGCCAAAGGGCAGCTCAACCCCGCCCCCAGCACCATAATTGTTAATGAAAACCTGACCAGAGCGAATGGCCTTGGCCAACCGCATCTGACGCGCACCGCTATCGGTCCAAACCGACGCCACCAGACCAAAATCAGTGCTGTTGGCAATGGCCAATGCCTCGGCCTCATCTTCAAACGGGATCACCACCTGAACCGGGCCAAATATCTCTTTTTGTGCCAGCGTATGATCGCCACCAACCGCGCCAAACAGCGTCGGGGCCACGTAATGCCCGCCCGCAGGTGCATCCGCAACAATGCTGGCAGTGGCCGCCACTTCCAGATCACCGCCCTGCCCCAAAAACCCGGTGACAATTTCTTTTTGTCGGGCTGATATCAGCGGCCCCACATCCAGATCAGCCAGCGCCGGGCCTACCCTAAGCGCGCTGTAACGTGCTGCCATTTCAGACAATACCCGGTCATAAACCCCGCGCTGCACCAAGATGCGCGATGACGCCGAACAGGTCTGCCCGGCGTTTTGAATACCGGCATTCACCAAAAACGGCAGGGCCGCATCAATATCTGCGTCGTCAAACACCAGTTGCGGGGATTTGCCGCCCAGTTCCAGCGTCACCGGCACAATATGCTGGGCCGCTGCTGTTTGGATCAAGGTGCCAACGCCCACTGATCCGGTAAACGAAATATGATGCACGCCGGGGTGCGATGACAGCGCCGCGCCCGCCTCTTCGCCCAGCCCGGACACCACGTTCAGCGCCCCGGCTGGAAACCCAACCTGCAACGCCAGATCGGCAAATGCCAGCGCCGTCAAACAGGCCTCTTCCGCCGGTTTCAAAACGCAGGCATTGCCCATGGCAAGGGCCGCCCCGACCGAGCGGCCAATGATCTGCATCGGGTAGTTCCACGGCACAATATGCCCGGTTACCCCGTGGGGTTCGCGCAGGGTGTAAACCGTGTAGCCGTCCATATAGGGGATGGTTGTGCCATGCACCTTATCGGCAGCGCCGCCGTAAAATTCCAGATACCGTGCCAGCGCCACCGCGTCCGCGCGGGCCTGCTTTAACGGCTTGCCCACGTCGCTGGCCTCTAGCCGGGCCAACACATCAACCTTGCTTAACACCAGCTGCGACAACCGCGTCAGCATACGCCCGCGTTCCACGGCAGTTGTGCGGCCCCAGTCGCCATCCAGCGCGGTTTGTGCTGCCGCCACCGCGGCGTCAATATCTGGCCCCGTCCCCCGTGCTATCTGGCCAATGACCGCGCCCGTGGACGGGTCTTCCAGATCAAGCGTGTCACCACCCGCCGGGGCACCCCATTTTCCGGCGATCAGTATTTTAGCTGGATCAAACCACAGATCATCTTTTACAGTCATATTGCCCCCTTAGGCCGAAATGGCATCAGGCAGCATGGGTGCCGCCGCGATCAGAGTTTTGGTGTAATCATGTTGCGGTGCGTCAAATACCTGTTCAGTAACGCCCTGCTCAACAATTTCACCGTTTTGCATCACCAGCACACGGTCTGTGATTGATCGCACCACCGACAGGTCATGGGAAATAAACAAATACGTCAAGCCAAACCTGTCCGAAAGATCCGCCAGCAGGTCCAGAATTTGCGCCCGGATCGATACATCCAGCGCTGATACAGCTTCGTCCAGAATGATCAGTTCCGGCTTGATCACCAGCGCACGGGCAATGGCAATACGCTGGCGTTGGCCACCGGAAAATTCATGAATGAATTTTTGCGCATCGGCGGCTTGCAGCCCGACACTTTCCAGCGCCTGCACAATCAGCCGGGCGCGTTCCGCAGCCTTTGGCGGGGTGTCCAGTAAATGAAATGGTTCCCCCACCAGGCGCGAAACTTTGTGGCGTGGATTGAACGATCCATAGGGATCTTGAAACACCACCTGCATCTTGCGCCGCACGGCCCTGTTGACGGCATCACCGGAATAAACCGGCACACCATCGATCAGAATTTCGCCTTCCTGCACATCTTCCAACCCCAAAATCGCACGGGTAAGGGTTGATTTGCCACAGCCGCTTTCCCCCACCAGCCCCAGACTTTCGCCGCGTTTAATGTCAAATGAAACACCCTGCACGGCGCGAAAATATTTCTGCCCACCAAATACCGTGGTGCGGGGCAACCGATAATCCCGACTGACGTTTTTTACCTGCAATAAAGGCGTATCTGCATCGGGTGCATTGCGGTCCGGTACATGTCCCGACGCGGCGAACAGCGCGCGTGTATAGGGGTGGCACATGGTGCGATGCAGGGTGGCCGCCACCCCAACCTCAACCACTTCGCCACCTTTCATAATGGCGATATCATCGGCCAGATCAGACACAACCGCCAGATCATGGGTGATCATCAACATGCCCATCCCATCCTCAGCCACCAGCCGCTTTAGCAATTGCAATATCTGTGCCTGGGTTGTGACATCCAGCGCTGTTGTCGGCTCATCTGCGATCAGCAATTTGGGGCGCAGGGCTATGGCCATGGCGATCACCACCCGCTGGCGTTGCCCGCCTGACAATTCATGGGGGTAGCGCGACATGGGAAACTGTGCCGCGGGCAACCCAACCCGGTTCAACGTGTCGCGGGCAATGGCATGGGCCTGGGCCCGGCTGCCCAAGCCATGGATCTCAATGGTTTCCGCCACCTGCGCGCCAATGGTTTTCACCGGGTTCAACGCCGTCATTGGTTCTTGAAACACCATGCCAATATCATTGCCACGCAGCCCACACATGGTAGGTTCTGACGCGCCCAAAATATCGACGCCATTCAGCGTCACAGCACCGCTGGTGCGCGCCCCCTTAGGCAATAACCGCATCACTGAATAGGCGGTCATAGACTTACCTGATCCGCTTTCCCCGATCACGCCCAGGATTTTTCCGGCCTCCAGCGACATGGAAACATTGCGCAGGATCGGGGTGCCATGGATGGCCAGCGACAGGTTTTGAATGTTTAGCAACATCAGCCCCGCCCCCGCCTGATCCTGGGGTCAAACAAATCGCGCAACCCATCCCCCATCAGGTTCAACCCCAACACGGTTAGCAGAATGGCAAACCCCGGAAACAGCGCCAAATGTGGGGCGAATGAAATCATCGTCTGACTGTCCGCCAACATCCGCCCCCAACTGGGAATGGGCGGTTGAGCACCCAGACCAACATAACTTAGCCCAGCCTCTGCCAGTATCCCCAGACTAAACTGAATAGTGCCCTGCACGATCAACAGATTGGCAATGTTGGGCAGTATATGTTCCGCCGAAATGCGCACCGCCCCTTTGCCAGATACCCGCGCGGACAACACATAATCGCGCGTCCACAGCGACAGCGCCGCGCCCCGTGTCAGGCGGGCAAAAACCGGAATGTTAAAGATACCGATGGCAATGATTGCATTCACAGCGCTGGGGCCAAAAATGGCTGTGATCATGATCGCAATCAGCAGCGCCGGAAACGCAAATACCAGATCATTGGTGCGCATTATCACCTCATCCAGCCAACCACCGCTGCGCGCCGCCGCCGCCAGCCCCAGGGGCACACCTATGCCCATGCCAATACTGACAGCCACAAATGCCACTGCAATAGACGTGCGCGCCCCAACCATGATCATCGAAAAAATGTCACGGCCAAAATGGTCGGTGCCAAACCAATGCAAGTCATTGGGGGCCTTTAGCTTGCCGGGTATATCCATCTGGGTCACATCAAACGGTGTCCACAGAAATGACAGTAACGCCGCCCCGGCAAACACCAGCGTTAGCGCCATGCCCAACATCAGATTGCGTGACGTTACCGCCGAGATGAACCAGCCCTGCCCACCCATTAACTGCGCCCCCGCAACCGTGGGTCAACCGCTGCATAGGCCAGATCAACCGCGAAATTCACCATAACAACGGCAAAGACCAACAGCATCACCACACTTTCCACCACAATCAGATCACGCTGACTGATCGACTGGAAAACCAGCCGCCCCAAACCGGGCAAAAAGAAAACGTTTTCGATTATGATCGCCCCTGCCAGCAGAAACGAAAACTGCAATCCGATGATGGTCAAAACCGGGATCATAGCATTGCGCAATGCGTGCCGGCGCAATGTCTGCCCCGCCGTTAACCCCTTGGCCCGCGCCGTGCGGATGAAATCTTCGTCCAACGTGTCCAGCAATGACGACCGCATCACCCGCGCCAATATTGATGCCTGTGGCAGCGCTAGCGAAATCGCGGGCAATAGCAACGCTTTCAACCCAACAAAAAGCCCCTGATCCCAGCCCGGAAATCCCCCGGCAGAAAACCAACGCAGATTAATGGCAAACACCAGAACCATCAGCATGGCGAACCAGAAATTTGGTATGGCAATGCCCAGCTGAGTGATCCCCATGACCAGCACATCCCAAACAGACCCCCGCTTGGTCGCCGCCAGAATGCCCGCAGGAAACGCAACAATAGTGGACAGCGTCAACGCGAACAGCGCCAGCGGCAAAGACACCCACATCCGTTCGCCGATCATGTCAGCCACCGGGGTGCGATAGGTGTAAGACGTGCCAAAGTCACCCTGGATCAGCCCCCCAACCCAGCCAAGATAGCGCTGCAATGGCCCGGTGTTCAGCCCCAGTTCTTCACGCAATGCCGCCACGGTATCGGGCTGGGCATTGATCCCCAACATATAGCTGGCAGGGTCACCGGGAACGACCTCAATAGCCACAAAAATTACTGCGCTGGCCACTATCAGGCTAACACTTAGGGACAACAATCTTTTCAGAAAATAGCGCAGCATTTATGGTTTGGCCTGTCGAAAAATAGGCAGGCCCCGACACAGTGCCGGGACCCGCCAGTTGTGCTTAATCGTTCCAGTATACCGCCGTCAGATCAGTGGCCTGTGTCGGTGCATTTGTCCACAAACCGACGATCTTGGAATTTGCCACGCCGGTTGCCGCCAGCTGAAACAGGTAGCCGTTGACATATTCCTCTGAAATCATCTTTTGTGCTGCCTGCATGATATCCGTGCGCTTGCCCGGGTCAGTTGCAGCGTTCAGATCATCCATTAACGCTTGAAACGCGGCGCTGTCATACTGGAAGTAGTAATCCGGACGGGCGTAGATACCGATATCCATGGGTTCGGTGTGGCTAACAATGGTCAGGCCAAAGTCCTTACCCCGAAACACTTGCTCCAGCCATTGTGCCCATTCCAGATTGGACACTTCCACCTTGATGCCAACATCGGCCAGCTGGGCAGCAATAATTTCCCCGCCCCGGCGCGCATAGGATGGCGGCGGTAGTTTTAGCGTGGTTTCAAACCCATCCGGGAACCCGGCTTCGGCCAGCAAGCTGCGGGCCAGTTCAGGGTCAAAATTCGACATGGCAGTATGGTCTACATAGGCCGGATTATGCGGCGCGAAATGCGTGCCAATCGGGGTGCCATAACCAAACATCGCCCCGTCAATAATGGCCTGGCGATCAATCGCATGCGCCAAAGCTTCGCGAACTTTTACATTATCAAAGGGTGGCATCTTATTGTTTGTAGACAATATTGTTTCACCTTCGGTTGACCCGATCAACACGGTAAAGCGCGGATCAGCGTCAAACTGCGCCAGATTTTCCGGTGCCGGAAAAGCCGGGAACGCGTCAACATCTTCGGCCATCACCGCCGCAAATGCCGCCGTGGGGTCAGAAATAAACTTGAACGTCGCGCTGTCCAAAATTGCCGGCGTGCCCCAATAATCAGCATTCTTGCTGATTGTAATCTGATCACCCTGCACCCAGTTGGTAAAGGTAAACGGCCCAGTGCCAACCGGGTTGGTCTTAATATTTTCAATGCTTTCAGTGGCCACAATAACCGCATCCCCCCAGGCCAGGTTAAACAGGAATGACCCGTTTGGCGCTGACAGGGTGATATTCACCGTCATTGCATCAACCACATCAACCGACGCGATGCCTTCATACAAAGCCTTTTGTGCGTTCTGAGATTCTTCCCCACGCGCTCGATCTAGTGAGAATTTGACATCCTCGGCATCCATTGCTGTGCCATCGTGGAATTTCACCCCGGAATGCAGATGGAACGTATAGCTTAGCCCGTCGACAGAAATGTCCCAGCTTTCGGCCAAGCCAGCGATGATGGCGCCACTTGAATTAAACCGTGTAAGTCCTTCAAATATATTAGAATACACAACTTGATCAATTGCACCTGCAGCGGCGCTAGTGGGATCAAGATGCGGCGGTTCAAGCTGCATGCCCACGGTAATGTCGGTTTGCGCGGCTTGCGCAACACCTGCCGTTAACGCCAGGCTAACAACCCCGGCTATTCCCATATGTTTCATCGGTTTACTCCTTTTCATTGCTTCATTCCTCTTGCGTCAAAATTTCTTGCAAACTGCGCGCCATTACCTTGGCGCTATCTACCATGTCTTGTACCACGATAAATTCGTCCGGCTTATGGGCCAGATCCAATATACCAGGCCCATAGGCGATACAGTTTTTCAACCTTCCGATCCGATCAATGTGTTTTTGATCATATGTACCGGGCGAGACCACATATTCTGGTTCCTTCCCCAGGACATCCTTGATGGCTTTGCTAACCGTTGTCACCACCGGTGCACCGCGGTCGGTCATGGTTGGTAATACCCGATGCATTTCACGGATATCATATTGTAACGTCGGACTTTTTTTCTTTACCGTTTCCAAAACATCATGAACTTCTTGCTGAACATCATCAATATTTTCTTCCAGCAAGAATCGACGATCGATAACCATTCGACAACTGTCAGGGACACAGGCACTTGGCAGGCCATTGTAATCTTGGGGCGGCTCACCTTGTCCACCATGGACAGAATTAATGTTCAGTGTGCTTTGCTTGGCACCTTCCGGCACCACTGGCATATCTGTGCGCTTGCGGGCCAGCGCCGGAAACAACGTGTCTTCCATTTCGCGCATTACAGTGCCCATGTGGCGCACCGCGCAATCACCCAGAAACGGCATTGAACCATGGGCTATTTCACCAAAGGTTTCAATTTCTGCCCACCAGACCCCCCGATGCCCCAGGCAAATACGATCTTTGTTCAAGGGTTCAGGTATAATAACATGCTGTACCCTCTCGGGTGAAAAATATCCCTTTTCGGCCAAGTATGCGACACCACCCTGACCACCACTTTCTTCATCTGCCGTGCCTGAAATTTCTATCGCCCCGGCAAAATTGGGAATAACCTCCAGAAATGCCTCGGCCGCAATGATCGACGTTGCCAGTCCGCCCTTCATGTCACAGGCGCCACGGCCATAAATTTTGCCGTCCGAAAGTTCGCCCCCAAACGGGTCAAACGTCCAGCCTCGGCCCACTTCCACCACATCAATGTGAGAATTAAAATGAACGCAGTCGCCGCTTTTGCCGCCCTCATAGCGCGCAACCACATTCCACCTGGGGTATTTACCACTGTCACCGACCGCGCCAATAGCACGGACCAATTCCACATGAAAACCTTGCTTTTTCAAACGCTTGGACAAGTATTCGCAAATTTCCAAATAGTTGTCGCCCGGTGGATTAAGCGTCGGAATACGGATCAGATCTTGGGTCAGGGCAATCAGATCATCGCGCCGCTGTTCAACAGCATCCGAAAGCCTATCGCCCAGTTGATCAGTATTTAGTAAACCATCAGATATGTCGAAATCCCCCGATATCGCACTTCACACTATGCCCCATCTAAACTACGGTGCCAATACGGTAGAAACACGGGGGGCACAGCAATTGCAATCAGAAACATTCCAAACTCTGGCAAATATTGCCTATGATTCTGCCCCGGTCGGTATTGTCCTGACCGAAAAGCGCATCATCAAAAGCTGTAACCAGACATTTGCCGACATGCTGGGCTTTGCAAAAAACCAATTGTTGGATCAGTCTTTTCGCATGCTGTATTCCAGTCGAAAAGAGTTTGAAGATATTCGCGATGTCGGCCTTAAACCCTTGAAAGAACTTGGTGTTTATTCCGACGAAAGGATCATGCGGCGTAAAGACTGCAGCCTGATCTGGTGCAGGTTTCGTGCCCAAACCCTAACCCGTGATACCCCGCTGGACCGTACAGTTCTTAGCTTTGCGCTGGTTTCAGACACAGTACCCAATATCAAACTGACCCCCCGTCAACGCCAAGTCATCTTGCTGCTAAGTCGGGGCCTGACATCTAAATCCATTGGCCGTGAACTTGAAATCTCACCCCGTACCGTAGAAGACGTTCGAGCGCGGCTGCTTAAAAACTTTAAATCCAAAAACACCACAGAACTGTTGACCCGCCTTTCAGGTATTGATCACTAGGTGTTAATTCATACCATAATCAACATGTTCGGCCCGTATGTCTTCCAACAGGCCAAACGGGTCCCAGGCCGTCGGCATCTGCGTGCACATCAGCCGGTAATTTGACCACCCCTCAACCAACTCAGCATGGGTATGGCCCTGCTCACAGGCCGCGCGTGCTTGGTGATGGGTTTCAAGACGCGCCTGCTCAAAGCTGTCAAACAAACTTGCATGACGGTCTTGTTTCAGAGCGTCCGACCAGACCTGCGTAAACAACGCCTCGGTGCCATCACTGGTGAAATTTGCGATCTGCTCTTCATGGGCGCTAAAAATTACCGCTTCCCTCCCGGGCCAGTCTTCGCCGCGCCCACCAATGCCATTATGGACGTTATTGATATAATCGTTCAGTGACGCATCTGCATGGCAGGCTTCAATAACGGTCACAATCTTTTCCGCCATGATCTGATTGACAGAATCGCGAAACGCGTGCGCCGTCATCCAGGTGTCGTCGGCAGTTGCGGCGGCCACATCTGCGGGGCGTTCAACCGTGTACCAGGCGAAAATTTCGTCTTTGACTTCATAGCCTTTGTACATGGCTTCAACTTTCCCACCATGGGTGTTCACATAAATAATTACTGTATCTTCAGGCTTGGCATGTGCTGCCAATTCGGCCAAAGCCGCTTTGACACGGGTGCCCGTTGCCTGTGCGTTTACTAAGGTTGTGATGTGATCCTCAGTAACGCCAAAGGACGTGCGAAACCCATCAACAATCAGGTCCACATCCTTTTGACATGCACCGGCCATTTTGGCCGTTAGTTCCGGGTCATCCGGCACCGCTTTCCATGCCGGGCATGCCGCGGCGGCAAAAAGCCAGGTTTCTGCCTGGGCCACAGCTGGGGTCAGGGCAAACAAAAGCGCTGTCTGTGCTGCCAAAAGTACAAGACGTTTCATGATATATCCTTTCCCAAAAAATGCCGGGGCCAACCTGGGCCAGCCCCGGCAGCCAGTTAATTGGCTTGTGTGGCGGCTTTAACATCCGCATGCACCGCGCCACCGGCGCTTTCACAGTCATCAACCGATTTGGCCAGCATCAATGTATCTTCGCCAAATGTGCAATGGATGGCCACCAAGGCCGGTTGCTGCGGCTGTTGCATCATATGGGGATGCATGCCCCAACCGGACCCGTTGACGGGGCCAAAAATTGACCAACCGCTGCCCGTGACCGGGCCAAATATCGACCAGCCTTGCCCCTGCGCTGCACCGAACCCGCCACCTTGAACTGAACCACTTACGCCCCAGCCGGATCCATGCACAGGACCGAAAATTGACCAGCCGGATCCGTTGACCGGGCCAAAAATTGACGCGCTCGCACTGGCGGCCACTGTAATGCTCATTAGGCCTGCGATGGCCATAGTTTTCATAAATTTCTTTTTCATTTTAGTTCCTTTAGTGTTGCTCGCCCCAACCGGCCAAAATGGCTAATATTCCTGATTTACAAAGGGCTTTATGCACCCTGTCACCAGCGTACACAGCCACTGGCCCTATGAATTCTGGCGGTAAAAAGGCAGGCGACAATTTTGGTGTCGGGCACACTAATTTGGTGCGAACAACACCAAATACTGTAAAAATCAGGCGGTTTTGGGTGGGTGTTTTATTTTAATGGTAATGGATGCCGGCGGTATCAGACATCTGACAAATGTTTTTTGATGATCTCAACCATAGACCGGCCAACCGGGCGTTCTTGGCCATCTGTACATAATATTTTCGGGTTACCGTCCCGGAACAAAACCGTGCAAATTTGACTTTTGTGTATCCACATTGACCGATGCACCCGAAACCCCGTCCCCGGGGGCAACATCGCTTCAGCGTCAGTCAGGCTCATACGCAACATGCTGGCCCCGTTTGCGGTGGTCACACGAACATATTGGTTCTCAGCTTCAATCTGTAAAACAGGGCCCCGACTGTTTTCAGGCAGCGCAAGCTCCAAGGCGCTGTAAGATGTCTGTAATGGTCGCCACATGGGAAAATCAGCCGGAGCAACAGATAGGTTTTTGCGAATGGGTTGATCAAAAAACAGCACCAGCAAAGCAATGGTCAGCATGATCATGGCAACAGTCGTGAACCAATAGCTAAACGCAACGCTCAGCCCCGCACCTTTTGGCAACAGGGCAAAATAAATCAGGCTTTCGCCACCAGCCAGTACCGAATAGAAAGCAACCGCCCCCCAAAAAAACGGTATGCCGCGCAGCATCAATGAATATTGCACGCGCGCCGAAAACAGGTAGCCACACCCATAAAACACCATCGCCGCCCCGGCATTTACCAATGCACGCTCAAACAGCGAAAGATCCTGAAACCGATCCCCCGGTGACAAAAAGCTGGTAAACACCCAGATCGATATGGCCAGGCCAATACAGGTACGGTTTCGGAAAATTGAACCAATAAAATTGCTCATCTGCGTATCCGACACCATAATCTGACGCATTGTAACGGATGCCATGACATGCCTTTTCTGCTGCTTTGTTGGCAATTTCGCAAAGTGACCATAAATTTGCAAGACTTACATAACACCCGCCCAAAACAAGCGGCCACCATGGGCTGATCGGGTCAATTACTTGCCCCCCGGCCCATTGCCCCCAAAACCCTGGGATGATAGTCTAAACCCAAGCAAAATATGCAACTTCAGTACAGGCGAGAATTAACGTGAGCGACACCCCGGATACCCCTGATTCAGAAGAAGAAAATCGTCCTGAACGCCCAGTTTATGATGGCCCCTCGATCGACATCGTCGATGAGATGAAAACCTCTTATCTCGACTACGCTATGAGCGTGATCGTCAGTCGGGCAATTCCAGACCTGCGTGACGGGTTAAAACCGGTACATCGGCGCATACTTTATGCCATGGATGAGGCCGGGAACACCCATGACAAACCCTATCGCAAATCGGCGCGCCCGGTGGCTGATACCATGGGTAAATACCACCCCCATGGCGATGCATCGATATATGACGCGCTGGTGCGCATGACTCAAGACTTTTCCATGTCGCTGCCCTTGCTTGATGGTCAGGGCAATTTTGGCTCAATGGATGGCGATAAGGCGGCGGCGTTTCGTTATACCGAAGTGCGGCTTGAAAAAGTCTCGGCAATGTTGCTGGCCGATATCGAAAAAGATACCGTTGATTTTCAAGACAATTACGACGGCAAAGACAAAGAGCCAACAGTGCTGCCGTCACGGTTCCCTAATATGCTGGTCAACGGGGCTGGCGGTATTGCTGTGGGCATGGCCACCAACATTCCGCCCCATAATCTGGGTGAAATAATTGATGGCACGCTGGCACTGATCCAGGACCCTGACCTGTCATCAGAGGCATTGATGGATATCATTCCAGCGCCCGACTTTCCGACAGGCGGCATAATTTTGGGCCGCACCGGCGCGCGCAAAGCCTATTTGGAAGGTCGCGGCTCTGTTGTTTTGCGGGCCAAAACCCGTGTTGAAGAAATTCGTAAAGACCGCTTTGCAATTGTTGTCGATGAAGTGCCCTATCAGGTGAACAAAGCCACAATGATCGAAAAGATCGCCGAACTGTCGCGCGACAAAAAGATCGAAGGTATTTCTGCTGTGCGCGATGAAAGCGACCGGATCGGCGTGCGTGTTGTGGTCGAGCTAAAGCGCGATGCCACCGCCGAAGTCGTGCTAAATCAGCTGTTCCGCTACACGCCGCTGCAGACATCTTTTGGCTGTAATATGCTGGCGCTAAATTCAGGGCGTCCTGAAACCCTGATGCTGCGCGATTTCCTGACCTATTTCCTGATTTTCCGCGAGGAAGTGGTGGCAAGGCGCACTGCATATGAGCTGCGCAAGGCCCGCGAGCGCTCGCATATCTTATGCGGTCTGGCAGTGGCTGTGTCCAATGTCGATGAAATCGTCGCCACCATACGCGCATCCGCCGACCCGGCCCAGGCCCGTGCCAAACTGATGGGCCGCCGCTGGCCGGCACATGACATTGCCGAATACATCCAGCTTATCGATGATCCGTCCCACAAAATGAACGATGACGGCACCTATAACCTGTCAGAAACCCAGGCCCGCGCCATTTTGGAACTGCGCCTGCAACGCCTGACAGCCATGGGCGTCAAAGAAGTCACCGATGAATTGCAGGTTCTCGCGGCCAGCATTCGTGAATATCTTGACATCCTGCGTTCGCGCGATCGGATCATGGGCATCATTACGGATGAACTGACTGAAATCAAAGAAAAGTTTGCCGTGCCACGGCGCACCGAAATTGTTGACTGGTCCGGTGACATGGACGACGAAGACCTGATCGAACGCGAAGACATGGTGGTCACCGTCACCAGCGCCGGTTGGATCAAGCGCACACCACTGGCCGATTTCCGGGCGCAAAAGCGCGGCGGCAAGGGGCTGTCGGGCATGTCCACCAAAGAAGAAGACGTGATCACCACCCTGTTCGTGGCCAACACCCACACCCAACTGCTGTTCTTTTCCACCGACGGCATGGTCTACAAGTTGAAAACCTGGCGCCTGCCCCAGGGTGGCCGCACCGCCAAAGGCAAGGCCATCATCAACATCCTGCCCATGTCTCAGGGCGCATCCGTTGCCGCCATCATGCCGGTGGATGCACCGGAAAAAGACTGGGATGATCTGCAGATCTTCTTTGCCACCTCTGCCGGCGGCGTGCGTCGCAATGCACTGTCAGATTTCACCAACGTCAAATCCAACGGCAAAATCGCCATGAAACTGCCAGAAGATGTGCAGATGGTGGATGCCCGCATTTGTACAGAAGACGACGATGTGATGCTGGTGACTGCATCGGGGCGTGCCATCCGGTTCAGCACAACCGAAGTGCGGGTCTTTAAGGGACGCGATTCATCAGGCGTGCGCGGCATCAGACTTGGTGATGATGATGAACTGGTGTCAATGTCGATCATTCGCCACTTTGTCGCTACACCAGAAGAACGCGCTGCCTATTTGAAAATGCGCCGTGCCCTGGCCGGGCTTGGCGACGAGGACAGCACAGATGAGGACGACATCATCGCCGATGCCGCCCTAACCGCCGAACGGTTTGAAGAAATGAAAGCCGCTGAAAACCTGATCCTGACCATCAGCGAACAGGGTTCTGGCAAAACCAGTTCCAGCCATGACTATCCGCTTCGCGGGCGCGGTGGCATGGGCGTTGCAGCCATGGACAAAGCCATGCGCGGCGGAAAACTGGTGGCGTCTTTCCCAGTGGAAATTGATGACCAGATCATGTTGGCCACATCCACAGGCCAATCCATCCGCTGCCCGGTTGATGGCATTTCATTCCGATCCCGCAGCGCTGGCGGTGTTAAAGTGTTTGACACCGGCAAAGGCGAAACTGTCGTTTCCGTCGCAAGGATCGCGGATCAGGGCGATGAAGATGACCAGAATGAAAACCCTGCCACGCCCGGCACGACGGATAGCTGATCAATGTTGCCCCTGGTCACCCCCCAGCAGGCTGCGGGAAAACATTGGGACATCATCATATGCGGCTCCAGCTTTTCGGCGATGTTTTTCGCCTTGGGGCTGGCGCCCCACCTGTCGGTGCTTTTTGTAGAAAAAGGTGGCCACCAGCCACATGATGACCAGATACAGGGCAGAATTGCTGGTCTGGAAGACTTTGATCATAACAATCAAAGCGGACAGCCCAAAGACTGGGTTGCCCATTCACTGCTTGGTGGCAATTCAAACTGTTGGTGGGCCTGCACCCCGCGCTTTCACCCGTCAGATTTCAGGATGCGCTCGCTTTACGGTATCGGGCAGGATTGGCCCGTAAGCTATGGTGAATTGGCGCCATTTTACCAGCAAGTAGAAAACGTCATGCAGGTTTCCGGCGGCGGCTCGGACCATATTTTACCACGCAGCGCGCCTTTTCCATTTCCAGACCATATTCCATCGCGCACAGACATGTTGTTGCGAGAAAAATCACACAATTGGTTCGCCCAGCCCACGGCGCGCGCCAATGGCGGCGATCGTGCAAATTGCTGCGCAAATGGCGTCTGTAACCGTTGTCCGGTTGATGCCAAGTTCACAATATTAAATTCAATATCCGCATTTACCCGGCCGAATATCAGCCTTTTGCTGAACTCTGAAATGCGTAGTGTTAACATTCAGGCAGGCAAAGCAACCGGTGTAGTGGTCAAAACATCGACCGGCGCCGAAACCCAGATAGATGCCAATACCGTCGCCCTTGGCGCCAACGCCATCTTCAACGCCGCAATTCTGTTGCGCTCTGGTGTGCAGCATCCAAATCTGGGCAAAGGGTTGAACGAACAGGTTTCGGTGCGTGTTGATATTGCTGGCCCCGGTCTGGGCTATTTTGGTGGCACCTCAATAACCGGTCATGGCTATGACCTTTATGATGGCGCGCACCGGCGCGACAACAGCGGCATTCTGATCGAAACATATAACAGCCCGGCGATCATCAGCACCGAGTTTGGCAAATGGGGCAATATCGCCCAGCTTAAGCTCATCGCAGAAGACCTGCCCCAGGATCAAAACCAAGTACGCCTTACCGAGGATGACAATTCATCCCCCGTCATTGACTGGCACGGCCATTCAGACTATGCGCTTGCCGGGTTAAAATGGGGGGTGTCCCAGTTGCCGGAACTGTTGCCGGACGGTGTGGAAGTTACCCACATATCTGACCTTTCAACAACCGAGGCCCACCTGATGGGCACCCATCCCATGGGCAATGATCCATCCCGCCACGTGGTGAACGGGCAATTACAAGTCCATGGCGTGGCCGGGTTGTTCGCCCTTGGCAGCGGCGCTTTTCCCACCACATCACCGGCAAACCCAACCCTGACACTTGCGGCACTTGCCCTGCGCGCCGCACAGGCGGTTGCCACATGAACGCGCCTATTCTCAGCAGGCGATCGGTTTTACTGGGCGGCATTTCAGTCAGCGCGGCCTTGGCGCTTTACTACTTGCCAGATTTCTTCAAAATCCGAAGAACCAAAAACTTTCTGGCCCAGGAATTTGAACAGATCTTTGGGCCTGACATTGTGCAATTGGAACCAAGCCAGCGGTTTTTAGCAGATTACTATTCAACCCGATGGATCAATGCAGCTGCATTTGACCCCATTGCAATGGCCCGGATGTTTGTTCAGTCCAGCAATCTGCTGGAACACCATGAAACCGGTGCACACCTGGAATATGACCAGTTGTATGACCCCTATACTACGCCCTGTAGCAACCATCTTGGCGCAAACTATTCCTATCAACTGTAATTGATACGCAATGCCGGCCCCAAATCCGGGGCACTGAATGAATGGCAATGCTGCAACAGAGCGAAAATAACCGCTCGGCGTTAATCTGCGCATTTGTCGCCTATCCATGTAAAAACGGTCGAATTTGGCATTTTTGTTGCGACAGAACGCTAAATGCCTTGTTTTGCACATAATTATACCTGTTTTTGCCACACGGAATTCATATTCCTGCCATGTCCTGCCCGTCCAATCCTTTACAACGAACTTGGTTAATTTGACCTGTATCTTACGTTAAAGGACCCGCACCATGGCCAGCACGAAAAACACCAGCACCACCAGAACCCCCTCTGGCTACCGCCTGATCCGGGTTGTGATTGCATCCTACTTTGTCATGGTCTCAACCGGGTTTGTCAGCGGCACAAACGCAATACCGCTGGCTGACACCGTAATGCCCCATGGGCTTGCCACACTTGTTGGCTCATCTGCATTATTCATTCTGGGTGTTCTGGTGCTAACCGGCGTCTGGCTGCGCCCCGCCGTGCTGGTACTGGCCGCAATTATCCTAAGTTCTGCAACCATCCAGAATTTCGGGTCTACCGCCACGGCCATCCCGGGCGATTTTTGGCGTGAGCTGACCTTGATCAGCACATTGCTTTTAACAACCATGCGATCACCAAATACATTCCTTGGCTCACTATTTGGGGGCTCACTGTTTGGGTTTTCCGGCAATGACGACACAGTTTCACCACGCCGTGTCGCCCTTGTCCGCCCCTCAAAAGCGACCCGTTTGCCAGTTGCACCCACACATCCGCCCCTGTTCAACCGTGTCAACAATATCTTCCTTGATGACAGCGCCGACAGTCTGGCCACCTAACCCCCCTTTCCATTCAAAACCCGATGCCCTATCCCGCCGGTTATGGAAAATATCCTTAACATAGTCGGCGGCGGCTTGGCCGGATCAGAAGCCGCCTGGCAAGCCGCCAACGCAGGTGTGCGTGTCATCCTGCATGAAATGCGGCCCCAAGTGGCAACATTTGCCCATAAATCCGGCGACCTGGCCGAAATGGTCTGTTCCAATTCCTTCCGCTCTGATGATGATACCAGCAATGCCGTGGGCCTGCTGCATTGGGAAATGCGCCAGGCGGATGGGCTGATCATGTCCTGCGCTGACGCAAACAAACTGCCCGCAGGCGGGGCACTTGCCGTTGATCGTGACGCCTTTTCCCAGGCCGTCACCGCCCGTATCACCACCCATCCCAACATAACCGTCCAGCACGGTGAAATCACCACCTTGCCCGATACGGGCCATTGGATATTCGCCACCGGGCCGCTGACATCCCCCACATTAGGCACCGCCATTGCAGATGCCACCGACCAGGACAGCCTGGCATTTTTTGATGCCATCGCCCCGATTGTCTACGCCGACAGCATCAACATGGGCATCGCCTGGATGCAGTCACGCTATGATAAGGGCGATACCGAAGCCGACCAAAAGGCCTATCTCAATTGCCCGATGACGCGCGACCAATACGAAGCGTTCATTGACGCCCTGCTGGCCGCTGAAAAAACTGAATTTCACGAAGGCGAAACCGCCGGCTATTTTGACGGCTGCCTACCGATCGAGGTCATGGCCGAACGGGGCCGCGAAACCCTGCGTTTTGGGCCCATGAAACCCGTGGGCCTGACCAACGCCCATGACCCTGAAACCAAACCCTACGCCGTGGTCCAGTTGCGCTTTGACAATAAACTGGGAACGCTTTTCAACATTGTCGGCTTTCAGACCAAAATGAAATACGGCGCACAAAATGACGTTCTGCGCATGATCCCGGGCCTTGAAAACGCCCGTTTCGCGCGTCTTGGCGGCATCCATCGCAACACGTTCATGAACTCCCCAACCCTGCTGGACGACCAAATGCGCCTGCACACACGCCCCAACATTCGCTTTGCCGGGCAAATCACCGGCGTTGAAGGCTATGTTGAAAGCGCGGCCATGGGCCTGCTTGCGGGTCGAATGGCGGCTGCTGAAATTCTGGGAAAACCGTTACAAACCCCGCCACAAGACAGCGCCATGGGTGCCCTGATCCACCACATCACCGGCGGTGCCATGGCCAAAACATTTCAACCGATGAACGTCAATTTCGGCCTGTTTCGCCCGGTTGACGGGCTAAAAGGCGGGCGGCGCGGGCGCAAAGACCGCTACCTGGCCTATACGGACCGCGCCAAAGCCGCCTGGCGCGACTGGCTAAATACCCCATGATCTTTCGCACCCGGTTTGCACCCTCCCCGACGGGGCAGTTGCATCTGGGGCATGCCTATTCAGCACTGCTTGCCCATGACATGGCGTCGGCTGCCAATGGCGAATTTCTGTTGCGCATCGAAGACACAGACACCGCCAGATGCCGCCCGGAATATGAAACCCAGATATACGCAGACCTGCACTGGCTTGGCATCCACTGGCCCAGCCCCGTGATGCGCCAGTCAGATCGCCTTGCCGACTATAATGCAGCGATCCAAATCCTTGCCAATCGGGGCCTGTGCTACCCCTGCGCCTGTTCTCGGCGTGATATCCGCGAAGCAATATCCGCGCCACATGGCGGCAACGGCGCAAACACCTACCCCGGAACCTGTCGACACCGATCAATGGCCAGCCAAACCGATACTGATGCCATTCGCCTGGACATTGCCAAAGCTCTTAACGCCTATCCTAACATCGCACAGGCCACATTTAGTGACACCGGCCCAGAACATGCAGGTACCCACGGCCTAACGCAAACCCACCTGTTGGGTGAAATAGGTGATATCGTCCTGGCACGCCGCGATATCAAAACCGCCTCATATCACTTGGCGGCGGTCATTGATGATGCCGCACAGGGCATCAACCAGATTATCCGTGGCGAAGATCTGTTTCAGTCAACATTTATACAAATAATACTGCAAAATCTGTTGGGCCTGCCAACCCCCAGCTACCATCACCACGCGCTGATCACCGATGACGCCGGCATGCGGCTGGCCAAACGCACAGACGCACAATCGCTGGAAACCTTACGCCAAAATGGCGCCACCCCGCAAAGCATTCGCCAGCAACTGGGCCTGTAATTCACGCCTCTGGTTTCATCAGCTCCACTTCAACCCCATCGCGCACGCTTGTATAAAAACAATTGGCCCGGTTGGTGTGACACGCCGGTCCCACTTGGCGCACCTGCAACAACAGACAATCGCGATCACAGTCCAGGCGAAAATCCACCAGTTTTTGGGTGTGGCCAGACGTTTCACCCTTTACCCAAAATGCCCCACGTGAACGCGACCAATAGGTAACTTTTCCGGTCTCCAATGTACGTGTAACCGCCTCGGCATTCATCCAGGCCATCATCAAAACCGCGCCACTATCCGCGTCCTGGGCAATGGCGGGTATCAGCCCCTGACTATCAAACTTTAAAGATGTCGCATCAAAACCCATGATTAGTCCTTTTCATCCCGAAACAGCGCCCTTACCTATACCCAATATCAGCCCAAGGGAAAGCCATGCCCGAGACCGATCTTATCAAACTTTATTCGGCCCGCATCCTGAAACTGGCGGCCGATATTCCGCGCCTTGGCCACCTTGACGCGCCGCAAGCTACGGTCAAGCGGCGCTCGCCGCTGTGTGGTTCAACCCTTACGGTTGATATCTGCATGGAAAACGGCGTTATCACTGAATACGCCCAGGATGTTAAGGCCTGCGCCCTGGGCCAGGCGGCGGCATCTGTGGTTGGGGCCAATGTTATTGGCTGCACTGCCGGGCAAATTGAACAGGCGCGCGATGCGCTTAGCGCCATGCTTAAATCAGACGGCCCCGCCCCGGCCGCGCCGTTTGATGACCTAAAAGTCCTGCTTCCAGCCCGCGACTATGTTAATCGCCATGCCTCAATTTTGTTGGCCCTGAACGCAACCCTGGAGGCCGCAACCCAAATTCAAAACGCCGCCTGCGCCTGAACCCATAAAAATGAGTACATAAAAAAACCGCCGCATTCCCTTGGGGTGGAATGCGGCGGCAAAGTAGGGTCTGTTGTTCTGGCGGCATTTGGGGGGATGAGGTAACCCCAATTGCACGAAAAGCAGGTTCGTTCAGGTCAACACATCAAGTTGGGACAGGGATGTGAGACCGGCCAGAACAGACCACAGGGCAGATCAGTTAAGGCCCGGCAAATGAAGCCCCACAATCAGCATCACAACCAGTGCCGTGGCACCGGCGAAATCACCCAACAAAGCCGAAGGGTTACGTTCAAGGATGGTTTTCAAATCATTCAGCATGTGGGCGGCTCCCGTTTTCTCTTCTGTTGCCCCTTTGTTCTCAAATTGGAGTCGCTTTGTAAAGAACTTTTTAGGAACATTTGTGAACAAAATGTGAAGGTGTGGGTTAACCCACTGATATTAAACGAATAGCCTGATCTTGCTGCATCAGCCATAACAGCACCCGCGCCGCCTTGCCCCGCTTACCGGTCAGCCCCGGATCATCTGCCAGCAGTTTACGCGCATCCGATTGCGCCAATAACTGCAATGCCGTCTGACGCTCCAGATCGGCCACCCTAAACTTTGGTAGCCCCGATTGTGCCGTGCCAATCACATCACCTGCCCCGCGCATCGCCAGATCTTCCTCAGAAATCCGAAACCCGTCCTCAGTTTCGCGCAATATCTCCAAACGCCGCTTGGCACCCTCACTTAACGGCGCTTGGTACAACAACAAACAAGTTGACGCATCACTGCCCCGCCCGACCCGGCCCCGCAGCTGATGCAACTGCGCCAAGCCAAAATGTTCGGCCCGTTCCACCACCATGATCGACGCATTGGCCACATCGACGCCAACCTCAATCACCGTTGTCGCCACCAAAACTGCCGTGTCCCCTGCTACAAACCGCGCCATTGCCGCGTCTTTTTCCGCTGCTGGCATCTGACCATGCACCAGCCCAACCTTGCCTTCCCCAAACAATGCCCGCAAATGCACAAACCGTTCCTGCGCCGCCGTCAGATCAGAGGTTTCGCTTTCCCCCACCAGCGGACAAACCCAATAGGCTTGCCGCCCGGCCTCAATGGCTGTGCGCAAATGTTGGGTCACTTCCTCGATACGCCCGGCTGACACCAATGCCGTCGTCACGGGCAATCTTCCGGGCGGTTTTTCATCCAGAACTGACACATCCATATCGCCAAACTGTACCAACGACAAAGACCGCGGAATGGGTGTCGCCGTCATCACCAACACATCCACCGCCACGCCCTTGGCCCCCAGCTCCATGCGTTGGGACACGCCAAACCGATGCTGCTCATCCACCACCGCAAGCCGCAGATCACTAAAATCAACACCCTTTTGAAACACCGCATGGGTGCCCACCAATATCTGAATCTTACCACTTTTTAGTGCCGTTAATTTGGCATCACGTTCGCGGCCCTTATCCCGCCCGGTCAGAATTTCCAGCACAACACCGGCAGTTTCGGCCAGCGGTTGCAGGCTTTCCAAATGCTGGCGCGCCAGTATTTCCGTTGGGGCCATCAAAACCCCCTGCCCGCTGGCTTCCACCGCCACCAACAATGCCATAAACGCCACCAGGGTTTTGCCTGAACCAACATCCCCCTGTAGCAACCGGTTCATCCGCGCTGGTGCCGCCAGATCATCGGTAATTTCGGAAATGGCGCGGCTTTGTGCACCGGTTGGGCGATAGGGCAGCGCCCCCAGCACCTTAGATTGCAACGCCCCGGTGGCAACACTGGCAACCCCCTTAGCCCGCGCCAATGATTGGCGGGCCAATGCCAGCGTCATCTGATGGGCAAACAATTCATCATAGGCCAGGCGGGTCCGCGCCGGGGCCGTTGACAGCACATCTTCGTGGTTTTTTGGCCCATGCGCAGTTCGCACAGCCGCGCCAAAATCTGGCCAACCCTCCTTTGCTAAAAGCGGACCATCCACCCATTCATCAAGATCGGGCAGCCGTTTCAAAGTGTCGCGCACCGCCTTGCCCATGATTTTCAGCGTCACGCCCGCGGTCAGCGGATAAACCGGTTCAAACGCCGGTATTTCATCGGCTTCAGACAGGCGCACCATATGATCAGGGTGTACAATTTGTGCCACCCCGTCAAAAATTTCTAACTTACCTGACACCACCCGGCGTTGCCCTGTGGGCAGCTGTTTTTTCAACCAATCTTCGCGGGCATGGAAAAATACCAGCTGAAAACTGGTCTGCGCATCTTGTACTGTCACCCGGTAAGGTCGCCCCCGTTGCGCCGGTGGGGAATGGCGACCAATTTCCACATCTACCGTAACAACAGCTGGGGCCTGAACCCCTTGCACCGTGGCCCGCCGGGCCCGGTCAACCCCGGAATGGGGCAGTGTGAACAACAGATCACGTGGTTTTTCCACGTCCATCTGGGCAAAGCTTTTGGCCGTCTTCGGGCCGACCCCATCCAGGGTTTCAAGATCGCTAAACAGCGGAAACAGAATTTGCGGGCGGCTCACAAATCACCGACCAGCGCCAACCAGGCGTCTTCATCAATGGTTTGTATCCCCAGATCACGGGCCTTTTTTGCCTTTGAACCCGCCCCAGGCCCGGCCACCACCAGCCCGGTTTTGGCCGATACTGACCCGGCAACCTTGGCCCCCAGACTTTCGGCCCGGGCTTTCGCCTCAGCCCGGCTCATTTTTTCCAGCGTCCCGGTGAACACCACAATTTTTCCCGCAACCGGGCTGTCAACCACGCCTTGGGCCACACTGTTTTGCACGTCCAACTGCGCAATCAGACGGTCAATCATCGCCCGTTCACCGGGCTGATGAAACGCCGCCACCAGTGATCCGGCCATCACCGCACCAACCCCGTCAATATTGTTCAACTCATCCCATTTATTACCACCCGTTGGGTCAGCACCCGTCATCGCCTTTTCAAAAGATGCCCAGCTTTCGTAATGCTTTGCCAACAGCGCCGACGCATTTTCACCAACATGGCGAATGCCCAAGGCAAATATCACCCGGCCCAATCCGGTGGCGCGTTTGTCCGCAATGGCCTGAAACAGATTGTCGGCCGACCGCTTGCCCCAACCATCACGACCTTTCAGCTTTGGCAAATTACCGGCATCACGCGCGGCAAGGGTGAATATATCGGCAGGTTCCCGGATCGCCAGATCAGCGTCTTGATAAAACATTTCCACCTGCTTGGCCCCCAGCCCATCAATGTCAAACGCACCGCGACTGACAAAATGTTTCAACCTTTCAACGGCCTGGGCCGGGCAAATCATGCCCCCCGTGCAACGGCGCACCGCATCCCCGACTTCGCGCACAGCGTCCGAGCCACATTCAGGGCACACCCCCGGAAATTCAAATGCCACGGCATCCGCCGGGCGCTTTTCCAGATCAACATCGGCAATTTTCGGGATCACATCACCAGCCCGGTACACCTGCACCCAATCCCCGATGCGAATGTCCTTACCGCCGCGAATTTGCGCACCGGTTGAATCCCGCCCGGCAATATAGTCCTGATTGTGCAGCGTTGCATTTGACACCACAACACCGCCCACAGTCACCGGTTTTAGCCGCGCCACTGGTGACAACGCCCCAGTGCGCCCCACCTGAATGTCGATGGCTTCAAGCCAGGTCCAGGCCAGTTCGGCGGGAAATTTATGGGCAATGGCCCATCTGGGCGTGGTTGAGCGAAACCCCAACCGGCGCTGCCAATTCAGGTCGTTCACCTTATAGACCACGCCGTCAATATCATAGCCCAGATTGGCGCGCGCCGCTTCAATCTTGGCATAATGCGCCAACATATCACCCGTTCCACGGCACTGAGTTGTAAGCGGATTTGTCTGAAACCCCAGCTCTTTTAGCCGCGTGATCGCCCCCATTTGGCTGTCAGCCAATGGCGCAGAAACCGCGCCCCACGCATAGGCAAAAAACCGCAACGGTCGGGCCCGGGTAATGGTGCTGTCCAACTGTCGCAATGAACCAGCGGCCCCATTACGCGGGTTGGAAAACTGTTTTTCACCGGCCCGCAATTGCGCAGCATTCAACGCTTCAAAATCAGCGTGCGCCATATAGACCTCACCGCGCACCTCTAAAACATCCGGCGCGCCGTTTAGCGTATGTGGAATATCGGCGATGGTGCGGGCATTTTCGGTGACATTTTCACCAACCGTGCCATCCCCCCGGGTAGCGGCCTGCACCAGCACACCGTTTTCATAGCGAATTGACAGTGACAGGCCGTCTATTTTTGGCTCACTGCTATACCCCACAGGATGTGCCCCAAGCCCCAGAAATTTACGCACACTTTCATCAAAATCAACGATATCTTTGGCGTCAAACGCATTTGACAGCGACAGCATACGCACAGCATGGGGCACTTTTCCAAAACCACCACGTGCTGGTGCGCCGACCTTTTTGCTGGGGCTGTTATCTGATTGCAGTTCAGGAAACGCCTGTTCAATCGCGCCCAAACGCCGCTTTGCCGCGTCATAGTCAGCATCAGAAATATCGGGGGCGTCATTGCCGTGATAGGCAATGTTTGCCGCGCTCACCAAGCCAGACAAGCGCAGCAATTCCTGTTTGGCTTGGGCTACAGACAGCAAATCAGGTTGAATATTAACCAGTGTCCCGTCCTGTTGTGCCATCAAACCCTCCAATTATCCTTGGGACAATTGATATGTGCCTCACGATACGAGGTCCAGAGCTTGGAGCGGCATAATTGAATAACTAGCGCTTTATTTCTGCATCGATACGGCAGAGAAAACATGCAAAAATGGGGATGAAAAATGTACATCCCAGGGCTTACCCAACCCTGGGATGCAGCCGAAGGGCTCGTTCAGGCGCTTACTGCCAATTGGTGGTCATGTTCAACAGGTTCCGGATCACGCAACACATAGCCACGCCCCCAAACAGTTTCGATATATGAATGCCCGCCTGTTGCCTGCGCCAGCTTTTTGCGCAGTTTGCAAATAAACACATCAATAATTTTCAGTTCCGGTTCATCCATGCCACCATACAGATGGTTCAGGAACATTTCCTTGGTCAAGGTTGTGCCCTTTCGCAACGACAGAAGTTCCAGCATTTGGTATTCTTTACCGGTCAAATGCACAGGCTTGCCGCCCGACCCGACGGTCTTGGCATCTAGGTTCACCTCGATTGCACCGGTGGCAATCACCGATTGGGAATGGCCTTTTGACCGTCTGATGATGGCGTGAATACGTGCCACCAATTCTTCGCGATGGAAAGGTTTGGTTAGATAATCATCTGCCCCAAAGCCAAAACCCTTGATCTTATTTTCTGTATCATCAGCGCCAGACAGGATCAAAATTGGCGTTTCAATACGGGCCAGCCGCAATTGTCGCAACACATCATGGCCATTCATATCAGGCAGGTTCAAGTCAAGTAGAATCAAATCATAGTCATACAGCTTAGCCAGATCGATCCCTTCTTCCCCCATATCAGTCGCATAAACATTCAGATTTGCATGGGTCAGCATCAGTTCAATGCTTTTAGAAGTTGTTGGATCATCTTCTACCAACAAAACACGCATATTATCATCTCCGCTATTATTTGTTGTTCTTAGTTAATACTGAACAACATTGGTTAACTGGTGGTTACCATTTCGAAATAATAGCAAAAACAACCTACAGTTGTCTATACTTCTGTACCAACGTCGCCTTTAGCGCAGACTCACCATGGCTATGCACCGCCCGCAGCCATTCGTTTAGTTCGTCTTCACTTAAACCCCACATATCCATGGCTTCTTTTGTGGTGATCAGCCCAGAGTTCAACCCCTTCACAACCGCAGCTTTGCGGCTTGCAACCCATCTGCGGGTTGTTTTTGATGGGAGATCGGCCCGGGTCATCACTGTTCCATTTCCAAGTTTCACAGCCCGCGGGCCGTCTATTTTTTTCAAAAACATATCTTTACCCCTCGGTTATCGGGGCAATATTGAAACAGCAGCCTTAATTCATTGTGAAACCAGCCCTTGTGAGTAGTTCACATTTTCCTATATTCTGAACGACCTTAGGAACGGCCGTTGAAATGACAATTGAATCCAAAACAAAACCACTGAATTCACTGGGCTTTGCCAAAACACCTGCGCAAACTCGCGTGGTTGTGGCCATGTCTGGTGGCGTCGACAGCTCGGTTGTCGCGGCAGAATTGTCGCGCCAGGGCTACGATGTGGTGGGGATTACCTTGCAACTTTATGACCACGGCGCAGCATTTGCCAAAACCGGGGCCTGTTGTGCGGGGCGTGATATCCATGACGCACGGCGCGTGGCCGAAGAAATGGGTTTCCCCCATTATGTGCTGAATTATGAAAACGTCTTCAAAGACGCCGTCATAGATGAATTTGCCGACAGCTATCTTGCCGGGGCAACGCCTGTGCCCTGCATTCGTTGCAACGAAAAGGTAAAATTTCAGGACCTGTTGCAAACCGCCAAAGACCTCGACGCCGATTGTATGGCCACCGGCCACTATATTCAACGTAAAACCGGGCCAAACGGGCCAGAGCTGCACGCGGCCGCAGACGCGAACCGGGATCAAAGCTATTTTCTGTTCTCAACCACACCGGACCAGTTGGAATATCTGCGCTTTCCCCTGGGCCACCTCAAAAGCAAATCTGAAACCCGCGCCTTGGCCACCGCCCATGGGTTAAGCGTTGCCGACAAACCCGACAGCCAGGACATCTGTTTTGTACCAAACGGCAACTACGCCGCCGTCATTGAAAAACTGCGCCCCGGTGCCGCTGAACCGGGTGACATTGTAGACAGCGTTGGCACGGTACTTGGCCAGCATCAGGGGGTCATTCACTATACAGTCGGGCAACGGCGCGGCCTTGGCATTGGCGGGCTGGCTGATCCGCTCTATGTGGTCAAACTGGATGTGGATGCGCGCCGCGTCATTGTTGGGCCCAAGGAAATGCTGTCAACGCGCACCATACATGTTCGCGAAATTAACTGGCTCGGGGACGACCTATTTGACAGCCAGCAGGAACGTCGGCTTGCGGTCCGTGTCCGCTCAACCCGGCCCCCGGCCGATGCAATAATTCGCCCAACCGGTCCCACGGAAGCTACGGTTGAGCTATCCGTGCCCGAGGAAGGCGTATCCCCCGGCCAAGCCTGCGTGTTTTATGACCCCAATGGCAGTCGGATATTTGGTGGTGGCTGGATTTGGAAACCTACCGATTAAGGCCAGGCCCCTATTTTGTGCCCAACCCATCCAACACAGCCCGCGCTGCCCGCAAACCCGGCGCATCCCCGCCCAGCCCAAGTGCTGTCATGGTGTCGGCCATGGCGTCACGTTGGGCGCGCGGCCCCTTAGCCCCGCTTAGCAGTTTTGACAGCGCCGCCGCGATCGGGCCAGGCTGGCAATCCGGCCCCAGAAATTCTGGCACCACGTTCTTACCTGACACCAAATTGACCAACGTCACCGTATTAACCCGCAACATCCGCGACATGATCTGCCAACTGATCCAGTTCATATCATAGGCAATCACTGTTGGTGTTTGCGCAGCCGCCAGTTCCAGCGACACCGTGCCAGACGCCGCCAATGCCACATCCGCCACCCGAAAGGCCGCGCGTTTTTCGGCTTCAGCCAGGGCGGGGTCAATACCACGCGGGTCCAACACAATCGGGGTGCCCGGCCAACCTGTCAGTTGTTCAGCCACCAATGCGCCAACCGAAGGGGCCGCCGGAACCACCACCCGTGCCGTGGGATGCGCCGTTAAAACCTTTTGCAATGCCGCCCCGAAAACCGGTGCCAAACGGGACACTTCGCCTTTTCGACTGCCCGGCAGCGCCAAAACAACCGGGGCCGCCCCCAGCCCGTGTCGCGCCCGGAAATCCGCCACCTGCGCATCACTGACCTGTGGCTCAGCCACCACCGGATGGCCAACAAAATCACAGCGCATGCCCGCGGCCTGCATCAACGGTGGCTCAAACGGCAGCAATGCCAACACCTGATCCACATGGCGCGCCATCTTTTTCGCCCGCCCAGCCCGCCAGGCCCAAACCGAGGGCGCCACATAATGCACAATACGTATGTCACTACGCGCTTTGACCAATGCTGCCACCCGCAGGCAAAAATCCGGGCTGTCGATGGTGATTAGAACATCCGGGGAAAAATCAATCACCGCCGCAGCCGTCTGCGCGATGCGCCGCTTAAGCTGGCGGTACTTTGGCAATATTTCTGCAATGCCCATGACCGACAGTTCCGACATGTCAAACAGGCTGTCCAAGCCCTGCGCCTGCATCAACTCGCCACCAACACCGTGATATTCCACATCACCACACAACTGGGCCAACCCGGCCATCAACGCCGCCCCCAGCCGATCACCCGACGGCTCACCTGCGACCACAAACACCCGCATCAGACGGGCTCCAATACATGCAAAAACAACCCGGCCCGGTTGCAGGCGTCTATTACACCTTGGCGCTCAAGTATCAAAACACCGCCACCCACTATCACAATTCCGTCCAGCCCGGCACGGGCAACCCCGTCCACAGTGGCCAAACCAATGGTCGGCAAATCTACCCGCCGGTCCTGATCCGGTTTGGGACCTTTGAATAAAATGCCACCCTTTCCCGGCGCGATACCGGCAAGCATCACATCGGTGCCGCCATGGGTTTCACGGGCAATAACATCCTGCCCTCGCACGACACAGGCCTGACCCAGATCAGCCGCGCCCTGCGCCACCAAAACCTGCTGCCCAATTGCCACGTCTTTCAAATGCTGCGCGCCGGGGATAATCGCTGTTAGGGTGCCCGATCTGGCCAACAAATCCGGCGCAATATCCTGGGGTGAAACAATATCCAAACCGCGTTCGCTGAACAGTGAAATAAGCACACGCAATGCCCCGTCATCACCAGACTGCATCGCCGTTTTGATCCGCCCAAGCAACGGCATGGTCGCGCCATCTATGGCCCTGATGTCCAATTGCGGCCGCCGCACGGTTCCGGCGAAACACACGCCATGAAACCCGTCCTTGACCAGATCTGCTATCAAACTGCCAACCTGTTCAAGACGAAACTCCTGCACGCGCAACGCATCCGGGTTTTCAAATTGATACCCGGCCACCTGATAAACCTGAAAAACGCGGCCATCCGCCGCCAGCCCTCGGGACAATATCACCGGCAATTGCCCCTGCCCTGCAATTAGCGCCAACATCGCGGCCCCCTAGCTTGGTGTTAAGAAAGACCGGTCCGAGCCGGCAAGGATGAAATCAACCAATTCACGCACATAGTCACTGTCAGTGTTACCGGCCAATTGCCGCGCCCGTTCCTGAAACGCGCCTTCGCCCTTGGCCAGCGCTTGATAGGCCGCGCGTAATGCCGTGATATCGGCGCGCGCCACACCTGCCCGCTTTAGCCCCACCAGATTTAAACCATCCAAATGCCCGCGGCTGGCCTGCACCAGGCCATAGGGGATCACATCATTGGTCACCATGGTCACAGCGCCAATGATGGCGCCCTTACCCAGCCGCACGAATTGATGAATACCAGACAATCCGCCAATAATAACATCATCCCCGACCACACAATGGCCCGCCAATGCCGCCTGATTGGCCATAACCACCCGGTTTCCAACCCGGGCGTCATGGGCCACATGGGCCCCGGTCATGATCAGACAATCATCCCCAACAGTGGTGACACCACCACCGCCTTGGGTGCCGGTATTCAGCGTCGCCCCCTCACGGATACGATTACGTTTGCCAATCACCAACTTTGTGACTTCACCTTTAAACTTTAGATCCTGAGGCGTGCCACCAATAACAGCAAAGGGTGACACAACTGTATCTTCGCCAATCTGCGTCTGGCCAGACACCACCACATGGCTTTGCAACGTCACCCTGTCGGCCAACACAACCTGGGCCCCGACCCAACAAAACGGGCCAATAACACAGCCTGCACCAATAACGGCTCCGTTCTCAACAACGGCTGAACTGTGAATTTGCGATGTTGCTTGCTTGGCCATACCGGTGCCTATTGAATATCCATCATGGCGGTAAATTCAGCCTGTGCTGCCAGTTCGCCGTCAACCTCGGCCCGCCCCGAGAACTTCCAAACCTTGGACCCGCCGCGCAGGGTTTCAAGGTGCATTACCAGAACATCACCCGGCACAACCTTGCGGCGGAATTTCGCATTAGAAATGGTCATGAAATAAATCAGCAAATTCCCCTCGGTCAGCCCCAAAGAGCTGCCCACCATCACACCCGCAGTCTGCGCCATGGCTTCAATAATAGTGACCCCGGGCATAATTGGTGTTCCCGGGAAATGGCCCTGAAAGTGCGGCTCATTAAAGGTAACATTCTTATAGCCAGTGGCCGATTTTCCATTGACGATATCTTCAACCTTATCCACCAGCAAAAACGGATAGCGATGCGGCAGAATTTTTTGAATAAGTTCAATGTCGGCGCGGCTTGTATCGTCAGTCATAGGGCATCCTTTAGTGGCTTTTGGGCTTTGTTATCGAACCGCACGTCTGGGCACAAGATTGCGCCGCTACTCACTGGATTCTGTGGCTGCTTCAGCGGTACCGGCATCACCGTCCAGGGTTCCGGCGGCATCTATGGTCAGCACGGCGTCAATTTTATCAATGACTTCCTGGGTGATATCAATGCTGTCGGCAGACAGCAAAACATTGCGCCGTTCCAGGACCAGCAGCGCCCCATGTTCGCGCGCTATCCCCGACAACAATGGTGTTATTGCGTCGACAAACGACTGTCGCTCATCATCGCGTTGGCTTTGCAATTCTCGTTGCTTGGCGTCCTGTTCTGCCCGAATACGCTGGACCTTTTGGTCAAACGCGGTGGCCAAAACCCGAAAATCAGCGGGCTCCATGGTTTTGCGCTGTGCCGTCAGGTCCAGTTCTTCTTCTTCAAGCTCACTGGCGATGCGCCGGTTTTCAAGTGCCAGCGCTGTGACCTTTTCCTCAAGCCCGGTGGTGATCCCTTGCCCAACCACGGTTGAGCCAAATATCAATTCACTGTCAACGGTAACGATCTGCGATTGGGTGACGCCCAGGTTCTGTGCAAAAGCAGGCCCAGCAGACACCAACGCCCCAATGACCAGACACATCACCCACAGCTGTTTTCCAACAGCCATACCCTAGAACTCGGTCGAAATTGTCAGATCAAAATTTTGCGGGCTGTCATAGGTTTGCTGCTGCAATACCCGTGAAAAATTAAACCGCAATGGCCCCACCGGAGTTTTCCAGAACACCGACAACCCAGCACTTGACCTGATATGCATGCTGTCATCCACAGCGCCACCATTGGTGTTGTCCAATCCCCAGACAGACCCGAAATCAACAAAAAGCCCACCATTGATCCCCAGCTCTTCTGGCAGACCAAGTGGAAATTCAGTTTCAAATCGGGCCACAGCAAAATAGTTGCCACCCAGGGCATCGGTGTTTGCAACCGTCAAATCACGTGGCCCAACCCCGGCCGGGGCAAATCCACGCATACGGGTGTTGTTCAAAAAGAACCGGTCCGTCAAACCACTGACACCACCAAGCGAATTTAGCGATCCACCTTCAAGTGTCGCCCGTATGGTCAATTCTTCGTTCAATATCTTGGTTTCCGCCGATAGCTTTGCCGTTGATTTGATGTATTTCACACTGCCACCCAGCCCGGCAAAATCTTGACCAAACTCAACCAGAAACCCGGTTTTGCTGTCCAGACCAGAACGCCGTGTATCATAGCTAAACGTGTACCCAAGCGCACTGGTGCGCGTGGCCCCGGCGGCTTCCTCTGCCATCAGCACGGGGGACGATCCGGCATCAACATTGAATATCCGATCATCGGCATAGGTATAGCGCACCCCTATCCGGGTGCGATCACTTATCGGAAAATCAAACGACGGGCGAAAATTGATCTTTTGGGTGTCGTAATTTGTATAATCAAACTCGGTTTTGCGATATTCACCGTCAAATCTAAACACCAGATCACGGCCCAAAAATGCCGGTTCAATAAAGGTGACACCCCCTTCGCTATTGTCCAGCCCAAGGGAAAAATCAAACCGCAATGCCTGGCCACGGCCAAGGAAATTACGCTCGCTGAATTTTGCCGTCAGCCCAACACCCTTGGAAAAATTATAGGCAGCACCAAAAGACAATGACCCGGTTTTACGTTCCTCAAGATCAACATCAACGATCACCTGATCACTTGACGTGCCTTGGCGGGCATTGACCGAAGACCGTGAAAACAATGCCAGTGCTTGAATGCGCGCTGCCGCTTCACGAATTTCGCGCGGGTTGAACGGGTCGCCCTCTACAACGCGAAACTGTTGTCTAATGACCCGGTCAAGTGTTGTTGCATTGCCTTCAATATCTATGCGTTCGACAAAAATACGCGGTCCGCGGACCAGCGCAAATTCAATATCCAACGTCAGGTCGCGGTCATTACGGGTGACACGCGGATCAACCCGCACCAGGTTTAGCCCCTGGCGTAGCGCCAGTTTTTCCATGCGCGCAATGGTGGTGTCCACATCACTGGGGTTATAGGTTTGGCCGGTGCGGATACGCATTGATGACTGGTAATCGGCAATATCCACCTCAGGCAGATCACTGGTGACAGTTATAGTGCCAAACTGATATTTCTGCCCCTCGCGAATGTTGAAAGTGACAAAGAAAGCGTTACGTTCTCGTGAAAATTCTGACGTCACAGACAATGTCTGAAAATCAACATAACCGCGGCTTTGATAAAAATCGCGCAGCAGGGCTTTGTCAAATTCAAGACGGTCTTCAACAAAATTGTCCTGCCGGATCAGGGCCCGCAATGATCCCGCTTGCTTGGTTTCCAGAACCCGACGCAAACGCCGGTCTGAATAGGTTCTGTTGCCGACAAATGACAAACGCTCGACTTCAACGGTGCGCCCTTCGTGCACTTCAAACACCAGATCAACCCGGTTGTTTGAACGTTCAATAATTATGGGTGTTACGGTGGCTGACAGCCGCCCCTGGGCCCGGTATGCCTCGGTCAGGGCTGCGGCATCCTGTTCGGCAGTACTTGGGTTAAACACCAGACGTGGCCTGGACTGAATAAGCGACAGCGCACGCTCATCATCAATGCGCGAATTGCCTTCAAAATTGACCCGGTTGATTGATCTGAATTCAACCACCTGAATAAGCAACCGACGCCCTTGGGGGGTGAAATCAACACTTTCAAACAACCCGGTGGCCAAAACCCGTTGATAGGCCTGGTTCAATTCAGATGCCGACACGGCTTGCCCTGCCGACAATCCGGCATGGCTTAGAATGGTTGGGGTCTGAATGTTGGAATTGCCCTGAACCGAAAAGCTTGAAAACTGATAGGACTGCGCCACAGCAGGCCCAGCACCAAAGCCCAGAATCAGCATTATAATACCGCTAAAAAACGCCCGCCGGACCAGTTGTACAAGCCCCACAACGACATTTGCCGATTTACCAAAAATAATGCCCATACGCCCGATCCAATACAGCCCAGTGATTGCCTTTGTGAGTATCGGGATTATGGGCCCTTGTCAAAACGACAAATGCCCCCGTGGCACAGTGCCAAACCTAGGGGCCGTTGTCGTGAATTCTGAGGGTAGATATCACAAAGAGCCGACGTAAGCGCCCATCAGCAATGCAACAGCAATGGTCACCACATAAAGCAGTCGGTCCCAATTCAGGTCGACCAATAAAGAAATACCGCGATAGCTTTGTTGTAACGTGTGCATGGTTGTCCCCTACTGACGTGATACCCCAGAATTAACCGGAGAATACGGCGGGACTATGACGTCACAATGACGTTACCGCCCAATTTGCATACCCTAAGGGCACACAAAATCATTTGTCAGCGCAAAGACCATCAGCCCTATGATCAAAACCAAACCAACCATCATCAACTTTTGTAACACACCATCTTTGGGGGGGCGCCCCGTAATCGCTTCATAAGCGTGAAAGACCAAATGCCCGCCATCCAAAACCGGGATCGGAAACAGGTTCATCAGCCCAACAGCCGTTGAAACAAAGGCCACAAATGACAGAAATGTAAGCACCCCCTGGCTGGCCGCATAGCCAGATGTTTTCGCAATCGTCACCGGGCCACTTAAGTTACAGGTTGATATGCCGCCCGTCGCCACATGGTACAACCCTGACAGGCTGGCGCTGATAATATAAGACGTACTGTTATACCCACTTTTAACCGCAGCAACAAAACCAGGTGATTGTGTAGTCGGTACAAATGACAGATCACCAGATATACCCATCATCCAACGGGTTTCAAAACCGCCTTCAGCCAATGGAATATCGCGGCGCACCGGGGAAAATGCCAGCGCAACCATGTCACCATGACGCCAGATTTCCAGCGCCAATTCCTTACCTTCGGATTGCCCGACCAACAGGCGTAAACTTGCAAATGTCGGCACCGGTTCCCCGTTAACCGTCAGGATCACATCCCCCACTTTGACCCCGGCCTTAAGCGCGGCTGACTGTGGCGTCAGCCCGGCAACCGTGGCCGGAAACGGGTGCAACCCGGTCACTGTCAGCGTGTCACCACCGCGCAGGACATCATAGTTTACCTGGTCAACATCCGGCAAATTATCCAGCAGAATATTCAGGCTGCTTAGGTCTGAAATTTCCTGGCCCCCAATGGCCAACACCTTATCACCAGATTGTAATTCTTGTGCATAGGGGGATGGCTGAACCATATCGATGGTCAGCGGGTCCATGGCGACACCACGCCAACTGACAATACAGGCAAAAATGATAATCGACAGGATGAAATTAAACACCGGACCGGCCGCAACCGTCAATGAACGGGCCCACAGGGGGGCGCCATGCATGGTGTGGCGACGCTCAGCATCCGACATCGCGCCCATTGCTTCGCCATCTTTGCCGCTGGCAGCATTGGCATCGCCCAGAAACTTGACATAACCACCAAATGGAATGGCAGCGAGCTGCCATTTGGTGCCATGTTTGTCGACACGCGACCACAAAACACGCCCAAAACCCAGTGAAAACACCTCAGCATGGATGCCGGTCCAGCGGCCCACGATGTAATGGCCAAACTCATGAATCGATATAATGATCAGAATGGCGATAACAAAGGCACCAAGTGTGAACAGCAGATTTCCGAATGATGGTATCAGTGCGATTAAGTCCAAAGCTTCAGCCCTTTTTGGTTAGGGCAGCGATGACTTCGCCCGCCCGTATACGGGCCAAATGGTCCGTTTGTGCGATCTTATCAAGGGGGATTACGCCTTCATTATGGCCCTGACCCAATGACATTTGCGTTAACACGGCTTCAACCACATCTGCCATTTGGCAAAAACCTATTTCACCCGCCATGAAACCGTCCAAAGCGCGTTCTTTGGCCGCGTTAAAAACCGCCCCCGCCAGCCCGCCAGCTGCCATCACATCACGTGCCAGCCGCAGCGCCGGGAACCGGATCTCATCCGGGGCTTCAAAATTCAGCTGGCCAATCGCTGCCAGATCCAGCCGCTCAACCGGCAGTTCCCGCCGCTTCGGCCAGTTTAACGCAAAACCAATGGCGTGGCGCATGTCGTGGCTTCCCAGATGCGCCATTAACGCACCGTCTTTGAAACCGACCATAGCATGGACCAGACTTTCAGGGTGCACCAGCACCTGAATTTGCTCAGGGGAAAAGCCGAAAAATTCTTTTGTTTCTATGACTTCCAGCGCTTTATTGAACATCGACGCACTGTCAATCGTGATGCGCGCGCCCATATCCCAATTGGGGTGTTTCAGTGCCTGCTCCAGCGTCACCGTTTGCAACCGTTCGGCGCTCCAGTCACGAAACGGTCCGCCCGACGCCGTGATCGTCACCCGATCAACCGACGCAGCATCTTCCCCGATCAAACCCTGAAACAGCGCTGAATGTTCGCTGTCCACTGGCAGTACCGTCGCCCCGTGCTGTGCGGCAGTCGCCAGTAACAGCGGCCCCGCCGTCACCAGACTTTCCTTATTGGCCAGCGCCAAAATGCTACCCTGCTCCAACGCCGCCAATCCCGGTGCTAAACCCGCCGCGCCAACAATGGCCGACATGATCCAATCTGCCGGGCGCCGCGCCGCATCCAACAGGGCCGCCTGCCCCGCCATCACGGCCACACCAGACCCTGCCAGTGCAGATTTTAGCGCGCCATAACAGTCATCATAGGCCGTCACCGCAACATCCGCCGAAAATTCCCGCGCATCCGCCGCCAGTTGATCAATATTGCGCCCGCCCGTCAGGGCAACAACATCAAATTCCCCAGATCTGCGGCGCAACAAATCAAGCGTATTCTGCCCAATAGACCCAGTTGCGCCAAAAATTGAAATTTTTCGCATTATGCAGCGCCGTTTATCTTTTCCAGTACCGTCAACAGTATGATCCATGCAGCAAACGCCGCGATCATGCCATCAAACCTGTCCAGCAAACCGCCATGACCGGGCAGCAGGTCTGAACTGTCCTTAACCCCGGCGCGGCGCTTTATGGCACTTTCCGCAATGTCGCCCATCTGTGAGGCAAATGCCAAGAACACGCTGTAAACAACAACCCAGGTACCTAAAACTGGAGCAAAGACTAACCCCACCAATGCCGCCCCGACCCAGCCACCAATGGTGCCAGACCAGGTTTTCTTTGGGCTGAAACGCGGCCAAAATTTTGGTCCGCCCAACATCCGGCCCACGGCGTAACCGGCAATATCGGTGACAACGACAATTGACACCAACCACGCCGCCTGCGGCCAATAGAAATTTCGGGTGAAAAACAACGAAAAACAACCGGTCAATATCACCGCACTATACAGCGCAAAAACAACTTTCCCCTGTTGCAACCAGATAAACCCCAGCCCGACCATCAAAACCGCACCAAGATAAATCTGAATATTCAACAGCGGGCTTAACAGCGCCAGACCGGCCAACCCGCCCAGAACCCACCCGGCAAAGGGCTGATCCGGTGCCTGCATACGCACCAATTCCCAGATCATTATTCCCGCGATCAAGGCAACAGACAGCATCAACACCACGCCGCCCATGGCCACGGCCCCGCCAATACTGACAATCAGGCCAATGGCCGTAACCACACGGGTGCCCAGATCTTCCCATTTCCCGGAACTGTCGCTCATGCGGAAACGGCACCAAACCGGCGCTCACGTTTGGCAAAACCTTCCAGTATTCCCGCGAAAATTTCCTTGGAAAAGTCCGGCCATAACGTGTCAATAAATTCATATTCCGCATAGGCCGATTGCCACAGCAGAAAATTTGAAATCCGCGCCTCGCCGCTGGTTCGGATCACCAGATCCGGATCCGGCAAAAAACAGGTGTCCAGATACCCGGCCAGGGTTTCCGCATCCACCGCTTCCGGGTCCAGGCGGCCCGCTTTCACTTCACGGGCCAACCGCTTGGTGGCGCGCGCCACTTCATCACGGCCCCCATAGTTGATGGCAATGGTCAAATGCACCAATTCATTGTTCTCGGTCAGCTTTTCCAACCCGTTCATCATATCAACCAGCTTTTTCTCCAGCCTGATACGATCACCGATGAACCGAACCCGCACGCCATTGGCCAGCAGCGCATTGGCTTCGCGGGTGATATAGCGCTTAAACAACGTCATCAGACCAGAAACTTCCGCCTGGGTCCGCTTCCAATTTTCCGTAGAAAAAGCAAATACTGTCAAATACTTAACACCCAACTGCGGGCAGCTTTGAACAATTTCACGCACCCGTTTGCCACCGGCACGGTGACCAAACAACCGTGGCTTGCCGCGCGCTTGGGCCCACCTGCCATTGCCGTCCATAATAACGGCAACATGCAGCGGGCTTGCCTCAGAACTATCTTTTAAATCAATTGCTTCTGCGGAATTAATATTCACTAATTCTATACCTGCATAATTTCAGACTGTTTATTTTCCAACGCCGCATCAATGGCCGTTATTGCCCCGTCGGTAATTGTCTGAACTTCATCAGACCAAACTTTATTATCATCCTCTGACATGCCCGCCGCCAACGCCTTTTTCAGCTGATCCATGCCATCGCGGCGCACATTTCGCACGGCAATACGGGCATTTTCAGTGTAGCCTGCGGCCACTTTAGTCAATTCGCGCCGCCGTTCTTCGTTCAGCTCAGGAATAGGCAACCTGATCACTGTGCCATCCATCACCGGGTTGATCCCCAAACCGCTTTCGCGAATGGCTTTTTCAACCGCTGGCAACAGCCCTTTATCCCAGACATTCACCGTTACCATGCGCGGTTCCGGCACATTCACCGTTCCCACCTGATTGATCGGCGTCATGGCCCCATATGCATTGACCATTATCGGCTCAACCATAGTGGCCGAGGCACGACCAGTGCGCAGCGTTGCAAATTCGGCTCGCAGCGACGCCATCGCGCCGTCCATGCGGCGCTGCAAATCATCCAGATCAATTTCAATATCGTCTGCCATATGCCCACTCATTGTTATATTACGTGCAACCTGACGCTGCTTTTCGGCGGTTCTATGTTAATCGCCCACAATTGTATAGGTGCCTTGACCGTCCAGTATTCCCTTAAAGCCCCCCGGCTCATCCAGTGAAAACACAATGATCGGCAGATCATTGTCGCGTGCAAGCGCTATGGCTGACGCATCCATCACCCCCAGACGTTTTGCCAATACCTCGTCATAACTGACCCTGTCATAGCGCTTGGCGTCGTCAAACTTAGCCGGGTCCTTGTCATAAACCCCATCAACCTTAGTGCCCTTGAATATGGCTTCACAGGCCATTTCATTGGCCCGCAAAGTTGCCGCTGTGTCGGTGGTGAAATACGGGTTGCCGGTACCGGCGGCAAAAATGCAAACCCGGTTCTTTTCCAAATGTCGCACGGCCCGGCGCCTGATGTAAGGCTCACAGACCTGATCCATCGGAATGGCGCTGATCACGCGGGTGTAAATATCCAGGTCTTCCAGCGCCGATTGCATCGCAAGCGCGTTCATCACTGTGCCCAGCATGCCCATATAGTCCGCTGTTGTGCGCTCCATCCCCTGGGCGCTGCCCTGAAGGCCGCGAAAAATATTGCCGCCACCAATGACCATGCAAATTTGAATGCCCAGGTCGTGTACGGTTTTCACTTCATTGGCGATGCGCGCAACTGTCGGGGGGTGCAACCCGTATCCCTGATCCCCCATTAGGGCTTCGCCGGATATTTTCAATAGGACACGTTTGTACTTGGGTGAAAGATTGCCGTCAGCCTGCTCGGTCATTTACATTGTCCCTGTTTGCGATATCTGAACACTTTGGGCAAAATGTCGTAAAACAAGACTGGGTTCAATGACTGATAGCTACACAATCGCCAAGGTCTGCATGATTTTACGCTCTTGCCATGTGGTTAGGCCGGGGGCACAGCTATAATGTTGTCAAATCTTGCCCCTCTCTCAACCGAAATGCCCATCCTTATCGCGGGTCCAACGGCCGCTGGCAAATCCACACTGGCGCTTGAAATTGCGGACCGGGATGGCGGTGTTGTCGTCAATGCCGACGCGCTACAGGTGTTTGCCAACTGGCGCATTTTAACCGCCCGCCCCACTGACGCCGATCTGGCACTAACGCCGCACCACTTGTATGGCCATGTGCCCGGTGACAGCCCCTATTCCGTTGGCCAGTGGCTGCGCGACATTACCCCCCTTCTAACCGGGCCACAGCGCCCCATTATTGTCGGCGGTACCGGGCTCTATTTCATGGCCCTGACCCAGGGGCTTGCCGACATCCCGCAAACGCCAGAACATATCCGAACGCAAGGCAATCAGATACTGGCCCAACAGGGTGCCCCGGCGTTGCTGGCAGATATTGACCCCGTCACCCTTGCCCGAATTGACGCCCAAAACCCTATGCGCGTGCAGCGTGCCTGGGAGGTGCAGCAAACCACCGGGCGCGGGCTGGCCGCCTGGCAACAGGACACACCACCGCCTATTTTGCCCCTGAAACAGGCCGAAACCCTGCTGCTTTGTGCCGACAAAGATTGGCTGAATACACGCATATCCAACCGCTTTGATCAGATGCTGTGCAGCGGCGCACTGCAAGAAGCCCAAGATAATCTTGCCAGTTGGAACCCAGACCACCCCTCTGCCAAGGCCATCGGGGCAAGGGAACTGATTTCCCACGTTGCCGGGGACATGTCATTAGATCAGGCCCGTGATTCTGCAACCACCGCCACCCGGCAATATGCCAAGCGTCAGCGCAGCTGGTTTCGCGCAAAAATGGCTGATTGGACGCCCATCAACCTGCCCTGACTCCGCTATATTTACCATGTTCAAATTACCCAAACGCTAGATGTAGCCAAAACGATCCTGACGCCAGATTGAAGCTATCTTTTAGCGAAATCATCGGCTAATTTCACAATTCGAACACTGGGTACTGGGGTACATGGTAGATATACACGACACTCAGAATGACTTTCGGGTCATTCCCTTACCGCATTTTGCAACCGGCGGACGCTGGCGCACGGAAGCCATGCGCAGCTATAGCCAGCCGTTGCTGATCTGGTTCACCAAGGGTCAGGGCCGCATTACCATTGCTGGCAGCACCCGTGGTTACGGCCCGCATAATGCGGTGTTTGTACCGGCAGGCACCATGCATGGCTTTGATATGCTGGGCCAAGTCTATGGCAACATCGTCTTTTTCCCGGCCAACGCCGATCTTGATCTGCCGATTGATCCGATTCACCTGCGCCTGCGCGATGTGGCACTGAACAATGAGCTTAGCGCGCTAATTGATAACATCCAGCGCGAAGCCAGCCGCGACATGGCGGCCCAAGACCGCGCAATGCTGCACCACGGCGGGTTGCTGTCGGTGTGGTTACACCGCCAGATCGTCGCCTTCCCCGAAAGCGAAGTTGCCAGCAGCACAACCCGACGTCTGGCAGCGGCCTACACATCGTTGGTTGAACGCGATTTCCACCTGTCAAAATCGGTGGCTGATTACGCGCGCGAGCTTGGGGTGACACCCACCCACCTGTCGCGGGTCTGTAATGTCGCCTGTGGACGCCCGGCATCAGCGCTATTGTCTGACCGCATTCACTTTGAAGCCCGCCGCCTACTGTGCGAAACCCGTAAACCTGTCAAAGACATAGCGGAACATCTGGGCTTTGCCTCTGCCGCCTATTTTACCCGGGCCTTTCAAAAACAGTCAGGCAAGACACCATCAATATTTCGCAAAACCGGATAGCAGTGGGCCGTAAACACATGTCAGATTTCGCCCCCCTACCCGATCCCCCCTATTACGCGGTCATATTCACCGCACAACTGACTGTTAACACTGCCGGATACGCCGCGATGGCCGACCAAATGGGAACATTGGCCGCCCAGCAGCCCGGTTATCTGGGCATTGAAACCACCCGCAACGACACCGGCCTTGGCATCACCGTCAGCTATTGGGCAGACCAGGCAGCGTTGCAAAACTGGAAAGCCGTCACCCAACACACCCTGGCCCAGGAAATGGGCCGGGAACGCTGGTATTCGCACTATACGCTACGGGTGGCCAAAGTTGAACGCCACTACGACGGGCCAAAGGGGCGCAACTGACAACAGTTCGGCACCTGTTACCGATCCGGCAAAATCGCCTGAACATAATTGCGGGTTTCCCTATAGGGGGGAATGCCCCGGTATTTTTGCACCGCTTCAGGCCCGGCATTATACGCCGCCAGCGCCAGCCGCCAAGACCCGAACCGATCATACATCAACCGCAAATACCGCGCCCCACCATTTAGGTTTTCGCCCGGCACATGGGGGTTTACCTTCAACACCCTGGCAGTTGCCGGCATCAGCTGCGCCAAACCAATCGCCCCCTTGGGCGACAGGGCTTTTGGGTTCCAGCCGCTTTCCTGCTGTATCAGGCGCATAAACAAAGCTTCCGGTATGTCATATGAACCGGCGGCGGCCTGCGCCATTGAATAATACGGGCTGTCACTGGCGTTAACTGCCGCCAATGCCTCTGGTGTGCCGGGGATAATTGCGCGGGGCGGCTGCAATTTGACTGAGTTGCTGTATTGCGACGCGGCCCGACTGTCCAACACACCAAGCTGTGAGCGCAACAGATCTGAGCGCGACTTTGACGACACTGTCAGCCCCTGACTATGGGCCGCCAGAGGGCTTGCAATAACAACCGCCAAACAAAGATATTTACCCCAACCCACGCGCTACCTTTCAACTACCATCACCTATATATAGGAAAAATTAACACTTCTGCCAGAGTGTCAGCAATTATGGCATTTTTAACCACGTTAAGCTGGTGTAGCTTACGCAAAATTAACTAGATTCGGCAGGAGCAGACAATGGCAGGTTCAGTAAATAAAGTTATTCTAATCGGTAACTTAGGTGCCGACCCTGAGGTGCGGACATTTCAAAATGGCGGCAAAGTATGTAATTTGCGCATCGCTACCTCTGAGAACTGGAAAGACAAAAGCTCTGGTGAAAGACGCGAAAAAACAGAATGGCACACGGTTGCTATTTTCAGCGAAGGCCTGGTGCGCGTTGCCGAAAACTACCTGAAAAAGGGCTCAAAGGTCTATATCGAAGGCAAACTGCAAACCCGTAAATGGCAGGACCAATCCGGCAATGACCGCTATTCAACAGAGGTGGTTCTGCAAGGCTTCGGTGGCACATTGACAATGCTGGACGGGCGCGGCGAAGGCGGCGGTGCATCTGGCGGCGGTGGTGGTGGTGGCTATATGGCCGACCAACAGCAACAGGGCGGCGGATACGACAACTCCCCATCAACATCAGCTGGCAACATGGATGATGAAATCCCGTTTTAGGAACTCAGGCGCGCCCTGGCACCTAGGGTCCTGACCCTAACCCAGGGCGTCCGCCAAAACTGATTTTATCAGCTCCGGGTCTACTTTGTTGGTCACAAATGCATCGCCAATACTGCGGGCCATAATGAAATTCAGCTTGCCGTTTTTCATTTTCTTATCTTGGGTCATCAACTGATACAGCGCATCCGCATCAGGCAGATCCCCCTTAATATCCGCCAAATCCGACATCATTCCCATGGCTTTCAGATGCTCACGCAAACGGCTTGGTTCCTCCTGAGAACACAGCCCCAAACGGGCCGATGTTTCAAACGCCAGCGCGCAGCCAATGGCCACGCCTTCCCCGTGTAGCAATCTGTCAGAATACCCGGTGGCTGCTTCCAAGGCATGGCAAAACGTGTGCCCCAGGTTCAACAACGCGCGATCACCCTTTTCAAATTCATCACGCACCACAATGTCAGCTTTCATCTGCACTGATTTGGTAACCGCATACTCACGCGCTGCTAAATCTCCACCTGACAAAGCCGGGCCATTATTTTCCAACCAGTTGAAAAATTCCAAGTCACCCAAAGCACCATATTTCATGACTTCGCCATAGCCCGACAACAGGTCACGCGATGTCAACGTGCCCAGCAGGTCGATATCTGCCAGAACTTTTGTTGGCTGATGGAACGCCCCGATCAAGTTTTTCCCGAACTGCGAATTAATGCCAGTTTTGCCACCGACAGAACTGTCCACCTGCGCCAATAAAGTGGTCGGTATCTGAACAAACCGCACGCCACGGCGCAGCGTCGCTGCTGCAAACCCCACCAGATCGCCAATTACACCACCGCCAAAAGCCACGACAACATCATCGCGTTCGATCTTGTTTTCCAGCAACCAGTCAACGGTCTGGCAATAATATTTCCATGATTTGGTCTGTTCCCCCGCTGGCAAAACCAGCTCGACACAGGACACGCCACCGGCTGCCAGCCCATCACGCAAACCCGCCAGATGGATGGCAGCTACATTTTCGTCAGTGACAACCGCAACCCGTGGTCGCTGCAGCAGCCCAGAAATATGGGCGCCGGTATCAGCCAACAGCCCGGCACCGATCACAACATCATAGGCCCGCGCGCCCAGTCCAACATTTACTGAATTCATCCGCTACGGCCCTTTAAGTACATCATCATACATTAGCAATTCTCGGGCCACTTTCGCGGCCATTTCATCAATTGAATAATCCGGGCAGGCCGCAACCGCAACATCTGCCAACGCATAGCATTTTTCACGGGTCTCGCACAGCTGCCGCAATGTTTCTTTTGGGTTGTCTGTCTGCAAAAGCGGGCGGGTGTTTTTGTGTCGAACCCGCGCCCAAAGCAATTCCAGATCTGCTTTTAACCACACCGAAAACCCGGCCCGATCAACAGTGCGGCGGTTGCGTTCCGACAAAAACGCCCCCCCCCCCGTAGACAAAACACAGGGCGTTTCCAACAGCATCCGTGAAAGAACTTCTGCCTCACGGTCGCGAAAAAACTCTTCACCATCACGGGCGAAAATTTCTGATATCTTCATATTCGCAGCCCGCTCAATTTCTGCATCAGTATCGCAGAACTCAACCCCAAGCAGCTTAGCCAGGGCGATACCCACAGCCGTCTTGCCCGCACCCATCATCCCGACAAGAACCACTGTTTTTTCTAATTTATAGGCCAATTGGCGGGGCTCCGCTTAAAGTTATTCATTGCTTGCATGGTGCCAATGTTTCTAAGATGACATAGAAGACGAAGCAATATCCAGCATGGTTGTAGTGTTGGGGGCAATCGTCGCAGAAAGGCAACGCCATGATGGGCAAATTATTTAAATTGGTGCTGTTTTTAGTGGTCATGGGTTTTGTCGGGGTTATCGGTTTCGCCTATATTGGCGATCTTTCCCCCAGTCAGACAGACACCAGACAGCCAGTTGTCATAGATGTTGACTAGGCTAACACCGGCCATAGGATTGGCCTTGGTATTGTCTGCTCATCAGATGGCAGCACAGACACCAATGTCTGCCATTGACTGGCTGTCAAACAGCCTGACCGAACCCGCTGACCGCATAACCAACACCGCAAACCCAGACATCACCGGCACCGCTTTGCCTGGTAGGGTGACCGTTTCCCAAATTGCGGGCCCCTCGGCTGATGCCGTTGGTTTACTGCCCACCTCGGTAACCGGTTTGCCGGCCAACCTGTGGGGCCACAGCCGCACCCAAACGCTGGTTGCAAAATTTCAGTTGGACCCAACCCGGCTGATACCAGCAACCCGCGATCTGTATTACACACTGCTTTTGGCTGAACTTGATCCGCCCTTTGACAGCACACCACAGGCACACCTGTATATTGCCCGTCTTGATGCTCTTTTGGAACTGGGCGCGCTGGATCAAGCTCAGTCACTATTAGCACTGTCAGGGCAAAGCCACCCAGATCTGTTTTTACGTTCATTTGACGTTTCACTGCTAGTGCATACCGAAAACACCGCTTGTGAAACCCTGCGCCTGACGCCCGAACTTTCACCCACATTCCCCGCACGGATATTCTGCCTGGCCCGGGGCGGAGACTGGGATGCAGCGGCACTTTCACTGGAAACCGGGCGTGCACTGGGGTTTTTGACCCATGATGAAGACCAACTTTTGGCCAGGTTTCTTGACCCGGTGCTGTTTGAAAACGAACCGTTCCACTATTCAACCGCGCATCCAAGCCCATTGGTGTTCAGAATTCTGGAAGCCATCGGTGAGCCAATGTCAACGGCGACGATGCCGCGCGCCTTTGCCCATGCCGACCTGCATACAAACTCCGGTTGGAAAGCCCAGATTGAGGCGACAGAAAGGCTGACAAAAATCGGCGCACTTACCCCCAACAGCCTGCTGGGAATTTACAATCAGCGCGACCCGGCGGCGTCGGGCGGTGTTTGGGACCGTGTGGCGGCCATTCAGGCATTGGATAGGGCCTTAAACCAGGGTGATCTTGACGCAATCAGCACCGCATTAGTACGTGCATGGGCAGAAATGACCCGGGCAGAACTTGAAATTCCCTTCGCAAAATTGTTTTCCGATCGCATCCTAAAACTAGGCTTGCAGGGCAACGCCCGCTCCATCGCCTTTGACATTGGTATGCTTTCTGATCGCTACGAAGAGGTCATTCTTGACATTCCGCCGCTTACAAACCGTCAAAAATTGCTTGGCTCAATTGCGCGCGGTCAACCGGGCGACGTGTTCGCCGCCAGCCCAATAGGTGTTGCCATTCAGGACGGGTTTCGCAGCAACGCCGTTCCGGCGCGGCTCAAACCATTGACCGATAATAACCGCCTGGGTGAAGCTATATTACTGGCCATCGCAACTTTTTCAGATGACACTCAGGGAAATCTTGGCCAACTGTCCGACGCACTGTCATTTTTCCGCGCCGTCGGGCTGGAAGAAACCGCGCGCCGCGCCGCAATTCAATTGTTGTTACTAGACCGTCGGGGCTAGTCGTGATGTTGGGACAAATTCAAACCTTTTTGGAAGCCCAGGCCGCCGAACTGGACGCCGCGGCCAATACCCAACTGGCCTATGCTCGCGACCTGAAATATTTCGCCGAATGGCTGGGTAAGCACGGGCTTGATTTCAATCGATGTGATCGCAATGACATCGAAAAATTCATCGCCTATTGCCACGCCCAGGGCTTGGCCAAAGCAACACTTGCACGGCGACTTTCAGCGATCAAACAACTGTTCCGCTTTAGCTATGAAGAAGGCTGGCGCACCGACAATCCAGCAGTTCAAATTAAGGGCCCCGGGCGCGACAAAAGGTTGCCAAAAACACTTGACCAAGAAGAAGTCGCAGATCTTTTGAAAGCAGCCCAGGTTAACGGGCGATCACAGGCCGACCGGCTTCGGGGTTCCTGCCTGATGGAGCTACTCTATGCCACCGGCATGCGGGTTACCGAATTGGTCAGCCTGCCCGCCGCCGCCGCAAGGGGGGATCCCCAGTTTCTATTGGTGCGCGGCAAGGGCGGGCAGGAAAGAATGGTTCCGCTGTCCAATCCGGCGCGACAGGCATTGCTTTTATGGTTGAAAGCTCGGGATGATCAGCAAGCAGTCGCCACCAAAAATGGCCGCCAGGAATCGCCGTTTCTATTTCCGTCACGGGGCAAACTTGGCCACCTGACCCGGCACTGGCTGTATGGCTTCATCAAAACCCTTGCCATTGCTGCGAAAATTGACCCGAAAAAGGTAACGCCCCACACCATGCGCCATGCGTTTGCAACGCATCTGCTTGCCAATGGCGCCGATCTTCGCTCCATTCAAACCTTGCTGGGCCATGCCGACATTTCGACGACTGAAATTTACACCCATGTACTTGACGAAAAGCTACGGGAACTGGTGTTGTTGCATCATCCCTTGGCCAATGGCGAATAACAGCCCGCCAGCGCCCCGCAAACAACCTAATCCGCACGACCGCATCGGACGGTTTGCACAGCTCCTTGATTGGCTGGCAATTTGCACGCATAAGGTTTCATACCCACAGGAAAGACACGCACCATGGACCCCATTAGTTTTGATTTTGCATTTTGGAGCACCTGTGGCGCCATCGCCTTTTTGTTGTTCCTGTCAGGCATATTTTCTGGATCCGAAACCGCTTTAACGGCGGCGTCACGGGGTAAATTGCGGGCCAAAGCTGACAAAGGCTCAATTGGCGCCAAACGCGCATTGGCAATAACCAATGATACAGAGCGGCTAATCGGTTCAATTCTGCTGGGCAATAACCTGGTGAATATCCTGGCAGCTTCATTGGCAACGGCACTGTTTACCCGAGAATTGGGCGATAACGCCGTGGCACTTGCAACCTTGGTCATGACCTTACTGATCCTGATTTTCGCCGAGGTGTTGCCAAAAACATATGCCATCACCAACCCGGAAAAAGCCGCCATTGGTGCAGCAGTCATCATGCGCCCGCTCATCACGGTCTTTGCGCCCATAGTCGCAGCAGTGCGCTGGTTGGTTCGGGCAATACTTTGGGTCTTTCGGGTTCAAACTGACCCGGACGGGCGTTTGCTGGCGGTGCGCGAAGAAATAGCCGGGGCAATTTCGCTTGGCCATGATGCCGGGTCAGTTGAAAAAGACGACCGGGATCGTATTCTTGGGGCATTGGATCTAAGTGAGCGCACAATAGATGAAGTTATGCTCCACCGTTCTGAAATTGAAATGATCGACGCCAGCCTGCCGCCTCAGGAAATTTTGGAAATCGTTTTGGGCTCGGCCCATACACGGTTGCCGATGTATAAGAATAACCCGGAAAATATTGTCGGTATCCTGCACGCCAAAGACCTGTTGCGCGCCATGTATTCCCATACAACCAGCGTCTCCACCGATGGCGCGGAACTGTCGGATTTTGACGTGCTGGAAGTGGCCAGGAAGCCATATTTTGCCCCCGAAACCACACCACTAGACGATCAGATGCGCCAGTTTTTGCGACAACACACGCATTTTGCCCTTGTGGTAGATGAATATGGTGTGTTGCAGGGGCTTGTAACACTAGAAGATATATTGGAAGAAATCGTTGGTGAAATCACTGATGAGTTTGACACCGATGCCAGCCAGGCGCCTGTCCATTTGGAAACCGATGACTGGTTGGTAGATGGCGCCACCACCATCCGCGACTTGAACCGGGCCGCCGACCTGAACTTACCGGACGAAGAAGCCAATACCATCGCCGGGCTGGTTATCCATGAGGCGCAAACAATACCCACCGTGGGTCAGGTATTTCTATTTCACGGGGTGCGTTTTGAAATACTGGAAAGAAAATCAAACCGGATATCACGCCTTAAAATTCGCCGGACCTAGCAGGGATATACAGTCTGCCCTTTGGCACCAACATATAACGTATAGTCCGGGCGTCAGGCATACGCCTGATACATATGCGGTCATCATTACGCATGTCAAAAGCAAAAGAAGGTGACACGGCCTGCCTTCAAAACATTACAAAGCGAAATGGCACAATGACATATTATATAACTGCGTATACAAATTATTACAGCCCCAATTTGGCCTAAAACCATTGCTACATCATCTCAACCAAAGCCGTTGAGATTGATATGCCTGAACCAAACTTTACTTTCGTCAACATTTCCTACCGACTTTTTAGAAACCGCTGGGTTTTGTTGATCAGCTTACTTTTTGCAGCCACTGCACAAGCTATTTCGGTGTATTTTAGCGCCCCCGAAACGATATTCGCAAGCCCAACAACAGCTGTTGTGAAAAAGGGGGGCCCTAAGGCCCCCCATAGTTTCGCTTATCAGGCTCTTTCTAGTGTACCGCCCGGTATTCTGCCTGCGGCCTGATCCGCGTCTAGGGCGAGCGCACCCGCCCCGGATTTCGAGAGCTTGAATTTTCGTAGAAAATTCGCCCCACAAATTTCTTAACTACAACCCGAGGTTCCGCCGCAGGTGTTGCACTTCATGCAGGTGCCGTTACGCACCAGCGTATAATTTCCGCATTCACCACAAGGGTCACCTTCATAACCCTGTATTTTTGCCTTTGAACGAAGGTCCATCCCAGTGGCTGGTGCCGCCGTTTCTGCGAACAGGTTATCGGCGCTGCCAGTGGCAAGTTTGGATGTTTCGGGCACCAGTGTCTGCAATGTTGCCATCGGGTCAACCGATGTGTCCAGCGCTGTTGCCCCGGCCCCGCCCTGCAATACGATCAGTTCCTGGGGAACCCGTTTGCGCAGGTATCCGGTTGATGAAATCTGGCGCAGCACTTCCAGTGATTTGCTGGCAGTAGTGTCGGACACTTCGCTAAAGTTGCGCACACCTTCGGCTTCGCCACGCCCCAGATCATCAAAGCTTTCACCGGTTGGCTTCACATGGGCCAGATCGGTACGGTCCAGGTAAGACACTGCCAATTCGCGGAAAATGTAATCAAGGATCGACGTGGCGTTCTTGATGCTGTCATTGCCCTGCACCATGCCTGCCGGTTCGAACCGGGTGAAGGTGAAGGCATCGACAAATTCTTCAAGCGGTACGCCATATTGCAGCCCCACGGATATGGCGATGGCAAAGTTGTTCATCATGGCGCGGAAACCAGCACCCTCTTTGTGCATATCGATGAAAATTTCGCCCAGATTGCCGTCTTCATATTCTCCGGTACGTAGGTAAACCTTATGCCCGCCGACAACCGCCTTTTGGGTATACCCTTTGCGCCGTGTTGGCAGCTTTTCGCGGTGGCTTTTTGCAATTTCCTTAACGATGACCTTTTCAACGATCTTTTCAGCCAACACCTTGGCCTTTTCCTGCGCCGATCCTGTCGCCAGAATTTCTTCGGCCTCGTCGTCATCTTCAATCAATGCTGTTGCCAGTGGCTGGCTTAGTTTTGAGCCATCCCGATATAACGCATTCGCCTTGATCCCCAGGGACCAGCTTAGTTCATAGGCCGCCTGACAATCGCCAATGGTAGCGTCGTTCTGCATGTTGATGGTCTTGGAAATAGCGCCGGAAATAAACGACTGCGCCGCAGCCATCATGGTGATGTGGCTGTTGACAGACAGGAACCGCTTGCCGCGCTTACCGCAGGTATTGGCGCAATCAAAGATGTTATAGTGCTCTTCCTTCAGGTGCGGCGCCCCTTCCAGGGTCATGGTGCCACAGACATGGTCATTGGCCAGCTCAACATCTTTTTTGGAAAAGCCCAGATGCTTTAGCAAGTCAAAACTTGGATCATTCAGCTTATCCGTTGGGATACCCAAGGTTTTAGTGCAAAATTCTTCGCCCAAAGTCCATTGATTGAACACAAAGCGAATATCAAACGCACTTGGCAGGGCCGCTTCGATTTTATCGATCTCTTGCTGTCCAAACCCATGGCCAACCAATGACGTGTGGTTGATGCCCGGCGCATTTCCCAGCGTTCCGTGTCCGACAGCATAAGAAATGATCTCTTCAATCAGGGAGGAAGAATATCCGAGACCTTCAAGTGCTGCCGGGACGGAGCGGTTGATAATCTTGAAATAGCCACCCCCGGCCAATTTTTTGAATTTCACCAGCGCAAAATCCGGCTCAATGCCAGTGGTGTCACAATCCATCACCAGACCAATGGTGCCAGTCGGCGCAATTACCGTGGTTTGCGCGTTTCTAAAACCGTGTTTCGTGCCCAGGCTCAGGGCCTCATCCCAGGCGGCTTTGGCCAGCTCAACAATGCTCTGGTCCGGGCAGTTGGCATGGTCCAGCGCCACCGGTTTGATGTTCAGGCTGTCATAGCCATCGGTATTGCCATAGGCCGCATTGCGGTGGTTAGCGATCACCCGCAGCATGTGCTTTTTGTTGCGTGCATAGCCATCAAATGTGCCCAGCTCGCCTGCGATCTCTGCACTTGTGGCGTATGAAACGCCCGTCATCAGCGCGGTCAGCGCACCACAAATGGCGCGGCCCTCATCTGAATCATAGCTATATCCCATATTCATCAGCAAGCCGCCGATATTGGCATACCCCAGACCCAACGTGCGGAAATCATAGGAGAGTTGCGCGATTTCCTTGGACGGAAACTGTGCCATCATCACCGATATTTCCAGCGTCAGCGTCCACAGCCGGGTGGCATGCATATAGTCAGCCGACTGAAATACTCCGTCTTTTAGGAATGTCAGCAGGTTCATCGATGCCAGGTTACAGGCGGTGTCGTCCAGGAACATATATTCCGAACACGGGTTAGAGCCGCGAATGGCGCCATCTTCCGGGCAGGTGTGCCAAGCGTTGACGGTATCATGGTACTGAATGCCCGGATCAGCGCAGGCCCAGGCCGCATGGCCCACATCATCCCACAGATCACGTGCCTTGACGGTTCTGGCGACCTTGCCATCGGTGCGGTTTAGAAGCGCCCAATCATCGTCGTCCTTAACGGCCTGTAAATAGGCGTCTGTCACCCGGACCGAGTTGTTTGAATTTTGCCCTGAAACGCTTGAATAGGCCTCAGAGTCCCAATCGGTGTCATAGGTGGGGAATTCGATCGATGAATAGCCCTGGCGAGCGTAGTCCAACACCCGTTTCACATAGGTTTCCGGGATCGCCACCTTTTTGGCAGCACGGATCGCTATTTTCAGGCTGTCGTTCTTGCCCGGATCAACCGCGTCTTCGCCATGGCCATCCCAACTGCGAATGGCTTCAAATATTTCGTTCAACTGGCGTTCGTGCATTTTTGAACCCGCAACGAGGGACGCAACTTTTTGCTCCTCAATCACTTTCCAGTTGATGAATTTTTCAACATCCGGGTGATCCATATCGCAGATCACCATTTTTGCGGCGCGCCGTGTGGTGCCGCCTGACTTGATCGCGCCAGCCGCCCGGTCACCGATTTTCAGAAACCCCATCAGTCCTGACGACGTGCCGCCACCTGACAGTTTTTCGCCAGCCCCGCGCAGGGATGAAAAATTGGTGCCCGTGCCAGAACCATATTTGAACAGCCGCGCTTCACGCACCCACAGGTCCATGATGCCACCATCCGATACCAGATCATCCTTGACCGACTGGATGAAACAGGCATGGGGTTGTGGATGCTCATAGGAAGACGCCGATGGCGTCAGTTTCTTGGTGGCATAATCCACATAATAATGCCCCTGCCCCGGGCCATCAATGCCATAGGCCCAATGCAGGCCAGTGTTAAACCATTGCGGGCTGTTGGGTGCTGCGCGCTGGGTCGCCAGCATATACCGCATTTCATCGAAATAGGTACGGGCATCGGATTCATTGGTGAAATACCCACCCTTCCAACCCCAATAAGTCCAGGTTCCAACCAGGCGGTCAAACACCTGCTTGGCACTGGTTTCACCGCCGATACGATCTTCTTCCGGCATTTTTGCCAGGGCTGCGTCGTCAGCTACCGAGCGCCACAGAAATTCGGGCACATTTTTTTCCTTAACCTTCTTCAAGGCAGCCGGCACCCCGGCTTTACGGAAATATTTCTGCGCGATCACATCACTTGCCACCTGTGACCAGCGCGTTGGCACCTCCATGCCTTCCAAACGAAACACAATGGTGCCGTCCGGATTGCGGATTTCAGATGTGGTTGTTGTGAATTCTAGCTCAGCATAGGCGTCTTTACCTGCGGTGGTAAAATTGCGATCGATTTTCATTGTTTTAACGTGCCCCGGTTACCGTAGTAAATGTTCAAAGCGTTCCCGTCTTGGTGCGAAAAACGCTGCTTTTTTTGCTGCCAATACTTGTTTCAACAAAAATTAATTCAGCCGGATCGCCACCTGCGTTCCTTAACGGTTTTGGACCTGTTCCCGTAAGATTGGCCACCCCGTGCTGTATTATCATTTTATCGCTCAACCACTAAATCTTGTGGTGTCGTTGTCAGCCCCCACAACCTGACGTAGGGACCCCCTCTGGGTCAACGGAAATATTTCTTAAATCCAAACTTTTTTCTCTTGACCAATTCAACTGGATATTGAGCCGGTCCACCCCCTATGATTCATCCTCAGACGGTTACCAGCACAGATTTCAATATTATGGTTAAGAACGGCAGATTTAGCCTAGCAACTTCATTACATACCTGAAGTTATCCACAGGCCTGTGGAATACTATTTCCCGACGAAGACTTGCAAAAATACCATCCTAAAAATTCCTGCCAATGAAACCTGACTGGCCCGGAATTTTGTGTCACAGATCGCGAATCCCAAATATACCGAATAAAAAATAAGGGCTTACGGTATATATGCCGTCAGGTGGAAAAGAACCGTCGCAAAGCGGCAAAGCTGCCGTTCAGCCGCAACAGATACATAACCCTTAGAATCACTGTGGAAAACGCTATCAAGGTTGCGTGCTATGGTGGTTTGCGACAGGTCGGCCACCCGTTATGCGATCATGCCACCACTACCTAAACAGATAGTATGGTAATATGGCCTGGTAAAATGGTCGGGGCGGAGAGATTCGAACTCCCGACCCTCTGTTCCCAAAACAGATGCGCTACCAGGCTGCGCTACGCCCCGACAGGGGGTGACCTATAGTGTGTTTGCCCCCTTGAAAAGCGGTTACTGCACCTCACAGCGCCAAACAGCAATTTTCTGGTCAATTTCCGGGTGCAAAACCTGGCTGCCAACCGAAATTCCCAACAATTTCGACATACCACCATTAATCTCAAGCACGTATTGAATATTTCGCCCGCCGGGAATCGCTGTTTCATCCAGTGGCACGGCGTTTTCATGAACCGATGCCACCGCACCCGTTGGGTCAATAAAAATCATATCCAGTGGGATCAGCGTGTTGCGCATCCAAAATGCAACGCTCTGGGGGGCTTCATAGATAAACAACATCCCCGAGGTCCGCGCCATCTGTTCGCGGTTCATTAAACCCTGGGCCCGTTCCGGCCCGTTATCAGCAATTTCTATAGAGAAACGTGCCTGCCCCCAGTCGCCGCGCAGACTAATGGCATGGGTAGCGCACTCTTGGGCGCTGCCCTGCCCTGCAACCAAGGTAAAAACAATCGCCGCAATTGATAGGTTTATTTTTTGGCCGAATCCCATGATGTGACCGAAGATGCCATATGTCCGCGTTTACCTTCAACCACCTTTAGGCCAATTGCCTCGCCAGGTTGCAAATCAGCAAAACCTGAACGGCGCAGAACTTCAACATGTACAAATATGTCTTCTTGGCTGCCAAATACATTGGCAAAACCAAACCCCTTGGCCTTATCAAACCATTTCACACGGGCTGGTTCAAAATCAATGTCAGCATCACTGACCGCATCAAATTCCGGCAGCTCTGCCATACCCGTACTATTCAGAAACTCTGGTGGCGCGATGCTGTGAACTTCCAGTGCCTGCACACCCCGTTCAGTTTCCTGCACTGACATGTCTATGCCAGCGCCGTCAGATACCGAACTTTGTCCAAAATTTCGCAATACATTTGCGTGCAAAAGTATGTCAGGCCCGTCGCTATTGACCACGACAAAACCAAACCCTTTTACCGGGTCAAACCACTTTACACGGCCCGTAACACGACGGATTTCATCTGCTTGGTCCATTATTCCCACATCGCAATTGCATTCCCATTCCCTATTACGGTTTGCGCCAGTTGCGTGATTGAGGCAAGTGTTTTTATTCAAGCCTTATCAATCTCTTGCAATTCACGATACGCGAATTTCACGGGTTTAAGCGCTGGATATTCCAAATTTCCTTCAAATTCTCTCGGCTCCAACGGAACCGATCATGTAATCTAAACTCTCCATTTGCCCAAAATTCAAATTCGATTGGCATAATTTTAAAGCCCCCCCAGAATTCCGGGCGCTGGGGATTAGTGCCATGTTTGGCCGTGGCCAGCGCCACCGTTTTCACCAGCTGAGACTTTGAAATCAACGGTGCAGATTGTTGCGATGCCCAGGCACCTATCCGGCTGCCCAATGCCCGTGTCTGGTAATATTCGTCCGACACTGTGGCGCTGACCTTTGCCACACTGCCACGTACCCGAATCTGTCGCCCCAGTGATTTCCAATGCATATTGAATGCCGCACTACCGGCGCTGATCAGTTCCTGACCTTTTCGGCTGTTATAGTTGGTGAAAAACACCAAGCCATCATCCTCAATATCTTTCAACAAAACGATGCGCACATTGGGCATCCCGTCGGCATCAACCGTTGCCAACGCGCCGGCGTTGGCGTCGTTTTGCTCGGTTTTTTCTGCCTGGCTTAGCCATTGGCGGGCAATCTCAAATGGATCATCGCCCGCAAATATTCCGGACCGGTCTGCCATTTTTGTCTCCTAATAGTTAATATTAGCAATTTATTCGATATTTTTCAACCCTGAAGCGTCCGCCTTTATCTTGATGACCACGTCGCTTTGGCCTAAACGACTACGAAACAAAGCGGGCAATGAGGGTACAATGACATCAACACTAATGGCGGGCAAACGCGGTCTTATCATGGGGCTGGCAAACAACAAGTCAATTGCCTGGGGCATCGCCCGCGCACTGGCAGATGCCGGCGCTGAACTGGCCTATTCATACCAGGGCGAACAATTGAAAAAACGCGTCATGCCGCTGGCTGCAGAAACCGGTTCCGACATGGTTATCGCATGCGATGTATCTGATGAAGCATCCGTGGACGCCCTGTTCGCCGAACTGGAAAAGAAATGGGGCAAACTGGATTTCGTGGTTCATGCCATTGGATTCTCCGACAAAGAACAACTGCGCGGCCGCTATGTTGATACCACACGCGAAAACTTTAACATGACCATGGATATTTCAGTCTATTCATTCACCGCAGTCTGCAAACGGGCCGCCGCGATGATGAACGAAGGTGGCTCACTCATAACCATGACATATTACGGTGCTGAAAAAATCATGCCGCACTATAACGTCATGGGGCTGGCCAAGGCAGCACTTGAGGCCAGCGTGCGATACATCGCCGAAGACCTGGGCAAAGATGGTATTCGCTGTAATGCGATTTCCGCCGGGCCGATCAAGACACTGGCCGCATCTGGCATCGGTGACTTTCGCTATATCCTGAAATGGAACGAATATAACTCACCCCTGCGTCGCACCGTTACCATAGATGATGTGGGCAAATCGGCGCTGTATCTGTTGTCTGACCTTAGTTCAGGCGTTACCGGCGAAGTGCACCATGTTGACGCAGGCTACCACGTTGTCGGTATGAAGGCCGTCGATGCCCCCGACATCACAACAGGAAAAAGCTAATGAACGATCGCCTGCCACACGAAAAAGGTTTCCATGTCAGCTGGGACCAGCTTCACCGCGACAGCCGAGCATTGGCTTGGCGGTTAGATGGGAAAGGCCCCGACAATGGCGCTTGGAAAGCCATAGTCGCCATCACCCGGGGCGGCATGGCCCCGGCCATGATCGTGGCCCGTGAACTTGACATCCGCATGGTCGACACCATCAGCGTAAAATCCTATCAACACCAGTCCCAGTCGGCACCCAAAGTCATTAAATCCCCCGATATGGATGTGATTGGCGATGGCACTGGCGTGCTTGTTATTGACGATCTGGTCGATACCGGCCGCACCTTAGAGGCGGTAAAAGCCGTCATGCCAAAGGCACATATCGCCACAGTTTACGCCAAACCACAGGGCCGCCCGATGGTGGAAACCTTTATCACCGAGGTCAGCCAGGACACCTGGATATTTTTCCCCTGGGATATGGCGCTGCAATATGTCGAGCCCTACCGGGGCAAGGATTAGGCGGGGCAAAGTCACGACTATTAACAGGGGCATTCAAACTTTGTTCACACGGCCCGAAAACCTGTCGCTCTGACCTTGCCCCCCCACCCAAAAGCCGCGTAGACATTCGCAGGCGAAAAATATTCAGATAGGGCAGCGCAACAATGGCACGCAAAAAAGGCCAAATTTCCAAGTTTTTAGTGGGCATCATGCTGGTGATGCTGATGGTAGGGCTTGCCGGTTTCGGCGTCACCAATTTTGGCGGTCGCATCCGAACCATTGGCGAAGTTGGCACTGTGGAAATCAGCGTTGATCAATATGCCCGCGCTCTGGACGAAGAGTTGCGGAACCTGCAGCAGCGTTTTGGCCAACAGTTTTCACTTGAACAGGCCCGCCAGTTTGGCGTTGATGCCCAGGTAATACAGCGTCTTATTTCGCAGGCCGCCCTGGAAAATGAAACCAACCGCATTGGCCTGTCAGTGGGGGATGCAGAGGTTCAGCGCCAACTGCTGTCTACCCAGGGTTTTCGCGGGATCAGCGGTGATTTTGACCGCGATGCCTATGAATTTACACTTGAACGCAACAATCTGACGGCCCAGGAATATGAGGCAAGCATCCGCAACCGAACCGCGGGTACCATTTTGCAAAGCGCCGTAATATCTGGAATTACAGCATCAGGGACCTATAGCGATGTCATTTTGGGCTTTTTGGGTGAATTGCGCAGCTTTTCGTGGCTGGAACTTGATGCCAAAAGCCTGAATTCGCCACTGCCAACCCCTACCGAGGCTGACTTGCAGGCCCATTTTGATAGCCACGGCGACGATTACACCGTACCGGCATCCAAAAGCATCACCTATGTCTGGCTGTCACCCGAAAGTGTGATTGATCAGATTAACATCGATGAGGCCGCGCTTCAGGCGATTTATGACAGCCGGTCTGCTGAGTATAACACCCCCGAGCGGCGGATCATTGAACGCCTGATATTTTCCAGCATGGCTAACGCCGAAGCCGCGGCCACCCGCATTTCAACGGCTGAAACCAGTTTTGATGCGGTCGTTGGAGAACGCGGCCTTAATCTGGCAGATATAGATCTGGGCGATGTCACCCGAGCCTCACTTGGTGCCGCAGGGGATGCAGTGTTTTCCCTTACCGAGCCGGGCATTTCTGCGCCGGTGGATACCGACCTTGGCCCAGCTATTTTTCGCGTGAATGCCATTCTTGCCGCCCAGTCCATCCCATTTGAGCACGCCCGCGCGGCCCTATTGGAAGAAGAGGCCGCCGATAATGCCCGCCGCCTGGTATCAGACCAGATTGCCGAATTTGACGATCTGCTGGCCGGGGGCGCAACGCTGGAAGAGCTGGCAAATGAAACCGACATGGTACTGGGAACCATCGATTGGAGCGCAGTCAATACCGATGGCATCGCCGCCTATTCCGGTTTCAGCATCACCGCAAACGCAGTCACAAATGCTGATTTCCCATCCATTGAGATCCTGGAAGACGGTGGCATCTTTGCACTGCGCCTGGACGCCGAGATTGCCGCCCACCCTGACAGCTATGAAAATGTCCGTGACCAAGTGGCAACCGATCAGGCCGCCGACGCCCTGACACAGGCACTTGAAGCGGATTCAGCCGTATTGCTGGCCAGCCTCAGCGGTGGTGCCACATTGTCCAGCCTTGGCCATCCGACAACGGTTGAAACCCACATCAAACGCGATGGGGTTTTCCTGGGAAAGCCTGAAACTTTTCTAAGCTCAGTATTCAAGCTGGAACAGGGTGCTGCAACTTCCGTCACCGGTGCAGGCCGCGTGTTCATAATGCAGCTAAACGTAATTGCTGATGCTGATCCAAATGACAGTGACTTGGTAGACCTGGGCACTGCTATCGATACCGAAACCGGCCAAACCATTGGTCAGGACGCGTTAGAGTTATTCGTGCGCGCCTTGCAAAATAAGGCCGGAATTTCGCTAAACCAAACAGCTATTAACGCTGTTCATGCCCGATTCCCAGGCACAGGCGGCAGTGCGATACCGGCCCAAATGCAAGGTGGCAGCGGTGGCGATCACAACTGATTTTGAAAGCTTCGCGCGCGGCTATGAACAGGGCGAAAACCAGGTGGTTTTTACCCGGCTTGCGGCTGATCTGGATACGCCTGTTTCCCTGATGCTTAAGCTGGCCGGGGCCAGCACCAACAGCTTTATCCTTGAAAGCGTCACCGGCGGCGAAGTACGGGGCCGCTATTCCATCATCGGCATGAAGCCAGATCTGATCTGGCGCTGTAATGGCACAGAATCACAGATCAACCGCAATGCCCGTTTTGATGACACCAGCTTTGACGATCTGCGGGGCGCGCCGCTGGAAACCCTGCGCGCGCTGATCGCCGAAAGCCACATCACCCTGCCCGCTGACCTGCCTGCCGCCGCGGCTGGCCTGTTTGGCTATCTGGGCTATGACATGATCCGCCTGGTGGAAAATCTGCCCAACGTGAACCCCGACCCGCTTGGCCTGCCAGATGCAGTATTACAACGCCCATCGGTGGTTGCCGTACTTGATGGCGTCAAAGGTGACGTCATTGTGGTGTCCCCGGCCTGGGTTGGTTCTGGCCTGTCGGCGCGCGCCGCTTACGCGCAGGCCGCCGAACGGGTCATGGACGCGGTGCGCGATCTTGAGCGCCAGCCAAAAGACACCGATCACGGGTTGGGCACCGCCCAGTCCGAAACCCCGCCAAAATCAAACTTTGCCAAGCAGGACTATTTGGCTGCGGTGGAAAAAGCCAAAGACTACATCCGCGCCGGTGATATTTTTCAGGTGGTGCCCTCACAGCGTTGGACCCAGGATTTCACCCTGCCACCGTTCGCGCTGTATCGTTCGCTGCGCCGTACGAACCCGTCGCCGTTCATGTTCTACTTTAACTACGGCGACTTTCAGGTCATTGGCGCCAGCCCGGAAATTCTGGTGCGGGTGTTTGACGGTCAGGTCACCGTGCGCCCCATTGCTGGCACCCGGCCGCGTGGTGCCACACCTGACGAAGACAACGCAAATGAGGCCAGCCTGCTGGCCGATGCCAAGGAGTGCGCTGAACACCTGATGCTGCTGGATCTGGGGCGCAATGATGCGGGCCGGGTGTCAAAGGTCGGCACCGTTCATCCGACTGAGCAATTTATCATCGAACGCTACAGCCACGTCATGCACATCGTGTCAAACGTGGTCGGCGAACTGTCGGATGACCATGACGCATTGTCAGCCCTGCTTGCTGGCATGCCCGCTGGAACGGTGTCGGGTGCGCCCAAGGTGCGGGCCATGGAAATAATTGACGAGCTTGAGCCTGAAAAGCGCGGCGTTTACGGCGGCGGCGTTGGATATTTTGCTTCAAACGGTGATATGGACATGTGCATCGCCCTGCGCACGGCCGTTTTGAAAGACCAGAAACTTTACATTCAGGCCGGGGGCGGCGTGGTCTATGACAGCGACCCCGAGGCCGAATTTGAAGAGACCGAACATAAATCCCGCGCCATCCGGCGGGCCGCAGCTGACGCTGGCATGTTCACAGGTGGTAACTCTAACTAACTTTGGCTGATCTGCGCCAGTTTTTTCAGTTTTCCCAAAGCCTTGCCGCTATCAATGCTTTCTGCAGCAATCGCCACACCTTCCGCCAGCGTTGATGTTTTACCGGCAATCATCAGGGCCGCAGCCGCGTTTAGCAAAACCGCATCCCGGTAGGCATTCTTTTCACCCGCCAACACAGCCGCCAATGCGCGGCCGTTTTCTTTCGGCGTGCCACCGGTGATATCGGCAAAGCTGTGCACTGGTAAACCGGCGTCTTCCGGATGCACTTCGCGTTCGCTGACAGCACCATCTTGCAACACCGCCACCCAGCTAACCCCGGTGATGGTCAGCTCATCAGTGCCGTCCGAACCATGCACCAACCAGGCCAGATCACTGCCCAGTTCCAGTAATGTCTCGGCCATCGGACGGATCAGGTCGCGTGAAAATGTGCCGGTCAGTTGGCGTTTCACACCTGCTGGGTTAGACAGCGGGCCCAGAATGTTAAATATCGTGCGGGTGCCCAGTTCAATTCTTGTGGGCATCACATGTTTGATCGCCGGGTGGTGCATCGGGGCCATCATAAAGGCGATGCCGGCCTCGGCCAATGCGCGCTCGGCCACCTTGGCCCCCACCATCACCTCGACACCGTTCATGCCCAAGGCGTCCGCCGCGCCTGAATTTGACGACAGCTTGCGGTTGCCATGCTTGGCCACCACCACACCAGCGCCCGCAACCGTCAGCGCCGTGGCGGTGGAAATGTTCAACGTTGGTTTGCCAGTACCACCGGTGCCAACAATATCAATTGCCCCCGCAGGGGCGACAACCGGCACACATTTTGCCCGCATGACGCTTGCAGCAGCCGCATATTCGGTCACCGTTTCACCCCGGGTGCGCAGGGCCATAAGAAATCCGCCGATCTGGCTTGGGGTGGCGTCGCCTTCAAACAAAATCGCAAATGCCTGCCGGGCCTGGTCGCTGGATAACGGCCCATCAGCAGCGGCGGCTATCAGTGGTTTCAGACGCTCGCTCATGGGGAAACACCCACCATGTCCAGAAAATTCTTTAGCAGTTTATGGCCATGTTCCGACGCAATCGATTCCGGGTGAAACTGCACCCCGTGGATCGGCAGCTCGCGGTGCGCCAGCCCCATAATGGTGCCGTCTTCCAGCCGTGCCGTCACGTTCAGACATGCGGGCAATGTGTCCGGGTCCACCACCAGTGAATGATAGCGCGTCGCTTGAAAAGGCGACACAATATCGGCAAACAGGCCAGTGTTATCATGGTCAATCTGGCCCATCTTGCCATGTACAATTTCATGGCAGCGTACAATTTTACCTCCAAAGGCCTGGCCAATGGTCTGATGCCCCAGACAAACGCCCATCAAAGGGGTACGGGTTTGGGCGGCGGCCTGCACCAAAGGCAGGCAAATACCAGCCTGATCCGGGTCACATGGGCCCGGTGAAAGCAGTATCGCATCCGGCTTTAACGCCATTACAGTCTGCACATCGATCGCATCATTGCGATGCACCTGTACATCCGCCCCCAACTCGCCCAGATAGTGGACAAGATTGTAAGTAAAACTGTCGTAATTGTCGATCAGCAGCAACATACCGCACGTCTCTTTTTATTGGGGTGCCCCATCGGGAACAGTCACGGTATACTTGCGCAAAGGTAAGGCTGGTGGTCAAGACCAACCGGCATGAAAACAGGCATTAAACGGAGGCATCAATGGGACGCGGGATAATATCGGGCCTTCTTTGGGGGTCGGCCCTTTCAGTTATGACATTATGGCTGCTGTCACAAATTGGCGAAGTTGTTGGTATTTCTTCCCAACCACCACGCCAAGTTGCTACGACCGCACCTCAAAACACTGCCGTCAGCCCCGACTCAGATGCTGAAACATCACCGCAAACCCCAGCGAACCAAAGCACCCCATCAACGGATCCATCCCGCCAGGGCATCGTGCCCGTTATTGGCAATACGGAAACCCCACCCCAAGCCGGAACCGCATCTGCCCAAATACCTGAGCAAATAATTGTTGCCGACAACCAGTCCATCCCGCCCCAGGAACCTGCACCATTGGTAACAACAGCCAAAGACACCCCGGCCGCATCCGCATCAGACGCAATCGCGCCCCAGCCCCCTGCCGCTGACGCTGCACCTGCCGTTGTCACCCAGCCCCCAGAGCAACAGCCCGATACCGCTGAAACCAATACTATGGACAGCACAGACACCCCAATCGTTACGGCCCCGCTTGTACCTGAACCGATTACCCCCGTAGAACCATCATCCCAAACAGAAGAAACCTTATCTGTAAGCGATTTTTCGGCGCCAATCGTGGTTGAAACCCCACTGCCAGGAACCCCGGAACCTGTCGTAAAGGAGCCCGCAGTTGTTGCTGAACCAAGCACGCCACAGGCCCAGGAAAACACGCCCAACACCACTTCGGGCGTGGTCATTGACCGGACCAAACGTGCACCCGAGATCGCAACCGCAGAGACCACAACCGACCCCTTGAACACTGATGCTGAGCCAGCAACAGCCGAAGACCCTAATATAGCAGCATCCGGTCCCGCAATTGAGCAATTTGCGATTGAATTTGAAAACCCCGAGGGACGGCCGATATTGGCCATTGTTTTACTGGTTGATGGCGACGACCCAAATGTAACATTAGCCGGTGAGGCCCTGCCCTTCCCCGTCACCTATGCCGTCGATGCCAGCAAAGATAATGCAACTGCCGTTATGTCCGCTTACCGCGAAAATGGCAGTGAAATCGCCCTACTGGCCCCCCTGCAGGAAGGCTCTACCCCCAAGGATGTTGAAGTGGCCTTTCAGACATACCTTGCTGCGGTGCCCCAGGCCGTGGCTGTCATGGATGTACCGACGGCTGTATTTCAGTCGAACCGTGCTGTTTCAACCCAGGTTGCCCAAGCCTTGGCAGCAAGTGGCCACGGCATGCTTAGCTATTCACGCGGGTTTAATTCGGCGACACAGATCGCCGCACGCGAAGGTGTCCCGGCAGCACTGGTGTTCCGGGTGTTTGATGAAAACAACCGCGACGGAAAAACCATTAAGCGCTTCCTTGATCAGGCTGCGTTTCGGGCCAGTCAGAACGACGGTGTCGTTCTGGTCGGTCATAACCGGCCTGAAACCATTGCCGCATTGCTTGAATGGGTACTGGGCAACCGTGCCAGCACCCTGTCGCTGGCCCCGCTATCAGCAGTGTTGCAAGCAGCCCAATAATACCCTGCGCAGTTCACGTGACACGGCCAATGACTTCACATCACACCCAACAGCAGGTATCCAACGCCTATGACAACCATTCTTGACAAGATTCACGCCTATAAACTGGCAGAAATCGCCGCCGCAAAGGCCGCGATACCGCCAAGCGATATGGACGCCGCAGCCAAGGCTGCTGATCCACCGCGTGGCTTTGTCGCCGCCCTGCAATCCGCGTCGCATAACGGTTATGGGCTGATCGCAGAAATCAAAAAGGCCAGCCCCTCCAAGGGGCTAATTCGTGCCGATTTTGATCCCGAAACGTTGGCAGCTTCCTATACGCAGGGCGGCGCTACCTGTCTGTCTGTGCTGACGGACACGCCCAGCTTTCAGGGCGCACCCGAATTTTTGATCGCTGCCCGCGCCGCCACAAACCTGCCGGTTCTGCGCAAAGATTTTATGTATGACACCTATCAGGTTGCCCAGGCCCGCGCCTGGGGTGCCGATTGCATTCTGATCATCATGGCAGCCGTATCTGACAGCCAGGCCCAGGAACTGGAAGATGCCGCAATCCATTGGGGTATGGATGTGCTGGTGGAAGTGCATGATGAAGATGAACTGACCCGCGCCGCCGCGCTGCGGTCACCATTGCTGGGTATCAACAATCGCAACCTGAAAACCTTTGAAACGAGCTTAGACACAACCCGCCACCTGTCCAAACTTGCTCCGGCAGAAAAAACCCTTGTCTCAGAAAGCGGGTTGTCAAACCCTGACGATCTGGCCGATCTGGCGCGCTATGGGGCCCGGGTGTTTCTGATAGGTGAAAGCCTGATGCGTCAGGATGACGTGGCCACGGCCACCCGTGATTTGCTGGCCGATCCACTGATATCAGGGGGTGGGCTTTAATGGCTGAGTTGACGCATTTTGACTCCACCGGTGCCGCCCATATGGTGGACGTATCGGGCAAAGAAGTGACCGCGCGCATTGCCATCGCCCAGGGCAGTATCACCATGTTAGCTGAAACCCTGGCCACGATCCAAAACAGCACCACAAAAAAGGGCGACGTTCTTGGTGTGGCCCGGCTGGCAGGCATCATGGGGGCGAAAAAAACATCTGAGCTGATCCCCCTATGTCATCCGTTGCCAATCACCAAAATCTCGGTTGATCTGGAACCCGACACTGCATTACCCGGCATCCGCGTCACCGCCACCGTCAAAACCACCGGCCAGACCGGAGTAGAGATGGAGGCACTGACAGCCGTTACCATCGCGTGCCTGACAATTTATGACATGGTCAAAGCAGCCCAAAAAGATATGGTCATCAATGATATCAGCCTAATACATAAAGATGGCGGAAAATCAGGGCGTTATGAGGCTTAGATGATCTTGGTTGAAGCTGCCTTAGGCAAAATATTTGACCTGATCACGCCACTGCCAAGCGAACAGGTTGCACTGGCAGATGCCGCCGGGCGGGTATTGGCCGAACCGGCCGTGGCGAAGCGCGATCAGCCGCCCTTTGCGGCTTCTGCCATGGACGGTTACGCCGCCCGCGCCCAGGACGCGAAAGCCGGACAAACCCTGAAGCTTATTGGCAGTTCTGCTGCCGGTCACGGCTTTAGCGGCTCTGTCAGCAAGGGCCAAACTGTGCGTATTTTCACCGGAGCGCCCGTGCCCACAGGTGCGGACACTGTGATCATTCAGGAAGACGTGACCACACAGGGCGACCTGATCACCATAGCCGCCGCGCAAAACAACACCAATATCCGCCCACAAGCTGCTGATTTTTCAATCGGAACCAGACTTTCGTCACCACGCCTATTGGGCCCCAGCGATGTTGCCCTACTGGCCTCAATGAACATTCCCACAGTCACCGTCACACGACGCCCGATTATCGCACTGTTGGCAACGGGTGACGAATTGGTCATGCCCGGGGACACCCCCGGGCCGGATCAGATCATTGCCTCAAACAGCTTTGGTCTGGCCGCCCTGGCCCGCCAGGCCGGTGCCACAGTACGGCTGCTGCCCATTTCGCGCGACACCCCAGAATCGTTGAAAGCCGCGTTTTCTCTGGCGGCAGATGCCGACCTGATAATAACCATCGGTGGGGCCTCGGTAGGGGATCATGATATTGTTGCTGACGTGGCAGACAGCCTGGGTGGAAAACGGTCGTTTTACAAAATCGCAATGCGGCCGGGCAAGCCGCTTATGGCCGGGACATTGGGGAAATCTCTGCACCTCGGATTTCCGGGAAATCCTGTATCTTCAATGGTTTGCGGCCATATATTCATGGTTCCGGCTCTCAATGCCCTGCTTGGTTTGCCCTGCAAACCCGCACCGCGCCTGCGCGCAACAGTGACCTGTGATATCGCCGAAAACGGCCCCCGAGAACACTATATGCGTGCCCGTCTTATTGGCGCGGATATAACCCCGTTTGATCAACAGGATAGCGCCCTTTCAGGGCTGCTCGCGCAATCAAATGCCCTGCTGATCCGCCCGCCCCAAAGCGGCGCAATTCCCCGCGGTACATCGGTTGACTATATTCCAATATAGCCCAAGTGGTTGACACATAACGGGAACATGGATAGAACATACCCTGAACGCCCACCCACGGGTGACGCAAATTTTGCGGAGGAATGAGCAAATGTTGACCAAGAAGCAACTGGAATTGTTGAATTTTATCAATAATCGGGTGCAACGCGAAGGTGTACCGCCTTCATTTGATGAAATGAAAGAGGCGCTTAACCTTCGGTCAAAGTCCGGTATCCACCGGCTGATCACCGCTTTGGAAGAACGCGGCTTTATCCGCCGCCTGGCCCACCGCGCCCGTGCCATTGAAATTGTTAAACTGCCCGATGCACTGGGAAAAACCACGGGTTTTACCCCCCGCGTTATCGAAGGTGACAAATCCGATCCCCCCGCAGCGGCCATTGCGGTGGATAGTATCCATGCGATTGAGCTGCCGTTGATGGGCCGCATCGCGGCCGGCCTGCCCATAGAGGCCATTGCCGATGGCAGCGAAAACATCGCCGTTCCCGGCACCATACTGCAAGGCCCCGGAAACCACTATGCGCTAGAGGTTAAAGGCGATTCCATGATCGACGCTGGCATTAATGACGGTGATGTTGTGGTCATTCGTGAAGGTTCAACTGCGGATAACGGTGATATCGTCGTGGCCATTGTCGAAGGCCATGAGGCGACCCTAAAAAAGTTCCGCCGCAAGGGCAATTCCATTGCGCTTGAGGCTGCCAATGACGCCTATGAAACCCGGGTATTCCGTGATGATCAGATCAAGGTTCAGGGTAAACTTGTCGGGTTGATCCGCACCTATTAGGCTGCATTGACCGGGGCTAACGGCTTTGGCCACCATCCCAGAAAGCCGCCCGCACATCCCGTGAATTCCACAGCCTGTCCCCGGCGCGCTGCCGGGCTGTGGTGATTTCCAGCCCCTTTTCACCCGCTGCAAATGCAATTGCGCCTGTGTCGCGCAAGCGCACCGGGTCATAGACATCACAGCCATAATCATCCGGTTCGACCCTTACCGTAATAAAGACGAACGACGCCCTATCACAGGCCTCTGCCACACGGTCACGCGCCCCCCGCCCGCTTAGATGCATCAATGTTGTCCCTGCAAGATCAATCTCAAGCGCACCCTTGACCCCGGCAAACCCACTGCGTTCAAACGCCGCCTCCCTTATGGCGCCGTCGCCGTCGTTTTCCAGCCAACTTTTGGCGGCAAACCCGTCACCGCGCAGCTTGCTTAAAACGCGGCCATCTTCGGTTAAAACACCAACCAACCCGCCGGTTTCAGAGATCAGTATCTCCGGACGCTCGACCCCGAACCAAAGGGTAAATGCCAGCATTACAGGCACCACCCCCACCAAACGCACCCCAAGCCGCCCGCGCCACAGCACCCCCCAAAGCGCGCCCAATGTAAGCACCGGTAGCACTGCCAGCCCCGGCGTTGGCACAAATGTCAGCGCCCCATCCAACCCCGCCACCCAATGGGCAACACCCAGTATCCACTGTATGGCCGGTTGCATAACAGCCAAACCAACCCAGCCCAGACCAATGGGTGCCAAACAGGCCGCCAGAACCGCCCCAGGCATCACCACCACCCCCATCAACGGCACACTAAGCAGGTTGGCCAGCAACCCGAAATCAGCGATCCGATTAAAATGTGCAGCGGCAAACGGCGCTGTGGCCAACCCGGCAACCCCCGATGATATCACCACCCCCCAAAGGGGGCGCGCCCATTTTGGCCCCCGTGGCCCGCGCCAGTGGCGCAACGCCCCAAACACCGCCACCAGAGCCGTGGTTGCAGCAAACGACATCTGAAATCCGGGGCCCGGCAAGACCTCAGGTCGTGTCACCAACACAATGGTCGCCGCCACTGCCACCGCCCGCAACGTCACTGCGCGCCTGTCCATCAGCACGGCTAAAAACATCACCGCCACCATGATATAGGCACGCTCAGTGGCAACATTACCGCCCGATAGTGCCAGATACGCTGCACCGACCAGCAACGCGCCAATGGCTGCCAGCTTTTTCACCGGCCAGCGCAATGCCAAAGGCGCAACCGTCGACAGCCCCACACGCAACACCGTAAAAACAAACCCGGTTAGCAACCCCATATGCAGCCCGGATATCGCCAACAAATGCGCCAGGTTTGATGATCGCAAATCCTGTAACCCGGCCTGATCCATGCCAGAGCGGTCCCCGGTCATTATCGCCGCCGCAAACGCCCCTGATTTGCCCGGCATTTCCGCCTGCACCCAGCCCGACACGGCCAGCCTGATCCGGGTTATCCGCAGTGCCAGCCCGCCCACTTCGGGCAGCTCAAACGCTAATACAGGCGTGCGGGTATAGCCCACTGCGCCCAACTGCTCAAACCAGGCCTTGCGTTGGAAATCAAAGCCCCCAGGCTCCACCGGGCCCGAAGGCGGCGACAGATGCCCTGTCAGAATAACGACCAGCCCCGGTTCAAGTGCAACAAAGCCCTGCTGGCCATGCAATGAAATCCGGACGCGTGCAGGCGTGCGCCCCGGTGACATTTTTTTGAGAACCACCTGATCAAGGGTCAGGCGCACAGCGTCTGAACCGGATCGGTCAATATTGACAATCCGACCCTGAATTGGCCCGTAATAACGAAACCCAAGGACTGGCTCCGCAACCCGGTGTGCCCGCACCCCGGCCAAAACGATACCAGCCATGATCAGCAGACAGGCCAAAATTAGTGGCCGCCAATTTTCCGCCATGTTACGCGCCAATACCGCGCAAATCAGTATCCCTAGACCAAGCCCACCATAGGCCTTTGGCCCCGGTTCAACCGGCAAACTGAAATAGAGACCAATACCAAGTGCCAGGCAAACCGGCACCCAGCACAAAAGATACCCCCGCTGGCCGGCAATGGCCTGTCCAATGGTTGTAAGTGTCGCCACACTTGTCCTAACTTTATCAAAGGAATAGACACGCCAAACGCTAGAGCGCCCATGGTTTCCAAAAGGTTAAATTATCATGTCCAACCCCCAGATTATCACCCGTTTTGCACCGTCCCCAACCGGCATGTTACATATTGGCGGGGCCCGCACGGCGTTGTTTAACTGGCTTTTTGCCCGCGGCCATGGTGGCAAGTTTCTGCTGCGTGTCGAAGATACAGACCGCGCCCGCTCAACACCCCAGGCAACACAGGCAATCATTGATGGCATGAACTGGTTGGGTCTGGACTGGGACGGCAATGTCACCAGTCAGTATGATGCGGCCCCCCGCCACGTCGAAGTAGCCCATGCCATGCTGGCCAAAGGCCACGCCTATAAATGTTTCGCAACCCAGGACGATATTCAGGCCTTTCGTGATGCGGCCAAGGCAGATGGACGCTCGACCCTGTTTCGCTCACCATGGCGTAATGCAGATGCCGCCGATCACCCCGATGCACCCTTTGTTATCCGCGTTAAAGCCCCAGACACTGGCGAAACCGTGATTGACGATCAGGTCCAGGGCCGCGTGGTTTGGCAAAACAAACTGCTGGATGACATGATCTGCCTGCGTTCTGACGGCAGCCCCACCTATATGTTGGCCGTGGTGGTTGATGACCACGATATGGGCGTCACCCATGTCATCCGCGGTGATGATCACCTGGCCAATGCAGCCCGACAAATGCTGATCTATAACGCCATGGGTTGGGATGTGCCGGTCTGGGCGCATATTCCGCTGATCTTTGGCCCGGACGGCAAGAAATTGTCCAAACGCCACGGTGCAACCGGTGTGCAAGAATATCAGGCCATGGGGTATCCTGCGGCCGGTATGCGCAATTATTTGACCCGGCTGGGCTGGTCCCACGGCAATGACGAATTTTTCAGCGATGCTCAGGCGCGTGATTGGTTTGATCTGCCCGGCATTGGTAAATCACCGGCCCGATTTGACACCAAGAAACTTGAAAATCTGTGCGGCCAGCATATGGCGGTTTCCGATGATGCTGCACTGCTGGCAGAACTGACCCGGTTCATGTCAGCAACCGATCAGAAAAACCTGTCTGACGCACAAGTTACCCTGCTTAAAACTGCCATGTATTGTCTGAAAGATAGGGCCAAAACATTCCACCAACTTATTGATAAAGCATACTTTATACTAACATCCCGCCCCATAACCCCAGATGAGAAATCCGCCAAAGCACTCGACATTGTATCCATTGGCATACTGAATGAATTGACGCCGCACCTGCAAGGTGCTAGCTGGGACCGCGACACGCTGGAAACCGTTATTGCTGACTTTGCGACAGCCAATGACACCAAGCTAGGCAAGATTGCACAGCCCCTTAGGGCGGCATTGGCCGGGCGAACAGTTTCACCCAGTGTTTTTGATATGATGCTCGTCCTGGGCCGCGATGAAACGCTGGCCCGGATCAATGATGTGCAGGGCTGAACAGCCAACAATTTGAACGGGTACGGCCATTTGGGCCGACCAAATGGTTAGGATAAAGACATGGCAGACACACAAAAAACCGCGACACTTACATTCGACAACAAAACGGTCGAGCTGCCAATCCACTCGCCTTCTGTGGGCCCGGATGTGCTGGATATCCGTAAGCTGTACGCACAGGGTGACGTCTTTACCTTTGACCCCGGCTATACATCCACCGCATCCTGTGAAAGTTCGATCACCTATATTGATGGTGATAAGGGTGAACTATTGCACCGGGGCTACCCAATCGACCAACTGGCCGAAAATTCCCACTATCTGGAAGTGTGCTACCTATTGCTCTATGGTGAACTCCCCACTGGCAACCAGTTGGAAGCGTTTGAAAATCACGTCACCAACCACACTATGTTGCACGAGCAAATGATATATTTCTTCCGCGGCTTCCGACGCGACGCCCACCCGATGGCGGTGATGACCGGCGTCGTTGGCGCCATGTCAGCATTTTACCACGACAGCACTGATATTTCCGACCCCAAGCAACGGGAAATTGCGACCATCCGCATGATCGCCAAAATGCCGACAATTGCGGCCATGGCCTATAAGTTCACCGTTGGTCAGCCGTTTGTATACCCGCGCAATGACCTGGACTATGCCAGCAACTTCCTGCGCATGTGTTTTGCACTTCCGGCCGAAGAATACGAAGTGAACCCTATCCTGGCCCGCGCCATGGACCGGATTTTCACTCTGCATGCTGACCATGAACAAAATGCGTCGACATCCACCGTGCGCCTGGCTTCCAGTTCCGGGGCCAACCCATTTGCCTGTATCGCTGCCGGTATCGCCTGCCTTTGGGGTCCAGCCCATGGCGGCGCCAATCAGGCTTGCCTGGAAATGCTGAAAGAAATCGGCACCGTTGATCGCATCCCTGAATACATCGCCCGCGCTAAAGACAAATCTGACCCGTTCCGCCTGATGGGGTTCGGCCACCGGGTCTATAAAAACTTTGACCCCCGCGCGACAGTGCTGAAACAGTCCGCTGACGAAGTCCTAAGCCTGCTAGGTGTTGAAAATAACCCGATCCTACAAGTGGCGAAAGAGCTGGAAAGACAGGCGCTGCAAGACCCGTATTTCGCCGAGAAAAAGCTGTTCCCGAATGTTGATTTCTACTCTGGCATCATCCTTGAGGCCATGGGCTTCCCAACCTCAATGTTCACGCCCATATTCTCAGTGGCGCGCACCGTTGGTTGGATTTCCCAGTGGAAAGAAATGATCGAAGACCCTGCCATGAAAATCGGCCGCCCGCGCCAGCTTTATACCGGGGCAACACTGCGCAACTATGTCGATGTCGAAGATCGATAGACAGGATTGAGGCTAAACAAAAGGCCGCCCTCCGGGTGGCCTTTTATTGGTTTGCACGCAGGCGAATGGCTGTTCCGAGCCCAAATTGACGGTTCTTGCTTGGGGCAATAATGGTCACCGTCGGCCAAGTGCGGGCATTGTACACTACGCGCGTAAGGCTTTCCGGCGGTTGCGAATTTCCTAAACACCTGCATAAATATTCTGTTTTTTGAGCGGAGTCATCGTGGAACCGCCTGCTAAATAACGCAAAAGAATTTTCTGGCCTTAATTCGCCGATTTGTTAAGCTATTCAAAATTAATTAGGGGATTTCAACTCTGAAAAATACGATAATTTTTGTTGTCGCTAGCGCAACTTCGCTCTCGGCATGTGGTTCAAGCAGTCAGATGCTAGTGGGCGGTGTAGGAGTCGCTCCGTCGGACTTGAACGTGACGTATGATGAAACCGGCCAAGTTCTGACAATATCTGACGGTACGCAAACGATTCCGATACCCGTGGATCTGACTGAAAAACAGATAGCAGGTTTTTTAACGCATTACAATTTCACTGGAGACGCACCCGCGAATGACGATAATTTCGCCTATGTAGCGACGACTGACGCGGGTGGTTTCGTGGTCGCAATTTCAAACGGTCAGAGCGACATGGGTTTAGCCTATACCTATTATCAAGGCGGGGAAACACCAACGTCGGGAACCTCTGGAACGTTCAATGGTAATTATGCTGCAACATACATTCTTTCCACAGATGCCGGTGGATCATCCCAAACTATTAGCGGGGACGCACAACTAATTGTCGATTTTTCGGCGGGTACGATTACAGGAAGCATTACCAATCGGGAAGCGGATATTAGCCTTCTCCTCAATCCTGCCGTTGCGGACGTGACTTTCACGCCGACCGGGATTTCCGACTTCGGCTTTTCCGGCACCACGACCGGCGGCGAAATCACGGGGGGAACGACGACAACGGCAGGTACCTATTCTGGCATATTTGATGGCGCAGGTGCTGAACAGGTGATTGGGGGTATTGCCATCGTACACGATGTTGGCGGCGTAACCTATTATGAAGCTGGGGCATTTATAGCCACCCAATAAATTGGCTTTTCGTACAGCGTGTCTTCATCGCCGCTCATGAGTTGAGCGTGAATTCACGCTCAGCCAATTGCAAGCAAAGCCAATCATTGGTCCATTAGGACAGGTGGTCGGCTTTGTGGGGCGGTCTCAACTGATCGACGCAATACATGCATTGAAACGCTCGACGGGTGTTTCGTATCCCAGCGTCTTACGTGGTCGTTCATTGAGCTGTCTTGCGACGGCACTCAGCTTTATTTGACTGTATATCGACAAATCCGTGCCGGTGGTCGGCGGCCTGCAAAACTGGTGCCACTCGCAAATTGCACATAAATCCATTCGGGCAATCGGTGAGCCGGTTCCCAGCACCGTAACTGCAGCATGCGTGCAAGGTCAGCTTTGTCCTGCTTTGCGGACACGAGCACGCCGTTCATTAAAGCCGAAACCAACACACCGGCCTGCCAACTTAACGCCCCTCATATTTCGCGGGCCGCTTTTGCATGAACGCCAGCACGCCCTCTTTGAAATCCCGCGTATGGCCACATTCGCCCTGCAACTTGGCCTCAAGCGCCAGCTGCTGCGTCAGATCATTGTCAGAACTGGCCCGCATGGCTGTTTTCAGGTTGCGATAGGCCACCGTCGGCCCGGTTGCCAGCTTGGCCGCCCGCCCCTGCCAATGTTGGGCAAACCCGTCATCAGGCACCGATTCCCAGATCATGCCCCACTCCACAGCCTGCGTGGCTGTGATCGGTTCAGCAAACATCGCCGCCCCCATGGCGCGCGCCATGCCCACCTGTCGCGGCAACCAATAGGTGCCGCCTGCATCCGGGATCAGCCCGATCCGGGTAAAAGCCTGCAAAAACACTGCCGATTGCGCCGCGATCACGACATCAGCCGCCAATGCTAGATTGGCCCCTGCCCCCGCAGCAGCCCCGTTCACCGCCGCAATCGTTGGGATTGAACAGTCATATATCGCCCGCAACATCGGTTCATATTCATCCCGTAGGGTGCGTTCCATATCAACACTGCCCGCGGTGGCATTATCGCCCAAGTCCTGACCTGAACAAAACGCTGTGCCTTTGCCGGTGATCACCAAGGCGCGCGCCTGTTTTTGGGCGTCTTTAACCGCATGCAGAATTTCGGCCCGCATCTGGGTGTTCAGAGCATTCATGACGTCGGGACGGTTCAGTTCCAGAACGGCGACGTCACGTCGTGTGGTGAGACGGATGGCTTGGTATTGCATCGGGGTTCTCGCTTTGGCAGGAAATGTTGGGCCTAAGATAATCAGTTATCGCCCCAAGGGAAGGGCAACCCGGCGTCATCCGCGCAATAATTCGTCTAACCGTGCCTTTTCCTGATCACTCAGGGCGTCCGGAATACCCTCTTGCCCACGGCGGCGCAGGTACATGGCCCCCACTCCCAATGCCCCAAACAGCATCAAAGGTCCGGCAATCCACAGGATCAGATTGGCCCCGGATTTCGGCGGATCCATCAGCACAAAATCGCCATAACGGGCATGGAAAAAGTCTTTGACACCCTGATCACTGACCCCATCCACCAATAATTCACGCACCATCAGTCTCGCATCGCGCGCCCATTCGGCGTTAGAACTGGCAATGGCTTCGGACTGACATTTGACGCAGCGCAATTCCAGATCAAGCACCCGCGCCCGCGCTTCAAGCACCGGATCAGCAAGCATATCACTGGGATCGATTGCCCAGGCCGGTGCCGCCAAAAGGCACAGTATCAGGATCAGCCGCTTCATTCTGCCGGAACCGGCGCGAGCTTACCACGCCGCCGTGCCCCTGCCGCCACCCTGTAGCGCCTGTCGCTTAGGCTAAGCGCACCACCAAGCGCCATGATGATCGCGCCGCCCCAAAGCCAGTTGGCCAGCGGCTTGATATAGGTGCGCACCGCCCAATCGCCATTGGCCTGTTGATCCCCGATCACCAGATAAATGTCGCGCATGATACCATTATCAATGGCCGCTTCGGTGGTCGGCATCTGCGCTACCGGATAAATCCGCTTTTCCGGGTGTAGCCGGGTAATTTCATGCCCGTTCCTTGCCACTGAAATGTCGGCAATGGTGGCGACGTAATTTGGCCCCTGGGCACGCTTAACATCGTTTAGCGAAACCGAAAGCCCGGCCACCTCAAAAGTTTCCCCAATCGCCACAACGCGGATGTCTTCTATATCCCAGGCCGTCAGCCCGGCGATGCCCATCATGGTAATGCCCAAACCGCCGTGGGCCACAACCCGGCCCCAGTCAGACCGGGGCAATCTGGCCATGCGGCCCAGCCTGTCAGCCACGCCCCCACGCCCCGACCGTTGCATCAAATCAACCAGCGCACCGCCCACCAGCCAAACGGCAAGCATCGCGCCAATGGGCCCCAGTGCAGAACGCCCGGTCTGCATGGCCCAAACCAATGCCCCCACAGCCAGTGCCAACAGCATTACTGGAATAAGCGAGCGTATTACCTTACCAATCCGCGCCCGTTTCCAGGGCATCAGCGCGCCAATCGGCAAGGCCACAGCCAATGCCACCATAAACGGTGTAAAGGCAGCATCAAAAAACGGCGGCCCGACGGTAAGTTTTTTCTCAAAAAACAGCTCAGCAATCAGCGGCCACATGGTGCCGGTAAACACCACAAACGCCGCCACCGCCAAAAGGATATTGTTTAATATAAGGGCACTTTCCCGACTGACCACGGCGAAAACCCCCTTGGCTTCCATCGCGCCGGCACGGGCCGCAAACAGCGTCAGTGCACCCCCCATGAACACCGCCAGTATGATCAGAATGAACACACCGCGTTCTGGGTCAGTGGCAAAGGCATGCACACTTGTTAGCACCCCAGAGCGCACAATAAATGTACCGATCAACGAAAACCCAAAGGCCAATATTGCCAGCAAAATTGTCCAGCTTTTTAGCGATTCACGTTTTTCCACCACAATCGAACAATGCAGCAACGCCACCGATATCAGCCAGGGCATGAAAGACGCATTTTCCACCGGATCCCAAAACCAGAACCCGCCCCAGCCCAGCTCATAATAGGCCCACCAGGACCCCAATGCGATGCCGATGGTCAGAAAAATCCAGGCCGCCAATGTCCAGGGCCGCACCCAGCGCCCCCAGGCCGCATCAACCCGGCCTTCAAGCAGGGCAGCCACAGCAAACGAAAACGACATCGACAGCCCAACATAGCCCAAATACAAAAATGGCGGATGAAACGCGAGCCCGGGATCCTGCAGCAAAGGGTTCAGATCATGCCCGTTCATTGGCGGAAAAGCTTCGCGCAGGAACGGGTTGGACGTAAACAGAATAAACGCCAGGAACGCCACGCCAATGGCCCCTTGAACCCCCAGAACCCGGGCCCGCAAACTGGCCGGCAGATTGCCGCCAAACAGCGCCGCACTGGCCCCGAAAAGCGCCAGGATCAGCACCCAAAGTAAAATTGACCCCTCATGGTTACCCCACACCCCGCTGAATTTATACAGCATCGGCTTGTCGGTATGGGAATTTTGCACAACCAGCGTCAGTGAAAAATCAGACGTGACAAAAGCATAGGTCAGTACCGCAAAGGAAAATCCGATCAGTAATACCTGGGCGAAGGCGGCCGGCTCAGCCAGCGCCATCCATACAGAATTACCCCGATAGGCCCCAATAAGCGGCACCACAGCCTGCATGATCGCCACCATAAAGGCCAGGATCAGCGCGAAATGTCCAAGTTCTATCAACATGATGTCGACCTTAGCCAACTGCCGCAAAACCACAATGGTATGCGGGCGTTATTAGGTCGCACCAATTGTCACATCTTCGCGCTTTGGCGCGGCTTGCCGCCCTCAACCACGCGAAACCGCCCCCCAACCACCACTTCCGGGCGACAGCGCAGCTCTGACAAACACTCCCGCAACGCCTGGTCCAACTCTGCCGCTGCACGGCCATGTTTTTCAAATGCATCTTTTAAATTTTTCGCCATAAACCCCACCTTCTTCTTTTTGAAAATATCCCCGCCGGAGGCATCCCCGCTAACTGCGCGGCAACCGCTCTCGGATCAAAATTGCCAACTCCGCCAACACCTGTGAATTTTTATTCACCACGTCACGGGTCGCCTGATCCTTCTGATAATCCCGGTACAACAGGTAAAATACCAACAAGACCCAAGGCCCGTGTTCGGCCAGTATCCCAACAAAAACCGCTGTGGTCATTTCAACGCCCTCCAGTCATCCAATGCAGGGTTATTCTCACCCGCGGCCCCTTCCTCAAGTGCCTGCAAAGCAGCCAAATTGGCGCGCACCTGTCCAGCGCGGGCTACCGTCATGGCAAGCGAGCGTTGAAATTCCTGCCCCTTAACCTGATGCCGCGCACCAAAATAAAACGACACAATCGCACCCAACAGCCACCAAAGCGGTTCCGGTACAAGCGCGATCCCCTGCATGCGCGATGCAAACCAAATCGGGTCAACCATTGCGGCGACAAACAAACCCAAAGTGCCCAATGCCAACGCTGGACGTGGCAGCCGGTTTAGACCATCCATGAACCGATCAAAAACACCCTTTCGTTCCACCGCGAACTCCGCGGCAAACTGCCCCAACGCCGCCGATCGATACCGCGCCGCGCGCTCTGCCCCGGCTTCTGCGTTTTCTCGAAACACTTCAACTGTGTCTTTCAGCGCATTACGCCCGCCCCCAAACAGCAGCCCAAAAATGGCCTCAACTACCCCCATGTGGCCACCCGTGCCGCATGCTCTGCCGCGCTGAGATGATAGCGCTTCGATATAAACTCCTCGGCCCGTTTGATCCATCCACCCTTGCCGCCATCCCGGCGCCTGGCATATTTGCGGCTGGCCACACGCCGATCTGCCAGCCCATAATAATAATTCCGCCGGGCAATACCGTAGGCATCCGCCAGATGTGCAGGCGCCTTAGCATAAGCCTGCTCCACGGCCTGCGCAGTCTTCGGGCCAATCGCACCATCCACCGCCACCATATGCCCCATTTCTCGCAATAACCGTTGCAACACCTTCACCGCATTGCCCCCGGCATTGACATACATGTCAAAAACCGATGGCTGCAAAACCTTGGGCAACGTGTTGATCTGTGGCCGGTAAAAATAATTTCTGATGAAAACCTCCCGTGCCTGCCCGGCAGTTAGCGCTTTCACATCATCCCGGTTCACCCGGTGATCCCCGGTCAAATCCATCCCTAAACGGCGCATCGTCCCCAGAGTCACACCAAATTTCGTGGCCCCTCCGGGGTCGTCCGGATCATTCACATAGCCGCCTTCGCGGGCGACAATGTCATCGGCAATTGATTCAATTGATTGCATGGCGACAGCCCAATTTTCAGGTGAAAGTTGTCCATCAACCTGCAAAATAGGGATTAAATTCGCCTGACACGTGCGAACGCTAGTGCAAACCAGCAACAGTTTGAACGATCCAAATTTGCAAAAACCCCAGAATCCTCACAATTTCGCCTCGGGATATTCATCTCCCTATGTTTATTTGAGCACTAGAAACAGCTGCAACGTCATCTGTTTTTGGGAGGGGACAACCGACACCTAGCGGCCCAGGAGGGGACGGTATCATGACCCAAGAAGACCCGCGCGAAACCCCGCGTGAAATCACTGATGATCCGCACAAACCGCAGGATCACGAAAAAGAAATCAAATCCGACAAAGATAAACCTGACGACAGCTATCGTTATACGGATTGGGCCAGTATTTAATAATATCAGTGCCTGACATTCGGGTTTACATGCGCCTATGATCCGCCCATGGCAGACCCTGTTTCAAGCATCCGCAACCTTGGCCCCGCCAGCGAAAAGCAATTTGCCCGGGCCGGGATCAATAGCGCGCAACAGTTGCGCGGCCTGGGCGCAGATGCGGCCTATCGCAAACTATTGCAAACCGGATCACGCCCGCATTTCATAGGGTATTATGTGCTGGTCATGGCGCTGCAGGGTCGCCCCTGGAATGATTGCAAAGGCCTCGAAAAAGCCGCCCTTCGCATCAAATTTGACGCGCTCAAAGCCAGCTCACACGATAAAGGCCGCTCCAATCTGGAAGCGGCCTTGGATATTATCGGCGTCATTGACCCCAGCTAACGCGAATTTTTACAAAAAATTCGCCCTGTTTTTTCTGCGAAAAAACGCTTTCTCTTAGCCAACCAGTTCAAGGCCTGCAAAGAAAAACGCAATCTCTTCAGCTGCTGTTTCCGGTGCATCTGAACCGTGGACCGAATTTTCGCCCATGCTTTCTGCAAATTCCGCGCGCACAGTGCCTGGTGCCGCATCTGCTGGGTTGGTTGCGCCCATGACTTCGCGGTTTTTAACAATCGCATCTTCACCTTCCAGCACCTGAACAACAACTGGTTCTGACGCCATAAATTCACACAGCTCGTCATAAAATGGACGCTCAGAATGGACAGCATAAAACTGCCCGGCCTGTGCCTTGGTCAGATGAATGCGCTTTTGTGCGACAATGCGCAGCCCGGCATCCTCAAATTTAGCGTTGATCTTTCCGGTCAGATTGCGCCGTGTGGCGTCAGGTTTGATAATGCTGAAAGTGCGTTGAATGGCCATGTTAGATCCTCATTATGTTTGTATAGACTGGCCAAATGCCCGCCCTTGATTTCTGGCGTGCCCTAACATGAGTTGTTGCAGTTGGAAACCCGTGATTGACGCCCCCGCCTAGCTGGTGCAAACCGCGCCCATGCTTGTATTAGATAACATATCCTATTCCGTTGAGGGTCGCTCCCTTATTGAAGCCGCTTCAGCCCGTATACCGACAGGCCATAAGGTCGGCCTTGTCGGGCGCAATGGCACCGGTAAAACCACGCTGTTTCGCATTATCCGGGGCGAACTGGCGCTGGAAACCGGTGAAATCCGGCTGCCGGTGCGGGCCCGCATTGGCGGTGTTGCCCAGGAAACAGCCGCCTCTGACGTGTCACTGATCAACACAGTTCTGGCCGAAGATAAAGAACGCGCCGCCCTGATGGCCGAGGCGGAAACCGCCACTGATCCGGCCCGCATCGCCGATATTCAGACCCGGCTGTCCGACATCAACGCCTGGTCGGCTGAGGCGCGTGCAGGCTCCATCCTTAAGGGGTTGGGCTTTACCCACAGCGAACAACAGCAACCCTGCTCAGACTTTTCCGGTGGCTGGCGCATGCGTGTGGCCCTGGCTGGCGTGCTGTTCTCGGAACCTGATCTGCTGCTGCTGGATGAGCCGACAAACTATCTGGACCTAGAAGGCGCGCTGTGGCTGGAAAATTACCTGGGCCGCTACCCGCACACCGTGATCATTGTCAGCCATGACCGCGCCCTGTTGAACCGCGCCGTGGGTGGCATTCTGCATCTGGAAGACAAGAAACTAACATTCTATCAGGGGCCCTATGATGCGTTTGCCAAGGCCCGCGCCGCGCGCATTGCAGGCGCAGACGCTGCCAATAAACGCATCGAGGCCAAGCGCGCCCATCTGCAAAAATTTGTTGATCGGTTCCGCTATACGGCCAGCAAAGCTGTACAAGCCCAGTCGCGCATTAAGATGATCGGAAAGCTATCGCCGATTTCCACGCCACAGGAAGCGGCGCTAAAGCGTTTCACATTCCCAAAACCAGAAGAACTGTCGCCCCCCATTGTCATTTTGGAAAATGTCGCCGTTGGCTATGACGGCAAACCGGTGTTGAAAAACCTGAACCTGCGCATTGATCAAGATGACCGCATCGCGCTTTTGGGCCGTAACGGTGAAGGGAAATCCACGCTTTCCAAATTATTGGCAGATCGCCTGCAGCCGCTAGAGGGGAACATCACCAACGCCAATAAATTGCGCGTCGGTTATTTTGCCCAGCATCAGGTGGATGAGCTGCATACTGATGAAACCCCAATTGAACACATCCGCCGTTTGCGCCCAAATGAATTGCCGGGCAAGCACCGCTCACGCCTTGGTGGCTTTGGCATTGGAGCAGAACAGGCCGAAACATTGGTCGGACGCCTGTCGGGCGGGCAAAAGGCCCGGCTGTCGCTGATGATCGCCACCCTTGATGCGCCGCATATGCTGATCCTGGATGAACCGACGAACCACCTGGACATTGAAAGCCGCGAAGCCTTGGTTGACGCGCTGACCGCCTATACCGGTGCGGTTATTCTGGTCAGCCATGACATGCATCTGTTGTCATTGGTGGCAGATCGGTTGTGGCTGGTGAAAGACGGCCATGTGGCACCTTACGAAGATGACCTGCAGGCCTACCGCAAATTGCTGCTGTCCAGCGACAAACCCCGTGACAAGGCCAAGGCTATCAAAGCCAAGCCCAAAACCAGCAACAGCCAATTGCAAGCCCTGCGCGCGGACGTGAAAAAATGCGAAGAGCGGGTGCAAAAATTAAACACCATGGGTGATAAGCTGGCCAAGAAACTGGCCTCTCCTGACCTTTATGAAGACGGAAAATCCGGGGAAGCCGAAGTTTGGCAAAAGAAATACGCCGAGGTGATGAACGCGCAGGATCGTGCCGAAACAATGTGGGTGGCGGCCTCGGAAAAGCTTGAAAAGGCGAAGGCTTAGCTATGGAACTTGCCCCCTTGATCCCGGCTTTTGTCACCCTGTTAGTGGTGATTGACCCCATCGGCCTGGCGCCGATGTTTGTGGCCCTGACCAAAGGCGCAAATGCTGCCCACCGCCGGGCTGTTGCCCTGCGCGCCTGTATCATCGGTGCAATCCTGTTGACACTGTTTGGGTTGTTTGGCGAAGCCGTGCTTGAATTCATCGGCATCACCATGCCCGCCTTTCGCATTGCCGGTGGCATACTATTGTTCATCACGGCGTTGGACATGCTGTTTGAACGGCGCAGTGCCCGGCGGCGCGACCAGTCTGCCAATGCCGATGATCCATCGGTGTTCCCGCTTGCCACCCCGCTTATTGCCGGCCCCGGCGCCATTGCCACCATGATCCTGCTGACCGGACAGGCCAATGACCCGTTGGACATATTGGCTGTGCATCTGGTGATGCTGACCGTGATCATTCTGGTAATGGCGTTCTTTCTGGCCGCTGGCCTGATTGAGCGGGCCATTGGTGACACAGGCATCAACGTCATCACCCGCCTTCTTGGTATGTTGTTGGCAGCCCTGTCGGTACAATTCGTACTGGACGGGCTGGCCAGTTTTGGGCTGGCCACCGGGCTGGGCTGACAACACCGACAACAGGACCTATATATCTGTCAGTGTTCGGAGAAACCCATGCAAGAAGATGATATCGCCCAACTTGCCTATCTGCTGGTGCTTGGCGTCGCTGTTGTCGGCTGGTTCATCGCCGAAAACCGCAAAAGCATGGGCAAAGCTGCACGCCAAGCATTGGTCTGGGGGCTGATCTTCATCGGCGTTATTGCCGGGGCCGGGTTGTGGTCAGATATTCGCGATGACGTGAACCCGCGCCAATCGCTGATTGCACCGGGCATTGTAGAAGTGCCTCGCGGCATTGACGGGCACTATTATCTGGTGTTGCAGCTGAACGGTACAGCCGTTGAGTTTATCGTCGATACCGGTGCCACTGACATGGTGCTCAGCCAGAAAGACGCCGAACGCATTGGTCTAAGCATTGATGATCTGATATTTTCAGGACAGGCCAATACCGCCAATGGCATTGTGCGCACGGCCCGTGCACGGGTCGACAGTGTTCGGCTGGACGATATTGAAGATCACAATGTCGGGGTCTCGGTTAATGGCGGTGATATGGAGGGCTCACTTTTGGGAATGTCATATCTTCGGCGGTTTGACAGTATTGAGATCACCGGCGATCGCATGATCCTGAAGCGCTGATCCCAATGGGTGCCTAGCGGCACATTTTCATAAGCCCGTTCCGGGCGATCTGTGCTCCGCACGGGGATATTTATGAAAAGAAGAAGTTCAAGACCCGGTTTCAGCTTTCATTGCCCAACTGCCGGATTCTTGTGACCAATATTGCGCCGCACAACCGGCATCTGCCAAGGCTTTCCATTGGCCCCTCGCGACTTGCAACGCCTCCGGATCATTGCCATCAAACAGCACACAACAGCGCTGCATTTCGTTCACCTCTTCCGACGCTATATCAGCGCCATCTACTGTCATCAGGCAGGTGGCACCATTGGCGGCATCTGCACCGGCGCCAAGCAATATCGGCTGCATCGCATCATATTCGCCGCCCGCCAGGCCATGGGGTAAAAAACTGTCCTCTGCCCCCAGCCATAACCTGTCATTCAGCCAGCCAATACGGTCGGCAGAGGTGGCGCGCACATATACCCGCCAGCCTGCCGCCTGGGTCTTTTCCAGAAGCATTGGCAGTGTCGCCTCAAGCGGTGTCTGCGTCAGGTGGTAAAAGTATACCGCCCCCATCAGTTTTCAAATTTATTGGCAATCAACCGGTTAAGCGCCAACACACCCCAGCCGGTGGCGCCCTTAGGGGCAAGTGCGGTTGGCCCTTTGGTGCTGGCAACCCCGGCAATATCCAGGTGGATCCAGGGGGTTTCATCCTTAACGAAGCGACGCAAGAACTGCGCGGCCGTGATTGAACCTGCAACCCGACCACAGCTGTTGCGCATATCAGCCACCCGAGATTTCAACATATCATCATAGGCGGGGCCCATGGGCATGCGCCAAGCGCCTTCATTTTCAGCCTCAGCCGCCTTAAGGAACCAATTACACAGGGCATCATCATTGGAAAACACACCAGCATTTTCATGGCCCAGCCCAACCACAATGGCCCCCGTAAGCGTGGCCAGGTTGATCATGCCTATGGGTTGGAACCTTTCTTGCGCATACCACAGGATATCACTTAAAACCAAACGCCCTTCGGCATCGGTGTTGATAATTTCGACTGTATCGCCCTTCATGGATGTCACCACATCACCGGGACGCATGGCGCGTCCGTCCGGCATGTTTTCAACCAACCCAACAATGCCCACAACATTTGCCTTTGCGCCTCGCAGGGCCAGGGTTTTCATGACGCCTGACACCACACCAGCCCCGCCCATATCCATGGTCATGTCTTCCATGCCACCGGCCGGTTTGATGCTGATGCCGCCAGTGTCAAACACCACGCCCTTGCCCACCAACGCGAAAGGCTTTTCCTTGCCGCCGCCATTCCATTGCATGACCACCACCTTTGACGGGCTCTCAGAGCCTTCGCCAACCGCCAGCAGCGTATTCATACCCAGCTTTTTCAACGCTGGCTCATCCAGCACTTCGACTTTGACACCCAGCTTGCTTAAGGCTTTCAGGCGGGCGGCAAATTCAGTGGTTGTCAAAATATTTGCCGGCTCATTGGTCAGATCGCGGGTGAAAAACACCCCCTCAGCCAGTGCCGCCAGATCGGGTACGCGCCCGGAAACCTGCGCCGGATTAGACACCATAACCGTGACCGCACCTTCCGGGGTGGCGAGTTTTGATTTATGATCGTTAAATTCATAACACCGCAGGGCAATGCCCAATGCCAGCTCACCGGCGTGTCTTAAATTGCCCAGCAAGACCAACACTGCCGCCCCAGCCTTGGCCGTGGCAATTGTCGCCCCGGCTTTGCGCGCCTCGGGCACAGACGCGCCGCGCTCCAGCTTGATTATCTGTACTGCCGTGGCGGCCATGGCTGCCGGAAAGGCCAGATCAATGGCGTCACCCTGTTTCATATTTTCAAACTTCGTGCTGGCCACCAGCCGCCCCAGCGCGCCCTTGGTCAACCGGTTCACCCGGCGTGCCGCCTGATTAAGCTTGCCTTCAGCGCCAATGGTCAAAACCACCCGGCCCTCAAAGCTGGCAATGGCATTCAGATCAATGGCGGTAATTTCCGGGATAATTGGGTTGGTCATGGGCTTTCCTTCAAGCAGTTTCACGCCATTGGTAATCGGCGATTACACAATTGACCAGATATGAGTTTTCCCCGCCCACACAATCGGCTAGAATTACCTACAAAACCGGCAAACAAACTATCAGGGAAGACACGTGGCGAAATTCGACAGATATCTGGTGTCGCAACTGATGATGCTGTTTGGGTTTTTCGCATTGGTCCTGGTAATGATCTATTGGGTCAACCGGGCGGTGCTATTGTTTGATCAACTGATCGCCAACGGCCATTCGGCGCTGGTGTTTCTGGAATTCAGTGCCCTGACCCTGCCCAATGTGGTGCGTCTGGTCTTGCCCATTGCCACCTTTGCCGCCGCTGTCTATAGCGCCAACCGCCTGGCGTCCGACAGTGAACTGGTGGTGGTTCAATCCACAGGGTTTTCACCCTACCGATTGGCGCGCCCGGTTTTGGTGTTTGGCATAATTGTTGGGCTGTTGCTGTCAATTATCACCCATTTCCTTGTGCCGCTTAGCCTTATTCAGCTGGCCGAACGCCGGGTGGAAATTGAAAGCGATTCCACCGCCCGCTTTCTGCAAGAGGGCACTTTTTTGCACCCGGTGGATGGGGTGACGTTTTACGTAAAAGAAATATCCGCCGATGGTGCTATGGCCAGCATGTTCCTGTCTGACAGTAGAAATGAAAACCACGAGACCAGCTTTTCAGCTAAACAAGCGGTGATTGTCGTAGACGAAATCGGCCCGAAACTGATCATGCTAAACGGCATGGTGCAGGACCTGGACACAAGCAGCCAAACCCTTACCACAACCCAGTTTTCAGAATTTGTGCTGGATCTGTCAGGATTGGTAGACCGTGCCAAAGGCAAGGGCCTTCCCCCGGCGCAATTGCCAACCCTAACCCTGCTGAAAGCCAGCCCTGCTGATATAAAACTTGCCGGTTCCAGCCGGGCAATCATGTTATATACAGGGCATGAACGCATCGCTCAGGGGGTGTTTTGTGTTGTGCTCGCCTTGATCGGGTTTTCCACATTACTGCTGGGCAGTTTCAGCCGCTTTGGCCTGTGGCGTCAGATAATGGGGGCGCTGTTGATATTCATTATCCTAAAGACCTTGGACAATCTGTTTGGTGATATTGCCCGTAACAATGCCAACCTCTGGCCCATGGCCTATGGCGCACCAGCCTTAGGGCTTGCATGCGCCTATTGTTTGCTTTGGCTGTCAGACCAGCCGTCGTTGTTTACCAAACGCCGTTGGAAACACAGCTGATGCGCCTGTATTTGTATTTTGCCAAACGCTTCACCCTGGGCCTTACCGGGTTGTTTGGCGTGTTCATCCTACTGTCCGCCCTACTGGAGATGATCGAAGTGCTGCGCCGCTTTGACAGCTCAGAGATCGGCTTTGTCGAAATTCTGAAACTGACGGCGCTGAAAATGCCTGGCGGCCTGTATGATATCGTGCCACTGATCGTCATTCTGTCAACGCTGATGGTGTTCCTGAGCCTGGCAAAATCAAGCGAGCTGGTGGTGGCGCGCGCAGCCGGGCGCTCGGCGTTGCAATTCCTGCTCTCCCCTATTTTGGTGGCCCTGTTATTGGGGGTGGTCACAGTGACAGTGTTTAATCCTTTGGTTGCAGCCACTTCAAAACAATATCAGACAATGTCAAACCGCCATTTAACGGGCCAGCAATCCACCCTGTCCATCACCCGCAAAGGGCTGTGGCTGCGCCAGGGCTCGGATGCGGGGCAAACCGTCATTTACGCTGAACGGGGCAACTTTGACGGCGCCGTGCTCTTGGGCGTGACGTTTCTGGGCTTTGACACTGAAAGCATCCCAGTTTTCCGAATAGAGGCAGAAAGCGCCAGCCTAAAATCTGGCCACTGGCTGGCCAGTAACGCCAAACAATGGCGCTTTGACACCGATGGAAACGCCGAACGCACCGCCGTCCGCCTGCCGGAAGTGTCGATTGATACAGACCTGACGCGTAAGCAAATATTGGAAGGGTTCGGGAACCCCAAATCGGTGCCAATCTGGGACCTGCCCGCGTTTATCAACCGCTTGGACAAGGCTGGGTTTTCGACCCGGCGCTACCAGGTAAGGTTGCAAACGGAACTGGCACTGCCGTTGCTTTTGATCACCATGGTTTTGGTGGGTGCGGGCTTTACCATGCGCCACACCCGGTTTGGCAATACCGGCTTGATGGTGCTCATGGCACTTGGCATGGGGTTCACCATATTTTTCATTCGAAACTTTGCACTTATCCTTGGCGAAAACGGCCAAATCCCGGTCATGCTGGCAGCCTGGGCGCCCCCGGCGGCGGGCATTTTGCTGGCCCTTGGATTGTTGCTGCACATGGAAGATGGCTAGCATGCGCATAAAACAAATATTGGCGCTAATTGTCGCCCTGATTGCCGGCCAGATGGCAGCGGCGCAAACCGCTACGCTATTGTCTGATAGCATCACCATACAAGACGACCAAACCATTATTGCCACAGGAAATGTCGAAATATTGGTTGACGGGGCCCGCCTGCAAGCCAGCAAAATCACCTTTAACGCCGCTGATAATAGCCTGAAAATTGAAGGCCCGATTGTGCTGCTGCAGGGGGATGACACGCTGTTCCTGGCAGAATCGGCCGATCTTGATGCAGATCTCAGGAACGGTATATTGCGCAGCGCCCGCATGGTTCTGTCGCAACAATTGCAACTGGCAGCGGCCCAGATCAACCGTGTTGATGGCCGATATACCCAGCTGACAAACACCGTCGCCTCATCATGCAAAATTTGCGCCGATAACCCGGTGCCCCTGTGGCAAATTAGGGCCGATAAAATTATTCATGATCAGTTAGAGCGCCAGCTTTACTTTGAAAACGCCCGCCTACTGATCGGCAATTTCCCGATCCTTGTCCTGCCACGCCTGCGCCTGCCCGATCCAACACTTAAGCGTGCCACCGGCTTTCTTATCCCGTCAGGCAACACCTCAACCTTGCTTGGCACCGGCATCAAGATCCCGTATTTCATCGCCATTGGCGACCATGCCGATGTCACCATCACACCCTACCTTTCGGCAGAGACCACCACGCTACAAGGCCGCTATCGCCAGGCTTTTACCCGGGGTCGGTTGCAATTTGACACCGCCTTCACCCGTGACAGCATTCGCCCCGGCAGCAACCGTGCGTACCTATTTGGGCAAGGTGATTTTCAGCTGCCAAGGGATTTCAAGCTGCGCTTTGATGTAGAACTAACCTCTGATCCAGCCTACCTGCTGGAATACCAATTTTCCGATAAAGACAGGCTAGACAGCGAAATAGCGGTCAACCGAACCCGGGCACATGACCATTTCAATGCTGCCCTGATCAGCTTTAAAACCCTGCGCGGCTCAGAACTGGCTATCGACGATCAATTGCCCAATTTTCAGGGCGAAGTGCAATATGAGCGCCGGTTCTACCCCAAAAATATCGGCGGTCAGGGCAGCTGGTCAGTGGGGCTTGAAACCCACCGTCGGGTATCAAACCTTGACCAGATAGGCCGCGATGTCGCCCATTTGGGGGGTACTCTTTCCTGGAATCGCACGGCAGTAATGAACACTGGCATAGTGGCCCGCTTTGGGGGTGAACTAACAGCAGATGCCTACGCCATTGCCCAAGACAGCAGCTATGCCCAGTTTTTGGCCTTTATCACACCCGCCCTTAGCGCCGAACTGCGCTGGCCCCTGGTGAGACACAGCGCCAACGGCACCACCAGTGTGATTGAACCGGTGATCCATCTGGCCTGGACCACAAATCTGGGAACCAATGTGCCCAATGAAGACAGCACCATCGTTGAATTTGACGAAGGCAACCTGTTTAGCATCTCACGTCACCCCGGTGATGACCGTTATGAAAGCGGGGCCAGGGCAACCCTGGGGTTGAAATATTCGGCTTTCAGCCCCTCGGGGCGCACGCTTAACCTGGCTATGGGCCGGGTGTTTCGCGACGCTGATACCGGCCAGTTCACCAATGCCTCGGGGCTGGACGGGGCAAAATCTGATTGGCTTGTAGCAGGGCAATTCCGGTTGGACAGCCGCCTGGCAGTGACAGGGCGCGCCCTGTTCAAGGACACGCTGGACATCACCAAGGCGGAAACCCAGATCAACTGGAACACCGAAAAACTTGGCCTGGCCTCAACCTACAGCTGGATCGTGCCTGACCTGGCTGAAAACCGCCCTGACCTGACCTCCCAATTAACACTGGAAGCGACCTATAAATTGCAGCGTCACTGGAATGGCAGCTTGAATTACCTGTATGATTTCGCCGCCGCCAAAGCCACCAAAGCCACTGTCGGGTTAGAATATCGCACCGAATGCGTCAGCGTAAATCTTTCCCTCTCGCGCCGGTTCACTTCCTCGTCTAGTGTGACCCCAACAACAGATTTTGGCGTCACGGTAAATTTGCTGGGCTTTGGCTCAGGTACGGCGGGGCCAGAATCCACATGCAGCGGATAAGCACGGAACGAAAGTTGAAAATGGTCAATATGCGATCCCAGTTACAGCGCTTAAATTTGGGCCTGATCCTCACGATGTTTCTGGCCAACCTGGCAAGCGTCGCCACAGCACAAAATCTGTTTGCGCCCGTGGCCTATGTTAACGACGCCGCCATCACAAACTATGAACTGCAACAACGCATTCTTCTGCTTGAAATCCTGCGCACCCCCGGCAATATCGAAAAACAGGCCATGGAGCGCCTGATAGATGAGCGTTTGCAATTACAAGCCGCAGCGCGCGCCCGCATCACCCTGTCAGGTAGCGATATTGATGCAGGTGTTGAAGAATTTGCTAGCCGTAACAACCAGACCGGGCCCCAGTTTCTGGCCGGTATCGCCCAGCAGGGCATCGCCCCGGAAAATTTCCGCGACTTTGTGCTTGCCAGCCTGTCCTGGCGCCAGTTGATCCGTGCCCGCTTTAACAACAAGGCCAACATTTCAGACGCTGAAATTGACCGCGCCATTCGCTTGCAGGGCACCCAAGGCAGCGCCCGTGTGCTGATCTCGGAAATATTCCTGCCCACCAATACGCCGGAAAACGAAAAAATCACACTCGAACTGGCCCCCCAAATTGCCCGACTGACCACAATCGCCGAATTTTCTGACGCCGCGCGCCGGTTTTCCGCCGGACCTTCACGGGATCGGGGCGGCGTGGTGCCCAGCTGGGTGCCCATTGATAACCTGCCACCGAATGTACGCTCGGTGCTGTTAACCATGAAACCCGGCCAGGTCACGGACCCCATCGAAATCACTAATGCGCTGGCGCTGTTCCAGTTGCGCGCCATTCAGGAAACCACCGCGCCCGCGTCCACGGCTACTCAGCTTGACTATGCCGCCTATTATATATCCGGTGGCCACTCTGCAGCCGCCCTGGCCCAAGCCACCAAACTGCGCGCCCAGGTCGACACCTGTGACGATCTGTACGGCACCGCCAAAAACCAACCGGCCGAAGTGTTAGACCGCCTCAAACTACCGCTTGCCGACATCCCCACCGATGTCGCATTGGAACTGGCCAAACTGGATGCCGGCGAAGTCTCCACCGCCCTGACCCGGGCCAATGGCGAAACCCTGGTGTTCCTGATGCTGTGTGAACGCGATCGCGCACCAAACATCGAACCTTCCCGCGATGATGTCAGACGCACCCTGTCCAACCGACGCCTCAGCGGGTTGGCCGATGCCTATCTGGACGAATTGCGCGCCAACGCCCATATCCGTAAACCATGACGCCACGACCACCTGTTGCCCTGACTTGCGGAGAACCCGCAGGTATCGGCCCGGAAACTTCCGTGCAGGCCTGGCAAGAACTGGGCAGTTCGGTGCCGTTCTTTTGGATCGGTGACATAGGCCACCTGCCCCACGGCACCAAAGTCGTCACAATCAGTGATCCATCTGAAACCCATGACGCATTGGCCCACGGCTTGCCGGTGCTGCATCAGGCTTTCCCCAATCCCACAACACCGGGCACCGCTGATCCGGCCAATGCCCGGGGCGTCATTGATGCCATCCAAACCGCTTGTCAGTTGGTAACATCCGGCCACGCCAGCGCGCTTTGCACCGCCCCGATCCATAAAAAGGCGCTGAAAGACGGTGCCAATTTTGCCTTTCCCGGCCATACCGAATTTCTGGCCCATATCGCCGGCGTCAAAAAAGTGGTGATGATGCTGGCCAGCGACGCCCTGCGCGTGGTGCCGACCACCATCCACATACCGCTGGCGAAGGTCGCCAAACAGCTGACACCGGACCTGTTGGAAGCCACGATCCGCATCACCCATGCCAGCCTGATCACCGATTTTGGCATCGCACAGCCCCGCATCGCCATTGCGGGGTTGAACCCCCATGCCGGTGAAGGCGGCATTATGGGGCGCGAAGAAATCACCGTTATCACACCAGTTCTGGACAGCCTGCGCGCCCAGGGGATGAACCTGCTTGGCCCGCTGTCAGCGGACACCATGTTTCACGCAGCGGCGCGCAAATCCTATGACGCGGCCATCGCAATGTACCACGACCAAGCGCTTATCCCGATCAAGACGCTGGCCTTTGATCAGGGCGTCAACGTCACCCTGGGCCTGCCGTTTGTGCGCACATCCCCAGATCACGGCACCGCTTTTGATATCGCGGGCCAAGGCGTTGCCAACCCGTCATCCCTGATTGCCGCCCTGAAGATGGCCCATGAAATGGCCGGAAAGCGCACCCCATGATCGACACCCTACCGCCCCTTCGCGACGTCATAGCCAGCCACGATCTGTCGGCCAAAAAATCCATGGGCCAAAATTTTCTGCTCGACCTGAACCTGACGGCCAAGATCGCGCGCCAGGCCGGTGACCTTGCCAGCCATGACATCCTGGAAATCGGGCCCGGCCCCGGTGGCCTGACCCGCGGCTTGCTGGCCGAAGGCGCGCGCCGGGTTGTGGCGTTGGAAAAAGATGCCCGCTGCATGGCTGCACTTGCCGAAATTGCCGCCGCCTACCCCAACCGTCTGAACGTCATCAACGCCGACGCGCTGGATTTTGACCCGCTCACCCAGCTGACCCAGCCAATCCGCGTGGTCGCCAACCTGCCCTATAATATCGGCACTGAACTGTTGGTGCGCTGGCTGACGCCGCACAACTGGCCACCGTTCTGGGACAGTCTGACGCTGATGTTCCAACGCGAAGTGGCGCAGCGCATCGTCGCCCAACCCGGCGGCAAAGCCTACGGTCGTCTTGCCATCCTGTCCCAATGGCGCGCCACAGCCCGCATCATGATGGAACTGCCGCCCGAGGCATTTACCCCAGCCCCCAAGGTCAGCTCGGCCGTGGTTCACCTAATCGCGCGGCCCGAACCACTGTTTCCGGCCGATGCCAAAACCCTGTCCCACGTGGTGGCATCCGCCTTTAACCAACGCCGCAAAATGCTGCGTTCCGCGTTAAAAGGCGTCGCCCCCGATATCGAAGACCGCATCATCGCCGCCGGGCTAAAGCCAACCGAACGGGCAGAACAGGTTTCCATCGAAGGGTTTTGTGCGCTGGCGCGGGAAATCAAGAAAATCTAGAAACCGAACGTTTCGGGGAAATTATTGCCAGATCAACCCCCTCGGGACCAGCTGGTAATATAGTGCAAATACGGCGTTCGCGGCGCGCCATAGGTCAACAAATTTGACCTACAATTTTCTTTAAAGTCTTTAAGCAGGGGGGTAATTTAAGTACATTCTTTAAACACTCCGCCCCGCAGGCACACTGACCTGCCCGCCACCCACATCTGCCATTACCCCGGTTGTCGCCGGGCAAGATGTCGCCATTCCCCGCGCCACCCGAACCGCCAAATAGGCAAATGCCTGGGCTTCTAACATGTCACCGTCCAGCCCCACAGCTTCCACGGGCTGCACCGGGCAGTCAAAACCTGAGCGCAACATTTGCATCATCACCGGGTTCTTGCGCCCGCCCCCGGTCACCAGAATTTGCGCAGGTGGTGTTGGAAAATGCTCAGCACCTTTCACCACCGCCGCCGCCGCTGCTGCGGTCAGGGTTGCTGCGGCGTCCCTATCAGATAGTTCAGCAACCAATTGTTCTAATTGTGAAAAGTCGCCGCTGTCCAATGATTTTGGTGGTAGTTTATGAAAATATGCACCGTCCAAAAATGCGGCAACCACGCCGTTAGCCACCTGCCCGCGTGCTGCCAATGCACCGTCCCGGTCCATGTCCAGCCCCCGCCGGGCGGCCAGCAAATCATTCAACGTGCCGTTGGCAGGGCCGGTATCAAACGCCAGCACTGCGCCCGCATCCGTGGGTTCAGCACAACTCGGATCAACCCATGTCACATTGCCAATGCCGCCAAGGTTCAAGAAAACCACCGGCGCTTTCGCCCCGATCCATTTCGCGCAAGCAAAGTGGAAAAATGCAGCCAATGGCGCACCTTGCCCACCCATCTTAATGTCAGAACTGCGAAAATCCCACACCACCTTTTGCCCCAATGCATGCGCCAACACCGCGCCACTTCCAGCCTGTAACGTGCCAAGTCCACCCGGCTCATGGGCCAGCGTCTGACCATGAAACCCAATGATATCAAAGCCTTCAAAGCCCGACAGCAATTCCGCATGGGCCGTCTCAACCAATTCTGCAACGTTTTCATCTGGGTCCCAATTGCCAAAAGCGCCCCGTAACAGCTCCCTTTCATCCGGCGAATAGGCGCGATACCCGGTTTTACCAAACTCAGAAATACATACCCCATCCGTCAAAACCATAGCCGCATCAACCCCGTCCAGCGACGTGCCAGACATCGCCCCAAGCGCCCAAATTGGCCGTTCTTCAAACACATGCTTTCCCTTTTTAGGTGGCCCCGATATAAGGCCGTAACACCTTTGGAATATGGACAATCCCACAATGACCTACCACCCCAAATCTGAATTTATGGCAGTGATCATGCAACGTGGTTTTCTGGCTGATTGCACTGATTATCAAGGGCTGGATGAGGCGCTGTGCAAAGGCATCGTGCCTGCCTATATCGGCTATGACGCCACCGCAGCCTCACTGCATATTGGTCATTTGATGAACATCATGCTGCTGCGCTGGCTGCAAAAGTCCGGCCATAAACCAATTACGCTCATGGGTGGTGGCACTACAAAAGTCGGCGATCCCAGCTTTCGCTCTGATGAACGCCCGCTCCTTGATGATGCCGCCATAGCCAAAAATATCGGCGGGATGAAAAAGGTATTCGCAAAATACCTGTCCTATGGCGACGACAAAAACGATGCCATCATGTTGAATAATGATGAATGGCTCGCCAATTTGAACTATCTTGAGTTCCTGCGCGATATCGGAAAGCATTTTTCGGTAAACCGCATGCTTAGCTTTGAAAGCGTCAAGTCAAGATTGGACCGTGAACAATCGCTGTCTTTCCTAGAGTTCAATTACATGATCTTGCAAGCATATGATTTTCTAGAACTTAACCGCCGCTACGGCTGCCTGCTCCAAATGGGTGGCTCAGATCAATGGGGCAATATCGTTAACGGTATCGACCTGACACGCCGGGTGCTTAACCATGAAATTAATGGGCTCACCACACCATTGCTTACCACTTCTGATGGCCGAAAAATGGGCAAAAGTCAGGGCGGTGCAATCTGGTTGGATGGGGACATGTGCCCGCCCTATAAATTTTGGCAATGGTGGCGAAATACAACCGACGCCGATGTGGGCAAATTTTTGAAACTTTTCACCGAACTTCCGGTGGATGAATGCGATCGCCTAGGCGCATTAGATGGTTCAGAAATCAATGCCGCCAAAATAATTCTGGCCAATGAAGTCACCACACTACTCCACGGGGCTGATGCAGCCAAAGCCGCCCAAGCCACCGCACGTGAAGTCTTTGAAATGGGCGGCGTCGGTGATGATCTACCAACCCTGACGCTCAGCGCCGCAGATATCGGCGACGGCATTTCCATCGTGCAACTGCTGGTAAAATCCGGCCTGGCCGGTTCTGGAAAAGAAGCCAAACGCCTGATCGCTGACAAGGGCGCGCGCTTGAATGATGACCTGTTAGACACCCCCGGCCTGCTGCTTGACGCTGCCGCACTTGCCACGCCGATCAAACTGAGCGCCGGCAAGAAACGCCACGCTCTGGTAACACTCGCCAAATAGAAAAAGGGCCGGGTTTCCCCCGCCCTTCTTCTTTTTACAAATATCCTCGCCGAAGGCACCCGACCCCGATTATTCGCAGAATAATCGCCCTTGGTGCTACTGTCCCAACATCCACTGACCGTCCGGCCAGAACGCATGGAATGCAAAAGCGAACATCACATCATGGGGCACATCCACGCCGCTGGCGTCGCGCACCCGAATGGTACCAACATCGCGTCCATCCTCAATTTTGCGCGCATCCAGCGCCGATGCCTGACCGCCAGCCCATGAAATCGTCACGCCATTTTCTGTGATTTGATTTTCCGTACGCAACCTTTCCAGGGTCCAGGCCGCATCATTCACCCGCACCACCCGCATCAGCGAAGGCACATCATGGGGCGGCTCTTCTCCACTATACAGGAATGGCCTACGCGAGCTGTCGTAACCAGTATAGGGGTTGCTGCCATAGCGGCGCGGCCAGTCAGGTTCATCCATCACCAAACCGTCCGGATTGCGGGCTTTAAACTCATCCCAGCTTTCCATCCAGGCCGCCAGCTGCACCAGTTGGTCGCCATTATGTTGCCCGACAATGCCCTGACCAATGGCCTGCTGCCACCAGCTTTCAGTTTCCCGGTCATACATCACCATGTCAGAATTACGCAGCTTGCCTGACACCCCAAAGGTGCGCAACTCGCCCCCAACCCGGCGATCAAAAACCAGCCCAGAATTGCACAGCGGACAGAATGTCACCGCAATCGGGGTATCACCAACCACGTCATTCACAATTTCATGCCAGGTTAAATATCGGATCGGATAAGCGCGGGGCACCTGCCCGTCAATTTCCACCGCCATCACAGGTTCACGCCCGCCAATGCGGGCCTCATCAGCCACATTTATGAATGACGGATCCGACAGTGCCGGAATACCATCCTTGGGTGGACCACCAGAAAGGATTTCATTCCAGTTGCTCACAGAAGAGTTTTCAAAATCCGTGGTCGGCCATTCGCCTTTCCAGCGATCCGGGTTGGCCATTGCCCCGCTTGCCAACAGGGCCAATCCGCAAGCAGCAATCCAAGTATTTAAACGCATAAGACGCACCTCCTGCCAGTAAGTTGACAGAGAGATGCGCCCAATAATACCCCAGATCACGAAGGGTTGAATACGTGCTACTGTTTGACAGTGACCGATTGCATCACGTCAGGCTCACCTTGCACAGCGCCACTGTTACCAGCACCCATTTTGATACTGTCCAAAACATCCAACCCGGATGTCACCTGACCAACAATGGTATATTGCCCGTCCAAATGTGGGGCCGGTGCAAACATGATGAAAAACTGGCTGTTGGCGCTGTCGGGGCTGTTGGAACGCGCCATGCCAACCACACCGCGGCCAAAGCTGCGGTCTGAAAACTCGGCCGCCAAGTCCGGCATGTCCGATCCACCGCGCCCGGCTTTGGCTGTGTCACCACCAGATTGGCCAAACTCAACATCACCGGTTTGGGCCATAAACCCGTTAATCACCCGGTGAAACACCACGCCGTCATAGGCGCCAGAGCGGGCCAATGTGGTGATCCGCTCAACATGTTGCGGCGCAACATCGTCAAACAATTCGATCACAATAGTACCGTTGGCTTGCCCAGCTACAGTAATTTCAAGTGTCGGCCCGGTGCCGGTATTTGGTGCAGCCGGGTCACTTGGATCACTGCTCACAGTTTCGCTGGTAACCGGTGCAACCTGGCTTGAACCAGCAATGATATAGTAGGCCCCAAATGCCAGCGCAATCAGCGCAACCGCACCAATGATAAGGTTACGCATCTGCGGCAACCTTCATGCTGATCATCCGATCCGGGTTCGTCGGCGGCTCGCCGCGCAGTATCGCGTCAACATGTTCCATACCCGACGTCACCCGCCCATAAACCGTATACTGGTTGTTCAGGAAATGATTGTCGGAAAAGTTGATGAAGAACTGACTGTTGGCACTGTCCGGGTTGGACGAACGCGCCGCACCAATTGTACCGCGATCATGGGGAATATTGGAAAACTCAGCCGGTACATCTGGCAGATCAGAACCACCGGTTCCTGCCGAACCTAGATTAAAATCTTTTTCCGCGTTGCCATTGGCCACGTCCCCGGTTTGGGCCATGAAACCATCAATTACCCGGTGAAACACCACATTGTCATAGGCACCTGAGCGCGCCAGTTCTTTCATCCGCGCACAATGCTTGGGGGCAATGTCAGGCAGCAGATCAATGGTGACAGTGCCACCTGTAAGTTCAATCAAAATGGTGTTTTCAAGGTCTTGAGTGTCGGCCATTGGGCGCTCCTGTTATCTGGTTCAGCATAAACTAAGGCGCTTCGGGCCAAAGGAAAAGCCCATTATCGGCCCCGCACCGATTGGCCGCACGTAAAACGTGCAACAATCCGGATGTTCATGACTTTTTCGCGCCCTGTCACGACCTGTTAGCGCAACCCCAATTGCGTCATGTTAGCCAAGCGCCTAAACGGCTATCGCAGTGTCATATTAGGTAAGGTCATAATTTTCATGTCAAATCAACAACAGGCCGATCAAATGCGCAGTGGCAATGGCTTTGTCGCCGCATTGGATCAAAGCGGTGGATCAAGCCCCAAGGCCCTTGGCCTGTATGGCGTTGATGCGTCTCAGTTTTCTTCTGACACTGAAATGTATGACCTGATCCATGCCATGCGCAGCCGCATCGTGCAGGCCCCGGGGTTCACCGGTAAGCGGGTGGTTGGCGCGATCCTGTTTGAAAACACCATGGACCGTGACATTGGCGGCAAACCATCCGCAACATATCTTTGGCAAGATCGCGGTACCGTTCCGTTCCTGAAAATCGACAAGGGACTTGAGAACGAAACTGACGGCGTCCGCCTAATGAAGCCGATGCCCGAGCTTAGCGCATTGTTATCACGCGCAGGTCAGGCCGGGATTTTTGGCACCAAGATGCGCTCTGTAATTGATGCGGCCTCGCCCACGGGAATCGCGGCCAACGTGGCGCAACAGTTTGCCGTTGCCGCAACGGTTACTGACCATGGGCTGATGCCGATCATAGAACCCGAGGTCACAATATCCATCTCTGAAAAATCCCAGGCCGAAGAAATTCTATTGGCCGCGCTGACCAAAAACCTTGACGCATTGCCCTCAGGGCAACAGGTCATGCTGAAACTGACGCTTCCCGAAACCGCCAACCACTACCAGGCCCTTGTGGCCCACCCAGGTGTCATGCGCATTGTCGCCCTGTCAGGTGGCTATTCGCGAACCGAAGCTAACAACCGACTGGCCCAGAATAAAGGCGTGATCGCCAGCTTTTCACGCGCCCTGACCGAAGGCCTGTCAGCCCAGCAAACCGACGCCCAGTTCAATTCCATGTTGGACGATACCATCGGCCAGATCTATAACGCATCCGTCGCCGGATAAGCCAACACAGTAATTCTGCCCCGGTCTGAAAATTTTCGATTCACACCGGGGTAAAACTGTGCCAAACTGGTGCCAGTAGCCCGTAAGAGGCTTCGCTAGGGCAGTATCATGGGCAGTATTCGCAAGTCTCCTACATTGGGTGTTGTGGTCTATTTCGGCATCATTTTTCTGATGGCGATTTATTTCACGTTCGCCAGCGTACAGGGCGATTACGGCCTGTTTCGCCGCGTGCAGATAGATGCCGAGGCCGAAATCCTACACCAAGAGCGCCAAAACCTGACTCAGGCAGTCGCCAATATGCGGAACAAAACCCGCCGCCTGTCAGACGAATACCTTGATCTTGATCTGCTGGATGAGCAGGCAAGGGACGTATTGGGGCTGGTGCGATCAGATGAGATCGTGATCCGCTAATCCGCTCTATGTTCACTGCGCATTGCGGAAAATCAACATAATCACAAATTTCTATCGCAATCTCCTTCCATATGCTTTATAGGTAGTTTAACGTTAAACTACCTTTGCGACCGACAGGAGATGCCCCATGGCCGCCCGGAAAAAAGCCGCTAAATCAAACACCTCAAAAAAAGAGCTTCTAGAGCACTATCACCAGATGCTGCTCATACGTCGATTTGAAGAAAAAGCCGGCCAGCTTTATGGCATGGGGCTGATCGGTGGCTTTTGCCATTTATATATCGGCCAAGAGGCCGTCGTTGTCGGCCTGGAAGCCGCGGCAAAAGAGGGCGACAAACGCATCACCAGTTACCGCGACCATGGCCATATGCTGGCCTGCGGCATGGATCCCAAAGGCGTGATGGCTGAACTGACTGGTCGTGAGGGTGGCTATTCCCGTGGCAAGGGTGGCTCAATGCACATGTTCTCCAAGGAAAAGAACTTTTACGGTGGTCACGGCATTGTGGCCGCACAGGTGCCACTTGGCGCGGGGCTTGCATTTGCTGATAAATACCTGGGAAATGACAATGTGTCTTTTGCCTATTTTGGTGACGGTGCCGCCAATCAGGGCCAGGTCTACGAAAGCTTTAACATGGCCGCCCTTTGGAAGCTGCCTGTGATATTCGTGATCGAAAACAACCAATACGCCATGGGTACAAAGCAAAACCGGTCCACTTCATCAGCAGATATCTACACGCGCGGGGCCGCATTTGGCATCCCTGGTGAAGCGGTTGATGGTATGGATGTCCTCGCGGTCAAAGCCGCCGGGCAAAAGGCCACGGCCCATTGCCGTGCCGGTGACGGCCCCTATATCCTGGAAATCAAAACCTACCGCTATCGCGGCCATTCCATGTCTGACCCAGCCAAATATCGCACCCGTGAAGAAGTGCAAAAAATGCGCTCTGAACGCGACCCCATCGAAAACGTCCGCGATCTTCTGCTTACCGGAAAACACGCCACAGAGGACGATTTGAAAGCTATTGATAAAGATATCAAAGCCGTGGTGAACGAAGCCGCAGAGTTTGCAAAAGAAAGCCCGGAACCGGCGCTTGATGAACTTTACACCGACATTTACGCTTAAGGGGACACAGACATGGCCACCGAAATTCTTATGCCCGCGCTTTCCCCGACAATGGAAGAAGGCACGCTTGCCAAATGGTTGGTAAAAGAGGGCGATACCGTTGCATCTGGCGACATCATTGCCGAAATCGAAACCGACAAAGCCGTGATGGAATTTGAAGCCGTTGACGAAGGTGTCATTGGTAAAATTCTGGTGCCCGAGGGCAGTCAAGGCGTTGCCGTCAATGCCGCCATAGCCATTTTGCTTGAAGACGGCGACAGCGCTGACGATATCGCCGCGCCCGCCCCTACCATTCAGGCCCAAGAAACACCAACAGCCCCCACTGCCGCTGCTGCCCCTGCCCAGCCCATTGTTGCGGCTGTCGATCTCGCCGCCCCAGACTACCCGGCTGATACTGAGATGAAATCAACCACCGTGCGCGAAGCCCTGCGCGACGCCATGTCCGAAGAAATGCGCAGCGATGACACTGTGTATCTGATGGGTGAAGAAGTTGCCGAATACCAGGGTGCCTATAAGATCAGCCAGGGCATGTTGGACGAATTTGGCGAAAAACGGGTCATTGATACACCGATCACCGAACACGGCTTCACCGGTATCGCCATCGGTTCTGCCTTTGGTGGTTTGAAACCAATCGTCGAATTCATGACTTTCAATTTTGCCATGCAGGCAATTGACCAAATTATCAATTCCGCTGCCAAAACCCTGTATATGTCCGGCGGCCAGATGGGCGCCAGCATCGTGTTTCGCGGGGCAAATGGTGCCGCCGCGCGCGTTGGCGCGCAACATTCACAGGACTATTCCAGTTGGTACGCCCAAATTCCCGGCCTGAAAGTGGTGCAGCCCTATTCCGCAGCCGACGCCAAAGGCCTGCTGAAAACCGCGATCCGCGACCCGAACCCGGTGATTTTCCTGGAAAATGAACTGCTTTACGGTCAGTCATTTGATGTGCCTGTTCTGGATGATTTCACCATTCCGTTTGGCAAAGCCCGCATCTGGCGGGAAGGCACAGACGTTACCATCGTCAGCTTTTCCATTGGCATGAAATACGCGCTGGAAGCCGCCGATGAATTGGCCAAAGACGGTATATCATGCGAAGTCATCGACCTGCGCACCATCCGCCCGATTGACTATGAAACTGTGATCAAAAGCGTGCAAAAAACCAACCGCTGCGTCACCGTGGAAGAGGGCTGGCCAGTGTGTTCCATCGGCAACCATCTGTCGGCCTATATCATGACCCATGCGTTTGATTATCTGGATGCGCCGGTGCTGAATGTGGCCGGTAAAGACGTGCCCATGCCCTATGCGGCGAACCTTGAAAAACTGGCTCTGGTCAACACCCAAGATGTCATTGAGGCGGTCAAATCCGTCACCTACCGGTAAGGGAAAACAGACATGCCCATTGAAATTCAAATGCCCGCCCTATCGCCCACCATGGAAGAAGGCACGCTTGCCAAATGGCTGGTAAAAGAGGGCGACACCGTATCCTCAGGCGACCTACTGGCCGAGATCGAAACCGACAAAGCTGTGATGGAATTTGAAGCCGTGGATGAAGGCGTGGTCGGCAAAATACTGGTGGCAGAAGGCACCCAGGGCGTGCAGGTCAATACCGTGATTGCCGTGCTGCTGGAAGACGATGAAACGGCCACTGACATCGGAAAAGCTGCACCCGCCGCTGCACCAAAATCCGCGAAGGCAACATCCGAACAAGAAACCACAGCCGCGCCAACCGCAGCCCCGATTGCCGCGCAAGCCACTGATGAAACACGTGTATTTGCGTCCCCCCTGGCCCGACGCATCGCCGCTGACAAGGGTGTTGATCTATCCGGCATCACCGGCACCGGGCCCCATGGCCGCATTGTCAAAGCAGATCTGGAAGGCACCACCGCCAGCGCATCAACACCGGTCAAAGCAACGGCCCCTGCCGCCGCAGCCATGCCAACTGGCCCGGCCTCCGACGCTGTTCTGGCCATGTATGCCGACCGCGAATATCAAGAAATTCCGCTGGATGGCATGCGCAAAATCATCGCGTCCCGCCTAACCGAAGCCAAACAAACCATTCCGCATTTCTACCTGCGCCGGGACATTCAACTTGACGCTCTGCTGTCGTTTCGTGCGGCCCTAAACAAGCAGCTGGAAGCCCGCGGCATTAAGCTATCGGTCAACGATTTTATCATCAAGGCCTGCGCCCTGGCGCTGCAAACTGTGCCCGCCGCCAATGCGGTCTGGGCCGGGGATCGTATTTTGCAGTTGAAACCATCCGATGTAGCCGTGGCCGTCGCCATCGAAGGTGGTCTGTTCACGCCGGTTCTGAAAGACGCAGAAACCAAAACCCTGTCGGCCCTGTCGGCCGAAATGAAAGATCTTGCTGGTCGTGCCCGCACCCGCAAACTGGCACCGCACGAATACCAGGGCGGCAGCTTTGCTATTTCAAACTTGGGCATGATGGGGATCGACAATTTTGACGCGGTGATCAACCCGCCCCACGGTTCAATTCTGGCCGTTGGTGCCGGTGCCAAAAAGCCCGTCGTCGGGGTCGATGGTGAACTGGCAGTGGCAACAGTGATGTCGGTGACCCTATCTGTGGATCACCGGGTGATTGACGGTGCTGTTGGTGCAGAATTTCTGGCAGCCATCAAAAACAATCTGGAAAACCCGATCGGCATGCTGGTCTAAAATCACCCCAGCTGACAATTAGGTGTTGAGCGCATTATTTCCAGCTCGGCGTCATCCATATCCGCCTCAACCCCGTCAAACAGCGGCGTTGATAGGTAACGTTCACCCGTGTCAGGCAACATACACAAAATAACCGAGCCTTCAGGCGCGGTTTCGGCCACTTTCATGGCCACCGCGAATGTGGCACCCCCAGAAATTCCGGTAAAAATGCCCTCCTGACGGGCAAGCTTTTTAGACCATTCAATACCTTGCCGTCCGTCCACCGGGATCAGGTCATCATAGCTGCTGTTGTCGATACCTTCCTGCATCACCAGCGGAATGAAATCCGGTGTCCAGCCCTGAACCGGGTGTGGCTCCCATGCCTTATGACCACTGGCGGGGCCACCCGCCGCAGTCCGGGGTTGCGCCACACCACTTGAAATCAACGCCGCATTTTCAGGTTCTGTCAGAATGATTTTGATATCGGGGCGCTCTTTGCGCAACACACGACTGACACCAACAACCGTGCCACCGGTGCCATATCCCGAGACAAAATAATCCAACCTCTGGCCCTCAAAGTCGGCCATGATTTCACGTGCGGTGGTGTTTTCATGGATGTCAGCATTTGCAGCTGTCTCAAACTGGCGCGCCATGAACCAACCGTGTTTTTCAGCCAGTTCAATGGTCTTATTAACCATGCCAACGGCCTTTTGTTCTTTCGGGGTCAGCACAACTTTGGCCCCCAAAAAACGCATCAACTTGCGCCGCTCTATCGAAAAGCTCTCGGCCATCGTCACCACCAAAGGGTATCCCTTGGCCGCACAAACCATCGCCAGCCCGATACCGGTGTTGCCACTGGTGGCTTCAATAACCGTTTGTCCGGGCTTTAGTTCACCTGACGCTTCGGCCGCTTCAATGATGTTCAGCGCCAGCCGGTCCTTAACTGACGCCGCCGGGTTGAAATATTCTGCCTTCACATAAATCGTGGCGTTATTCGGGCCAATATTGTTGATCCGAATGCAAGGCGTATCGCCGACAGTGTCCAACACTGAATCAAACAACCTGCCGCGCCCATTGGTTTGTCTGGTCATATCTTCCCCGCACTATTTATGTATGTTTTCCCACGGCTCCCTGTTACGAACCCGATCAATTTGACGCCCTATTCGACACCATTTAAAATTTGATCCATGGTCAGTGATGGCTGATCGCATCCCGCCTCACCGATGATCTTGGCCGGCACACCTGCAACAGTTTTGCACGCCGGTACTTCATGCAAGACTACAGACCCCGCAGCTATCCGGCTGCAATTGCCAACCTTGATATTGCCCAAAACCTTGGCCCCGGCCCCGATCAAAACACCGTTGCCAATTTTGGGGTGCCGGTCATCATCTTCCTTGCCGGTGCCGCCAAGCGTTACCGAATGCAGCATTGAAACATTATCCCCAACAACAGCTGTTTCGCCTATGACAATGGAATGGGCATGGTCGATCATGATCCCCTGGCCAATTTTCGCCGCCGGGTGGATATCGATGCCAAATTGTTCAGAAACCCGCATTTGCGAAAAATATGCCAGATCTTCGCGGCCATTTTCCCACAACCAATGGCCCACACGATATGCCTGAATGGCCTGAAACCCTTTGAAAAATAGCAAAGGTTGCAGCAACCTGTGGCACGCCGGATCACGTTCATACACCGCTACAATATCCGCTCGCGCCATCTTGCCCAAACTGGGATCAGTGCCATAGGCCTCATCGGCGATTTCGCGGATCAACTGGCCTGACATCTCAGTTGACGCCAATTTAGCCGCCATCCTGTAGGCAAGTGCCGCCTCTAAACTATCATGGTGCAAAATACTGGCATGGATCAAACCGCCCAACAGCGGCTCTGCATCCAGGGCAACGGTAGCTTCCTGTCGGATCTGCGACCAGACCGGATCAACGGGTGCAAGTTTTATTTTAGATTTGCCCATGGGGTGCCCCTTTTATGTTAGTGTTACTTTACACCAGTTAGGAATAAAGCACAAAATAAGAAGCGTGATGTGTCACATTTGCAAAATGAATATAACTGAAACCGAAAATTTTCGCCAGAAACTATTGGCTCTGCGCGGCGACATAGGGCGCCAAGACAATCGCGGGCAGGATGCTCAAAGCACTGTCACCCTAGATCAGCAATCGGTTGGCCGGCTGTCGCGCATGGACGCGATGCAACAGCAAGCCATGGCAAATGCAACGCAAGTACGGCGCGACCAGATGAAAACCCGGATCATCGCTGCACTCGTTCGGCTGGACGCAGGCGAATTTGGCTATTGCCTAAATTGTGGCGATGACATCGCACCAAAGCGGCTTGAATTTGATCCAACCGTTCCCACCTGCCTGACCTGCGCCTCAGGTGGTTAAACCGACGGAATTTCCAGCCGCATCAGATGCACAGCCAGACGAATGTCGCCAGCCGCGAAATCGCCGCCTTCAGCAGTCAGCAGCAGATCGGTATCTGCATAATAGGTCAAAGGCGACGAGCTGATACCGCGCACCCATGCCCCCAGCGACACCCCCAATCCGCTGCCATAGCGGTTGTCCGATCCCGCAACCCCCAAGCGCCAGGTTGCCAACGTGCCGGTTACAGCCGTGGTGATCCGCCCGGTCACCCCGATCACAATAGAAAACGCCGGGATCGCTGCAACAACCGCGTCCGTGGCCCCCGCCGCCAGGGTGTGATCTATTTCTAAAACCTGGTGCACCGTAGCGGCACCGTTGGCCGACATGGCATGCACCCCGGCGCGCCACAATGTGCCGTCAAACATCGCCGCCTCGCCCACATCCTGGACCCAAGCCCCCCAACCACGCATCGGCGTCACAAACACCCACCCGCCGTTGGAATAGATCGCCACATCGCCAATATTAGCCGCCCATTCATTGACCGAACCGGCGGGTATACCATAACAATCCCCATCACTGGCCAGGCCCGGCGGCACCGAAACTGTGGCAGATATCAGCGACATTTGCCCCACCCCGTCCAGCAGCACCAACGCCTCATTGACGGTCACGTGCTTTTGCGCCTGCGCTGCCTGCAACAGCGGCAACCCCAATCTTGGTGAATTACTCATAGATCAATCCTTTGTTCTGAACCCGGCCCAAAGCGGGCGGAAATCTGTGCCACTGAAATCTGATATGGGCTACTTACGCTATCAGCCGTCTGCGCCGCTGCCGTATAGGTCCAACTTGGCGTCACAACCGTCGCCTGGCGCACCGTACCGCCCCCATTGATGACACTGACCAGATAGCTTTCACTATCCTCAGCCAGCGGCACCTCAACCGAGACCCAACTGTCGCCATCAACCCGCGTGCGCCGCACCCAGCTGACATCCACGTCCCCACCATTCACAACACTGCGCAAATGCACCGGCGACAGGGGTCGCAACCCGATCCCGTCAAACGCTTCAACCAGATGCAAATATGACGGGTCATCAACCGCACGTCCCGCTGGCCCAATCCGATAATGGCGTGCCAAACCGCGCGCGGATGCGTTCAGATCAATCTGCCCGACTGCCCCGTTCAGTAACACAAATACACTGCCCGCCGGCCAGGCCTGCGCCGCCTGTGCCTCGGTTCCCGCCTGCCCGCGCAACCGCGCACTCAAATCGTACACCCCATCACTGACCAGAACCGCATCGCTAAACTGAAACACTTCCCAGTAGCCCGAACTGCCATCACCAATTGCCGCCACATTGGCCCCGTTAAACAGGTCCTCGGGCGGCACCGACGACAGCGTTCCCGACCCAAGTGTCACCCGCAACGCCGCACCGCGATCCATCAATGACCCGCGTGCGCCCTGCAATGTTGTGTTGCTCACCCCAACAACCGCAGATGCTGAAACCAACGTGTTCAGCGCATAATTGCTATCACTGCTAGACGCATACACCGCCGCAGCGCCCGGCCAAGGGCTTGCCGACACCGCTATATGGGGCGCGTGCTCCACCTCAACACCCGTAATCAACGGCAGATCCAGAAATACCGGGTAAACCGGCACCGGCGCAGAAAACGCGCGCACATCCTCCACTTCATCGGCGCTGTCGCTGGCATGGTATTGCTCGGGCTCTACCCGCACGCCATCCAGCATCTGCGCCTCGCCCTGCATCACCCGGTCAATCCGGTACAGCGTTTCACCGGCCCCATCGGCAAGGGCGACAACATCCCCCGCCCCCACATCATGGGCCGATAATGGCAGCGAAAACCGCACCGTGTCACGCGCCACCCGTGACGCGGCAAGCCAACGCTCGGTAATCGCCCGCCCCTCAGCCCGTGTCAGCAACAGCGGAAATTCGGTCTGCGACACAACCAGCGACGTGTCATCGGGAAATACCGCATCCTCAGACCGGGTTTCATAATCCCCATCTGCATCAACAAAATTCAGGCGCAACCGCCCCGCGGTTTCGGCCTGGGCTGCGCGCATGCGTTCCACCGGGGTTTCCTGTTCTGCCAGAAACGCGAAACTATCCGCGTCCACTTCCGCACTGGCCAACCCGGTTCTGGTGCTGAATTTCAGCACGCCTTCACGCTCTACCGCTTCAGCCCCATATGCCAGCAGCAGGGGCTGCAACGCCGCCCGCGCACCGTCAGCGCCACCCACAAAATAGCCACGCACATAGCCATACAGCTCACTGACATCGACATCAGTTACCCCGGATCGCGTGCACACCTCTTGCACCACATCCGCCAATGACCGCGCGTTTGAACGCCCATTGATCCAGTGCCCGCGAAAGTAATTCGGCCCATCTGACCATTTGTCCAAACGGTGCGGAAAATGCGGAAACGGCCGCGCGTCCCAGGCCCAAACATGGGCGCGTGACATGTCCACCATCGGCGCGTCATATTCACCGGACACTGGGTTATTCACCCCGTCCCCCCAATATTCAAACATCGCCCGCAGGTATTGCATCTGCATCAGCTCATCGCGCCGCCCATCCGAATATTTCGGCAGGCTGGATTCCGATGATTTCAAATCGATAAATTTGTTGGGCTGGTTGGTGCCCTTATCTATCGCCGCACACCCAATTTCTGTGAACCAAATCGGCTTACCCTCGGGTACCCACTCAGTCGGCGCACCTGACCGAACCCCGGCAATGCGTTCATGGTGCGCATTGCCCCACCAATTGGCGATGTCCTTATAGCGATACACCCAAGGCTCACCATATGCCCCATCGGTGATCGCCGACCGGTCCTGCCGCGCCTCGGCGGCCATGTTCGAATAGTACCAGTCATAGCCCTCGCCACCGGCAATATTTGCCTTCAAATATTCGGTATTGTAAATTGAGCCCCAATTCGCATCCGCATGATCTGTGCCGTTCCGCCAATCTGACATCGGCATGTAGTTATCAATGCCGACAAAATCGATCTCATCATCGGCCCATAGCGGATCAAGATTAAAGAACAAATCACCTGAACCATCCTGGGGCTGATAGCCAAAATATTCCGACCAGTCGGCTGCATAGCCAATCTTAGTCCCGGCACCCAAAACACTGCGCACATCGGCGGCCAGCGTCACCAAAGCCGCCACTGTCACAAACGCCCCACCGGCACCGCGCACCTGCGTCAGCCCGCGCATTTCCGAGCCGATGCAAAACGCATCCACCCCGCCCGCCGCCGCACATAGATGCGCATTGTGCAAAATGAACCTCCGGTACGACCATTCAGATGGCCCCGAATAATTCACCACACCGCCTACAGTCGAAAAATCACCAACCGCCGCCGTTCCAAAAAACGCCGCCACTTCGGCATCTGCCCCAGCGCTCTGATCCGGGCTGCCCGCCTGCCCCGGTGCCACGCTAAGCGTCATCCGCCCACGCCAGGGCAATACCGGCTGATCCCCGGCCCCACTCCACGGATCGGTCAAGCCATTGCCTGCCACCTGATCCATCAGGATGAACGGGTAGAACACCACGTCCTTTCCCCGCGCGCCCAGTTCCTGAATGGCCTCAATCACTGACGCATCCGTCGGTGTGCCGCCATAGATCGAACTGCCATCCACCTTGGGCACCAGTTGCGCGGTCCCCCGTGTTAATCCCGACACATCCCAGGGCATGCCAGTGCCATCCACATCGGCCTGCTCAACCTTGGGCCGCAACGTTGCCGACCCACAGCGCAGATCATCGCCAAACCACGACACCACCAGCGACACAGACCCGCAATTTGGCAATTCCTCATCCATCGCTTCGACCGAGGTCGCAAAATCGGTTTTACCGCTGGGTGAATTGATGTTCGCCGCCTCTGATTGGCCCGGTGCGGCTTCAAAATAAACCGGCGACGTCGCCAGCCCATATTCGCCTGTGCCCGGTATCAACGCCACCGCCTGAATGCCATTTGCTGGCCCGCCCGGAACGGATACACCGCCCTGCGGCTCGGGGCGCATCACTTCAAAACTGAACTGCGGAACCCGGTTGCCAAACTGCCCCAGATCCAGATCTTCCAGCACCACATAGGCTGTGCCGCGATAGGCCGGGCTGGTGCCAACCCCTTCCACTGCTTCAATTTTCGGGTCCGGCAGCTGATCCTGGGCGCCTGTGTAAACCCGCATGTTCAGGTCATCGCGCGCCACTTCCTGACCGTCAGCCCAAACCCGGCCCACGCGCGTTATTTCACCTTCGCACACCGCAATCGCGATACTGACGCTATAGGAAAATTCCGTTACCTTCTGACTGGGTGCAGATCCTTTACCACCCCCCGTCGTGGTCGAATTTTCCCTGAATCGTGACGCCCATATTACTTGGCCGCCAACTCGCATCCGCCCGTATACTTGGGCGATCCCCGCGCCTTCGCTGGCCCCGCTCAGCCGGAACCGGTCCACCTGACCATGCTCCACCGCCTCTGAACCAGCCCCCAGCAACCGCTGGTCGATCACCCGCCCCAGTGTCGCACCAACAGCGCGCCCGATCACCACCGATGACAGCCCTAAAATGCCACCACCAACCGATGCGCCAGCGGCCATGCCAATCGCAGATAATACAATCGTCGCCATCAGTTACCCCCTGCTGGAAATTCAAACGCCGCCGCAATGCGCCGCCTCCAAGGGGCTGACAGGGCGCTTTCAACCACCCCATGCCCCGAATATGAATGAATAAAAGATTGCGCGCTTGCGCCAACAATCCCCAAATGCTTGGCCACAGACCCGGCGCGCATGCGAAACAATATCACATCACCCGCCGACAAATCCGCGACTGGCTTTTCAACAAAATGCCGCCCCGCCGCTGCCCATAATGCCTCAACCCGTTGCGGCTCCGACCAGTCCGGCGAATAGGCGGGCACCGCTTCAGGTTCTTCACCGTAAAGCTCGCGCCAGACGCCGCGCAACAGCCCGAGACAATCCGCGCCGGCCCCCTTCACCGATGCCTGATGCACATAAGGCGTGCCCAGCCAGCCCCGGGCAATATTCACAATATCGCTCATGAAGTCAGGCTCCCGCCATCGTTCACACCACTTTTACGCGGCACAGATAGCAGCCAATCTTCCCCCGGCACCCCGGGAAACCCGCGATAATTCAGCAGGTTGTCAAATTTCAACCGACAGGTTTCAACCCGGCGATCACACCCCGCTTCAATGCGCACCATATCACCCGCCTTCACATCGGCCCGCAGGGCCTCCCACAGCTCAACCACCCGGTCAGACCCATCCAACCGGTCGTTCTTTACCAGCCCAACCAGCCCGGCAGCCGCGCCACTTTGCACAACAAACCGCCCCTTTTCAAACCACCGGTCTGCAAAGCCGCTCAACCCTGAAAATTCGTAGAATTTTCGTTCTCGCACCACCTCAACAGGCACCGTCGTAGAAAACCCAACAGCCTGCAAATCAAACCCGCAAGCCCCGTCCCCCAACACCGCCCCACAGCTTTTCTGATAGATCCGCCCCTGGGGCTGGTTCAACGCTTCGCTCAACCCACGCAGCTCTGCCTGAAACGCGCCAGCACTGCGCTGAATTTCACCGATCGTACCGCGAAACAGCACCAAACGCTGCGCAACATCCGCCCAATTCACCAACCAGGCCACAACTCCAGCCCCGTCAAAACGTCCGGCTGCAATGTCATCTTCATTTACCGCCGAGCTGCTCAAAATTCCCAGCGCCTCAGTGTTGTCCACCGCCAAGCCCGTAGTCTGCTCCAGCGCGCGCGCCGATAGCCCACTGTCAGCCGCAAAACTTATGCCGTCAAAACCCAGATCGTTATCGTGATCAGTGAACCCCAGCACGACACCATCACGCCGCGTCACCGCCCAACAGCGGCAAACCGACGTCGCACCGGACGCCAGATGCGCCTTAAACTCAGCAGACAAGCCCATCAGACACGCACCTCAACCACTGGCACATCCGGCATATCGCCTGCCTGAAAACTGGCCACCGACGTTTGCAACCGGTCGGCATCAAACCGCACCGGCACGTCAAATTCAAAGCCTGCCGATATTTCAACACCCTCTTCTGGTGCCAAATCAAAACCAACCACCCCGGTCGCCACATCCAAAGAATAATGCACTGTTTCAACCAGTTGCGTGCCACCTACTCCCAGCTGCACAGTTCCCAAAACCGGCTTGGTCACAGGCCGCGTGTAACGCACCCCACCAGATGCATATTCCTTAGAAAGCACAAATTCCGTGGTCACCCCATCACCATGGCCAATGATCTGATCACGAAAATTTATATCCGCGCTCGCCACACAAGATTTGAAATCTGACCAGTCTTTCCAGCGAAAGCCAAACAGCTGCCCCTGGCGCGCTTCAAAGAACGCGATCAACACTTCAATATCGTCCAGCGCCCGCAGCCCGACACCGGCATCATAACGCCTGCGCGAATGCGCCCAGGGGGTATTGCGCTCTTCAAAACCATTGGCCAGCGTCACGATTTCCGTGCGCCGTTCTGGTCCGCCAACCGAGCCAAAGCTCAAATTGCTCGGAAATCTGACTTCATGAAATCCCATATCCGTCCCCTATCTGTTGCGCTGCCCGCGCCCCATGGCGCGCGCCATTTGTGCCGCAATCTGTGACCGCGACCGCTGAAAACCTTCCACATCGGGCGTGCTGATATTCATGGTGATGTTCACGGCACGGCCACCGCCCTCGGTACGCACCCCCAGCTTGCCATCAGCACCCCGCGCCAGCGGCATAATCGCCTCAGGCCCGGCTTCCCCCATCAACCCACGACCGCCCCGCATGGGAAAACTTACTGGCCCCGACACCACGCCACCATTGGCAAACGGCATCACCCGGCCCTGGCTGAACGACGCGCCTTTTTCAAACGGCAGCAGGCTACCAATGATGCCCTCAATACCGCCCGCCAATATGCCGCCAATATGCCCGGTCACCGGCTTAAGCGCCGCTGCATAGGCCGCATCGACCATAGATTTCCCAACATTGCGAAACACGTCCGACAGCTTGTCACCATCAAATACCAAGCCATCAATGGCCCGGCGCAACCCGGAACTGATCGACGATTTCAACCGCCCCACATCGCGCCCGGTATCGTGAATAGTTGCCTGCATTGACGCCAGTTCCTGACTGAACGCCGCCGCCATGGCGCTGGTTGCGGCCATGGAATCCCCCAATGCCTCAACCTGTTCCTCAAACCCATCACGTCCAAAAAAGTCAGCCATCCACTTTATCCTTGTTCATATCCGAATAGGCCGCCGCCAGTTCTTCCAGGCGCGCCCGGCTTAGGGGGGCATCACCTGCCCCAACACCCAACATCAGCATCAATTCACCGGGCGTCAGCCGCCAAAACACATCCGGCGACAACCCCAGACCTTGCAATCCGGCCCGCATCAAACCCGGCCAATCCATTCACACAGTCGCCACAGAAAACGCCCGCACCAGCAATTGCCCAGCCACGCGCGCGGCCTCTACCGGACCGCCGCCAATTTCAACGCTCAGCAAGTCCGCTGCCGTTCCCTGCCAGCCACCACCACGCAACCCCGCAACGATCAGCGCCAGCACATCGCGTGTGCTAAACGCCCCTGACTCAAACCGCTCGACCAGCTCAATTAAGGTGCCGACCTCAAGCACGGTTTCCAGCTCAGCCAATGCCCCCAGCGTCAGCTTTAGCACCCGCTCCTGCCCATCCAGTGTCAGCGACACTTCGCCCGTCCAGGGGTTCGCCATCACTAGATCGCCACAAAGGTCAGCTCGCCAGCCGACGCCAGCGACATTTCATAGGATGCCTCACCATTATAAGTGCCTGCATATTCGATAGAGGTCAGCTGAAACGCCCCCTCAATGGTGCCAAAATCCGGCACGATCACCTGAAAATCAGGCACCTGCCCGTCAAAGAATATCTGGCGCGCGCGCTCGTCCGTGGCGTGATCCTTGAATACACCAGACCCGGAAATAGACGCCGATTTCACGCCCGATCCGCCCAGCAATTCACGCCATCCACCCTGGCTTTCCAGGCTGGTGACATCGACGCTCTCGGCGTTAAATGAAATCCGCGTGGCCCGAAGCCCCGCAAACGTGTCAAACATGCCAGCACCGGTCATGTCGATTTTTATTAGTAGGTCCTTGCCGTTTTGGGCAGTCATAGCCAATCACTCCAAGTTGAAATTTCAAACATCCTCAAGCCGCGCCACAAAGCGCAAATCGATCCGGCGCACATCGGCGTCCTGAACCCGTTTTGCGATTGCCCGCAGAAAATTCATCGACACAACGCGCCCGCGCGTCAGCACCAGCGATGACCCCAACAGCGCATCCGAAACCGCGCCTGCCGCCTGTTTCGCCGACTTAAACCCAGCCGCCTGTGACACCACGCTCACCGTGAATTCGTGGCGCGCGCCGGTACCCGTCTGATCCGCGCGGTCGCGCACGTCTTCCGGCCCCAGGCTGACATAAATTGTTGGAACAGCGCCCGCCGGTGCCGCATCAAATATGTCCGTGCCCACCAACCCGGCCAGAACCGCATCACCCTGCAACAGTTGAAACACTGCCTCTTGCAACGGGGCCGCCATGCCATAACTCATACCAGCACCTCTTCGCGCGAATGGCACATCAGATACTGGCCGCGGCTGTCATGCTCACTGACGGCCAGAATGCGAAACACCCGGCTGCCTTCGACAAAACGCTGCTCTGGCTTGGGGCGCTCAACCGATCCCGCAGGTGCAGCGCGTACAATAATCCGGTACGGCACCTTGGACAGTGTCAGATGTTGCGACGCATATTCCCGCCCGTTCCCAGCCTTAACCGATGCCCATAACGTGCCCAGAACAGTCCAGCTTTCGCTGTGCCCCCCCGCGCCGTCATCGACCCGAACCGGGTTTTCCAGCACCAGTTTGCGGTTCAGATGAACCGACCCGCTCATGCCACACCCCCGCCTAAAATTCGCACATTGCGATAGCGCTGGATCAGCGACGTCACCCCCATCGGCATGCCTGCATCGCCAACACCGTCGCGGTTTTCATAAAAATGCGCCGCCAGTATAAACACGGCCAGGCCCAGATCATCAGGCACATCGCCCCAGGTCGCCCCAAACCCGGCGGTAAAATCAATCTCGGTAGTCCCCGACGTCGGTATCCCCGGCAAATTACCAGCTATCGCCCACAGGATCGGGCGATGCATATCGGCCTCAAGCCGGTAATTAGCCGCATCCACAACGCTGGCCACACCCAGCCGATCATTAATCCGCACCGCGTCCACCGTGGATATCGGCGCCAAAGGCAATGCCTGCCTGCAGGCCTCACGCCACGCTGTCAGGGTCCAGGTATATTGCTTTTCAATCAAAACCTTGCCAGTGCGCGCCTCGATCCCGGCAATGGCTGAACGCAGGTAATTTTCCAACACCTGATCTTGCAACTCACCGCCGGTAAATCCCGTGCCAAGCTGCAAATGATCCTTAAATTCCGTGACCGGCAAAGCGCCCAACGGCACCGAGGTCTGCTCGACTAACATCATCAGATTTCACCTTTTTTCGAAACACTTTCACGGGGCTTGCCCCGCCGTAATGGGCGCGCACCACCCCGCATCACTCGGACGGAGGGGAGCAGCTAGATAACGCGGGGCTAGAAGCACGCGCCCACCAGACCAAACCACACACACGGCGCGGCCCGGCCATTCTCAGACCACGGTTTAAGTGGTTGAGAATTTCAGCAGCTTGATGGCGCTAAAGTCGCTGACATCGCCGCCAACCCGCTTGGTGGCGTAAAACAGCACGTTCGGCTTGGCACTAAACGGATCGCGCAAAATACGCAGATCAGGGCGCTCGGCCACAGTATAACCAGCCTCAAAATCACCAAAGGCGATGGCCCCGCCCAGGCTGTCAGTATCCGGCATGTCTTCAGCTACCAGCACCGCATAGCCCATAAGGCGCGCAGGTTCACCCGCGGCCAAACCGTCAGACCACAGGAAACGCCCGTCTGCATCCTTCAACTTGCGCACATTGCCTGCAGTTTTGGAGTTCATCACAAACGTCGCGTTGGCTCGGTACTGCGCACCCAGCGCATAGACCAGCTCAACAATGCTGTCGGCCGAACCAAAATCACCATCGACGCCGGTTGGCACATAGCCAATATCGCCCCAGGCAGCGCTTGCATTATCCACCTGCGGATGGGTCAGAAAACCCGTGGGCTTGTCCACACCATCACCATTGATGAACGCCGACGCTTCGGCGCGGGCAAACTTGTCGGCAATCCGGCCAGCCAGCCAGCCTTCGATGTCAAATGCACTGTCATCCAACAGCCGCTGACTTGCCTTTGGCAAGGCGCTCAGCTCATACAAAGGAATGGAAATCCGATCCAATGTCGGCGTGCCGGTTTCAGCCACAGAACCACTTTCAGTGGCCCAGCCAGAGCCAATATCAGTGTGATCAATCAACACATCAAAGCTGGTCGCCTCAACATTCACAACACTTGAAATTTGGCGCAAAGACGCCGTTGATTTCAGCACAGATTTTATGGTCTCGGATGTCTGCGGATCAACCAGATACCCACCATCAGCAGCCACAGAGGTTGACAGCGCCTTGCCCTCCAATTCCAGGCCGCGCAAGCCATCATCGTCGCCACCGCGAATATATGTTTCAAACGCCTTTTGGTGGGGTGCATCCACATCGGCTGCCGCACTTAGGGCCGGACGGCCCCGCATCAGTGATTTTCTATCCAGCATGGTCAATCGCTCTTCCTGTTTTTGCATTTTCAAATTCACATCGGCCTGAAAGTCATTGATCTGGCCTACAAATCCCGCCATCGCGGACTTTAGTTCACTCACTGGCGTCCGGGTGTCAGACACACCTGTCCCGGCCCCAGACTTGGTCTCGGTTTTTTTCATCAAACAATCCTGCTTGGTTAAGGGTGGTCGGCCTGTCTTACGTGGCCAGCATCAGGCGGGCCTCATCAAAAACATCCGCCAATTCCTGTAATAAATCTGTTTCTAAATCTTCGCCCTTGGCGCCAACCCGCGCCTCCGGCAGCATCGGAAACGTCACCAATGACACTTCCCACAGCTCCAATTCCGACAGAACACGCTGCCCCTTGGCATCCTTTTGCGCCTTCACCGTGCGATAGCCGATCGACAGCCCATCAATCGCCCCCGCCTCAATCAATGCCGCCGCTTCACGCCCCTTAGCCACGTCGCTTAGCAAACGCCCCTTTACATACAGCCCCCGCTCATCTTCATGCACCTCATCCCAAATCCCAATGGGCTGCACCGGGTCATGCTGCCACAGCATTTTCACCCGCCGCCCAGAACCTGCCAGCGCCTTAAGCGACGCCCCATACGCCCCAGCCTGCACCACATCACCGCCCTTATCGCGCTTGCCAAAATAGCTGGCATAGCCTTCAATTTTGGTGCCATCGGTCACATTTAACCCCTCACCCAGCCGGGCAAATTTACGCTCTGGCGCACCGTATTCAGAGAAATCCATCTCAGACCCCTTCACTTATTTTCGGCAACCCCAACAGGCTCCGCTTTTCAGCATCACTCAAAAACGACGCCTCACTGACCCGTTTCCACTGACTGTCACGCTCCCCCGCCAACGCCGGCACCTGATCCAGATCCGGCTTTAGCACCAGTTTTTCACCGACATATTCCGACAACCAGTTCGACACAGACGCCGCCACCCGACTTGCCAGCGGCAAAACCGTCAACCGGTAAAACGCCCGGTGCGCTTCCTGATAATTCGCATAGGCCGCATCCCCGGGTATCCCCAGCAACATCGGCGGCACCCCGTAAGCCAGCGCAATTTCGCGCGCCGCGGCCTCTTTAGTCTTCTGAAATTCCATATCAGACGGGCTGAAACCCATGGGTTTCCAGTCCAACCCACCCTCCAGCAACATCGGCCGCCCGGCATTGCGCGCGCCCTGATGGTGGCTTTCCATCTCAACCAGCAACCGGTCATACTGATCCGTACTCATGGTGCCCTGCCCGTCAGAACCCTTGTAAATAATCGCCCCCGAAGGCCGTGCGGCATTATCCAGCAACGCCTTGCTCCAACGCGACGCCGCATTATGCACATCCACCGCACTGGCGGCTGCCTGCATCGGTGAAAACCCATAATGATCATCGCTTGGGTGAAACGCTTTGATATGGGCAATCGGCGACACACCATCCCCCACAGCATAGCGATGCTTGCGCCCGCCCACGGCATATTCATAGGCCACCGGCCAACCATCCGCACCCGGCACTAAAGACATCCTGTCCGACCGCAGCACATGCAACTCACCAGGCACACCATCCTCACCACCAACAGCCTCAAGATAGCCGTCACCCGACAACAATATCTGCCCATAAAGCGCCTCAAACAATTCGGCCCGCCCCTGCAAACCATTTGGCCGCGCCAACAGCGCCAACACCGGATGCACATCAAAACGCCGCTCAGCATCCTGTAATACCAACGGTAGCGCACTGGCCGCTTCCGCAATCAATTTCACACTGCGAAACCCAACCGGGTTGCCCAAAAATCCAATCTTGGTCAGCGTCACCGTATCGCGCGCCGACCAGGCAATACGGCCCGATCCACCCCAGGCAATCACCGGCCCCGAAGCCGAGGCTTTAACCTCAGGGCTCACATCCGCCCCGCGTCCAAAAATTCCAAACTTCATGCCCAAGACACTCCTTCGCCCATCATTCCCAGCCCCAATATCTTTGTTCCAAAAATATCCCCGCCGGAGGCTTGATTTTTCGCAGAAAAATCACAACCACCCGTTACCCCAGCGTTCGCACCCTCGGTTGGGTATATTTTGCAGCCGGTTCGATCATCAATTCATGCACTGCCCAGACCAGCGCATCCACCCGATCCGGGCTGCCCTTGCCTTCAAATCCACGCGCAGTCATGGCGCACATCTGATCCTCAAGTGCTGCCAGCCCACGCGTATGTTTTACCCGCCCCTGTTCATATAAAGCTGCCACTGGCTCCGCCCTTGCCACCTTGCCACGCGACGCCCGCACCGCCCGGTAACTGACCATCGGGTCAATCTGGCGGATCACACTTTCCACCATATCCCCCCCTTGGTTGACCTCAGCCACCAGCCGATCCGCCCCATGGCGCGCCATGGCATCCAGTGCCGCAGTTGCCCAACCATGGGGACTGGCCGCCGATACCGTCGCATCTTCCAGCACATAGGCGCGCCACTGCGTCGGCGGCCCTTCAGTCACCGCACCCACAACCAGTATCCCGCATTCATCAGACCCGGCATGCCCAGTCACCGGCGGATCCACCGCCACCACAATGCGCGAACATTCCGGTGCCTGTTCAACCCTTGCCCGCTCCAGCACACCAAGAGTCCACAGCGCCCCTTCTGCATCCTCCAACAACTCCCCATCCAGTTCTTGGCGACCCAGCCGCGTTCCGGCATATCGCGAACGCACCTCTTCCAGAAACGATCTGGCCAGATAGGCCCTGTTGGCTTGGGTCGGTGCATGGGTGGTTACCGTTGAACCGTTTGCCAGTATTGCCTTCAACACCCCGACATTGCGCGGCGTCGTGGTGATCACCGCCCGTGGATCATCCCCCAGACGCATACAAAACTGCAGCATGTCCCAGGTTTCCTGGCCCTTTTTCCACTTTGCCAACTCGTCCACCCAGGCCCCGTCAAACTGCGGCCCGCGCAATCCTTCCGGTTCAGACGCAGAAAACACTTGCGCGGTGGCCCCATTGGGCCACTCCAACAGTTTGCGGGTCGCCCTCCAAACCGGCATTCGATCCGGGGGCGAACAGGCCAGGATACCACTTTCACCAAACACCATAACTTCGCGCACCTGCTCAATGGTTTCGCCCACCAGGGCGATCCGATGGCACCGCCCCGGATCGGTTGGCAACGCACCTTCCACCTGGGCCCGCACCCATTCGGCACCAGCGCGGGTTTTCCCCGCACCGCGCCCGCCCATGATCACCCAGGAACGCCAATCGCCTTCGGGTGGCATCTGATGATCCAGCGCCCAGAACTCAAACAGATAGGGCAGCGCCAAAAGCGTACCCTCCTCAAGCTCATTCAGAAATGTCTCCTGGATCTGCGGCCCGGCGCAAGCAAGCCATTCTGCATTGGATCTCCTTGCGCGCGCCGTCAAAGTCGATCGCGTAGTCATGAATGATACCGGCGTCTTTTCTAATGCTGTCTTCAATTCTCTGCTTCTCTTTGAACAGGACAGTTGTAAGGGCACCGAACTGGCGAACCAGTTTCTCGGTTTCTGGTGATGGGTTTTCCTCACCTGCCTCAATCCTGTTGGTTATATTTTGAAATGCTTTTATTGCGCGTTGAAATTGCTCCGCTGCTGCCTCTAAAATATCACGGGCAGTCCCGTCGTTACCGTCGGGTTTAATCAGTGTCATTTATTGGTGTTGCCTCTCATGCTATCCGCACGAGCGAGATTAAAAGCAGCACAAACGCCGCGATCAGTCTCTTCTAGCTTGCAAAATACCTAGCCTAAATCAGGTGCAAAGTCAAGTTTTTCAGCAGACCCAACCGACCTTAAGCATAAGATACTATTAACTTAATTGAGCACCTACGGTGCATTACCCTTAAGCCCTTCGGGCGATCCACGCTCCGCTGGGGGATATTTTTAAAAAGAGAAGCGCTCAGTTGCCGCTTTGACTGGCCTCAATTTTACGCCATGCCGTTACATTGATATTATGTTGTTTCAGCGTGGTGGCAAAGGCATGCCCCCCAGTACCATTGGCAACGAAAAATATATAATCTGTTGTCGCCGGGTTCAGGGTCGCGGTGATCGCCTCAATACCGGGGTTGGCAATTGGTCCCGGTGGCAGGCCCGCAATAATATAGGTGTTATAGGGGGTGGCTTTGCGCAGTTCACTTTGGCGCAAGCCCCGCCCCAGCACGCCCCGCCCATTGGTGACCCCGTAAATTACCGTCGGGTCAGTTTGCAGTTTCATGCCTTTGTTCAACCGGTTGATGAAAACCGATGCCACCTGGGCGCGCTCATTGGGCAGGCCGGTTTCCTTTTCCACGATTGACGCCAGGATCAACGCGTCTTCCCGGCTGGCAATTGGCAGCCCTTCGGCCCGGTTGGCCCAGGCCTGGTCCAGCCGGATCGATTGCGCCTGTTCCATATCAGCGATCAGATCCGCCAGGCTGGCCCCGGCGCTTACCTCATAGCTGTCAGGTGCCAGGTCGCCCTCTGCCGGGATGCTATTGGTATCTGCGTCTATGAAATCCGCTGCCTGCAGCGCCTGCATTATCTGCCAGCTGGTTGTGCCTTCAGCCAAGGTTATCCGATACCGGGTATCGGCTTCACCACGCACCTTTGTGTACTGTTCTGACGTTTCCACCATTGGGTCAAACGACACCACATCGACAAACCTATTGGTTACCGGGTCCAGTTCGCGCACCTGCAGATCGACCCGGTTGATACCAATACGATAGACCACTTCAGTGCCGCAGGTATTTGCTCCGCCCCGGGTAATCAGATCGACAATTTCCACCATGGATGCGGCTTGTGGCACCAGGAAGCTACCCGCTTTCAACTGTGCGTTTTTCCCCGAATAATCGGTGCCAACACGAAAGATAGACCCGTTAGAAATCGCCCCGCGTGTTTCCAGGTCTTCGGACACTTCCGACATCCGCGCCCCGCTGGGAACACGCAGGCAAATCGCCTCGGCCAATGGGCCGGGTGTTGAATACTGGGCTTTGCCCCAGGCAACCAAGCCGCCAATGACCACCAGTATTACCACAAAAAGCGAAAGCGCATTAGACGCGATGTGACGCCACATCAGTCATCAACCTTTTTCATGATCAGGCTGGCATTGGTGCCGCCAAAACCAAACGAATTGGACAGTGCCACATTGATCACCCGCTGGCGTTTCACATTCGGGGCCAGGTCCAGTTTTGGCTCCACTGCCGGGGTGTCCAGGTTGATCGTTGGTGGGGCCACCTGATCGCGTATGGCCAGAACACAGAATATTGCTTCAACCGCGCCAGCCGCCCCCAACAAATGCCCAATGGAGGACTTTGTCGATGACATGGTCGCGCCACTTGCCGCGTCCCCCATCAAGCGTTCAACAGCGCCCAGTTCAATGGTATCAGCCATGGTCGATGTGCCATGCGCATTAATGTAATCAATATCTGCAGGTTCCAGCCCGGCACGGTCCATTGCGGCCTTCATCGACCGGTAGCCCCCATTGCCATCCTCAGATGGGGCAGTGATGTGATAGGCGTCACCTGACAACCCATACCCAACCACTTCAGCGTATATATGCGCCCCACGCGCGACAGCGTGTTCATATTCTTCCAGCACTACAACCCCGGCGCCTTCGCCCATGACAAACCCGTCCCGGTCCACATCATAAGGGCGCGACGCCGTTTCAGGTGTGTCTGCGCGCTTGGTCGACAGCGCCTTGCAGGCGTTGAACCCGGCAATGCCGATTTCGCAAATCGGCGCTTCGGCACCACCTGCCAGCATCACATCCGCGTCCCCCAGCATGATCAGGCGCGACGCATCACCAATGGCATGCGCCCCGGTGGAACAGGCCGTCACCACCGCGTGGTTCGGCCCCTTAAACCCATATTTGATCGAAACTTGTCCTGACACCAAATTGGTCAAAGCACCCGGAATGAAAAACGGCGACACCCTGCGCGGCCCACGTTCTTTTAGCGTGATCGCGGTTTCAGCGATTGACTGCAAACCACCAATGCCTGAACCAATCATCACACCGGTGCGCAGCAGCTCTTCCTCATCATCCGGGGTCCAGCCAGCGTCTTCAACCGCCTGAACGGCAGCCGCCACACCATAGAGGATAAAATCATCCACCTTGCGCTGCTCTTTGGGGGCCATCCAGTCATCCGGGTTGAACGTCCCGTCAGACCCATCGCCGCGCGGTATTTCACAGGCATAGGTGGTGCCCAGATGGGACGCATCAAACCGGGTGATTGGCCCAGCACCTGATTGCCCGGCCAACAGGCGCTTCCAGGTTTCTTCAACCCCACAAGCCAGCGGTGTGACCATACCCAATCCTGTAACGACTACTCGGCGCATCTGTTTGACCCCATTTCACGGTTATTCTTTGGCTACAGATACACAAATGCGCGCCCCGGGGGCAAGGGCACATGGGCGTCAGCCGGCAGCTTTCACCGCTAGACGAATTTGGCCACGGTTTCGCGGGCATCAGGTGCCGCCACAACCAGGGCTTCCTTTAAATCAACCGTTTTTTCAAACAAAGGCCGCCCGATCACTGCCGCGCCAATGGCCGGGGTGTATTTTAGGCGTGCCACATCATCCAGACTGTGCACCAGACCGCCGGCAATCACCGGCGCGCGCACCGCCTCGGCCAGCCCAGATACCAGCCCCATGGAACTGTCAGGATCGCCAATTTCACTGTGCACATCCGTCACCATCACCGCCGCCAGCGGTGCCGCGGCAAATTCAGCGATAAAATCGGCAGGCTCAAACGCTGTGACCTGACGCCAGCCATCAACCGACACCTTGCCCTGATAAACATCCACCGCCAGAACAATCTGGTCCGGATAATATTTCGCAGCTTCCCGCAGAAATTCCGGGTTGGTCACGGCAGCAGAACCAATCACAATGCGCCCCGCCCCCTGATCCACAGCCTGGGCAATGTGATCCATGGTGGTAAACCCGCCACCGATTTGCACCGCCGTTCCGCAGGTTTTGATGATCTCATCCACAAGGGCGGTATTGGCCCCGTCCCCGGTCACCGCATTCAGATCGGTTAAATGAATCCACTCAGCCCCGGCAGTAGCGTATCCCTTGGCGGTTTCCACTGGGTCCACATGCCAAACCGACGGTTCTTCCACCCGGCCCTTGTGTAAGGTCACGCAGTGGCCGTTTTGCAGTTGAATTGCTGGTATCAGGTTCATTTCTGTCCCCCAAAGCTGTTGGCTGTCACCGAAATAGTACGGCCACACCCGTGTCAGCCCGACACCTCCGTCACATGTTATACGGTTTGCGACATTCACAGGGCGGGCGGGCCTGCACCATTGCACCACCTTGTATGGCCTGTGTCAAACCGGCCAGAGTCAAACCGGGCGGTGCCGCTCCATAGTCTGAACCGGACCCCAGGCATCAGTTTCAACAACCGCGCCGCTATAGCCAACTTTTTGCGCCACCCGGATAGATGCCCCATGATCCGGCCCCATCATACAGGTGGAATGCCCGCCAAACGCTTGTGCATCAAACCAGTCATGGGCCAGCTTCACAGCCTCGCTGCCATAGCCCTGCCCCTGTGCTGCGGCAGCAAATACCCAGCCGCTTTCAAACACCGGCTCATGCGCCTTTTCATCCCGAATGAAAAATCCAGTGGTGCCCAGGAATGTGCCCGCCTTATCGACCACCGCCCAATTACCAAAGCCGCCGCTGGCCCAGCGATATGAATTTCCGTTAAAGCGAGACCAGGATTGGGTCACAGGCACCGGTGCAAATGGAATATGTTTCGCCACTTCTGGTTCCTGCCACATGGCAGAAAACGGGGCAAAATCAGCCCAGGTAAATCCGCGCAGGCTCACCCGCGCGCCATGTAATACAGGTATCATAGGTACAGACCATAGGCCCGGTCGCTAGGTCGTGCAACGGGGCGTCACCGCCTTGCGAATGTCTTCGCCCATACTATGGCGGGCGCGTTCCAGATCATGGTCCACCTGCAAGCGCACCCAAAAATCGGCAGCTGTACAGAAATACCGCGCCAATCGCAGGGACAATTCAACGCCTATAATCGCCTTACCAGCGGTCAGGGCAGCCACGCCATCCGCAGAAATCCCAATAAACCCAGCCAGATCAGCCTCTGAAATCCCCAACGGGGCCAGATACTCATCGCGCAAAATATACCCGGGAGGGGGGCACAAAAACACGGGCTCAGCGGCGCGCGCAGGTGCGGCGACCGGCTCAATCTGAACCTCAGTGGGAAATCCAGCTGCTTTCCAGGCCTCAATCCCGCCGGTCAGATGAATCACATCTTTGTGGCCCTCTTTCAGCAACATTTTACCAGCGGCAGCCGAACGTTTGCCAATGGCACAATGCAGCACAACCGTTTTGCCAGCCAATGTTGGGAACATTTCAGGCTCAAAGCTGGACAGCGGCAACAATAATGCCCCAGCAATATGCTCTTTTTCATATTCCGAGGTTTCGCGCACATCCACCAGCAAAACGTCGTTGCGTTCCACCCATTCTTTAACTTGGGCAGCGCTTGCGGACTGAACGTCGAAATTTGTTTTTTCTAACATGGGAAAACCTTTATTTATCAGGGAAAAGCCCAACACTTTCATCAACATAACGCCCCGCAAGCCCCACAGACAAGCCATACTGCCCCATTAGGAACAACATCATCCAGATTGCCCCAGAATCAGAAACGGCGCCCAAATCAGGCGCCGTTCCGATAACTATATTCCGTCGCGCGTTAGGTTGCGCCGGTGATAAACTTTGTTGCGTCGCCAAATGTCTGGATGGTTTCAGCCGCGTCATCCGGAATTTCAATGCCGAATTCTTCTTCAAAGGCCATTACCAATTCAACAGTGTCCAGGCTGTCAGCGCCCAGATCATCAATGAACGAAGCACCTTCGGTCACTTTGTCTTCTTCAACACCCAAGTGCTCGACAACAATCTTTTTAACACGATCTGCGATGTCGCTCATAGTAATTCCTAACTTAATTTAATGGGCCAGTGCCCGATATTTTTGCCTATGGCCATCTGGCCGCTCAACCCATGCAACCGCACAGGACCTACCCGGAAAAGCGTTGCCCCCCCGGTAATTCTGCGCCCCCTTTAGCACAAACTCTGCTCAGGGCAAATGCTTTGTCCCCGTGAGAATGCGCACCATGTCGGCACCGTCGGAATGTTGGCGCTCTTGGCTAAAAGATCAACCCCCAGCGATACCTAATGCGCCGCTCCAGCCAACAATCCCACCCTAAACCATCGCCATGCCGCCATTCACATGCAGCGTTGCCCCCGTCACATACGCCGCCTCAGCACTTGCAAGGTACAGCACGGCGGCGCCGATCTCCTCCGCCGCCCCCATGCGCCCGGCTGGGATCTGCGTCAGGATCGCGGCCTTTTGATCGTCATTCAGCTTATCGGTCATCGCCGTGGCAATGAACCCCGGTGCCACACAGTTCACCGTGATGCCCCGGCTGGCCACTTCCTGGGCCAGTGATTTTGACATGGCAACAACGCCCGCTTTGCTGGCTGCATAATTCGCCTGCCCCGGATTGCCCGTGGTCCCAACAATGCTGGTGATGTTCACAATCCGGCCAGACCGCGCCTTCATCATGCCCCGGATCGCGCCCTTACACAGCCGCATGGTGGACGTCAGATTGACCGCCAGCACCGCATCCCAGTCGTCATCCGACATCCGCATGAACAAACCATCGCGGGTGATCCCGGCATTGTTCACCAGAATATCCAGTGACCCCATGGCCGCAACCGCCTGCCCCGGCAGGGCCGCGACTGCGTCCGCATCCGACAGGTTGCACGGCAACACATGCGCGCGTGCGCCCAGCTCAGCCGCCAGTTCTTCCAGCGGGGCAACCCGCGTGCCAGACAGGCCAACCGTCGCACCAGCCCCATGCAAAGCCCGCGCAATGGCACCACCAATGCCTCCGGAGGCTCCGGTTATAAGTGCATTTTTCTCTGTTAAATCTAGCATATACCGCCCTTTCTTATTGTTTTAAAACGTACTAATTCAGGCGCTCTTCGCCGCCGTCACCCCATCCGGTGTCCCCACCTGACGGCTGCTCACATCCTTAGCGATCCGCCGGATCATGCCCGACAGCGCCTTGCCCGCACCAATTTCCCACATCTCGGTCACACCATTTTGTGCCATCCAGGCCACCGATTCCCGCCAGCGCACCGATCCTGTGACCTGCTGCACCAACAACCCCCGTATTTGCGCCGGGTCCTGCACCGGTCCGGCCAGTACATTGGCCACCAAAGGCACGCTTGGCACTGATATCTCCACATCCGCCAATGCCGCTTGCATGGCGTCAGCGGCCGGTGCCATCAGTTCACAATGGAACGGCGCTGATACCGGCAATAACATCGCCCTACGGGCACCCATTCCCTTGGCAATCTCAATTGCCCGCTCCACGGCCTCGCGGTGACCTGACACCACAACCTGCCCCGGATCATTATCATTGGCCGCCTGACAAACCTGCCCCTGCGCCGCTTGCGCCGCCGCTTCACTGGCACCGGCAAAATCCAGCCCCAACAGCGCTGCCATTGCCCCGACACCAACGGGCACCGCGGCCTGCATCGCCTGGCCACGCAAACGCAACAACCGCGCCGTATCGGCCAAACCAATAGCACCGGCTGCGGTCAACGCGGAATATTCCCCCAGCGAATGCCCGGCCATAAACGCCACACTGTCCGAAGCAATACCTTCGGCCTGCAACGCCCTAAGCGCCGCGATAGACGTGGCCATCAACGCAGGTTGTGCATTTTGCGTGAGCGTCAGCTCTGATTGCTCGCCCTGCCAGATCAACCCCGACAGATCTTCGCCAAGGGCATCGTCAACTTCTTGAAAAACCGCCCGCGCCTCTGGATAGGCATCCGCCAGGTCCTTACCCATACCGATGGTTTGGGCCCCCTGGCCCGGAAATACATATGCGCGTGTCATCATTGCCCCTGAATTGTCTGCTATTTGGGGCGGTGTAGCCAATCGGCTGGGCCTAAACAAGCAAAGAGCGGCCAATTTTGGCCACCCCATCACTGCTCACAACCAGTTGCACAATTTATCCGGCAGCAAAGGCCCCCTTAGCAGGTGCACTGCTGGGCTTAACCGGCAGTCGCCCCGTGGTCGCAGCCGCCTGACCCACCGCCTCACGACAATCGGCCTGAATGCGATCCAGCAATGGCTCAAGCTCTCGGGCCGGGCCGCTGACAAGGTGAATGGCCACGCCGCCAGTGCGGTGGCGCATGAACATGCTGCTTGGCACCATATCGGTCTTTGAGCGCCTGATAAACACGCTGCCAATATCGGAAAAACTCAACCCCACTTTACGGGTTGATCTACCATAACGGTTGCGCCGCAATACCGTTACCTTTTGGCGCAGCGTGTCGATCTGAACCACTTCAGACATGCCCCGACGGGCAATCCGGTACAACAGCGCGCTGACCGCGAAAAACACCACGGTACCGGATAGCTTAAGCGGCAATATTTCACCATCATACAACGATCCGGGAATAAGCCACTGCGCAAAGGACGCGGTGGCAAAGAACATGCAGCCACTTGTAGCTGCCAGCTCTCCTATTGCAGCCCACAACTCTGCGGCCCCTGCCCGTGTAAAGGAATACCCCCACATAGTTTGGGATATTTTTAGCGCCGGTTGCCGCGGGTTTCGAGATAGCCCCTGACTGCCCGTTATGAATCGAATGAACATTAAAACTGCCCTTTATTGTTCGCGTTACCGAAACAATCAGCCTAAATGTGACGTCATTACGCCGCCTATCGTGCAAAATTCTGCCTGCCACCGCGTTGCCCCCAGCGCACCGGTGCAATACACAGCGACAACACCAGTATAATATAGCCAATCTTCCAGGTTTTACGCCTTCCTCTAATCGGCATCTTTACGCCAATAGGGGCTTGAAGGCTGCGTAAAATATCGTATAACCCCGCTTCCTTTGCCGCAAATAGCAAAAACCAGCGTTACCTCTCGTGGGTGGGACGCGGCAAGGTAGGCCCCCCGGTGAAGTGCGCCTGAAAACAAAAGGAAGCTACATGCCGCTTTATGAGCATGTCTTTATTGCGCGTCAGGACCTGTCCAACACGCAAGCAGAAGACCTAATTACACATTTTGGAACAGTGCTGGCCGAAAATGAAGGCACACTTGTTGACCATGAATATTGGGGCATCAAAACGATGGCCTATAAGATCAACAAAAACCGCAAAGGCCACTACGCCTATCTGCGCAGTGACGCACCGGCGCCTGCCATTCAGGAAATGGAACGCCTGATGCGGCTGCATGATGACGTCATGCGCGTGTTGACCATCAAAGTAGATGCGCATGCAGACCTGCCATCCATCCAGATGCAAAAACGCGAAGAACGTGACCGCGGCCCGCGCCGCCATTAACCTGAAGAAGAGGAGCTAACCCATGGCATCAAAACCATTTTTCCGCCGTCGTAAAGTCTGTCCCTTCTCCAGCGACAGTGCACCAAAAATCGACTATAAAGACACACGCCTGCTGCAGCGCTATATCTCAGAGCGCGGCAAAATCGTGCCGTCCCGTATCACCGCCGTTTCGGCCAAGAAGCAACGGGAACTTGCCCGCGCCATCAAACGCGCGCGCTTTCTTGCCCTGCTTCCATACGCCGTTAAGTAAGGGGAACAGACATGCAAGTAATCCTGCTAGAACGGGTCGCCAAGCTGGGCCAGATGGGCGATGTTGTCGCTGTCAAAGCCGGTTATGCCCGCAACTTTCTGCTGCCACTGGGCAAAGCCCTGCGCGCATCAGAAGCCAACATAAAATCGTTCGAGGGGCGCAAAGCCCAACTTGAAGCGACCAACCTTGAAACCAAATCCGAAGCCCAGGCTTTGGCCGACAAACTTGACGGTCAGATCTTTGTGGTGATTCGTACCGCCTCTGATGCCGGTTCGCTTTACGGCTCTGTCACCACCCGTGACGCGGCTGATGCAGCAACGGCTGACGGGTTCACGGTTAATCGCAAACAGATTGCCTTGAACAAGCCGATCAAGGAACTGGGCCTGCACAACCTGTCAGTGTCCCTGCACCCAGAAGTGGATGCAGAGATCACGCTGAACGTTGCACGCTCGGCTGAAGAGGCTGAATTGCAAGCCGCCGGTAAATCCATTCAGGAACTGGCCGCCGAAGCAGAAGCCGAAGCAGAGTTCGAAATCGCCGAACTGTTTGACGATATCGGTGCGGCAGCTGAAGATGACGACCAACTGGTGGACACACCGGAAAGCGCATCTGACGAAGCCCCAAAAGCCGAAACTGAAGCCGACGACGAAAACTAAGTCAGTCGTTTAATACTCAATAAAAGCCGCGCCGGGAAACCAGCGCGGCTTTTTTAATGGAGCGCGCAAGCGCGCATTTCTTCTGGCACTTCGTGCGGATTTGCGCGCCGCGCGGGGATATTTTTGGAAAAATGAAACTGTTGGGTATCACCCCCCATAAATCTCACTTTCTGCCCCCAGGTAATTATTCCAGGCGAACCAATAGGCAATATGCCCGGCCATACGTGGCAGGCTGATGTCGCCGCTGACCAATGCGTCTTCGGTCACTTTCCAAAGACCACCATCATCTGAAACCAAGCCGCGGCTGTCGCGCGAAAAGCGGCGGGTTCCAGGGTCGTAGGCCCGCACAGTGCGGCTGTTTGCATCCCCGATCAACACCACAGGCCGCCCGGCAATGCCGTCGTTGATCACCGTGGGGCCGTCAAAGTATTTCAACGGCCAGGCCTTGGCTTCGCCCTGCACGCGAATACCGAAAACATAGGATTTTTGGCCAAATTCGGTCTGATCCACCAGCGCCGGGAACATCAAATCATCGGACGCAAAATAATTGCTGTACACCACGCCAGACCCATAATCGCGCCGGTGCCCGGTATCCAGTGCCAGAACCTGCGTTTCGGGGTTGCCTGTGCGCCAATCCCCCCACGTGGTGATCACCACCGGGCGCTGGCGCAGCTCAATGCCACTGTCAGCCAGCGGCCCTACCACCGGCTTGCCTGTAAACTGGTTCCAAAGCGAATTGCTGCCCCGGTCAAACATCAACTTATTAGACCGGTACAAAAACCCGCTTGAGCCAAACACAAACGGATCCGCGCGCCCCGCCACTTGGGTTTCAAACAGAATGCCGGACCCACACAGCGTGCAATAGGCCAGCGCCACCGGCACGCCGCCGATCACATCATTGAACATCTCATGCCAGCCCATGATCCGCAAAGGATAGGCCCGGATATCGCCGTTGATGGCAACACCAAAGACCAGATCATCGTCGCGCAGATAATCGGCCGCATCGCCAGTTATCAACGTCGGGTTGTCCAATGACGGAATGCCATCCTTGGCCACCCCGCCCCAGGCAATTTCTTCCAGCCGGATATGCATGCGCTCACGGGCAATATATTCCGGGCGCAGAAAATCATCGAAATTCGGATCGATCCGCAGGAACATGTCCCGTTTCAGCGCGCCGTAACTTTCATGGGGCACCACCTCTGGGTTGGCCTCTTGCCACAGCATCCAGTCGTTCCAATCATCCCCGGCCTGGGCCCCGGTCACGGCCTCTAACAGCTCAACGAACTGGGCGGCGGGGCGACGGGAATAGCGCATGGCCAAGATCAGACCGGCGGCAACATCCGCCTGGCCATGACGCGCGATCAGCTGTGCAGCCGCATCAAACGCCGCCCCGGTGCCAAATATTAGCTGGCGTTGCGCCAGCGCCAGATCAACGCCAGCGGACTGGGCAAGCCCCAAAGTCGGCACCATTGCCCCAACGGCTGCGCTCAATAGTAATTTGCGTCGATCAATCATTCGGCTCACCTTTTGTGTCAAAACACCGTAAGGTAGTACCGGTCAGGGCGCATTGTCAGCCCACAAGTCTGTGAATAACGCAGGATTGAACGGCTGACATAATGACAGCCGGGCCTTAAGGTCAGGGCCCTAGATCGGGCCGTATTCTGATTTTGCCTGGGCAAAGGACAACAGCTCGCGTTTATGCTCATCCCATAGGTGCAGCTTGGCACAGGCCACGCTTTCACGGATGGTCAAACGCTGGGCCTGGGCCAGCTTGGGGTGGTCGCGCAACACCTCTGTCAGCCGGTAAAATGGAATGCGGTTATACAGGTGATGCACATGGTGAATGCCGATATTGGCCGTCAGCCATTGCAATACTTTGGGCATAACATAATGCGAGCTGCCATGCAGCGCCGCATCGTGCAGATCCCAGTTTTCGTCCTGATCCCAATGGGCCTCATCAAACTGATGTTGCACAAAAAACAGCCACAGCCCGATGGTCGCCCCGGCAATGGTTGTGGGCAGAAAAATTAGCAACAGCGGCATCCAGCCGCCAAAGTAGAAAATCGCCCCAAGGATCGCCAGCAAAGCAGCATTGGTGCCCATGGCACTGACCCAGTATTTCAGCGAATTCATCATGCCAAACGGCAAGCGATTGGTCAGCAGAAAAATAAACGATGGCCCCAGACCGAACAGAATAACCGGGTGCCTATACAGGCGATACTTAATGCGCTGGAACAGCGTACTGGTACGGTATTCTTCCACGGTCATCGTGTGAACATCGCCCATGCCGCGCTTGTCCAGATTGCCAGAGCCAGAATGGTGGATCGAATGTGACCGCTTCCACACATCGTAGGGGGTCAGCGTCACCACGCCCAGCACCCGGCCAACCCAGTCGCCTGCATGGCGGTTACGGAAAAATGCGCTGTGGCCGCAATCATGCTGAATGGCAAACAGACGCACAACAAAGGCGCCATTCACCAGCGCAATGGCCAGCGTCAGCAAATAGCTAAGCGACAGCGCCCACCAGGCCACAGTCCAAAGCGCCAGAAACGGAATGGCGGTGATCGCAATTTCCATAATACTGCGAAAATGGCTGGGATCACGATAGTTTGCCAGCTTGCGAACCCAATCGCGTGAATTCAGATCAACACCTTGCTCGGTGTCCAATGTCATATCGTTCATTAACCTGCCCGTATTTTTCACCCGTGGATAAAGAGAATCTGCAAATTCACAAGCATTATCGACCTTGAATATGATGCATTCTTTAATATTGTGGCGACTGCGCCGAATTTTCTGCGCTTATTTCAGCGCCAGGAACATCTACAACAGCCGCGCAATCCTTAAGTATCACAATAATATCACCGATCTCACTTCGATCCGGGCGCAACCAAGTAGACCTAATTTCCGCCCCGGCCTCAAGGAAAACCCGATGTGATGGGTCGGCACATATTTCTGCGATAAATTCTGGCTTCCACACCGCGTCAGGGGTGCCCGTTTCGTTGGTGACCTCCAGTAGATACTGCAACCGGGTTTCTGTACTGTTCACATCTATCAGAAACACATCGTCCTCAACATAATAGCCACCCGCCAAGTCACTTGCAAAGCTCCAAAGGGTGTCACCCAAACCTGAACGCGCTATCTGCGCGGCAATTTCCTGCGCCTCAAGCTCTGCTTCATCGGCATCATAGTCAGCGGAATAACCAAAACCACCAATCTCCAACAGCGCCGGGTTAATAATCGCTGTTGCCCCCAACGTCAGTACAGACGCCGCCCCCATACCCAAAGCATTCAGGTACCATTTCGGTGGGTTTTCCTGTAAAAACAAAGCATTGGGCTTCCAAGCACCGAAAACCGCGTTCACCCCGGGGATCAGTGCCAAAAACGCAAAACCACCGCGCCCGCAAATGCTAATGGATCGCCCGCGCGCCGCCAGGCCAACACCAAACCCAAGCACCAGCGCCACACCATAGCCACCCATGTAAATCTTACCTGCCAACCCAGGAATGCCGCCCTCAGCGGAATAAACACCCCGCAGGAACACATAGCCCATCGCCCCTATCAGATAGAAAACCGACAGCCATACCGCGAACCCAGCCTTATGAAGCGGCCTGGCAAACCGCGGCAACAAAACCTGTGCCAACAAAAATCCGAACACGCCAATGGCCAAACCAAGCCCTAGCAAAAATAGCCCATTCTGTGCGGCCAACGTATCAGCAATATCATTTAACATATGGTTCCTGCCTAAATGGTGCCCCGTCACGTGCACGACAATAGCAAGACCAATACCAGCCAATTCTGCCAAGATTTAGGCAACAAAAAGGGCCGCCTGCTGGCGACCCTCAAATTACTTATAACCAAATATCAGACTTGACGCTATTCTTCTTCCAGCGCCTTAACCGCCGTTTCAAGGGCAGCCTTATCAACAGTCTTTTCTGTCACTGTGGCTTGCTCAAATGCATGCTCCACCACTTTGTCCTCAAACAACGGCGCCTGAATTTGCTGACGCATCTCAGGGTTCTGCTGAACATACTCAAAGAACTGCTTTTCCTGGCCCGGATACTGACGCGCCTGGTTCATCACCGCTTGGGTCATTTCAGCGTCAGACACTTCAATTTCCTGCTTGCGGCCAATTTCAGCCAGCAACAGCCCCAACCGTACCCGGCGTTCGCCCAGTTTGGTATGTTCCTTGGTTGGCTTCACCGGGTCATGGTCATGGCCCTGAACATCCGGGTTGTCCTCATGCCACAGCTGATGCGCTATTTGTTCAGCCTCGGCTTCCACCAGCGAAGGCGGCAGCTCAAATGACACCAAACCATCCAGTTCATCCAGCAACTTGCGCTTCATCACCTGGCGCGCTGCACCGACATATTCCGCCTCAAGACGCTCACCGACATCAGCCTTCAACTTTGCCAGATCCTCAGCGCCAAACTTAACCGCCATCTCGTCATTGATCTCGGCAGGCTTGGCTTCTTTCACGGCCTTCACTGTGCACTCAAAAACCGCGTCCTTACCGGCCAGGTTTTCCGCACCATATTCTTTCGGGAATGTGACATTTACCTCAACCGCATCACCGGCCTTGGCACCCACAAGCTGGTCCTCAAAGCCTGGAATGAAGCTGTTTGATCCCAGAACCAGCGGGAAATCTTCACCAGCGCCGCCATCAAAAGCCACGCCATCAACCTTGCCCAGGAAATCGATCTCAACCTGATCGCCTGATTTGGCCTTGCTGCCCTTTTTGCGATCCTCAAAATTTGGCGCGCTTTCGGCCAAATTGGTCAATGCTTCATCAACAGCACTGTCTTCTGCCTTAACCACCAGGCGTTCCAGCTTGACCTTGCTCAGATCCAGTTCCGGAATTTCCGGCAGGGCTTCATAGGACATGGTCACATCCACATCGTCGCCCTCTTTCCAATCTTCATTGGTCATCTTCACATCAGGGCGCATGGCCGGACGATCACCGCTGTCTTCAAAATGCTTGGACATGGCACCATCAATGGTTTCCTGCAGCGCTTCGCCTATAACCTTTTGGCCAAACTGCTTTTTCAGCAGCGCCATGGGCACCTTACCCTTGCGAAAGCCCTTCATTTCCACCTCAGGCTGGGCCTCGATCAGTTTCTCGGAAACTTTGGCCTCCAGCTCGGCGGCGGTGATGCTGATTTCATAGCCACGCTTGAGGCCTTCGTTAAGAGTCTCTTTGACCTGCATTTCATGTCCTTTTTCGCATGTCGGGGCACCGCTAAAACGGTGCGTTAATAATCAGCCGTTCTTCTATGGCGGCATCGGTTTGGACGCAAGGGGGAATGGGCGCGCACCCTGGCCCAGACAAAACCGAGCCCAACCCCCGTTGACATTGCAACACATAAGCGGAAATTATTGGCGCAGGTGAACGGTTGAATATTTTATCAAATGAACATGTTTTAGGATATTACTTGCCGTTGAATTATTTTTGCACAGACATTTACACAGACAGCAGACCACCGGAAGCTTTGCATTTATCTGACCGCCAACAGGCGGCGCACCGACGGCACGGCGACGCCGTCCCGCTGACCGATTCCACAATCTTCATGGACGCCACCGGCGACGGGCTGGCCAACGCCGCGGCCTGGGCGGCGGCGGGCAATGGGGTGCTGTTGCGCGACCCGGATAATGCCGGCGAGATTACTGAGAAGCGCCAGTATGTGTTCTGCGCCTAAATAAATTGGAGACAAAAGATGCGTATATTTTCTGCAAAACTCGGCGGCTTATTGATCTTACTGTCGCTTGGATCAACCCAAGCAATTGCCCAGGATGATAACTGTATAACAGACAGACAGTTCCTTCGCGGTGAATTCACGCCCGCGTCGAAACCATGCGATGAATCCCTGCAGATACCCATTGAATATTGCACTGCAGTTAAGTTCTCGCGTAAGGAAATTTGGCGAGTCTATCCTTTTGCCGAGTTCGGCGGATACCTAATTTCTCCTTTGCTGGAATCAAAAGCGTCAGACATGCGGTTCGTAGATTCTGCGCGCTTAAAGGCTCTTACAGATGATGAGGTTTCAGAAGACTTTGCCGACTTATTTTTCTACCTTTATTCGGCACTTCTTTCTGCTCTGGTATATGATTTCGCCGGGGCCGATAGCAGTGAGCGCCGTGATATACTGGTAGAACATGCGGACCTTGAATCGATCTATTTCCCATTCGGGATAGATCGGTCTTCTGCCGGTCTAAAGCGGGCCGCAGAATGCACGGTGCGATGCGGAAGTAAAAACATCAAAGCCACACGCCTTACAAGATCACAGATATTTCAACAGTGTTTAGGAGAAGAATGATGGGAAAAAAGAAAGCCGGAAACCTCCTGGAAACATATCTTGCTCGGACAGCAGGTAACGCACTAAGAGACACGATCGCGGAATCTGTTGAAGACGGAATACTGACGGATAGCGAGGAAAGGAATATACACATCGGTCATTTCGTGCTTTATGGTGCGCTAAAAAACGCCAATGATGAAACCTTACTTCCCGGTGAAACAAGCCCATTTTTTTCTCAACCCTTTTTGGACACTAATCCACATGGAGGTACTCCTGAAAGTATTCTAAACCTTCCAAGGGCTGGATTTGAAATCA
>JAZGFB010000052.1:0-5235 GCA_036479015.1 Paracoccaceae bacterium | reverse complement strand
GTTGGGGCCAGAGCCGTTACCAACATCAGACTTTCGCGCATCAGTTTGTCAATCCGGTCCCGATCAGCGGAAATGCCAACCACGCAGTTGTCGGTAAAAGTTGCGGCCGCATCCCCCAGCAATTGCATGGATTGCAGCACGTTATAGGCCATCATCGGTTTATAGACATTCAATTCAAAATGCCCTTGCGATCCGGCAAAGCCCACGGCGGCGTCATTGCCAAATACGTGGGCACAAACCTGGGTGAGTGCTTCGACCTGGGTGGGGTTTACTTTGCCGGGCATGATTGAACTGCCGGGTTCGTTTTCCGGCAGCATCAGTTCACCCAACCCACAGCGGGGACCAGAGCCCAGCAGGCGGATGTCATTGGCGATCTTAAACAGCGAAGCGGCGACGGTTTTCAACGAACCTGACATTTCAACCATGGCATCATGGGCGGCAAGCGCTTCAAATTTGTTGGGGGCGGTGACAAAGGGCAGGCCGGTTATTTCCGCCATATTTGCGGCGACGATTTCGCCCCAGCCAACGCGCGAGTTCAGGCCCGTGCCGACAGCGGTACCGCCCTGGGCAAGTTCGTAAATACCTGCAAGTGAGGTTTTGACGCGGCTGATGCCCATGGCGACCTGATGGGCGTAGCCGGAAAATTCCTGGGCCAGCGTAAGCGGCGTTGCGTCCATTGTATGGGTGCGACCAATTTTGATAATACCGTCAAATTCCTGGATCTTTGTTTCCAGGGCGGCATGCAATTTCGCCAGCCCCGGCAACAGCACGTCATGGGCTGTCATGGCGGTGGCGATATGCATGGCTGTTGGGAACGTGTCATTTGACGACTGACCCATGTTGCAATGGTCGTTCGGGTGAACGGGGTCTTTGCTGCCAATGACCCCGCCCAGAATTTCTATGGCCCGGTTGGCAATAACTTCGTTGGCGTTCATATTTGACTGGGTGCCGGACCCGGTTTGCCAGACCACAAGCGGGAAATGCGCATCCAGTTTGCCAGCTACGACTTCTGAAGCGGCGGTTATGATGGCGTCGGCTGGTTTTGCGTCAAGTGCGCCAGCGTCTTTGTTGGCTAGCGCACAGGCCTGTTTGATGACCCCCAGTGCTCGTACTATTGCAACCGGCTGCTTTTCCCAGCCAATTGGAAAGTTCATCAGCGAGCGCTGAGTTTGTGCCCCCCAGTATTTATCGGTGGGAACCTCTAACGGGCCAAAGCTGTCAGTTTCGGTGCGGGTATTGGTCATGGTCCAGACTCCGTAAGTGCTGCAGAGTGTTATCTAAATTGTTTAGGTGGAATATTCGATAAATTTATTTTCGAAAACTGTCGAGACTGACGATATCAGCGGCTTGTTTTTCGTCAACTTTTTCTGATTTTTTCAGAATGTCAGAATTTTCAGCCTCTGGCTTGGTTTTCTGGAGCGGCTGGACTTCTTTTACCACATGGGGTGCGTCTGTTTCATCAGACCCATCGCCCTGAGAATCAAAGCGCAAGCCAAATTCAACCGAAGGGTCAACAAAGGTTTTAAGGGCGTCAAAGGGTACGTAAAGCGGTTCTGGGTTGTCGCCAAAATTCAGAGTGATCGTGAACCCTTCATCGGTGACGTTAAGGTTTTCAAACCAGTTTTGAACAACGATCGTCATTTCTTCCGGGTATCGGTCTGTTAGCCAACTGGCGATATCAACCTTTTCATGAAGGGTATCAAACGTGATAAAAAAGTGGTGGTCCCCGGGCAGGCCATTCACAGCGACATCTTCCAGCACATTCTGGATGAGGCCACGCATGGCGTCATGCATCAGGTTTCCGTAATCGATGGATGTTGTCATAGGGGCAGGCCCGTTGGCAGAGTGTGGCGCCAGCATAGTCTATTTCAGTGCGAAGTAAAAGGTGCTGGAGAAGGAACCGAACAATCAGAGTAACGACAGTGCCACACCGCCGCAGGCCATCGCCAAAAGAACTTTGAAAAGGTCCCAATGCAGACGGAAAATCATGAAGCCTGCGCAAAGCGTCAAGACAATGACATGCCAATCCAGACTGGATATTTCTGGTGTTAGCAGTGTAATCGGCCCGACTTTGGTCTGGCCGACATTTGAGAAAAACACATGCATAGCGAACCAAAGCGACAGGTTCAGAATAACGCCAACCACAGCGGCCGTGATTGCTGACAGTGCGCCCTTCAGGCGTGGCTTGCTGGCGACCCAGTCGATATACGGTGCACCTGTGAATATCCACAAAAAGCAGGGCGCAAACGTCACCCAAATGGCAACCAATGCCGCCGCAAAGCCCAGCCATATGCCATGGGTGCTGTATCCCGCCATGAAGCCAACAAATTCTGTCACCAGTATCAGCGGCCCCGGCGTTGTTTCGGCCAGGCCCAGCCCGTCCATCATTTGCGGCGTGGACAGCCAGCCCTTATCGCTGACGGCTGCCTGCGCCATATAGGCCAGAACGGCGTAAGCGCCGCCGAATGTTACGATAGCGAGTTTTGAAAAAAACAGGGCGATCTGGGTTAAAAAAGTTGCACCCGTTGCCCAAAGAACCAGCACCGGTGCCCACCAAAGGGCCAACCATATGGTAATTGTGCGTATTGGTGTGGCAACAGTTGGATGTGGGGCTGTATCGGTTGTTCCACGGCTGGATACGAACCCATAGAACCCGGCCAGGGCAATAATCAGCGGAAATGGCAAATCCAGAAAGAAAATCCCCACAAAGGATAGCGCGGCAATAAGCCAGTGAGCAGGGCCATTCAGTGCCTTTTTTGCGACCCTTAGCAAGGCTTCAATAACGATGATTACAATGGCCGCCTTAACCCCGAGGAACATGGCCTCAATCAGTGGGACCTGGCCAAATAGTGCATAGCTGGCAGACAGAGCCATCACCACAAGTGCGCCGGGGACCACGAACAGCAACCCGGCAATCAACCCGCCGCGCACGCCGTGCAGGCGCCAGCCGGTATAGGTGGCCAGTTGCATGGCCTCGGGGCCGGGCAGCAGCATACAAAATGACAATGCGTTCAGGAATTGCGCCTCGGTCAGCCAGGGGCGTTGTTCCACCAGCTCGCGGTGCATAAGGGCGATTTGCGCCGCAGGGCCGCCAAAGGACAGCAGCCCGATACGCGCGAATACCCGGGTGGCCTCGGCCTGCGTTGGACCGTTCATGTTGCTGGGCCCTGATTTCCCGGCCACTCATGGCTTTCATTTTGGCCATCGCGAGACCAGCGATAAAGGGCGTCATATATCGCGATGCCAGCGTTCAATTGTGCCGTGTCATCGCGGTATTGGCGCGACAACCCTACAGATATAGCCAGTAATCCGGCGGCCTCTGGGGCGATATCGTGATGATCAGTATCCGCGCCCCGCACCACATTTGCCAATCGCATCAGCGGTTCTGATTGCAACGAAAATTCAGCCAGCATGGTGTCAAACGTGCATTTGTCGCCCCGGTGGCTCCAGAACGCGCCTTCAACGTCAAAGGGTGTTGCATCATATCTTTCGGCCACGCCCTGCACTTCGGATGGGGATACAAACAGGAACCGGGCGTCGGCATCAACGAACCGGCGGATCAGCCACGGGCAGGCGATGCGGTCGATTTTTGGTCGGTGCCGGGTGACCCACAGGGTAGCGCCGTCCACGGGTTCGGGCAGGGCTTTGAATGGTATCCGCAAAGTGTCTTTGGCATCGCGCCAGCCATAATTGCCGCCTGCAAGGTATTCAGCTTTTATGCCATCGCTGCGCAACCGGGCGACCAAGCCCTGACTGAGCTTGATCCCGCGCTGGCAGGTGACAACGCAGGCGCGGCCGTTCAGCCGTTTGATCAGGCCCGGGATATCGGTGTGGGGGTGTCGGAACGCACCGGGGATCAGGTGGGGATCGTCGGTGAAATCAGGATCGATTGAGATATCGACAATCACGGGACAATCCGGGGTTCCGATCAGGCGGGACAGTTGGGATACGGTTATTTCATTGGGCGCAGACATGCACATCCTCCGGGTAATATTTCAGGGATGCGAAACTTGGGCTTGCGCCTCACGGGGCGTTCGCGGCGGCCCCATGGGGGGTGGAATGCCAAGTCGGGCGTGAAATGTCAATGGATGGCTGCGACTTGGCGTTGGCGTTGAAAGGTGGTTTGATCTGCGGTGTCGTTTGACAAATAACCAGCGGGGCGATGCGATGGACAATTTCAAAGTAAGAGACACGGATTTCATCGCCCGTGCCCATGCCGGGTTTGCCCAACAGGAATTTTTGGGGCTGCTGGGGGCCAAACTGCATGATGTGGCTGCCGGAGGTGTTGAAATTCATTTACCCCATAAGGCGGAACTGACCCAGCAACACGGGTATTTCCATGGCGGGGCCATTGGCACGCTGGCCGATATTGCGGGGGGATTTGCGGCGCTGACGCTGATGTCTGCGGATCAGACGGTTTTGACGGTGGAATACAAGCTGAACATCATGGCCCCGGCGACGGGCGAGATGCTGATCGTGCGCGGACAGGTTTTGCGGCCCGGGCGCAATGTAACTGTGTGTCGCTCTGACGTGTTTTCGGTGCTGGACGGGGTGGAAAAACTGTGCGCCACCAGTCTGGGGACTTTTATGGTGATGGACAGTTAGCGGGTTGGGTGTTGCTCAAGGCTGTCGGGCGGGGCCTGATCGCGGTCATCCATGCCGTAATCACGGATCACCTGGGTGACGCGCAGGCGGTAATTTTGAAACACACCACTGCGCCCCGCGGTTTGACCGGCGCGGTGTTCAGACAGGGTGCGCCATTGCTGCACAGCATCTTCATCGCGGAAAAATGACAGAGACAGGATTTTGTCGGGGTCGGTCAGGCTTTGAAAGCGTTCCACCGAAATGAAACCGTCGATGGTTTCCAGCAGCGGGCGTAGGTCACCGGCGATGGACAGGTAAGTGTCCTTTTGTCCGGTGGCTATTTCAACTTCGAAAATCACAGCGATCATTTTTGTACCCCATGTGGCAATGACGCCAGTTTCAGGAATGTGCGGTCCTCGCGCAAGATGAATTTTTCGCCCTGAGCGAAGGCGTAGTTTTCGCGGCCTACTGGGTCGGCGGCCAGGCGGGCGCGGTAGGTTTCGTATTCGGCCAGACTGGCGATATTGTAGATGCCATAGGCCAGCGTGGATGACCCTTCGTGGGGGGCGTAATAGCCGATCAGGTCAGCACCACAGCGCGGAATGGCCTGACCCCAGTTGCGGGCATATTGGCGGAATTGTTCTGTCTTGG
>JAZGFB010000051.1:0-8531 GCA_036479015.1 Paracoccaceae bacterium | reverse complement strand
ATTGCGCAAAATGTGCGGCGGTCAACGACTTTGCAGTCCCGCCTTTCTGGCTGGCAAACGATATAACAGGCAAAGGAGAATCTGGCTTGCGCCAAGCCAAGTAATCATATGGTCGCTTTGCGGACCCTGCAAGCAGTGCACGCATATGCATCAATGCATCAAGCGTAAATACCCGCTCGCGACCAACATATTCTCCCGCAGGAAAATCGTCATTGGCGTTAGCAAATTTTGTAAGATACTGAATACTAACGTTCAGAAACCGAGCACACTGACGCATAGACCAAGTTCGCTGGATTCGGTGCCGAAGGGTCAGCTCTTTGTTTACAGCGACCATTGTTCGCTCAAGACCGCGCGAAAGCTCAGTCAAAAATTGCTCTAGATTACCGCTCATGCTTTACTTCCGCTGCCGGTTGGTTCCGACTTAGATTCGAATCTGTTTCATAGTAGCACTATTATCGCCATAATATAAAGAGAAGACACGCCTATGGGTTTTAGGCGAATTAAATAGCCCACTATCGACAAATATCAGGCATCGAAACTAAATCTTGAACGCGTTCAAGATGTTGGAAAATACATGGGCACTCAAAATTTTTTCGGCAGGTTTTCATTGGGCAGCGCATATTGGACCCAAGGGCCAATGGGCAGCTGTGAAGAATTTCAAGATGACGCCCAGCCGGAACAGACTCCAAAACTGAAAGCCCGAACGATCAGGGTGTTTTAATCAACTCCGGCCTGCTTGGAGGCTTTTTCGAAATGCCACTACGCTCGATCGGATTGCGCGGTGGCGGCCGAATTAGAAGGGCAGGGGCACTTCAGGCGATGGTACTGGTGGGGGTTTTCGCAATTGCCACAATGAAAGAGCGCCTACCCCAATAGATCGCTTGCCGGATTGTCTGTGATTTCCACATCATCGTAATATTTCTGCGCCTGCGCCATGGACCGGTGCAGCGACAATCGCATGGCGGCCTGTATCGGCGCGCCATCCAGCGCGGCCTGCGTCAGGAACCCACTGCGTAACCCGTGCGGCGTGGCAAAACCCTTGGGATAGCCCGCCATTTCCAGCCGCTTCTGGATGATCTGATAGATGGCGTCCGGCGACAGACCTCGGTCCAATGGGTCATCATTGACGGTGATGGGACGAAATAGCGGCCCGTCGGTGATCAGGGCGGTCTCAATCCAAAACGCCAGCGCTTTGGCTGGGCGACCTTTGACCACCAGTTTCGGTGTGGTTCCTTTCACCGTGGTCTTGGTCTCCAGCATGGATATCCACACCAGCCCCTGGTCAGCAAAGTCCTTCAATGAAACGTCCGCCCGCATCAACCCGGTAATCTCACTGCGCCGCCGCCCGCCAGAGGCCCAGCCGAGCATCAGGATGGCCCGGTCCCGTATGCCGCGCAGGGAATGGTCACAGGTGCCCAGCAGCGCCTCCAGCACTTCGCGCGTGATTGGATTGGCGGATTTGGGGGCAGGGGGCCTGGCAGCCGCCCTACGGGCCTTAGCACGCGCCTGACGGATCAAGGGTGCTTCAAACGGGCTGGCCAGGTTCTTCATCCGATGGAAAGCCCGCCAACTGGCGATACGACGGTCCAGGGTGGATGGGGCCGGGCAGGCGAGGGACTTGCGCAGACCGGCTGCGATCAGGCCTTCGGCGGTGATCCGTGCCGGGTCCTGCGGGTCAGCAATGGCCAGGTCGCGGGAATGGTCCAGAACAAAGCGCAGGGCGACATTTTCACGCTCAGGCCAATGCAATGGTGCCTCGAAGGCCGCGTCGGCCCAGGCGGTGATATAGATCAAGTCGCGCTCATAGGCACGAAGGGTGTTTTTTGGCGTGCCGCGAACATATAGATCGGTGAGCGCCGATTGATCGGATTCCGATAGGGCAGGGGGCGTGATGGGGAAGGTGACATTGACTTTGGAGCTCATATTGACTAACTCTACTGGACTAAGTTGGAGATTATTATGAAAACCGTTAACATGCACGAAGCCAAGACCCACCTGTCAAAACTGGTGGATGCCGCCATCAACGGCGAACCCTTTGTCATTGCCAAGGCCGGCAAGCCGTTGGTTAAGGTGGTGATGGTTGAGGCTGATGCACCGCGCAGGACCGGGTTTCTGAAGGGGCAAATTGATATTCCTGACGATTTTGACACTATGTTTGCCGAGGAAATACAGGCGATGTTTGAGGGCACATATGAGGAACCCACGGAGCAGGGGAATTGAATCTGCTGCTGGACACCCACCTTTTGCTGTGGTCGGCGGCCTATGATGATCTGATGTCTCCAACGGCGGACAAGATGATCAAAAACCCGGACCACACGCTTTGGTTCAGTGTCACCAGCATCTGGGAAGTGGCCATCAAGCGTGGGTTGAACAAGCCGGAGTTTAAAACAGATCCCGGCGTGTTGCGAGCTGGCCTGTTGAACAACGGTTATCAGGAACTGGCGGTGGAGGGGCGGCACTGTTTGCAACTGGCGTCGTTGCCGATGCTGCACGGTGATCCGTTCGATCGGATGCTGATTGCCCAGGCGATGAGCGAAGGTATGACGCTGCTGACCTCGGACAAACAAGTGGCCAAATACACCGGGCCGATCAAGAAGGTCTGACACCCTTAGCCTGTGTTTCATGTAACGATCCATAGCCCTATTTCTGCGCCAAATCCTTACGGTACACAATACACATGATAATGGTTACTTATCATGCCTAAAAACTCTCTGGAATTAGTGCCTGTGATGTGATCATTATATGTGTATTATGCGCGTTATGATGATAATCGCCCTTAAATACTGATGCCTGACGAAACCCTCCCTCGCTCAATCTATGAAGCAGAAACGCAGGAAGAGGATCTGTGGTTTCTACCCGGCGACCCTGTGGATTCTGACCCGACGGCGATCCCATTGCCACGGTTGGATACTGTGCGGGTGCCGGGTGCGGCTATTTGGCAGGCGGCGGAAAATGCGCAGGTCAGGGGGTTGGCACAGGCGGCCGCAGAAACAGCGCGGCTGGATGAAGCGGTGAAAGCCTGGGCTTCAGTGCCGGGTGGTGACGGCATATCCCACAGGTTGGCGCTCTTGGATGTGGCTGGGTTGAGTTGGGCCGAGGGGCAGCGCTTGCCGGTGGAGCGTCTGGCGCTTTACGGCGTGTTGCGATTGTCGGCGTCGGATGCGGATCACCGGGATCTGGCGCTGGCCGATTGGGCGCGGGAGCGGTTGTTGGGAAGTCGCGATCCGTTTGCGCCTGAGGCCTTTTTGGGCCGTGTTAGGGTCGAAGAGGACGGGTTGGGCGAGATCGACGCGATCGGCGGTATGGGGCGACGTCCAGTTGGCGAAGAGTTCCGCGCCCTGTCACAGCGTTGGCTGGATATGGTTCAGAGGGCTGATCTGCATCCGATCACCCGTGCGGCATTTGCCTACCACCTTTGGCGCGGGCTTGGGCTGTCGGGTTTTGAAGGTGTGATAGAGCCGAGCATCATTGCCGCGAAGATGGCATCGACGGATCAAGTCCATCTGCCCTTCTTGCCGCTGGCGCTGTCTGGCGTGCAGGGGCTAATGGCGAGTGGAGTGCCACCGCGCAAACTAGAACTTTGGTACGATGGTATTGCCAATGCAGCCCGTGTTGCGCGACTGGAACTGGACCGGTTGGCGGCGTGGCACAGGCGGGCAACAGACTCTATTGCAGATCTTTCCGGCAAAACGCCACGCGCGTTGATCGCTGCCCTGATCGCCACGCCGGTTCTCTCAGCGCAATCGGCCGAGGCCCACACCGGGGCGAGCCGGGCGGCAGTGCAGAGGAACCTTGCCTTGTTCACCGAGCGCGGCCTGGTGCGCGAAATCACCGGGCAGGAAAGGTACCGGATTTGGGGGGTGGTGGTTTGAGGGGGAAATGCCGGCGCAAAAGTCCTTTGCGTCTTCCAAAGAGCCGTTGATCGACGCAACATTTATTCTGTTACAGCAAGGCATCCGCTACAACAGCTGAGAAATTATGCAGCCATGGCCTTCCGCATAGGTTTCTGCCAGTTTGCCAAAACTCTCAGAGACGCCCAAAAAACCGCATTCGAAAGGCGAAGCTTGCGAAAATTGTTGCTGCCATCAATTGGATATCTGTTCCTCGTCGGGTTGCTGGCCGGTGGAGTTTGGTGGTGGGCTTATCAGAATTCTCTTGGGCAAATTTCACAGCGTGGTCAAACAGAACTGGCGCTGGCCGCAGATCGCATACAGTCGCATTTGCAACGGTTTCGGCAACTGTCGGTGGTTTTGGCCGATCATCCGGGCCTGATTGCGCTGTTACAAAATGAAACGGATCAATTCGATGCCAATGCACAGGCACTTTTGCTAAAGACTGCTGACAAAACCGGTTCGCTGGAAATTTTTGTGCTGACCAGTGACGGTCAGGTGGTTGCATCTTCTCAGGCATCGCCAGTTCTGTCAGAATTTGGCGACACGCCATTTTTCATTCGGGCAATGAATTCGGCACTGGGGACGGCGCAGGGGTTTAGCCAGGAAAGTGGGCGAATTTTTTTTTCCGCCGCACCGGTCAAGCAACGGGATGGTGGCCCTCTGGGCGCTATCGTCGTCAAAGTGGATATTGAAGCGGTTGAAACCGATTGGCGTGCCAGTCCCAATGCGTTGTACTTTGTAGACAGTTCCAACGTAGTATTCGTGTCTAACCGCCGGGGTCTGCTTTTTCGAAGCGAAGATGATGGCCGCACACCTGCCCGCACAGTGGCGCAGGCTGTAAAGTACGGTGACCTACAAATACTCGCTTTCCCACACCATACTAGACAGAAGATTGGCGATTTTGCCGTTCTTCGGTTTTCCGAAGGCCCGTTTGACGGGAAAACGATGTTGCGCCTGAGCCGCGCCGTTCCGGTTGTGGAATTGGATGCCCGAATTCTGATTGATACTGCCCCGGCATTCACCTCGGCGATGTTGCAATCTGCATTTGCGGCTGCCGTGTCACTGGTTCTTGGGGCTTTGTTGATGATCCTAAGTCAGCGACGTCTGGCGCTGGCCCAACTGCTCACCATTGAAGAAACAGCCAAGCAGGAATTAGAGGCTAGGGTAGAACGGCGCACGCGGCAATTATCGGATGCCAACGAAGGATTGCGACAGGCGCAACAGGATTTGATTCAGGCGGGTAAATTGTCGGCACTGGGTCAGATGTCAGCCGGGATCAGCCACGAGTTGAATCAGCCACTAATGGCAATCCGATCGTTCGCAGAAAATGCAGAACAGTTTTTGGAGCAAGGAGACAGGAAAACAACCGCAGATAACCTGAGCCGTATTTCAGACCTTGCCCGGCGCATGGGGCGGATCATAAAGAACCTTCGGACATTTTCGCGCAAAGAAGGCGAGCCCATGACCCGTGTGGAGTTGAACCAGGTGATATCCGCGGCGCTGGAGCTTAGCGAAAAACGCTTGGAACAGGCCGGTGTCTGCATCCACAAGACGCTGCCGGGTTCACCGGTTTGGGTGATGGGCGGCGAAGTTCGCCTGCAACAGGTGTTGCTAAACCTGTTGTCCAATGCCATCGATGCGATGGAAGAACAGGCCAGAAAATCCATTTGGATATCCATTGACAGCACGGGTCCCGCGACCAAGTTGACGGTGCGTGACAATGGCCCCGGGCTGATTGACGCCGAAAAAATCTTTGATCCGTTTTATTCGACCAAGGCTGTGGGGAAATCTGAAGGCATGGGATTGGGACTGTCAATTTCTTACGGCATCGTCCAAAGCTTTGGCGGGCAAATCACAGGACGCAACCATGTTGACGGCGGTGCGACTTTCACCGTTAACCTGAACCCTGCCGACAAGGAAACCCCATGACCCGCCCTGTGCTGTTGGTTGATGATGATGTGGCGGTGCGCGAAGCCCTTGGTCAGACCCTAGTGCTGGGGGGATACCGGCCAATCTTGGCAGCATCGTTTATTGAAGCCAAAGACCATATCACTTCTGATTTCGCCGGTGTGATTGTCAGCGATGTGCGGATGCCGGGAAAAGATGGTTTTGATCTACTGAAACACTCCCGAAAAATCGACCCCGAACTGCCGATAATTCTGCTGACGGGCCAGGGGGACATCCCGACAGCTGTGCGCGGGATGCGTGAGGGTGCCGATGATTTTCTGGAAAAACCATGCGATCCCAAACATCTTTTGGAAGCGGTGGATAAATGCCTGCGGACCCGCACATTGGTGCTGGAAAACCGGGCTCTGAAGCAGCAGTTGGATATGGCACTGAATGAAAGCGGTGGCTTTCTTGGAACGTCGACAGCAGCCATGCAAATCCGACAGGCGATACAGCGTTCCGGGCGATCGAACATGCCGGTGGTCCTGAGCGGTGAGCGCGGCAGCGGGCGGGGATATGTGGCACGCCTTATTTTGAATGCGCGAGGGAACACCACGGGGTTGCGGCGGTTGAATTGCGACGATCCAGAATTATTGCCAAAGGGGGCAGGGACATCAGAGGCGCTGCTGCTGTGCGATCTGGAACGCTTGAATGCCGCCCAACAGACCCGCCTGTCGACGTTTTTGTCCGGCCTTCCGGACGCCCAAGTGTTTGCCACCACTGGCCCCAACCCCGAGGCCATGGTCCATGCGGGTGAACTGGACGATGAGCTGTTTTATGCGCTTGGGGTCATGCGTATCAGCGTCGCGCCCCTGCGCGAGCGGCGCGAAGATATCCCGGTGCTATTCAATAAATTCCTGCGTGAAGAGATAGACGCCGGTGCGCCGATCAGTGATACCGCCGGGCAGGGGGCCGCTGCCGGGCTGCAAGGACTGGACTGGCAGGGAAACATCCGCGCTTTGCGCAACCATGCCAAACGTGTGGCTTGGGGGCTTGCCGGTGATACCGAAACATTGGGACTGAGTGCCCAATTGGAACGTGTTGAGCGGGGGTTGATCGAAGATGCGCTTAGGCGCAATTCCGGGCACGCCAGCAACACCGCCAAGGAACTTGGGCTGCCGCGGAAAACCTTTTACGACAGGCTGGCAAAACTTGGGATTCGACCCGAGGCATTTCGCCCCTGAAGGTGTGCGGATTTACGCACATTCGGACATTGCACTGTATGGCTTTTCGCACAACTATCCGGGCTGGGTTGCTCTGCATCGGTATTAAAACACACTAACTGCCTGTTTTTTCATTACCTTCCGGAAAGATCTGACAGTTCCTAAAAACCCAATTGTCGAACACCTAAAACCATCTAGCCTTACAGGACACGCCAAATCAGGCGTCTTGAAACTATTTTCCGGGAGGATCCCATGAAACTACTGACTGCAACGGCTTTGGCCGCGACAATGACATTTAGTGCCGGTGCGGCGCTGGCAAGCTGTGAAGAAGGCGAGATTGTTATCAAATTCGCCCACGTGACTAACACAGATAAGCACCCCAAAGGCATTGCTGCTTCGCTATTGGAGGCGCGGGTGAACGAAGAAATGAACGGTGTTGCCTGTATGGAAGTGTTTCCAAACTCGACGCTTTATGATGACAACAAAGTGCTGGAAGCAATGTTGCAGGGTGACGTTCAATTGGCGGCACCTTCATTGTCCAAGTTTGAAAAGTTCACCAAACAGTTCCGCATATTCGATTTGCCATTCATGTTCAGCAACATCGACGCTGTGAATGAATTCCAACTGTCTGAAACCGGTCAGGGAATGCTTGATTCCATGCAAAAGCGCGGACTTCAAGGTCTGGCATTTTGGCACAATGGCATGAAGCAGATGTCGGCAAACGTGCCGCTGGTGAACCCATCAGATGCCAATGGCCTGAAGTTCCGGGTCCAAAGCTCTGATGTTCTGGTGGCACAGATGGAAGCCATCGGAGGTTCACCACAAAAAATGGCGTTCTCAGAAGTTTACGGGGCTCTGCAGCAGGGTGTCGTAGATGGGCAAGAAAACACCTGGTCTAATATCTTTGGCAAGAAGTTCTTCGAAGTCCAGGATGGAACCACCGAAACCAACCACGGGATCATCGATTACTTGCTGGTGACATCGGTTGATTGGCTGGACAGCCTACCTGCTGATGTGCGCGAACAGTTCATGACAATCGTTGCCGAAGTAACCGACACACGAAACGGCGAAAGCACCCGTATCAATGAAGAAGCCAAGGCTTCGGTGATTGCCGCTGGTGGCGTTGTGCGCGAATTGACAGCTGAACAGCGTGCCGCTTGGGTGGACGTAATGAAACCGGTCTGGACCCAATTTGAGGGCGACGTAGGTGCCGAAAATATCGCCACAGCCCAAGCCATTAATATGACCAACTAAAGCGGTCAGAAAATCCGGCGCGGTCCGCATTGTGTGGGCCGCGCCAACAAACACCGGCAAACGCAGCAACAGGGGGCTACGGAATGCAAGGCAAAGCAAAAAGATTTTCGGACGCGCTTGAAGAAAATCTGATCGCTGCAATTTTGGTGATTATGGTTTTTATCACATTTTCCAATGTGATCGCGGGATAAGATTTGAACACAAATATATTGTGGTCACTGGAAATGACAGTGTTTTTGTTTGCATGGCTGGTGCTTCTGGGTGTTTCTTATTG
>JAZGFB010000050.1:0-61857 GCA_036479015.1 Paracoccaceae bacterium | reverse complement strand
AAAACTGGCCGCGCCCTGCGGGTTGCGCCTGAAAACCTCCTCCGCTGCTTCATCCAAACTTGGTGTAGATCACTACACATTCGTTTGAATTCATGACGTTGAAGGCTTTCAGACGCAACTGATGGCGCAGGATTAAGGTGTCCTGGCCCTAGATATTGGCCAAAGCCTGCCGGGCCCAAGTGGCGGCAATTTCAGGATCATCGATCCCATCATCGGGCATGGTCCAGTACCCCATGCGCGCGCCATCGTCCGCGCCAAACCGGCGGGCACCGGCATTTTTCATGGTATCGGCGAATGCGCCTTTGGCTTTCAGAAATACCGTGCCCTGGCTGTCTAGTATCGCGAAAACCTGACCCTGTGAGTATATCGTCAAGCCGCCCATCATCTTGCGGTGGGTCACCGGGCCAAGTGGGGCAAACAGTTCTTCGACAAAGGCGGTATCGTCGTTAGAAATGCTCATGCGTCATCAATTTCAGCGAATTTGATCGATTCACCGCAGCCACAGGCATCAACCACATTGGGGTTTCTGAATTTGAAACCGCTTTCCAATAATGAGGTTTCATAGTCAATTTCAGTGCCAAACAGGAACATCTGTGCCATGGGGGCGATCATTACCCGGGCCCCGTCCTGTTCAACGACTTCATCCAGTGGATCAACCTCGGACACGTAATCCATGGTGTATTCCATGCCGGCGCAACCGCCTTTTTTGACACCGATGCGCAGGCCCTTATGGCTGTCTTTGTTCATCAACATTGCAATTTGCTTGGCCGCAATGTCGGTGATGGTCACGGCCTGCTTGCCTGGGATTGAAAACATAAGTGTCGCCTTTTGTTTCTTGTCCAGCCCAATAAGGGGGCCACCCTAACGTATTGTTTACGTATTACGTAGAAATTTACATAAACCCAAGTTCAAGCCGAGCCCCGTCTGACATCATTTCCATGCCCCATGGGGGCTCCCATACCAGTTCAACATTAACATGTTTAACCCCGGCAAGTGGCTCAACCGCATCCGCAACCCAGCCCGGCATTTCGCCCGCAACCGGACAACCGGGCGCGGTCAGCGACATCAGAATGTTAACTTCGCTTTCTTCATTAATATCAATGGTATAGATAAGCCCAAGATCATAGATATTCACTGGAATTTCAGGGTCATACACAGATCGGCACGCCAGCACGACATCTACATATAGTGGGTGATTTGTGCTGGAAGGTTTGATCAGCGGCGCGCCTTCAACGGGGTTAACATCTGTGGTCATTTGGGCCTCATCCTATATCCGAGCAATTATATAAGGATTAGATCGGCCAACGTCCAGTGGCGACAATTGCGTTCGCAGATTTGCTGGGGTAGGCGGTGCAGATGGGCGACAGAATTACATTCACATTGAACGCAACTGACGGCAAAGCCCGGGCAGGGGTTATATCAACCCCGCGCGGCGATATCAGAACACCGGCTTTCATGCCGGTTGGTACGGCTGCCACTGTTAAAGCGATGTTGCCCGAAAGCGTGCGCGCGACCGGGGCCGACATCCTGTTGGGCAACACCTATCATCTGATGTTGCGCCCCAGTGCCGAGCGCATCCATCGGTTGGGCGGGCTGCATAAATTTATGAACTGGCAGCGCCCAATATTAACCGATAGCGGCGGCTTTCAGGTCATGAGCCTGTCAAGCCTGCGCAAAATGTCAGAGCAGGGGGTTCAGTTCAGCTCGCATATTGATGGCTCAAAACACATGCTCAGCCCGGAACGCAGCATGGAAATCCAACGCCTGCTTGGGTCTGATATTGTTATGTGCTTTGACGAATGCACGCCGCATCCGGCAAGCGAAGCGGTGGCGCTGGAAAGCATGCGAATGTCTATGCGGTGGGCACAAAGATCGCGCGATGCCTTTGGTGATCGGCCTGGGCATGCCCTGTTTGGCATCCAACAGGGCAGCTGCTTTGCTGACCAGCGGGCCGAAAGTGCACAAAAACTGCGCGAGATCGGCTTTGACGGCTACGCCATTGGCGGGTTGGCGGTTGGCGAGGGCCAAGAGATTATGTTTGAAGTGCTGGATTATGCCCCAGATATGCTGCCCAAAGACCGGCCCAGATACCTGATGGGGGTTGGCAAGCCCGACGACATTGTCGGCGCTGTGGCGCGCGGTGTTGATATGATGGACTGCGTTCTGCCATCGCGCTCTGGGCGTACCGGCCAGGTGTTTACCCGGCGCGGTGTTCTGAACATTAAAAACGCCCGCCACGCCGATGACCCACGCCCGTTGGACGAAGACTGCAGCTGCCCGGCATGCCGCAACTATTCACGGGCCTATCTGCATCATGTGTTCCGGTCAAAAGAGATTATTCAATCGATGCTTCTGACCTGGCATAATTTGCACTATTATCAGGATCTGATGCAGGGCATGCGAGATGCAATTGCGGCCGGGGAATTTGCGAAGTTTGAGGCGGAGTTCCACGCTGCGCGACAGCAAGGCGATATTGAACCGCTTTAAGCTTGGGCGGGTTGCCAAGGTTTTCTTCGATATATTGATAGATGCGTGCATTTCACGCTATTATTGCCAAATCACGCCTTGTTCACACCAAGATTGATCGTCAAAATGCCAAAGAATGCATTGGTGCTTGTTGAAATGCTGTTTTCAGACACCAAATATTGAGGCCGACACTGCAGAAAGCCAAAGGTCGCCAAAATAGGGACCGGGCTGTCTGGCTATATGAGGAAATAAAATGACCGAGCAACTAGCCCCATCTTACCCCGTCCTGCCGCTGCGCGATATTGTGGTTTTCCCACATATGATCGTGCCGCTTTTTGTTGGCCGCGATAAATCTGTGCGCGCGCTGGAAGAGGTGATGCAGGACGATAAGCAGATTTTGCTGTCCAGCCAGATCAACCCCGGGGTTGATGAGCCGACATCTGATGGCATTTACCGGGTTGGTGTGCGGGCCAATGTGCTGCAATTGCTGAAATTGCCCGATGGCACTGTAAAAGTGCTGGTTGAGGGCATTTCGCGGGTAAAGATCACCAAGTTCATTGAAAATGATCAGTATTTCGAAGCCGTGGCGGAACCGCTTAGCGAAAGCGCAGGCGATGCGACCACGGTTAAGGCACTGTTACGGTCTGCGAATTCAGAATTCAGCCGCTATGCCAAGATAAAGAAAAACATTCCAGAAGAGGCGCTGACGGCGGTTGCTGAGTCAAGTGAACCGGCCAAGCTTGCTGATCTGATTGCCGGCCATCTGGGCGTGGAAGTTGATCAGAAGCAAGAACTGCTGGAAACACTGTCGGTCGAAGAGCGTCTGGAAAAGGTCTATGGGCTGATGCAGGGCGAAATGTCCGTGTTGAAGGTTGAGAAAAAGATCAAAACGCGCGTCAAATCACAGATGGAGCGGACCCAGCGCGAATATTATCTGAATGAGCAGATGAAGGCCATTCAGAAAGAACTTGGCGACGGCGAAGATGGTAAAAACGAAATTACCGAACTGGAAGAACGTATTGAAAATACAAAGTTTTCCAAAGAAGCCCGTGAAAAGGTCGACGCTGAACTGAAAAAGCTGAAATCCATGTCGCCGATGTCAGCAGAAGCAACTGTTGTGCGCAACTATCTGGATTGGATGATGTCCATTCCTTGGGGGGTGAAGTCTCGGGTTAAAAAAGATCTGGGGCGTGCACAAATGGTGCTGGATGATGACCATTTCGGACTAGAAAAAGTTAAAGAACGCATCGTTGAGTATTTGGCTGTTCAACAAAGGTCAAAGAAGCTTAAGGGCCCGATAATGTGCCTTGTGGGCCCTCCGGGTGTTGGTAAAACGTCGCTTGGGAAGTCCTTGGCAAAGGCAACCGGGCGTGAATTTATCCGCATCTCACTGGGCGGTGTGCGTGATGAAAGCGAAATTCGCGGTCACCGGCGCACCTATATTGGGTCAATGCCCGGTAAAATCATTCAGGCGATGAAAAAGGCGAAAACCACCAACCCGCTGATCTTGCTTGATGAAATTGATAAGATGGGTCAGGATTTCAGGGGCGACCCTGCCAGCGCGATGCTGGAGGTTCTAGACCCTGAACAGAATTCAACATTTGCCGACCATTATCTTGAAGTCGATTATGACCTGTCAAATGTGATGTTCGTGACCACAGCAAACACCTATAACATGCCAAGTCCATTGCTGGATCGGATGGAAATTCTACCGCTTTCTGGCTATACAGAGGATGAAAAGCAAGAAATTGCCCGTCAGCATCTGATCCCGAAACAAGTCAAGAACCACGGGCTTAAAAAGGGCGAATTTTCTATTGCACCCGATGCGCTGAAGGAAATGATCCGGACCTATACACGCGAAGCCGGTGTTCGAAACCTGGAACGCGAAATTGCGAAACTTGCCCGAAAAGCAGTTACACGTCTGGTCCGTAAGTTGGATGAACAAGTCGTTGTAACTGTAGATAATCTAGAGGAATTTCTAGGTGTGAAGCGGTTCCGCTACGGGCTTGCCGAGCAGGAAGATGTTATTGGTGCTGTGACCGGCTTGGCCTGGACCAGCGTTGGCGGTGATTTGCTGACGATCGAAGCGCTGCGCCTGCCGGGCAAAGGCCGGATGAAGACCACCGGCAAGCTGGGCGATGTTATGAAGGAAAGCATTGATGCGGCGTCGTCCTTTGTTAGATCAATCTCTCCTGAGTTGGGGATTGTGCCGACAGAGTTTGAGCGCTTGGATATCCATGTCCATGTACCAGAAGGCGCCACCCCGAAAGACGGGCCAAGTGCAGGCGTTGGGATGGTCACATCTATCGTGTCGGTTTTGACCCAGATACCGGTGCATAAGGACATTGCCATGACCGGCGAAGTCACGTTGCGTGGGAATGTGTTGCCCATTGGCGGCTTGAAGGAAAAGCTGCTGGCGGCATTGCGTGGTGGCATTAAGACCGTGCTGATCCCAGCTGAAAACGAAAAGGATCTTACCGAGATCCCTGATAATGTGAAGGATGGCCTTAACATCATCCCAGTCGCCCATGTGCGCGAGGTTTTGAAACATGCGCTGATCCGGCAGCCGGAAGCCATTGAATGGGATGAAAAGGCAGAAGAAGCCGCGCGGGCGGAAGCTGCGCTGGCAGCCCGGGATGCGCCGGGTGCAACCGCCCATTAGTTATGAAAAGGGCACCTGAATCAGGTGCCCTTTTCGATTGTTTGGACTGTAATTAGTTGATTATCTTCATTTCAACGTCAATTTTGTCATAATCCACGGCCATATAACCAAATGGGCCGACAAAAACCGCACCCGGGGTGTGGGCCAAAACGTCCTGAGCCATTGCACCCTGATATGTTTTTGTACTGCCAATGTAGCTAAACTGATAAATCGGCAATCCGCTTGGTGACATGCCGATCTGGTCAATGTTGGATTTCAAACGCTCATCACTGGGAGCCAAGGCAACAGTCTGGTCTAAACTAAGCGCTGCTGCGACCAGTAAAAGCAGAATTAACGGAACCAGTATATTGCCAGCAGAGGATGCCGTTTCGGCTTCTATGACTGTCTGTTCCATCACCGGTACTTCCAACCCGCCAGCGATTGCGGTGGATGTGACCATGGCCAATGATAGGGTAAGTGCCAATATGCTACGTTTCATTTTATTCCTCGTTGTTAATTACTTTATATACATCAGGTTATCCCAGAAATGACAAAGGCGTAAACTTTCCGGCTTGGGGTGATGGGAGCCAGGCAGTGCCTTCACAATAAGTGTGGATGCCGTATGTGCCCAGTGGTATCTGTTGGCCTTAACAATAATGGACGGGGAGCGTGATATGGTGAGAAAAACAAAAATTGCGCCTGTTGCTAAAGCTAAAATTGCACAAAGGGCGGAAGCCACAGAAGCGGTCAATGCAGGGAAATCTGATGGTCTATTGCAGGCAGCCAGAAGCCCAGTGGTAATGGTCCGGCGCAAGGAATTGGTTGAACGTATCGTTGCGCGCTCTGGTCTTAAGCCGAATGCGGTTAAGTCGGTATTGGATGCTGTGTTGCAAGAAATGGGTGATGCATTGTCGGCGGGTGAAGGCCTGAACCTGCACCCCTTTGGCAAAGTGACAGTTAACAGGCAAAAGCAGATGGAGGATAAAGAGGTCCTTATTTGCAAAATTCGGCGAAAATTAGCGTCTGACAGTGAGGCGACGACTGCTGATGTGCCGTCTGAGTAGAAATATTTACTGGTTTTGGCATGGGTATGTGATTATTTTTCTGGAATGGTCATCTGGGGCTTGCATGCCTGCGCAACCTCGGGCTAAACCCCACGCCGAGCGGGTCGTTAGCTCAGCTGGTAGAGCGCTTCGTTTACACCGAAGATGTCGGGAGTTCGAGCCTCTCACGACCCACCATCCACATACATTGAATTGTGCCTTGCCTGATGTCTGACTATCCGGAAATATTTGTGTTGCGACACGGGCAGACCGAATGGAACCTTGCCGGGCGGTATCAGGGGCGGCTGAATTCGCCGTTGACTGAACAGGGGCGGGCGCAGGCGCGCGAACAATCTGAAATCTTAACATTGCTGTTGCAGGGCCGCCGTGACCTTAGTGCCTGTTGCAGCCCCCAGGACCGCGCCGTTGACACGGCTGCGATTGCATTATCTGGCGTTGGTCTGACAGCCCAAAGCGATGATCGCCTATGTGAAATAGCTTTTGGTAAATGGCAGGGGCTGACTTTTGATGAAATATCCAAAGACTGGCCCGAATTGTGCAAAATCGCCGATCAGGATAGGTTCGCCTGGAATTTCCAGGCCCCCGGTGGGGAAACATTTCAGGATGTATCAGTTCGCGTGAAAAGTTTCCTGGACAGCTTGACCGGGCCCACGGTGATTGTGACACATGGCGTCACATCTAAGGTGTTGCGCGGGCTTTGGTTGGGCGTTGGCCAGGATGAAATGCATGGCCTGGGGGGCGGGCAGGGCTGTGTTTATCACCTAAATGATGGTGTGCAGAAACGTTATCCTGCGATCTGATCAACAGGAATATCGGATTAGACGTCGCGGGTGCATGATTTTTCTTTGAGTCGCCTGGAATATCGTATTTAATAAATTCAGAAACACGAATGAATATTGGATCGGGAGGGATCACATGGCGGATATCGTAATTCTTGGGGCAGGTATTGGCGGCGTGCCAATGGCCTTTGAAATGCAAGAGGAAATGACCAGTGGTGATACGCTGACAGTTATTTCTAACAACCCGTACTTTCAGTTTACCCCGTCCAACCCCTGGGCTGCTGTGGGCTGGCGCACCAAGAAAGACATTACTGTTGATCTGGCCCCGGTTCTTGCGAAAAAGGGTATTAAATTTGTCCATGACGGCATTGCCAAGCTGGACCCGAAAAAGAAATCGGTGGTTTTGGACAGCGGAGCGAAAGTTACCTATGACATTCTGATTGTCGCCACGGGGCCGGATTTGGCCTTTGATGAGGTTAAGGGTTTGGGGCCAGAGGGTTTCACCCAGTCGATTTGCTCTATTGATCATGCGGTTGACGCCAATGATGAATGGGAAAAGTTTTGCGCCAACCCGGGGCCAATTGTGGTGGGGGCAGTGCAGGGTGCATCGTGCTATGGGCCGGCTTATGAGTTTGCCATGATCATGGACACCGACCTTAGGAAACGCGGCATTCGCGATAAGGTGCCCATGACCTTTGTCACGGCGGAACCCTACATCGGCCATTTGGGCCTGGGCGGCGTTGGTGACACCAAGGGGCTGCTGGAAAGCGAAATGCGCCAGCGCCACATCAAGTGGGTGACCAATGCCCGAGTTGATAAGGTGAGCGATGGTAAAATGCATGTCAGCGAAATAGCCGATGGTGGTGATGTGGCCAAAACCCATGAACTTGATTTTAACTATTCAATGATGCTGCCGGCTTTTCGCGGCTTACCAGCGTTTATGGGCATAAAGGGTCTGGTCAACCCGCGCGGTTTCATCACCGTGGACAAGCACCAGCGCAATGTAACGTACCCCGAGATCTATTCGGTTGGTGTGGCCATTGCCATTGCTCCACTGGAAGCCACCAACGTCGCTGTTGGGGTGCCAAAGACCGGCTATATGATCGAAAGCATGGTCACCGCGACAGCCCAGAACATTGGCGAAGTACTGCGCGGCAAAGAACCCAGCCATGAAGCAACATGGAATGCGTTTTGTTTGGCAGACTTTGGCGATGGTGGCGTGGCGTTTATGGCGCAACCGCAAAACCCGCCGCGCAATAAGGTTTGGGCAAGCGAAGGCAAGTGGGTACATTGGGCGAAGATCGGCTTTGAAAAGTACTTTATGCGCAAAATTCGTAAGGGGATTTCAGAGCCGTACTATGAACGTATGATCATGAAATTGACCAAGACCACGCGCCTGAAAGACTAGGCTAAGGGCCGCCAATTTCGTTTACAAATTATCGGGCGCGCAGTTCATTTGAGTGCGCGCCCGATTTTCTGATAAATGCGAACAGAACCGCTTGACGATTGCCAGCCACAGCCCTAGAACCGCCCTCACGTTCTGGGCCAAGCCTAGAATTAAAATGCGCGGTTGTAGCTCAGTTGGTTAGAGTACCGGCCTGTCACGCCGGGGGTCGCGGGTTCGAGTCCCGTCAACCGCGCCATTTTCCCAAGGTTATCACCAAAAGGGTATCCCCATGTCATTCCTAGACCGCATCCCGTTTCAACCAGTAATCGTCGCTGCGATATTTCTTGGTCTGGCGCCGTTTGTGCCCGAGCCCCATGTTTGGCAGAAATTGAAAATGCTTGCGGGCGGGGAATTAACCCAATTGGTTGATATCGGTGATCTGCTGTTTCATCTGTCCCCATCGCTGGTGCTGGTGGCAAAGTTGATCCGCAAATCAAGCCAAACAGATAAATGATCAAAGGCTAATACGGTAACATCCAAATTTGATGCTCCGATTTCTTTGGTGATTACCTGCCAGAACCGGCAATTATTTCCATAATAGCCTCTGTCATTACAATAAGAGTGGTTTTTCGAAACCCGTGCGAGAGTGTCCCATTTTGGGATATCTCAAGGTTTGCGGCAACAAAATCTGAATTCGAAAATAGCTTGCTTTGTCGTGTCAATTTTGTTGCCCATAACCCGGCCGAGATATGCTTTTTGAAGCTTGTTTCACTATGGGCAAGGGGAAGGGGGATGGACCTTAAATTTGGCTCACTAACTCGGTTTGATATTCCAAAGCCAAATACAGAGACCTTTCTAGGAGTTATCTTCACCCCGCCTTTGAAGGGTGAATTCTGCAACATCTCTTTTGGAAATTGACGATCTGGGGTTTCAAATGGCTCTGTTAATGTCCAGCCACCAAGGGCGGAAAAGGCGTCAGCAAATATCCGGATGTCTGAATTGTCTTGCCGTTTGTCATGATAGCAAAGCGCAACCATGTCCCGTTGCATAAGCGGGGTAAATAATTGTTCCCGCCCCAGGGTTTTGTACCAAGCCCGCCCACAGTGATGTCGCGATCTTACCGCGCCATAATGAGCTAACATTGCCTTAGGGTGTTTGGGGTCAATGCCGCTTCTCTGGAAGAAACTTAGAAAATCGTCCGCAACGTCCATGCCAAAGGGACGGTTTGCCAATGCCTTTCTAATGTCGTCAGATATCTTGTTTGCGGTTCCGTTGAATGGGGCATTCCCAGCAAAATGGTCCCAACCAGTCGGCTGATCACCGGTTAGTCGAATTTCTACGTTTCTTGAAAGTTCGGTGTTTCTAACGGGATAAACGGGCAGATAGTTACCGCCACATGAAAGCATCCACATCCGAAAAGATTCACCTGAGCTAAGTGTACCTGGTTTTGCCGGAGCGTTTGTATTCAGTGGTAAGTTTAGAGTTTTACAGATTGAAGTTGCTGCCTGAAAATCATTTTCCTTATGTGGATATGACGTTATTCGCAGCTTATTCGACTGATTGCTTGCCAATAGTAGTCCTAGAACTAATCGGGAATCATAGCCCCCCGACAACAACAGTTGTAGAGGCAGCCCCGCAGAGGCAAGAGCAGCAAGGTAGCCCGCGCCCTTTTCTAGAAATTCGATCAGCTTTTCGTCATAACTTTGGCCATTCATCCCAAAAACGGCTTCAAAGCTATGATCTTGCAGTATCAATGTACCGGTTCGCCGATTTATCGCCATATCTGAAGTTTGCGGCACAATTTCAATTTCCTGCACCATGGTCTTATGGGAAATCAATTGCTCCCCCACATGAACGCCATTTTTTAGATGGAAACCAACAACTGCGGGTTCATAGAGAGATAGTTTATGGTTTTTGGCTGCCTGGTTCGCCAGCAACATAAATGAATTCGAAACAGCCCAATCAGATCCTTTACGAAATAGATACAGGATCTCCTGACCAGTACGGTCTGTTCGTATGATAATTTCATTTGAACGTAAAAATACACCCGCAAATCTCCCTTCTTCCGGAATGTCGGGGTTTGTTTTTGCGCATAATATGCCTGCAACCCGTGGGTACCATAGGCAATCGCATCTTCAAAAATCGCGTAGCCAAATAGGGCAGATGAATGTAATTCGGTGCAATCTTTTTTACTTAGATAAAAACAGTTTTCAGGAAGCATTTGTAGAACCTACTTTTTACGATTATGTCGGCTTTCCTCCAGTACATAGTAAACCGACATTATGTATTTTGGGCTGGGAAAAAGCGCGCCATGCTCACCCCAATTATGTGCCTCATGTATGGTATTTTCATTTTTTTTATCGTTTTGCACTGTCAGTGCTTAGCGCATCCAAAACCCGTGCCCAGCTGCGGGTGCCTTTGTGGAAACTTTCAAGGTCATATTTTTCATTGGGGCTGTGAATTTGGTCGTCATCTTTGCCAAAACCGATCAACATTGCGTCCATATCCAGAATGTCTTTGAAATACCCGGCGATCGGAATTGAGCCACCACAGCCGATATAGGCCGCCGGGCGCGGCCATTCGTCAGACAAAGCCTGGCGGGCTTTTTCAAAGGCGGGCAGGGTGGTGGCCATTTGTGATGCCGGGTCGCCATCTTTGCCGGTGAATACAACGCTGCAGTCATCAGGCAGATTGGCTTGGACATATTCTACAAAGGCGGCGTGAATGGCATCGGGGTCCTGTTTGCCCACCAGCCTAAAGCTTAGTTTGCAATGTGCCTGAGAGGGCAGCACAGTCTTAAACCCGTCCCCCGTATAGCCGCCCCAGATGCCGTTGACATCACAGGTGGGGCGCGACCAGATCATTTCTAATGGGGTGCGCTCTTGTTCGCCTGCGGGCACTGACAGGCCCACATCACCCAGGTAGCTGCCATGGTCAAAGCCCAGGCCCTGCCATTGGCTGCGGATGTCGTCGGTTAGTTCTTCTACCCCATCGTAAAATCCGGGCAGGGTGATGCGGCCACAGTCGTCGTGCAGGCCGGCGATGATTTTGGTCATCACCCGGATCGGGTTTATCGCTATGCCACCATACATACCTGAATGCAGATCGCGTGTTGGGCCAGTGATGCTGAATTCTTCACCGACAAGGCCGCGCAACTGCGTGGTGATGGCGGGAACCGCGCTTTCAAACAGCCCGGTGTCGCATATCAGCGCCACTTCTGCGCGCAGTTCATCGGCGTTTTCTTGCATGAATGGCACCAAAGATGGGGAGCCGCTTTCTTCTTCGCCCTCAAAGAAAAATGTGATCCGACAGGGCAGTGAGCCATGCACTTGTTTCCAGGCGCGGCAGGCTTCTATGAATGTCATCAACTGACCCTTATCGTCTGAGGCACCGCGTGCCCGGATAACCTGGCCTTTGTCGGTGTCTTCCAAGATTGGATCAAACGGATCGCGGTTCCAAAGTTCAATTGGGTCAATGGGTTGCACGTCATAGTGGCCGTAAAATAACAGGTGAGGTCCGCTGTCACCCAGGTGTCCCACCACCATGGGGTGCCCCGTGGTGACGCGCTTACTGGCTTTAGCACCGATTGATTTCAAGTCTTCCACCAGCCAGTCAGCTGCGCTGTCACATTGGTCTTTATAGGCTGGGTCTGTCGATACGGATTGTATGCGCAACAGTTCAAATAACCGCTCAAGGGATTTTGGTAAATTTGTGTCGATCTGATCGAGTACTGAATTCAGTCGCATATCTTGTTTCCTTGAGTTTCAGGGTCCACATGAAAGTATCAACAGTAAGGGTGCTGTCCAGAGTAATAGTTGTATCAAATGTGTTGGCGCAATAAAATTGCAGACTTTTGATCCACGCCATAAAATTGACAGTGTCAAATGGTATCAACGCGTGAATGTTATTGGATTTTTGACACCAAATGGTGTTAAAACTATTCAACTTAACGAATGTGAACTGCTGGGATGGCTTACGTGAATTATTCTGAACAGATCGACGCTGCTCTGCAACGCCTGCATGATGAAGGCCGGTATCGGACTTTTATTGAGATTGAGCGTGAAAACGGCGCCTTTCCACATGCTATTTGGCGCCGTCCAGATGGTGAAGATAAGCCGGTAACTGTTTGGTGTGGCAACGATTATTTGGGTATGGGGCAACATCCAGACGTTCTGGATGCCATGCATAAAGCCATTGATGCCACGGGTGCCGGATCGGGCGGTACCCGCAATATTTCCGGCACAACGGTTTATCATAAACGCCTAGAGGCCGAGATCGCCGATCTGCACCAAAAAGAATCAGCGCTGATATTTACCTCGGCCTACATCGCCAATGATGCGACGTTGTCGACGTTGCCGAAACTATTCCCCGGACTGATCATATATTCGGATGAGTTAAACCATGCTTCTATGATCGAAGGGGTGCGCCGTAATGGCGGTGCAAAACGGATTTTCCGTCACAATGATGTTGAACATCTGCGCGACCTTATGGCCGCGGATGACCCGGACGCGCCCAAACTGATCGCTTTTGAATCGATCTATTCGATGGATGGCGATTTTGGCCCGATTGCTGCGATTTGTGACCTGGCCGATGAATTTTCTGCCCTGACATATATTGATGAAGTCCACGCCGTTGGCATGTATGGCCCGCGCGGCGGTGGCGTTGCTGAACGTGACGGGCTGATGCAGCGGATTGACATCATTAATGGTACCCTGGCCAAAGCATATGGTGTTATGGGTGGTTACATCGCGGCCTCTGCCAAAATGTGTGACGCGATCCGGTCCTATGCACCCGGTTTTATTTTCACCACATCGTTGCCGCCCGCTGTGGCAGCCGGGGCAACAGCTTCGGTACAAATTCTGAAAACTGATCAGGAAAGGCGCGACAAACAGCAATTGCACGCGTCTATTCTAAAGATGCGCCTTAAAGCGCTTGGCTTGCCGATCATCGACCATGGCACCCATATTGTGCCGGTGCATGTTGGCGATCCGGTGCATTGTAAAAAACTGTCGGATATGTTGCTGGAAGACCATGGCATTTACGTTCAGCCGATCAATTTCCCGACTGTCCCCAAGGGAACCGAACGCCTGCGCTTTACCCCGTCGCCGGTACACAGCACGGATGATATTGATAAGTTGGTCAAAGCGCTTGATGGGCTGTGGTCCCACTGTGCGCTAAATCGTGCCGAGGTTAGCGCCTGATTTTTTTCAGTCGGGTGCATTCAAGCATTCAATATGGTAACATATGACCAATACGCTGTCGTTCAGTCGAATCGGCAGCGGTTGGGGACACGAAAAATGGGTCAGTACCTATGATCGGGCGGAGGAAAGCTTCACCGAAACAGGCAGCGGCAAAACCGAAAGGTTTTGACGACTTTGACCTGCGCCTTGGCGACATCATGCGCGGTGAACGCGCCACGATTGCCAAAAGCCTATTGGATGTGCAGCGGGAACTGAAGATTAAGGCAGCTTATATTGCCGCCATTGAAAACGCTGACCCAACTGCCTTTGAAACCCAAGGATTTGTTGCCGGATATGTGCGATCCTATGCGCGTTATTTGGGGCTGGATCCTGAATGGGCATACGACCGGTTTTGCAAAGAGGGAAACTTTGTCACAGCCCATGGCATGTCACCATCCGCATCGGTAAACCGTGCTGCGCCATATAAAAAGGTAAGCAGGAACAGCCCTAGCGACCCATACGCTGACCCGAATGCCAATTTTGTCCCCAAGGGGGAGGCATTTTGGTCAAGGCTTGAACCGGGCGCGATAGGATCTTCGTTGGTTTTGATCATGTTGATTAGTGTGATCGGATATGGTGGGTGGTCGGTTTTTGAAGCCATCCAAAAAGTTCAGTTGGCACCGGTGGATCAGACCCCAGGTGTCACGTCTGTTGTTTCTATTATTGAAACATCTGATGCGGTCGCTTCGGCCACACAGGAGTATACCAGTTTTGAACCACCCAGCATTGATGCATTGGATCGTATATACCGACCGGAAGCTTTAGATGTTCCCATTATGGTGGCACGGGACGGCCCAATAGCAACGCTGGACCCAACCCAAATTGGGACGCTTGCACCCGGACGCAGTTTTCCCGAACTAACGGCTGTAGCGCCTGAATTTACTGATCCAACCATTGATCAATTGCCGGTATCGCTTCAAGTCGTGGCGGCTGACATTACAGAAGTGGTGCTTTTTGCCGTTAGGCCGTCTTGGGTGCGGGTGCGGGCCGTTGATGGTACGGTTATTTTTGAAAAGATCCTGGATGCAGGCGAGCGCTATGTCTTGCCCAAAACCGAAGAGCCGCCGATTTTGCGGGCCGGCAATGCGGGATCGGTATATTTTTCCATTAATGGTCAGAATTATGGCCCAGCCGGGAATGGCCCAAGTGTTGTGAAAGATGTGGTTCTGGGATCTGATAATTTGTTGGAAAACTTTCAGACAGCTGACCTGACCAGAGATAATGACCTGGCCCGGTTTGTTGAGCTTGCCCAGTCCCAGGCTGCTGTGAATTCCAACTAGCCGCTTTACTATCATGGACCAGACATTTGCGATTTAGCATAGCAGCTGTGGCTTGCTTTGGCTGACCGCACGGCATATTTGACAGTTGGCTCGAACAATTCAGCAGGCGCAGCATATGTCGATAAACCACATCAGACCCTGGCGCGATATCGCGCGGCGAAAATCGCGGCAGATCATGGTTGGCACTGTGCCGGTGGGGGGCGATGCCCCTATTGCTGTTCAGACCATGACAAACACTGACAGTTCTGATGTTGCGGCCACATTGGCGCAAGTTGTGGCCGCCGCCGATGCGGGGGCCGATATTGTCCGCATCTCCGTGCCGGATGTAGCGGCAAGCACAGCCCTGAAGGATATTGTCAGGGACAGCCCGGTACCGATCGTGGCCGATATTCATTTTCACTATAAGCGGGCCATTGAGGCCGCCGAGGCCGGGGCAGCATGTCTGCGCATAAACCCTGGCAACATTGGCTCAAAGGAGCGGATCGCCGACGTTATTGCCGCTGCCCGTGACCATGGCTGTTCGATCCGAATTGGCGTCAATGCCGGTTCATTGGAAAAGCATCTTTTGGAAAAGTATGGCGAGCCTTGCCCGGACGCTATGGTTGAAAGTGGGCTTGAACATATTCGCATCCTTCAGGACGCTGATTTTCATAATTTCAAAATCAGTGTTAAAGCGTCGGATGTTTTCATGTCAGCTGCTGCCTATCAAGGTCTTGCCCAGGCCACTGATGCACCGATCCACCTTGGCATTACAGAAGCCGGTGCCATGTTACCCGGCACAGTTAAATCAGCGATCGGGCTGGGTATGCTGTTGTGGATGGGCATTGGCGACACTATTCGCGTCAGCCTGTCAGCGGACCCTGTAGAAGAAGTGCGCGTTGGCTTTGAAATACTGAAATCCCTTGGCTTGCGTCATCGGGGGGTTAGCATAATTTCCTGCCCATCCTGCGCCCGGCAGGGCTTTGATGTCATTAATATTGTCAACACGCTGGAAACACGCCTGGCGCATATAAAAACCCCGATGAGCCTGTCGATCATTGGCTGTGTTGTGAATGGGCCCGGGGAAGCATTGATGACAGATATTGGCTTTACCGGCGGTGGTGCCGGGTCAGGTATGGTGTATCTGGCCGGCAAACAAAGCCATAAGATGTCTAACGACAAAATGGTCGAGCATATTGTAGAACAGGTTGAAGAACGCGCCGAGGCACTGGCCGGGGCCGAGCAGACCTAACGCGATGCAAGCCGCAGGTCGGCCACGATTTTCTGCATTCCGTCCAAGGGAACGTAACCGCGCATCAGTTGGTTTCCCATGATAAAAGCAGGTGTTCCATTGATCTGCAGTCGCACCGCCAAGGCCCGATTTTCTGCGATCACATTGGATACATTATCTGATTGCATGGCACCCATGATCGTGGCGGTTTCCAAGTTAAGTTCATTTGCCAATCGCTCAAGTGATTGCACAGTTATATCACCCCTGAATGCCATCAATTCGTCGTGAACAATTTCATAGGTATCGGCGTCAGCGTTCTGCAACACAGAAATTGCAAACCGAGATGCCAGAACTGATTGCTCGCCTAGGATTGGAAATTCCTTAACGATAAGTTTGATGTTTCCATCCGCGCGGATGAGTTCGACCACCTCTGGGTGGGCACGTTTGCAAAACCCGCAGCGGTAATCAAGAAACTCGACCATCACGATATCGCCTTCAGGGTTACCACCCTCAAATGAACCGGCATCAGTGAACAGGGCAGCCGTATTATTGGCAATCAGTTCGACGTCGCTCACGGCATTTGCCGTTGCTTGACGTTGCTCAAGGACGGCGATCGCTTCCATCAGAACCTCGGGTGATTCAAGCAGATAAGAGCGCACTTCTTGGCGGAAAATGGCCCTTTCTTCTGGGGTCATGGTGTTAATTTCAAATGCCTGAGCCTGAGCTGACAACAAAAACAACAGGGTAAACGCAGCCGAGAAATATTTCATTCTTTTCTTTCCAAATATGGCACTTTAAACGCCGGAACTAATAGCGTGGGTGGCATCCATCTGTGTGGCTGCCCCCGCGCACCAAACGAGCATAGTTTATGGAGAAAACGATGGAAGTATCAAGGCGAAGTGTCATTGATCCCTTCATTGTGAAGGCGCTGAGCTTGCAGGTGTTGCATTTTGTATCCAGGTCACTGGCAATTATCGCAACTGGATCAAACACCTGCCGGTGTATTCTCCGTCAATTCTGGTTGAACCGATATTTCATATTGGCTTGGATACTTTGTTTGGCGCTGCCCAATATTGTATTTGGACAGGACTTATCGGCAAATGCACGGGTGTTGGCGCAGGGGTCATTTTTGAAGGACCACCGTGGTGTTACTGAGCTACAACTGAGCCTAAGCCAGGCAATACCGTACCGCGTGTTTAGTTTAATTGACCCAATGCGCATTGTGATTGATTTCAATAACGCTGATTTTTCTGGTGTTCAGCAGCAGGTGTTTGATCAGTCTAAAAACATCAAGACAGTCCTATATGGGGCGATCGCACCTGACTGGTCGCGGATGGTATTAGAGTTAGAGATGCCGCTGAATATTCGCACCGCTGGCCTGATCACGTCAGATGATGGCACTGCGGTTGTTGTGTTGGAGTTGGAGCAGACGGATGCGGCAAGTTTTGAGCAAAATGCGGGGGCGCCGGTAAGTGCAATTTCGCATGTATTGCCAAATTTGACACCACCAGGGACGACCATCCAACGCCAACAGGGGGATCGGCCGCTGATCGTGGTGTTGGATCCGGGCCATGGCGGCATTGATCCGGGGGCCGAGCGGGGGGATGTTGTCGAAGCAGATCTGATGCTGACTTTTGCCCGGGAACTGAAAGACGTGCTGATCCGCAGCGGAAACCTGAAAGTCGTACTGACCCGCGAAGCTGACATTTTTGTCCCGCTTGAGGCACGTGTTTCAATTGCGCGCCGGGCCAAGGCCGATGTTTTCATATCGCTGCATGCTGATGCTTTGGTAGAGGGGCGTGCTTCTGGTTCGACGATATACACGCTTTCAGAAAAGGCTTCTGATATTGCCTCGCAGAAATTAGCGGAACGCCATGATCGCACGGATCTGTTGGCCGGTGTTGACCTGAGTGATCAGGATGATGAAATCGCCGCGGTATTGATGGCGATGGCACGGGTGGAAACGGCGCCCAGAACCGACAAACTTGCCGATGCACTTGTTACTGGGATGGGCAATGCAATTGGAATGCATAAAAGGCCAAGGTTAACGGCAGGGTTTTCGGTTCTGAAAGCCCCTGACATCCCGTCGGTACTGGTAGAGCTTGGGTTCCTGTCATCACAACGCGATCGGGACAGGTTGATAGATAAAAAGTGGCGTAACCAGGCCGCGACTGGGATCCGTGATGCCTTGGTTCACTGGGCCGCCGAGGATGCCGCTGATGCGATGTTATTGCGGCAGTAATCCAAGTTGAGTGTGCGAAACACCGCCCATTAATATTTGCCAGATATCAACAAAGCTTCAATTGGACGTGCGCCTGCACTATGTCATAAGAAGGGCGAGCAAAGGATAAAAGGTTACAGGTGCTACGGTTCATTATATCATTTATTGGCGGCATATTTAGCTGGCTGACAATCGGCGCTTTCATGGCGGCCCTGACGATAGGGGCGGTTTTCTGGATGTATGGGCGCGATCTGCCCAACCATGAACAATTGGCGCGCTACACCCCGGCCACGATCAGTCGTATATATTCCGGTGAAGGGCGGATCATTGATGAGTTCGCTGACGAGCGGCGATTGTTTGCCCAGGCCAGTGAAATACCTGCCCTTGTTAAACATGCGTTTATTTCGGCTGAGGATAAGAATTTTTACAGCCACAAAGGCTATGACCCGCGCGGCATGGTATCGGCGGCAATTGATGCGGCCCGGGGCAACAGGCTTCGTGGCGCGTCAACCATCACCCAGCAGGTCATGAAGAATTTCCTGCTTGATGGCGGGCGAAATGCCGAACGCAAGATCAAGGAACTGATCCTGGCAAGTAGGCTGGAGCAGACTTTAAGCAAAGAGCAAATTCTAGAGCTTTACCTGAATGAAATTTTCCTGGGGCAAAATAGTTTTGGTGTCACAGCTGCGGCCCAGACATATTTTAACAAGACATTGGGTGAACTGTCGCCGCAAGAGGCGGCATATTTGGCATCTTTGCCAAAATCGCCATCAAACCGGCACCCGGTGCGCAACCTGGACGATGCACTGTTTTGGCGCAACAATACTTTGCGAGAGATGTTTGAAAATGGCTATATCGATGAGCCAAGTTATCAGCTTGCAGTAAACGCACCATTATTGACTGTGCAAAACGGTGACTTCCCGTCATTTCGCGCCCAGCTGCCGCCGCGGGACTATTTCACTGATGAAATACGTCGTCAGCTGAGCCGAAATTTTGGCAAAGAAGAATTCTTTGGCGGTGGGTTATCAATTCGGGCCACTATGGACCCGGATATGCAGACAGAAGCCGCACTTGCCCTGCGCACGCAATTGGAAAGCTATGATCGTGAACAGGGGGTCTGGCACGGTCGGGTTGCCGTTCTGGATGGTGCGCAACTGGTTGATGAGGCCAGCTGGCGCGCCGCGTTGTCGGGTGCAATAATCCCCCGCGATATCGCCGGTTGGCACCCGGCTGTGGTGTTATCGCTTGGCAGCAATGATGCCCGCATTGGTATCGAAAATATCCCTGAAGATGATGATGGCCATTGGATACCGGCAAAGGATGTGACCTGGGCCAAAAAGAGGTTGGAAGATGGTTCCTTGGCCGCAACTGCACGGGTTGCCTCTGATCTATTAGAAATTGGCGATGTTGTGCATGTCAGAAAACTGACCAAGGATGCTGATGGTTCTTTTGTGCGCTGGACATTGCGCCAGGTGCCGGAAGTACAGGGCGGTTTTATGGCGATGGACGTCAATACCGGCCGGGTTTTGGCAATGCAGGGCGGGTTTTCCTATCAGGCTTCGGTGTTTAATCGGGCAACCCAGGCGGCACGCCAGCCTGGCTCTAGCTTTAAGCCGTTTGTCTATGCTTCTGCCCTGGACAGCGGCTTTACACCGGCAACAATTATCGTCGATGCCCCCATCGAAATTGACACACCACAGGGCGTTTGGCGGCCCCATAATGCGTCGCGTAAATTTTACGGCCCGACGCCGTTGCGCACCGGAATTGAAAGGTCGCGTAATCTGATGACCATTCGACTGGCGCAAGAGGTCGGGATGGATGTGGTTGCAGGTTACGCTGAAAGGTTTGGCGTTTACGATGGTATGGGGCGTTTCCTGGCCAATGCGCTGGGGGCGGAAGAAACCACGCTGTTCAAGATGGTGGCAGCCTACGCGATGTTTGCCAATGGCGGCGAACGGGTTGAACCGACATTGGTAGACCGGGTGCAGGACCGATGGGGCAAAACCATTTTTCGCCATGACCAAAGGGTCTGTGTAGATTGTAATGATGCGGTTTTAACCGCTGGGCAAATGCCTGAACTGACGTCCAACCGTGAGCGGGTGATGAACGCGGTTACCGCCTATCAGCTGACGTCAATGTTGCAGGGTGTTGTCCAGCGCGGCACTGCGGCGGGCCGGGTGCAACTGCCGGTGCCTGTTGCCGGCAAGACAGGCACCACCAATGAAGCCAAGGATGTTTGGTTTGTTGGGTTCACTTCAAATATTGTCGCCGGTTGCTACATCGGATTTGATCGGCCAAAATCGCTGGGGCGCGGGGCGTCAGGTGGGGCATTCTGCGGGCCAGTGTTCAACGCATTCATGCAGAAAGCCACCGAAAAATATGGCGGTGGTGATTTTGAAGTTCCCCCCGGCGGGCATTTCATCAAGATCGACAGATTTTCTGGTGAGCGTTTGCCAGATGATGCGAGTGGCGAATATGTGGTGGCTGAGTATTTCCGGGATGGTGAAGAGCCCGTTTTTGGGCTGATGTTTGATGGTGGTTTTGCCATGTCGCAAAACCTGCCGCTGTTTATCCCGGAAAATGGCATTGCCGCCGGTGCAACCGTCACAACATCAACCGGCGACATTGTTGTCGTTCCCGACAAAGCCGATTTTGGTACGCTTTCGTCGGGTGGGCTATATTAGGGCCAATGGGGCCGGTTGGCGAAATTCCCCAATTCGACATATCTAAAGTCAGGCTTGTCCGCGCCCCACGGCGTTGATATCACATTGCAAAATCACAGACAGGACATGATAAAGTGCGCGCAGAAACAGCAAATACCGTAGCGGCGATTGAAAGTTCGCTGACGCTGCTGAAAAAGCGGCTAGATTGGGAAACAGCGCCGCACCGACTGGAAGAATTTGATGCGATTATTGAAGACCCCGACCTGTGGAACGATCAGGAGCGGGCCCAGAAACTAATGCGGGAGCGCCAGTCTTTGATCGACGCGGTTGAGACCTGCAAAACCATTACCTCCGAACTGTCAGACAGTGTCGAGCTTATCGAACTTGGTGAAGCCGAGGATGATCAAGAGGTGATATCAGAGGCCGAAGATGCATTGGTGTTGCTGGCCGAGATGGCGGCCAAAAAGGAGCTGGAAGCGCTGCTAAACGGGGAAGCGGACGGCAATGATACGTTTCTTGAGATCAATTCCGGGGCAGGCGGCACGGAAAGCTGTGACTGGGCAAGTATGTTGGCCCGTATGTATATCAGATGGGCTGAGCAGCATGGCTATAAGGTTGAACTTTTGTCAGAAACCTCTGGCGAAGAGGCTGGAATAAAGTCTGCGGCATACCGTATTTCCGGGCAAAATGCCTATGGCTGGCTAAAGTCTGAAAGTGGCGTGCACCGGCTGGTTCGGATTTCGCCGTTTGATTCTGCCGCCCGGCGCCACACATCATTTTCGTCAATCTGGGTCTACCCTGTGGTGGATGAAAACATTGATATTGATATCAATCCCAGCGACCTGAGGGTTGATACCTATCGGTCATCCGGTGCCGGCGGTCAGCATGTAAACACGACCGATTCAGCTGTTCGGATCACCCATATTCCAACTGGTATCGTCGTCACGTCGTCTGAAAAGTCACAACACCAGAACCGGGCAAATGCTATGGCGGCATTGAAATCCAGATTGTACCAGATCGAGCTGGACAGGCGAAATGCGTCTATTCAAGAGGCCCATGCAGCCAAGGGGGATGCCGGTTGGGGAAACCAGATCAGGTCTTATGTTCTACACCCCTACCAGATGGTCAAAGATCTAAGAACCAACCATGAAACATCCGACACCCAGGGGGTGTTGGATGGTGATCTTGATGGTTTGATGGCGGCGACTTTGGCGCTTGATGCATCGGGGAAATCCCGGTCCCAGGCGCAGCCCGAAAGCTAAGCCTTGGGGGTGGCGAAAACTTAAGTTTTCGGCAGCTCTTTACCGGTAGCCGGTTGTGCAACCGCGCGTTTTGTTCCCGAATTAAGCGGGTCATCCTGACGCTGAACAGAACCTTCAAAATGCGCACCACTTTCAATGGCGATCGTTTTGTGGATAATGTCACCTTCAACGCGGGCAGATGAGGTTAAGCGCACCTTTAGGCCACGAACCCGGCCAATGACCCGACCGTTCACAACCACATCATCGGCGATGCATTCACCTTTTACGGTTGCACCTTCGCCAATGGTCAGCAGATGGGCGTATATATCGCCTTCTACTGTGCCTTCGATCTGAATGTCGCCGGTGGTCTTGATGTTACCGGTAATGACCAGATCTGTTGATAATTGCGACGCCGCTGGCTTGGCCTTTGGCGCACTGGGGGCGAAATCTGGGACGGGTGACTTGGCAGCGTCACCTGATTTTGATTTTTCAGTATTAGTCCCGTCAGGTCCTGATTCGTTAATTCTGCTCTTAGAAAACATTCGATGCTGCCTTGATAAACTTCATTGGGTTTACGGCCTTGCCTTTGACACGTATTTCATAGTGAAGATGAGTGCCGGTGGAGTTGCCAGAGTTTCCCATATCACCAATTTGCTCTCCGCGCGAGACCCTTTGTCCAACTTTCACGATGATATTGCTTTGGTGGGCATAGCGGGTTTCAATTCCAAACTCATGTTGAATTTTGACCAGACGGCCATAGCCAGATTGCCAGCCAGCATAGGTGACAACGCCATCAGCAGTTGCGTAGATGTTAGTACCATGGCCTGCCGCAAAATCGGTACCGGCATGTTGACGGCCCCATCTTGGGCCAAAGCCGCTGGTATAGCGAAAAGATGATTTGAGGGGCAGTGAAAACGGGGTTTTTTCGGCGGCGATACGGTACAGGTTAACCCGATCCATACGTTCCAATATACCGTTGGCGCGCAGTTCATCAGCGCTTGGTTCTTCGCCACGGGTTGAAAATGTAAGCGGCATCAGTGGGCCGCCTTGCCCAGAATACCCTTGCCGGACAGTGCTTAGAATTTGTTCTGTTGGCATCCCGGCAGCGTCAAACATCTTGTCCAATGGCGCCAAAGACAGGCTTACGGCATCTTCAAGCTGAGAGAATATTCTATCGTTTTTCTCAAGTAAGAGCTTACGGCTAAGTTCAAGTTCTGCGGTGTAAATTTCTGCTTGATCGACAAGCCCACTATATAGGTCGCGATCCTGCGATGTAGCTGTCAATGCAGCGGTCAAAAAGTCAACGGTGCTTTCGATATCGGCGTTGGCGCCTGGCCCTGTGCCTAGATCGGCATCTGTTTCGAGCTGTGCTGTCAGCAATTCGGTTGAGTGAATGGCCAGGTCACGTTCTTTAAGGGTCTGGCGCAGTGTCGCCTGAATGACCTCTATGCCCTTTTCCATTTCCTTGCGGCGGTCTTCGTTTTCCAGCAAGGCCAATTGCATGCGTGATATTTGGTCTAGGGCAACGCTGAACCTTTTTTGCGCTAGTAAAACATGTTCAGCATGGCTGTCTCTTTCGTTGGACAGGTCGTTCAGACGTTGTTCATATAGTGTTTGTTCACGTTTGGCCTGCTCTCGCACCGAGCCGCTGCCAATGGTGTCCATAAAGAGGAACGCTGTTGCTCCGATGGACCAAAGCACAAAGAATGCACCGCTTGCCCAGGTTACTATCTGGCTGCCTGAACTTAGGCGCACAAATCGGGTTTCAGTTTCTGACCGTAGAAACAACCGCTTCTCGGGAAACTTTCGTTCAATGAAAGATTTGAACCGTGTTTTAATTTTATGTACCAAACCCTGCCCCCGCAGACCCAAACCCAATTGATCAACCAATGCATCCCCAAACGCGACAGGCATTACTTTGTTTACAAACTGGATGGTGAGATCGCAAGATTTTTGGCCATATTGGGTAGAAATTGTTGAAAACAGGCGATTATTCGCCCAGATTATCACTATGTAGGGTGTGATTTATTTTCCTGTTGCAGATCGGCAATGGCAATAATCTGCATGTACTTGTGTTGTCGGGCGTTTTTGTGGATTACCGGCAGGAACGCGTAGCGGCAAATATTGTCGCACTGCATTGAGATCGGAACCGATTTTATGCTTAGTCAGCCAGACAAAGGCAGCAAACCAAAAAACCGCCGCCGGGGTAGGGTTGGCGCTTGGATGCTTGTCAGCATCGTGCTGTTGTCTGGTCTTTTGTTTCTTGCAGGAATGTCGCTGTCAGGCCGTATCATCAATGCACCCAATTGGGTGGCCGCCCGGTTTGTTGACCGGGTCAATGCGGGAATTGCAAACGGCCATATCACATTAGGTCGTTTACAGTTCAAGATTGAAAGCTCTGGGGTTCCCAAAATATTTTTGGGCGACTTGGGGGTTTTTGACGCGCGAGGGGCCGAGATTGTGCGCCTAAACGATGTTCAGACCAGCTTTTCTGTCGCGGCGCTGTTTGAGCAAGAGATACGGGCAGAAACTATTAACCTAAGCGGTGCACAAATGACATTACGGCGGCTGGTTGATGGCCGGTTTGATGTTTCATTTGGATCAGGGTTGGGGACGACCGGGACACTTCCGGATGTTCTGGATATGGTAGATGCTGCATTCCTGAACAGCCCGCTTGATAAAGTTCAGTTTCTTACGGCCAATGATCTGACAATTACATTAGAGGACGCCAGGTCTGGCCGGCTTTGGCAGATCACCGAGGGGTCAATGCAAATCCGCCGCGAAGAAACCGGTTTGGACATATCGGTGGCTTTTGATGTATTCAACGGCACGGAAGAATTGGCAGAGACAACGGTTGGCATCCGCACAAAATTTGGCAGCTCGGAAGTGTCGATCGGCACATCATTCAAAAACGCGACATCCGGTGACATTGCGATCCAATCACCGGTGCTTAGCTTTTTAGGGGTGCTGAACGCGCCGATTTCCGGGGCGCTTCGGGCCGATTTTGGTGTCGATGGAATATTGTCAACACTGGCGGGAACGCTTGAAATGGGGGAGGGGGCGTTGCAGCCCGCAGCTGGTGTTGTGCCGGTGCCTTTTACATCGGCAAAAGCCTATTTCTATTTTGATCCGGAGCTGCAAAAGATCAATTTCACCGAAGTGTCTGTTGAATCAACTGCGGTTAGCCTTGTGGCCCAGGGGCATGCCTATCTCAATGATTTCAAAAGCGGCTGGCCGTCTGTTCTTGTTGGACAGTTCACCCTATCAAATCTGAACGCTCACCCGGAAAATGTATTTGCCAATAGTGTTTCGTTCCAACAGGGCGCCGCCGATTTCAGGATGAACCTGAGCCCATTTTCAGTTGAGTTCGGGCAAATTGTTCTTGCTGATGGCGATGAAAAAATTGTTGCTGATGGACGTGTTTCAACTGGGAGTGACGGCTGGACTGTTCAGGGGGATATTAATGTTTCTGAGATTGGGCATCAGAAATTGCTATCAATCTGGCCGCTTGAGTTTTCACCGAACACCCGAAATTGGCTGCAAAAAAAGCTTAGCTCAGCTGTGCTAAGCGATATTGACGTTGCGGTGCGTATACAGCCAGGCATGCCAATTCGCCGCCATATCGGTTGGAAATTTCGCGACCTTTCACTGCGTTACATTAACGCCCAGCCCGAAATTACAAAGGCCAGCGGCTATGCCACCATTGAGGGTGATACCCTTACTTTGGTTATCGAAGATGGTGTCATTGCCGCGCCCGATGGCGGTGATGTCAAGATAACCAATGCCACGGTTCAGATACCGGATTTTACAGTAAAAGCAGCCCCAATAAGTGTAAGCATTTCAGGAAATTCAACAGCCACCGCCGCCCTGTCACTTTTGAATGCGCCGCCATTTAAAATACTGCGAAACGCGTCATTTGACAGCGATGTCGCGGATGGCCGGGTTGATTTCGACGCATCGGTTGGCTTTCGGCTGCGGCGGATCATTGGCATGGATGAAGTCAGCTATAAGGCCACTGCCCGCCTAAGTGACATACATTCCGATAGATTGATCCCGGGGCGTGCCCTAAGTGCGAATTCGCTGCAGCTAACAGCAGATAATGATGGCGTTGAGATAGCCGGGAAGATGAATATTGGTAAGATCATGTCCGATATCCTTTGGCACCAGAAAACGGGTCAGGGAAAATCCAGTAGGGTTACCGGCACTGTGGAATTATCGCAGGCGTTTGTTGAAGAATTCAATATAGGCTTGCCAAAAGGCGCTGTGACTGGCGTCGGGATCGGGCAGTTTGAGCTGCTGCTTAATAAGGATGTCGCCCCCAGTTTCGTGCTGACGTCTGATCTGAACCGGGTGGGCATCCAAATTCGCCAAATCGGTTGGGTGAAACCCAAAAATTCATCTGGGTCACTCAGCGTGGCCGGAACGCTTGGCGCGCAGCCTTCGATTGAGAAATTGGAAATTCAGGCCAGTGGGCTAAACGCCACTGGCGGTCGGGTTGCATTGGGAGCGGGGGGCGCGATGGAAACGGCCAGGTTTGCGCGCCTGCGTGTCGGCGGCTGGCTTGATGCCCCGGTGATCTTGCGCGGGCGTGGACCAGGGGCGGTGCCCTCGGTGCATCTGCAAGGCGGCACGATAGACATTCGAAAAACAGCGTTTGCCGGTAAGGCTGCAACTTCTGCCGGGGCAGGTGGGCCGATAACGCTGGCGCTGGAGCGTGTCATTGTTTCACAGGGTATTGTGTTGACCGATTTTGTAGGTGATTTTGACAGTGCGAGCGGCTTGTCCGGTAATTTTACTGCCCGCATGAATGGCAAAACACCCCTAACGGGCCGGCTAGTGCCCGAGGCCAACGGCACAGCTATTCGCATCCAAAGTACGAACGCGGGCGCTTTGCTGCGCAATGCTGGCGTGGTGCAATATGCGGAAAACGGATCACTTGATCTGGTTCTGCGCCCGCGGCCGCAAAATGGTGTTTACGAAGGCAATTTGCAGATTAACTCTACCAATGTTCGTAACGCGCCAGGTATGACCGAGCTGCTTTCGGCAATATCAATTGTTGGGCTTTTGGAGCAACTTGGTGGCACCGGAATTCTGTTTGAAGATGTGTCAGCAGAATTTTTGCTGACGCCCACGTCGGTTCGTTTGGTGCGCTCGAGTGCGGTGGGGCCTTCCTTGGGGGTTTCTCTGGACGGAGTATATGATCTTGAAACATCAACCATGAATATGCAGGGCGTGGTGTCGCCTGTCTATTTTCTGAACGGTATCGGACAAATCTTTTCCCGGCGCGGCGAAGGTCTGTTTGGTTTTAACTTTAAGTTGCGCGGCAGCAGCACTGAACCCAAGGTTTCCGTAAACCCATTGTCCATCCTGACGCCGGGTGTTTTTCGTGATATTTTTCGTTCACCGCCACCAGAGACTAATTGATGAAACTGTCAGATTTTAATTTCGAACTTCCCGAACATCTTATTGCCACCAGACCGGCACGCCCGCGTACGGCGTCCCGATTGATGGTGGCAACTCCGAGCCAGCTTTTGGATCAAAAGTTCGCAGATTTGCCGGGCCTTTTGCGGGCTGGTGACCGGTTGATTTTGAACGATACCAAGGTCATCCCGGCGCGCCTGACAGGGCTGCGAAAGCGCATGTCAGAAGGGTCTTATGTTCAGGCAAAAATTCAAGTGACGCTGCTGGACCCAACGGATCAGGGCAGTTGGATGGCCCTGTTAAAGCCGCTGCGCAAAGTGAACATTGGCGAGACAATCACATTTGCAGAAAACTTTAACGCCAAGGTGGTTGCAAAAATGGACGGTCAGGCCGAGCTGAAATTCAACCTGACCGGTGACGTGTTTGATGCGGCTTTGCAGGACTGTGGGGCGATGCCATTACCACCCTACATTCAGGCAAAACGCCCGGCGGATGGGCAAGACATGCAAGACTATCAAACTGTTTGGGCGCGCCATCGTGGTGCGGTCGCGGCACCTACTGCGTCGCTGCATTTTGATGACCTGCTGCTTGAACAGCTTAGGCAGTCCGGTGTTAAATTTACTTTTGTAACGCTGCATGTTGGTGCGGGCACATTCCTGCCGGTAAAAGTTGACGATGTGCGCGACCATAAGATGCATTCCGAACGGGGGCAGATCAGCCAAACTGCTGCTGATGAGATCAATCAAACCCGCGCGGAGGGCGGGCGCATAATTCCGGTGGGAACAACCGCGCTACGGCTTATTGAAACGGCCTGCGATAGTTTGGGGCGGGTTGCGCCATGGCAGGGGGCCACTGATATTTTCATCACCCCTGGATATAAATTTCGCGCGGCCGACGCGCTGATCACAAATTTTCATTTGCCCCGATCGACGTTGATGATGCTGGTTGCAGCTTTTATGGGCCATGAAAGAATTCAGGATATTTACGATAAGGCAGTTTCTGACGAATACAGGTTCTTTTCATACGGCGATTCATCGCTTTTATTGCCGGGTGGAATTTAACGACAATTCCACGTCGCAATCATGCGGTTTGGCTTTGATTTTCCAGATTAAGGTTCAGGGAAAAGGGACACGGAGGCCAGGATGTTACAGGTATTGAAAACTTCTTGGGCGCTGTTGCTTGGGATATTATTGCTGATGGTTGGCAATGGGCTGCAAGGCACGTTGCTTGGCATCCGTGGCGAAATAGAAGGTTTCACAACCTTTGAAATCTCGGTCGTTATGTCAGCGTATTTCGCCGGTTTTTTCGGCGGCTCACGGCTGGCACCAGAGTTGATACGCAGGGTTGGCCATGTGCGGGTTTTTGCGGCATTGGGGTCGCTTATTTCTGCGGCACTTATCCTGTTTCCAGCGGTTACCGAACCCTGGGCATGGACCATTTTAAGGATGATATTGGGGTTTTGCTTTTCCGGCGTCTATGTGACGGCCGAAAGCTGGCTTAACAATGCCGCCAGCAATGAAAACCGCGGGCAGGCCCTGTCGCTATACATGATTGTTCAGATGACCGGGGTGGTATCTGCCCAGGGTTTGTTGGTGCTGGGGGATCCGTCTGGGTTTGTGCTGTTTATCATTCCGTCAGTGTTGGTTTCCATTGCGTTTGCACCGATCTTGCTGTCGATCAGCCCGACACCTGCTTTTGCCGCGGCAAAACCAATGAGCCTTCGAAAATTGTATCAGGTGTCGCCGCTTGGATGTGTCGGGTTGTTTTTACTGGGGGGCGTGTTTTCAGCACAGTTTGGCATGGCTGCGGTTTATGGCATCCAGGCCGGTTTTAGCGTTGCAGAGATTTCAGTGCTGGTGGCAGCAATTTATATTGGCGCTTTGGTAATGCAATATCCCATTGGTTGGTTATCGGATCGCATGGATCGGCGGTTATTGATCATGATCACAGCGCTGTTGGCAGGGTTTGCGGGCATTGCCGGGATGTTGCTGGGCGATAACTATTCAAGCCTGTTAGCTGTAGCGTTTATTATTGGGGGGACGTCAAACCCGCTGTATTCATTGTTGCTTGCCTATACCAATGACTTTCTTGAGCTTGATGACATGGCGGCGGCTTCGGGTGGGTTGGTTTTTATCAATGGTATGGGGGCAATTGCCGGACCGCTGACAACCGGTTGGATGATGGGGGCCGTGGGGCCCGGCGGGTTTTGGCTGTTTGTCGGTATATTAATGTTATTGTTGGCAGTGTATGCAGCCTATCGAATGACGCAAAGTGCTGCCACTCCGGTTGAGGAGACTCAGGCATTTGTTGGCGTTTCAGCTGCAGCGTCACCGGTTGCGGTGGAAGTGGCACAGGAATGGGCAATTGAGGCGGCAATAGAGGCAGAACTGGAAACAACAGACGTGTAAATGCAGCATAGTCATAAATCATCGAAACAACGATTTATTGGTCTTGCAAAATCAAATCAGGTTTGAAACGGTACCTATAACAAGGGGCAGAACACCAATAAGGAGGGTGGTCATGGCTAACCCTGAAGACATCCTGGCCTATTGGCTGGACAGTGTTGGATCTAAAGGCTGGTACCGGGGCGGTGCCGATCTGGATCAGGACATTAGGGACAGGTTTGGGAAAGCCTGGTGCGACGCGCAGGACGGTGCGTGCGGTCTGTGGCTTACCCATGCCAGCGGCACCCTTGCATACATAATATTAGCAGATCAATTCTCTAGAAACATGTTCCGTGATTCCGGCCAGGCCTTTGCCTCTGACCGATCTGCACGGGCTGCTGCCAAAGTCGCCATATCCCGTGGTTGGGATATGAAAATCGACGAACCGGCACGGCATTTCTTTTATATGCCATTGGTGCATTCGGAAAGCCTGTGTGACCAAGATCGCGCGGTGCGTCTAATCAAAGAGCGTCTTCCCGAGACCGGGAATGAACAATTGCTACATGCCAAAGCGCATCGGGAAATTATCCGCAAATACGGGCGCTTTCCGTCAAGAAACGCCGCACTTGACCGGGAAAATACCGGGCCGGAATTACAGTATCTAAATAATGGTGGATATGGTGCCGTTGTTGACATGCTGAAAGCTAAGGCCAATGCAAAAGCTGCCTAGGGTCAAAACCGTGCGGCCCTAAGCCTTTTTCGCTATGCAACAGGCGCAACGCGGGGTTTCCAGCTAAACTGGCCCAGACACACGGTCTGGCGTTGATGCCAATTTCCAGATGGTCTAAGTTCAGCCGGATAAATATTTCTGGAGACTGAAAAATGGCGACCAAATCCTATGACATGATCGTAATCGGCGCTGGCCCAGGTGGGTATGTCGCCGCGATCCGTGGGGCCCAGCTTGGGTTGAACGTGGCCATTGTCGAACGCGAACATTTGGGTGGTATTTGCCTGAACTGGGGCTGCATTCCGACCAAGGCCCTGTTGCGATCTTCTGAGGTTTATCATCTGATGCAGCGCGCTGGCGAATTTGGGCTTTCAGCGGGCAAGGTTGATTATGATCTGAAAGCTGTGGTCAAGCGGTCGCGCAAAGTGGCGGCGCAACTGTCCGGTGGCATTGGCCATTTGATGAAAAAGAACAAGATCACCGTGGTCATGGGGGCTGCCAGCCTGCCCAGCAAAGGCATTGTTTCGGTTAAAACAAATAAGGGTGTTGAAGAACTGACCGCTAAGGCAATTGTGGTGGCCACGGGGGCGCGGGCCCGCGAATTGCCGGGGCTTGAGGCGGACGGCGATCTGGTCTGGACCTATAAACATGCCCTTGATCCGGTGCGGATGCCTAAAAAATTGCTGGTGATCGGCTCTGGTGCCATTGGCATCGAATTTGCCAGTTTCTACAACACTTTGGGGGCCGAAACGACGGTGGTTGAAGTCATGGACCGCGTACTGCCCGTGGAAGACGCCGAGATTTCAAAATTTGCCAAAAAAGCGTTTGTGAAACAGGGCATGAAGATCATGGAGAAATCCATGGTCAAGCAGTTGGACCGGGGCAAGGGCCGCGTGACCGCCCATATTGAAGTTGGTGGTAAAATTGAAAAGCACGACTTTGATACCGTGATATCGGCCGTCGGAATTATCGGAAATATAGAAGGGCTTGGGTTGGAAAACCTGGGTGTCAAAATTGATCGTACCCATGTGGTTGTGGATGAACACTGTCGCACTGGTGTTGACGGGATTTATGCCATTGGTGACATCGCTGGTGCCCCCTGGCTTGCCCATAAGGCCAGCCATGAAGGTGTGGCCGTGGCTGAAATGATTGCGGGTGGCAGCCCCCATGCTGTGCGCCCTGAAAGCATTGCCGGTTGCACCTATTGCACACCGCAAGTGGCGTCAGTTGGTTATACTGAAGCCCGCGCCAAAGAGCTGGGCTATAAAATCAAGGTCGGACGTTTCCCGTTTATTGGCAACGGTAAGGCCATTGCCCTGGGGGAAGCCGAGGGCATGGTCAAAACCATATTTGACGCCAAAACCGGTGAATTGCTGGGCGCCCATATGATCGGCGCTGAAGTCACCGAATTGATCCAAGGTTATGTGATTGGGCGGCAGTTGGAAACCACCGAGACAGACCTGATGAACACGGTTTTCCCGCACCCGACCCTAAGCGAAATGATGCACGAGAGCGTGCTGGATGCCTACGGCCGTGTCATTCATATGTAGGGCGTTTAACGCACCACTTGGCCGCCACCGGATGTCCAATTGCCCAGATGTCCCAGGTTTGACACGTCGCTAAAGCCCATTTTCAGCATGATGCCGGCGGCCATATGGGAACGCGCGCCAGAGGCACAATAAAGTGCTACCGGTTTGGCCGTTTTAAGAGCCGGATGAAAGTCTGGGTTCTTGGGGTCGGTTTTGAATTGCAAAGTTGCCAGCGGGATATGCAGCGCGCCTTTGGCCTTGCCGGATTTTGACACCTCGGCATGTTCGCGCACGTCAATGATTGTCAACGCGCCGGCTTGGCTTTGGTTGACGGCGTCTTGACCTGAAATTTTGCCAACTCCGCCAGCGGAGCGTGATTTAAGAAAGTTGAACATTTGTTATCCTGATATGTAGTTATCATTGGGTGTTACCACGTGTTATTGGCACATATATTCAAAAACTAGAATATAACAAGGCCATTCATCACAAATAGCGATACCTGTTTGGTTGCATGGTGGGGTGGAAGGGCGAACCATATACAGGTTCCTGCTTCGTTCTCATTTTTTGGTTGGAGTCTCCTGCCAGTTCTACTATCTCTTAACCAATGACATTTTCGGGGCGGATATGGCTGAGCAAAAATATATCAAAGTACGTGGTGCGCGCGAGCATAACCTAAAGAATATCGATGTTGATATTCCGCGCGACCAGCTGGTGGTGATTACCGGACTGTCGGGATCTGGCAAATCCAGTCTGGCGTTTGATACCGTCTATGCCGAGGGTCAACGCCGCTATGTTGAAAGCCTGTCAGCCTATGCCCGGCAATTCCTGGATATGATGGAAAAGCCGGATGTTGACCATATTTCAGGGCTTTCACCGGCAATTTCGATTGAACAGAAAACCACGTCAAAAAATCCACGCTCAACCGTCGGTACAGTCACCGAAATTTATGACTATATGCGCCTGCTGTTCGCCCGTGTGGGTACACCTTACAGCCCGGCCACCGGCAAACCTATAGAGGCACAACAGGTTCAAGACATGGTCGACCGGGTGATGGGCATGCAGGATGGCTTGCGCGCCTATCTGCTTGCCCCAATTGTGCGGGATCGCAAAGGCGAATACCGTCGCGAATTCCTTGAGCTGCGAAAGCAAGGGTTTCAACGCCTGAAAATTGACGGCGAATTTTACGAAATTGAAGATGCGCCCACGCTGGATAAGAAGTTTCGCCACAACATCGATGTGGTTGTCGACCGTATCGTCGTGCGCAAGGGGCTTGAAACCAGGCTTGCTGACAGTTTGCGCACCGCGCTGGACCTTGCCGATGGCATTGCAATTCTGGAAACCGCACCCGAGGAGGGCGAACCGGAACGTATTGTTTTTTCTGAAAAATTCGCCTGCCCGGTGTCTGGTTTTACGATCCCGGAAATTGAACCACGGTTGTTTTCGTTCAATGCGCCCTTTGGGGCCTGCCCAACCTGTGATGGGCTGGGGATGGAGCTGTTTTTTGATGAACGTCTGGTGGTGCCGGATCTGACCCTTAAAATATATGATGGTGCCCTGGCGCCCTGGCGTAAGGGGAAATCACCATATTTTCTGCAAACCATTGAATCCCTTGCAAAACATTACAAATTCAAACGCTCGACCATCTGGAAAGACCTGCCTGAAAAAGTGCAGCAGATGTTTTTGTACGGCTCTGGCAAAGAAGAAATTATGTTTCGCTATGACGAAGGCGGGCGGGTGTATCAGGTGACACGGGTGTTTGAAGGCGTGATCCCAAATATGGAACGGCGCTACCGCGAGACTGACAGCAATTGGATCCGCGAAGAGTTTGAACGCTACCAGAACAATCGCCCCTGTGGCGACTGTGGCGGCTATAGATTGCGCCCAGAGGCGTTGGCGGTAAAGATCGCTGGCCTGCATGCCGGTGAGGTGGTGCAAATGTCGATCCGGGATGCCTATGATTGGTGCCAGATGGTCCCGGAAAAACTGAGCAAACAGAAAAATGAAATTGCCCGCGTCATTTTGAAAGAAATCGGCGAACGGTTGGGTTTTTTGAACAATGTTGGCCTGGAATACCTGACGCTAAGCCGCAATTCCGGAACGCTTTCAGGTGGCGAAAGCCAGCGCATCAGGTTGGCCAGTCAGATCGGATCTGGTTTAACCGGGGTGCTGTATGTTCTGGATGAGCCGTCGATCGGGTTGCACCAACGGGACAATGGCCGCCTGTTGGAAACCCTGAAAAACCTGCGTGATCAGGGCAACACGGTGATCGTTGTCGAACATGACGAAGAGGCGATTCGCAGTGCGGATTATGTGTTTGATATTGGCCCCGGGGCGGGCGTGCGTGGTGGTGAAATTGTCGCCCAGGGGCTGCCAGAGGAAATTACAGCAGACCCCAATTCGCTTACAGGTCAGTATCTTAGTGGTAGCCGCGAGATCGCAATTCCCAGCGCCAGGCGCAAGGGAAATAAGAAAAAGATAACAATTTCAAAGGCTACCGGTAATAACTTAAAATCTGTATCGGCTGATTTCCCGTTGGCGAAATTTGTCTGCGTCACCGGTGTTTCTGGGGGCGGTAAATCCACCCTGACCATTGAAACACTGTTCAAGACTGCAAGCATGCGGCTGAACGGTGCACGCCAAACCCCGGCGCCGTGCGAAAGCATCAAAGGGCTGGAACACCTGGACAAGGTGATTGATATCAACCAGCGCGCCATTGGCCGCACGCCGCGCTCAAACCCGGCCACCTATACCGGGGCGTTCACGCCGATACGCGACTGGTTCGCCGGGCTGCCCGAAAGCAAAACCCGTGGCTACAAGCCGGGGCGGTTTTCATTCAACGTCAAGGGCGGGCGCTGTGAAGCCTGTAAAGGCGACGGGCTGATCAAGATCGAAATGCACTTTTTGCCCGATGTTTACGTGACATGTGAAACCTGTGATGGGGCGCGATATAATCGTGAAACTTTAGAAATACGCTTTAAAGGCAAAAGCATAGCGGACGTTCTTAACATGACTGTGGAAGAGGCGCAGGCATTTTTCAAAGCCGTGCCCAGCATCCGCGAAAAGATGGATGCGCTGGTGCGGGTTGGGCTGCATTACATAAAAGTTGGCCAGCAAGCCACGACGTTGTCAGGGGGCGAAGCGCAGCGCGTCAAGCTAAGTAAGGAACTGGCGCGCCGATCCACCGGGCGAACGCTGTATATTCTGGACGAACCCACAACGGGATTACATTTTGAAGATGTGCGTAAGCTGTTGGAAGTGCTGCACGAACTGGTAGATCAGGGCAATACAGTTGTGGTGATTGAACACAATCTGGATGTGGTAAAGACCGCCGACTGGATCATTGATATCGGCCCCGAGGGTGGTGATGGCGGCGGAGAAATTATTGCCGCCGGGACACCTGAACAGGTGGCTGAAGCGGCCCATAGCCATACAGGACATTACCTGAAAGAAATGCTTTCTGGGAATAAAACCTTGGCAAAATAACCGGTTACGCCAATCGGCGTAGCATTTGCCAATGCAGTATTATCGACGGGAAGAAAAACAGCACCAGCCCAAATGACACGTAACTGAACAACATCATCGGGATCCAAAGCACCGCGACAATCAGGCCAACCGTGCCGCTGATCACAGTGGCGGTGCCGTGGTGCATGAACCGCATAAGCAGCAGGTGAAACAGCTTGCCACCATCCAGCGGCATGACGGGCATTAGGTTCAACAGGGCAAGGAATATATTTATATACGCCAGCACATCGATCACCCAATACAGGATTTCGTTTTGCACAAATGGCAATGCAAGCGATGCAATTGCCCATATGAAAAGGTTAACAATTGGCCCCATAGCGACGATCAATTCGTCCTCATACCGGCTGGCAGAACGGGCCCTTTCACAAAAGCCCCCGCCGCCATGCATCATGATGCGACGAACCGGAATTTTCTGTACAATACAACCCCATGCGTGGCCGACCTCATGTAAAAATATCGACCCGACAAGCAAGATTAGAAACACCAGATCGTAAAATATCGATTGGGGGCTGCCATTGAAGGAAACGTAAATAAAGACCAGCATAAATATGCTTGGTGCGATCTGCACCGGGACGCCAAATGGCCCCCGGAATTCAAAAATTGGGTCTGAGCTTGAAAACATTTCCATACCGTCAAGTTGCTAATATGACCGCAATAGGCCATGGAAATAAGGCGGAATTGAAACATTAGGAAGGAAAAACAGCGCGCAATATGGTGTGCTGAGGGGCGATCAGGCGTCCAATTCAACCCAGACAGGGACGTGATCGGATGGTTTTTCATAGCCGCGGATATGGGCATCGATCTGGCAGTCAAGCAGCAGGTCGGCGCATTGTGGGGTTAATAAAAAGTGATCAATGCGGATACCATTATTGCGCTCCCAGGCGCCGCGCTGAAAATCCCAGAAACTGTACTGCTCTGGCGCTTGGTTGCGGGCACGCAAAGCTTCGGTGAAGCCTAGGTTTACTATGCGTTGATAGGCGGCGCGGCTTTCGGGGCGGGCCAGGGCATCTTGACGCCAATCATCGGGTTGCGCCGCGTCTATGTCTTGGGGAATTATGTTGTAATCCCCGGCCATTAGCGCCGGTTCCTCACCTATTAACAATTCCTTAGCACGGGCATGAAGCCGTTCCATCCAAGCAAGTTTATAGTCATATTTTGGCCCCGGAACCGGGTTGCCATTGGGCAAATATAGCCCACAAACACGGATGGCTTTTTCGCCCATAACCGTGGCTTCAATCCAGCGGGCCTGTTCGTCGCTATCATCACCGGGCAAGCCGCGCACCACGTCTTCCAACGGGTGCTTTGACAGTATGGCCACGCCATTGAATGATTTTTGGCCATGGGTTTCAACATTATACCCAAGGTCTTCAAATACCTCACTGGGGAAATTTTCATCAACCGATTTTATTTCCTGCAACAACACGACATCTGGTTTGGCGTCCGCAATCCAGGCCGGTACGGCGTTGATGCGGGCTTTTATGCCGTTGATGTTATAGGTGGCGATTTTCATGGCTGTTCCCGCATTCTTTAAGGTCTTTAATGTTTTTTGCCTGCCAGTTTAAAGTGGCAAATCACATTTTGGCAACTATTTCACCATCCCCCCCTTGTATGTTAATCGCATTAACATACATCAAGTACGTCGGAATTGAACGACAGATCAGCAGAGGGAATGAAATGAAAATTACAAAAACCACAACGGCAGCATTTCTTGCAGGGGCGACAACTTTGGCTGTCTCGCTTCCGGCTTTTTCGCAAGAGCGGGAATATGATTTGACCGGGTTTAACAGCGTAGATGTCTCGGCCGGATTGTCGGTTGAACTTGAGATCGGGCCAGATTTTGAAGTTGTGGCCGAAGCCAGCAACAACCGGACTTTAAAACAATTAGATATTACAGTGCGCGGCGATAAGTTGATCGTATCCCGCGACAGTGGTTGGCTGGACTTTTCATTATTTTCGGCCCGCCGAGATGCTACGATTAGAATTACCTTGCCGGACCTAACAGCGATCCAGGCGTCGTCAGGGGCGGATGTGTTCGTAACAGGTGACTATGGCGACAGCCTGCGGGCATCGACTAGCAGCGGTGCAGAGTTGGATCTGGAAAATGTTAGCGGCCAAAGCCTGCGGTTCAAGGCCTCATCTGGTTCTGAATTGCGCGCACAAGGGGAGTGCGGAGCGCTTGATGTCAGCTCTTCCAGTGGTGCCAGCATTCGGGTTGATGAGCTGAGCTGCAATGTGGTTGATGCCACAGCATCCAGCGGCAGTGATATTCGGGCTTTTGCAAGTAAAAGCGCGGTTGCCCATGCTTCCAGCGGTGGCGGCGTGCGGATAACGGGCTCACCCGAACAAATTGAGCGCAGCGAAAGCAGCGGCGGCAGCGTTAAGGTGAATTAGGCGGTTTATGGGGTGATAGCATCATCGGCACCAGTACAATCAGCATAAGCAATCGTGCCACATGTATTGCGGCGACAAACCCGGGATTGGCCCCAATAACAGCGCCCAGGGCGACCATGGTTCCCAGGCCGCCCGGGGCGAAGGCCACCATTACATGGATAAGTGGCATGCCCAAATATTGCGCCACCAGATAGGCCGCCAGTAATGACCAAGTGGCGGCAATGGCCGTCACAACAACCCCGGCGGCCAGGCTGCTTTTAAGCAGCGCCAGGCTGATCCCGGAAAACCGGGCGCCAGACAAGGTACCGATCACCAGAAATGCCGGTATCGCAATGCTCGGGTTCAGCGGGCCGGGGGTTAGATTACTGATATGTGCCAGGGTTGAAACCAGCAACCCGCCCATCAGAAGGGGTGCCGGTGTGTTCAGACGTTTAAACAGCAGGCCGAGTGTTACGCCCGCAATAAGCAATACCGCAAGGTGGAGCAGGCTTAATGTTGGGGTCGTCTGGACGGGCAGGGCGTTTAGCTGCAAGCCAAAAGCCAGGGCTGTGAATGGCACCAGCATGTTTAGGGCAAACAACCGCACGGCTTGAACCACAGCGACCTGCGCGACGTTCAGGTTTAGGCTAACCCCCATGGTCATGACAAAAGCCATATGACCGGGGGTTGAGGCCAACACAGCAGTATGGCGGTCATAGCCAAACAACCAGCTCAGCATATGGGATGAATACAGGATGCAAAACAACATCACCCCCAACAGGGCGAATGCCACTGGCCAGCGCAAAAATACCTGGGCCGCCTGCGTGTCAACGCTTGCGCCAATGGCAATGCCTATCAACAACAGGGCCGCATCTTGAAGGGGTGGGGCAATGCAAAATTTCATGCCTATCAGGCTAAGCAACATGACCAAAATGGCCGGGCCGGTCAGGATGAAAACCGGAAAAGATAGGGCATAGCCGAGTGTTGCGCCGATGGCGCCGACCAAGAGTGTAATAATATTGGTTCTAATTGTGTTGCATGTCGGGGCAGGGGTCATGGCCTTTTGTATCAGAAGGTGTTGTTGGTTGCCAATGAGCCGTTGCGACCCCTGCACCGGAAAGCTGGCCCTATATTGGCATCGGTATTGGGCTGCATGTGGGGTATCAGCTGTTTTGATGGCGTCCTACCGGATTGGCGATCTGACCCAGGTTACCCAATAGCGCGCGGATCTGCGCCGCTGTTGGTGGCGCTGGTGACGGGCTGCTTTATTGCCTCCTTTGCCATCGTGATCTGGGCGTTCACGCAAGCGCCGATTGCGCTGGTTACGGCGCTGCGGGAAACCAGCATTGTGTTTGCGCTGTTGATCGGGGTATTTTTTCTGGGTGAACGGCTGAGTGTGGCCAAGGTTATGTCAACATTTGTGATGCTGATTGGGGTGGCATTGTTAAAATTTAACAATCTCTAACATGCCTATTTTTTCTTTGTAAAAATACTCAAATCAACGCCTGAAATATTGCGATCACATCGAAAATGATGTGCCACAGCCGCAGCTGGCGGTGGCATTTGGGTTTTCGATGATGAAACGCGCGCCGATCAGCTCCTGAGAATAGTCGATCACCGCATTGGCCAGAAACGGCAGCGAAACCGTGTCTATCACCACTGTCTGACCCTCGCCGGTTAGCTGCAGGTCATCCGCCGCAGGGTCATCCAGTTTGATTTCATACTGAAAGCCGGAACAACCGCCACCCTCGACGGCCACGCGCAGGGCTTTGGCCTCACCTGTGCTGGCGTTAATTTCGGCCAGGCGGGCAAAGGCGCGCGGTGTGACTTTGGGTGGGATGTTCATCTGTTGGCTCTCGGGTGTTTCGCTTTGTTAACAAAGCCAATATAGGGGGGGCGGGACAATACGGCAAGATGAGGCGACAAAATGCGCGCAAGCTATGCGTCTGACCCGGCAAAAAGCCGAGGACGGCAGTTTGAAGAAGTGATTTCTACGTTTCGCAGCCCGTTCCAGCGGGACCGGGACCGGATTATTCATTCTTCTGGTTTTCGCCGCCTGAAACACAAGACCCAGGTGTTTGTCGAACATGAGGGTGACTATTACCGCACCCGGCTGACCCACACCATTGAGGTGGCCCAGGTGGCGCGTACAATCGCTGGGGCTTTGGGGCTAAATCAGGACCTGGCGGAAGCCGTGGCACTGGCCCATGACCTGGGGCATCCACCCTTTGGCCACACCGGCGAGGACGCATTGGCGCTGTTGATGGCACCATACGGTGGCTTTGATCACAATGCGCAAGCAATCCGAATTCTGACCCGGTTGGAACGCCATTATGCGGATTTTGACGGGCTGAACTTAAGTTGGGAAACCCTGGAAGGGATTGCCAAGCATAACGGGCCAGTTACCGGCGAACTGCCCTATGCTTTGGCAGACTTTAACGATGTTTATGATCTGGAATTGGGCGGTTACGCCAGTGCCGAGGCCCAGGTGGCGGCTTTTTCTGATGATGTGGCCTATAACCACCATGATCTGCATGACGGCTTGCGCGCCGGGTTGTTTGAAGAGTCCGACTTGATGCAGCTGCCGTTGACGGGACCAGCCTTTGAAGAGGTGGACCGATTGTACCCAGGCTTGGATGTGATGCGCCGGCGCCATGAGGCATTGCGCCGGGTGTTTGGGGTGATGGTGGAAGATGTGATCGCCATTGCGCGTACACGGCTGGCCGCCGCCGAGCCCAAATCGGCCGAGGATATTCGTACACTTGGAAAACCGATGATCCGGTTCTCTAAGAAACTGTTCATGGAGATCAAGGCGATCAAAGCGTTCCTGTTCAAACGCATGTACCGTGCACCCAGTGTAATGATTGAGCGCGCCCGGGTGACAAAGGTGATCGAGGGGCTGTTTCCGCTGTATTTGGCACGCCCCGAGCTGTTGCCGGATCAGTGGCGTGGCGATGTGGCGGACTGTGCAGATGAAACAGAGCTGGCGCGCATGGTGCTGGATTATGTGGCCGGGATGACAGACCGGTTTGCCATTCAGGAACATGAACGGTTGCTAGGAGGGTGATTTTTCTGCGAAAAATCAATTCCTGCCGAGGGAATATTGGCTGAACAGCGACTGGGTTTGTGATTAACGGGCGGCGCGTTTCCAATGCACCTGGGCGGTAACTTCCTGGCCCTGAAACTGTGCGCCGGCGGCGCTAAGTATCAACGTATCGCCGTCAAACTTCACCATGCGGTGTTGTTGGGTGCCGACCCAGTTTGGGCAGGATGATTGCGTTACATTATGGATCACGTGGTCACCGTGAAAATCATAAGGGCCTGCATAGGTGATGTGCGATTTAAGGGCAGAACTGTCTTCGGCCGCGCTGCCACTAAAGGGGTCATTGACGCTGTACAGGGCCCGATTTGCAGCCATCAGGTGGACGAATACGAAGCCATCGGTTGAATAGCTGATGTATCCGGTGGCGTCGGATCCAAGCGGATAGCTGTTGTGGCCGTCGCCATGGGTGTTGTACCAGCTGATCAATTGCCAAGTGCCCGTTAGCGGCGTGGTTATGGTCATAAAATATCCTGTTCTATTATGTGTTCCATCTAAGCCCGGTTTAGTTTTATTGGCAATATATCTATCAATATAGTTGCGTTGACCTTGGACTGGGGCGTGATAGACCCGCGCTAAGTATCATTGGGACTGAAGTTATGAACCTGTTTGCAGATATCCGCGTAGCGGTAGTTGAATGTCTTGGGGCAATGGTCGCGGCGGGGGAATTGCCTGCCGGGCTTAGCTTTGACAACGTAAGTGTCGAGCCGCCACGCGAGGTGTCCCATGGGGATATGGCCAGCAACGCAGCAATGGTGTTGGCCAAACCGGCAGGCATGAAGCCGCGCGATATTGCCGAGGCCCTTGCGGTGCATCTGCGTGGGGATGCGCGCATAACTGCTGTGGAAATTGCCGGGCCGGGTTTTTTGAACCTGCGGTTGGCACCGGGTGTTTGGGCCGGGGTTGTGACGGGTGTGTTGGCGGATGGGGCCGGTTTTGGCCGCTCTGACATGGGGGCCGGACGTAAGGTGAATGTTGAATTCGTCTCGGCGAACCCCACGGGCCCATTACATGTGGGCCATGCGCGGGGTGCGGTATTCGGCGATGCGCTGGCAAGTCTACTGGATTTTGCCGGATACGATGTGACGCGGGAATATTACATCAATGATGGCGGCGGGCAGGTGGATGTGCTGGCGCGGTCGGTTTTTGAACGCTACCGGGAAGCCTGTGGGCTTAGCCCGGAAATTGCCGAAGGATTGTATCCGGGTGATTATCTGGTGCCCATTGGTGAAGCGTTCAAAGCCTTGCATGGGGATGCGTTGATTGATGCGCCCGAAGCCCAATGGCTGGCCGAGCTGCGGGAGTTTTCCACAGATGCGATGATGGAATTGATCCGGGGCGATCTGGCAGCTTTGGGCATTGAGATGGATGTGTTTTACAGCGAGAAATCGCTGTATGGCTCTGGGCGGATTGAGGCGGCGATTGCTGATCTGGACGCCAAGGGGCTGATCTATGAGGGCACGCTGCCCCCCCCCAAGGGCAAACTGCCAGATGATTGGGAAGCGCGCGAACAAACCCTGTTCAAATCAACGGCACATGGGGATGACGTGGACCGGCCGGTAAAAAAGTCAGACGGGTCCTGGACCTATTTCGCCCCCGATATCGCCTATCACTATGATAAGGTTGAGCGCGGTTACGCCGAGCTGATTGATATATTGGGTGCGGATCATGGCGGTTATGTCAAACGCATGAAGGCGGCAGTGGCGGCGTTGTCGGACGGACGTGTACCGCTGGATATCAAACTGACGCAACTGGTACGGCTGTATGAAAATGGCCAACCATTCAAGATGTCAAAACGTGCCGGAACCTTTGTTCTGTTGAGCAAGGTGGTGGATATGGTGGGTCGTGATGTGACCCGGTTTGTCATGCTGACCCGCAAGAACGAAGCACCGCTGGATTTTGACCTGGACAAGGTGCGCGAGCAATCCAAGGAAAACCCCGTGTTTTATGTGCAATACGCCCACGCACGGGTGTGTTCGGTGCTGCGTAAGGCGGATGCGGCTGGTATCACGCTGGTGGATACAGCCAATTTGGAAGATGAGGCCGAGTTCGCACTGGCCCGTAAGCTGGCGGAATGGCCGCGTATTGTGGAATTGGCAGCGCGCACGCGTGAGCCACATCGCATTGCGTTTTACCTGTATGATCTGGCGTCGGATTTCCACGCGCTGTGGAACCGGGGCAATGAAAAACCCGAGCTGCGTTTCTTGCAAGAGGGTGATTTGGCGGCGTCGGCGGCGAAAATCGCCCTACCGCGGGCCGTGGCCGTTGTACTTTCTGCAGGACTTGGTATTCTGGGGGTGACTCCGGCGACGGAAATGCGCTGAATAACAGGTGCAACCGCCGACTATACCGGAGCGAGGTGTAGGCAAGATAATCTAAGAAGGGGGCGTTTGCGCCCGCTAGCTTAGAGCAGTGAGGCAAAATGGCGGAAATTCAATATGGCGATGTTGGTGTGGATGCGCCGGTGATAAATGGTGCCCATATGGCTGGTGTTGTGAACTGGCTGGGGGCGCTGGTTTCTGTAACCCTGATGGCCGGCTTGGCCTTTTGGGGCTATCAGCTGATGGTGCGCGATGTTTCGGGTGTACCTGTGGTGCGCGCCCTTGAGGGGCCAATGCGGATCACCCCCTTGGATCCGGGCGGCTCTAACGCCCAGCATCAGGGGTTGGCGGTAAACAATATCGCCGCCGTGGGCGAGGCCGAGGCCCCGGCTGACCGGCTGGTACTGGCGCCAAAGCCAACGGCTTTGGGGGCGCAGGATCCGACAGCCGCTGAGTTGCAAGAAATTCAGGCAACACTGGCACCGGTAGTGCCCCAAGACTCTGACGTTATTGAAATGGCTGCCGTTTCCCCCGCGGCCTTAAACGATGCCGCGTCAGCCGCACCGATGGTGACAGATCAGGCTGCATTGATCGAAGCCGCTTTGCGCCAGGTGGAAGATATAAGCGCTGTGGCGGATATGGCTGCAGGTGATGTGGTTGCTGCCAGCGTGGCCGGGGTGGCGCGATCATTGCGCCCCATGGCACGTCCTGCAGTAACACATTCTGCACCGGTCATTGCGGCACCGGACGGCCCTGTTTCAGGGCAGGTGAATAGTATTAACCCTGACGATGTACCGGTTGGCACCCGGCTGGCGCAGTTAGGGGCATTTGAAACACCTGAGATCGCCCAAGGCGAATGGATGAAAATTTCGGCACGGTTTGAAGAATTTATGACAGACAAATCCCAGGTTATCGAACAGGCGCAATCGGGTGGTAAAGTTTTTTACCGGCTGCGGGCACACGGCTTTGAAGACCTGTCAGATGCACGCCGGTTCTGTTCTGCCCTGTTGGCGGGGCAGGCAAATTGCATCCCGGTTGTTACCCGGTAAATGGGTCATGGTGCGTATATTTTTGGTTGTGAAACCACGCGCCTGACCGCTGAAGAAAAGCGCTTTTTTGCCGGAGCACAGCCTTGGGGCTTTATCCTATTTACCCGTAATGTGAACACCCCGGGGCAGGTGCATGCGCTTTGCACTGAGCTGCGCCAAGCCGTGGGCTGGAATGCTCCGATCATGATCGATCAGGAAGGCGGACGTGTGGCCCGTATGGCGGCCCCGCACTGGCGCGAATGGCTAAGCCCAATTGAACAGGTGCGCGCCACCGGTTCTAATGCCGCGCGCAGTATGCGCCTGCGCTATCGGTTGATCGGCCATGAACTGTGCCAAGTTGGTATTGATTGCAATTGTGCACCGGTTGCCGATATTGCCACACCGGCCACCCACCCGGTTTTGGCCAACCGCTGCTATGGGTCACGCCCCGATCAGGTGGCCGAGATTGCCCGCGCCGTTGCTGACGGGCTGGGGGACACTGGGGTGTTGCCGGTTCTGAAACATATGCCGGGGCAGGGCCGGGCCGACCTGGATAGCCACACTGAGTTGCCGGTGGTATCGGCATCCCTGCCGATACTGCAAACCAGCGACTTTGCCGCGTTCGCTGCCCTGTCTGATCTTCCCATGGCGATGACCAGCCATATTGTTTACAGCGCAATTGATGGACTTCCTGCTACCTTTTCCCCACCAGTTATTGATATGATGCGTAAAGATATAGGATTTCAGGGTTTACTGATGACGGATGACATTTCTATGCAGGCGCTTAGCGGCACCGTTGGTGAACGCGCGCCGCGTGCGTTGGCGGCGGGCTGCGATCTGGTGCTGCATTGCAATGGCAATTTGGGCGAGATGCAGACCATTGCCGACGCCTGTGGTGAGATAGGTGCAGTTTCTGCTGAAAGGGCCAAGCGGGCATTGGCAAAGCGCCCTATGAGCGGCGATTTTGATATCGCCGCAACCCGGGCAGAACTGGCTGATTTGCTGGCGGGCACCGCCCATGTCTGACGAAATATTTGAAATGGAACTGACACCTGTCGCTGACCGGTTGGCGGCAGAGGCGCTGATCGTTGATGTGGACGGCTATGAAGGCCCGCTTGATCTGCTGTTGATGTTGTCGCGCACGCAAAAGGTGGACCTGCGCAAAATATCGGTGCTGGAGCTGGCAAAGCAATATCTCGGCTTTGTCGAAAAAGCCCGTGAGTTGCGTATTGAACTGGCGGCCGATTATCTGGTGATGGCGGCCTGGCTGGCATTTTTGAAATCCCGGCTGTTGTTGCCACCTGATCCCAGTGATGAAGGCCCCACAGGTGCCGAACTGGCCGCGCATCTGGCGTTTCAACTGGAACGCCTACAGGCCATGCGCGAAGCCGCCGCCAAAATTATGGCCCGCGACCAAAAGGGACGTGATTTTTTCGTGCGCGGTTTACCCGAAGGTGTCGCGCGGGTGCGCACCACCACCTATACAGCCAGCCTGCTGGACCTGATGCAGGCCTATGCACGCATCCGCACCAAAGACGAATTTCGCCCCTACGCGGTAGATCGCGATCGGATCATGACCATGGAAGCCGCCCTTGATCGGCTGCGCGGGCTGATCGGATATGCCGGTGACTGGACCAACCTGATCAGCTATTTACCTGAAGGCTGGGAAAACGACCCGGCCATGCTTCGCTCGGCCACCGCCGCTACATTTGCAGCATCGCTTGAACTGGCCAAGGCCGGGGCCATAGAATTGCGCCAAGCCGATACATTTGCCGCCATAGAAATACGGAAGATTACCCATGGCTGAAGACCTGGAAGAAAGCCTGTTTGAAGCCCCGCCATTGGGCGAACAGGAACGCATGGTAGAGGCACTATTATTTGCCACTGGAGAAACCATTTCAGTGGCTGAAATGAACGCTCGTATGCCCCATGGGGCTGATGCGGCGGTGGCCGTGGAAAACCTGCGTAAGCGCTATGATGGGCGCGGGGTTGCAGTGGTTAAGGTGGGTGATTGCTGGGCCATTCGTACGGCACCTGATCTGGGGTTCCTTATGCGTAAAGAAACCGTGGAAACCCGCAAACTGTCACGTGCTGCGGTGGAAACGCTGGCCATCATTGCCTATCACCAACCGGTCACGCGCGCCGAAATAGAAGAAATCCGTGGCGTCAGCGTCAGCCGGGGCACGGTTGACCAACTGCTGGAACTGGGATGGATCCGCTTTGGCCGCCGCCGCATGACCCCGGGACGCCCGGTAACCTATGTGGTGACCCAGGGGTTTTTAGACCATTTTGGCCTGGAAAATGCCCGTGATCTGCCGGGCTTACAGGAATTGCGCGCCGCGGGGTTGCTGGAAAACCGACCGCCACCGGGCACACCACTGGATCTAAACCAAGACGAGGATGATCCAGCGGATCAGAATGAATTGTTTGAAGACGATTAAAACAGGAGTCTGACCATGAATATTGAACGTCTTATAACCATGTTCATCAGGTTGTTCATGCGCAATATCATGAATAGGGGCATCAATGCCGGGATGAAACTTGCAACCAAGGGCCGGGGCAAAAAACCGGATCACCCTGCAAAAGACCAGGGGCGCCTTGAAGCGGCCAAAAAAGCAAACCCAAAGCCGCGCCTTTAGCTTCTTCTTTTTCTAAATACCCCCGTGCGGAGCACACATCGCCCGCAGGGCTAAATAAAATGCGCCGTTAGGCGCTCAATTCAGCTAAGTTTTGAAATGCTTAGACAGTTTTAGCCCCTGTCCCTGATAGTTTGACTTGATATCTGATCCATACAAGGCAGTTGGTATCTGCGACATCTTTTCATAAACCAAACGCCCCACCATCTGCCCATGCTCCAAAACGAACGGGGCTTCATGGCAGCGTACTTCAAGCACACCGCGCGAGCCGGTTCCACCGGCCGATGCATAGCCAAAGCCGGGGTCAAAAAAGCCGGCGTAATGCACACGAAACTCACCTACCATGGCAATATAGGGTGCCATTTCGGCGGCGTGGTCAGGCGGTATGGCAATGGCTTCGCGGCTGACCAGAATATAAAATGCCCCAGGGTCAAGGATGATCCAGCCAGCGTCATTGCGGATTTCTTCCCAATAATCAGCGGCGTGGTAATGGGCCAGTTTTGCCAGATCAATCACCCCGGTATGGGGCTTGGCGCGGTAGCCCACCAAATTACCCTGGTCGGGTTTCAGATCAACCGAAAACCGCAACCCGTCGGAAATACTGGCAGTGCCGTTCACAATTGGGCTGCGCTTATGCAGCGCCCTAAGGGCAGCGTCGTCAATCAGGGTGGCCCCTTGGCGAAATATTATCTGGTTCAGCATTTGCCCCGGCTGGGCCACCACCGAAAACGATCGCGGACAAATTTCCACATATAGCGGGCCGCAATAGCCGGCTGGAACGCGATCAAATTCGACCCCCTGATCGGTGATGATGCGGGTCAGTAAATCCAAGCGCCCGATGGATGATTTGGCGCTGGCTGCAGCCGTCATGCCGGTGGGCAGGTTCAACTGCTCCATCAGCGGCACCACATAAACGCACCCCTTTTCCAGGACGGCCCCTCCGGTCAGCGTCACCTCATGCATTTTAAAGTCGTTCAGCCGTTGGGCAACAGTACGTGAACTGCCAGCCAGAAACGATGCACGCACCCGGTAGGCCATATCGCCCAGGCGCAAATCAAGTGATGCCGGTTGAATTTGCCCTGGTGTAATGGGCATGTCCGAGGTCACATAACCACGGGCAATCAGGCTTTTGATTTGATGGTCGGCTAAGACGCCGGTTGGTGGTGTCACCTGTTATTCTCCTGGTAGGGACAAAAGTGCCCGCTTTGCCAAGGCAGAGCGGGCAATAATTTGTTGGTCGGGCTAGCAGGGTTCGAACCTGCGACCTTCCGTCCCCCAGACGGACGCGCTACCAGGCTGCGCCATAGCCCGACTTGGGCTCTAAATACTGCTTTTGTGCATAAGGGCAAGTGGGAATGGATCAAATTATCAGCTTGCCAATGAAGATCACGGTGACGGGGCTTTATCCATGGATTTTTTCAACCGCACCAGCCGGTTGTAAAGATCACTATATAGCTTGGGTTCGGCCCTTGGCTTGGTTCTGTTGGAGCTGGCTGCGCGGCGCAAAGCTGCCGCAACACCAGTGATAGCCAATGGGGTGCCATCGTCCTCAACCGGGTCGTCAGGAATATCGCTGACCAATGGGGCCTTTGCCTCGGTTGTGGTGTCACTCTGGGCCCGCTCCGGCCCAGTTTCGGGTTCTTCAGATTTTCCAGCCCGGGCCTGAATGCGCGATGTGTCTTTTATCGGCACAACGTTTTTGATCGGTTCAGGGCTGGCATTCAGTTCTATAGCTGCGCTGCTCGCTGTTGCCTGGATCACACCGGTGGTTTCAACCGGCATAGACAGGGACGAAACATGTTTGACGCCCTCTTTGCGCAGCAGTTTCTGCACCCCGCGAATGGTCATGCCATCATCATGGAGTAACTGCTTGATACCGCCCAGCAATTCCATATCTTTAGGCCGGTAATAGCGTCGCCCACCCGCCCGTTTCACCGGCTTTACCTGGGTAAAGCGGCTTTCCCAGAAGCGCAGTACATGGGTTGGGGTGCCAAGCCAATCCGCCACCTCTGATATGGTGCGGAATGCATCGGGCGATTTATCCATTTCCTAAGGCCTTAGGCTTTATTGCCGGTCGCAACGCGATCTTTCATTGAATGGGACGGCCGGAAAGTCAGAACCCGACGGGGTGAAATTGGCACCTCTTCGCCGGTTTTTGGGTTACGTCCAACGCGCGCGGATTTTGAGCGGACTTTGAATGTTCCAAAAGATGATATTTTTACTGAATCACCCTTTACCAATGCGTCCGAAATTTCGGCCAATACGTTTTCCACAAGCTGTGCACTTTCATTGCGCGACAGGCCCACTTCTCGAAACACCGCTTCGGACAAATCCATTCTGGTCAAAGTATTATCGCTCATTCCCGTCCCCCTGGTAAATTTTGTTAAACAATAGGGCGAGGGCGAATAACGAGTCAATATCAAGACCTTGGGATACGCTGTTAACTGGCCGATTTAGGCCATTACCAGCGCAAAACCACCGATCCCCAGGCCAAGCCGCCGCCTATTGCCTCTAATAACAGCAGATCACCGGGTTTAAAGTTGCCTTTTGCCGCTGCTGTGGACAGGGCGAGGGGAATCGATGCGGCAGAGGTGTTTCCGTGATCCTGAACGGTGACAACGACCCGATCCATGGTCAGGCCCAGCTTTTTTGCAGTGCCTGCGATGATCCGAATATTGGCCTGATGTGGGACAATCCAACTGAGATCGGCGTCACTAAGGTTGGCTTTGGCCAGGGCGGTGCGCGCGGTTTGGGCCAGTTTCACCACCGCGTGTTTGAACAGCTCTGGGCCTTGCATTTTCAGCACGCCAACCGTGCCGGTTGCCGACACACCGCCGTCAACATAAAGCAAGTCGCGATATGAGCCATCTGAATTCAGGTCAACCGACAGGATACCTGTGTCGCTGGAGGTGCCGGTTCCGGGGGCTGCTTCTAACACAACCGCGCCCGCACCGTCACCAAACAGCACACATGTGGCGCGGTCGGTGAAATCCAGGATGCGTGAAAATGTTTCCGCACCGATCACAAGAACCCGTTTTGCCTGCCCCGAAACAATCAGCGCATCCGCGGTTGACATTGCATAGACAAACCCAGCGCAGACGGCCTGAACATCAAAGGCAAAGCCCTGCTTCATGCCCAGTGCCGATTGCACCATCGTGGCCGTTGAGGGAAAGGTGAAATCAGGTGTCGAGGTGGCAAGGATAATGGCGTCGATATCATCCGGCATCAGCTTGGCATTGGTCAGGGCAGCCTGAGCGGCCCGGGTTGCCAGATCTGAGGTGGTTTGACCGTCGGCGGCAAAGTGACGTCGGGAAATACCGGTGCGTGTGCGTATCCAGTCATCGGTTGTATCAAGTGTTTTTTCGAATTCTGAATTTTCGACCACTCGGTCAGGTAAGTAATGGCCAACGCCGCGTATGACTGAACGAAGTGTCATGTGTTTTCAGTGACCCCATTATCGATATTTCTGGTATCTTCGCGCAGGGGCGTAACCGATGCAACCCGCGCTGCCAATCTTTCAGAAAATCCGCTATCGGCTAGTTTTTTGGCCAGGTTGACCGCAGCAGAAACGCCGGTGGCATCCGCGGAACCGTGGGATTTTATGACGGTACCATTTAGGCCAAGAAAGACGCCGCCGTTTACCCGGCGCGGGTCAATACGTTTTGACAGTCTGGTCAGGGAAGTCATTGCCAACAGGGCTGATATGCGGGCAAACGGCGTGGCCTTGAATGCCTGGCGTAAAAAGTCACTGATCAGGCTGGCTGTGCCTTCGCCGGTTTTTAGGGCGACATTGCCGGTAAACCCGTCGGTGACGATCACATCAACCCGGTCTGACGGGATATCACTGCCTTCAACAAAGCCGACAAATTCAAACGCATCAAGGTCATCGTTTGCCTGGCTTGTTATCAGCTCATGGGCGGCTTTTAGTTCGGGGTGGCCTTTGGTTTCTTCGGTTCCGACATTGAGCAAGCCAACGCGAGGGCGGTCCAGGCCCAGGCCATTGCGCGCATAGGACGCGCCCATGGTGGCATATTGCAGCAAGTCGTTTTCATCGGCGCGAATATCTGCGCCCACGTCCAGCATGATGTTGAAACCGTTTTTTGAACGGGACGGCCAAAGACAGGCAATGGCTGGCCGGTTAACTCCGGGCATTTTGCGCAGACGGATCATAGAAATGGCCATCAGCGCGCCGGTGTTACCACAGGACACCGCAACCGAAGCATCGCCGTTTTTAACGGCCTCTATGGTCGACCACATTGAACTGCCTTGGCCGTTGCGCATGGCCTGGCTGGGCTTGTCATCCATGGTGATAACATCAGGGGTGTGGCGAATTTCAACCCGGTTTTCCAGGGTGGGCTTGCGTTTGACAAGCGGTGTAAGTTCATCACTTACGCCGTGCAAAATAAACCCAATTTCTGGATGCTTCGCAGCCGACAAAGCAATGCCAGCGACCACGGCCGCTGGGCCATGGTCACCGCCCATAGCATCAACTGAGATAATAGTACGCGGGGTGCCGCTAAGTGTTGAAGGATTGTTTTGCGCCATACCCCGAATGCCTGAAGACCAGACCTATGCCGCGTCTTCGTCGTCAAAGTCGACGTCGTCAACCACGGCAACAACTTCACGCTCAGCGTAGTGACCACAGGATGGGCAAACATGGTGCGGGCGCTTAAGCTCGCCGCAGTTTGGACATTCCGCCGGATTGGCAGCAGTCAGGGACTGGTGGGCGCGACGCATGCCGCGCTTTGAACGGGTGATTTTACTCTTTGGGACAGCCATGTCGCAAACCTCGGGTGTTAAAAGCCGGGGCAGTGCCCGGCGTGAATTCAAGTCTTGTCCGGGTCTTACGCGCTTGGCGCGCCCGTGTCCAACCTATCTTGTAAACAAGGCCGGGAACATACTGCGATTTCACCTGTTGGCAAGGGGCAATCGGCAGGAATTATTCCGTATCCTTTTTCAGCCCGTCGCGCAGGGCTTTCAGTTGGGAAAATGGGCGGGCGTCTGCATCACTTAGGGCGGCTTTTCCTGGCTCTGTAAAATTGTTTTGAGTGAGGCTCGCATCGGGCGCTCGGGGAAACTGGGGCAGGGCCAGTGCCAAGGCTTCCAGCATCACAGCACCCGGGTCAATGACATCGGAAATTTCTTCAATGGTGTCATCCACGGGCATTTCCGTTTCACTGCCCACCTCAATATCCGGCAGGGTGCCGACAAAACTGCGGGTAACTGTTTCATCAATGCGGGTGGTTACCGGGGCCAGGGTGATGACACAGCTTTGTACCACAGTTGCCCCCAAAGACGCGTTGAGCTGCCAGTCGGATTTATCCAGTGGTGTCAATGTGCCGGTAAACCGCAATTTGCGCAGCCCGGTCAGGCCCAGTTCTTGGGCAAGTAATTGGCGCGCACTAACAGTTAGCTCTAGATCAAATGGGATTGTCTTTTTGGCTGGCAGATCGGCAACCAGCAGCGGCGATGACCATGGAAGGTCTGTATTTGAATTTGGCATTGCTATGTCTTCTTGAATAGGGGGCTTAGATTATATAAGCCGGATAAAAGGCATGGGGCCACATGGCAAGGGGGCTAAATGGACACGCGACTGGGCAAAGTCAAAGCTGCAGTGCTGGGGCTGGTGGTTTTGGCCACGGCATCCTGTGCGACACAGTTTCGAAACCATGGCTATGCGCCAAGCGACGCTGAGCTTGCGGATGTGATCGTTGGCTCTGATACCCGCGAAACGGTGGCTACTGTGGTAGGGCGCCCCTCGGCCGAAGGGATGTTGGACGGGGGCGTCTGGTATTATGTTGAAAGCCGGTTCCGCCACTTTGCCTATCAGGCACCAAAGGAAATTGAGCGCGAAGTTGTCGCCATTAGTTTTGATGCCGGTGGCCGGGTCGCTAATATTGAGCGTTTTGGCCTGGAAGACGGGCAGGTGGTCACGCTGTCACGCCGGGTAACTCAGTCCACCACGGCCAAGGTGCCGTTCTTGCGTCGCCTTCTGGGCTCTATTGGTGCTGGTGCTGCGGGACTGTTCAACTAGGCTCAGTAGGGTCAAATTTTAGCGCCGCCCCATTAATACAATAGCGCTGACCCGTTGGTTGGGGCCCATCCGGAAAGACATGCCCCAAGTGGGCCAAGCAATCGCTGCAATGCACCTCTGTTCGGCGCATGAAAAATTTTGTGTCCGATTTTTCACTGACATTTTCTGCGACCGCCGGTTGGAAGAAAGATGGCCAGCCAGTGCCACTGTCAAACTTAGCATTTTGGTCAAAAAGCGCGGCGCCACAGCAGATACAGGTGAATATGCCAGCATGTTTTGGAAAACTGTCATTGCTAAATGCGCGTTCAGTGGCGTGTTTACGGGTGACGTCATAGGCTTGTTTTGTCAGTTGTGACCGCCATTCTGCGTCAGATTTTGTGATTTTCGCCATGGTGTGAACCCTGTTTTCCAATGTAAGGTTTTAATCTAGGGGGCGCATGGCGAAAAGTGAAATTTTTTAGTTAAAAAAATTGGCCTCTGGCGGGGATATTTATGGAAAGAAGAAGCAGTTGACCTGCCTTGGTAGGGCTTGTAGCTGCTGGTCATGGCACGAGCCCCGTTATTACAAGTCTCTGATATATCGCTGACATTTGGCGGTGACCCGGTCTTTAACCGGTTGGATGTGGTTGTGCAGCCGGGGGATCGGTTGGCGCTGGTGGGGCGCAATGGCTCTGGCAAGTCGACATTGATGAAGGTCATGGCCGGCTTGGTTGAGGCGGATCGCGGATCTGTCGTGGCGGGGGCCGGAATTGACATTGGCTATATGGAGCAAGATCCTGAAATGTCAGGGTTTTCAACGCTAGGCGAATTTGCGTCACGCGGGCTTGATCCGTCTGAGATGTACCGGGTTGAGCGGGTGGCCGAAGGGTTGAAGTTTGACCCTGACATGGCTGTGGCCACGGCATCAGGTGGGGAAAGACGCCGGGCGGCGCTGGCTGGGTTGTTGGCGTCAGAGCCTGCATTGATGTTGCTGGATGAGCCGACCAACCATTTGGATATTGCGGCCATTGGCTGGCTTGAACAACAGCTGCGCTCCACGCGCTCGGCCTATGTTCTGATCAGCCATGACAGGGCGTTTTTGCGCAGCCTGACGAGGGGCACGTTATGGATCGATCGCGGGCAGGTTCGGCGCCAAGAAAAGGGGTTTGACGCCTTTGAAGCCTGGCGTGACACGGTATGGGCCGAAGAAGACCTGAACCGCCATAAGCTGGATCGTAAGATAAAATCTGAAGCCAGGTGGGCGGTTGAAGGCATATCGGCGCGGCGTAAGCGCAATCAGGGGCGGGTGCGCGCACTGGGGGATTTACGCGCTGAACGCGCCGGGATGATCCGGCGGCAGGGCACGGCTGGTATGGCCTTTGAAGCGGGGCAAAAATCTGGCAAATTGGTGATAGAAGCCGTTGATATTTCAAAGAGTTTTGGCGAACAGGTGGTGTTGCAGGGCTTTTCATTACGCATGGCGCGTGGCGAGCGTATTGCACTTGTGGGGCCAAATGGTGTGGGTAAAACCACGCTGCTGAAAATGCTGATCGGGCAGGAAACGCCGGATACCGGGCAGGTTCGGCTGGGCAGCACGGTTGAGATGGTAACGTTTGATCAAAACCGCACCGGGTTGATGCCAGACAAATCCCTGTGGGAAAACCTGACAGGTGATCCTGAAATGGCCGTTTCAGGTAAGGCGGATCAGATCATGGTGCGGGGCATGCCGCGTCATGTTGTGGGGTATCTAAAGGATTTTCTGTTTTCCGACGACCAGGCACGTGCACCGGTGCGTAGCCTGTCGGGCGGCGAAAAATCCCGCCTGTTACTGGCGCGTCTTATGGCACGCCAAAGCAATCTGCTGGTGTTGGATGAGCCGACCAATGATCTGGATATTGAAACGCTGGATCTGTTGCAGGAATTGCTGGCAGACTATGAGGGCACCGTGCTGTTGGTCAGCCATGATCGTGATTTCATTGACCGGGTGGCCACCAGCACCATCGCCATGGAGGGCGACGGCCAAGCCGTGATCTATGCCGGTGGCTGGAGCGATTATCAGGCGCAGAGGCAAGCAGATAACACTGTTGAAGTGGCTCCAAAACAACGTAAAGGAAAGGCAGAAAAAGCTATACAATCAGCAGCTTCTGGCCTGTCTTTCACTGAAAAACACCGCTTGCAGGAATTGCCTGGCGAGATGGCGCGCCTTGAGGTGGAAATTGTCAAATTGACTGACCTGATGTCAGATCCCGAGCTGTTCACCCGCGATCTGGCTAAGTTTCAAAAGGCAACTGACGCTTTGATATCGCGCCAAGCCGCCCTTGATCAGGCCGAAGCAGAATGGCTGGGCCTGGAAGAGCGCGCCACAGGTTAGGCGGGCAGGTGGATGTTAAATTTGGCGCGTATTTCAGCGTCAAGTTTCGGGTCAAACCGGGCGGCCGATCGAGTGGCAAGTATTTCTTCTTTCTTTGCAGTCGCATTGAGCAACAGGTCAGGGCGACCGACTTCTTCCCATTCTTTGGGCGAGGTGCGGTCACCAAGGGCGGGATATATATATTCGGTTTGCATCAGGGACAGGGTTTGGTCCTGCCCCAGGTAATGCCCCGGACCACCCAGGCAAACCGCGCGCATTGTGTCCAATCCGATGGTGTCTGGGGTGACTTCAATGCCGCGCACACAGCGCAGTGCGCCGCCGATCAGATCATCGCCCAAAATCAAGCTTTCATGGCAAAATCCCAAAAGTGAGGCATGCATACCGGCAGATTCGTATACCAGGTTTAGCCCCGCCATACCGGCCATCACGGCCGATGTGGCCTGTTCCCAACCGGCCTGCATATCGGGCATTTTACTGTCAGCCATGCCGGCGGGCGCGCCACCAGGCAGCCCATAAAACTGGTGCATCTGGGCGCAGGCCGCCGTCAGCAGCGCCTGTTCGGCAGATCCGCCCGACATGGCCCCGGTGCGCAGGTCTGACACAAAGGGCCAGGTGCCAAATATCACCGGTGCGCCGGGTTTGACGGCATGGGCATAGATCAACCCGGCCAGGCATTCAGCCACCGACTGCACGATTGCCCCGGCAATGGGGGCGGGTGATGTGGCCCCGGCTTGGCCTGCCGAAAGCAACAACACCGGAATTCCCGCCAATATGGTGGTTTCCATAGCTTCGCAGCTTTCGGTGGCAAATTTCATCGGCGGAACCACAAAACAATTGGACGCCGACACAAACGGGCGGGCGCGAAATTCCTGTTCGCCACCGGCGATGGTGTAAAGCAGTTCAGCGGCACCGGTGACAAAGCCGGGCTCGGAAAACGACGTGCCCACATGTTTGCTGGTACCAGAGCAGGTGGCGTAAATGGTGTTAAGGTCCATTTCGAAATTGTCGAGAATATCGCGGGCCACCAAGGGGCGCTGAACAAAGTGAATGTTATCAAGGGTATCAGCAATGCGCGCGGCATCATGCAGGTCTTGCAATGTGCTGTCGCGGTAAATCCGTCCGGCCACATCCACCATATGCACAGCCGCCCCGGCTGTTCCAAAATAGGTGCGGGTGCCTGACAGGTCCATGTCATGGCGCGGATCACGGCCATGCAATGTCAGTTGCTTTGGCGCACGGGCAACAGCGTCTTCCACCATGGCGCGGGGAAAGCGTAATCGGCCATCATCACCTAGAACAGCCCCGGCTTTGACCATATAGTCAACGCCCGATTGCGGTGCGTCAGCAAGGCCGATTTCCTCAAGCGCATCAAGGGCGGCACTGTGTATCTGCCCGATTTCAAGCTCATTAAGTGGTTTGTATCTGCCACCGGACATGCCCGGTTTTACTGGGCGCAGGTCTTGGGCAAGGGGGGCGGCGCGAAGGGCGCGGCGCGCGGCGCGGCCCCCGGATCGGCGGGTTGATGCATTTGTCATTTTGGTATTCCTGATAAGCATAAAGAAACATGGCTCATCAGGTATTTGGGGCCCCACGGGCAGCGGCACCGCGTTCTGCACCTATTGTGCGAACATTCAATGAAATCAGCCAGTTAAGTTGGTCCATTTGCAACGCCTCCTGAATACAGGCTGCGGGCAAAACCAAAACTTGGTCAAGCCTGTTTGCGTCATGGTGTCGTTTTTGAACGATCCGGGGCGGAATTAATTCATCATGGCGTCAATATCTGCGCCTGCAATGCCGGGGGACAGGCGAGAAAAGCTGCCCTGATCAAACATATCTTTGGCAGCGTCGTGAATGAGCATATGGGTTGCGCGTGCCAAGGCCGCACCAAGTGAGATACGCGCCACGCCAAGGCGGGCGTAATCAGCCCGGGTAAGGGCAGTGTAGGTCGGGCCCGCCGCCAATGCATTTACAGGTTTGCTGGTGGATTGGCAGATGCGGGCCAGATCATCGGTGGTATTGGGCAGTGGCGTATACAGGCAATCGGCCCCGGCGGCATCAAAGGCGGCCAAGCGTTTCAGGGCCTCGTCGATATCGTAGGCACCGGTCATGATGCCATCGGCGCGGGCCACAAGCACGAAATCACCGGGCAAAGCGCGGGCGGCTGATGCGGCGGCGCGAATGCGTTCCACTGCCAGATCAAACGGGTAGGTGGTTTGGCCGGTTAGGGCTATGTCCTCTATAGATATACCGGCCAAGCCAGCCTGGGCGGACAGGCGCACGGTTTCAGCCACCGTATCAGGGGCGTCACCAAAGCCATTTTCAAAGTCACCCGATATGGGCAGATTGACGGCTGCAGCCAGATCGGATGCGTGGGACAAGGCCTGATCGCGTGATATCTGCCCGTCGGTGCGACCAAGGGTAAACGCATGGGCGGCGGAAGACGTGCCGAGTGCTTGCGCCCCCAGTGCGGCCAGCATTTTGGCACTGCCGATGTCCCAGGCATTGGCCAGAATAAACGGGTTTCCGGGGCGGTGCAGGGCGCGAAAACGGGCGCCAATATCGGTAGTCATGGGGTGGTATCCTTTTGCAAATATCAACACGCAAACAATCGCCTCCCTGAAGGCATCAGAGTTTACGGTCATGGCCACCGCACTAAAATAGCAGTCGCATAGCCCTTATACCTGCTCATAGATGTTACGCCGCCATTAAAAGGGCACTGATATTTTATCTTCCATACGGGAGCACTGTTTCAGTGCACGTTTGGCGAAAGCCTGGGTAAAGCCAGTTGGCCATAGGGGGTTGTGCCAGGGCCATGGCTGTCATGGTCTGGTTTGGTCTGGTAATTTTGTTTTGGTAAAATGGAAATGCCGACACGAGAAAACACCCGTGCCGGCAGGTTGTTGTCGTTTTGGTTATTCGGATCAGCCGTCGCTCATCATGGTGTCGTCGCCCATCATGACCTCGCCGTCATTCATCATAGCGTCGGCGTCGCCATGGGTGTTTGCATCGGCGTGTGGCATTTCGCAGGCGCTAAGAACGACCAGACCGGCAATGGCGATCAGTGATTTGATCAGTGTCATTTTACTATCCCTTTATTATTGATTCAGCCCCAATTGGCCGTGGCCAGAATTGCAGGAACCTGTAATCACATTCAATGCAAGTCATCGTGTATGATTTGAAATATATTCCTAACTACCTCAATTAATTAGGTAAATTAAGTTTCCGGACCTCTTATTATTACTGGTTATTCTGTCGCATCAAAATAACATGCTAAAATATGAATATGATGATATAAGAAGGGTAAGAACCTCGAATCAGAGGTGAAGGTGCAGACAGATTTTGGCCAAAAGGGAAACAACATGAAAAACATATTCACAACAACCGCACTTGTCGCAACACTTGCATTGGGTGCAACTGCGGCAAATGCCTTTGAAATTGGCGGCGTTCGTATTGGCAACCCTTTTGACCGCTCTACCTGGTGGGATGGCTCTACTGCTGAAGCTGGCGACACTATTGTTATTAATTTCGCCGACCCGGATTTCTGGATGAGCTTTCCTGACCCAGACAAACATTCCTTTGTTCATACGGCGATGTCTGACCCGGCATCCTGGGCACAGATGATGACGCCAGAAACCTATATCAACATGATGAATGTTGAGACATGGGCCAAGTGGCTGGACACTGACAGCTATGAAGTGCTGCTAGACCCGCAGACATATGCCTATTGGGCCCAGCCAGGCGCCTATGGCCACCTGGTAGAGTTAGAATTTTACACCGAGCGCTTTAACCCGCTGGCCTATGGCGAAATGGCTGATGCGGCTTTGGGTAACTTTGGCGTGGAGCTGAACGACATCACAGCAGCGCTGCACCTGTCTGACCTGTTTGGCACAGGTGACGTCATGACTGTTGAAACAGCCCCGGCTGAAACATTGGAAAACTAATTCTCCCCTCCCGCCGCCCCGGCGGGAAAACCTTTAAGGGCGTGTCGTTATGAACGATGCGCCCCTTTTTTTGCTTAGAAACCTGACCCTAAAGTGCGCTGTCGCCTTTTAGGTAGCGCGCACCGGTGCCTTTGGCTGCGGCGCAGTCCTGCGGATTATAAAGCGCGCAATTTCTAAGGGACAAACAGCCACAACCAATGCAACCATCCAATTTGTCACGCAGGTTGGTTAATCTGCTGATACGGTCGTCTATGCTGGCGCGAAAGCCGCGGCCGATGCGGGTCCAATCGGCCTTATTTGGGGTGCGGTTGGCCGGGAGCCCGGAAAACAGTTCCTGAATTTCAGCAAGTGTGTAGCCCAGTTGTTGCGAGATCATGACAAATGACAGTCGTCGTATGTCAGCCCGTTGATATCGGCGCTGCCCGCTGGGGGTGCGTTCGGGTGTGATCAGACCTTTTTCTTCATAAAAGCGGATGGCCGAAACTGCCAGCCCTGTACGGTCGGCAATTTGACCTATGGAAAGGCCCTTTATTTTATACATAAAAATAGTCCTTGACCTAAAGTAAGCTTGAGCAATTACAAGTGATGTCATCAGAAAACAACAATGAAAGGACAGGCAATGTCTGTTGGCAAAATTGAACATATTAATATCACGGTTAAGGACCCGAAAATTACCGCGGCGATGCTGGGTAAACTGTTTGGCTGGCATATACGCTGGCAGGGCGAGGCGATCAGTGGTGGTTTTACCATACATGTGGGGACCGATGATCAGTATCTGGCGGTCTATACCGGCCCGACCGGTAAAGCCGCTGCCAGTGCCCATACAAGTTACGCCCAACTGGGCGGTTTGAACCATGTGGGGGTGGTGGTGGATGATTTTGAGGCGACCGAAAAATGCGTGCTTGCAGCAGGATTTACGCCCGGTGAGCACTATGATTATGAGCCGGGGCGCCGGTTTTATTTTCGCGATAGTGATAATATTGAGTATGAGGTGATCAGTTACGTTTAAGAAGTGAGACGCCTTTGGCGTCATTATTATAAGCACGCCCAAGCGGGCGTGCGGTGCCCATGGCATGGATATTTGTGAAAAGGTGAAATGGCATTGCCTGGATCAGGTTTCGTGTTAAGCTATGGCCATGAACCGGAACCTGACCATTATTTGCTGTATTATCCGCTAAAATTTTGCGGGCCGGTTTACTTTTATCTTTCAGTTGAAGTTGCTACAGCCCGCGGGGACAACCGCCCGAGGATCACGCTATGACTGAGATACGCCTGTATAATACCAAAATCCGCGCCAAAGAGGTTTTCACGCCTTTGGACGCCAAAGATGTGCGCATGTATGTCTGTGGGCCGACGGTGTATGACCGCGCCCATCTGGGCAATGCGCGCCCGGTGCTGGTGTTTGATGTGTTGAACCGGTTGCTGCGGCATGTGTATGGCGCGGATCACGTTAAATACGTTCGCAATTTCACCGATGTGGATGACCGGATCAATGCAACGGCTTTGGCGCGGGTCAAGGCTGGGGACGGGCGGTCGTTGGAGGCGTTGATCCGCAAGCGCTCGGATGAAACCATTGACTGGTATCACGCGGATATGGATGCGCTTGGGGCGCGGCGACCGGATGAAGAACCGAGGGCGACGGAATTTGTGCCGCAGATGGTGGCGATGATTGAGGGGTTGATTAAGGACCGCCCCGATGGTCGTCCATTTGCATATGAAAAGGAGGGTCATGTTCTTTTCCGGGTTCGGGAATATGAAGCATATGGCTCACTGTCGGGTCGTTCCATTGACGATATGATTGCTGGGGCGAGGGTCGAAGTTGCACCCTACAAAGAAGACCCTATGGATTTTGTGCTGTGGAAACCATCAACGGAAGACTTGCCGGGATGGGATTCCCCGTGGGGGCGGGGTCGTCCGGGCTGGCATATTGAATGTTCAGCAATGGCGTTTGAATTGCTGGGGGCAGAATTTGACATTCACGGCGGCGGCAACGATCTGACGTTTCCGCACCATGAGAATGAGATCGCCCAATCGCGGTGCAGCGGCCACGGGTTTGCGCGCTACTGGTTGCATAATGAGATGTTGCAGGTTGAGGGTAAGAAGATGTCCAAGTCATTGGGCAACTTTTTTACGGTGCGGGATTTGCTGGAGCAGGGGGTACCGGGTGAGGTCATCCGGTTTGTGATGTTGAGTACGCATTATCGCAAGCCAATGGATTGGACGGAAGAAAAAGCGACTGAATCCAAGAGAAATCTATATCGTTGGCGCGAAAATCTTTCGGGAATAAATCCATCTGATCCCA
>JAZGFB010000049.1:0-31564 GCA_036479015.1 Paracoccaceae bacterium | reverse complement strand
AACCGACTGCACCGCTGCGCCACATGAAAGCTCCGCGCGACAGTCGGTTGCTAAACTTGCGCCAAATGGCGTATCAACCCAAAAGGCTCTGGTTCAAGTCGGATGACAATTCAGGGGCAGGTCAGTGTCTCACCAGCATGCGATACTGGGCCAGAACAAAAACGAACAGTCAAAGATGGTAGACTTCGTTTTAATGCGATGAAATTACATCCGCTAGAAAAAGACAAGTTGCCAAAATACGTTCAAAGAAATGGGCATATTTTTCTTAAATCAGACGGTTCTGTTGACGTTTTTACCGTCATTAAAGAAGCCAATGCGATGCCGGAACTTGAAGTTTTTTATGCTGAAAATAAAGGCATTTTCCACGGTGAAATGCAGCTTACCGTTTCGCGGGCCGAAGAATTTCAGCCGGACGGTAATGATGGGGAAACCAAAGTTTTTATTTTGAACAGGCACGATGTCCAAATAATTGCCCATCTCCGATATGAGTATGCGCTGAACCTAATCCATAGATTAGGCGGTGCCCTAACCCGAGTTGGCCTCGATTTCGCTGGGAATTAGCAATTGCACTGCGCACGTAGTCAAGTGTCTGCTCTCCCCATATCCGCGCCATTCACAAACCATCCCAAAATGTCTGCCAAGATGGAAAACAGTAATTTGGTGTCGGATACTCAAATTGCGGCCAAGAGCCGTCTCAACGGCGAAGCAAAAACTTGCCAGTGTGGTGGAGCAAAAGTGGTCCGCCTAGCGTGATGGTGGCTTAGGCGTTTTCAACCAAGTTGGGTGACCGGACTGTGCACGCCCAGCCACCCTGCTCCTTTTCAGGAGTGTCGGTCAGGTATTTCGCGACAATCCAACCGTTTCTGAAGCCAGTCCAGCACTTCATCCTCAACCCATCCCACCCTGTTGGGGCCGAGTTGTATCCGCTGAGGGAACGTCCCGGCCTTTTCCAGTCTGGCTACGTGTTGTGGTGAATACAAAACCATCTCCTTGAGCTGGCGTTTTGAAAGTATCCGCATCTCGATCTCTCCATGATTGAAGAGCATCGCGATGCCCTAGGTTACGACAATACCAAGGCCAGGAAACATTAGCCGTTTCTGATTGGAGGTGCCAAGTAACTATTTTGACGTATCATTTATGCACATAGCGGAGTGTCGCTGCACATAAATAAAGGTGGTCCAAACGGGGGTCTGAAAATATCAACTACAACTTTATGTAAGTAAAACAGTATATTACAAAATATTCTGGTGCGGTCGAGAAGACTCGAACTTCCACGGGTGTTACCCCACAGCGACCTCAACGCTGCGCGTCTACCATTCCGCCACGACCGCACTGTCTAGACTTGGTAATCCGCTTATTAGCGAATGGATCTAAATTTGTGAAGCCCAGTTTCATTTCATTTTCCGCCAAAATTAATGCCCAACTATGACCGGCCAAGCGGTTTGGGACGGCTGCTAACATACCGAATGATCCCGAAAGCAACGGCCACGCTGGATGCAATCAGCATAATATCCATGTCATTTCCTTGGGTCGCGAATATCCGGCTCATGATCCGGCCTGGCAGGAATGATAATATGCCGGCAATGCCAAGGGCCCAAAAATACATGTTTTGCATTGTGGCCCTGTGGGCCGGTATATTGCGGTGCAGTGCAAACCTTACACCGCGAAACAGCCCCCAGAATGTCAACAATGACAGCAGGTGGATAATGCTGAACGGCCCAAATGAGCGTACTTCCATGATAAACATTGACGAAAGCGCCGTCAGTGCCATCATCCAAACCCAAACATACCCCAGCGTTTTATGCACCCAATCGCGGCGCTTGCGAAACAAAGCCAGCGGCCCAAGCAAAATTGACATCATTGCGAAAGCCACATGAAGCTGAATTTCCAGCGGGGCAGTCACCAAGGGTTCAAACATTGTCATTTCCAATTCTTCTGTTCTATTGAAGGTTGGATGCTAACTGGATCGTTTCGTTTGGCTGAACCACAGGGACTACGCAGACAGGGGCGAAAACAACGTGAAAAACAATGTCCTGCACCTGGCGCTTCGTGAACTGCGGCATGATTTTAGTTCTGTTAAGCTTTGGGCGGCGATCATCGCTGTGGGGTTTATTCTGGGCTTGTCGGGGCCATTTGATACGCTGAACCTGATGCCATTTGGGCCGCGCATTGTCTATTGGATCATTATTGCGACCAGCACATTCGCCACCGGTGCGTTTGTCCATGCAGCCCTATTTCACATACTACCACGAAAACGGCGGTGGGACTGGGGGTTTGTTCTGGCTTCGGGCGCAGCCACAGGTGTCGGGGTGTGCATTTTGCTGTTGCTTCTCAACTGGGTGGCACTGGGCCTATCACCATTTTCAAATTACTATGTGGTGGGTATGTTCGCCGACACAATGGTCATTTCCCTGGTGGTGTCGGCTTTGTTGTCCGCCATTGGCGACCAAAAACCGCACGCAAAGGCACAAACAGAAACACCGCTTCTTTCGCGCCTGTCGCCGGTCAAACGCGGGCCCGTCATTTCATTGTCGGTACAAGATCATTATGTAAATGTGACCACTACCAAAGGCACCAGCATGGTTCTGATGCGCCTTAGGGACGCAATTTCAGAGGTTCAAAACATACCCGGTCTACAGGTACATCGTTCCCATTGGGTAGCATCTAGCAGAATTAAAAGCGCCACGCGGCTGGGTGATAAGGGCGTGCTAACATTAAGCGATGGGCGCGAGATCCCGGTCAGCCGCACGTATATCAAACACCTGAAACAAGCCGGTTGGTTTCAGGGCTAAGTTTCATTCGAAAATGCCCGTGATATTGCTGAGGGCGGGCATGCCACATAACATGCCCGCCTGAAACTCATCCACCATCGCTGGAAAAATCAGGCAGCGCCACGGGTTGCAAGCCGTTGCCCCCCTGGGTGGCCCCCTGCCCGTTCATTGAAAACGCCGCCTTGCGGATCAGCGCAATGCGCTCTGGCTGACCGGGGGCGAAAACCGCCTCGGCACCATTGTCAATTGCATCCAGGCCCAGTTCGTACCAGGCAAGCGCCAGATCTGGCCGTTCGGTGGTGCCATAGCCCAGCCCCAGATGGTGGCCGATCACTTCGCCGTAAGGTTTGTCGCCCAGCACTGCCAGCAACAGCGCTGAACCAATGGCCACGTCCAAATTGTCAGTACGATACCCAACTGACAGGCAGATCCGGGCTGTGCCCGACAATTGCGCCGGGGACATTCCTGTCTGCAGCACAAACCCGCTGACATCCTGCATCACCCCGTCCATGGGCTTTAGCGACAGGGCGCTTACATAGTCGCGCATCGCCGGGCCGAATGTTTCGCATTGCGCCGCGATTTGCTGGGGTGTGAAACCCTGCACCTTGCGGGCCAGATCTTCGCCTTGGGCAATCGCGTAGGTGCGGGCCAGGCAAAGCTGTTCGTTCAGGGTGAACACCGGATCAACCATCGAAGCCTCGGTGGTAAAGCCACCATTGCTGCTGGTCAGCAGGCTGACCTTATTGCATTGCGAGGCCAGCGACACCGCGCCGTTGCCGCCAAAGAAATCTGGCAAGGCGGTATCTGCCTCAGGTTCGGTTTGCAAAACTGTCAGCTGGTTGGTAGCCGCCCCCACGCCGCTTAATTCGTCTCGGTAAACCGTCAACAGGCCCCGGGGGCCGTTCGGGCTGGTGGCCAGCAATTGCGCCGTTGCCGCGCCACCAATTATTGCACGCTCATAGGAGCTAATCAAAAAATCCCGTTCAATAACCGTCAGCTGGCCGGTGACCGGAAATCCCATATGGGCCTGATAACCTGACATCGCCAGCCGCGATTTGCGTCCAAGTTGGCCGTCAACTACCCCCGCAGGAAATCCAAAATAGTTCAGCGAGGTTTGAATTTGCTGGCCCTGTGTCGTGCTTGGCAGTTGTGAACGCCGCACTTGGGGGCGGTTTTTTCCGCTGTTGCGCTGCAGCTCGCTGCCAATGATCCCACCAATAATCAGCCCCGGCAACAGCCCATGATTGTTTGCCGCCGCAGGCAGTGGCCCCAATGCCAGGCTAAGGGCAATTCCGGCCAACAGGTTTCGTTTGATAATCATAGCGAACCTCCTAAAAAATAAATATTTGTCAATTGCCGCAATCATAGGCAAATAACCACATCGGACAAATAAATTTTTTCCGGGCCAAAATGTGAAAGTATCAAAGCATGGAAAACTGGGAAATTGCAGACGGTTTAACACCCTACCCGGCCGCAGTTGAATTTATGGAAAACCGGGCAAAGGGTATTGCGGCTGGCACGGCCAATGAGCTGATCTGGCTGGTGGAACACCCGCCACTATACACAGCCGGAACCAGCGCAAATATTGCTGATCTGGTTGACCCAGATCTATTGCCGGTTTTTAAAACCGGGCGCGGCGGCCAATACACCTATCACGGCCCCGGACAGAGGGTGGCCTATACCATGCTGGATGTGGGTGCGCGCGGGCGCGATGTGCGCAAATTTGTGCGCCAGTTAGAGAATTGGGTGATCGCCACACTGGCAGAGTTTGGCGTTATGGGTGAGCGCCGCACGGGCCGCGTCGGGGTTTGGGTTGTGCGCCCTGACCTGCCGCCAAATGCCGACGGAACACCGCGCGAAGATAAGATCGCAGCCGTGGGCATTCGCCTGAAAAAGTGGGTCAGCTTTCATGGTATTTCCATTAATGTCGATCCCGACCTTGGCCACTACGGCGGCATCATCCCCTGCGGCATTCAAGAGCACGGCGTCACCAGCCTGGTAGACCTAGGCCTAAACGTCTCCATGGCGGATGTGGATAAGGCGCTGAAAAATACCTTTGAACAGGTCTTCACCCAGCGGGCCTGACCCTTAAAGACATTACCAATCTTGCTATTTTCTGGCTCACATTTGCACACCAAGGGATGTGGGTATGGCGCGATTTGATTTGACAGATTTTTCATGGCCCCTGTGCCAGCCTTTGGTCACCCGATCCTCTCATATAAGGCGGTGCCTAAAGCCAGCGGGCATCATTTTTCTACAAATATCCCCGCCGGAGGCATTCGATTTTTCGCAGAAAAATCACCCCGCGACGCACGCAGTGCGGCGCAAAACCCTGGGATCACACCGGGCCCACAATCTTGATGCCACCACGCTGCACCCCGCCGTTCAGCGCGACCTGGCAGGCAAGGCCAGCGCGATGCCCGCAGCTCTTAAATACCATGGGGTACCACCGGTCATACGTCCAATGTGGCTGTAATACCGACACCACAGTTGACTTGGGTTAAGTTAGCACTTACTAACTTATTTAATTTCCCTCAACAAGGTTCTCACCCATGATGAAAAAATGCACATTATGTTGGGCCGTTAGCGGCCTTCTTGCGCTGGCGCTTGCCTTTGGTGTCTACACGTTTCTTATTAAGGGCAGCACAATGCAGGCCGATGATGGCCGCACGGCGATATTGCTGGCGCCGGGCGAACGCGACCACGTGCTTGGCGAAATGCGCGGATTGCTGGAAGCCGTGCAATCGATCACTGAAGGCTTGGCCAACGATGACATGGAGCAAGTGGCGGCAAGTGCCACATCCGTGGGCATGGCTTTGGCGGGGGACGAAAACCCAACCCTAATTGCCAAGCTGCCGCTCCAATTCAAAAAGAACGGCTTTGCCGCCCACACTGCGTTTGATAATCTGGCGGCAAATGCGCGGGACTTTGGCGATAAGGACATGTTGCTGCAAGAACTATCCGTGATCCTTGGGGCCTGTACGGCGTGCCATGCCGGTTATAGGATTGCGCTGGAAGACAACTAGCAATTTGCGCCTACCGATGCGCTTCCCAGACGCTTAGGCACAACACATGACCACCCGAAAACGCAAAAGCGGTGTCGAACGAAAATCTGAAATCGTCGACACCGCGATTGGCATTGCCTCTGAACTGGGCCCCGACCGGCTGACCATGCAGCACCTTGCGGATAAGATCGGTATTTCCCAGCCCGCCATTTTTCGCCACTTTCCAACGAAGTCTGATGTCTGGCAGTCCGTCGCTGAACGCATTGCCCAACTGTTGCAGGGCGCCGCCAAGGGCGCCGGGCGCGCAGGCCAATCACCCGCCCAGCAGCTAAAATCCCAGGTTGCCGCCCAGCTTGGCTTTATACAAAACAACCCGGCGATCCCGGCGATATTATTTTCACGCGAGTTGCACGCCGAAAATGAAAGCCTGCGCCGGTTTTTTGCCGGGTTGATGGCCGGGCGGCACCGTACTTTATCAGGCCTGATCCAACAGGAAATAACGCGGGGTGGCTTTCGCGCCGATCTAGACCCAGACGATGCCGCCTATCTTATACTGACACTTATTCAGGGGCTTGCCATGCGCTGGTCGCTTAGTGCGCGCAGCTTTGATTTGCAGCTCGAAGGCACCAGATTACTTGAACTACAGTTGACGGCATTTCAAAATTTTAGTCCGAAGCACCCGCCGGGGATGCGACATTAATGCGCTCGTATCCTGTGCAGCAATGGCTAAACTTGGCATCAGTATGCGCAGCCACACACAGGAAACACAGTCATGAAAAACATTTTGAACATATCCGCCGCACTCCTATTGTCGCTTTCCGCCCCGGCCTATGCCGCCGGTGATATTGCTGCCGGTGAAAAAGCCTTTAAGAAATGCAAAGCCTGCCACACCATCAAGAACGGTGACGAAGTGATCTTTAAGGGCGGCAAAACCGGGCCAAACCTGTTTGGCATTATCGGCCGGGCGGCGGGTGCTGAGGAATTCAAATATTCAAAATCCCTGCTCGCGGCTGGCATGTCCGGGCTGATCTGGGACGAAGAAAGCATTGCGGCTTTCATCACCGATCCCACGGCCTATCTGAAAGACGTCACCGGTGATTCCAAGGCCAAGTCAAAAATGACATTCAAGGCCAAGAAAAATGCCGAGGATCTGGCCGCATATCTGGCCAGTGTTGCGCCGGAAATGGAAGAAATTGAAACAGAACCCGCAGATTCGACTGAAACAACCGAAGAAAACAACGATTCTTAACCCCTGCGGCATATGGGGCGGTTGAGCCGCCCCATATGTTCGGCTAAACGGGGCAAGAATGATGGGCAGCACCCCTGCCCGATACGCTTCAGGAGATATCACAGATGGCCGACGCCGCCACCCACACAGAAGACCATCACGACGAGCGCAGCTTTTTCACGCGCTGGTTTATGTCAACCAACCACAAAGACATCGGTATCCTGTATATCTTTACAGCGGCGTTTGTTGGCTTCATTTCGATCTGTTTCACCGTCTACATGCGGATGGAACTTATGGAACCGGGCGTGCAATACATGTGCCTGGAAGGCGCGCGTATGTTCGCCGCTGGCGTGGGTGACGAATGTACGCCGAACGGCCACCTTTGGAACGTGATGATCACCTATCACGGTGTTCTGATGATGTTCTTTGTGGTTATTCCGGCGCTGTTTGGCGGCTTTGGTAACTACTTTATGCCGCTGCACATTGGTGCGCCTGACATGGCGTTCCCGCGGATGAACAACCTATCCTATTGGATGTATGTTGCCGGCACGACGCTTGGTGTTGCCTCGCTTTTGGCCCCGGGCGGCAATGATCAGCTGGGTTCCGGCGTTGGCTGGGTGTTGTATCCGCCGCTGTCCACCTCTGAAGGTGGGTTTTCAATGGATCTGGCGATTTTCGCCGTGCACCTTTCGGGTGCGTCCTCGATCCTTGGTGCCATCAACATGATCACCACCTTCCTGAACATGCGTGCCCCCGGCATGACCCTGTTCAAGGTGCCGCTGTTTGCCTGGTCAATCTTTGTCACCGCTTGGCTGATCCTATTGTCGCTGCCAGTTCTGGCCGGTGCCATCACCATGTTGCTGACAGATCGCAACTTTGGCACCACGTTCTTTGACCCCGCCGGTGGCGGTGACCCGATCTTGTACCAGCACATCCTGTGGTTCTTTGGCCATCCGGAAGTGTACATCATCATCATGCCGGGCTTTGGCATCATCAGCCACATCATCGCGACCTTCAGCAAAAAGCCCCTGTTCGGCTATCTGCCGATGGTCTGGGCGCTGATCGCCATTGGTGGTTTGGGCTTTGTTGTCTGGGCGCACCATATGTACACTGTTGGCCTAAGCCTGACCCAGCAAAGCTATTTCATGCTGGCAACCATGGTCATTGCGGTGCCCACGGGCGTTAAGGTGTTCAGCTGGATCGCCACCATGTGGGGCGGATCGGTCGAGTTTAAAACACCCATGCTCTGGGCGTTTGGCTTTTTGTTCCTGTTCACCGTTGGCGGCGTCACCGGCATCGTGCTGGCACAGGCCGGTATCGACCGCGCCTACCACGACACATATTATGTGGTTGCCCACTTCCACTATGTGATGAGCCTTGGCGCCATCTTCTGTATCTTTGCCGGTATCTACTATTGGATCGGCAAAATGTCTGGCCGCCAATACCCGGAATGGGCTGGTAAACTGCACTTTTGGATGATGTTCATCGGTGCAAATATCACCTTCTTCCCGCAGCACTTTTTGGGCCGCCAGGGCATGCCACGTCGGTACATTGATTACCCAGAGGCATTTGCTTACTGGAACTATGTATCTTCTTGGGGTGCGTTCCTATCATTTGCGTCATTCCTGTTTTTCATCGGCGTGATGTTTTACACCCTGCGTTACGGTAAAAAAGTAACCGAAAACAACTATTGGGGCCCCAGCGCTGACACGCTGGAATGGACTCTAACATGCCCACCACCAGAGCATACGTTTGAGATCCTGCCAGAGCAAAAAGACTGGGATCACGGCACCAGCCATTAGGGCCACGACCAATGCCCATACAATGGGAATACACAGATCATAAGGCCCCGGATAAACCCGGGGCCTTTTCCTTTGCCGATGGTGATGGCCCGGCGCTGCGCCTCACTTTGTGGCCGCACCGATCCTTGCCTGCATCTGGCTTTGTCTGGTTCATCGGCGTCACATTCGCGATGTTCATGTTGCCGCTACTGGCACTGCTTGGCACCGCCGCCCTTTGGGGCCTGTTGCCGTTTCTGATGGGCGCATTGGCGCTGATCTGGTATTCCCTACGACGCAGCAGCGCGCAGGGCCAATTGCGTGAGGTGTTAAGCCTGTGGCATGACCATGTGGACCTAAGCCGCCATAACCCCCATGCCCCTGACCAAAACTGGCAGGCCAACCCGCACTGGGTGCAGATTAAACTACGCCCCATTGGCGGCCCCGTCGAAAACTACGTCACCCTGCGCGGCAATGACCGCACGGTTGAGATAGGCGCATTCCTAAGTGCCGATGAACGGCTGACACTGTATGTGGAATTGCAGCGGGCATTTTCCCGGTAATCACCGACATCCCAAACGATATTTGGTGATTTCTTTCATCTGTCATAACATGGGTGCATTCAAATTATACAGGCTCACCCAATGCACATTCTGACAGCCCCAATGCTTGCCGCCGGTATCACCCTGGCGTGCACGCTGCCGCTTCAAGCCTTTGAGCTAACATTTGAGTGGGGCGCGCTAAAGCTTTGCACATCCGGTTCACCCAATACTGTCACCAACCCAACATTCATCCTGACCGATGTGCCGCCGGGCACCCGCTTTATCAGGTTCAAACTGGTGGATAATGACGCCCCTGGGTATCGGCATGGCGGCGGGACTATTGCCTATTCCGGCGCGGATACGATCCTGCCCGGCGCTTTCAGTTACAAAAGCCCCTGCCCGCCCAATGGCAGCCACACCTATGTCTGGCATGCCACTGCCCAACGCGCCAAAAACGGTGGCGTAATTAAAGTTGCGACTTCTGCAAAGGACTATCCGTAAGGCAGGCGATTTTATAGGTTATTAGCCCAAAAGGCCCTTGATGCGGCCGCCAACTGCGCCGAAATCCATCTGGCCGGTATACTTGGCTTTCAGTACCCCCATGACCCGCCCCATATCGCGTATACCTTTTGCACCAACCTCAGAAATAGCCGCCTGAATGGCCTTGGCTGTTTCATCTTCGCTTAGTTTCTTTGGCAGGAAATCTTCGATAATCTGAATTTCAGACCGTTCCTGTTCGGCAAGCTCTAAACGCCCGCCTTCATCATAGGCGCGCGCGCTTTCCATGCGTTGCTTGACCATTTTGCCAAGAATCCCAAGCACTTCTGTATCACTGACGCCAGTATCGTCACCATCACCACGCAGGGCAATGTCACGGTCTTTGATGGCCGCATTGATCAATCGCAGAGTTGAGCGTCGATCGGTATCTTGTGCTTTCATCGCCTCTTTCAGCGAAGCGTTCACACGGGTCCGTAAATCCATCGGTTGTCCAATCCCCTAAACCATTCCGAAGTTCCGACAGTACCCCGCAAGAATTCCTGTGGCAACAGTGGATAATTCATCTAACCTGCTGTTATATATCAATAAGTTAAATTACCACATTCGCTTGACGGCCCCGCCAGCATTCCTTAGTTTCCCGTCAGTTTTGTGCCCCGGGGGATACGGCTATGCCAGATAATGCAAATGACAACCCAACCGCCTGCCTTGCGCTTGCAGATGGTACAGTATTTTATGGCCAAGGCTTTGGTGCCACGGGGCAAACCGTTGCAGAGCTTTGCTTTAACACCGCCATGACCGGGTATCAGGAAATTATGACTGACCCTTCATACGCGGGCCAGATCGTGACGTTTACCTTTCCCCATATGGGCAATGTTGGCACCAACCCGGATGATGACGAAGCTGGTGAGCCTGTCGCATCGGGGATGGTGGTAAAGTGGCTGCCGACTGAGCCGTCAAGCTGGCGCGCAACGCAACATCTAAGCGCCTGGCTGGCCAAGCATGGCCGCATTGGTATTGGCGGCCTGGACACACGCCGCCTGACCCGCGCGATTCGCCAACAGGGCGCGCCACATGCCGCCCTTGCCCATGACCCTGATGGCAATTTTGACATAGAGGCCTTGGTGGCTGCGGCCCGGTCTTTTGCCGGGCTAGAGGGCCAAGATCTCGCCAAAGATGTCACCTGTGCGCAAACATATAAATGGGATGAAACCCGTTGGGCCTGGCCTGATGGGTATGAAAATGCAGCCGTTCCAGGGCACAGGGTTGTGGCCGTGGACTTTGGCGCAAAACGCAACATCCTGCGCTGCCTGACGTCGGCGGGTTGCGATGTTACTGTGGTTCCGGCCACGGCGACGGCCCAGGAAATTTTGGCCCATAACCCGGCTGGTATTTTCCTGTCCAATGGCCCCGGTGACCCTGCGGCCACCGGCCAGTACGCGGTACCGATGATCCAGGAACTGCTGGACAGTACTAAACTGCCAGTGTTTGGAATATGCCTTGGGCATCAGATGCTTGCGCTGGCTTTGGGGGCAAAGACCGTAAAAATGAACCACGGTCACCACGGGGCCAATCACCCGGTGAAAGATCTTGAAACCGGCAAGGTTGAAATCACCTCGATGAACCATGGGTTTGCCGTTGACAGCCAGTCACTGCCAGAGGGCGTATTGGAAACCCATACCAGCCTGTTTGATGGTTCCAACTGCGGCATTCGCCTGACAAACCGGCCGGTTTTTTCCGTGCAATACCACCCGGAAGCGTCGCCAGGCCCGCAAGACAGCCATCACCTGTTTGATCGCTTTGTCGAAGCGATTAATAAAGCCGGCTGAATCCAACATTATTAATTACGCATTAACTTAGCTCACCCAGTGTAGCCCTGTAACAGCTGCCCTGTGTGTTAAATGATTACTGATCAACGCCCCTCTCCCTATCCGAAACGCCCAAAATCGCTGGGGCCGCCAAAGCCCGGATCGGCCATGTCGACCCTTGGAAAAATCCTGATCGACAGGGGTGTCATGACGGGTTCTGACTTAATCGTGGCCACCGCGATGCAGGTCCGCCAGGATGCCGATCTGGGGGACATATTATTGGCCAATAACATGGTCAGTGAGGCCCAACTTTACAGTGGGCTGGCCAAGCAATACGGCTGCGCCACCGCCGATCTTAATGCCGAACCACCAGACATAAGACTGGTCGCAGGAATTGACCCATCCTTTTGTATTAAAAACAGAATAATCCCTTGGAAACGGGTGGGCGCGGTGACGTTGATCGCCACCTCTCGACCTGAACATTTCGCCGGCATCATGGCAAAACTTCCAGACGAATTCGGTTCTGTGATGATGGTCGTGGCACCCCTTAGTGCCATCAATCAATCACTGCTTCACTTTAGGCACCATTCCCTGGCGAAGCGGGCTGAAAGCCGCGTTGACCCAACCGAAAGTTGCCGGGACTGGAACACTCGATCGGTGACCACAATGGCGCTGTTGCTATTGGCAGTGCTTATCACAGTTGCCTTTGTCGCGCCGTTTGCACTGCTGTTGGTTCTGATAGGCTGCGGTATAGCCGCGCTTGTTCTTAACACCGGGCTAAAGGCGGCGGCGGCTTTGGCGTCTTATTATGGCGCACCCCTTACAGCGCCAACTTTCCTGTCGGCAAGGCGGCCGAACCAAATGATGCGCCTGCCAAAGGTATCAATTCTGGTGCCGCTGTTTCGCGAACGTCGCATCGCAAACCGGTTGGTGCGCCGGTTAGGGCGCCTAAACTATCCACGGGAATTGTTGGAAATCTGCCTGATTGTCGAACAGGATGACACCACGACACAGAGCGCGCTAAAAGAAGCCAACCTGCCCGCCTGGATGCGCCAAATTACGGTGCCCCGTGGTGAGTTGAAAACCAAGCCGCGGGCATTGAATTTTGCACTAGATTTTTGTAACGGCGCTATCATTGGCGTCTATGACGCCGAGGACGCGCCAGAGGCGGACCAATTGTTCAAAGTCGCCCGACGGTTCCATGAAGCCGGGCCAAAAGTGGCATGCCTTCAAGGGGTTCTTGATTTTTACAACCCGACAACCAATTGGATTTCACGCTGTTTCACCATTGAATATGCGTCCTGGTTTCGGGTGGTTCTGCCGGGTTTGCAACAGCTTGGGCTGGTCATACCGCTTGGCGGAACCACACTGTTCTTTCGCCGCGATGCGCTGGAAAAAATCGGCGGCTGGGACGCCCATAATGTGACCGAAGACGCCGATCTTGGCATTCGTCTGGCCCGGCGCGGCTATAAAACAGAACTGATTGCAACCCTGACAAAAGAAGAAGCAAATTGTGAAACCTGGCCATGGATCAGGCAACGCTCGCGCTGGTTAAAGGGCTATGCAATCACCTGGGCCGTACATATGCGAAGCCCCAGGGCACTTATCAGGGATCTGGGCCTAAAACGGTTCATCGGTGTGCAAATTATTTTTCTGGGAACATTGACGCAATTTATTCTTGCCCCGGTTCTGTGGTCTTTCTGGGCAGTACCACTGGGAATTTATCACCCCATTCAAAGTGTGCTGTCGCCAACCGCGTTTTATTTGCTCACCGGCATGTTTTTTATGTCTGAAATCATAACATTGCTGATCGGCATTTTCGCCCTGGCACCCACCGGGCACAAACGCTTATGGATGTGGATACCGACATTGCACATGTATTTTGGCCTTGCAGTCATCGCCGCATATAAGGGCATATGGGAACTGTTTTCAAAACCGTTTTATTGGGACAAAACCGCCCATGGTGTTGTTTCATCCACCCCCCCAAAAGACAGCGGCACCAGCATTCATACTTGAATTTCGTGACTATTTTGGGTCAATATCAATGCGCAGTCGGGTTTCATAAGCCCATGAAATATGGGACCGAATGGCCTGTTGGGCGCCATCCCCGTCATTATTTTGGATTGCCGTTACGATTTTCGCATGCTCATCCAAAGCGGCCGCGCCCCGTCCGTCAACGGCCAATGATGTGCTTTCCATCAACGCCATGGTGCGGTGCACAATATCCAGTTGCTGCACCAGATACCGGTTATGGGATGCCAGGTGAATTTGCTTATGAAATCGCCGGTTTGCCAACGCCAATGCTGCCGGGTCATCAACCCTTTTCCGGTCTTCCTCTAACAAACGGCCCAGCAGGCGCACTTCTTCTGGCGTGGCGTGTTTTGCGGCCAAACGGGCCGCCAGCCCTTCCAGTTCGGTGCGCACCACGTACAGCTCGGCAAGTTGGTTATGATCAAGCGACGCCACGATCAGGCTGCGCCCATCCCGCGACAATAATGACTGGGTTTCCAGCCTTTGCAGCGCTTCCCGAATGGGCGTGCGCGACACGCCAAACCGTTCGGCCAAATCGCTTTCAACCAGCCGATCCCCGGGCTTATACCCACCGGTATCAATTGCATCCAAGATAAGCTGATAGGCATCTTTCTGCCCTGATTTAGCCGCCTGCATTTTTGCAACTCCGTTTTTGTTGCAATACCTGTCCCAGATCGTTCAAGATTTTGCAACCATCGCGTCAATACCGGTTTTCGCCGCAACCGTTCATGTTTAGGGTTCAGCCATGCTAAGCAAAAGCTTCACCGATATTCGCACGTGGGTATTTGATCTGGACAACACTCTATATCCGCCGGATATGGCATTGTTTGATCAGATAGAGATCAAAATGGCCGATTGGGTCATGAACGCCATCGGCGTGACCCGACCGATTGCAGACCAGTTGAGAAAAGAATATTGGCAGCGTTACGGAACAACCCTGGCCGGGCTTATGGCGGAACACTGTGTTGACCCGTGGTCCTTTCTTGATGCCGTGCATGATATTGACATGTCCCATATCACCCAAGACCCCGTATTAGCGGACGGTATTACCAGCCTTCCGGGGCGGAAAATTGTCTATACTAACGGGTCCGCCCCCTATGCCAGACGGGTGCTAAAGGCGCGCGGCTTGGACACGGTGTTTGACGCGGTCTATGGCATTGAGCATGCCCAGTTTAAGCCAAAGCCAGACACAGCGGCCTTTGAAGCGATTTTCAAGACTGACGGCATTGATCCGCGCGCAGCCGCAATGTTTGAAGATGATGCCCGCAATCTAAAGGCACCTTTTGCCATGGGTATGCGCACGATCCATGTGTCACCACAGGCGGCACCTGCGGCACATATTCAGCATCACACCAGCGACTTGGCGCAATTCCTGTTGCAACTGGCGTGATGGCGCCGGGCTTTCAGGGCCGGACGCTAGGCTAACACCTGATCCAGCGCACTTTCCAGCCGCGCCACACTGGCGTCAACGTCGTAAAGCTTATCCAAGCCAAACAACCCAAGTCGGAAACTGCGATAACCGTCACCTTCATCACATTGCAACGGAACCCCGGCGGCTATCTGCATGCCAAGGGCCGCAAATTTCTTGCCGGTCTGGATGTCTGGATCATCGGTAAAACTAACCACCACACCCGGCGCGCCAAAGCCATCTGCGGCCACTGACTTTACGCCGCGTGCTGCAAGCATTGCACGCACCCGGTTGCCCTGATCCCACTGGGCATCTTTCAGGCGCTCAAACCCGTAAGCCTTGGTTTCCAGCATGGTGTCGCGAAACATCCGCAACGCGTCTGTGGGCAGGGTTGCGTGGTAGGCATGGCCGCCGCCTGTATAGGCATGCATGATGCTCAGCCACTTGCCAAGATCAACGGCAAAACTGCTGGACTGTGCGTCCTTACACCGCGCTGTGGCGGCGTCATTCATCATCACCAAACCGGCACAGGGCTGGGCTGACCAGCCCTTTTGCGGTGCTGAAATCAGCACATCAACACCCAGTTTTTTCATGTCCACCCAGATACAGCCAGAGGCAATGCAATCCAGAACAAACATCCCGCCAACCTGATGCACCGCATCGGCAACGGCAGCGATGTAGTCATCGGGCAGAATGATCCCAGAGGCGGTTTCAACATGGGGCGCAAACACCAGATCAGGCTTATCTGACAGGATGCGGGCCACCACTTCTGCCACGGGGGCCGGGGCAAACGGTGCGCCTTGGGCATTTCCGGAACGGCGCGCCTTTAGCACTATTTCCTCAGAAGCCATTGACCCGGCTTGCAAAATTTGGCTCCAACGGTATGAAAACCAGCCATTACGAATGATCAGCGCCTTTTTATCCGTGGCAAACTGGCGCGCCACTGCTTCCATGGCGTAGGTGCCGCCACCGGGCACAACGACGGCGGTGTCAGCATTGTAAACTTCGCAAAGCGTGGCGTGGATATCACGCATCACCTGTTGGAATGTTGCGCTCATGTGGTTCAGGGACCGGTCGGTGAAAACCACGGAAAATTCGGCTAGGCCGTCAGGGTCTACAGTGTCAAGCAAGGCGGTCATGGCGCATCCTTTGGAATGTTACTTCCCAGTGATCCCCCCTAACAGGGGGCTAGTCAACGGGGTTTGCACCAATGGGCCCTGGCAACAGTTCCTCGGACAGCAAAACATTTGCCTCAACATCGCCAACTCCGGGCAGCGTCATAACCCGGCGGCGCAGCACGCGTTCAAAATCTGACAGATCACGGGCCACCACGCGCAGCCGATAATCATACATCCCCAGCACATGTTCAACAGTCTGCACCTCGGGTATCGCCGACACCGCGCGCTCAAAATCATCCAGCGAAACCCGCCCCTTAGTGGCCAGTTTCACCCCCAGAAATACCGTCACCCCAAAGCCCAGCTTTTCCAGGTTCAGCTCAACCCGCCGCCCATTCAACACCCCGGCATCTGACAAGCGCTTTATGCGACGCCAGGTCGCGGGCTGCGAATAGCCAAAGCGCGCGGCCAGGGCGCTGGCGCTTGTGGTGGCATCCTGAACCAGTGCCGCCATAAGTTGGCGGTCAAAGCCATCCAGCTCGATCATATGGGTAACCCGCTGGTGGTTTTAATGGTCGCCACATGCATCAATGCCTCTAGTTCTGCGATATGGGGCAGCGCCAATATGCGCGATCGGTAAAGCTGTTGATAATGGCCGATATCGCGGGCGATGACCGACAGGCGCACATCAACCCGGCCCAGAAATGTTTGAATTTCAACCACTTCCGGCACCTTGCGCGCCTCAGTCAGAAACTCGTCAAAGGCACGTGGGTTGGTTTTGTCTAATGTGAACCGCAGGGATACTTCGACCATATAACCCAGCTGCTGCCAATCGATCACAGCGTGTTGACCGGCCAGCACCCCGGTTGTGGCCATTTTATCCAAGCGGCGGGCCGCGGTTGCCGGCGTCATGCCTGACCGACTGGCAAGCTCTGCCATCGGGCATTCCGGGTCATCCTGAAAATTACGCAACAATTTGCGGCTCTGATCATCAAGCATGATTTTTATTTAATTTCCATATTATAAGCATGATATAACGCAATATACTGCAATTGATGCGTATATTGAAGCCAAATATCCCAAGTATTCGCTATAATGCACCCCAGACCCCAACAAAGGATATATCCAATGCGCGTTTACTACGACAGAGACTGTGACGTTAACCTGATCAAAGACATGAAAGTCGCCATTCTGGGCTACGGCAGCCAGGGCCATGCCCATGCGCTAAACCTGCGCGACAGTGGTGCGAAAAACGTCGTCGTCGCCCTGCGCGAAGGCTCGGCTTCTGCTGCTAAGGCCGAAGGCGAAGGCCTAAAGGTTATGGGCATCGCTGAAGCCGCCAAATGGTGTGATCTGATGATGTTCACCATGCCCGATGAACTGCAGGCAGAAACCTACAAGAAATACGTGCATGATAATATCCGTGAAGGCGCGGCCATTGCCTTTGCCCACGGCTTGAACATTCACTTTGGCCTGATCGAACCCAAGGCCGGCCTTGATGTGATCATGATGGCACCTAAGGGCCCTGGCCACACCGTGCGCGGCGAATACACCAAAGGCGGCGGCGTTCCGTGCCTGGTGGCCGTTGACAATGACGCAAGCGGCAAGGCCCTGGAAATCGGCCTGTCTTACTGTTCTGCCATCGGTGGCGGACGTTCCGGCATCATTGAAACCAATTTCCGCGAAGAATGCGAAACCGATCTGTTCGGCGAACAGGCGGTTCTGTGTGGCGGGCTGGTTGAGCTGATCCGCATGGGCTTTGAAACTCTGGTAGAAGCCGGGTACGCGCCAGAAATGGCCTATTTCGAATGCCTGCACGAGGTAAAGCTGATCGTTGATCTGATCTATGAAGGCGGCATCGCCAACATGAACTATTCCATCAGCAACACGGCGGAATTTGGCGAATATGTATCTGGTCCGCGCATCCTGCCATATGACGAAACCAAGGCCCGCATGAAGGCGGTTCTGACCGACATCCAAAACGGTAAATTCGTGCGTGATTTCATGCTTGAAAACGCCGTTGGTCAGCCGTCGTTCAAAGCCACGCGCCGCAACAATGACGCCCATCAGATCGAAGCGGTTGGTGAAAAATTGCGCGATATGATGCCGTGGATTTCTGCCGGTAAGATGGTGGACAAAGCCAAAAACTAGTCGTTAAATACCAAGGCGCGCCATATTATTGGCGCGCCTTATTTGTTTGGAAAACCGCGTGGAACCTGGCCTAAAAAACTGGCTGCGACTGATCTTACTTGGCATCATCTGGGGGGCATCATTCATGGCCGTCAGCGTTGCCGTGAAAACCGTAGGCCCGCTGTCCGTGGCCGCCTGGCGCATCGGCATTGGTGCCGTGTTGCTGTTGATCCTGATCCGAATTCGCCAAATACCGCTGCCCCGTATTGATGCCGATAACGGCACGACGATCTGGGCATTTGCCACCGGCATTGGCTTCTTATCCATGGCCTTACCATTCTTCCTGCTAAGCTGGGGCCAACAACATGTGGCCAGCGGCTTTGCGGGCATCACCATGGCCACCGTGCCCATTTTGGTTCTGCCGCTGGCCCACTTTCTGGTGCCCGGTGAAATCATGAGCCGCGCCAAACTGGTCGGCGTATTTCTGGGCCTGACAGGCGTGGCAATCTTGATCGGACCTGATGCATTTCAATCGCTTGGCGGGCGCTTAGAACCCATTGCCCGGCTGGCCTGTTTTGGGGCCGCCGCCTGTTACGCATTTGGATCAATCACCACCCGTTTGGCGCCAAAGGTCGACCCCATGGCATTCGCGACTGCGGCCACTGTTATGGGTGCCTTGATGATCATTCCACTGGCCATTTCCATCGAGGGGCTTGCACCACTCACTGATCGCAACGCATTGATTGCAATTGTTTTTCTTGGCGCGATACCGACCGCACTTGCAAACCTTTTGCTGGTCGCCATCATTCGCAGCGCCGGGCCGTCGTTCATGTCTCTGGTGAATTATCAGGTGCCGCTTTGGTCGGTATTGTTTGGGGCCGTATTCCTGCACGAATTATTGCCAACGCGTACATTTGCAGCGCTGGCACTGATCATGGTCGGCGTCGGGTACAGCCAACAGGCGACGTTACGGCGATTGCTTGGGCGGTCAGTCGACCGGGCCTAGGCCGTGGCCGCCTTAACCGCTGCAACAACCTGATCCACAGCGGCGTTTAGAACGGCTTCGTCTTCACATTCTGCCATAACCCGGATCAAAGGCTCGGTCCCGGATTTGCGGATCAGCAACCGGCCGTTTTTGGCCAGTTTACCCTCGGCGTCCACTATCGCCTTTTTCACGGCCGCGTCATCCAGCGGGGTCTGCCCATCTGAATAACGCACATTTTTCAAAAGCTGCGGCACGGTGTCAAAATTATTCGCCAACTCAGATGCTGCCCGACCTGTGTCCACCATCGCTGACAGAAAATGCAGCCCTGCCAACAGCCCATCACCGGTGGTGGCATAATCGGTCATCACGATATGACCCGATTGTTCGCCCCCCAGGTTAAAGCCCCCGGCGCGCATTTTTTCGACCACATAGCGATCACCGACGGCAGTGCGTTCCAGCGCAATGCCCTGGCCTATCAAATAGCGTTCCAACCCCAGGTTTGACATCACCGTGGCAACCAGGGAATTACCGTTCAGGCGGCCCTGTTTCGCCCAGCGGGCGGCAAACAGCGCCATGATCTGATCACCGTCAGCAACGCGACCGGTTTCATCAATGATCATCAGGCGGTCGGCGTCACCATCAAGGCAAATACCCACATCAGCGCCTTGGTCAACCACCGTTTGCGCGGCAAGCTGGGTGCTGGTCGATCCACAATTGTCATTGATGTTAAATCCATCCGGGGACACGCCAATCGCGATCACCTCGGCGCCCAATTCCCACAGAACTTCCGGCGCGGTTTTATGGGCGGCCCCATTGGCGCAGTCTATCACCACCTTAAGGCCGGTCAGGCGCTGACCGGTTGGCAGGGTCGCTTTGACCCGTTCATTATAGCGAAACCGACCATCATCAATACGCTTGGCGCGGCCGATATTTTCGGCTTTGACCGGCTCAACACCCTCAAAGACCAGCCGCTCAATTTCTGCCTCGGCCTCATCTGACAGCTTGAAACCGTCAGGGCCAAAAAATTTGATGCCGTTGTCGTGGTGCGGGTTGTGACTGGCCGATATCATGACGCCCACATCCGCCCGGATCGACGTGGTCAGCATACCAACGGCGGGGGTGGGCACCGGCCCCAGCAGGAACACATCCATCCCGGTTGACGCAAAGCCTGCCGTCAGCGCGTTTTCAAACATATAGCCGGAAAGCCGCGTGTCTTTGCCAATGATCACCCGGTGGTCTTTTGCCCCATCGCGGCGAAAATACCGGCCCGCTGCCGCACCAAGACGCATCGCCATTTCGGCCGTCATCGGGTGGATATTAGCAGTGCCGCGCACACCGTCGGTTCCAAATAATTTCGCCATTTTACTGCCCCATACCGGTTACCTGCTGCCACAGGTCTAACGCCTGCCGTGTATCAGCAATATCATGGACCCGGGAAATCTGCACCCCCTGAGATACCCCCGCCAAAGTGACCGCAATTGAGCCGGGCATGCGCGCGGATGCATCGGCTTGCCCGGCTATTTCGCCAATAAACCGTTTGCGTGACGCCCCCAGCAGGATCGCGCAGCCAAGGCCGTGAAACAGCGATATATTTTGGATCAGGGCCAAATTGTGCTGCAATGTTTTGCCAAATCCAATGCCCGGATCAACGATGATCTTTTCGCGCGCAATACCCTTGGCTTCAGCGAAACTTATGCGGGCGGCAAGATAGTCATACACGTCCAGTAAAACATCATCGTATTGTGGATCATCCTGCATGGTTTCCGGCGCACCCTGGGCATGCATCAGACAAATCGGAGCCTTTGTTTTTGCAACCATTTCTGACAGTTGCGCATCAAAACTAAGGGCAGATACATCGTTGATAATAGTCGCCCCAGCGTCCAGTGCCGCGCCTGCAACCGCCGATTTTCGCGTATCAATTGAGACCGGCACAGGGCTGTTTTCCCGGATACCCGCAATCACCGGAACAGTGCGGGTGATTTCCGCATCTTCTGGTACAAAGGCTGCACCCGGACGGGTGCTTTCGCCACCGATATCAATGATGTCAGCGCCAAATTGCGACATCTCAAACCCATGGGCAACGGCCCGCTCTGCCCTGTCAAAATTCCCACCATCGGAAAAACTGTCAGGGGTGACATTCAGAATACCCATCAGGCGGGGGTGGCCCATATTCACCCCAGCGATATCCGTGCGTTTAGCGGTGATATTGCCTAGGGTATCGTCGGGCACTTCACCGGCGGGCACTATTTGCGGCGGACGGCCCCGTTCCAGCCTTTGGGCATGGTCAAACCAGCACCATCCCCCGGCAATGGTGTGCGCGCCCTGTGATGGGCGTGGTCCGGTTTGGGCGATGGGGCGGTAGTAAACTGTCATTCTGGAATGTTCTGATCAAGGGTAATGGCCGTAACCGAAAGCTCACTTTCACCAGGCACCGGGGCATCGATCAGGATCAGGCGCTGGGCATTCTGCTGGTGTGCGAACCAATACATAAGCTGGATGGCATCAGCGGGCGTCGTGTCCGGGCCCTCCACCGTGTCCAGCACAATTTTTGACGGTGCCCAGACAGAAATCTGGTTATTGCGCGCTGCCCAATCAAATTCTGCCCATGTGTTCACCACCAGGCATCTTGGATCAAGCGCTGCCAACACCCAGGCGTTTTGATCAATTTCCAGCAAGTCTATCCGGCGTTGCGCATGGGGGGCTGCTGAAACCGGTGCACCATTATCCGCCGGGCCGACACACAGAACCACCGGAATGCCCGTGGCGTGCAGCTGATCAAGCCAGTTGGCAAGCTGCGCGCAGGCAATTGCGGCATTGGAAAGATAAACCACCTGAGGCGGCGATGTAAGCATCTGAACCCCAGCCATATTGGCAAGGGGCGCACCAGTCTTACGGCGCACGATCTCTACCCCCAAAGCACCGGGCCCAAGGTCCAGCTTTTGAATGCGCAGAAATACGCAAACCGCCTGGGGTGCGCCCAGGATACGATCCGCGATACGCTCGGCAAGGGTTTCCAACAGGTTCAGCCGCTCGGCCGCCAGTTCGGTTGCGATGGCCTGCACCAACACATCATATGACAGTATCCGGTCAACATCATCGCCCAGCGGCTGCTGTGGTGGCATGACTTCCACAACAACATCAAAAGACACCCGCTGGGTCATACCCCGTTCCACCTGAAACGCACCGATTTCCACCTTAACCACATGGTCGCGCAGCGATATCCGGTCAAGCGTGCTGCCCTGGGCCTGGGCCCGTGCATCCAGGCTGTCAAAGGCGGTGGTATTATCTGCGGTCATAGGCCTGTTTCCATAGTGTTTGCGCATATCGGATATGCCCGGTTCACATCACCATTGTCTGTGGCGCGTTGCAATGGCTGATACCACGGAGTAATGATTGGGCAACCAGTCTGTTTATGCAAAGGGAGGGTCAGTGATGCGCTATTTCTACCATGATCGAACCCGCGGCCCTGTCTGTGCCCTGCAAATTCGTTTGTGGGGCTGATCCGGGAACATAATACCATGTCCTGATCTGCCCTTTTCTGGCCGCGCGGCCGCATTTTCAGATCACGAGACATAACATGACCCTTATCAACCTGAACGACCTTTCCATCACCCTTGGCGCACCGCTGTTTGCAAACCTGAACCTGACCATCAGCAAGGGTGAACGCATCGGCCTGATCGCCGCCAATGGGCGGGGAAAATCAACGCTTCTGCGCTGTTTGGCCGGGAATATTGAGCCAACATCAGGCAACATTACCCGCGCACGTGGCTTGCGCCTTGGGCATGTGGAACAGGATGTTCCGCCCGCGCTGCTGCCAGTGTCGATGTATGACGCGGTGCTGGGGGCCCTGCCGGACGACAGCGAAAGCTGGCGGGTTGATATTGTGCTGGATGATCTGTCAGTTCCCGATGAATTTCGCCCCAAACCGCTTGGACAGCTTAGCGGTGGTTGGCAACGGGTGGCGTTACTGGCACGGGCCTGGGTAAGTGAGCCCGATATCCTGCTGCTGGATGAGCCGACAAACCATCTGGATCTAAACCGGATCGGGATCTTGCAAAATTGGTTGGGTACTGTCGCCCGCAGCACCCCGATTTTGGTGGCCAGCCATGACCGGGCATTTCTGGACGCCGTCACCAACCGCACGTTGTTTTTGCGTGAAACCAAATCACCCATATTCGCGCTGCCCTTTTCTGCGGCCCGGGCGGCGCTGGCGCAAATCGATGCCGCCGAAGCACGGCAGTTTGACAATGACATAAAACAGGCCGGGCAGTTGCGCAGGCAAGCCGCCAAGCTGAAAAATATCGGCATTAATTCAGGCTCGGACCTGCTGGTGATCAAAACCAAACAACTGAACGACCGGGCAGATAAACTGCAAGACGCCGCCCGCCCGGCGCATCAGGACCGCTCTGCCGGGGCGATCCGGCTTGTTAACAGTGGCACCCATGCCAAAGCGCTGGTCAGTTTTGAAAATACACCCATCACCACACCGGATGGACGGGTGTTATTTCACACGGGTATTAATTGGATCAACCGTGGCGATCGGATCGTGTTGCTGGGGGCAAATGGGGCCGGAAAAACCCAAATGGTGAAACTGGTGCGACAGGCAATGCAAGGGGGCACAGACAGCGTAAAAATAGTGCCCAGTGCTGTGCTGGGGTATTCTGACCAAGGGCTTACACAATTTGAAACCGATGAAACGCCCCATGGTGCTATCACCAACCGGTTTGACATTGGTGATGCCCAGGCGCGGGCCGCATTGGCCGGGGCCGGCATCAATATTGACCTGCAATCGGCGGCAATTGCGGCGCTTTCTGGCGGCCAAAAGGCCCGGCTGGCGATGCTGGTATTACGCCTTACACAGCCAAATTTTTACCTGTTGGATGAACCGACAAACCATCTGGACATCGAAGGCCAGGAAGCGCTGGAAGACGAGCTGTTGGAACATCAGGCCAGTTGCCTGCTGGTATCCCATGACCGCGCCTTTGTACGCGCAGTTGGCAACCGGTTCTGGGTGATTGAGGGCAAAAAACTGCTGGAACGCGACAGCCCGGATGGGTTTTTTGAACAGGCGATGGGGCGCGCAGGCTAACCGTTGGAAGCGGTGCGCACCGGCATCCGGTAAAAATGATGTGCCCCGATGGTGGCCGTGCGTGGAAACACCCGCGCCCAACGCGGGTTTACCGCCTTGGTGTGATAATGGGTTGCGCCACCCGTCAAATCACGGGCTTTGCCATCAATCATGATGCGCGCGACCTTTGCCACCCGGTTCCAGGCGTCCTGATCGCGCACCCGGTCGGAAAGCCCATCACAGGTATAGGTAAACTGACAGCGGAACTTTTGCCCGGTCCCTTGATTGATCACCCGACACAGGGTTGACGGGTAGCTTGTGCTATCCACCCTGTTCAGTATCACCTCGGCGACTGCAAACTGGCCCTGCACACTTTCGCCGCGGGCTTCAAAGTACAGCGCTTGGCTTAGGCATTCCCACTGGGCGTCGCCCTTGGCCGTTGGCAGACTTGCCAGATAGGCACGGGTAAACCCAAACTCTTGGGCGCCCCGGCTGGGGGGGGTACGCAAACGATCAAACTGGCCCGAATTGATCGCACCAAAGGCGACCCGTTCTGCCCCGAAAAGTTGAATAAGTTCTGCGTCAAGCACCGCCGCCGGTGCATTGGACTGGCTCAACGTGACATCGGCGATGGCCATGTTTGCTGTAAGCAACAGGACAATGGCGCATATTACATTTTTCAGCCAAAGCTGTGACATCCGACCCCTCCAGTAGGCAACATCCAGGGCAGCCCGGATGCGAACATGGCGGATTTATGTCAAAACATCAGAAGGGTCCAGCCGGGCAGCTGATTCGACACCGTATTTCAGGCCACAAAGAGCTTTTTCAGCAGACATCTTATGTGGAGAAATTATTTAATTTCACCTGAGATCATACGCTTAATTGTTGCCTAATCGGAAACGTGATGTTTTAGCACCAAATGCGCCGCCGCTAACCGGGCAATGGGCACCCGGTAGGGTGAACATGAAACATAGTCAAAACCAACCTGCCGACAGAACGCAATTGATTCGGGGTTGCCGCCGTGCTCACCGCACATGGACAGCACAATATCAGGGTTTGCCTGTCGGCCCCGTTCCGCCCCAATACTCAGCAATTCGCCGACACCTTCGGTATCAAGAATATGAAACGGATCTTCGTCAAATACACCTTTTTGAACGTAGTCACCCATGAAACGCCCGGCGTCATCACGTGACAACCCATAGGTCATTTGGGTTAAATCATTGGTGCCAAACGACAGAAACGCCGCGTGTTGGGCAATATCATGCGCCCGCAACGCCGCGCGCGGCGTTTCCACCATAACCCCTAGGCGAAAATTAAAATCAGTCCCGGATTCCACACGCACCGCAGCGGCCACCGCATCTATGCGGGTTTTCACCAGCTCAACTTCCTTTTTGGCAGATACCAGCGGGATCATTATTTCTGGCACCACAGGGTCGCCTGCCCGGTTCACCTCAACCGTTGCTTCAAAAATCGCCCGTGCCTGCATGTCATATATTTCGGGAACCGTTATTCCCAATCGGACACCGCGCATACCCAGCATCGGGTTAAATTCTGACAGCGCTTCAACCCGGCTGATCACATCCGAAAGCGGCAGCCCCATTGCTTCGGCCAGGTCGCGCATACCGCTGCGACCGCGGGGCAAAAATTCGTGCAACGGCGGGTCAAACAGCCGGATACACACCGGCAAACCGTGCATAATTTCAAACAGCTCAGCAAAATCTGCCCGCTGCATCGGTAACAGCCGATCCAATGCCGCGGCTCGGTCATCAGCATCATCGGTAAAGATCATTTCACGCATGACGGTCAGGCGATCATCATCAAAAAACATATGTTCCGTGCGGCACAGCCCAATACCTTCGGCATCAAAATTTCGCGCCACTTTCGCGTCGGCAGGGGTGTCGGCATTGGCACGAATTTTTATGTCACAAACATCACTGGCCCAGCTAAGCAAAGTCTGAAACGCGTCCCCCAATCCAGGGTCCAACATTTTGGCCGCGCCTTCCAGCGCCTCTCCGGCAGTGCCATCAAGTGTTATGACATCGCCCTCTTGAAATACCCGCCCATCCGGGCATTTCAGGGTCCTTTTCTTAATATCCAGCACCATACCGCTGGCACCAACAACACAAGGCAGGCCCAGCCCGCGCGCGATCACAGCGGCATGGCTGGTCACACCGCCCCGTTCGGTCAGAACTGCGCTGGCAGAATGCATGCCACGAATGTCTTCCGGTGCTGTTTCGCGGCGCACAAGAATACAGGCTTCGCCGCGGGCCTCTGATGCCTGCGCCGCCGAAGATGTGAATACTATTTTCCCAGATGCAGCGCCGGGGCTGGCGGGAATACCGCTGATAAAGGCGTCTGACCTGCCATTGGGGTCAATCTGCGGGTGCAGCAATTCTGAAAGCGAGCGTGGCTCAATCCGCAACAGCGCGTCGCCCTGGGTAATAACCCCATCATTGGCCAGATCAACAGCAATTGCCACCCCAGCGCGTGGGCTGCGTTGAACACGAACCGCGTCCAGCACATGCAATTCGCCGTTTTCAACGGTGAATTCAATCTGCATCTCTTCGCGCAGTCTGGTGCGACACACCGCACCGTACTGCGTCAATTTCTTGAACAGTTCCGGACACTTGCCTTCCAGCGATGTGCCGCGCTTATCTTTGGTCAGAAAAATTGCGCCGGTTGTGGCGCGCAGGGCATCGCGGCCCTGGCTTTGGCCCAGGAAACGCCCCGTAATTTGGGCATGCCCCGTGGCTGCATCAACAAACTGAATGACGCCAGCACCGCTTTCACCAGGGCCAACCCCCAGCACCATTTGCTGCACCACCAGCCCAAGGCCGGCGTCCGCGGGCGCCCCCTTGGCTTGGCGCAAAATCCGGGCGGTCGTGCTTTCCCAGGTGCGCGCCATTGAGCGCAAAACCTCCGCCAACTGCACCGCCGCATCCTGTGGGAAATATTCCTCGGTTTCCGCTTCATAGGCATCAAGCGCCGCGCCAAGGGCATCATTGCCAAGCCCGTTGCCCATTTCAAACATTTCCGGGTCAAGCCGGGCAACATTGATCGCAAAAGATTGCACAAACCGCAGGTAAAGCGCGTTGGCGGCTTCCTGGCCATGGCTGTCCACCAACCGGGCATGCAACAGATCATTCATCCCGACATTAAGCATCGCACCGGGGCCGCCCCAATCGGGGTCCTGACTAGACGGGCGAACCGACACCAGCGGCTGGTCACCAAAGGTTTCCAAAACGGCCCTTACATCTGGCACGTCACCGGCAGCAATGCGATGCACGGTATCAAAAGACAGGGCAACGGTTTGCGGCACCGGCAGGTCCAGACGGATCAGCCTTTGCAGGCATTTGGCGCGGCCACCATGGGTGTCATTGGAAATTGGCGCAACCCGCCTGATCCTGGTGAACCCGTTGATTTCAATTAATTTCTGCACCGCAGCACCTTTTCAATTGCGCTTGCAGCATAGCGCCTGATTATCTTGGCGCAACTATGACCTTGCTGCAGCCATACCTTGCCGCTGAGCTGCCGGTTTCTTCTTTTTATTAAATATCCCCGCCCAAGGTATAAGCTAATAAACTTAACCTTCAATTCGGTTCAGATCGGCCGCAGACAGACATATTTTTCGAATTTGGCTTAGGATATTCAACCGGTTACGGCGGATCACCGCGCTGTCGTCATTCACCTGCAGCGCTTCAAAGAACGCATCGATCGGCGTGCGCAGGTCGGCCATGGATGCCATGGCTGACGCGAAATCTTCGGCCTCGATGGCCGTAGATATCGCCCCGCCTTGGCTGTTCAACGCCTTGAACAGCGCCTTTTCCGCAGGTTCCTGCAGGAATTTTTCCTCCGCCCCGTAAGAATATTCAACCCCGTCCTTGTCTTCTGCCTGCACCAAAATATTGTTGGCGCGTTTAAACCCCTGCAACAGGTTTTCCCCGTCATCGGTTTTCAGAAAATCAGACAGCGCTGTGGCGCGTTTGACCAGCAGCGTCAGATCGTCGTTACCTGGCATGGCGATACAAGCGTCAATGACGTCATGGCGAATGCCCTGGTCGCGCAGGTAAACCTTAAGGCGGTCGTGGAAGAAGGAGAGGAGGTCCCCGCCAATCTTTGGGGCGGGCCCTTGAATTTGGTTCTCCAACACCAGCCGAATAACCCCCAACGTCGCCCGCCTTAAAGCAAACGGGTCCTTACTACCGGTTGGTTTTTCATCAATCGCCCAAAACCCGGTGAGTATATCGATTTTATCGGCCAGTGCCACGGCCACAGACACGGGCGCTGTTGGCACGTCGTCTGACGGCCCCAACGGCGCATAATGTTCCTGCGCCGCCGCCGCCACAGCATCCGAAAGACCTGCACTTTTCGCGTAATAGCGGCCCATTACCCCCTGCAATTCGGGGAATTCACTGACCATTTCAGACATCAGGTCGGCTTTGGCCAGTTTCGCCGCCGCTTCAGCCTCATCCGCATCCGCCCCCACCAGTGGCGCAATTTCGCGGGCCAGTGCGGCTATCCGCAAAACGCGGTCCGCTTGCGAGCCCAGCTTATTGTGGAAAGTTACGGTTTCCAGTTTTGTGGCCATGTCCGCCAGCGGTGTGCGCAGGTCGTTTTCCCAGAAAAATTTCGCATCTGCCAGCCTTGCTGCCAGCACCTTTTGGTTGCCCGCCAGGATAGCCACGCCGTTATCAGCCGTCTCAATATTGGCAACGGTAATAAACTTTTCGATGCGTCCGGTTTTAGCATTTTTCACCGAGAAAAACTTTTGGTGCTCGCGCATGGAGGTTTGCAAAACCTCTGGCGGCAGTTCCAGATAGTCAGCCCCGATATCACCCAACAACACCACCGGCCATTCCACCAGGCCCGCAACTTCGGCCAGCAGCCCTTTGTCTTCAACCACTTCCAACCCTTGGGCAAACGCCAGAGTGGTGGCATCAGCCCAGATGTGATCGGCGCGGGCCGCCGGATCAAGCAACACCTTGGCCGTTTTCAACTTGGCAGCGTAATCATCAAAACCCGTGACCTTGAACGCCCCCGGCGCCATGAACCGATGGCCGCGCGTGGTGTCACCCGCTTTGATCCCGTCAATATCCAACGGCACGATTTGCGTGCCGTTTTCGTCGCTTAAAACACACAGGATCGACTGCAACGGGCGTACCCATTTCAATGCCCCCTGCCCCCAACGCATGGATTTTGGCCAGGGAAATTTACGGATGATGCTTTCCAGCACTTCAGACACGATGTCAGATGCTGGCCGGCCTGCGCGCTCTATCAGGGCAAAGAAAACATCGCCCTTTTTGCTGGCGCGCACTTCCAGCTGATCACGGGTCAAACCGGTTGACCGCAGGAACCCGGCCAGGGCTTGTTCCGGCGCGTCGGCCCGGGGGCCTTTGCGTTCCTCGCGTGTATCAGGGCTTTGGGCCGTTAGCCCTTCAAGCGTCAGGCACAACCGACGCGGTGTCGCAAATGCACCGGCGCTGGTATAGGTCAGCCCGGCTTCAACCAGCCCATCCGTTACCAATTTTTGCAAATCTTCGCTGGCACGTTTTTGCATACGTGCGGGAATTTCTTCGGAAAACAGTTCGATCAGAAGATCAGGCATTTATTCGGACCTTTCGGGGGGTGTTGGGCATCCGTCAGGCGCGGGCTGGCCGTCAAAAACCTGTTCACCGCAATGATTTATCTGGTGCCAGGCAAAGGCGCGCCCGTCGTCATAGACGGCGATCACCCGGTCAATGCCATAGGCGATGTTAAATTCAGACAGAAACGCGATGGCAATGCCTGTTTCAAGGTCGGCTCCGATGGTTTCGGCGTCGTAACAGTCAAACCAGCTGGGGCCGGTTAGCGGCACCGGGTTGTCAAAGGTGATATAGGTTTCGGTCAGCAGCGCCAGGCTGTGGGGCGTGGTGAAACAGGCGCGAAACCGCACCGGAGAACTGTCAGCATTAATGCCTTCAAAATCGGATATCAAGATCGGCTCCGGGGCCTCACTGTAAAGCGAGGTCAGGCGGATATCGGTTTGATCCTCGATATCGCCGGACAGGGTGACGGTGTCATAATAGCCGTAAACTTGCAGGTAATACATGCCCGCCCCGCCAAGGGCTGCGGACAATACGATAAGGATGACCAGGAATTTGCCCATCATGGCGCCCACCCACCAGCCGGTGTTTCAAGGAAGGCGTCAGCACTGGCCTTGGCCAATGCGCGCACCCGGCCAATATAGGCCTGTCGTTCGGTCACCGAAATCACCCCGCGCGCGTCCAGCAGGTTGAAAATGTGGCTGGCCTTGATGCATTGGTCATAGGCCGGATGCGCCATGACAATGCGTTTGCCGGTTTTGGGGTCATCGGCGGGTTGCGACAGGATGCGGGCGCATTCGGCCTCGGCGTCTTTAAAGTGCTGCAACAACATATCTGTGTCGGCCACGTCAAAATTCCAGCGGGAATATTCTGCCTCGGCCTGGCGGAACACGTCGCCGTATTTTAACGGCACCGGCGCGTCAGGGTCGTTGAACGGCATGTCCATAATGTGGTCAACGCCCAAAATATACATGGACAGGCGTTCCAGCCCGTATGTCAGTTCCCCGGTCACTGGTTTGCAATCATAGCCTGCCAGTTGTTGGAAATAGGTGAACTGGCTGACTTCCATACCATCGCACCAAACCTCCCATCCCAGACCCCAGGCGCCCAAGGTTGGGCTTTCCCAGTCGTCTTCCACAAAACGGATATCATGGCGGGCCATGTCGATGCCAATAGCGACAAGGCTTTGCAGGTAAAGCTCCTGAAAATTCGGCGGGCTGGGTTTGATCACCACCTGATACTGATAGAAATGCTGCAACCGGTTGGGGTTGTCACCATAGCGCCCGTCCGTCGGGCGGCGGCTGGGTTGCACATAGGCGGCGGCCCAGGGGTTGGGCCCAAGCGGGCGCAGCGCAGTTGCCGGGTGAAAGGTGCCAGCGCCGGCCTCCATATCGTATGGTTGCAAAATAGCGCAGCCCTGTTCGGCCCAGTAATTTTGCAGGCGCAGGAGGATTTCCTGAAAAGAACGTGGTTTGGTGGTTTTGGTCATCTGGAACCCTGTGGATATTGCGGCTTCTGCATAGGCATTGACGGGTTTGGGGTCAATTGCGGTTTGGGTTCTGTTTTTCAACTGGCGGGATGCCTCCTGCGGGGATATTTGTTGAACAATGATTGTGGT
>JAZGFB010000048.1:0-133059 GCA_036479015.1 Paracoccaceae bacterium | reverse complement strand
CAAGGTCGGTCCTTAGCGGGTTGGGGTTCGCATCAAGTTCGACACGCCCATCCCCGCCCAGTGCGGCAAGTGTATGGAACGAAGCCGCCAAGCCAAGCGCCGTCCCCATGTAGTGCTGCGTCACCCTGGCCCCGTTTGCCAAGGCGTGCTTCCCAGCAGCCATACAGCCAGAAATACCGCCCCATTTGGCGACATCTGGCTGAATAATATCCAATGAGCCACTATCAATGGCCCCCGTAAATGCGCTCAGCGAGCCGATGTTTTCACCAGCGGCCAGGGGCACCGAGCATTGCTGCCCCACTGCCACCCATTCGGATGCGGGGGCCGTGGCAATTATCGGTTCTTCAACAAAGGTGATATCTGATGCTGCCAGCTCATTAATCATTTGAGCAGCTTTTGTGGGTTCCCAGTTTTGGTTGGCGTCGATGCAAAGCATCATGCCACTGGCGTCATATTTGCGAAATGTTTCTAACAGCGCAAGGTCACGGGGCTGGTCGAACCCGACCTTTAGCTTGACGCCGGTATGACCCAACGCCGTTAACCGTGCGGCAAGGGTATCGGCTTCACCCACCCCGGGGGACGAGGCATAGACCTGCGCCACTAGCGCTGCGTCTTTGTTAAGCATTTTGGACAGGCTCAGACCTTGGGCGCGCGCAGTAAGATCTGCTGCCGCCATATCCAGCGCTGCCATGCAATGGTTAAAGGGGCCTGGCTCTCCGATATGAATGACCATACGGGCCAGTTCGTGTTCCAGCTGCCCGCGCAATGCTGCCCAATCATCCAGGCTGCGCCCCAGCAGTTTTGGGCCAATTGGATCCTCAAGCAGGTTCAGCTTTGCAAGATTGCCCTTGGGTGGAAAATTGCACCATGCCTCACCCCAGCCATAGGCGCCATCGTCTGAGGTGACGCGCATCAACAGGCCATTGCGTGTTGGCATGTTTGCCAGCGAAGAAACCGGCCCGCCATCCACCTGGCAAGATAGTGCAAAAACTTCAATGCGATCAATTTTCCGAGCGTTCGTCATCCAAGTCCCTTTAAGAATCGACTATATTTTAGTGATGTTCACTGATGGATAACTGATTAATCAGTCATTGCATAGTCGTTTTGTCTTGATTGACAAATTGCGCCCTTTGCATATAAATGCTATACATATAGAAATGAAATACTTAGCGGCATTTCTATAGCACAGCCCAACTTTACAAGGATCAGATATGACCCTCGCCACCGCATATCAGGAGTTTCGCGACCGCCTGCTATCAGGTGAGTTTTCCCCTGGTCAGTTCGTTACACAAAAGGAATTGGCCCAGCTGGTGGGCGTGCCGATCGGTACTGCGCGCCAAGTCATACAAAAGCTGGAACACGAGTCGCTACTGAAAGTGCACCCCCAACGCGGCATTCAGATCACTGATATCACGACCAAATTTATTCGCGATGCCTATGGTCTGCGTCTGTCACTGGAACTGCATGCGATCACAAATTTTGCGACGAGCGCGTTTACCCTTGAAGCTCGGTCCTTACTTGATGTCACCCGTGAGGCACGTAAGGCCCTGCTGGAAGACATGTCGGATGAAACCTTAGAGCAGGCTTTGTTGGTTGACTGGAAAATGCACGACAAGATCATCGAATGCTTAAGCAATGATCTTTTGACTGAAACCTACCAGATCAACGGTGCACGCCTGCGCCTGATCCGGGTGAACAACCGACTTACCCATGACCGCGCCGTTGCGGCCATGGATGAGCATATTGAAATTTTGGAACATTGCGAAGCGCAGGACAGCATTGCGGCCATAGCCGCGTTAAGCCGTCACATCGATACATCGATAAGCCGCTCGCTGCAGGGAAAATAAAAGGTTAACATGGCACAAATCGACATTTCATCAGCTGTAAAAAATTATGGCCCCGTAAAAGTTATACATGGGGTTGATATTGAAATCGAGGATGGTGAATTCGCAGTTCTGGTTGGCCCTTCCGGCTGCGGAAAATCTACTTTGCTGCGCATGATTGCGGGACTTGAAGAGATTTCAGGTGGGGAAATCGCGATTGGCGACACGGTCGTCAACGACGTGCACCCCAAGGATCGCGGGATCGCCATGGTGTTTCAAAACTATGCTTTGTACCCCCATATGACCGTCGCCGATAATATGGGATTTTCCCTGCGTCTGGCGAAAACAAACAAAAGCGATATCACGCAAAAGGTTGCCGCCGCATCTGAAATTCTGGGGCTAGAGCCACTGCTGGAACGCTACCCGCGCGAATTGTCAGGTGGTCAGCGTCAGCGCGTGGCCATGGGCCGCGCTATTGTCCGCGACCCGTCAGTTTTCCTGTTTGATGAGCCGCTTTCCAATCTGGATGCCAAGCTGCGCGTTAAAATGCGCACCGAGATCAAAGCACTGCACCAGAAGCTGAAAACAACAATTGTCTATGTGACCCACGACCAGATCGAAGCTATGACCATGGCCGACAAGATTATCGTGCTGGAAGGTGGACATGTTTCGCAGGTTGGCACACCGCTGGACCTATATGATCATCCCAAAAACCGGTTTGTGGCCACATTCATCGGGTCACCCTCAATGAACCTGATAGATGCAAATGTGCTGGACGCCAGCACTGTGCGGCTGAGCAATGGTCAAGATTTAAAAATGGACCATGGATTGGCGGATGGGCGCAAGATTGAAGTTGGCATTCGCCCCGAACACCTGACTGTTGGCGAAAAGGGTAACGGGATCGAGGCGCAAGTTGTTGTTGTGGAACCCACGGGGTCCGACACCCATGTGTCGTGCGTTGTTGACGGCACCGATTTTCTGGTCGCCCTAAGGGGCCGAGTTGATTTTGTTCCTGGTGAAATCATCTATCTTATCCCTGATCTGGATCAGGCACATACGTTCTGTGCCGAGAGCGGCCTGGCTTTAAGTTCCGCCGCTGAAGCATAGCGCGCACGCCAATACAGGGTATCAATCACGTTAATGGTTGTAGATTGAACGGGATCCTGACGGCCTGACTTAGTTGGCTGATAGCGTAGCCGCTAAAATCCGAATTGCAGGTCCCGCGTCAGGGTCAAGAACACGCGATCCGAGCTTGCAGTCGCAATGGCTGATCCCGAATTTTGCCTGTGGGAATATCCAACTGACATCCCCCAATCCTGGGTGAGTGCGCGTGAATAAGTTGCCGTAAGCGTCGCACGGTTCAGCGTATCAGCAACACCCGCGCCGCTATCTTCTACACGGCTGATATCAAAGGAAAGGCTTAGGCCGGAATCTGAATTCAGGTCTTTCTGGTATGCGATGGCAATCGTCGACGCTTTAACATCTTGGCTAAGACTGTCGGTGGTTAACGACTGACTGGCATCAACAGATATTGATCCATCTGGCAGCTGCTTTAGGTAGGAAAGTGATCCCAAAATCTGCGGTGCGGCCCCAGCTGTAATATCAGCTGTTAGGCTGGCTGAAAGGCTGCCATCGGGCAGCTCTAGACTGCGGCCAAAGGTTAATGAAGTTGCGGTGGAAGCCCCCGTGCCATCAGCCTGGATGCCGCCATAAATTGTGCCATTTGCCAAGGCCTGGGTCAGGTTAACACCCCCCATAAGCCCCTGGTCTGTCGTTGTCGTGCCGCTTGCTGTGGTTGCAACGGTTCTGAACCCGACCGCGCCATCAATTGTCAGGCCCCTGGCCAGATCATGGGTGACATTAAAGCCAAGGTCGCGGGTTGATCTGTTGGTGGAAAACGCGTCGCTTGCCGAGTAATCTGTCACAGTTGCTGTAAGTGTACCTTGGGTTGCAGGCGATATACGTAGGTTTGCGCCTGCTGAAAGCACCGTTGAAACTGTGTTGAAAAGTGCAGGGTTCGTGGTGCCGCTGTAGGTGCGACCAGCATAGGACGCACTGACAGAAAACCCAAGTGGCGCATTCAAGCCCCAATTGTAAGCAATAGCGGCATCAGATGTATCCAATGTGCCCGTGTCGACAATGATAAACACGGCACTTGTTGGGTCTATATCAAAGGAACTGGAAACAGCCCCGCTGGTATAGGCGGCAGAAAGATCCAAGTTCGCATTTGCTGCATTGCGCGTATACCGAAGCGAATATTGCGGATCGCTAAATGATGTAGATGTTCCGCCGCCAACTGTCTTTGACAGGGCCAAACCAGTGGCAACAGAAAATTGAAAAATCTGCGTGCTGGTTTCTGACATGAAATGTAAGCCCACGTCTTCGGAAGCACGAAAAACACTGCCCGCGGAAACCGCGGAAAGTGTTGGGTTTGTATCCAAGCTAAGATTGCTGGCAAAAGTCAGGTTTACAGAAACCGGTGAGATTTCAGCCTGGGCATTCGCAACGGCCACCGAAAAGCTTGCGGCCGTTACTGCTGTTACTGTTGCCTGTAGCGTTTTTATTATACCCGGACGCATTTTTTTACCTACTCAAACAGTCGCCGTTCTGGAACAACTATCACGTCACCGCGCTGCAACACAATGGAATTGGCAGCGGCAGAGCCATCTTCTATGGCCTTGTAGTTGTATTTAAACACCGATGTTTTGCCTGTGCGGCGGTCTGTGCGGCGCAATTGAATACGTTTCGTTGCAGCAAATCTGGTAAACCCACCGCTTTCAGCAAGAAACTGCAGCATGCTTGTACCCGCTTTTACCCGCGTTTTTCCGGGGGCATTTACAGCGCCGATGATAAACACATCAAAAGAAGAACCACCTGTTCCCCGAGGTGTCGGGTTAACAGTTTGAACCGTCACAAACACATTTGGAGCACTTGCAAAATTTGATGACAGGCCAGAAATGATACTGGACTGAAGCGCGCTTAGTGTTTGACCACCAGCAGGGATGCTACCGATTAACGGCATTGTTACCGTGCCATCGGGCAACACCAGCGCGTTGCGGTTAAGGCTTTGGTCTTCCAGAACTTCAATCGTCAGGATGTCGCCTGGTTGAATTTTATATGATCCCTGAGCCGATGCAGCCGACCCCAGAACAATCAGCATCAATGCGCTTATAAGCAGCCGTGCCATAATACTTCCCCTCTAAAAAACAAATGTCAGTGTCATTAACTATAACACTATTTTAGCAAACAAAAACGTATTCGCCAAATAGCGCCAAATTGGGCATAATCGTATCGTTTGCAGCACATAATGCGGCTGATTAACGGCAATTATCTCCCACCTTTTGACGAATCGGGCTGCCCAAGATGCCAGGTCTGGGACAGGGTGATATTGTCGACCGGGCTGACAATAAACGCGATACTATTCTGACGCATCTTCGGGTGTTGCGTTGGAAAGTTCTTCCACAGATTTCCGGGAAGATTGTATGAAATCCCGTGTATCGTCAGGGCCCGTCAGAGCAATAACTTTTTGAAATTGCACCAACGCGTTTGTAGCGTCACCAGCTGCCAAATAGGCCTGCGCCAAGTGAAACTGAACCATTGGTTCGTTAACCATACCGGCCGCGGCTTTTTCCAAGACGGATACTGACTCATCGATATTGCCGCCAAGATAACTGATCCAACCGTAGGTGTCTTGAAACGCCGGGACATCGGAATGGCGAAGGCGGTTACTGATTGCTATTGCCCGCTCAAGTGAGGCCGGATCATCGCTTCCGGTCGACAAAAGGCTGGCCAGGTTATTGGCAACTATCAGGTTGTCACTGTCTGCTTCATACAGTTGCTCATAAATTGCGATTGCAGCAGGAATATCACCGGCTGTTTCCAGCGCACCGGCATGGACCCACATCAATGTGGAGTCATTTGGCAAAGCTATCCTGGCGCGGTTGATCAGGTCGGTGGCCTTGTCAGCCTTGCCGAATGTTACATAAATTCTGTACAGGGCGACCCAAACCTGGCTGCGTTGATCATCCTCTTTGAGCAGGGATAGAAACTTTATCTCTGCTGCGTCGAGTTCGCCGGTGGCCACATCTACTGAGGCGGCAAGAAAACGATTTTCTGGGTTGCCCGGATCGGCCAGCAACAGCGCTGCAACATGGTTCTGTGCACTGGAAAAATCGCGTTCGCTTAGGTAATTTTGCACAATCGCAACATTAGCGGAAAAACCCGCGTCCCCTTGATCGACAAGGTCTTTTAGAAACTCGACTGCCTCACCTGATTTGCTTTGACCCAATAGAATTCTTGCCTTTAGGTCGTTTGCAGCGGCAATGGTTGCCGGGGCACCTAAGCGATTAAGCGTTTGTTGAATTTGATTTGCCCTTGGCCAATCAGAGACGGCGACATAGGCATTTCCCAGCTCAGTCAATATGGCAAGGTTGCCGGGGGCATTGCGAAGTGCGGCAATCAGAACCCCCTCTGCCACATCATTTTTCCCCAAGGAAATAAGATATTTTGCGTAGCGAATGCTTTCAACAGGCGCGCCGGAAGATGCATCCATTGCCAATGAAAGCATTTCTCCGATCAGTTCTCTGTCACCGTTGCGTTCATGCGCACGGGCAAGTGATGTGAAAATTGCGGGATTCCTTGGGTCTTGCTCCAATGCCTTTCGAAGCAATGCAATAGCATCATTAACCTGATCCCGATCGGTCAGCCAGCCAGCCCGGCGATCAAGTGCGGCCACATTTGTTGGGTCGACTTCAAGAATATCGAGCAACACACCTTGTGCTTCTTCGGTCTGACCGGTTGAAACCAACATTTGCGAAAGTGTGATTTTCAATTTTATGACATCTTCGCTGGTCTCTTGCCCTGATAACAGGTCGCGCAACTGCGCAATGGCCTGTTCCTGATTGCCAAGGTCAAATTCGTAGCCAGCCTTAAGGCCCCTAATCAAAATACCTGGATCGCCCGCAGCGACCATACTGTTCAACTCTTCCAGTGCAGCCTCAGGCCCACGGCTTGATGCAACAAACTGGACCAAAGCCAAACTGTGTTCAATCACACCGACATTTTGCTGAACCGTCAGGCGCAGAAAGTTTTCCGCCTCATCTATTTGGCTTTGCGAAACATACCATTCAATTAATGCCGGGCGTACAGACGCGTCATCGGGGAATACTACGATCATATCTTTGAGCTGTTTTTCAACTGCCAAAAAATCGCCAAGCTCTACCAACATTGCCAGTCGCATCACATACAGGTTTTTGTTGTCGGGCTGCAGTTCTATAGAGCGGTCCAGTTCAATCCGGGCAGCGGCAAAATCACTTTGCCTGACCAGATCATCGATGATGACCAACCTAAGCATCTGGCTGGTGGGCAATGTTAAGACCAGCTTATTGATTTCCGCTATTGTGCTTTTGGCCTGATCTGGATTGCTTTGTTCTATTGAACGCCGATATTTTAGAACCAGTTGCAGGGCAATTGTGCGCTGGTCATCCGGTTGAAGATTGGCGGCCGCCTCTACGAAACGATCCATTTCGTTCCAGTTACCAGTCTCGGCGTAGATTTCTGCGATGGCGCGCTGACCTTCAAAATCGTCAGGGTACTGTTCAACAAGTCGCAAGTACTGGGAAACTGCCTGTCGTATGTCACCTCTGCCACGGTACAATGCGGCAATACGGGATCTGGCTTGCCGGTGTTGTGGTTTAAGTTTGAAGACATTTTTGAACTCTACGATGGCGCGGTCTGCGTCACCGGCTTCAAGCAGCTCTATTGCGGACTGAAAATGTTTTTCAGCGCGTTCATCAGCTGAATCGCACCCCGCAAGAAATACCATGGTGGTAGCCAAAAACAGGCCGGTCAATAATGTCTTAATTTTCAATTGCAAATTCCTTGATGTGACATCACCAGTTCTAGTGAGACTACACCGTCAGAGCAATATCAGACTGATTGCGTCGTTATTCAGATTACAGCTTATGGTCAGGGCTTAGTAACCAGTGCCTTTTATGACCACTCCCACCGTCTTAGTCAGAATTCCAAAATCCAAGGGAAAGGACATTTTAACATAGTAGTCCTTATCGAACACTGCACGCTTGGCGAATTCGACTTCGTTGCGGTCTGAAATTTGCCACATCCCTGTGATGCCAGGTTTCAAAGCGTAATATGCCACCCCAGGGTACATAGCGCGCTGACTGGGCAGCATTGGACGCGGCCCAACCAGGGACATTTCGCCCACAAGCACATTCCATAGCTGCGGCAATTCATCCAGCGACGTTTTTCTTAAAGCGCGGCCAAATTTGGTAATGCGGGGATCATTTTTAAGCTTTTGGGTTTCATCCCATTCAGCTTTTGCTTTTGGATCTTCTGCCAGGTGTTGATCAAGCATTGCATCCGCATTGGGAACCATGGTCCGAAGCTTGAGCATGTGAAATACCTTGCCCCCCTTGCCGACCCTTTTGCTCCAATAAAACGGGTTATGCCCGTCATTGCCAACAATCACCGCCAAAAGCAAAACTACCGGCACCACAAATGGAGCGACCAGCAAAACAGCGGCTGCCTCAATTATTGGCTTGATGATATTGCGGTACAGGCCGCCCTGCTTTGGAATATCAACACGCCCAACAGGAATGCTATTGGACGCCACTTCTTCTTCGATCTGATCAAAATATACTGTCATCTATAAATAATCTCCGACTTAACGGAAAACTCCTTCACCACTTAACAACGCAAATTAATACATTACACCGCCCATAAACGCTTATAGTCATATAGTATATGGGCAGTCGTCTTCACTCTTGATACCTTAATAGCAGGTTAATCTGAGTCCACCAATTGTAGTGGCACTAAAAAGCCCCATTTCTGACAAACTTCGCCAAAATGAAGCCATTTTACACGTTTAGCGTGCAAAATGCAGCAAATACCCGCATGTGACTGTTTGAAATCCTGCAATGATAGTACCCTAATCGAAACACTGTATCCAAATTGGGGTTAATACCCTAATAGGCCCTCGAATCAAGTGCACATTCTATATCTATCATGCATGCGTTCAGTGCTTGGAATATCAGGTGGATTAAAAGCGCCGTGATTTTGTCAGAATTTGGTATTAGAGGGGTGTAATCCATATTGGTTTTATATGGTATCGCATCGAGAAACTGTGATTGAGACGCGTAAGTAATAAGGGCATCAGATGAGCACGATGAAGACAGACAGGAACACCCCCCAGCACGTACCGGGTTTCTATTTGGAAAGCTTTGGCTTTACTGAACGTCCTTTTACATTGGTCCCTGACCCAACATTTTTGTATTGGTCAGACCAGCATAAGCGGGCTTTTTCGGTTCTTGAATTTGGCATTCTATCCCGTGCCCCCATTACTATGGTTACCGGCGCCGTTGGCTGTGGAAAAACCACGTTACTGCGACTGCTATTACAACAGATCGAAGAAGATTCAGTTGTTGGTTTGATTTCAAATGCCCAAGGCGGGCGCGGTGAGCTAATACAGTGGGTTTTGCACGCACTCGGCGTGAAATTTGACTCGTCTGAAAGTTATGTCAGTCAGTTCCAAGTGTTACAGGACTTTCTTATTAGGACCTATGCCGAAGGCAAAAGGGTCGTCCTGATCTTTGATGAGGCCCAGAACTTGTCTCAGGACAGCCTGGAAGAGTTGCGAATGCTGACCAACATCAACTCTAACAAAGACGAACTGATACAGTTGGTACTTGTCGGGCAGGAAGAGCTGCGCGACATGATCAAAAAGCCGGAACTGCGACAGTTGGCCCAACGCATTGCGGCAAGCTTTCATTTGAAGCCACTGTCAGAATCTGCCACCCATGAATTCATCATGCACCGATTAAGGGTCGCGGGTGGAACCGGTGATGAAATTGATGAAAAAGCGAAAATGCTAATTTACGACGTTACTCAGGGTACGCCGCGACTGGTAAACCAAATATGTGACATGTCGCTGCTCTACGCATGGAGCGCTGAAACAAATAAGGTAGATGATAAAGTGGTTCAGGCAGTTATTGATGATGGTGTATTCTTTGGTGCAGAAGTTGCATCAAGTGAGGCTGCAGAATGAAGAATGACATATTGTTCTATACTAAGGTTTTCCTTAGCCGCATTCACTATTTCTTAGCCGTATTTCTGTTGGTAGCATCCGCGGCTATCGCCATCGCAAAGATATTGCCACCAGTCTATTTTTCCGAATCCCAACTATTAGTTGAATCAGCCAAAATCCCAACCGGATTGGCGGAATCAACCGTCCAGACCGGGGCGTTGGAAGAGCTGCAGATCATTGAGCAGCGGCTGATGACACGTGTCAATTTACTAAAAATTGCTCGGGAATTTGATATTTTTGAAGATGTCTCCAAAATGCCCGCTGACAATATCGTTAAGCTGATGCGTTTGAACACAAAAATTGGCAGCAACGCTGGTAGGGGGCAAGCCACGTTGATGACGGTGGGGTTCTCGTCGGAAAATGGTCAAAAATCAGCCCGTGTCGTCAACAGGTTTGTAACCTTGATCCTGAGCGATTCAGTAGAGAACCGTGTGAGCCGAGCAGGCGCGACATTAGAGTTCTTTGAAGTCGAAGTTGAAAGACTGGGTGGAGAGCTGGAAATTCAAAGCGCCGTTATCCTGGAGTTCCAGAATAACAATGCAGGTGCGCTGCCTGACACTTTGGCATTTCGGTTAAGCCAACAGTCTGTTTTTCAAGAACGGCTAAGCTCGGTTGAGCGCCAAATCGCCAGCCTGACCGAGCAACGCCGCCGACTGGTTGAGATATTTAATGCAACCGGGCGGCTGGGGGCCGGCACAACGACATCACCTGAGCAGCAAATATTGGACACGTTGCAAGATGATCTGCGGCGCGCGCTTGCGGTATATTCATCTGAAAATCCAAAGGTGAAACTGATTGAGGCGCAGATTGTCCAGCAGGAAGCCATCGTCACAGGACAGGGCGCGGCCACACCAGATTCGACCCAATCACCAATGTCAGTGCTGGACATCAACCTTGCTGATATCGACGCCCGTATTGATTTGTTTGGTGAGCAGAAAAGACAAATTACACTGCAGTTAAACAGTCTAATAAGCTCTATAGAAAAAACCGCTGAAAACTCAATTCTTCTGGATGCATTCAACCGGGATTATTCGAACACCCAGCGCCAATACAATACCGCCGTTGACGGGCTATCCAAAGCGGCGACAGGCGAAAGAATTGAGCTGCTGTCCCAGGGCCAGACTATCGTGGTTATTGACCCTGCGACCGCCCCCACAAGCCCCACAAGCCCCAACAGAAAACTGATCGTCGTTATGGGCATAGCGATTGGGGCAGCACTGGGGATGGCGTTGGTTGTGTTCCTGGAGCTTCTTGACAGCTCAATCCGGCGACCATCAGAAATAACAACCCATTTGGGGATAACGCCCCTTGTCACCATACCCTACATTCAAACACCAATGGAGCTTGTAATCCGACGCGCCACGATAATTGGGGTCTTTGCAGTGTTAGTAATTGGCGTACCAGCAACCCTGTTTGCAGTGCACCAATATTATATGCCTTTAGACCTAATTTATGATCGCATTGCAGAAAAATTATTCGCCGTTATCTGATTTTTCAGATAGCCGGTTGACCAAAAAATCACGGTAAAGGTAAAATATGGAACGTCTAGAAGCCGCATTGGAAAAAGCCCGCAGTGACCGCAGTGGTGCCAAAGCCGCCGTCACTTTGACCACTGAGGCCGTTAAGGCCGTCGCCCCAGAAAAAAACATCTGGGAGATGGTGAAGGAAGTGAAGATTTGGCCGCGCTATGCCCGCAAAAACCGAATTACTGCGCTTATCCAGGGCAAACAATCTGGCCCTTACGATTTGCTGCGCACGCGCACTTTGCGGCAAATGAAAGAAAATGGCTGGTCAAGTTTGGCGATCACCTCGCCAAATAAATCATGTGGTAAATCAACGGTTGCGGCAAATCTTGCGCTCAGCCTAAGCCGGCAAGTGGACCTAAAAATACTTGTCTTAGACTTTGATTTCCGTCGCCCAGCGCTGCATAAAATACTGGGCCATAGGCCAAAAACTAGTCTGCATGAGATTTTGGCGGGTGAGCAACCAATTGAAACTGCTTTTCTGCGGACCGGGCCCAACTTGGCATTTGCTTTGAACAGCTCTGCGGCGGCGAACCCATCAGAGCTTATCCAATCAAATCACGCCCAAAATCGGCTTGCCGAAATTAAGAATGCTTTTCAGCCCGATGTGATGATCTTTGACATGCCCCCAATGCTGGCGAGCGACGAAAATGTTGGGTTTTTGCCCAGTGTTGATTGTGGGATTTTGATCGGGGCGGCAAAAAGCACCACAATATCACAGCTTGATATCTGCGAGAAAGAACTGTCTCAGCTTACAAATGTGCTGGGCGTGGTCCTGAATAAATGCAAGTTCAGCGAAAATGACACTGACTACGACTACTATTGAAGAGTAAGGTGATGCGGTCTTGCTGTTGGCGGCATTGCCAGTGTTTTCGGCTGTTAATTATATATTAGCGATAAGCTTCTATGCCCTACCCACTTGCGTCGGGAGCGTATTTTGCACCCGCGCCAATTTAGCAAAAATTAGAGACTTATTGACTCGGCGGGTGCCTGGCATTTCGGCAGCGCCGGTCCTTTGGACATTGGATATATTATGGATACTTTCAAAGATTTTCCCGCGACGCTTACATCACCCGCCACCAGCGCTGCGGACATAACACCCAGCGACACAACAACGCTTAGCAGTGTTTCGCGTGCACTGTATATCGGCCAAACCGGCGATGTGTCGGTGGAAATGCAAAGCGGTCAGATAACCACTTTTCAAAATGTTCAGGGCGGAAGCATTCTGGCGCTGCGCACCCTGAAAGTTCGCCAAACCGGCACGACGGCCGTTGGAATTGTTGCCCTGTGGTAGCTAGGGCCATTTCAAGTTGATATACGCCTTCAATCTTTCAATGTTTTCTGACCCCGTGATCGCCTGACCCTGGCCCGCTGTCCCGTGCATAAGCACAGGCCTTTCGTGCGGCCAATGTTACGGGGAACATCCACAGAGTGTGATATTTCAAATACTTGAAAGGATGCAAGCGTATATCAACAACCGATGGGGGATGGGCCCAGTTGGCCAGGGCACCAGTCTGTTAGGGCGTCAAAAAGGCGGCGTCAAAGCCGTCAGGTACGGGGGTCTCAAGCCCCACCAAATTCCGCGTCAGGGATTTTGGGTTTGCGGTACCAAGTAAGATCGAAGCCACCAGTGGGTGGCGCTTGGCAAATTGCAGTGCTGCTGTTGCAATGGGCAGGCCCAGAGCCTCGGCGCGCTGTTGCAGGGATGTAACCTGCTTAAGAACTTCAGCCGAAGCTGGCGTGTAATCATAGGTGGCACCTTCAATGGGGCCCGTGGCCAGGATGCCAGAATTGAAAATGCCGCCCAGTACCAAACTGGTCCCGACAGCGTGACATCTACCGACCAGCGCGTCCTCTGCAGAGCGGTCCAGCAAGGTCAGACGCCCGGCAAGCAGGATCACATCCACCGGGCCGTGGTCCAGAACATCCAGGCAAACTTGGTTTTCGTTGACACCCAACCCAAACGCACCGATCCGCCCCTGTTCTTTTAGCCGTACCAACCGTTCATAGCCCGAGCCAAGAAATGCCTCCATGTGCTGGGCGTTATCTGCGCCATGGGCATAGGTGCCGATGTCGTGGACGAAGGCGATATCAATGTAGGACAGGCCCAGCAGGCCACAACTGTGATCAAGCGATGCCTCGATCCCGTCGCCGGAATAGTCATAGTGCACCGCATTGGGCAATGGGTCGATGAAACCATTGGCCTCGGTCATTGCGGCACCGGGTGTCAGCACTCGCCCGACCTTGGTCGAGACTGAAAAGTCGCCCCGATCCCTGCCCTTTAGGAACTGCCCTAGCCGTTGCTCAGAGCGGCCCCGTCCGTAATGCGGGGCGGTATCGAAATACCGAATACCCGCCGCCCAGGCAGCTTCAAGCACCTCTTGCGATTGGGCATCTGTGGCGGCGCGGTAAAGATTGCCAATGCTGGCGCAGCCAAAGGAGGTTTCAGTTACCTGCACTTTTGTGCGCCCAATGGTATTGGTTTTCATGCTAGCCCCTTTGGCATATTCTTGGTTTATGTCTGCGCGACAAACTTAAATTTCTCAAGCGTTTCTGGCTTGATCTCAATCGAAAATCCTGCCGCTGTTGGCATTTGGTAGGCGCCATTTTCAACGATGCACGGGTCTAGAAAATGTTCGTGCAGATGATCGACGAATTCGATGCGCCGATCGTCTTTTTCGCCTGAAATCGCCACATAATCGATCATCGACATGTGCTGCACATATTCGCACAGCCCGACGCCGCCCGCATGGGGCCAGACCGGCAGGTCGTATTTAGCCGCCATCAGCATCACTGCCAGAACTTCGTTCAAACCGCCCATACGGCAGCTGTCAATCTGAACGATATCAATGGCGCCTTCCTTGATGAACTGTTTGAACATGATCCGGTTTTGGCACATCTCGCCGGTGGCGACCTTAACCGGGCCCACGGCTGCACGGATGGCTTTGTGGCCCATAATGTCGTCGGGGCTGGTTGGTTCTTCGATGAAGAACGGTTTGGCAAATTGCAGGGCGTTGACCCAGTCGATGGCCTGATCCACTTCCCAGACCTGATTGGCGTCGATCATGATGTTCATGTCGTCGCCCAGCACTTCGCGGGCGATGGTCAGACGACGAATATCGTCCTGCAGGTCGCGGCCAACCTTGAATTTTGTGTGGGTAAAGCCAGCATCTTTGGCCTCTAAGCACAGGCGGCGCAACTTTTCGTCGGAATAGCCAAGCCAGCCCGCCGATGTGGTGTAACAGGGATAGCCTTCGGCCTTTAGGCGGATGACCCGCTCGGCTTTGCCTGCCTCGGCTTTGCGCAGCAGTTCCAGGGCCTCATCCGGGGTGATGGCGTCGGTCAGGTAGCGAAAATCAACCAGTTTAACGATCTCTTCTGGCGACATTTCCGCGACCAGCTGCCAAACAGGCTTACCCACTTCTTTGGCCCACAGGTCCCAGACCGCATTGACCACAGCGCCGGTGGCCAAATGAATTGCACCCTTATCCGGGCCGATCCAACGCAGTTGGCTGTCGCCCGTGATATGACGCCAGAACCGGCCCATATCTTCGGTGATCCAGTCCAGCTCTAAGCCGGTAACCAAAGCGCCCAGCGCGTCAATCGCGGCAATGCAGATTTCATTGCCCCGCCCGATGGTAAAGGTCAGGCCATGGCCCGCATGATCCCCGTCAGTTTCCAGCACCACATAGGCGGCGGAATAATCCGGGTCCGGGTTCATCGCGTCAGAGCCATCAAGGCTGTCTGATGTTGGAAACCGGAGATCATGGGTCCGAAGGCCTGTGATCTTGGTCACAGGCTGTTCACCACTGATTGGCGCTGCACGCCAAGGCCTGCGATCCCCAGTTCTATCTTGTCGCCCGGTTTCAGGTAAGTTTCAGGTTTCTGACCCATACCAACACCCGGAGGTGTCCCGGTTGAAATCACGTCGCCGGGTTGCAGCGACATAAATTGCGACAGGTGAGAAATGACATGCGCCACATCAAAATGCATGGTTTTGGTAGACCCATCCTGATAGCGATGCCCGTTTACCTCAAGGTACATCGCCAGGTCTTGCGGGTCTGCAACGTCGTCACGGGTTACCAGCCAAGGGCCTATGGGGCCAAACGTGTCGGCTGATTTACCCTTTACCCATTGGCCAGAGCGGTGCAGCTGAAAGTCACGCTCGCTCAGGTCATTCACAACGCAATACCCGGCAACGTGATCCAGTGCGTCTTCTTTTGTGACGTATTTAGCGGCCTTGCCGATGACCACGCCCAGTTCGACTTCCCAGTCAGTTTTGATGGACCCACGCGGGATTTCCACGGTGTCGTTGGGGCCCATAATCGCTGATGTTGCCTTGAAGAATATCACCGGTTCCTGGGGCAGTTCCATGCCAGCCTCGGCGGCGTGATCGGCGTAATTCAGGCCGATGCAAATGAATTTACCAACATTCCCGACACAGGCACCCAACCGTGTGGCAGGGTCGACAATTGGCAGGCCGGATACATCAATGCCCTGCAATGTGGCTATGGTTGCATCAGAAAGCGTATCACCGGTGACATCATTGATATGTCCAGACAGGTCACGAATGTTGCCATCCGCATCCATAAGGCCGGGTTTTTCTGCGCCTAACGCGCCGTGTCGTAAAAGTTTCATTTGAATTTCCTTTGGGCTTAGACGGACCAGCCGCCATCAATTGCGTGGGTTTGACCGGTGGTAAAGCTGCTGTCATCGCTTGCAAGATACAGTGCCAGTGCGGCTATTTCTTCGGCGGTGCCAATACGTCCCATCGGTTGACGGTCGATGAAGTCTTTCATCGCCTGATCATAGTTGCCAGTGGCGCGCAGCCGGTCGTGCAGGCTGGGGCTGTCCACAGTGCCGGGGCAAATCGCGTTGCAGCGGATGCCCTTGGTGATGAAATCAGCCGCAATCGCCTTAGTCATACCGATCACCGCGGCCTTTGAGGCACAGTAGGCAAACCGGTTCGGCACGCCCTTAAGGGATGACGCAACGGATGACATGTTGATGATTGAACCGCCGCCATTTTCCAGCATCCCAGGCAGCACTAGTTTTGACAGGCGGTACATGGCTTTGACATTCAGGTTAAAGCTGAAATCCCAATCGGACTCATCACAGTCAAGAATAGAGCCGCCAGCAACATAGCCCGCACAGTTGAACAAGACGTCCAGAGTACCCGCATCAGCCACCACTTTGGTTACGGCATCAGCATTTGTTACATCCATCTTAACGGCTGTTACGCCGTCGATCTTTTCCAGCTCAGCCAGCGATGCATCGTTGATATCGCAGGCAATCACCTGGGCGCCATGGGCTATGAACAGCTCAACCGAGGCAAGGCCAATCCCTTGACCAGCAGCCGTTATCAGTGCCTTTTTCCCGGCAAGGCGGGGCGTAATTGTGTTCATTTGGAATCTCCGTTTTTTATTTATATATGAAAATACTATTCATTTGTAAACCTACAACCTTGTGCTATCACTATATTACAGGCAATTCTGGACATAGTCTTTACATGGGCAGCACTTCATGAGCGAAAATCAAAAATACCGCGCGCCCGCCTTGGATAAGGGTTTGGATATTCTGGAACTTCTGGCCAGCAGTGAGCAAAGCCTTAGCCAAAAAGATATGGCAGCAGCGCTTGACCGGTCATCCAGCGAAATTTATCGCATGCTCAGCACCCTTGTGCAGCGGGGCTATATCATGCGCAGCGCAACGGATGAGCTGTATTCCCTGTCGCTTAAAATGTTCTCATTGTCACAAAAACATCCGCCGATTGCGCGGCTGCTCAGCCATGCCCTGCCATTGATGCAAAAGCTGGCGCAACGGTCCTGGCAATCCTGTCACATCTGCATCGAAGATCACGGCGATATTGTTGTTGTCGCCTCGGTTCCTGCCCCGGGCAACTGGGGTATGTCCCTGCGCACTGGCTCGGTTATTGGGTTGTCCAATTCTGGCAGTGGGCGTGTCCTGGCAGCATTTAGGGACAGCGAAAGCGTGGATAAACTGTTTGAAATGCACCGGCTGGCAACAGGCGAGCCGCAAATTGACAAGTCATCGTTCCTTGCCCGCCTTCCGGGTATTCGCAAACTGGGGTATGAGATTGCCCAATCGGATACGACACAGGGCGTCACCAACCTGTCATTCCCGGTTTTTGATCCGTTTGACACTGCTATCATTGCGGTGACATGCCCCTATATGAAACGCTTGGACACGGTAAAAGTGCCCAACGTCGACCAAGTCGCACAAATGCATCATAACCTGGCGACAGAACTGACGGCGTTTTACGGCGGATCAGATATCAACAAGGATGCCAGCACATGAAAATAGACGCGCATCAGCATTTTTGGTCCCTTAAACGCGGTGATTACCATTGGCTGACGCCCGAACGCGGGCTGCTGTACCGTGATTTTTTGCCCGACGATCTGCGCCCACTGATTGATGCCGCTGGTATCAAGGGAACCATCTTGGTGCAGGCGGCGGCAACCCTTGCGGAAACCGAATTTATGCTTTCCCTGTCGGATCAGCATGACTTTATTCTTGGCGTTGTTGGTTGGGTTGATATGGCCGACCCCGGGGCATCGGCACAGATTGAAAAGTTCAACCAACATCCGAAATTTTGCGGCATCCGCCCGATGCTGCAAGGCATCCAAGATACAGATTGGGTGCTGCACCCTGCCCTGACACCAGCCTTTGAAACCCTGATCGCGTGTGATCTGACATTTGACGCTTTGATCACCCCCAGGCACCTGCCAACCCTGTTGCAATTGCTGAAAAGGCACCCCAAGCTTCGGGTGGTCATTGACCATGGGGCCAAGCCGAATATAGCCGATGGCGGTTGGGATGATTGGGCTGATCCCATTCTTCAGCTCGCCCAGCATAAGAATGTTTACTGCAAGCTTTCGGGGCTGATCACCGAATGTGGCGATGGCCAGAATTTGGATGCCACAGCTGACTATGGGCTGCACCTGCTGAAAGCCTTCGGGCCAAGCCGGGTTATGTTTGGCAGCGACTGGCCGGTCTGTTTGACCAAGGGCAGTTTTGACGATTGGCACACCCGGGCGCATGGGTTGATCCGTCACGCTTTTGGGGCGGCGCATGGGGCATCAATGGGCGCGAACGCTGCCGAATTTTACCGGCTAAAGTGACCCCCGGCGCGGTGCTTATTGGCTAAGGTTTTATCAGTTTATTATGCCCGCTGCAGTATGGGTCATGGCCTGGCTTTTTAGGGCGCTGGTTTGGGATGCCTAACATTTCAATAGGCGCTCTGGCAGCCAGGGCTTGAAACCGTAGCAGCCCTAAAAACCAAGATGTTCACAGTAAATTAGGTGATTGATTTTACTAACGCCCAAGAAAGGACTGAATATATGAGAATCTTAAGCATTTGTATTTGCTGTATGGTCTCCCTTGGGTTTCCCAATGCGGCCACGGCTTTGTCAAATTTAGAATGTCAGAAAATTCAGTCTGAATATGGTTTTGTGCCGCAAATCTGCAACGCTGTTCAAGCAGGCCAGGTCACGGCACCTTTTGGCATTTTAACCGATGAACAAAAAGAAAGTAACATTTTCTTCCTGACTGGCAGTAAGCGGATAGACGCAACTTCCGGGCAGCAACTTGAAGCCTTGGCAGGCGTTTTGCAAACGGCTGCGCTGGCACATACCTGTGTTCAGTTGATCGGCCATTCCAGCGCTTCCGGGGACCCGCGTAGCAATAAAAAAATCGGGTTAGAACGGGCGCGGTCTGTTTCCGTCTTTCTTGGGTTTTTGCTTGATTCACCGGAACGCATTGACAGCGTTATTTCGCATGGCGAAGAGGATTTGCTAACAAATTTTTCACCCAATAACGATGTTCAAAAACGGGTCAGCATATTGCTGAAATCCTGCCTTTAAACCCGATTTTCAACGCCTGCAAGTCGCCCCCCCACAATCCATCACAATCTGAAACTGCCGGTCACAGCTGGCTATTGGAAATAGGTTTTTCAGTCATCTGGCTACGCTTCTTTAATACAGTGCTGATAGCGTTGGGGAAATTTAGCAACTTGGTGAACGCCCATGCAAAATTCAGACCCCAATACTGCCCCTTCAAAAACGCAAGGCGTTGATGAATTGCTGGACCCTATGCCAAAAACAGTTGAGATCAGCATCTTGGATCGCAGTGCCCCGGGCTGGGCTTTATGGCTTGGTAATATATTTTCAGTTGGTGTTTTCTTTTGCCTGGCAAGCATTGCCGTATTTTCGATATTTTTCCAATCTTTAGTCGTGCAAGACGAAGAAAGTAACCTTGCGCCGTTGTTGGTAATGGTCGGGGTCGTCCCGATGTTTGGCATCCTGTTATTTGAATATGCCCATGCAAAAGCGTTGGCAGGCTATCGCCATTTGCGCAAAGTTAACGCTGCCAGGGCAAAAGCCGTCGCCGCCGTGATGGTTGTTGTATCAATAGAAATATTGCATCCGTTGGCCGGCACCGGGGCGATAAGCGGCGTTCTATTGGGCGCCCTTGGCTTGGTGTTTTTGAAAAAGCTTAAACGTATTGAACCAATGTGGGACTTTGTCTCTTCCGAAGCAGCTTCGGTTCTGTCTGGGCGGGATAAAACCGGATATGCGCTGGCAACAATGCATGCACCTGAACACGCCCTATCAGGGCCAATGCAAATGGCTATGACAGGTTTTGCCGGGGTCAGCGCATTCGGAGTGGCCAGCTGGCTGGCGGCAGAAGGTGTTTTGGCCAGCCCAGCAGTGGCAGCGGTTGCCCTGTTATCCTTATGGTCCACAGATGCAATTCTTAGATATGTCCGACATATTACTGAAACTCCGCCACTATTAGAATTGGCAGAGACATCCGTTGAACCCATTAATGATATAGAATTTGACGGCGATCAAACCGGATTGAAAGTGGATGACCTTACTGTTTTCTCGAATTCGGGAAAACTGCTATTATCAGAGATAAGTTTCCAAATTCCACCGGGGTCTATCACCGGTATTATTGGTGATAGCGGCGCGGGGAAAAGCCTGCTTTTTCAGGCATTAGTTGATCCTTTTGCTCTGCAAGGCTTACGGGTTCGCGGCAGTGTCCGAGGCAACAACCAAGATCTATGGCTCCGGCATGGCCGCGATCACAATGTGCCAGCAGTTTTGCTGCCAGAAACGCCGATCCTGCTTCCGACGTCCGGGGCCAACAATCTTGCATGTTTCCGCGATGGTGCATCTCTGGAACAGGGCCGCCATATTCTTGAGAAAATGGTGTTTTCATCAGAACTTGTATCAGAAATTTGTGAGTGTACGGATGCCACGACGTTGCCCGGGATGCAAAAACGAATGCTCGCATTCTCGCGCGCATTTCTCATGTCGCCCAACGCCTACCTATTTGATCGCCCCGAAGATGGCTTGCCAGAGAAGCAAATCGCGGCGTTGTTGCAGCGATTGCAGCAAGAGGCCCGTCATGGCCGCGCAATTATGCTGGCCACAGATAACCGGGCGCTGCTTGAGGGGTGTGATACGCTTATTGTTATTCAAGATGGTAGAATTATCGACAAGGGGGATGCCAGCGATGTTCGTGGTCGCCAGGCTGCGGGCTGGGCGCGTTTTGTCGGAGTGCGCAATCTTGATATTGATGACAATCTGGAAACTTGGATACGAGCCCAGTTCAAGCGTCCAGGGGATGAAATTAACCGTCGAAAAGTGTGCCATATAGCGTCTGAAATGCTAACCTTTTCCTGCCAGTCGATGAATTCATTGGCGCAACAATCAGTGATATTTGAGTTCAAACATTTCGTTGGTTATTGCTTGCTGAGCTTACAAGATTCGGATGCCCCAATTGGAGCTGCCCAACTGGATAAAGCCCAGCAAGCGGCTAAGGAGCCTGACACAACTTCCCGCCTAAGCCCGCTGGCTTCTATCATTTCCAAAAGTATGGACGTCGAAGCTAGCGCAGAGCTGGAACGGCGCAGGCTTTTGGTGAAAATTGAAACACTTGATTTGCGTGAAGAACCGTCACACGTCAGAGATCAAAATGTCAAATCAGAGAGCTGAAAACAGCTATACATCGCTGGCGCGCGCTCCGGTCAGGTTATCCAGGTTTATCTGGCTGGTTATCACTGTCAGTGTGATGTTTGTGACCGGCGCAGGTTTAGTGCTGGTTTTGTTCCAACTCAGTTACCCGACCCACAAGACCTATCTGGGTACTTTACGACCCAGTCAGGAACCACTGTCTATTCAATTACCTGCATATGCTTCTTTGGATCAAATACTGGTCGATTTCGGAGATGCCGTGGTTTCTGGGCAAGTTGTGGCGACGCTAAATGTTGAGGTAATGGAAGCCTTAACACAAACCTACGCCCAGAAAATATTAGCACAAACTCGATTGCTTTATTGCCTATCAGAAAAAACAATCCCCAGCGAAACCAATGACTTGGATGGTGATACTGCTGCACAAATAGATGCAAAATGCCGATTGCTGCTGGAAGAGCATGCTATCAAGTTACAAATACTTACGGACCAACGGCAAATATTGCTTGAGGAAGGTAAAATTCTGACCCATTTTATTGGGCTGTTTACGTTAAATGATCGCGCCGCAGATACAGTTCAGGCGGAGCGGGCCTTGGCGCTTAGTCTGGCGCGCAATCGAATAAGTACCAAAGTTCTGGATATTGAACGCCAAATAGCGACAGCGATATTGACCAGGAACCAAGCTATTCACAGTGAAACAGAACAAGTATCTGAAAGTATTCTGCAGCTCACATATGGCATTTCTCAGCTAAGAAGTCACATCAGGCGGCCGCGAATTCATGTGTTGAGAAACGGCACGATTAACCGGATCAGATCCGTAGACACAGCCGTGAATTTGAATTACGGAGTTGAAATAATTGAGGTAATTCCCGAAAAATCTGCCATTTATGTGGCCGATTTTAACGTGCCCATTGCCGATGCCCAAAAGATACCGCTTGGCAGTAAAATTGAAATTCACTTACTTGGGTCTGTGCGCTTCCCCACACCTTATCACGGCACAGTCAGCAACTTATCTGACGCCGATGGGGACAAAATAAATTTATTCATCAAGCTTGAGGAAGAAAGTATTTTGCGCCTGGCAGATCCTGTAAACGGCATTGCGCTTTATGGGCGCAACACAGTTTCGGCTATTCGCATCTCGCAAAATGATCTTATTGCCGGGGCTGCAATATTGGACGTGGTCAAACAGGTTGTTTCTAACGGTGCAAAGAACTGATGGGCTACCGGTAGATTTGCGTTTGGAGTGCATATTTAGATACTGAACTATGATGTCGTAAGTCACGTTACCTGACGTGGCCGAGAAGTAACCACGCGCCCAAAACCGCACCCCTGTCTTGTTTTCTTAGATCAGGAAACTTTATCTGGATCTTGCGTAATGGCTAAGATGCACCTCAGCTGTGGATAATTTAAGAAAACCACTCTGATCTTCACTTTTTGAGCAAAGTTATGCCAAATTCACAAATAATTAACAAAATTTATGGTAAATGGGGGCGGTTTCCTTGTAGGTTGAAAACAACAGAACTTTGGGGGATAAAGTTCAATGCTCAAAACGATACTCATTGGAAGCTGTGTCTATGTGCAAGGCACATTTGTACGCAACCTTGCAGATGGCCAAATGGTCGTCCGGGTTGGCAAACGCCAATTCCAAGGCATGCCGGTCGCGGCTGAAATGGCCGCCTGACCAGGAAGACTGTTATCCATTTATTCGAACGAAACCAGCGGGTGCTGGATTAATCGAGCACGACCCTAAGTCAGGTTGCGCTCTATTTCTTCGCGTTCGAATATTTCGATCACATCGCCCGCGCGAATGTCTTCGTATTTTTCAAACGCCATCCCGCATTCCTGCCCAGACTGAACCTCGGACACTTCGTCTTTGAAGCGCTTAAGCGTTTTCAAAGTACCTTCGTGGATCACCACATTGTCGCGCAGCAGGCGTACGCCAGCTGAGCGGCGGGCGATACCTTCGGTAACAAGACAACCGGCAATTTTGCCGATGTGGGATACTTTGAAGACTTCTTTGATCTCGGCGTAGCCGATAAAGTTTTCGCGGACTTCGGCCGAGAGCAGGCCAGAGGCCGCGGCTTTGACGTCATCAACCAGATCATAGATCACAGAATAGTACCGTATTTCGACACCTTTTTGGTTGGCTACAGCTCGCGCGGTTGCATTGGCCCGAACATTAAAACCAAACACCGGCGCGCCGGATGCCTCTGCCAGGCCAACATCAGATTCTGTGATCGCCCCGACACCGGAATGCAGCACACGAACGCGAACTTCGTCATTGCCAATTTTTGCCATGGCCTGGGTAATTGCTTCGGCAGAGCCCTGCACATCGGTCTTAACCAGAATAGGCAATTCGGCGACGTCTTCATCAGACTTGGCTTTTTCCATCAGCTGTTCAAGGGTCGTAGCCGCGCCAACTGCCGCACGGTTTTCCTTGGCAGCATGGGCCCGGTAATCGGCGATTTCGCGTGCCTGAGCCTCGGTTTCGACGACGTTCAGAACGTCACCGGCTTCCGGTGTGCCGTTTAGACCAAGCACTTCCACTGGCACCGACGGACCCGCCTGTTTGATGCGGTCACCCTTGTCACTGATCAGCGCGCGCACTTTACCCCATTGCTGGCCAACAACAAAAATGTCGCCCTGGCGCAATGTGCCGTTTTGAACCAGAACCGTGGCAACCGGGCCGCGGCCAACATCAAGCTGGGCTTCGATAACGGCCCCGACAGCTGAACGATTGGGGTTTGCCTTCAGGTCCAACAGCTCTGATTGCAGGGCTATATTTTCCAACAACTTATCAAGCCCGGTGCCGTCAATGGCTGAGACTTCAACATCCAGAACATCGCCGGACATTTTCTCGACGATCACCTCATGCTGCAACAGATCGGTACGCACTTTATCTGGGTTTGCCGCTGGCCGATCGATCTTATTAATTGCCACAATCATTGGCACATTGGCTGCCTTGGCATGGTGGATCGCTTCAATCGTCTGGGGCATCACCGCATCATCTGCAGCAACAACCAGAATTACAATATCGGTGACCTGTGCACCGCGGGCGCGCATTGACGTAAATGCAGCATGCCCGGGCGTGTCCAGAAATGTCATCAAAGTGTCATCATCGGATGTCACCTGATAGGCGCCGATATGCTGGGTAATGCCCCCGGCTTCACCGGTAACCACTTTGGTTTTCCGAATGGCATCCAACAGCGATGTTTTGCCGTGGTCCACGTGACCCATTACCGTAATGACCGGCGGGCGCGCGACAAGATCGGCTGCGTCGTCTTCCACAGTGGCGATCACATCTTCCACATCGGCGTCTGAAACGCGCACAATTTTATGGCCGAACTCTTCAACAATCAGTTCGGCAGTATCGGCATCGATAACCTGATTTTGGGTCACCATCATGCCGCTTTGCATCAGCGACTTGACCACATCGACCACGCGTTCGGCCATGCGGTTTGCAAGTTCTTGAACCACAATGGTTTCTGGCACTTGAACATCACGAACGATTTTTTCGTGAACTTCGACACCCCCCAACGCCTTAAGGCGTGCACGTTCCTGTTTGCGCTTAATTTGCGCCATTGAACGCTGACGGTTACCGTCACGGCCGGACAGGGCCTGATTAAGGGTTAATTTTCCGGATCGCCGACCATCATTTCGCTCGGCTTTACCCTTATTTTCCCGCCGCGGTTCGCGGTCAGTTTTACGGGGTGCAGTCGACGGCTTCGCGGCTGCGCGTTGAACCGGCGCATCATCGGGCCCTGCGGCTGAGGCTTCTGCAGCCCGCAGTGCACTTGCCTCTTCTTCACGTTTTTTGCTTTCAGCGTCCGCAGTCTTTTGACGCAGGCGGTCTTCGCGCTCTTTTTCTTCGCGCTCTTTTGCATCGGCTTCTTCGCGACGACGTGCGCGATCTGACTGACGTTTTTCTTCTTCAGCCAAGCGAATTTTTGCGTCTTCGACTTCCCTGGCTTTCGCTTCTTTCAGCGCCCTTAAGCGGCGTTCCAAAACGGCATCAGAGATCCCAGCCGGGCGTTTTGACGTTAACGCCGAAAGCTTTTTAGGTGTAGCGGATGCGGCTTTGGGTGCTTCCGGTACAGGATTCGCCTTTGGAACCACGACACGTTTGCGCTTGGTTTCAACCACAACATTTTTGGTCCGACCATGGCTAAAGCTTTGCTTCACCTGATTGGAGCGCGGACCACCAGATAGGCCCAATGTTTTTTTGCCGTCACTATCACTCATTTAGTCGTCTTACCTTTTCCAGCGGTCTTCCCGCCATCTATTTCGCGAAAGCCCGAAAGTCGCGTAGCCTCGTCTATAACACGTAACGTGAGTCCACCAGCGCCAAGCGCGCCATGTATCACACTTTCCCGTCCAAATGCCAAACCCAATTCTGATGCGCTCAACATTCCAAAAAATCGACCGCCTTCAGGGGTCCATAGTTTGCCCTTGCCCCGGTCTGATCCATCTGATGCCTGCAATAATACCTTTGCACGACCGTCAGATAGCCAGCTTTTAACTTTTTCAAATCCCGCAACAGCCGATGCTGTCTTACGTGACATTGAAACCAAATCTATGACCCTTCGGACCAGCTGTTTTTCAACCTCTTCCACCAGATCAGATGGCAAAGATGCCTGAGACCTGGCGGCCCGGGCAAATAGCCCCTTTTTAATTGCGTCTTCCAAAACACTGCGTTCGCAGCTTACCCAAATACCGCGCCCCGGCAGCTTTTCCAGCACGTCAGGAACAATGGCCCCGTCAGGGCCAGCGACAAAGCGGATCATTCCCCGCTTTGGCTGCGTCTCGCCGGTGACGATGCACCTGCGCTCGGGGTCATCCCGGTGTTTATGTCGACCGCCACGTGTCATGCGCAGTAACTGAGGCCAACTAGGCCTCAGCCCCTTCGGTAATGTCCGCATCATCTGAGCTTTCGGCTTCACCATCTTCGCCATCTTCTGATGCCAAATCAGCAGGATCGACCCAGCCCAATTGAATACGCGCAGTCATGACAAGCACCTGAGCCTCCTCAAGGCTCATATCAAACTTTTCAAGTATGCCGTCATCCTTAACCCGCTCGCCGGCAATGGTGGTCCAGCCGCCTGCCAGCTCCCAATCAGCGCAAGACGCAAATTCATCCAGCGTTTTAACACCGTCTTCAGCCAGCGCTTCCACCATTTGTGGGGTCAGGCCGTCATAGGTGATCAGGCTTTCTTCGGCGCCCAGTTCTTTGGCGTGGTCCACGGCTTTTTTGTTCTGGCCGTCGATAAAGTCTTTGGCACGCGCTTGCAGTTCGCTGGCGGTATCTTCATCAACACCATCAATAACCAGCAATTCACCGGCTTCGACATAGGCGACTTCTTCAAGTGACGTGAAGCCTTCAGAAACCAGCAGTTGTGCAAAGAATTCGTCCACATCAAGCGCTTCCATAAACAGCTTGGTCCGCGTTTCAAACTCGGCCTGACGTCGGGAAGATTCATCCGCCTCGGTCATGATGTCGATGTCCAGGCCAGTCAGTTGGCTGGCCAGACGGACGTTTTGACCGCGACGGCCAATGGCAAGCGAAAGCTGCTCATCTGGAACGACCACTTCGATTTTACCGGCATCCTCATCCAGCACAACTTTGCTGACCTCAGCAGGCTGCAATGCGTTCACAAGGAAGGTTGGCGCGTCTTCGTTCCAGGGGATGATGTCAATTTTTTCACCCTGCAATTCGTTCACCACAGCCTGAACCCGGCTGCCGCGCATACCGACACAGGCACCGACCGGATCAATCGAACCATCATAGGAAATCACCGCGATTTTGGCGCGGCTGCCTGGATCACGGGCCACGGCTTTGATCTCAATGATATTGTCGTAAATTTCCGGAACTTCCATCTTGAACAGCTCGGCCATAAATTCTGGTGCTGTGCGCGACAGGAAAATCTGCGGGCCGCGCATTTCACGGCGTACTTCCTTGATGTAACAGCGGATACGGTCATTGGGGCGATAGCTTTCGCGGCCAATTTTTTCGTTGCGCCGCAGAATGGCTTCGCCGGTGCCAACGTCAACAATGACATTGCCATACTCTTCGCGCTTGACCAGGCCGTTAATGATTGTACCGGCGCGATCTTCGAATTCTTCGAACTGGCGATCCCGTTCAGCTTCGCGAATTTTCTGCAAGATCACCTGCTTTGCGGCTTGGGCGGCGATCCGACCCATTTCAACAGGCGGGACTTCTTCGCTGAAAACATCGCCGACACTTGGGTCATCCATATATTGCTTGGCGTCCTCAACGGTGAATTCCGCTTGGTAATTTTCCAGTTCATCGGCTTTTACAACCGTGCGCACACGGGTAAATGTGGCCCGCCCGGTTTTACGGTCAATCACCACGCGAATGTCCATTTCAGCGCCGTAACGCGACTTGGCAGCGCGTGACAGGCTTTCTTCCATCGCTTCAATAACCAACACCGGGTCGATCATTTTTTCGCGCGCGACAGCCTCGGCTGTTTGCAAAAGTTCCAGCTGGTTTGCTGAGGTGATTGCCATATTTCTAGTCCTCCTGGGAACCGTCGGTTGTTTCGGTTTCTATGGTGTCAAAATCGTCTTCATTCAAGGTGCCAGCGGCTTTGCGCTGGCGTAGCATTTCGCGGATCAACTCATCACTAAGCACCAGCTTGGCGTCTGTCAGCCAGTCAAATTTCAGGCCCACAGTGCCCTGATCAATGGTGATCAGAACCTCATCATTTTCGACCCCTGCCAACATGCCCTTAAAACGGCGCTGGCCGTCAATAAGTTCGGCCGTTTCAATCTTGGCCTCATATCCCTGCCAGGTATCAAAATCCTTCAGCCGGGTTAGGGGCCGGTCAATGCCGGGGCTTGAAACCTCTAGCGTATATTCATCCTTGATCGGGTCTTCCACGTCCAGAACCGCCCCAAGGGCAGTTGAAATCGCCGCGCATTCGTCGACCTCTATGCCGCCTGTCGGGCGTTCTGCCATCACCTGAACGGTGGTGTAGGTTTTGCCCATCAGCCGCACGCGCACAAGTTCGAACCCCATGTCTTCGATCACGGGTTGAATGATCTCGGCAAGGCGCCGGTCAATCGCTGCTTTTGCTATCAGGTCGCTCATTTTGGTCGATTCTTTAAAGGCTATATTATTCTCAGGTGGCCTGTTTAGACATATTAACACCGCTTTCAGGCACAAAAAAACGGGCGCGCGGCCCGTTATGAATTCCGGTGGAGCCTTGGGGGTGGAAGCCAGAGCGCCGCTATTAAGGGGGATATACGCCCTAACAGATGGTTGCGCAAGGGGGTAGCGTTTGAGACCGCTTTCGCGCACGGATTACAGGGTCGCGCGGCCCGGTTCGCATGTTAGCTGGTTGGCGCTAACGCCGGTAATTTTTACGTTGATCAGCGTGCCGGTGGCGTGTTCGTCGTCCAACTGAACCTCTGTGAACTGCTCGGTTCTGCCCATCTGGGCAGATTCGACCAACACTTTTGCTGACCGGCCAACCTGGGCTGCAAGGTGCTTATCAACCTGCTTTTGCCCCAGCGCCCTTAGGCGGCGGGCGCGGGTTTTGATGGCGCCGCCATCAACCTGTGGCATCCTGGCAGCCGGTGTTCCTGAACGCACAGAATAGGGAAACACATGCAGCCAGGTCAGATCACATTCTGTCACCAGCGCCAGCGACTGTTCAAACATGGCTTCGGTTTCGGTTGGGAACCCGGCAATGATGTCGGCCCCAAACGTCATTTCGGGGCGCAGGGCGCGGGCCTGCTGGCAAAACTGGATGGCATCGTCACGCAAATGCCGCCGCTTCATGCGTTTCAGCACCATATCATCGCCAGCTTGCAGCGAAAGATGCAGGTGCGGCATCAGCCGCTGCTCAGTTGCGATGGCCTGCATCAGCATGTCATCAACTTCAATGGAATCGATCGAGGATATGCGCAATCGCGCCAAATCCGGCACCAGCCGAAGTATCCGCATGACCAGATCGCCCAATTTCGGGCTGGCAGGCAAATCAGCGCCCCAACTGGTTAGATCCACGCCCGTCAGCACAACTTCGTTATATCCTCGCCCCACCAGGCGTTTAATTTGCTCGACGATTTGCCCGGCAGCAACCGAGCGTGAATTGCCGCGCCCATAGGGGATAATGCAAAAAGTACAGCGGTGATCACAGCCGTTCTGAACCTGAACATAGGCCCGTGATCGGGTGCCAAACCCGTCAATAAGATGCCCGGCGGTGTCTTTCACCGACATGATGTCATTGACCTGAACCCGCTCGGTGTCGCCAATGAAATCCGGGCTGGCCCCGGCCCATACCGCGCGTTGCAGCTTTTCGGTATTGCCCAAAACTTTGTCTACTTCGGGCATCCCGGCAAATGCCTGGGGGTCAATCTGGGCGGCGCACCCGGTCACAATAAGCGTGGCATCCGGGTTCTGCTTGCGCAGTTTCCGGATTTCCTGGCGTGACTTTTGTACAGCCTGGGACGTGACGGCGCAGGTGTTGACGACCGCCAGGTTGGTCACGCCATTTTCAGCGGCCAATGATTTCATCGCCTCGGTTTCATAGGCGTTCAGCCGACACCCAAGAGTCGAAAAGACCGGCGCGTTCTTTTCCATCAGATGTTGCCCAGAAAGGCGGTTGAAAAAGTGCCGCTAAAGACATGGGCGGTGGGGCCAGACAACCAGACGCCGTCTTCGCGCCAGTCAACCATCAGTGCGCCACCATCAACAGCAATATGCACCCGCCGCTCACACAGCCCGCGCCGATGGCCGGCAACCGCGGCAGCGCAAGCGCCTGAACCGCAGGCCAGCGTGATTCCCGTGCCCCGCTCCCAAACCCGCATGCGCAGCTGGGTTGGTGACAGGACCTGGATGAATTCAACATTGGTTGCCTTAGGGAAAAGCGCGTGAAGCTCAATTTTGCCGCCCCGGCCGGTAACATCAACCTGGTCCGTGTCAGGCACGAAGAATATGCAATGGGGGTTGCCCATGCCAACCGCGGCTGGGTCACCGTCAATTGGCAGGTGGTCACTGTCAGTTTCAACGGCCAGAGGAATGTCCGCCCAGTCAAAGATCGGCATCCCCATATTGACACTGACCTGCCCATCGGCGCCCATTTCTGCCTGTAGCAAACCGCGTTCAGTTTTGACCAGCATCCGCTTGCGCCCAGACCCGGCCATAGCCTGCTGAACGATGCATCTGGTGGCATTACCGCAGGCCCCGGCCGTGGATCCATCGGCGTTCCAGAAATCTATCTGAATGTCGGCATCATCGCTTGTGCGGATTTCGGCAAGCTGGTCAAACCCCACCCCACGGTGCCGATCCCCTATGGCGCGGGCCAGTTCCGCCGTGACCACAGGTGGCCGCCCTTGCGAATCAATGATTACAAAGTCATTTCCGGCGCCGTGCATTTTGGAAAATGCCAGGCTATTTGAGGGTGCGTTTACAAGCATAACCCGCGATATAGCCTGTGTCAGATTAATTGAAAAGGACACATCGGATTTTGCTTGACCAGGCCTGACCTCGGCGTTAGTGACAGCGCTCGTGTGGGCCGTTAGCTCAGTTGGTAGAGCAACTGACTTTTAATCAGTAGGTCGATGGTTCGAACCCATCACGGCTCACCACATTACCCGATGAAAGTTCTTGAACACTTAGGGCAGCTTTGCCAGGTCGGGGTGCTTGTAGGCCTTTGGGTAGGGCAGTGGCATAAAAGGCCCGAGGGGGATGACATTGTTCCATGAGCGGCCGAAATACCCTTGTCGGCAATGGTCCAGCGAATTGCTTTCGGGAACACCTTGCAGCGCATAAACGCGACACAGCCAGCGCCACAGGTGCGGGTAGTCCAGAATTCTGGCCCCATTCAGCTTCATACGCAGATAATAAACCGGGTCATGGCGATAGAGCGTCGGAAACAGGCGCAGGTCGCATTCAGTGAACCTGTCGCCGGTCAGAAAGGGCCGCCCATCAGAGGCCAGCCGTGCTTCTAGTGCGGATAGCATACTGAAATAGGCATCAAATGCCGCCGCATAGACCGCTTGATCCGACGAAAACCCTGCCTTGTAAGCCCCGTTGTTTATGTTGGTGTAAATCTCTTGGTTGAGGGTATCGATCTCATGGCGCAAGGCGCTTTCAGTTGGGTACAGGTCAGGGCGATCAACCTTTGCATGGGAACCAGCCAAAGCCCCCACAGAATCGTTAAGCATGCGGATAATCTCGGCGCTTTCGTTGTTGACGATCCGTTTGGTGTATTTGTCGTAAAGCACCGGAACCGAGCCCTCATCAGACCCTTCAGCAGCGTAAATCTGCTTCACCAGCCGGAAATTGTTGCCGGTGCCTGTTTCAGGCGTGCATTCCGGCAGAGGTGCGCCCGTCAGGCTTGCATTGCGCGTTGGGTTAAATTCCCACAGGTTCGGCGCGATGGGATCAGTGTCATCGGTGCGGCTGGGAAAGACAACATCCAGCGATATGGCGTCCTGAAGGCCCAACACATTGCGCGCCAGCGTCACCCGGTGGCACCAGGGGCAATTCAGCGCAACAAACAGATGATAGCGCCCGGGTTCTGCCGGGAAATCCGCGTCCCCCAACACACTGCGAAAACCGCTGACGCCACGCACGAACTCGCCCTTGGCGCGGCGCTTCACAGCGTCGTTCTGGCTTTCTTCGACAGCGGTATCGGTCACTGGTTTTTTCATTATTGTCCCCCTACCCCCGCAAACGGTGATGCAAAATAATCGGCACCGCAAGTTCTTCTTCATCGCTTAGGTGTCGCTCCAGAAACGCTTCTATGGTTTCGGCTATGGCGTGCAATTCACCCGCCTCATTGCGCATCTGTTTCTTATCCAGCTGCGCCAATTGTATGACACGGTTGGCCGATTGTGAAAAACTTTCTAGGACAACGTCCAGTTCCTGATGGTCTTTTTCCAGAATCTCTAACCCAGCGTCAAACCTTGGATCAGCAGCCGACAGTTCAGGGAAATAACTGTGATCTTCCCAACTGTGATGCCCGTGTAAGTTTCGAACAATCATGTCACCGTAGTAGGACAAGCGCGCTGCGAATTCATCTGCACCGCGCGACTTGTCCAGAAATTTTTCGGTCTCTGTGCGAATGATGCCGCCCAGTTGGCGAAACATCTTATGGGCACCCAACCAATGCTCGGTTTTCTGTTTGAAGCCAGGGTGGGCTTCCCAGGTATCGCGGGGATAGGTGTCTAACAGGATCTGCATTTGGGCAGGCATGCCTTGGTTGCGCATGTCAAAATCCTGGGCCATACGCGTCAGTCCCTTCCGCTCAGGCCGGCAAAATGCACACCGCTTAAATCGGCCATTTCGCGTTTCCATGTCGTGATGTCGTCGGGGTTAAATTCCGAAAGGTCAGAGTGACCGCAGGCGCGGGCGAGGACCTGCATCAGTTCCACCGACGCCCCGAAATACCGCGCCAGTTTTTCGGCACCAACCTGCACGTCCAGCCGTTTGCGCAGTTCAGGTTTTTGCGTGGCAACGCCAACCGGGCAATTGTTGGTATTACACATGCGCGCCGCAATACAGCCCACGGCCTGCATGGCAGAATTACTAAGCGCAACCGCATCTGCGCCCATGGCCATGGCCTTGCAAAAATCTTCGGCAACGCGCAAGCCGCCGGTGATCACCAGCGTAACTTCGCGTCCGGTTTTCGCGTCCAGGTGTTTGCGGGCCCGCGCAAGTGCCGGGATGGTTGGCACCGAAATATGGTCACGGAATATCAGCGGAGCAGCACCGGTGCCGCCACCGCGCCCGTCCAAGATGATGTAGTCCGCGCTGGCGGCCAGCGCAAAGTCGATATCATCCTCGATATGATTGGCCGACAGCTTGAAGCCAATCGGAATACCGCCGGACCGTTCACGGACCTCATCGGCCAGTTTGCGGAAATCTTCAGGCGTGTGCAGATCCGGGAATGTCGCTGGTGAAATTGCTGCTTGGCCCGGTTCCAGCCCGCGCACTTGGGCGATCTTGCCCTGTACTTTGTCACCGGGCAGGTGCCCGCCGGTTCCGGTTTTGGCACCTTGGCCACCCTTGAAATGAAACGCCTGCACCCGGTCGACCAGTTCTGGTTTCCAGCCAAACCGTGCCGAGGCAAGTTCATAGAAATAGCGTGAATTCTCGGCCTGTTCTTCGGCCAGCATGCCACCCTCACCGGAACAGATGCCAGTGCCGGCCATTTCAGCCCCACGGGAAAGTGCGGTTTTGGCTTCTTCTGACAGGGCTCCAAAGCTCATGTCTGACACGAACAGCGGAATATCCAGTTGCAACGGTTTAGCAGCGCGCGGGCCGATGGTGACCGAGGTTGCTACGGACACATCATCCAACAACGGTTTTCGCGCCAATTGCGCGGGTAGTATCTGAATATCGTCCCAGTGCGGCAGATCTTTGCGCGGCACCCCCATTGACCCCATTTCGCCGTGGTGGCCCAGTTTGGACAGCCCGTCGCGCGCCAGTTCGTGGATACGGGCAACTGTTGGTTCCTCAGGCGTTGGTGCCGCCGCTGGCACCTTGGATTTTGGCGCCGGGGCGGGATCACCAGCCGACAGATCGCCAAGGGCTGCATGGGTGCCGTCGCAAAAGGGCGCGTCGGCGCTGGATTTGCATTGGCACAGAATTGCATCACCGGTTTTTTCGGCTGTAAATTTCAGGGGCGTGATACCGGTACCCGCATGTGAGCCATCACAAAACGGTTGGCTCGCGGATTTGCCACAGCGGCACCAATAATAATTTTTGCCTGCCTCAAGTGCGACCTTTTTGGGGAAAGTCGCGGCAATAATAGGGACAGTTTTTTCGGTCATTTCTGGGGTTCCTTAGACAAGCCGGGCACGGTCATGGGGGGCTGCGAAATCAATCTCTGGCCCAACCGGAACAACGCGGGATGGGTTGATGGTTTCGTGGCTGCCATAGTAGTGGTTTTTGATATGTTCCATATCAACGGTCGCGGCGACACCGGGCTGCTGGTAAAGCTCGTGAATATAGCCCGACAGGTTCGGGTAATCGATGATACGCCTAATGTTGCATTTGAAATGCCCGACATAAACCGGATCAAACCGCACCAACGTTGTGAACAGCCGCCAATCGGCCTCGGTGATGGCATTGCCAACCAGATAGCGCTGTTTTGACAGCCGCTGTTCCAGCCAGTCAAGCGTGTCAAACAGCGGCATTACTGCCTCTTCATAGGCGGCCTGCGTGGTCGCAAAACCCGCCTTGTAGACACCATTATTCAGCGTGCCATAGATGCGTTCGTTCACCCTGTCGATTTCTTCACGCAACGGTTCCGGGTAATAATCGCCGGGCGTCGCCCCGATCCCGTCAAAGGCCGAATTGAACATGCGAATGATTTCAGAGGATTCGTTGGTAACAATAGTATTGTTCTTTTTGTCCCACAAAACCGGAACAGTCACCCGACCAGAATAGTCAGACCGTGCGGCGGTATATACCTGATGCATCAATTTTGATCCATTCACCGTGTCTGGAACCGTGCCGTCACCGGCCTGAAACGTCCAACCCTGATCGGCCATGAACCAATGCACAACCGAGATTGAGATCATCTTATCCAGCCCCTTTAAGGCGCGAAAAATAAGGGTGCGATGCGCCCATGGGCAGGCCAGTGACACATATAAATGATAGCGTCCGGCCTCGGCCTTAAATCCGGCTTCGCCACTTGGCCCGGCGGAACCGTCCACGGTGATCCAGCTGCGAAACTGTGGTGCTTTGCGTACAAACCGCCCATCTGTAGCCTTGGTGTCATACCATTGATCGACCCACTTGCCGTCCTGCAAAAGTCCCATGATTTTTCCTTTCGGGTTGGGTTAGCGTTCTAACCTGATTGTGTGTGTGGCAAGAGGTGCATTTATTCGATGCCTCTGTGCTTATTATTAGAACAGCACCCGGTAGAAAATGGAACCGCCCGGTCAAGGGCGGCTCTTTGATTGTCGTCGGGACTATTTCAGATCGTTGTAAGCCGCCGGCACGTTCATGTTCGGGTGGACCCAACCAAACAGGGCATAGCCCTGAAAGTCTGGCAGCTGAACACGGGCAACGGTATCTTCCAGGCTCAGACCCGATGATATGGCCGCTGTCACATCTGTTTCGATCGCCGTCAGGTAATCGACGCCCCATTTGATGGCGGCGATATCGGTGACCGGCCCATGGCCCGGCACGACCTTAGTATCCGCATCAAACGCGTCATAGACGTTTTGGAACGTGTCGCGGGTTTCAACCAGATGTCCGTCCAGCAACCACGGCACGGCAGGAGCCTGGGCAACAATTGCATTACCTGTCCATACGACATTTGCACTGGCAACAGATACGAACAGATCGCCACCGGTTTGGGCAAACCCAAAGTCTTTGATGTCCACGGACACCCCGCCCAGATCAATTGTCATGCTGCCGCCAGCGCCCAACAATATCTCCGCATCAGTCGCAACCACTTCTTCAATGCCGCGACCTTTACCAAAGTTCTGGATCATAAAGGCTTTGTCGGGTTCGATATAATCCGCGATATAGGCGGCGGCATTGGCGTGCTGGATAATGGCGATACTGTCCGGCAAATATTGGTTGCCATAAGAATGGTCACCATGATGGCTGGTGTTCACCAGATAGCGCACCGGCTGATCCGTTTCAGCGGCGATCAGATCAAACAGCTGATTATTCAGACGCTCGTTCAGCATGGATTCGACAACCAGAACACCATTTTCACCGATCACAAACCCGCCCGTAGTTGCAATTGGAAATCCGGCCGCGGCCATTTCATTGGCACCGGTCGGGATGACGGCGAACACGCCCTCGGCCAGTTTCTGGCTTTCAAGGACAACTGTATTGCCATCCCAGACCGGATCCTGGGCCAGGGCAGTTCCTGCCATGCCGAGTATCGCGGCGGCACTTAGTACGAAATGTTTCATGGGGTTCTCCTGTTGCTGGTTTATTGGACTCGACAAATATATCGTTCTAATTTATGGAACAAGGATCATAAATTAGATGCATTCGTTCTGTATTGGAGAACCAAATGGGCCAAATCGAAGACCTGCGGTTATTCGTCCTTGTCGTTGAAAGCGGTAGCATTTCCAAAGCTGCGGACAAGTTGGGGATCGCCAAGTCCGCCGTAAGTCGACGGCTTGGCCTGCTGGAAGATCGCTATGGCACACGCCTGATTGATCGCGTTCCCGGCGTTTGGGAGGTTACTGAAACTGGGCAAGAACTGCACCAGCGCGCGATCCGGGCCGTGGCGGATGTTGACGAAATTGAAGACGATTTCGTCAACACATCAGCTGATCTAACCGGTCCGCTATATATATCTGTACCCCATGATTTCGGGATCGCCTTTCTGAACAATGTGTTGATCAAGTTCAAAACCCGCCACCCCGAAATTCAGCTGGCCGTTGATTTTGACGACCGTGCCGTCGATCTTGCGCGGGAAAATTATGACTTTACCATTCGCATTACGCCCGAACTTGAGGGCGCTGTTTCTGGCGTGCGGATCGGCACGGTTCAGCACCAGCTGTTAGCCAGCCCGAAGTATATCCAGGACAATACCGACCCCCAATCCTTGGAAGAATTGCGCACGCATCCGTTGTTGCATTTTCGAACGGCGCGCCGGGCCGTGTGGGATTTCGTCACCGATAAAGGCAAACCGCAAACGTTTGAGTTTCAGCCCTTTTTGAACTCAAACAGCGGTGTGTTTCTTTTGGACGCGACGCTGCGTGGGCTTGGCATCGCCCGTTTGCCTGATTTCGTGGCGTCCCGTTCTCTGGCAGCTGGTCAACTTGTATCAGTACTGCCTGGCATCACCATTCCGGCTTTGGGAATATATCTGGTTCACGCCGAAGATCGCCGACTGAACCGCCGGATGCGGTTGTTTGCTGAAGAATTAAAGCGGGCGTGTTTGCCGTAAGCCAAAAGCCTGAACGCTCTTACGTGTTATGTCGCCGCTGGTTTTCCCGACCTGATCGCCAACAACGTGGTAATACGTCTATGGCGTCATGGTAATACTACCATCTGCATTTGGCGGCGAAAATGGGTTCATCGCCACCTCCCAGACATGGCCATCTGGGTCGGAATAATAGCCAGAATACCCACCCCAGAATACTTTTTCGGGGGCTTTCAGCGGCGTCGCGCCCGCCGTAAGCGCCAGGGCATAGGCGGCGTCCACCTCTTCATTGGTCACGAAATTCTGCGCCAGAGTCATGGCACCTGTGCCCAACTCAGCCCCGGGCCGACCCTGATCATCGGCCAGCGCTGCACGGCCAAACAGGCCCAAAACCAACCCATTCATCTGATAAAAAATGATGGCTTCGTCACGTTTTGTCGGCTTCCAACCCATCGCTGCATAGAATTTTTCACTGCGGTTCAGATCAGCAACACCAAGGGTAATTAGGGTGACACGTTGCGGGGTCATAGCGGGGCTCCTGTAAGACGTTTCAGGTATAGTGTAACAGGTTCGACTTGTAAAAAAAGCCAAGCCGAGCACCCCAATAATTGTTGGCACCTTGCCGCCTGATACCGCGGCAAAAAGAAACCGCGGCCAGCATAGCGGCAGCCATGCCTGGTGCCATTAGCTCATATAAAAAACCTCTTCCATTGATGCCCACCATTCGCCCTTAGCGCGGCTTTCAAGCGGCACCTGCATGGGGTCACAAATTTTCAACCACTCTTTGAACGTTTCATTTTGAGACATGATCAGGCGGTCTGCTTCAAAGTCGACGCCAACATATTCCCAATAAGAGAACAACAGATTTTCTGGCTCTCTCAGGAAAAGCGAATAATTCGTGATATTGCACTTAGTGAGGCTCGCAAGAATTTCCGGCCAAACATCGGCATGTAGCCGCTTATATTCCGGAATATCTTCTGGCCTGATGCTAACAACTCTGCCCATTCGTTTCATGAATATTTCCTTATCTACGGATCATTTGCATTTCCAGGGGGGTATACAGACCTCTGCAATAGCACTCCACCATGAACTGGTATCAAATGGCAGCTAAACACCTTGGCCTTGATCATGGCCTTGAAAGGAACAGGCCAAACGATATGTTACCATTATTAGCATAAGCAAGGGGCACCCAATTATGGGTCACACAAGACCATCCTTACTTGGTAAGATTTTACGGGGGGCACTGGTGCTGTTTGGTGGTCTATTGTTCGCATTTATTGGCTTTTGGGTGTGGGGCATGCCGGGGGCAGACCTGCGGGGTCAGTGGCGCACCCAAGGCTATGGAATCGTCGCCGATATTGGCCGCTTTACCATTGATATGCGGGAAATTACCCCGGTAAGCTGCGAGCGGTATCAACTGGCCCCGGCCAATCTGTGGCTGCTCAAAACCCTTGGCGGCATTGAATTTGAAACGGTTGATGGCGCGCTGGTGATCCATGAATCCAGCACAGTGAACCCGATTGGCACTGATCGGCTGGATGGTATGCCAGAGATTTGTGAACAAGGTGCCGGGCATGACGCGGACGACCCCGAATGGAATTTTGAGGTGTTTTGGAATGCATTCGCCGAGCATTATCCGTTTTTTGATCTGTATGGTGTAGACTGGGATGCGCGCTATGCTGAATTTCGACCACAGGTAACAGCGACCACAACACCGGATGAATTGTTTGAAATTTTTCGCGGTCTCGTGCACGGGCTAGAGGACGGGCATGTCTATTTTGTTGATCGTGAAAACCGCCGCGGCCATTCCCCGGAAACCGGCGTGCCCTGGGGTGATGCACTGGATGACGTGCGTGTGGTGGCCAAAACCTATCTAGGCGACGCGGTGATTGGTATTGACGAGACCGGGCTATCCTATGGCTGGCTGGATGGCGGGGTTGGCTACATCCGGCTGACCCATATGGAGGCGAATACTGGTTTTGGCAGCACGGGCGCCAGCGTTGCCATGGCGGCGATCCAGACCGCAGCAATTGCGCTAAGCGATGCGCAAGGTATCATTGTAGACGTGCGCTTTAACCCCGGTGGGGATGACAGTATTTCGCTGGCTTACGCCGGGGCGTTTACCGATCACCCGGTGCAGGCGTTTAGCAAAGTCACGCAAACGCTGGACGGGTTTACCCCGCCGCACATTGAATTTACCCAACCCAACGGCACTGTGTTTCTTGACCAGCCCGTGATCCTGCTGACCAGCGGTTATTCTGCCAGTGCCGCCGAGATTTTCACCATGGCCCTGCGGGAACTGCCCCAGGTCACGGTCATGGGGCAGGACACCGCCGGGGCCCATTCTGATATCCTGTCGCGCAATCTGCCCAATGGCTGGGAAATCGGTTTCTCGCATCAGATTTACACAACACCGGGTGGGCAGGTTTTTGAAGGCCCCGGCCTGCCAGCCGATCTGCCGCGTGACTTTGATCTAAAAGGTTTTAACGCCGGCAAAGACACCCTGCTGCAAGAAGCGGCAGCAATACTGGGCAATTAGGCCTGCTGCACCACTGAAGTATTATCATCCTCGGTCACATGCAGGTACTGCGCCCGGGTGCCAAGGTCTTCAAACAGTTCCGCCCCGGTGCCCGTCATGAACGCCTGGGCACCAATGGCACAAATTTCGTCATACAGGGCGGCGCGGCGTGTGGCGTCCAGATGGGCGGCGACCTCATCCAGCAACAGGATCGGTGGGGCGCCAAAGTCATCTGCCAGGGCGCGCGCATTGGCCAGGATCAGCGAGATCAGCAATGCTTTTTGTTCGCCGGTGGAACAGTCGCGCGCGGCCACGTTCTTATCGGCATAGATCGCCCGCAAATCTGCCCGGTGCGGCCCGCTTAGGGTGCGCCCGGCATACATATCTTGCGCCCGGCCTTGCTCAAATGCCGCGACCAGCGCATCGCGCCCATCGGCCAGTGGCACGCCTTCGGGGCCATACAGCGTTAAATCGGCACGCGGAAACGCGGTTTTAGCGTCTTTCTGGGCATCAGTTACCCGTGATATTGCCATGGTGCGGTTGGCCAGTATCGCCGCACCAGATGTGGCCATCTGATCCTCAAGTGCCCCGTACCAGGACGCATCTCGCACCTGATCTTTTAGCAGCCTGTTGCGTTCGCGCATGGCCTTTTCATATGTCAGGACCGCCTCGGCGTGGCTGGGCTTAAAGCTAAGCGTCATCCGGTCTACAAACCGGCGCCGCCCGTCTGCGCCCTCGGTCCACAGCCGGTCCATGGACGGCACCAGCCAAAGAATACGTGCAATGCGGCCCAGCGCCACTTGCGTCGCTGCCTTATCATCAATCCGGGTCTGGCGCGGCCCGCCCGGTTCAACCCAGGTTTCCACGGCATGGCTTTGATGCAGACTGGTCAGCCCGGCGCGAATTTTCCAGCCCAAAGATTGCGGCCGTCGCGCCATGTCATCCAACGTGGCCCGGCGCAAACCGCGCCCCGGCGACAGCAGTGAAATGGCTTCCAGTAAATTGGTTTTACCGGCCCCATTGGGGCCATAGATGGCAACCGGGCCAGCCTGAAATTCAAGCCGCGCCAGCTGATGCGAGCGAAAATGCGATACCGTCAGTTCAGTGACCGCAAGCACACCCATACACCGGCCCTTCTTCTTTTCCTAAATATCTCCGCCGGAGGCACCCCAGCTTAGCTGCAAACGCTAGACCCGCATCGGCATGACAACATAAACCGCACTGTCATCATCGCCTTCGCGCATTAAAGTCGGATCCCCAGATGAATTGAACATGAACACCGCATTTTCACGATCCACCTGACTGGAAATTTCCAGCAAATATTTAGCGTTAAAGCCAATTTCAAGCGGCTCATCGCTATAGGCCACGGCCAGTTCTTCTTCAGCAGCGCCGCTGTCAGGGGCGTTCACCGATAGGGTCAAACGGTCTTCTTCCAGTGACAGCTTCACAGCCCGTGAGCGTTCAGATGACACGGTTGCCACCCGGTCCACGGCCTTGGCAAATTCTGCGGCATCCACCTCAAGGCGGCGGGTGTTGCCCTGGGGTATAACCCGGGTGTAATCCGGGAATGTGCCGTCAATAACCTTTGACGTCAGGGTGATCTGTGGCGTGGCAAACCGCACCTTGGTTTCAGAAACAGACACGGCGATTGTGGTGTCGTCATCATCCAAAAGTTTACGCATTTCAGCGACGGTTTTACGCGGAACAATGACCCCGGCCATACCATCAGCGCCATCCGGAAGGGCCGCATCAACCCGCGCCAAACGGTGCCCGTCAGTGGCCACACAGCGCAGGGCCGGGCCGTTTTCGCCGGTGGCAATATGCATATAGACGCCGTTCAGGTAATAGCGGGTTTCCTCGGTGGAAATTGCGAATTTGGTCTTATCAAACAGCCGGCGTAAAACCGGTGCTGCAATCGCAAAATTCGTGTCATATTCAGAGGACGTCATAACCGGAAAATCTTCGCGCGGCAAAGTGGCCAGCGAAAAGTTTGAGCGCCCTGCCTCAACCGTCAGGCGGCCAGAACTGCCGTCATCCGTCAGGGCAACCAGCGCCCCGTCGGGCAGTTTGCGCACAATTTCATGCAGCATGACGGCTGATACCGTGGTGGCACCGGCCCGTTCAACAACGGCCGCTATTTTATCGACAACTTCGATATCCAGATCAGTGGCGCGAAAAGATGCTTCGGCACCATCAGCTTCGATCAAAACATTTGCCAGAATTGGGATGGTATTGCGACGCTCTACCACCGACTGCGCCTGGGACAGGGCCTTTAGCAACGTGCCGCGTTCAATACTGATCTTCATAGCCTACCCTTTTCATATGCCGGGCCTTTTCATGCTCCGGGGCGGCGAATGTAGCCCATTCCCCGCTCGGCTCAAGGATTATTTCAATTGCCGGGTAAAGGCAAAGGGTTGTGTGGGCTAAAAACGACTGCGTGCTTTGGTGGTCTATGCCTCAAGCGCGCGGCGCAAAAGTTCCAGGTCTTCGGCTATTTGGCTGTCGTGGATTTTCAGGTCCTCGATCCGGCGCACCCCATGCATGACAGTGGTATGATCCCGGCCACCAAAACGCCGGCCAATATCGGGCAGGCTGCGGCTGGTCAGTTGCTTTGCCAGATACATCGCCACCTGACGCGGGCGCGCAATAACACGCACCCGGCGTGGGCCGATCATGTCGGACATGCGAATGTTGTAATGCTCCGAAACTTTGCGCTGAATTTCCTCGACGGTCACCTTACGATTGGTGGCGCGCAAGATGTCGGCCAGGCAATCCTGGGCCAGTTCCAGCGTGATTTCACGCCCCACCAGCGACGCAAAGGCAAACAACCGCATCAGCGCGCCCTCAAGCACACGGACATTGGTGGAAATGCGGTGCGCTAAAAATTCGAGCACGCCGTCATTGATCGCCAGCCCCGGATATTGCTGGCGATAAATTTCAACTTTGTTTTGCAGAATGCCCAAACGCAACTCATAGTCGGTCGGGTGCAAATCAACCACCAGACCACATTGCAGGCGTGACTTGATACGTTCTTCCAGCCCTTTGATGTCGTCAGGTGCCCGGTCGGCCGAAATGATTATTTGTTTGTTTTGGTCAACCAGAGCATTGAACGTATGAAAAAACTCTTCCTGGGTGCTGTCTTTGCCTGCAATGAATTGCACGTCATCCACCATCAGCACATCAACCGAGCGGAACATCTGTTTGAAATCCATCATCTGGTTTTCACGAATCGACTGAACAAAGCGGTACATGAACTGTTCGGCAGACAGATAAACCACATTCATTTCCGGGCTTTTGCTTTGTAATTCCCAGGCGATGGCATGCATCAGGTGGGTTTTGCCAAGCCCAACGCCGCCATAAAGAAACAGCGGATTGAAACCAACAGGGCCACCCTCGGCGACACGTCTGGCGGCGACATGGGCAAGTTGGTTTGGTTTGCCGACGACAAATTTGTCAAAGGTAAAACGCTGGTCAAGCGGGGCACCGGGCATGTCGTGGCGACGTTTGGGGGCGGCAGGTTTGGCTGGCGTTGGTTGGACCGCTGAGCGATTGGCTATGCGGGGAACATTAAATTCAACCCGAGAGACGCTGGCACCATTGGATGACAGCTGTTGTAATATCTGATCGCCAAAATTGCGTGACACCCAGTTGCCCATAAAATTGGTCGGAACGTGAAATGTGGCGATGCCGTTCTTTATGCATGAAAACTCAAGCGGTTCGATCCAGTTTTTATAATTGTTTTTGCCCACCGTATTTTGCAACGCATCCTGCACTTGTCCCCAGATATCTTTAGTCATTTGTCCCATGCCCGTTTCTTGTCTGTCAGGATTGGCGCCACGCCAACCCCCGGTGTTTCCATCCGTTCTGGATGCCCCTTCGTCCATGCGCATTCAAATCGCCTTCAAAACCCTCAGCTACATTCAAGCAGTCAACTGCCTGACCCATCTCAAGGTACCGGGCAGCAACAGCCTGCGCTGCATGTAACGAGCGCACCCCAGAGCGGCACAGAAACAGCAGCTTGCCGGGGGCCTCATCCCCCAGGGCTTCTATCACCGTATCCGCAAAGTGCGGGTTTTTGGACATATCCGGAAAGCTGGCCCATTCAACGCAAAGCATCGTATGGTTCAGCTCCGAAAGATCAGGCAGGCCGACAAAATTCCATTCTGCCTGCGTCCTGACATCAATCAGCCGGGCGTCTTTTTCCGTTTCCAGAATGTTCCAAGCGTCGGCTGGCAGTACTTCCCCAACGCGCGGATGTGACCCCGTTCTCAATCAATTGTCCCCCAAGACGATGTGAATCGCATGGTCAAGCTAGCAAGGCATATGCGGTCCACGCAACTGATCTTCGTGCTTGACTCAGACCTTTGTGAAACCGAATCCTCTAAGGCTGCTGAATCACATATTAATCGTTGCAAAAATATCTGAACCGGAAACAAAAAAGGCGCGCCCAATGGCGCGCCTTTCAAATCAAATATCCAAATCTTAATTTAAGCGATGGCTTTAACCCGGGAAGACAACCGCGACATTTTGCGTGCGACGGTCTTTTTGTGGAACAGGCCTTTGGTGACGCCGCGCATCAATTCTGGCTGGGCTGCCCGAAGAGCGATGGTTGCGTCATCTTTTTTGCCTGATGCGATCGCTTCTTCGACTTTGCGCAAGAAAGACCGAATGCGCGTTCGGCGCGTTTTGTTAACTGCAGCGCGGCGGTCATTTTGACGCGCGCGTTTTTTGGCTTGGGGCGAATTTGCCATGAGTGTTCATTCCCGCTTTGGGCTAAGGTAAATCTGAAGTCGCGCTTCTAGGCGGTCATCCGGGATGAGTCAACGGGGTCAGGCCAAGTTTTTCAAGCCGGGCGGCACAATTCTTCTGCGAAGAATTGCCTCGATTTTTCGCAGAAAAATCTTACTTGTCGCGAAACTGCGGTTCCCGCTTTTCCAGAAAGGCCAGCATACCTTCTTTTTGGTCCTCAGTGGCAAACAGCGACTGGAACACCCGGCGCTCATATAACAGCCCCTCAGCCAGGGTGGTTTCATAGGCACGGTTCACCGCTTCTTTGGCAAACTTTACTGACATTGCCGATTTTTCCGCAATCTTATTGGCGGTGGCCATGGCGTCATCCAATAGTTTGGCCGCCGGCACAACGCGGCTGACCAGCCCAGAGCTTTCGGCCTCTGTGGCGTCCATGAAGCGCCCGGTCAGGTGCATCTCCATTGATTTGGATTTCCCAACATAACGGGTTAGGCGCTGGGTGCCCCCTATTCCGGCTATTACGCCCAGGTTAATTTCTGGCTGGCCAAATTTGGCGGTATCGGCGGCAATAATAATATCGCACGACATGGCCAGTTCGCACCCTCCCCCAAGCGCATAACCGGCGACAGCCGCGATGATGGGTTTACGAATACTGTTGATGACCTGTGAGGCGTCGGCAAACAGATCCTGTGTGAACACATCTACGGCAGATTTTCCGGACATTTCCTTAATGTCAGCCCCGGCGGCAAAGGCTTTTTCCGACCCGGTCAGCACAATACAGCGGACCTTATCACTGCTGTCTGCGGCTTTCAGGGCAGAGCCCAGTTCCCCCAGCAATTCGGAATTTAGCGCATTTAGCGCGTCAGGGCGATTCAGCCGGATCAAACAGACATCATCCGCGATGTCGACAATAATAGTTTTGTAGGCCATTCAGGAATCCCAGTTTTCATATGTTCAGACAAAAGTTGTAGCAGGCTAAAGCGGTCGTTCAAGCTAGTTCTGGCATGTGCCGCAATAGAAAGAAGAACGGCCCGCCTGCACGATGCGCTGAATATTTCCGGTGCACTCTGGCTTTGTGCAGGGCTGATTTTCCCGGTCATAAACCTGAAACCGATGCTGGAAATAACCCAGTTCCCCGTCAGTTTGGCGGTGATCCTGTAGCGATGATCCACCGGCAGCAATGGCTTCGTTCAGCACATCGCGTATGGCCGGGATCAGGCTGTTGACCCGGCGGCGCGACAGCTTGCCTGACTTGATCAGTGGTGAAATGCCGGTGCGGTGCAGCACTTCGCAGACATATATATTGCCCAGCCCCGCCACGATCCGCTGGTCCAGCAGCGCCGACTTTATCGGTGTGTTGCGGTTTTTCAGCCGGGCCGTAAGGTAAGTGTCGTCAAATGTGTTGCCCAGCGGTTCTGGCCCCAGACTGGCCAGCAGGCGGTGGGTTTCAACCCTGTCGGTTGCAATGATATCCATCGAGCCAAACCGGCGGGCGTCATTAAATGTGATCCGCGCGCCGGTTGCCATATCCAGCACCACATGGTCATGTTTTAACAGCTCTGGGTGGGGCCCGCCTGACACCTGCATAAACCCGGACATGCCCAAATGGATGATCAGGGTTTCCCCCGATGACAGATCAACCAATATGTATTTTGACCGGCGGCGCAGGTTTGTGACCTGTTTGCCGGTCAACCGGGCGGCCATATCAGGCGGAAACGGCCAGCGCAGATCGGGGCGGCGTATGTCAGCGCGGGCAATCAACTGCCCTGCCATTGCCGGTTCCAGGCCCCGGCGGACGGTTTCAACCTCTGGTAATTCTGGCATCATTTCCCCCGACGGCAACGGGGCGCATTGTGTCGCCCCCCCAGTGACCTATAAGAAGGGTTAGTTTTCATTAAACGGCAAGGCGTTATGGACAGCGGCACGGAAAAAACCACGCATTTTGGCTATCGCGATGTGGCAGAGGCCGACAAGGCCGGCATGGTGCATGGTGTGTTCACCAATGTCGCCAGCAAATATGATGTGATGAATGATGTCATGTCGGGCGGTGTGCATCGTATCTGGAAAGCTGCGATGATGAACTGGCTGGCCCCGCGCGCCGGGCAACGCTTGCTGGATGTGGCCGGGGGCACAGGCGATGTGTCGTTCCGGTTTCTGGAACGCGCGCCCGACGCCAATGCCGTGGTGCTGGACCTGACCGAAAGCATGCTGGTGGCAGGGCGCAAACGCGCCGAGGCTGACGCCATGTCTGACCGGCTGGACTGGATCGTCGGCGACGCCATGGCGCTGCCGTTTGAAGATGCCAGCTTTGACGTTTACACCATATCCTTTGGCATTCGAAATGTGACCCGGATCGGTGACGCCCTGACCGAAGCTTACCGGGTTCTGCGCCCCGGTGGCCGCTTGATGGTGCTGGAATTCAGCCAATTGCCCAACCCGGCGCTGCAAAAGGCCTATGATCTGTATTCCTTCAACGTGATCCCCGAAATGGGCAAACTGATCGCGGGTGATCGCGACAGTTACCAGTATTTGGTGGAAAGCATCCGCAAATTCCCCGACCAGGAAACATTTGCCAGCATGATCCGGGGTGCCGGGTTTGATCAGGTAAAATACCGCAACATGACGATGGGCGTCGCCGCCCTGCATTCCGGCTGGAAGCTGTAGATGCGCGGTCCTCACAATATTTGGCGGCTGATCCGCACCGGCGCCACGATGGAACGCACAGGCGCCATGAAGGTGGCGCTGGATGCCGTGGATGCCCCAACTGTTTTGCGCATGGGGTTGCGCGGGCTGGTCTGGCCGTTTCAGTGGCTGGGCTACAGGGGTGATCCGGCCTTGCCGCCCATTACACGGGCGCTGACGACGCTGGGCCCCGCCTATATCAAATTTGGTCAAATCCTTTCAACCCGCGCTGATGTGGTTGGTGCCGAACTGGCAGGCCAATTGCAGATATTGCAAGATCAACTGCCGCCGTTTTCCATCGACATCGCCAAAGCCACGGTTGAGCAGGAACTGGGCCGCCCGGTTGATGAAATGTTTTCAAAATTCAGCGAACCTGTGGCAGCCGCATCAATTGCGCAGGTCCATAAGGCGCGCCTGGCAGATACCGGCATGGAAGTGGCGGTAAAGGTGCTGCGCCCGGGCATTGAGCAGGCGTTTTTGCGCGATATCAACGCATTTTACTTTGCCGCATCGGTGATCGAATTTTTGTCACCCGCCGCCCGCCGCTTGCGGGCCAAAGATGTGATTGCACATTTTGAAGGTGTGGTTCTGGGCGAACTGGACCTGCGGCTTGAAAGCGCTTCAGCTGCCGAATTTTCTGCCAATACGGCGCGGGATGCGGGCTTTGAAGTTCCGGCAATAGAATGGAACCTGTCCGGTAAACGGGTGATGACGCTGGGCTGGGCGGATGGCATTGCCATCCATGAACTGGGCGCGCTGGACGCGGCCGGGCATGACCGCACCGCACTTGGCGCACGGGTGATGCAACTATTCCTAAGCCACGCCCTGCGCGACGGATTTTTCCACGCTGACATGCACCAGGGCAATCTGAAAGTTGCCCCAAACGGTGATATTATCGCGCTGGATTTTGGCATCATGGGGCATATTGATGACTATACCCGCCGCGCCTATGCGGAAATTCTGTATGGCTTTACCCAGCGTGATTTTCGCCGGGTGGCGCAGGTACATTTTGAAGCTGGCTACGTTCCTGCCGATCAGGACGTGGAAGAATTTTCCCGGGCCCTGCGTGCAATGGGCGAGCCTATTTTTGGCATGAATGCCAGCCAGGTGTCGATGGCCAAGCTGTTCAGCTATCTGTTTGAAGTGACCGAACGCTTTGGCATGCAAACCCGAACCGAGCTGATCCTGCTGCAACGCACCATGGTGGTGGTGGAAGGGGTGGCGCGCTCGCTTGATCCCAATATCAACATCTGGAATGTCGCCGAACCGGTGGTTGAACGCTATATCGCTGACAATATCGGCCCTAAGGCCATCGCGCGGGATCTGGCGCGCACGGTGAAAGTACTGGCGCGTTTTGGCCCCAAACTGCCCGCAATGGCCGAAGCTGCGTTGATCCGGCAGGCCGCACCCCCGCAACCGGTTGCCCCGGCGCGGCCGTTTCGGGCGGCATCTTATATGGTATTGGGGGCGGCTCTGGCCGCAGCGGGATATTGGATTGCACTGCAATTTTGACAGGTTTGGAATGCAGGGGAGTGCCCCAGCCCTAAGCCACCATTTTCGCGGCGCTTTTCAGATCCACTGATACCAGCTGACTGACCCCCGGTTCTGACATCGTGACACCAAACAAACGGTCCATGCGCCCCATGGTGACGGCATGGTGGGTGATGATCAGAAACCGAGTATCAGTTTGGCGGGTCATTTCATCCAGCAGGTCGCAGAACCGGGTGACATTGGCATCATCCAGTGGCGCGTCAACCTCGTCCAGCACGCAGATCGGTGCCGGGTTGGCCAGGAAAACCCCGAATATCAGCGCCAGTGCCGTCAGGGTTTGCTCGCCGCCCGACAGCAGCGACAGGGTAGACAGTTTCTTACCCGGCGGCTGGCACATTATTTCAAGCCCGGCCTCAAGCGGATCGTCGCTTTCCACCAGCACCAGCTTGGCTTCGCCGCCGCCAAACAGGTGCTTGAACAACAGGCTGAAATTGGTGTTCACCTGTTCAAACGCCGTCAACAGCCTCTCACGGCCCTCTTTGTTCAGGCTGGCAATACCGGTGCGCAATGCACGGATCGCATCATGCAGATCGGTGACTTCTTTGACCAGCAGGTCATGTTCTTCCTGAACCTCGCGCGCGTCTTCTTCGGCCCGCAGGTTCACCGCGCCCAAGGCGTCGCGCTGGCGCTTTAGCCGGCTGACATTGGTTTCTATCGCCTCGGACGCTGGCATGGTGTCCGGGTCGGTGTCCAGCTGCTTAAGCAACGCGTCCGGCGTGGTGTCCTGTTCATCGGCAATGCGCCCGGCAGCACCCGACAGGGCTTGTTTAGCGGCCTCGGTTCGGGCCTGGGCCCCGGCCCGGCTTTCGCGCGCTTCTGATGCAGCGCGTTCCGCGTCGCGTTCGCCGCCAACCGCGTCGCGCAAGTTGGTTTCACCCACCACCAGCGCGTCAGTCGCCCCGGCGCGGCGGGTTTCAGCCCCGCCAATTGCATCGGCCAGTTTGGCACGCTGATCGGCCAGTTCGCCGGGCACTGACTGCGCGCTTGCCAATTCGGCCTCTGATGTCTGTTTGCGGTCCGCAAGCTCGCCGATCCGTTTACCCGCAGTTTCCAACCGGTGCTTCCAGCCGCTTAGTTCCTTGGTCACTTCTTGGGAACGACGCAGCCGGGCTTCGCCTTCGCGGCGCAGCTCATCATGGGCAGACCGCTTGGTGATCATCGTCACCCGCGCGGCTTCTACCGTCATTTTGACGTCTTCAACCTGGCCGCGCGCGCTGTCCAGATCCCCCAGATCGGCCACCGCGATCTTGGCCTCAGCCACCCGGCCCTGGGCTGCGTTTGCTTCTTCATCATGGCGCGCCACTGACAGGCCCAGCGATTCCAGCTTACCACCAGATATATTACGATCTGCTTCGGTGCGCGACAGGGTGCGGCTGGCCTCGGCCATGGCGCGGTCTGCATCCCGGCGCGCATCCCGCGCCAGCCGGTCGGCGTCTGTCAAATCAATCAGTTGCGCCTTTAGTGCATCATGGGCCTGAACCGCGCCTTGGGATCGGGCGCTTGCCTCTTCCAGGTCTTGTTTCAATTCCTGCAACCGGTTCAGCTGTTGCAAACGCAAGGCTGCGGCACTGGGGGCGTCTTCGGCCCCGGCGCGAAACCCGTCCCAGCGCCACAGATCACCGGCCAGGCTGACCAGGCGCTGCCCCGGCAACAATTCACCCTGTAGGCGGGGACCGTCACTGGCGTCAACCAAACCAACCTGCGACATGCGCCGCGCCAGAACCCCGGGCACCGTCACGTAATTTGTCAGTGCCGCAATCCCGCCCGGCAATATTTGCGCCTTGGCGTAGCCCGGCAATTGCGCCCAACCCGACGCCGCCGCCCCGTCTATTGCCGGGGCGCGCAGGTCATCGGCCAGCGCTGCACCCAGCGCTTTTTCATAGCCCGCATCCACCCGGATAAGATCCAGTACCTGCCCACCTTCGGCAGTGTCGCGCTGCACCAGGCGTTGCAGGGCCGAATGCTCGGCGCGCAGGGCGTTGGCTTCGCCCTCGGCCTCAGATCGCCCGGCGCGGGCGTCGGCCTCGCGGGCCTGTGCATCGGCGCGCGCGTCATCTGCCGTTACCAGCGCCGCTTCGGCATCTTCGGCTGATTTGGTTGCCAGCGCCTGCGCGGTTTGGGCCGCCCCAAATGCGGCATCCGCCGTTGCCAGCGCACCCTTAGCGGCGTCCACCGCACCGCGTGCAACATCGGCTTCGCTTTCACTGCGGGTCAAAACTTTGTTGGCGTCGTCCAACATCCGGTGCGCCGACAGGTGCCGTGCCGACAGCCGCGCCACATCTTCGGTTAACGTGCTTAGGGCATCTTCGCGTTCCCGCAAAATCTGGGCCGCTTCGCGCGCAGCAACCGCCCCGGCTTCCAGCCCGGCACCTTGCCCCTGGGCGGCCTTGTCCAGTTCACGGGCTTCCCATTCAAGCCGCTCAATGGTTTCGCCTGCATCCTTATTCAGCGCTTCTTCGCGCTCTGTGTCATGGGCCAGTTGCCCGATCCGGGCGGTCAGGGTTTGAATGCTGGCATTTGCCCGTGCCTCTTGATCGGCCAGCGTGTCACGCTCGACCATCAGCCGCTGCAATATCGCGGCGGCTATGGCCTGTTCTTCGCGCAGGGCTGGCATGGCCCCGTCGCATGCTTCGCGCGCCTTGGCCGCGCCCAACGCGCCGCGTTCAGCGGCAGCGGCGGCTGTCAGCTCGGCGCGCAGGCGCTCATTGGCAGCGGCGAACGCCAGTTCGGCCTCGCGCCAGCGCCGGTATAAAAGCATGCCTTCCGCGCGGCGCAAATCTTCGCCAATGCTGCGATAGCGCGCCGCCTGCCGGGCCTGGCGCGCCAATTGCCCCAATTGCCCGGCCAGCTGTTCAACCACATCTTGCACCCGCAACAGGTTGGTTTCCGCGCCCTTCAGCTTTAGCTCGGCCTCATGGCGGCGCTGGTACAGCCCGGATATCCCTGCCGCCTCTTCCAGAATACGGCGCCGGGCCTTGGGGCGGGCATTGATCAGTTCGGCGATTTGCCCCTGGCGCACCAATGCCGGGCTGTGCGCCCCGGTTGAGGCATCGGCAAACAGCATCTGCACATCGCGGGCGCGCACATCTTTAGAGCTCACCTTATAGGCACTACCGGCATCGCGGGTGATGCGCCGGGTTATGTCCAGCATGTCGCTGTCATTAAACCCGGCAGGCGCCAGCCGATCAGTGTTATCAATGAACAGTGTCACCTCGGCAAAATTGCGCGCCGGCCTGCTGGACGCCCCGGCAAAGATCACGTCTTCCATGCCGCCGCCGCGCATGGCTTTGGGGCGGTTTTCGCCCATCACCCAGCGCATGGCTTCCAGCAGGTTCGACTTGCCACAACCGTTGGGCCCCACCACCCCGGTCAGACCATCATTGATGATCAGATCGGTTGGATCGACAAAGCTTTTAAAGCCGTTCAGTCGAAGCTTGGTAAGACGCACTGCTGCACTGCCCTTGACGGTGATTCCTGTAGATGCCGATTGTCCCGATCTGCGGTGCACGAGTCAACGATGAATGGCTAGGGGTGGATAGGTAGGCAGAGTTATCCACAAGATATGGGTGTAAACATGTATGAACAGGGCCCTACCGGTTCCAGTTCAGTTCCCAGCCTTCGGCCCAATCAAATGATATATTGATGTCAATTTCACGGATTTCACCGGGTGCCAGCGCCACGTCCCACACAGCAACACCCCGCCTGTCTTCAAAGTCGGTTTCTGCAGGCTGCGGATTGGTTTTCACCTTTAACTTCAGATCTTCCTGCTCGGAAAACGGTAAACTATAAAACGTGCGAACATCCTGTGCCGTCTCGGTCAGGTTTTCTATGGTCACTGTTATCAACTGCTCACGGGTATTGGATCTGTTGATGAACCCGGTGTCGCCAGTGCTGTTTGCCAAAAATACTGTGCCCAGCCTGATCCCTTCTATTGGCCCCATGGGCAACGTGGTGTCGGCCCCGGCAGGGATCAGTTCAATATTTTCCTGCCCAACAAAATTACCATCCCGGAAAAACATCGCAAGTCCCGGTAATATCGGCTCGGGTCCGTCATTTGTAAAACGCGCGACGGTAAACGCCGTTTCATCACGCCTTGGCGAGGCGTGGATCAAAACGTCAGCGTCAAAACCCAACTGATCCAACGACAGCAGCAGGCCCTCTTGGCGCAACACCGTCACCGGATTTGCAAAGCTGTAGCTTACGGCTTGGCCCGAATAACTGAAAATTCCACCCATTGCGGTTTCTTCCATCATAGGCGCCATTTCCATCATCGGGGATTCAAGCCTGCGAATGTTATCACTGGCATTCACTGGGGCTGGCTCATATATCCGTGCCTGGCTGGCATAAACCTGTCGCGGTCCAAGCGCGCCATCGGGCTGCAAGGTTGAGACGTCGATTAAAACGTCAGTCCATGGGTCAGAGCCACCGTTAACAATTACAACACTGCGCTTAAAAGATATTTGCGAGGTGTTTCTATCCAGAGATATTTCATAAACCGGGCTCCAGTTTGCCCCGTGTGCCCACGCCTTAATTTCGATTTCAGCGGTTTGTTCCTTAGCCAGATTAACCGAGATGACGCCCAGATAATCCGAATTCCTGTCATCGCTAACGCGCTCTAAATCAACCTGAGCGGCGACAAGCCTGGCCTGCAGCCCTTCAAGATCGTCTAGGTGGGTCCGCAACTGCCGCTGCGCAGACTGGATTGCTGCCGAAATATCCGCAGTGCCGCTTTGGACCAATTCAGCCATTTCGGCCAACTGCTCTACGGTTACCGTATCTTCGGGTGGAGCAACGCTTGAGATAAACTGCAGCTTGGCTTTAAGAGCGGCGATTTCTACTTTTGCATCGGCAATCAGATCTGTCTGCGCCTCGACCAGATCTTCAATCAGCTCAAAGTTTTCATTGGCCGATTTCTGCGCGCGCGTAAAAAAAACCTCTTCTTCTGGTTGGGTGTTTCTTACATAGGCCAAAGCCTCAATAATCACACCCGCCCCAGGGTTAACACGGGGCATATTGCGAGCGTCTTCGAGCTCATAGGGGACAAATATTCTGTGACGCCCGGCAGGAAGATCAAGTGACAGCTTTCGGGTGACTTCCGCGCCATCGGGATACAGGGTCGCGGCGACAACGGGTGCACTTGTATAGTAATCTTTGGCCATCACAGCTTGGCCGTTCGCCAGAGTCAAAATAAATAGGAAAATAATGCGCATGGGTAATTCCCGTCTGAAATTCAGTTAAAATTCATTGCCGCCTGTTCGTTAGGTTGGCCTTTTTGATCTTATTTTTCAACCAGGTTTAATAGACAATTTAGTGACCAAAGCACCAGCAGTTGCGACACGCTGCGCGTGCCGCCCGGTTGGGGGCCAGCCCCCAAACCCCCGAGATATTTATCAAAAGAAGAAAGTGAAGCCGCTGGGCTTTTGCGCGGTAGCTAATACATCATATTCACCAGCCTATGCTGGTGGATGAATTCTTTCAGGTCGTTGGTTTTAGCGACCTCTTTTGAGCTATTATATTTGGCAACGCTTTCATCCAGCCGCAGCGATGTTTTAACCTTGCGTTCGGTCACATCAATATCATGTTCCAGCGCAACCCAGGCTTGGGGGATATTATCGCGAGTTTTAGTAGATATTCCCGTCATATACCATTCATATGCAAATCATATCGGTTTCATATCGCCAATTTTCGCGCCGCAAACCAGCCAGCCCATGTCGCAAACCCCCTTGACCTGCCCCCCCGAGTCACGCCAAATACACGGGCATGGTTCCCCCGCTAACATGTTCCAACATGGGGGGATGAAATGGGAATGTGGGATGGGTGACCCAAACAGGGCCCAAATCCACAGCCGCCCCCGCGACTGTATGCGGTGAGCGTTTCGTCAACTGCCACTGGGCAAAACCCGGGAAGGCGACGGCACGTTTTGACCCGCAAGCCAGGAGACCAGCCATGCGTGAACCCTGCCGTCGGGTGTGACGGAACAAAGGAGAATACGACATGACGACCAAGACCATCGCAAAGGCCCAAGCCCCTGTAGATACAAGCATTTTTAGCATTGCAGGTACCGCTCTGGCCGGGATATTCTTGCTGCTGCTGGCCGGGTTTGCCCAGGCGTCTGTGCTGCACGATTCAGCCCATGACACCCGCCACGCCATCGCTTTCCCCTGCCATTAAGCCATGACTAAAAACCTGTTCACCAGCGCGTTGTTCGCTGGTCTGGCGGCGGGGCTGATTGCAGCTTTGCTCCAGTTTTGGCTTGTGATTCCACTGCTGTTGGAAGGTGAGCTGTATGAAATTGGTTTGCGCGCCCATTTTGCTGTGGGTCACGATACCCCAGTTCAAAGCCCTGCTGGCCCCGCTGGATCGCTGAAGCAGGACATAAGCCGGCATGCTATGACCTTGGGATTTAACGTTATTTCCTTTACCGCCTTTGCGTTGATCATGGTTGCAGGCATGGCCTTTGCCGAACGTTTTGGGCACCGTATTACCGCCCGAACCGGTATCATTTGGGGCGTTGCAGGTTTTACGGCCATGCACCTGGCCCCGGCCATCGGGTTGCCACCTGAGCTGCCCGGCACCATCGCGGCCGAAGTAGAGCAGCGTCAGATCTGGTTCCTGGCCACCGTCGCCGCATCCACCATTGGTATCGCCTTGATTGCGCTTGGGAAAAACCCGTTGCTGATCCCAATTGGTATTGCCGCCCTGGCCATGCCCCACATCATTGGGGCGCCGCAACTGGACACCTATTTCGGCATCGCGCCGCCGGAATTGGCGTCACTTTTTGTCACCCGCAGTCTTGGCGTTGCCGCCATCGCCTGGGCCATAATGGGCAGCGTCGCCGCCTATTTCTGGGCCCGGCACAGCACGCAATAATCGGAGCATCCCATGGCCCAGAAAATCCCCACCACCATCGTCACCGGCTTTCTTGGATCCGGTAAAACCACCCTGATCCGCCATATGCTGGCCAATGCCAATGGCCGAAAAATTGCGCTGATTATCAATGAATTCGGTGATTTGGGCATTGATGGAGACATTCTGAAAGGCTGCGGTGATGAAACCTGTTCTGAGGATGATATCATGGAGCTGTCCAACGGCTGTATCTGTTGCACCGTTGCCGATGATTTCATCCCGACCATGGAAAAACTGCTGGCCCGCAAGCAGCGCCCCGACCATATCGTGATCGAAACCTCGGGCTTGGCGCTGCCGCAACCCTTGGTGCGCGCCTTCAACTGGCCGGAAATTTCAACCCAGGTCACTGTTGACGGCGTGGTCACGGTGGTGGACGGCAAGGCTGTTCATGATGGTCAGTTCGCCCATAACATCGCTGCCGTGGATGCCCAGCGTCAGCAGGATGATAACCTTGACCACGAAACGCCGCTGTCAGAACTGTTCGATGATCAGATCGCCTGCGCCGATATGATCGTTGTTAACAAAACCGATTTGCTTGATGCCGCGCAGGCCGATGCGCTGGTGGCAAGCCTGCGCGCTGACAGCCGTGATGGGGTGCAGGTGCTGCAAACCTCAATGGGCAAGCTGCCGGTTGATGTGTTGTTGGGGCAGGGCTCTGCGGCAGAAACCACGCTGGATCAGCGCCATGAAGTCCATCACCATCATCACGATGACGACGACAGCGATCACCACCACGAACATGACCACGATGATTTTGAAAGCTTCGTGGTTACCTGCCCCCAAACCGCCAACCCAGTCGCGTTCTCAGCCAAAATAAGTGACGTGATCCGTGAGCATAATATCCTGCGTCTAAAGGGTTTTGTGGCCGTTACGGGCAAGCCGATGCGCCAAACCTTACAGGCCGTTGGCCCGCGGGTTGATACCTATTTTGATCGCCCCTGGGCCCCGGATGAACCCCGGCAAACCCGGCTGGTCGTCATTGGGCAGGCAGGGCTGGATCAGGCCGCCATCACCGCCGCCCTGACAAAATGACCGACATCAGCATCAAACCGGAAGACCCCCGGTCCGCCGATGCAACCGCCCTGCTGAACGCCAGTCACAGCCTGATGCAATCGCTGTTCCCGCGCGACAGCTGCCACTATCTTTCCATCGACGATCTTTGCAAACCCAACATTCACCTGTTCGTCGCCCGCCATGCTGGAACTGCTGCCGGTTGCGGTGCGCTGGCACTTTATGACGGTTACGGTGAAATAAAATCAATGTTCACAGCCGACGCTTTTCGTGGCCAAGGTGTTGCCGATAGATTGCTTAGCCACATTCAAGCAACCGCAATAGATCACGGCCTGCCATTGCTGCGATTGGAAACAGGTGACACCTTAGGGGCGGCACAGCGCCTTTATGCGCGCCACGGCTTTCAATTTCGCGGCCCATTTGCAGACTACTCAGAACAGCCACGCAGCCTGTTCATGGAAAAGGCGCTTTGACGGCCATGTTTCTTCTTTTCCCAAATATCCCCGCCGGAGGCATCAGCGCTAACCACAGGCACACCCGCTAATGCATTTGCTTGCCGCCACCCCCGGTGCCGTAGAAGATGGCGAACCGGTCGACCTTGGCCAGACCCCGGCTGATATTATTTTCATTTCCGCGGCCGATACTGAACTGGCCGCCCTGTCCCAGGCGCGGGCCGAAATGGATGCCCCACCAGGCCTGCGCCTGGCCAACCTGACCCACCTGAAACACCCGATGTCGGTGGATATGCATATTCAAGACTGCGCCGCGAAATCACGGTTGGTCATCGCCCGTATTTTGGGCGGCTCTGGCTATTGGAAATACGGCCTTGAACAATATGCCGCCCACCTGCACGCGGCGGGCATCCCGTTTGCAGCCCTGCCAGGGGATGACAAACCAGACCCGGAACTTCGTGAACTTTCCACCGTTAGCCAAGCAGACTATCAATCGCTTTGGGCCTATATGGTGGAAGGTGGGCCAGAAAATTCCGCGAATTTTCTCAGCTACGCCCAGAATATGCTGAACAAATCCGCCCCTCCGGCCCCGGCCAAACCGCTGCTGCGGGCGGGCACCTACTGGCCTGGCGCAGGCATTTCAGACATCGCCAGCTTGCACGAACACTGGACCGATGACGCCCCCGTAATCCCGATTATCTTTTATCGGGCCCTGTTACAGGGCGCTGGACTGAACCCGATTAACCGTTTGACCCGGTCATTACTGCGCGCTGGTATGAACCCGTTACCGATTTTCGTGGCGTCCCTGAAAGACCCAGTTTCAGCAGCCACACTTGCCACGCTGTTTGATCAAGCCCCACCCGATGTGATCCTGAACTGCACTTCTTTTGCTGTTGGCAGCGCTGATCAAGGGGCCCAAGGTTCGGGGGCATCCAACCCCCTTACCTTGGCGGCAGCAAACGCCGCGCCGGTTTTGCAAGTTGTGCTTTCCAGCTCTGACGAAGCAAGCTGGGAAAGCGGCTTACACGGCCTGTCTGCGCGCGACATCGCGATGAATGTCGCCTTGCCAGAGGTCGACGGCCGCATCCTGGCGCGCGCCATATCATTCAAAGGTGAAGCCTATTTTGATGACGCCACCCAATGCGCCATCGCCACCTATCAGGCCCGTGGTGACCGGGTGGATTTTGTCACTCAACTGGCCGCAAACTGGGCCCGACTGCGCCGCACTGAACCGAAAAACCGCCATGTCGCCCTTATCCTTGCCAATTACCCCAATAAAGACGGCCGCCTGGCCAATGGTGTCGGTTTGGATACCCCAGCCGCCACAATCCACTGCCTGAATTTGCTGGCTGAACAGGGCTATGACATCCAAGGTCGCCCCGGCGACAGTGATGCGCTGATGCAGCAAATACTGGCGGGGCCCACCAATTGGCTGACGGATCGGGCCGAAAAATCCGGCGGTGTCTGCTTGGACCTGGACACCTACCTGACCCATTTCAATGCCTTGCCATGGGACGTGAAAAACCAAATTGAAAGCCGTTGGGGTAAACCCGAAAAAGACCCTTTCTTCTTTTCAGAAGTATCCGCGCAGAAGGCTGCCACCTCAGGCGGTTTCAAACTATCCGTTCTGGAGTTTGGAAACGTGGTTGTCGGCATCCAGCCAGCGCGGGGCTATAATATCGACCCCACCGAAACCTACCATTCCCCTGATCTGGTACCGCCCCATAATTATTTTGCCTTCTATTTCTGGCTGCGCCATGTGCATGGCTGCCACGCGCTTGTTCACATGGGCAAACACGGCAATCTGGAATGGCTGCCGGGTAAGGCGCTGGCGCTGTCGCAAACCTGCCTGCCCGAAGCCGTTTTGGGCCCGATGCCCCATATATACCCTTTTATCGTCAATGACCCCGGTGAAGGCACCCAGGCCAAGCGGCGCGCACAAGCGGTGATCATTGACCATTTGACCCCGCCCCTGACCCGGGCTGAAACCTATGGGCCATTGCGTGATCTTGAGGGGCTGGTGGATGAATATTATGAGGCTGCCGGCGTCGATCCGCGCCGTATTAATCACCTGCGCCGTGAAATCCTGTCGCTGACATCCACCACCGGGCTGGACGCCGACGTCGGCATAAAAGGTGAGGACGAAGATACCGATCTGGCGAAACTGGATGCCTATCTGTGCGAGCTGAAAGAAGCCCAAATTCGCGACGGGTTACACATTTTTGGCCAATCGCCCTTGGGCGATCTGGAGCGTGACCTGGCCATCGCACTGCTGCGCATTCCTCGGGGGGATGGCACCGGTGGCGATGCCTCACTTATTCGCGCGCTGGCTCTGGATTGCGGTATTTCGCTGGATATAATGGACCCGCTGGATTGCGATATGGCCCAAACCTATAGCGGGCCCCGGCATAAATCTTTGCAAGCCACAGACAGCCAGAACTGGCGCAGCAACGGTGACACGGTGGAACGCTTGGAGCACCTGGCCATACTTGCCATGGGGTGGCATAAAACCCCAAAACATTTCACCCACACCGCCCCGGTATTGGAAGCCCTGCACGCCGATGTTTTGCCCAAAATCCGCGCCTGCGGGCCGAATGAGGGCGCGGGCCTTCTTACCGCCCTTGCAGGGCACTTCGTCGCCCCGGCACCATCCGGTGCGCCGACGCGGGGCCGTTTGGATGTTCTGCCCACGGGGCGTAATTTTTACAGCGTTGACAGCCGCGCGGTGCCCACGCCAACCGCCTGGAAGCTGGGCTGGAAATCAGCCAACCTGCTGATTGAAAAACACCTGCAGGACCATGGCGACTGGCCCCGCACCATGTTGCTGACGGCCTGGGGCACGGCCAACATGCGCACCGGCGGTGACGACATCGCCCAGTGTCTGGCATTGATGGGGGTCAGGCCGAAATGGGACGCCGCCAACCGCCGTGTCACGGGTTTTGAGATTATTCCACACACCGCCCTTGGCCGCCCCCGCGTTGACGTTACCCTGCGTATTTCCGGTTTCTTCCGCGACGCATTTCCGCAGCTGATTACCCTAGTGGACAGTGCAGCGCGCGCTGTTATGGCACTGGAGGAACCCGACGACATCAACCCGGCCGCAGCGCGTGCCCGCACCGAAGGCGAGGCCGGCCAATACCGCGTCTACGGCTCAAAACCGGGCGCATATGGCGCTGGTTTGCAAGCCATGATTGATGAACGCCTTTGGGGCGACAAGACCCAACTGGCCGACGCTTACCTTGAATGGGGGTCCTACGCTTACGGCAAAGACAGCCAAGGCGACCAGCACCGTGCCACCTTTGAAACCCGTCTGTCCCAGACCGAAGCCATTGTTCAAAACCAAGACAACCGCGAACACGACCTGCTGGACAGCGATGATTATTACCAGTTCGAAGGTGGCGCGGCAGCCGCTGTTTCCAGCCTGCAAGGCATGGACCGGCCGATCTATCACAACGATCATTCCCGCCCCGAGCGCCCGGTGATCCGCACGTTGGAAGACGAAATTGGCCGCGTGGTGCGCTCGCGCGTGGTAAATCCCAAATGGATCGACGGCGTCAAACGCCACGGTTACAAAGGTGCGTTCGAAATCGCCGCCACCGTGGATTACATGTTCGCCTTTGCTGCCACCACCGGCGCTGTGAAGTCGCACCATTTTGATCTTGTCCATGCCGCGTTTCTGGAAGACGATGACACAAGAGAATTTATCGAAAGCCACAACGCGCCCGCATTGCGAGAAATTGCCGAGCGCCTGTCCGAAGCCATTGACCGCGGGCTGTGGACGCCGAAATCCAATTCCGCCCGCGCCCTGATTGAAAGCCTGATATGACCGATTATGACCAAAACCCATTTGACGAAACTGACCCCGAGCGCGCCGCCATTTGGGACATGCTGGTGTATCGCGACATTGACGCGTTCAGCACCAACAACTGGCCCGGCCATGCCGAATGTTTCTTGACCGAGCAGTTCTTTGGCATCGACGCCCAGGGCACCATGGACAGCGACCAGTGGCGCCTGGGCTTTGCCACGCTTGAAGAATATAAACCCAACTGGGTTGGGGACGCTCAGGAAGCCGCCACCAAAACCAACCCGGAAAATCTGCGCCGCGCCCATTTTGACGCCACCGATATGACCCAGATCGACGTTAACGGTGACCAGGCGATATGCCATAAGAAATTCGACGGCTCGGTCACCTATGACGATGGCTCGGTTGAACGGCTGCTGTGGAAAACCATCTATCAGTGCCGCAAGGTTGACGGCCGTTGGCGGGTGGGGTCGTTCATTGGGTTTTTGCCGAATGAAGGCGTATGAGCCACCTGCGCCATGCCAACAAATCGGATGCCCACCAGCGCGACGCCCTTAATGACATTGTCCGCGCCAGCCCAACCCTGATGCAGGCCATCCAGGCAGCCCGTGATCTGGACCTTCCAGACTGGTGGATCGTAGCAGGTGCAATTTACAATCAGGTCTGGAACCATCTGACCGACCGGCCCGATATGTACGGCGTCAATGATATCGACCTGTTCTATTATGACCCCGATACCAGCTATGGTGCCGAAGACGCTGTGATAAAGCGCGCTGCTAACAGTTTTGCCGAACATCCGCCTGTGGAAGCCCGCAATCAGGCCCGTGTTCACCTGTGGTATGAGCAGCATTTTGGCACGCCGTACAGCCCGCTGAAAAATTCCCGCGAAGCCGTGGATCGGTTTGCCTGCCGCAGCCATTGCGTGGCGATGCGCCTGTTGCCGGATGACAGCTTCAAACTATACGCGCCGTTTGGTTTGAACGATATTTTTTCGTTCCAAGTCACGCCAAACCCGGCCCGTAACAACCGCGAAACCCATGAAAGAAAGGGTGCCGTGCAATTGGCCAAATGGCCAGAACTAACGATTACCCCCTGGCCAGCTTAACCGGAACTGGCACAGCCTGTGTCTGCGCCACCGTGACCGGTGATTTATCGCGGATGTTATTGGTTTGTTGCAGTTTATTCTAACGGATCATCTGCGCTGCTACAATTCCGTCCTGTGTGGCCCTGGCCGATTTTCGGGCTGTTTAGCTTGGGGTGCTTTTTGCGATCCAAACAGATGAAGAAGCTGGTAAAGCCATTAAACCAATACATTTTATCATAGTTGTAGACCTGTCAATAAAGGCAGGCCCACCTTATTATTCCCCGATATTTACACTTTGTCTTTGACTTATTTTACGGTCCATAGGATGTAAGTAGGATACAAAGTGAGACACAAGCAATTCTCATGTTTGATATGCCAAGCTTATCAATAGCTTAGCCAATAAAATATCAAGTGTGACACAAAGTGGGACACGTGAAATATGAAGCTGCCACGCTATTCATACCCTTCAATGCATGGGTTTGTTACATTCGGTAGCTTTTACTTAGGCTGACCGGCAAAAGCCGATACAGTACTGAGATCACCAAACATATTTTCCAAGGGAGAGACCAATATGAAAAGACTTACACTTGCGGCAACGATGCTGATTTCCGGTTTTGCCGGAACTGCAGCGCTTGCAGAATGCGGCGACATCCAGATGGCTGAGTTCAACTGGGCATCTGGCGAATTGATGGCCAACGTGGACAAATTTGTCCTGGAAGCCGGTTATGGTTGCGATATCGAATTGGTTATTGGTGGAACCACCGCCATTTTCGCCGCCATGAATGAAAAAGGTTCGCCGCAAATCGCTGGCGAACAATGGGTTAACGCCCTGCGCGAATTGCTGGACCCGGCATTGGCTGAAGGTCGCCTGCACGCCGTGAACAAGGGCCCAATTGAGGGCTTAGGCGAAGGTTGGTGGATTCCACCTCATACTGCTGCTGCACATCCAGAGCTTAAAACTGCACTGGATTGGATTGAACATCCTGAACTGTTCCCATCCGCTGAAGATCCATCCAAAGGTGCCTTTGTTGGTTGCCCTGCCGGTTGGGGTTGTCAGCACGTGAACCTGAACCTGTTCCAAGCTTTCGACATGGAAGCAAAAGGTTGGGTTCTGGTTGATCCGGGTTCGGCTGCCGGCCTTGACGGTTCCATCGCCAAAGCAAATGAGCGCGGTGATAACTGGTTGGGTTACTACTGGTCACCAACATCGATCATTGGCAAATACAACATGCAGTCTGTGCCATTCGGTGTGGATTACGCTGGTGACGCCCATTGGAATGACTGTATTTCCCAAGAGGAATGCGCAGATCCACAGCAAACATCGTGGATTCAGTCTGAGGTCTTTACACTTGTGACTGACGAGTTTTCCCAGGGCAATGAAGACATCAACGCCTATCTGGCTGCACGGACATTCCCGGGTGCTGTAATGGGTTCGATGTTGGTATTCATGGCTGATGAGCAAGCCGACGGCGAAGATGCTGCGATTGAGTTCCTCACCCAGCACGAAGACCTTTGGACCACATGGGTTTCCGAAGATGCCGCCGCGAAAATCAAAGCTGCTCTTGCGGATTCTTGAACTGGAAAGTGGATTGTTGGACCTGCTTGTTTGACAATTCCACACCATGCTCAGTGCTACGCATAGAAATCATTGCGCTTTAAATTTCAGAGCCCGCCGACTTAAATTGGCGGGCTCTAATAATATAAAATAAACGGGGAGAGAAAAGTTGAGTATTCTTACTGAATTTCCGGAAATGAGCCGCACAGATTTGCGTGACTTTAAAAAGGGCGTTGATGAATCCTTCAGGGGTTTCACCCGCGAATGGGGCGAAAGCATTGAAAGTTTTTTCTTTCCGCTGCTAAAAGCGCTCGCCTGGTTTGAACGGCTTATGGTGGCAACACCCTGGCCGATTATGTTGGTGATCCTTGGTGCACTTGTTTACGCCGGATCGCGCAGCATTGGGCTTGTGATCGGCACCATACTGACGATGCTTTTGATCGGCTATTTGGGCATGTGGGAAGACACAATGTTTACGCTGGCGCTCATATCGGTCGCGACGTTGATATGCATCGTGTTGGGAATTCCACTTGGAATTCTAATGTCGAAATCCGACAGAACACAGGCGATAATCACCCCGGTACTGGATATCATGCAGACAATCCCCGCGTTTGTTTATCTCATTCCTATTCTGATGTTGCTTGGTATTGGCAAGGTTCCCGGCCTGATCGCTGTGTGCATTTATGCGATGCCGCCGGTCGTTCGCCTAACGAACCTTGGCATTCGCCTTGTTGATCGTGACGTGCTTGAGGCAGCAGATGCGTTTGGGGCATCCACCAGACAAAAACTTTGGAGCGTACAAATGCCCCTTGCTTTGCCAAACATATTTGCCGGTGTGAACCAGACAATTATGATGGCGCTGGGAATGGTTGTTGTTGCGGCGCTGATCGGTGTGCATGGCCTTGGCCAAGAAGTGCTGAAAGCGGTTAACAACCAGTATTTGGCACTTGGATTGATGAATGGTCTTGCGATTGTTGCAATCGCCATCATATTCGATCGCACCTCACAAAAATTTGGCAAACGCCTACAAAAGCATTCGGAGACTATCCATGGCTGATAACAGCATTGAAGTAAAAGGCCTCTATAAAATATTCGGCCCGCATGGTGATCGCTATGTCGATATGGTCAACGATGGCATGTCCAAGGATGAGCTGAATACCAAGCACAAACATGTGCTGGGGTTGAAGGACATCAACATCAATATGCCATCTGCGAAAATTCAGGTGATCATGGGGCTGTCAGGGTCCGGGAAATCCACCTTAATCCGGCACATCAACCGATTGATTGAGCCAACCACAGGTGAGGTAAATTTTCAGGGGCAGGATGTCTGTAAGATGTCCAAAGCCGACCTTCAGCAATTCCGCCGCCACAAAACGGCGATGGTATTCCAAAAGTTCGCGCTTTTGCCGCACCGCACCGTCATCGACAACACGCTTTATGGAATTGAGCTCCAAGGTGTTGCCCGAGGCGAGAGCGAAGAACGCGCACGCCATTGGTTAAGCCGTGTTGGGCTGGACGGGTTCGAAGACCACTATCCTAACCAGTTGTCTGGTGGCATGCAGCAACGCGTGGGCCTGGCCCGTGCCTTGACCAACGACGCCGATATCTTACTGATGGATGAAGCATTTTCGGCGCTTGATCCGTTGATCCGAATGGACATGCAATCGATTCTGCTGGAACTACAGGAAGAACTGCATAAAACCATTGTGTTCATCACACATGATCTGGACGAAGCGCTGCGGCTTGGCGATCGCATTGCCATTTTGCGCGACGGTGAGGTGATCCAACAGGGAACCGGTCAGGAAATCGTGCTGAAACCGGCGGATGCCTATATTTCGGATTTCGTCAAAGAAGTGAACCGCGGCCGGGTTATCAAAGTCGACACGATTATGGGCGCAGCAGCCAGTAAGACGACCTTGAAAATTCCAAGCGGCAGCACCCTTGAAACCGCCGCCAAGAAGATGTCTGATTCAAACAAAAAATCAGCCCAGATAACGGATGACGCCGGTGCGTCGATTGGGGAAATCACAATGATCTCTGTCATTAACGCGATGGTGACGCCAGCAAGCCACTAAATGTTCACCCAGCTTGTACCAAAGCCTTTCAGGTTGGAGCGCCCTTAAGCGTGATTTTTTCGGCTGACTGAGGCGCGGAATTTTCAAGTGGCGTAAAACTTGTAAACCGCCCCGATTGGCGAGACAGCGCAAAAACTATTCGCAACGACAATCGGGGCGGCAATCTGATGGCCAAAAATGATATAAACGATCCGGCAAAAGACGGGGCTCAGATGAGCTTTGATGGCCGCATGTCTTACACAGATTATCTGGGGCTGGATCAAATTCTAGCGGCGCAAAAGCCGCGCACCAGCACCCATGATGAAATGCTGTTTATCATTCAGCATCAAACCTCTGAATTGTGGATGCGGTTGATCCTGCATGAGCTGGGGTGCGCCCGCGACGCCATTGCTGATGGTAAGTTTCCCCAGGCCTTTAAAATGCTGGCCAGGGTGTCAAAAATATTTGAACAGCTTAACAATGCCTGGGATGTTTTGCGCACCATGACCCCCAGTGATTATACCGCGTTCCGCGATGATCTGGGCCAGTCTTCCGGGTTTCAGTCCTGGCAGTACCGGTTGATCGAATATGTGGTTGGAAATCGAAACAGGGCGATGCTAAAGCCCCACGAACACCGCCCGGACATTTTGGAAAAGCTGGAAAATGAACTGTTGGTGCCCAGCCTGTATGACGTGATCATCAAGGCCCTATCACGCAACGGGTTCGACATTTCAACAGCATGTCTGGAACGGGATATTTCCGAAGCCTACAGCCATGATCCCACGGTTCAGGCCGCGTGGAAAACCATTTACACCAACCCGGAACAGTATTGGCAGCTTTATGAGTTGGCCGAAAAGCTTGTGGATTTTGAAGACTATTTTCGCAGATGGCGCTTTAATCATGTTACCACCGTTGAGCGGGTCATCGGGTTTAAACGCGGCACAGGCGGAACCGGTGGCATAAGCTACCTTAGGAAGATGACCGAAGTTGAGCTGTTCCCCGAACTTTGGCGTGTACGGACCGAACTGTAATATTTGCTAGGGCGGCACACATTCCACCTCTGCCAATATGATTGCCTGATCACCACGCAGGCTGCCCGGCATCACGATGCACCCGGTTGCCATTTCAATGGCTAAAAATGCTTTTTCCAGCGTCTGCACAAGGCTTGGCAGCGCTTCAAAGCTAACCCTGTGGGCCTCAACCAATGTGCCACCGGCCTGCCGATACACCCGAAACCGGCTGCCCTGAACGTCGACTTGGTGAACGGATCCACCCCTAAGTGACAGGCTTGGGCTGTCGCACCCGGCCAGAAACGCCAATGTTATCAAAATTGCACTTCGCATCACCAAGCAATGTCAAACCTTGGTTAATTGCCGGTTAACTGGCCCCTTGCAATCACCCCCCACCCCGATCAAAATCGCCCCCTGTGATCAGGAGAAAACCAATGAGCCAAGACAGTGACCGCCACGCCATGAAAATGGCCAAGAAAAAGGCCGCCCGTGATAAGATCATGGCAACCAAGACAGACAAAAAGGGCCTGATCATCGTCCATACCGGTAAGGGTAAGGGCAAATCCTCGGCCGCGTTTGGCATGATCTTTCGCTGCATTGCCCATGATATGAAATGCGCCGTTGTGCAGTTTATTAAGGGTGGTATGTCCACCGGCGAGCGCGATCTGATCCTGTCAAAGTTCAGCGATGAATGCGCCTTTCACACCATGGGCGAAGGCTTTACCTGGGAAACCCAGGACAAGACCCGCGACACTGAAATGGCCATGGCCGCCTGGGGAAAAGCCCGCGAGCTGATCCGCGATCCGGCCAATAAAATGGTGCTGCTGGATGAAATTAACATCGCCATCCGCTATGGCTATGTGCCAATCGACGATGTTGTCAGCTTCTTAGCAACCGAAAAACCCGATATGACCCATGTGGTGCTGACGGGGCGCAACGCCCACGCTGACCTGATCGAAATCGCCGATCTGGTGACAGAGATGGAGCTGGTCAAACACCCGTTCCGGGCAGGTATCAAGGCCCAGATCGGGGTGGAATTTTAGGCAGTTGAGCCAAGCCATTCTTCTAATACGTCATGCCCAATCATCGGGGCAGGCCTCTGATGCAGAGCTGACCAGCCTTGGCCGCCAGCAGGCTCAGGACTTAATTCCAGCGCTGACGGATTTGAAAATTGATGCTCTGTTTAGCAGCCCCTACCGGCGCGCCCGATCAACAATCATGCCATTTGCCAGTGCCAACGGTCTGAACGTGACGATCCTACCCGACCTTCATGAACGTATTCTGGCAAAACAGCCGTTACCCGATTGGCAGATCCATATTGCCCGCTCCTTTGATGATCTGGATTATGCCTGCACAGGTGGTGAAAGCCTGAACCAAACCGCCGCGCGCGCCCTGAAAGAATTGGCGGTGGTGGCGAGCTCAGGGGCTGCCCGGCCCGCCGTCGTGTCCCACGGTAACCTAATCGCCGCCGTCCTTAACCAAATTGGCCCGGCATTTGGCTATGGTCAGTGGCGCGACATGGCCAACCCGGAACTGTTTTCTTTGATACTGACGAACGGCACCCCGACCCACTGGCAACAACTGTAACGCAACCGCATACTATCATTGTTCCACAAATATCCCCGCCGGAGGCATCAAACCTTCACAAACACGCCTCAACCCGAAATTCATCCGGGATATTATCCACACCGTCCAGCACCAGATCAGCCATCACCACGGCAACCTTTGGGGCCATGCCAAAGCCGATCTTAAAGCCACCATTGGCAATATATTCCCCTGCTCGTCCGGGATAGCCCCCCAACATTGGTGCCCGCGTCTTCGCCCTTGGGCGCACCCCGGCCCAACGCGACAGCAGCGGCGCGTCCGCCAGCTGTGGCAGTATTGCAAAGGCGCGCGCCATCAAGACATCAAGCTGCTCATCAGTGGAAACGGGATCGTCAAAATACCGCTCGCTGGTTGATCCCACAGCCACGGTGCCGTTGTCATGGGCCACAAAATGGATGCCATCGACAAATATTTGCGGCGCATCCCGGCGGTTATATTCCAGCAATACTGACTGCCCCTTTACGCCATTGCCAACCTCATGCCCGGCCTGTTTTGACATCGCTAATAAGCCTTCATAACCGGTGGCCCAAACCACCGCACCTTTGGGGGAGCCATCCAGATGGACACTCGCCCCCAACGCCGTCAATGCCGCCACCAAACTGGCGCAAGCCCGGCGCGGATCGATGCGGGCTGACAGCGTGTCATGCACCACCAAACCCGTGGCGCTTGGCGGTACCCAGCCGCTAAAATCATCGACCGGACGCACTTGCCAGTCGGCCTGCCCGCGCCACAGATCAGCCGCCTGCACCACCCGTTCACGCGCCAAAGCTAGTAACCGTTCATTGGCAATTATCTGCAACCGGCCAACCCGGCCATAGCCAGAGCTTAACCCGGACCGGCCATCAACGCCGTTCCAAAACCCCTGTGCCATTAGCAGGCTGTCCAGCTGAAATTCTTTTTTCAGCTCCCAGCGTTCTGGGGTGTGCGGCGCCAGCGCGCCCACAACACCACCGCTTGATCCCGCACCAGCGCCGCGTGGATCAATCACCTGTACTGACGCGCCGCGCCGTGCGCATTCATAGGCAATTGTCAGCCCGGAAATGCCCGCCCCCATTACTGTCACATCAACCATTGCCAATGCTGTACCCTTTCACCATTGTCCCGCCACCAACCCAGCTTTAGGCTATTCACCGATGCCAGACCAGACAGCAGATATCCAATGGCGTGACGGGGCCACCCCGGTTTCAACCCGGTTTGATGACCCATATTTTTCGCTAAACGACGGCCTGGCCGAAACCGGCCATGTTTTTCTGGCGGGTAACGGTCTGCCAGCCCGTTTTAGGCCCGGTTTTCACATTGCTGAATTGGGTTTTGGCACCGGGCTGAACATGCTGTGCGCCTGGGATCTGTGGAACCGGTCCGAGCAAACCGGCCCACTGTATTTCACAAGTTTTGAGCAATACCCGATGGCGCTGACAGATATGGAAACTGCCCTGCATGGCTTTCCTGAACTGGCCTATTTGACGGTGGTATTTCTGAAACACTGGCCCAATGGCAGCGGCTGCCTTGATCTTCCAAGCCTTAAGCTGCGTGTTATCACCGGTGACGCCAGGCAAACACTGCCCCATTGGAACGATATCGCAGATGCCTGGTTTCTGGATGGCTTTTCCCCAGCTAAAAATCCCCAGCTTTGGGGGGAGAAACTTTTGGCCGATGTCGCAAGGCACACCACGGGTGATGGTACTTTTGCCACTTACACAGCTGCTGGACATGTGCGCCGGGCGCTGGGCGATGCCGGGTTCGACGTGAACAGATGCCCCGGATATGGCCGGAAACGGCATATGACCGTTGGCAAAAAAGCCCCAAAGACATAGCCGAAGCAACCCGCGCCTGCGTAGCATATTAACGGCCAATCATATCCTTGCTTAGGCGCAATTCTGACACCTCACCTGACAGGCGGGCCCGGTACACGGCCAGGCTTTCCATTACCCGCATCACATAGTTTCGGGTCTCTCGAAATGGGATATGTTCCACCCAATCCACCGCCGCCGTAACCGATCGACGCGGATCGCCATATTGGCGCGCCCAGTTTTTTGGCCTGCTTGGTCCGGCATTATAGCCCGCTGCTACAAAGGGATAATACGGGCCCATATCGTCGATCAGTTCGTCAAGGTAAGCACTGCCCAGTTGGGCATTATAGGCGGGGTCCGCGGTCAGGCGCGACACGCTGAACGAGACGTTCAATTTTTTCGCCATCGCCTTGGCGGTGTTTGGCATCAACTGCATCAAGCCTTGCGCCCCGACCGGGCTGGTGATCACGGGAAAGAACTCACTTTCCCGGCGGATGATTGACAGGGTCAGTTCCGGCGGCACACGTGGTTGTGACGCCACGATATCTGTGAGCGGATAATATGACTGCATGAGAACATCGCCGCTTTGGGCAGCATATTTTGCCATATAAAGAGCCGCAAAAGGTTCATCCAGCTCCAGCGCCAGTTGCGCCAGTGAGCCGCGCTCTTGCGTCGTTAGAATTTCGGCCAAGTGCCGGGTAAACCGGGCAAACAGCAATGGGTAACCAGCGTCGTGAAACAGGATCGCTGCCTGTAAAACTGTGCTGTCCCCGTGGTCAGATTTGCGAAAATCCGGGTATTCTTTGGTGCCGGTCAGGCGCGGGTCCATGCCAAGCCCGGCTTTTTCAGCGGCAAGTTGCCCATAAAAACTGGTCTGATATTCAGCCCCGTATTCATAGGCTGCCTGTGCTGCCTCGGCGTCGCCCAATGCGTCATGGGCGCGCCCTTCCCAATACGCGGCGCGGCCCTGGGAAATGGGTGTTTCAACGGATGCGCGAAACCGTCTGAAATGGGCCAGTGCTTTTTCAGGATCGTCCAGATCGCTGAGCGCGATGAACCCGGCCAGCCATTCCAGGTCAATGAAATTGTCACCTTCATCCAAATGATGGTTGGCGGCCAATTCATAGGCCAGTTCTGCCTTGCCCGCCCGCATCATCCGCCGGGCATATTCCCGGCGTCTGTTGCCCCAGGCATCCGGTCTGCCCAGTGTCGCCGATGATGCGCTTTGGGCCAGTATCAGCTCAATCGCGCCATCCACCTGCCCCTTATCAGCGCGCCGTGCAAAACGCGCATAGGCCAGCCCGGGATCATCCGCCAATTCTTTGGGCACGGCTTTAATAAGCGCTGTCAGCCCATTGCCCCGGTTGATCAGCCCGATCCGGGCCCGTGCAAGTGCTTTGTAGCTTGAGCCAACCAGGGTGTTCAGCCTTTCGGCTTCTTTCGTTTTACCGTCCCATAGCAGCATGTCTTGGCGGGCCCTGTGGTGGTTTACCAGCGCGGGGCCATAACCCTTTAAGAACCGTGCTTCTTGGGATTTGGAAAGCATCAGGTTGCGCCAGGCACGGATTATTTCTGCCTGGGCCAGGTCGGATTTTCCGGTGGCTGCATAGGCCGTTGCCAAATGTAATGCCCCGGCACCGGATTGCGGTGGAAGCGTTGCAAAATATCCGATCACATCCGCCGGATTTGCCGAGCCAGTGATATTGCCTTCGCCCAGGTGGCGCATCAAGGGCAGACCGGGCCAGTCATCCCGCCGGTCCAGAAATGCCAGATACTCTGAAAATGCCCCTGCCCCGGCGCGCAACCGGTGCCAATCTACAATATCGCGCGTTATTTGCCCGCCCGATTGGGCAGCATCAGCCGCCTTAACCCAATCACCGCTGGCAACATAGTCCATTGCCTTGCGTAAAGACGCTGCCTGGGCCTGTTCCTGAGCAGGAACAGAATATCCAGAAAAAGCTAGTAAAATCAATGCAATTAGGGCATTTCTCATAGTAGAAATCCAAACTCTTCCCCGGCCAGAGCCCATACCCTACTGTACCTATTACAGACAGCAACACACAAACTTGGCAATACTAAGAACACCAGCTAGTTTCCGCCCCGTTTACACCGGGTGAGTCGCACCCATAATTTCTAGGAGAGCATGATATGATCAGCGGGTCCCTAACAGCCCTGGTAACACCGTTCAAAGATGGTGCATTGGATCTTGTTGCGCTCAAACAACTGGTAGACTGGCAGATCGAACAGGGCAGCATGGGTTTGGTGCCTGTGGGCACCACCGGTGAAAGCCCGACCCTTAGCCACGGCGAACATGAAACTGTGGTTGAAGTGGTGGTCAAAACCGCCGCTGGCCGGGTGCCGGTGATTGCTGGGGCCGGGTCAAACAACACCATCGAAAGCATTAAGCTTGCCCAGCATGCAGCACAGGTCGGTGCCGATGCGGTTCTGGTGGTCACGCCCTATTATAACAAACCCACCCAGGCCGGTCTGATCGCCCATTTCAAAGCGATCCACGACGCCGCAGATATTCCTATTATTATTTATAACATCCCACCCCGTTCGGTTATTGATATGACCCCTGAAACCATGGGAGAGCTGGCGCACCTGCCCCGCATCATCGGCGTGAAGGATGCCACTGCTGATCTGTCACGGGTCAGCCGCCAACGCCTAAGCTGTGGTGTGGATTTCATCCAACTGTCCGGGGAAGACCCAACTGCCCACGGCTTTAATGCCCAGGGCGGGGTTGGCTGCATCTCGGTTACGGCCAATATTGCGCCGCGCTTATGTGCTGATTTGCAGGAAGCAACCGCACGGGGGGATTATGGCGCAGCGCTGGCCATTCAGGACCGGCTGATGCCCCTGCACCACGCAGTTTTCACCGAGCCCGGCCTGTGCGGTGCCAAATACGGCCTGTCCCTATTGGGCAAATGCAGTGAGGATGTCCGCCTGCCGTTGCTTGGTATCGCAGACAGCACCAAAGACGCCATCCGCGCGGGTATGGCCCATGCCGGATTGATCAGCTAAGCGTATCCAATGGCCAAACCCAAACAGGACCCAAATTACAAAGTCATCGCCGAGAACCGGCGTGCGCGCTACGATTTCGCAATCGAGAGCGACATTGAGGTTGGCATCATCCTGCTTGGGTCCGAAGTTAAATCAATGCGCGTCGGTCAAACCAATATCGCCGAAAGTTATGCAGCGGTGGAAGACGGCGAATTGTGGCTGGTGAATGCTTATATTGCGCCCTATGGGCCAGCGGTAACCTGGGGCCATGAGGAACGGCGCAAACGCAAATTGCTGGTGTCGAAAAAGGAACTTTCTAATCTTTGGCAGGCCACGTCGCGTAAGGGTATGACGCTGGTGCCGCTGGTGATGTATTTCAACCACCGCGGCAAAGTAAAAATGAAAATCGGCGTCGCTAAAGGCAAGAAAAACCACGACAAGCGCGCCACCGAAAAGAGCCGCGATTGGGATCGTCAAAAATCCCGACTGTTGCGCGAAAACGGATAGAATTGAAATAATTTCTGCCGGTTGTTGCCGACCACCTTATTTTCCCTAAACTTCCGCCAGCCGGTGCTGGTGGGCCACGCATTGGTTATTTAAATATATAGGGCCCGACAGGAAGGACAGATAAATGGAAATGATCATTCAACTTATATCGGGTGCCGTGGGCGGAAACGCTGCCGGTGCCGGGCTGAAAAAATTCAGCATGGGACCGATCGGCAATACAATTGCCGGACTGGTGGGCGGCTATGGCGGCGGCGCGCTGCTTGGCGGTTCTGTGGGCGAAGGCGCGGTTGGCCAGGTCGCATCCGGTGGTATTGGCGGCATAGTGCTGATGGTAGTTGCCGGCGTCGTCAAAAATATGATGGCCAAAGACTAATATTGAGGGCGCCCAATATTGTGCGCCCTCCCTTGCCACTTTCGTCCCCTCCGGTTAGGCAACCATTAGCTGAATGGAAGGGGCTTAATGCCACATAGTGATCCAAAAACGCTGGTCTCAACCAAGTGGCTGGCAGCACATCTGAAAGACCCGGATTTGCGGATATTGGATGCGTCTTGGTACATGCCGGACATGCAGCGTGACGCCCGGGCAGAATACGACATGGGCCACATCCCCGGCGCCCGTTTCTTTGATATTGACGACATTTCCGACCACCGCTCTGAACTGCCCCATATGGTGCCAGCAGTTGAAAAGTTTATCAGCCGGGTTCGGGCCATGGGGGTGGGCGATGGGCATCAGGTAGTAGTTTATGACGGCATGGGGATATTTTCTGCAGCCCGCGTCTGGTGGTTGTTTCGGCTTATGGGAAAAACAAACATTGCGGTGTTGGACGGTGGCCTGCCCAAATGGCGGGCAGACCGGCATTTGATCGAAGATTTGCCCGCTGTGATCCGCGACCGGCACATCACTGTGCACCGTCAGGCCCATATGGTTAAGGATGTCACCCAGGTCGCTGCTGCGTCAAAGCTGGGCGATTATGAAATCATCGATGCCCGTTCTGCCAAGCGGTTTCGTGGCGATGCGCCCGAACCTCGCCCGGGCATGCGTTCTGGGCATATTCCAAATTCACGCAATGTGCCCTATGGCGCACTGCAAAATCCGAACGGGACGCTGAAATCCGACACCGAACTTAAGGCGGTTTTCAACGCCGCGGACGTTAACCTTAACAAACCCATCATCACCACCTGTGGGTCTGGCATAACGGCTGCGATACTGAGCCTTGCCTTGGAACGCATTGGCCATGACCGCCATGCAATTTATGACGGGTCCTGGGCTGAATGGGGAAAATACAGTGACCTGAAGGTCACCACCGGAGACTAAAATGCTGAACAACCTAAAACCACAACCCGCCGACAAAATCCTAGAACTTATTGCGCTGTTTCGTGAAGACCCGCGTACTAACAAGGTAGACCTTGGCGTTGGTGTCTACAAAAACGCCCTTGGTGTCACCCCGGTGATGCGTGCCATCAAAGCCGCCGAGCATCAGTTGTGGGAAACCCAGACCAGCAAATCCTATGTCGGCCTGGCCGGTGACCCGGCTTACGGCGCCGCCATGCGCGATCTGATCCTGGACGGTGCTGTGGAAAATGGCCGCGTTGCTGCCGCTGCCACCCCTGGGGGCACGGGTGCCATTCGTCAGGCGCTGGAGTTGATCAAACTGGCCAATCCTGATGCCACTGTTTGGCTGTCAGCGCCCACTTGGCCGAACCACCCATCGATCATCAGGTACCTGGGTATGAACATGGCGCAGTATCGCTATTTTGACGATGCGACACGCGACGTTGATTTTCCCGGCATGATGGATGATCTGAAAGCCGTAAAGCCCGGCGACGTCGTGCTGCTGCACGGTTGTTGTCACAACCCGACCGGTGCAAACCTGACGCTGGAGCAGTGGAATGCCGTTGTGGATTTGCTGGAAAATACCGGCGCGATCCCGTTTATCGACATCGCCTATCAGGGCTTTGGCGACGGGCTGGACGCTGATGCTGCTGCCACCCGGTTGGTTGCGTCACGCATGCCCGAGACACTAATCGCCGCCAGTTGTTCTAAGAATTTCGGCATCTACCGCGAGCGCACGGGTATTTTGATGGCAATAGCCCCTGACAGCAAAACCCAACCTGTCACCCAGCAAACCCTTGCATTCCTGAACCGGCAAAACTTTTCCTTCCCGCCTGATCACGGTGCCCGTCTGGTGACCATGATCCTAAGCGATGATGCCCTGCGCGCCGACTGGAAATCTGAACTGGAAGACACCCGCTTAAATATGCTTGCCCTGCGCGAGCAGCTGGCAACCGAGCTGCGCCAGCGCACGAATTCCGACCGGTTTGATTTCATCGCCCGCCACCGAGGCATGTTTTCGCGCATCGGTGCAACGCCTGAACAGGTACAAGCGATGCGTGACAGTCATGGTATTTACATGGTGAGTGACAGCCGCCTGAATATCGCCGGGCTGAACGCACAGACCGTGCCAATTCTGGCTGAAGCAATCGTTGCCAGCGGGGTGTAGCAGTTTTTATGTCTTGGTCACGCCAGCCACACAATATTATCTATAATTATTTGACATTCACCAAGGGTTTCCCATAAATAATCTATAAAATAATCCCTTGCGAGAAGCTCACTTATCGCGGCTGACATGTATAGAAAGTTGATGAATGCTGGACAGTTTGGAAATACGCACTGATTGGACGCGCGAAGAGGCCGATGAACTGTATCGCCAGCCTTTAAATGACCTGTTATTTCAGGCCCATACCGTGCACCGCAAATATTTTGACCCCAATCAGGTGCAACGCAGCAAATTGCTTAGCATAAAAACCGGGGGCTGCGCCGAAGACTGTTCCTATTGCAGCCAATCCGCGCGTAACGGCGCAAAGTTATCCGCAAGCAAGATGGTAGAGGTTCAACAGGTTTTATCAGAGGCCCGCAAAGCCAAAGACAACGGCGCGACGCGCTATTGTATGGGGGCCGCTTGGCGGGGGCCGAAAGATCGCGACATGGCGGCGCTTGAAGCTATGGTTCAAGGTGTCAAAGCCATGGGAATGGAAACCTGCATGACCTTGGGCATGCTGGAAGATGATCAAGTTCTGCGCCTGAAAGATGCCGGGTTGGACTATTACAACCACAACATTGATACATCCGAGCGCTATTACTCTGAGGTTATCACCACCCGAACTTTTGCAGACCGGATTGACACGCTGAACCGTGTCCGTGAGGCAGGCATCAAGGTTTGCGCTGGCGGCATTGTCGGCATGGGGGAACAGCAGATGGACCGCGTTGATATGCTGGTCACATTGGCAACCCTAAAGGCACATCCCGATAGTGTGCCGGTGAATATGCTGATCCCGATCGCTGATACACCGCTGGCAGATGTGACGCCGCTGGACCCGATCGAATTTGTCCGCACGGTTGCGCTTGCGCGTATCCTGATGCCGAAAACCCATGTGCGCCTGTCCGCAGGGCGCACTGACATGAGCGATGAAATGCAGGCCATGTGTTTCTTTGCCGGGGCCAATTCTATTTTTGTCGGTGAAACGTTGCTAACCGCAGACAACCCAGATGAAGACAAGGATGCGGCGCTGTTTGATCGCCTTGGCATCACCGCCATGGCAGTTGGGTGTGACGGCGCAAGGTGAGCGGGTTTAGCGCACATAAAAATGCGCTTGAAACGCTAAAAACCAAAGGGCGGTATCGGGCTTTGGCACCGCGCATGGGGCTTGATTTCGCTTCCAACGATTACCTTGGTTTGGCCAGTTCAGATAGTTTACGCAAGGCCGCGATTGCAGCACTTGAGCGAGGCGTCAGCTTGGGCGCTGGCGGATCGCGTTTGCTGCGGGGCAATGACCCTGAACATGAAACCCTGGAAGCAGAGGCGGCAGAGTTTTTTGGCGTGCAAAAGGCGCTGTTTTTTGGCGGCGGTTTTGGTGCCAATGCCGCAATTTTCAGCACTTTGCCCAGGCATGGGGATTTGATTGTCTATGATGCATTAATCCATGCCAGTGCCCATGATGGCATGGGTTTGGGACGGGCGCAGGCGGTTGCTTTTCGCCATAATGACGTGGGCCATGCCGACACTTTAATCAATGACTGGCGCGCTGATGGGGGAACCGGCCGCATCTGGCTGGCATTTGAAACCGTTTACAGCATGGATGGTGATTTTGCACCGATCGCGGATCTTGTTGCATTGGCGCGATCCCATGACGCCGTTCTGGTGGCAGACGAAGCCCATGCGACGGGGGTGTTTGGCGACCAAGGTCGTGGGCTGTTATACGAATTTGAAGGCCAAGCTGACATCATCACATTGCACACATGTGGCAAGGCTATGGGGGTTTCCGGGGCTGTGGTATGTGGTGCAGCACCTTTGATCGATACGCTGATCAACCGGGCGCGTGGCTTTATTTTTGCCACCGCCCCGTCGCCATTGACGGCCGCCTTGGTGCGCGCTGCGTTGCATGCTTTGCAACAGACGCCGTCGCCAAGTGCCGCGCTTGCAAATCATATTGCACATGCCGGTGCAGAGGCCGTCCGAATATGCGGCCTGCCCGCACCGCATTCACAGATTATTCCCGTTGTTATCGGGGATGACAGCCAAACCATGGCCCTGGCCAGCCGGATGCAAGCCCGCGGGTTTGATCTGCGCGGCATTCGCCCCCCCACGGTGCCCCGCGGCACTGCACGGTTAAGAATTTCCATCACGCTGAACACCACACAGGCCGACATTAGCGCTATGTTTTCGGCCCTTGCCGAAGAATTGGAAAGTGTTTCCAATGTCTAACGCAGTCCTTATCACCGGCACCGATACAGGCATCGGTAAAACCATATTTGCCGCCGGGTTGGCACAGGCCTTAGGGGGCACATATTGGAAACCAATTCAGGCTGGCCTGTCTGACGAAACCGACAGTCAGGTGGTTGCCCGCCTGTCCGGCCGCCCAACCCTACCTGAATCATACCGCCTAAATCTGGCCGCATCACCACATTTATCTGCCGAGGCCGAAGGTATAACCATTGATCCACGCCGGTTGAAAATACCGGATGTTTCGGGCCGTTTGATCATAGAAGGGGCTGGCGGGGTGATGGTGCCCCTTAACCGGGAAACGTTGTTTCTGGATGTTTTTGCTGAATGGCACGTCCCGATCATTTTATGCGCCCGCACCGAACTGGGCACCATAAATCACACGCTGTTATCTTTGCGCGCCTTACAGCATGCGGGGTGCCCGGTGATCGGGGTTGCCTTTATCGGCGACGCGCAACCCGATGTGGAACAGACCATTTGTGATTTTGGCAATACCCGCCGCTTGGGGCGTTTGCCGGTTATGCCACAGGTGACGCCGGAAGCTTTGCAAGTGACCTTTTCCAAAGAATTTGACCTTAAAGGTTTCCTATGACCCCGAACGCATTTGATGCCAAACATCTGTGGCACCCCTATACCAATGTGGTGAACCCCGGACCAACCCATAGGGTCGTTTCGGCCAAGGGTGTGCATTTGACGTTGGATGACGGCACCAGAATGATCGATGCCATGTCATCCTGGTGGAGCGTCATTCATGGTTATGGCCAGCCAAGCATCATTCAGGCGCTCAAAGATCAGGCCGATCGTATGCCCCATGTCATGTTTGGTGGTTTAACCCATGATCCGGCCATTGCCCTGGGGCAAAAACTTCTGGCAATTACACCGTCCAGCATGCAGCGCATTTTCTATTGCGATTCAGGATCGGTTGCCGTTGAGGTGGCCATGAAAATGGCGGTGCAATATCAGCATGCCACCGGGCGCCCGGACAAATCCAAGTTTGTAACGGTGCGCGCCGGGTATCATGGCGACACCTGGAAGGCGATGAGCGTGTGCGACCCGGTGACCGGCATGCACCATCTGTTTCAAGATGCGCTGAGTGTTCAACATTTTGTCGCAAAACCCCCGATTGGTATCACCGCTGAATGGGATACTGATCCAAGTAAAAATGGTTTGGCTGATCTGAGCCAGATATTGGAAAACCACCACCGTGAAATCGCGGCGCTTATTCTGGAACCTGTCGTGCAGGGCACCGGGGGCATGTATTTTTATCACCCCGAATATCTTAACCAGGCCCGTGCCCTATGTGATGCTTTTGGCGTATTGCTGATCTTTGATGAAATCGCCACTGGCTTTGGGCGCACCGGCAAAATGTTTGCCACTGAACTGACAGCCGTTCAGCCCGATATCTTATGTCTGGGCAAAGCCCTGACGGGCGGAACAATGTCGTTTGCGGCAACCCTGACATCGGATAAAATTGCGACAGGCATTGGCAATGGCACCCCCGGTGTGTTCATGCATGGACCAACATTCATGGCCAATCCGCTGGCCTGTGCGGCAGCTATTGCCAGCCTGGAACTGTTAGAAACCACGCCCTGGCAGGCCAATGTTAACGCCATTGAGGCACAGCTAATTGATGAGCTTACCCCCATTCGAAAACTGCCAAATGTACATGATGTGCGGGTTTTGGGGGCGATTGGCGTGATCGAAATGGACCACCAGGTCAGTGCCGATCAAGCACATCCTTTGTGCAAAGAATTCGGCGTGTGGCTGCGCCCCTTTGGGCGTCATATCTATTGCATGCCGCCATTTGTGATCACCCCGGATGAGCTGTCACAGGTGACAGATGCCATGGGCAAGCTGGCCAAGGTTTTATAGATGCAGCTTCAATGGCTAAAGCGTAGGCCAAACGCACCCCTGGTGATCGTGGTCTTTGGGGGTTGGGCCTTAGGTGCTGGGGTTTTTGCGCATTTGGAAACCACCGCCGATATACTATTTGTCTCAGACTACCGCGACCTTGCGTGTGATCTGCCAACGCTAGATCATTATGAAACCCGTGTGCTGGTGGCATGGTCATTTGGGATCGCTTCCTATTGCGCTTGGCAAAAAGGCCGCGTTGATATTTTTGATCGAAAGATTGCACTTAACGGGAGCATGACGCCGGTAGACCGTCGGGTCGGCATTCCTCCAGTGATCATGCAAAAAACCATCGATACGCTTTCAGATGCAGCTTTTCAGGTATTTTTGACTCGGAGTTATGGCAAAAAACAGCCACATGAAACCATCGATGTTCCCGCCAGAAAAGCAGAACTTATTGCCGTTAATTCGCGCGACTACCGGGGGGGGGAACTGCATTGGGATAAGGTTTGTATCAGCCGCCATGATAAAATATTTCCCTTCAACAATATGCAAAGGGCATGGCAAGTGCCCTTAGATGTACTGGGCGGGCCCCATGTTCCCTTTGCGGCCTGGGAAACATGGGATGAGGTCATCGCATGACAATGGATCCTTATCCCCTGTCCAAAACACAGCACAGGGTTCAACAGAGCTTTCAGCGTGGGTTTCGTAAGTACAATGAAAATGCCTATGTGCAAAAACAAATTGCAGCACGTTTGGTTGATCTATTTACACAAAACACCAGCACCCCTCACTTTCACAGTGCTTTGGAAATTGGCTGTGGCACAGGCTTTCTTACGCAAGAACTGGTTCAACAGCTATCAGTTGATCGCTGGTCGATTAATGATCTTTTGTCAGACAGCAAAGACCTTATTGCCCCGCTTCTTAATGCCAGCACATGGGATTTTTTGCCGGGTGCAATCGAAACAAAAGAATTGGCCGGAAACTATGACCTCATTGCCTCGGCATCGACCTTGCAATGGATCGCGGATACAGCCGGCCTGTTGCAAAAGCTGTCCGACAACTTGGTTCCCGGTGGGTGGTTGGCCCTTAGCAGCTTTGGGCCCAAGCATTTTCACGAATTGAATATGTTTGACAATAACTCTCACTCTATGAGCTATTTTAATTGCACTGATTGGCGCAGCTTATTGCCCAAAAGCCTGGTGCCAAAGTATATTGGCCAGGACATTCATCTTGCCAAGTTTAACACGGTTCAAAAACTGTTGATGCATCTGCGAAATACAGGCGTCAATGCCAACACAGGGCACCAGTGGTCACGTCAAAGCCTGGCCACGTTTGAGCAGGAATATACCCATCGATTTTCCGATCAAGATCAAAAGGTTTGCCTGACATATAACCCGGTTTATATCATTGCCCAAAAACTGTGAGGGCACGGCACTACCCCAGTCGTTGTAAATGCTTCTTCAGCACCGAAACAGCGGCATCACTGTCTTTGCGCATGATGGCATTTATGATTGCGGTATGATCGCGGTCTGTGCGTTCTTCCCATGTTGATCGCCATGTCTCTAATAAGTGACGTGCACTCAAAATTTGCAGATCATAAATAGCCAACAGCAAACGTGGCATTGCACAGGTCACTAAAATTGCGCTGTGAAACTGTCGGTTGGTCTTTTCCCATGAGATCAGGTCAGTCGCGTCATCACATGCCCGTTGTGCCTTTTTGGCTTTGTTCAGATCATTCGGTGTCATTTTGGGTATGGCATGGCGCAATGCAACAGGTTCCAAGGCAAGGCGCATTGCTTTGACTTCAAGAATGCCCTCTGGATGAAAAGGCGCAACACGAACGCCACGCCTTGGGATGCTTACGGCTAGACCGCGTGCTTCCAGCCGCAATAATGCCTCGCGCACCGGTACATGACTTGTGTTAAAGGTTTTAGCGATGTGGTCTTGGCGCAGTTTTTCGTCAGGCTGTAACTGCCCACGGATAATTTGGTCGGTCAAAGCCTGCTGGATTTGGTCAGAGATCATAATATTGGGTTCTGTTTTCATATTTTATAGATAATTTTTTGTGCCATATGAAGCAACTGACAATTGGCTTTTCTGGCCAAAATACGGTGTCGTTGGTAACGGTCCACGACACACCAAGAAACCAAAAGGGTAGCCACTTACAGCTATCGTCGGTTTAATATGATAACACCCTATTTAGTGTTGACCATTTATGCCGGCATTTTTTCGAATACACTCCATCATGGTTTTTAATATACTAACAACAAACCTGACCGCTTCTTTACGACTTTGGATAAATGGGAGAGACCATCAAAATATCATAATGCATATTTTCGAATAAAGCAGCATTCCAAGTGAGGGTCGACATGACTGATCAAAACAAGGACCGTCAAATAGTCCAGGCAAAATCCAACGGGGGGATCACCCCTGGTTATATGCCGGGCTTTGGCAATGATTTTGAAACAGAAGCCCTGCCTGGGGCGTTGCCGATCGGGATGAATTCGCCGCAGAAATGCGAATATGGGCTATATGGTGAGCAATTGTCCGGCACGGCATTTACCGCGCCTTCGCATCAGAATGAACGCACCTGGTGTTACCGCATTCGCCCGTCGGTCAAACATTCGCATCGCTATACCAAAGTTTCGGTGCCCCATTGGAAATCGGCGCCCAATACCTGCAAGGACGTAACGTCGCTTGGTCAGTATCGCTGGGATGCCATTGCCCATAGTGACGCGCCGCTGAACTGGATCACCGGCATGCGCACCATGACCACTGCCGGTGATGTGAACACACAGATCGGCATGGCCAACCATGTCTATCTGGTGAATGAAACGATGGAAGATGACTACTTCTTTTCCGCCGACAGCGAAATGCTGGTCATACCGCAAGAGGGGAAGTTGCGCTTTCATACAGAGCTGGGCATCATCGACATTGAGCCCAAGGAAATCGCCATTCTGCCGCGCGGGCTTGTGTACCGGGTTGAGCTGATCAGCGGGCCAGCCCGTGGATTTGTCTGCGAGAATTATGGCCAGAAATTTCAGCTGCCGGGGCGAGGCCCGATTGGTGCCAACTGCATGGCCAACCCACGGGATTTCAAGTCGCCAATTGCAGCCTTTGAAGACCGGGAAGTTCCTTCAACCGTTACGGTCAAATGGTGCGGCCAGTTCCACACCACAAATATTGGGCAAAGCCCTTTGGATGTGGTTGCCTGGCATGGAAATTATGCCCCGGTCAAATATGACCTGCGCACCTATTGCCCTGTTGGGGCGGTTTTGTTTGACCATCCCGACCCGTCGATCTTTACCGTTCTGAGCGCCCCTTCCGGCCAGGAGGGCACCGCCAATATCGACTTTGTGCTGTTTCGCGAACGTTGGATGGTGGCCGAAAATACATTCCGTCCGCCCTGGTATCATAAGAACATTATGTCGGAACTGATGGGCAGTATTTACGGTGTTTACGATGCCAAACCCAAGGGCTTTGTTCCCGGCGGTATCAGCCTGCACAACATGATGCTGCCACACGGACCGGATCATCAGGCATTTGAAAGCGCCTCAAACGCTGAGCTGGGTGCTGAAAAGCTGGATAATACCATGGCCTTTATGATCGAAACCCGCTTTCCCCAGCATTTGACGGAATATGCCGGAAAAAATGCGCCGTTGCAGGGCGATTATATCGACTGCTGGAACGGTATTGAGAAAAAGTTCGACGGGACGCCGGGGCGCAAATGACACCACTAAAGCTATATAGTTACTGGCGCTCAGCGCCTTTGATCTGGTCAGACCCAAACGTCAACCAGACGCAGTGCGTGCCGCATAAATAGGATTGGTGATGACTAAATTACTGAACAGCTGGGTTAAAAGCGCCAATACCGCCACAACCCCATTTCCGCTTAACAATCTGCCCTACGGTGTTTTTTCCACCCAAAACCGCGACCCGCGCTGCGGTGTTGCCATTGGCGATATGATCCTGGACCTGCAAGTGCTGGAGCAGGCAGGGGTGATTGATCTGGGAACAACCGTCTTTGATACGTCCGTGTGGAATGCGCTGATGGATCTGGGTCAGGCTGCCTGGGGGGTGCTTAGGGCCCGGCTGACAGAGCTGTTGATTAATGGTGGTGACGACACCCTTTCAGGCAATACGGCGTTGCAAGCCAGGGCATTGGTTGTGGCCAATACAGCGACCTTACACATGCCGATCCGAGTGTCTGAATTTACAGATTTTTATGCCAGCCGCGACCATGCTTTTAACGTCGGCTCAGTGTTTCGTGACCCGGCGAATGCGTTGCCGCCAAACTGGCTGCATATTCCTATTGGCTACAACGGCCGCGCGTCTTCGGTTGTGGTATCAGGTACAGATATTCGTCGGCCCTGGGGGCAACTAAAGCGGCCCAACGATCAGGTGCCGCATTTTGCCCCCTCAAAACGGTTTGATATCGAACTTGAAATGGGTGCCATCGTCGGAACAAATTCTGACAGGCCGATTACGGTCGCCCAGGCGGATGAAAACATCTTTGGTTACGTGTTGCTGAACGACTGGTCCGCACGTGATATTCAGGCCTGGGAATACCAACCGCTTGGACCGTTTCAGTCCAAAGCGACGGCAACAACGATCAGCGCCTGGATCGTTACCCGAGCAGCGCTTGAACCGTTTCGCACGTCGACCCCGGATCGGGAATTTGAATTGCTACCGCATTTGCAGGAACCAAACCCAATGCTTTATGACATCGACCTGACTGTATCTTTGCAACCCGCCGGCAAATCAGAAACTATCATTACCCGCACCAATTACGGCGTGATGTATTATTCTGCCGCCCAGCAATTGGCGCATCACACAACAAGCGGCTGCAATATGCGTATCGGCGACCTGTTGGGGTCCGGCACAATTTCGGGACCAGAAAAAGGCAGTCGTGGCTCGTTGCTGGAACTAAGCTGGGGCGGGAAAGAACCGTTCACATTGGATACTGGCGAGCAGCGTAGTTTTGTCGAAGACGGCGATACGTTGACACTGAACGGTGTTGCAAAAGGTGACGGCTACCAAATCGGTTTCGGGCCGTGCAGCGGTACGTTAACCGCAGCCGCCGCTGATCCCTATTCATCTAAGTCAAACTGAGCCGGCCATGGGGGCAGTAACTGGCGGGGTGGTAAACATTGCCTCTACCTCGGCGCCTGACAATGTCTTGCGTGTACCAACAAATTCATAAAACTGTGGCTTGCTGTCAAAATAGGTTTCCGCCGCCAGCACCATGCTGTCCATATTGTCCAAGCTTCCGGCAGACAGGCTAAGCATGCCGGCCATCGCTTCGGGCTGCATGTGACGGACAAATAGGCTTGAGCCGCAAAGCCGGCAAAAACAATGGCTTTCGCGGTTTGACGTGGAATGGGTAACAATATGTCCCCACCCGTTGAATTCCATACTTGTTGCCCGGATCATGATTGTCAGCGCGATCCCCCCGGTCCAACGGCGCGACACTGCATCGTGATTGGCGAAAACCTTTTGCACAGGCTTGTTGATCCGGTAGCTAACCTTGCCACACAGGCACCGTCCGGTGGGCAGGCTGTCGACACCTGGCTCGACCGGATCTGCCAGTAACTTTGGCAGCTGGTCCCGTGTCAATGCAGGGCTGGCTGCCGTGTGTCGGGAATTTGAAGTTGAGGAAGCGGTGTCATTGTCACCAAATCCAAAGGGGCATTTGCCTTCGCTTGCGTCGCTCATATTTTACCTATTTGTTATGATAGTAGACCGTGTTTGGTCAGGGGTTATTATTACGCCACACTTACATCTTGCAGCGTCTTGCCATCACAATGGAGGCAAAATATTTGGCCGGTGCGTCGGTGCATGCGCACCTTTTCACCTTCATTGATTTCGCTGATACAGCCATCGCAAACTGTTCCCACATCAGTTGTCTCATAGCTATACCCTTCCAGGTCGTGTTCAACCCCCTGACGCAGTATGCCACGGGGCGCATTTTTTACTATTTCACGGCGAAAAACCTCGTGGACTGCAGACCATCGGTGCAGCAGTTTTTCGGGAATGCCATGTTTGCGGGCCACCCCGATAAGCAGTTTTTCACGGTGGTCAAACAGCTCATCTGAAATCACCATCCAATGATGGGCGTTAAACGGTTTTTCGCCAAAATACGATTTGGTCCCGCTGAAGAGATCCTGAAGAAAACTGTATTGCTTATCTATGGCCCGCTGTTTGGTTGTGCGCTGAAAGAAAGGCGCAAGGCGTTGGTCATCATATGCAATTGTATAAAATTCAGTCAGGATTTCTGTCAGCTTATTGCCGTTTCCAAGGGCCGCCCAAAGTTCTGGCTCGGGCTGAATGGTGTTAAATTTCGCAGACTCGTCAGGCATATAAGGAGTGTTGGGTTCAAACGGGTCACTGTAGATATAGTCTAACCGTGCGCCCTGGCGCAAAGACTGTACGCGGGCTACTTCTATCATTTCTGGACCACCGCATAGAAACACCGCTGCTTGCGTCAGATCGGGGTGATCTGCAAAGGCTATATCAGTGACCCGGACTGGCCGCAGTTCTGCAACTTCTTCGCGTGAAGCCGCCTGAACCACCCTCACTCGGTCTGGGTTTAATTTGGCAATCTCATGCCCCAGGTAGAGGCCAGACTGGTTCTTGGCACCGTGATAAAAGCTGATGGGTGCGTTATGGCCACGGGCAATCGCATCGCGGATAATACCCATAAGGGCACCGCCACCTGTGCCGGTTCCTATCAAAACCAGCGGCGTATCCTTTAGTTCATCACGATAACAGAAATTCCCAACCGGGCCTTGAAACCGCACCATGTCACCGACGTTCAGATCATTGGCGATCCAGCTGCTTACAGCGCCGTCCTTATAGATGCGAATATGCAGTTCAATTTGAAAAGGGTTGTCGGGATCACCTGCGAGGGAATAGCTGCGCATTTCGTCATTGTCATTCAGCAGGCTGATGGCTTGACCCGGCAGCCAAGGCATTTCAGCAATCAGGTCAAGCCTAAGAAGAATAATTTCATCGCTAAGCCAGGATTTCTCTGCAACCATTGCCTGCCGCGAACAAAGTGACAGGTCGGGTGCGACTGCTTCAACTTCGCTTACATCAGTTGCACAACAGGGTAGAAAAAATCCGTGCTCAACATACTCTGAGGGAAGCCGCTCGGTGGCTTGTAGCCCCGGGTTTCCCGACGTAGCCTGCAGCATACAAGAGCGACAGGTTCCTTTACGACAGGAAAACGAAACCGGCGCACCACGGCGGATCATTGCGTCCAGCGCACGTTCTCCGTCATTTACCGAATAAGTTTCACCATTGTATTTGATCCAGCTCTTTTTGTTGCCCACTACAAACCCCACTACGCAAATGTTCTGTTGGTCAGCGGAACCGAACGGAATTTCTTTGTTGAAAGTGAGGCCGCAACAAGGAATCAGGTTCAAATTCGACCGACACTCGCCCCCCAATGTTTCGGGTATGGATACAATTTGAAACTCTTACGTAAACTGTATTTGATTGTGGCTGCTAATATTTTACCAAAATGACAATATTAGACTATAAATTAAGCCACTTTGAACACTGCATGAACTGTCAATTTCAGGGTGTAATATATTGAAAAATATAGAATTATAAATAATTGACCGGTATTTTGGGTAAAGATTTCAACCAATTGAATACTGCGAACTTATTAACCAGTCATTAATTGCCAAAATCAGGACATATTCCTTAGCCAGATTGGGATCATGAATAAGATTTACTTATCACCAATAAGGTGCACTTACAGACACCGCCCCAGTTACGGTGCAAACTTTGTAAAATGTACGAACGCTACCGCTGCTATGTGGGCAATGAAAATTGTTTTCCGTCCTCAAATCAGCACTGTTTATGAATGTAACGAGTAACCAAATATCTGCCGTCTCCCACCCATTTTATTGCTTTGGCGATACGGCATTTGGGAAGTGTAAAAATGAACGAACTGACACAAGATTTCAAACAAGGAGCACCGGACGCTCCGGCAAACAGCCATCTCCTGGCGATGGGATCAGAGGTCCTTGCACCGCTTGTCAGTGCATTTGACGAGACACTTTCAGCTATTGACCGGCTCACCCAAGTGGCCAGCCCACAAATGGCAAAACGTGCCGCAGCCTTGGGCCGTAAGTTAGAAAATTTTGAACCAAGCGTTACTTTGGTCGGCCAGGTGAAAGCGGGGAAAACCGCATTGACCAATGTTATGGCCGGATCTGTGGATTTATTGCCGTCAGATGTGAACCCATGGACCTCGGTTGTGACAACCCTGCACCTGAGCCCCCAGGAACGCATAGGGCGTACCAAAGCCCAGTTTACATTTTTTGATACCAATGAATGGGCAGGCCTGGTGTCAAATGGCGGTCGGCTTGGTGAGATGGCCGAGCGTGCAGGCGCAAATGATGAAATGGAAATGATCCAAGAGCAGATCGCGAAAATGCGCGAGCAGGCGCAATCTCGTCTAGGCTCTAGTTTTGAAGCACTGCTGGGCCAAGTTCACAAATATGGCTATTACGATAGGGAACTGGTTGAGCGCTATGTTTGTATGGGCGATGAAGATGCCGCCGTGGAAGACCCTTCTAATAAGCAGGGCCGGTTTGCTGATATCACCCGGTCAGCAGAGCTGTTTGTCCATCAGCCCCATCTGAAGTCTAAGCTAACCATCCGCGATACGCCCGGTGTCAACGACACGTTTATGGTGCGCGAACAGATCACGATCAAAGCCCTGCGAGGCTCAGAAATCTGCCTGGTGGTTCTGTCTGCACATCAGGCGTTGAACACGACTGATATGGCACTGATCCGGATGATTTCAAACTTTGAGCGTCGTCAGGTCGTACTGTTTATCAACCGGATCGACGAGCTGGCAAAGCCAAGTGAGCAAATCCCGGAAATTCATAAAAGCATCATTTCAAGCCTAAAGGCTTCCAATGCGCCGGTCGACTGTGAGATCATATTTGGCAGCGCCAAATGGGCGGAAGCCGCGTTAAGTGGTCGTCTGGATATTCTGGATGCTGAAAGCCAGGCCGCGCTTTTGGATTGGGCAGAATCTGTCAAAGAAACCGGAAACAGCGATTCCTTTACCCATACCTGGATATTGTCGGGATTCCCGAAACTGATGCATGCCGTCAATACCCGCATCCTTGAAGGATCGGGCAAACGCCTGCTGGATAGTATCCGCATTCAGGTCAACAATCTGACCAACGAAATATTAGCTGAAAAGCATGTTGGCGTTGCCGACATGAACACCGCAGGGCCGGTTGATCGTACTGATTTGGCGGCCGCCCTTGAAACACTGTTGGCTGATCATGAAAAGAAGCTTCGCGACGCAACGGATACTTTGATATCTGACCTTCGGCCTCGGCTTGAAAAAGTACAGTCAAGTTTCGTTCGCCGAGCGACTGACGCATTGATCGTCCACCTGGAACGTTATGGTGAGCAGGACAACTGGCAATATGACTCAACAGGTTTGCGTCTATTGCTGCGGTCCGCATATGCACAGTTTGGTGTGTCAACCAGGCGTCGGATCACCGCCGTCTACAACGAAGCTGCTGTTGATATCGAAAGCGTATATCACAACGCACTTGGGGTGAATGTAGAGGGCTTTCACATTGTGCCGCCTTCGGCACCACCAATTCCGCCCCCGATCGTGCTGTCTAAGACTATTGCGCTGGACCTAAGTGGCAGCTGGTGGCGTCGTTGGTGGCAAAAGCGCCGTGGGTTTGAAGCGTTTGCAAGCGACTATTCAACCTTGATCCACGCCGAAGTTGCATCAATCATCCAAGAGCTTGAGCAAACCCAAATAGCCGAGATTTTTGACTCAATTGAACTGGCTTTGCAGGAATTTCTATCTGACCAGCGCGACACGTTGCTTCGGTTGTCTGAGACATCCCAGACACCGACAGAGGCGCATAATTCTGAACCCAAACGCGACGAAGTGGCGGCGGCCCTTGGGGATGCCCTTAGCGCGCTTGATCTGGCTGCGGCCTGATCCACAATGAATGGAGAACACATAATGACAAATCGGAATGATGAAATTCGCATGGTCAGTGCCAACAAAATGGATCGTTTGGCCTGCTGGACTGACCGCAAACCTACGATTGCTCTTATGGGCGAATTTAGCGCTGGAAAATCCACCTTGCTTAACCTTCTGATTGGTCAATCTATTCTTCCGACGCAAGTCACAGCGACCCAGCTGCCCCCGGTTTGGTTGCGCCATGGGACTGACGACCCTTACCGTGTTGACAAAGACGGCACCCACCATCCTGTTGATCTGCAAGACCTGGCATCTGTCCCGGTGAAGTCGACCCGGTACATCCGTATTTATGCCGAGGCAGAGATGCTTGAGCAATGCGATCTACTGGACACACCGGGCATTTCTGACCCAAAAATACCAACATCAAGCTGGATCCGCACCATTGGCTATGCCAACGCGGTTTTGTGGTGCACCCATGCCGGTCAGGCCTGGCGTGAAAGCGAGCGCAGCACCTGGACATCGCTTCCTGAAAGATTGCGTCAACACAGCCTGTTGATGGTTACCCGGGCGGATAAGCTGGTGTCTGATACCGACCGCAAGAAAATTGACCGACGCCTAGAGCGGGAAACAGGAGACCTGTTTTCTGGTCGCCACCTGATTTCCCTTACAGCCGCCATGGCGGCGCGTGATTTTGATCCCGAAGGTTGGGCAAAAAGCGGTGCCGAGGGGTTCATGACTGAATTTCTGGAAATCCTGAATACCATAAATGTTGATCGTGGGCATTTGCTGTGGCGCTATCAGATCGACGAAAACGCCGTTGATGCGCCGCGCCCGAAAGCGGTGATGAAAAGTGCTGACCAAGACGATACGGTTATGGGTGCGCAAAACATCGATATGGTTGAACCAGCGATGCCTGTTCCAGACAGCTTTCCAGCGGATGAACCTGTAATTGCCGATGAGACGGTGATGCAGCAAGAAGCGACACCAGAAGATATTGGGCTTAGCAGCGATACATCATCGATTATTCCATACCGGGTGAAAACACTGCGGCCGACGCGTGTTAACAAAGAAAATAGGCGGCCAAATAAGCGCCTGAGCCGCAGTGATGCAGAATCCGTTCTTGCCAAATTGAAGGTTGAGGATAGCGTCATTGGTGAGGAAATATTTAACCTCTCCAAGGAAAAATTTTCACTCCGGACGCCGCCCGTTTCCGACATTGATACTGCTGACGAAAGCGAACCGTTGGAACAGTACAGCGAGGCCTCGGATGACATTGCGACACCTGATATTTCTGCGGATGCGGTTAGTATGTGGGACAATATGGGTGCTACTGATATGGCGGCCGTATCTGATACTGACAAGGTTGTTGATCTGGTAGCCCATACATCTGCGAATGCCGAAGAAGAGCTTCAGCTGACATTAGAGACCGATGTCGCCTATCTACTGGAAAACCCAACATTTGATGAGATCGAGGATGACGAATCCGACGATAGCACCCAAGTAAGTGATGGGCCGTTAGCAGAGCAGTTCTTTTCACGCCTGGGCAAAACAAAGCCATCACCTGATGAAGAATATGAGGTTGAAGCGGTCCCTGAAGAATATACCAAAATTGATCTGGAGAGCGTCATGCATGTCATGCCCCAGGCCATCAATCCGGACTGTATTCTACAGACAGTAGACAGCGGCGATCAGCATGAAGCGCATATGGTTAAGTTGATTTGGGACGATATACAGTCGCGCTATGACACGGCAAATTTGCCGGTATTGCGCGCCTCATTTGATGATTTGTTAGCGCAGTTTGATGTGGCTCCTATCAAGATAAATGCGACCACGGACCCGGTTGTATCTGCGGGGGAATTGAACATTGATAAACTTGTACAGCGTTTGGCAAATTTGGCATAAATTTGTGGATGAGCGGCGCGATTTATCCCTAAATTGAAGGCATTTCTTAGCAGCTGGCTTGCAAGGCCACATTCTTTTAACTTTTTGGCCACATTTATCCAACTATGATGAATTACTGCCAAAAAAAGACCACCAAAAAAGGTAGGAAAATCTAAATGACGACCTTCCAACAAGTGGCCGACCCGTTGGCCCCGTTGGCCTCGCCTGAAGCCCCTTCTGGGTACTATGGGCCATCAAATTTCAATTGGTTGATTAGGGGGCGGCTGGCTGGCATGCCCCGGCCGGGTATTCTGCGCGATATTGACGAAGACCTGTTGGCAATTCAACGGACCGGAATTCAGTTGATCGTTACGCTGACTGAGGAATGGGAACCGCCGGAAGAAAAGTTCGCCGAATACGGAATTGATAGCTTTTATGTTCCGATTAAGGACATGCATCCGCCAACAATTCAGCAGGCCTGCCAGATCTGTATGAAGGTGGAAGAATACGTGTCCAACGACCGCGCCGTTGCCTATCACTGCCATGGTGGGCGCGGACGGACCGGGACGTTGCTGGCGTCGCAATTGATCTGGTACCGCCCCGATAGCGATGCCGCGATCCGCGCCGTTAAGACAGAAAATCAAAACTGGATAGAAACAGAAAGCCAAATAGAATTCCTTGGGGATTTTGCGGCGTACAGGCGGGACATTGCGTCCGGGCCTGCTGCCCCGCGATCACCCTGAACAGTATTACCCAAATTCCCTGGATAAGCCTCCGCTCCAGGAATGAACTGAGCATTCGGAGACATGGAAGAAGAATAACACGACTGATTTTGCAGGCTTGTGTCACCAAAATCAGACACTCAACAAAACGAAAGGTACTATCAAAATGTCACTAGACAAAGCACTACAGGAAGCAATGACCGGAATTCCGGAATGTTTGGCATCAGGTTACGTCGATATGCAATCTGGTATGGTTCTGGGGGTCCACACGGTGGATTCTCATCCACAGGAAGTTCTTGACACACTGGCCGCAGCGACGGCTGATCTGTTTCAGGGCGCCAGCGTGGTTCACATCGAAAACATGTTCAAAAAGTTCCGTGGAACAGAAAAAGATGAGTCTCATTATTTCCACGAGATGTTCATTTTTTCTGAAAACCTATTGCATGTTTTCATGCGCACAAAAAAGTACCCTGACCACGTTGTCTGCTTCGTTTGCCGTAAGAACGCCAATCCGGGCATGGTTTTGACCAAGTCCCGCATGGCACTGGACCCTGTCTCAGCTGCTGTTTAACGCCAAGTGTCCCCGTGCCTAAGGGCGCGGGGACACTGATATTTTATTGCCAGAACACTTAAACTAACCACGGGCCGGAGCGAAAAGAGATGTCTCTCAACGATTCAATCGTCGAATTACTGAAGCGTGTGCGCGGAACAAGCGCCAAAGCAGAAACGACGAGCACCCGCGAGCTTAAGGCCGGGTCCGGCCCCCTAAGGCTGGCGGCGATTCTGAATGAGATCGAAGAAACCGTACTGCCGCGAAAATTGACATTCCGGCTGGGGGACGATGCACATATTGTGATGGATGTGGCCAATGGCCGGTTGATGCGCATGCTAGAGGTTAAACCTGACAGCGTGGTCGGGCCCAACCAAGAAATATTCTCTGCCCGAGATGACAAGAAAAAGGCTGAGCAGGTCACTGCATTTCGCGCCTTTTTAACTACGTTTGCACAGATGAATGGCCCGATGGAAGTAACCAGCGGGCCGCCAAAGACCGAATATTCCGCCGCCGAGGTTGGCTATACCGCGCCAGAGTTGCGCAAAGCTTGCCAAGATTTTGAATTTCCGGGTGATGCGCCAGAACCAGCAGAGCCTGACAAGAAAGCAGCGGCCAAGACGCCTGCCAAGAAATCAGCCACTAAAAAACCTGCCGCTAAGAAGGCCAGTGCCAAAAAGCCAGCCACAAAGCCCCGAAAAGCCGCCACTGCTGCCCAAGCCAGCGCAAGCATAGCTGCATTTTTTGACGCCTGCGAACCCCTGAGCGAAAATATTTTCCTAATGTCTGGTAAGGGTAAGGTTGATCGACATTCCGGCGGCACCTCAGCGCAGAAAGACTGGCAGTCGGCGGCTGGGGACGTTGCCAGCGACCTTGCTCAATGGATAAAAGCCACCAGCAACGCTCTTGGGCCCAGCCAGTTGATAGTACTGAAATCACCACGCCTGGACAATCAGTCCGTGTGTTTCGCAACCGAGGCAAATCACACTGTAGTTGCGGTGTTTAACAACGCGGATCTTGCCCGGGTTCTATCTGCGGCCTCCAACACGCTTAATTGGGGCGTCGTCCGGTGACACGTCCGATCCTAACAATTGAAGGTTTGAACCTTAAGGTCGCAAACCAGACGCTGTTCCAAGATTTGAACCTGGAATTGCCCAGATATGGCATAACCGCGTTGATGGGTCCGGTGGGGATAGGTAAGTCTTCATTGCTGACCTGGCTAAGTGGTGAGTACAAGCCAATGCTATTTGATGCATCCTGGAAGAAAATCGATTATTTTCGCGCGCCGCTTTCAGACCAAAACCGCCCAAAGTATTTCCGCCAAAAAGCGGTATGTTCGCTTTGTGAAACTATGGCGCTCATCGACCAGTTGCTGGCCAGTGACCCGGCGCTGTTTTGCATTGACGAAGTCACAGCCCAGCTGTGCGATGAGGATGCCGAAACGGTGCTTCAGCGGCTGTCGGTTGTGGCCCAGTCCCGTTCGGTATTGATGGTTTCCCATAATAAGTCACAGGTCGCAGATTATGCTGACAGCATCTTACTGTTGGCCGGTGGGCTTGTGCAGGAACATACCCCGACTAAGACTTTTTTCTCCTCGCCCCAGACCAATGTCGGACGCCAGTTTCTGCGCACCGGTGGGGCAGAAGTAGTACGCGCCGGCACCGCCGCCAATCAATTGCGATCAGACTTGCGCGATATTCCTGCCGATATGCAGGCGATATTTTCGGTAAAAACCTGGGACCATGCATTGCGATGGGTCGCCGGGGGTAACTTTGGTGTGTTCAAGCCCAAGAACGGCAAGGATATTTCAAACGCGGAACTTATTGCACTGCACGAACAGGGTGTTTGTGTGGTTGTTGTGGTGAGCGAAACCGCCCCCCAGATCCCAGAGGGCATGCAAGGCCGGGTGCCACAATGTATCTGGCACCCAATGTCGGCTGATCAGGTAATTTCAGTACAGCTCGGCAGACAGTTATGCCGCGACTTGCAGTCGCTTCTTGATGCCAAAAAGCGTGTGGTTGTGGTAACAACAAACACAAGCCATACCGCTGAACGCACAGTTGCTTCGCAGCTGGTTCATATGGGTCTCGGCGCTGATAAAGCCGCTAAAGTCGCCCAAATCCTAGTGGGGGGCGGGCAATTCAGTATTGAAAATGAGCAACTTCTTTGGGACTTGGAATTGGCAAATGATCTAGGTGATGATGGAAGCTTGCAGGAAATTGCGCCCTCAAAACCCGTTATGGCAAACTATAGATCACCCCGGAGAGCATTCAAACACCCTGGGCAAACCGCCGACAAATATAGAACGGAAATGCGTCATAATGGATGACCCTACTAGGGTGTTTCCGGTCCTGGATGAACTGCGTACAGTTCACCGGTGGAGCCGATGAACAGCATGGCTGCATCTATAACGGAACTGTCAGATTTGAAGGCATTCTTGTCAGCATCAGAATCACACCGAGATGCTGATGGCGATAAGTTGGTATCTTTGCGCGAAAAATCCGAAACCATGCTTAAGGCGTTGCGCCGCCCGGTCCGGGTATTGATCGCGGGTGAATTCAGCTCTGGTAAATCTACTCTGGCCAATATTCTTGTGGGTGATCAACTGATCCCATCTGCCAAGGTGTCTGATAACATTCCGCCATTGGTTTTCCGGTATGGCGATACAATCGGGTCTGCCGCCGGATGGTGGAACAAAAAAATCCGGGCGAAATACGACTATATCGACTTTGTCGAACTGACAGCCCAGAATCCCGATTTCATCGTTATCCAGTCACCAAACCCGCTATTGAAACAAATCAATGTGTTTGATGTCGCCGGAACCACAGGCCCTGCCGGTGACAATAAACTTCTTTTGCAAATGCAAAAGCGGGCAGACTTGTTCATATGGTGCACTAACGCGGTTCAAGCATGGAATGTGAAGGAAAAGGCCAGTTGGTCCAAACTTGCGCCCATTAACCCGAACCGGGCCATCTTGGCGGTGACACATATAGATCTGCCTGCGATACAGCATGGCTACGACCGTGTGATTTCGCGTTTGCAAGATGACGCGGGCGATCATTTCGGATCGATTTTGCCAATTGCTGGGCCACGGGCACTGGAGGCTGCAACAAACGGTATCGTTCAAGACAGCAAAGCCTGGAGCAGCAGTGGCGGTGAGGCCATGATAGCCCGCCTGTTGGTCGTCGAGAATTCCATTCGCCTCAATGATGCAGAGCGCGCACGAAAATTCATTGATCGCCACCTGGCGCCGTATCTTACTGTTGCCGCTCAACCCCCGCTGGACGCTGCGAATGCTGCCCTTAGGGTGGATATTGCCCCAGTATCAGAAAATCTGTCATGCAGCCCTATTTTGGCAAGCTGGCAGCAGAAAATTGACGCCCTTCTGGTGATTGCGGAAGACACTGAGGACATTACCGAAAGCAATTTTTTACAGGCAAGTTGCGACGCCCTTATGGAAATTGCCGACGAATTGGCAGAGCCCGGTATCCTGGATGATGAAACATTTTGGTTGCTGGATCAGTTCCGCGATGCGGTTGATCTGCTTATGTTGCTTCAGCTTGAAGATGGTGATGAACCGATTGAGCGCGCCGCCGCAGTGCTATTGCAGGTCGGTCGCGACCTAAGCTGGGTTGCAGCGGGGGCAGGAAGATAGCGCTTCAACGTGTGACTGGTGCCAATGTTTATTGGCGCACCAGTTTTTCATAGTCAGCCGAAATGCCCTGTGCCATTGCGCCGACATCAAACATAAAATCACCGATCTGGCCAACGGGCGTCACCTCTGCTGCGGTGCCGGTAAGCCAGCATTGTTCAAACCCTGTCAGTTCGTCGGGCATTATGTGGCGTTCATGTACCTTGATCTGCTGATCTTTTAGTATTCCGATTACGGACTGGCGGGTCAGGCCATTTAAAAAACAGTCGGCCAGAGGCGTGTGAACTTCACCGTCTTTGACGAAAAATATGTTGGCCCCGGTGGCCTCTGCGACATAGCCGCGATAATCAAACATCATCGCGTCCGAGCACCCTTTGGCCTCGGCCGCGTGTTTGGACATTGTGCAGATCATATAAAGACCGGCAGCTTTGGCATGACAGGGTATGGTTTCTGGCGACGGTCGTTTCCAGCTTGAAATGTCCAGTTTCGCGCCTTTGGTTTTGGCATCGCCATAATATGCGCCCCATTCCCAGGCCGCTATTGCCAGCCTGACAGGGTTTCGCGCCGAGGCGACGCCCATGTCTTGCCCAACCCCGCGCCAGGCAATTGCACGGATATAAGCATCTGAATAACCAGACGCTTTCAGCACCTGTTGTTTGGCTGCTTCGATCTCATCCACTGTCCAAGGAATTTCAAAATCAATAAGCTCGGCTGATTTTCGAAGCCGCTCGGAATGCGCCCGTGATTTAAAAATTTTGCCGTTATAGGCGCGCTCACCCTCAAAGACCGATGACGCATAGTGCATTGCGTGGGTCAACACATGAACATTTGCCGAACGCCAGTCAATCAGCCTGCCATCCATCCAGATTTTGCCATTTCGGTCATCATAGGCAGCGTTCATTTTAGCGTCTCCTGCTTGGCCTTCATTCATTTATTGCGAAAATAGGTCCGTTTCGGACACTATATTTCGTTAAATCGGCGAATTGCTAGCAATTGATTCTTGGAAAGTCAACAAGACTGACATAAAATGCGGGCATGAAGCAAAAATGTGATCAGGATTTAGAATGTCGGATATCAGACCAGGTGGTTCTTTTGGAAATCAGAATCTACTTTTTTTAACCGATGGCCAGCTGCGAAAAGGCATTGAGGCGATGTTTTTCGCCTACCGGGGCTTTACGGCTGACCCGGATAAAATACTTGATGATAAAGATTATGGCCGGGCGCACCACCGCGCATTGCATTTCATACACCGAACACCCGGAACAACCGTCAACAACCTGTTGACAATACTGGGCGTCACCAAGCAATCCTTGAACCGAGTCCTACGCCGCTTGATAACTGACGGGTTGGTAAAAAGCAGTGTGGGGACCAAAGATAAGCGTGAAAGAAACCTGACATTGACGCCAGAGGGTGACCAACTTGAACAGCAGCTTTCAGAGGCACAGAGGCGGCGAATGCGCGCGGCTTACCGCGCAGCCGGCCCAGATGCCGTGGCCGGGTTCAGGCGGGTACTGGAAGAAATGATGGATCACGATTCACGTCGGCATTTTGATGTATGGCAAGGAAAAAACGATGGTTGAACGGGATTCTCATCTGCTTATCGTCGACGACGACGAGCGCATTCGCCAGTTGCTGCAAAAATTTCTAATCCGCAATGGGTTTTGGGTAACATCAGCCCGAAGTGCCGAACATGCCCGACGCATCTTAAGCGGACTTGAATTCGACTTGATAATTCTGGACGTGATGATGCCTGGTGAAAATGGCGTTGATTTTACACGGTCTCTGCGTGAAAGCCTGAACACCCCGATCATGTTACTGACAGCCAAAGGCGAAACCGATGATAGGATTGCCGGACTAGAGGCCGGCGCTGACGATTATTTGTCTAAACCGTTTGAGCCTAAAGAACTGCTGTTAAGGATCAATGCCATACTGCGCCGGGTACCCCAGGCGGACACGGCCGAGACTATTCCAAAAATATACACGCTGGGGCCTATCCGTTATGAAGTGGAACGGGGTGAGATGTGGCACGGGGATCAGTTGGTTCGCCTGACCGCAACGGAAAACCAGCTGATGAAAATATTTGCCGCCAGCCCACATTCGCCCGTACAACGAAATGAGTTGGTCGAAAAACTGGGGCGGGACACGGGGCAGGCGCAAGAACGTGCCGTTGATGTGCAAATAACCCGGCTGAGACGCAAAATTGAAACAAACCCAAAGCAGCCGCGTTACTTACAGACGGTGCGTGGTGCCGGGTACATGCTGGTGCCGGACTAAGCCGGTCCAAGATATAAATTCAGAAAGAAAATGACAGGTGACAGCCCTTTTTACCCATTCTGATTGCCTTGACCATATCAATCCCCCTGGACACCCCGAACAGGTGGCCCGGCTGGTGTCTATTGAGCAAAAACTGGCGTGTCGTGATTTTGATCGCTTGACGCGTATTGCGGCACCCATGGTCGCGAATGCTGACATTTTACGATGCCATCCCAGTTCCTATCTGGAATTATTGCAAAGCTTAGCGCCTGATGGGGAAATGGTTTCTCTGGACGGTGACACCCATATGACCGCCAGCACATTGGCCGCAGCATATCGGGCAGCGGGGGCGAATGTTGCCGCGGTAAACGCCGTCCTTCAGGGGGATGAACGCAATGCATTTGTCGCATGCCGTCCGCCTGGGCACCACGCTGAAAAAGCCCGTGCCATGGGGTTTTGCCTGTTTGCAAACGTGTCTATTGCAGCAAAATATGCACTTGATGTCCACGGTCTAAGCCGGGTCGCGGTAATAGACTTTGACGTCCACCATGGCAACGGAACGCAGGATGTTCTGTGGGATGAGCCGCGGGCGCTGTTTTGTTCTAGTCATCAGATGCCGCTGTTTCCTGGTTCCGGTGCCAGCACAGAGGTTGGCGCACATGACAATGTGCTAAACCAGCCCTTGGCTGCCGGGTCAGGCAGCCGCGAAATGCAGCAGATATATGATCAGGTTATTTTCCCACGGATGCTGGCGTTTGAACCTGAATTGATACTGGTATCTGCCGGTTTTGATGCCCACGCGGCTGACCCGCTGGCAAGTATCAACTGGAGCACGCAAGATTTTGCCTGGTTGACCCGGCGCATTTGCGATGTTGCGGATATCTGTTGTGAGGGTCGGGTGGTCTCGACTTTGGAGGGGGGATATGATCTGACGGCGCTGGCCGATAGCGTGGCCGCCCACGTAGGTGTTTTGATGGAGCGAAGCCGATGAGTGACACTAAAATTTCCGACATGAGTTTCGAAGCTGCAATGGCAGAGTTGGAAGCCGTCGTTGGTCAGCTTGAGCGGGGCGATGTGCCGCTTGAAGAATCTATCAAACTGTACGAGCGGGGCGCCGCTTTAAAAAAGCGCTGCGCGGAAAAGCTAAAAGAAGCTGAAGAAAAAGTTGCGGCGATCACGTTGGATAGCGATGGTAATGCCACTGGGGTCACGCCGGTTGCAGGCCTTTAAGACGAACAGGGGTGCGGCAAGGTGTTTCAGAAGCGATTGCAAGACTGCGCGGATCAGGTGTCGGCCTGTCTGGATCAGGTGATTTCTGACCTGGGCGATGATCCTGTTGTGCAGGCTATGGGATATGCAGTGCAGGGCGGAAAGCGGTTGCGCGGGTTTTTAGTGATGGAAACAGCGCGCCTGCATGGTGTGGCGGATACAAGCTCGGTTTGGGCGGCAGCAGCAGTAGAAGCAATGCACGCCTATTCGCTGGTGCATGATGACCTGCCTTGCATGGATGACGATGATTTGCGGCGCGGCCGGGCAACAGTGCATGTCAAATGGGATCAGGCAACGGCCGTGTTGGCGGGCGATGCGCTGCAGGCTTTGGCTTTTGAATTACTAACGACAGCAAAATTGTCTGGTGACCCAGCAGTCAGGCTTAAATTGCTTGGCACCTTGGCGCGGGCCGCAGGGGCAAGTGGAATGGTTTTGGGGCAGGCCCAGGACATCGCAGCCGAAACGGCAAGCCCACCTCTGACACTGGCAAAAATTACTGACCTTCAGGCCAACAAAACCGGCGCGTTGATAGGGTGGTCGGCCCAGGCGGGGGCCATAATGGCCGGGGCCGACACTGGCCCGATGCAACGCTATTCCAAAGCTTTGGGTCTGGCGTTTCAGATTGCAGACGACATATTGGATGTGGTGGGTGATGCTGAGAAAACCGGAAAGCGGGTTGGCAAGGATGCCGATGCTGGAAAGGCCACTTTTGTATCGGTGCTGGGGCTGGCCGGGGCCAAGACCCAAGCCCGCGATCTTGTGGATGAAGCAAAATCTGCGTTGAAACAATACGGAGATGCGGCGCAGTGCTTGCAGCAAGCCGCAGATTTCGTTATTTCCCGCGAGATGTAATTACCGCCCTTAGGGGGGCATGATGACCCAACGACCAAAGACTCCGTTGCTAGATGAAATTAACCTGCCTGCGGATATGAAGGGGCTGTCGGATGCTGATCTAAGCACGCTGGCAAATGAGCTGCGCGCCGACGTCATAGCATCAGTTTCCGAAACTGGCGGCCATCTGGGGGCTGGGCTTGGGGTGGTAGAACTGACTGTAGCGCTGCATGCCGTGTTTGATGCCCCCAAGGACCGGATTATTTGGGATGTCAGCCACCAAGCCTACCCCCATAAGGTATTGACTGGTCGGCGCAAACGCATGCGGACCCTGCGCCAAAAAGATGGGTTAAGCGGTTTTACCAAACGTTCTGAGAGCCCCTATGATCCGTTTGGCGCGGCCCACAGTTCAACGTCAATTTCAGCGGCGCTTGGCTTTGCCGTTGCCCGTGATCTGGGTGGTGCCCCGGAACATGGCCTGGGCGACAGTATTGCCGTGATCGGTGATGGGGCAATGTCTGCCGGTATGGCCTATGAGGCACTGAACAATGCCGGCCATCTGGGCAAGCGTTTGTTTGTAATATTGAACGACAATGAAATGTCGATTGCAGCGCCGGTTGGGGCGATGTCCAGCTATCTGTCGCGGCTCTATGCGGGGGCACCGTTTCAGGAACTTAAGGCGGCTGCAAAAGGCGCCGTTAGCCTGCTGCCAGAGCCGTTTCAGGAAGGTGCGCGGCGGGCCAAGGAAATGCTGAAAGGTATGACCGTTGGCGGCACATTATTTGAAGAGCTGGGCTTTTCATATGTCGGGCCAATTGACGGGCACGACATGGAACAGCTGCTTGCGATATTACGCACAGTGAAGGACCGGGCAACCGGGCCAATATTGATCCATGCAATAACCAAAAAGGGCAAAGGTTATGCCCCGGCAGAGGACGCAGCCGATAAGGGGCATGGGGTTGGAAAGTTTGATGTTTTAACTGGAAAACAGAAAAAAACAGTGTCTAATGCGCCTGTATATACCAAGGTATTTGCAGATGCGTTGCTGCAACATGCTGCAGTTGACGACAAAATCGTCGCCGTCACGGCAGCCATGCCAGACGGCACCGGGCTTGACCTGTTTTTGGATCGCTACCCAAGCCGATGCTTTGATGTGGGTATTGCTGAACAGCATGCCGTCACATTTTCTGCCAGTCTGGCAGCCGGTGGAATGAAGCCGTTTTGCGCGATCTATTCCACATTTTTGCAGCGCGGCTATGACCAAATAGTCCATGACGTTGCCATACAGGGCCTGCCGGTGCGCTTTGCCGTTGATCGTGCCGGGCTGGTGGGGGCAGATGGGGCCACCCATGCCGGAGCATTTGATGTGGCGTTTCTGTCGAACTTGCCCGGAATGGTGGTGATGGCGGCGGCCGATGAGGCAGAGCTGGTACATATGGTGGCCACGGCTGTGGCCCATGACAGCGGACCAATAGCGTTTCGTTACCCCCGTGGTGAAGGCGTGGGTGTTGAGCTGCCAGAACACGGCGAGGTACTGGAAATTGGCAAGGGACGCATCATTGCGTCTGGCGGGCGTGTCGCCCTACTGTCCTTTGGGACGCGATTGGAAGAAGCCAGAAAAGCCGCTGAAATACTGTCTAGTAAAGGGATTTCGCCAACAATTGCTGACGCGCGTTTCGCCAAACCACTGGACCGGGACATGATACTGGCATTGGCCGCGGATCACGAGGCATTGATCACCATAGAAGAGGGATGCGTCGGTGGCTTTGGCAGCCATGTGGCGCAGCTGTTGGCAGAAGAAGGCGTTTTTGATCGTGGGTTAAAATACCGATCAATGGTTTTCCCGGACGTATTTATTGACCAGGCTGCCCCCAAAGAAATGTATGCTGAGGCGAAATTGAATGCCGGTGATATTGTCGCCAAGGTACTGGATGTTCTGGATGTCGCAGAAATTGGCAACCGACGCGCCTGATAGTTTGCTTGCGTCCGCGAAGGTTACTAAGAAGCTTAAGTGTCTGCCAGCGCCTGCAACCCGGAACGATAGTCCGGATATTTCAATACGACACCCAATTCTGATTTGATCCGGTCATTTCGCACCCGCTTTGATTCCGCATAAAAACTGCGGGCCATGGGGGTCATGTCGGCGTCCGCCCAATTTTGCGCAGGCGGGACAGGCATTTTCAGCACTTCAGCGGCATAGGCGATGACATCCTCAGGCGGCGCTGCCAGGTCATCGCACACATTATACACAGCGCCCGGGTTTGGCTTGTTGACCGATGCCAGCAGTGTTTGGGCGATGTCATCCACATGGATGCGGGAAAACACCTGATTGTCCTTAATGATGCGCCGTGCCGTGCCGTTCTTGACTTTGCTCAGGGGGCCGCGGTTTGGGCCATAAATGCCCGCCAGCCGAAAAATATGCAGGGATAGACCCTGTTTTTGTGCTAAATCCCGCCATTGGTTTTCTGCCTGCACCCGCCATTGGCCGCGTTTTGTGGCCGGTGTAACAGGCGTGGTTTCATCAACCCAACCGCCTTGATGATCGCCATAAACAGCCGTGGTAGACAGATAGCCAACCCATTTTAGGTTCGGGGCAGCGATGATGCCGTCGGTAAGGGCCTTTAGCACCGGGTCACCATCAGAGCCGGGGGCAATTGAGGTCAGCAAATGGGTAGCGCCGTTCAACGCCGTGGCCAGGTTTGCGCCCGGCCAGATCAGGGGTTGAACCCCCTCAGCCGCAATTTCATCGGATTTGTCCTGATCACGAACGGTTCCGATAACGCGCCAACCAATTGGCAACAACAGCCGTGCCAAAGTCCGCGCTGAATAGCCGTGCCCAAGCGAGAGAAGAGTGTTTTCCATAGGCTTTGTTTGGCCTGTGAATTGGGGTTGCACAAGGGCCGGGTTTATGGAGAATAGGTAAATGGAACAGATATCATTGAAATCATGGGCAGAATGCGCGGCAACATTGGTTGCTGTGGCTGCTGGTCGCGCGCCTGCGGATCTGGTTATTCGCGGCGGAAAGCTGGTAAATGTTCAAAGCCGAGAGGTGTTGGACGGTTGGCAAGTGGCCATTGCCGAGGGGCGTTTTGCCTATGTAGGCAAAGATGCCAGCCACTGTATTGGCGATGATACCAAGGTGATCGAGGTAGACGGCCAATACCTGATCCCCGGCCTTTGCGATGGCCATATGCATATTGAAAGCGGTATGCTGACGCCCGCGGAATTTGCCGCAGCCGTGGTTCCCCACGGGACAACCACGATGTTCACTGACCCCCATGAGATTGCCAATGTGATGGGGTTGCGCGGTGTGCGGCTAATGCATGACGAAGCCATGATGCAGCCCGTGAACATATACACACAAATGCCAAGCTGTGCGCCTTCTGCCCCTGGGTTAGAGACTACTGGCTTTGAAATATCTGCCCAAGATGTGGCCGAGGCTATGGGTTGGCCTGGTATCATCGGGCTGGGGGAAATGATGAACTTTCCCGGCGTGATCAATGGTGACCCGCAGATGTTGGCCGAAATCGCCGCAACCATGGCAGCGGGTAAGACAGTTGGCGGCCATTACGCCAGCCCAGATAAAGGCAATGATTTTGCGGCCTATGTTGCCGGCGGGCCAGCGGATGACCACGAAGGAACGGCCGAGGCCGATGCGATTGCCCGGGTGCGGTTGGGCATGAAATCAATGATGCGTCTGGGCTCGGCCTGGTATGATGTGAAAACGCAGATCACGGCCGTTACGGAAAAGGGGCTGGACCCGCGCAATTTCATCCTGTGCACCGATGATTGCCATTCTGGGACGTTGGTGAACGAAGGGCACATGAACCGGGTCGTGCGCCACGCGATTGAGTGCGGCTGTGATCCGTTGATCGCCCTGCAAATGGCAACGATCAACACCGCCACCCATTTCGGGCTGGAACGTGAATTGGGGTCCATCGCGCCAGGGCGACGTGCGGATGTTGTTTTGACAACAGATCTGACCAGCCTGCCAATTGATCTGGTTATTGCGCGCGGCGTAACCGTTGCGAAATCTGGTGAAATGCTGGTGGAGTGTCCACATCTGGACTGGCCCGATGATGCCCGCGATACCATGAATATGGGCAAGACCCTGTCTGACAAAAACTTTCAGATTAGCGCCCCAGAGGGCAAAAACCAGGTGACAGCCAAGGTGATTGGCGTCGTGGAAAACCAGGCGCCCACCAAGGCGCTTATTGCTCAATTGCCTGTAATAGATACTATTGTGCAGGGCGATGAAGCCAAAGATGTCTGTCAAATTGCGCTGGTCGAGCGCCACCGGGCTACCGGCAAAGTAGTGAACGGGTTTGTCTCTGGTTTTGGCTATAAGGGCCAGATGGCCATGGCCAGTTCAGTTGCCCATGACAGCCACCATATGATCGTGGTGGGGACCAGTCGCAAAGATATGGCACTGGCGGCGAACCGGCTGGGCGAGGTTGGCGGTGGCATCACTGTGTTTCAGAATGGCAAGGAAATTTCCCTTGTTAAGCTGCCGATTGCGGGTTTGATGTCTGACAGCCCAGCGCGGGTTGTGGCGGCAGATGCCGACCGGATGGTGGCAGCCATGGCGCAATGCGGGTGCACGCTGAACAATGCCTATATGCAACATTCGCTGCTAGCGCTGGTTGTTATTCCTGAAATACGAATATCCGATCTGGGCCTCGTGGACGTGACCAAATTTGAAATTACTGATTTGTTTGAGGAAATTGAATGAGCGCGCATCAAAACAGCCAACCCGTCAGGACACCAAAAGTTCCTGATCCTGAAGATTTCCTTGATGCCGCCGCCGCAGTATCGCGGCTGCGCGAAATTTATCTGATATCGTCAGATTTCCTGTGCAAAATGTTCTCAGAGGCAGTGAATGGAGCTAAGCCCCCCTCTAGAATACGGGCTTATTATCCAGAAATTCGTATCACCACCACCAGCTATGCCAAGGCGGACAGTCGGCTCAGTTTCGGGCATGTGGCGACACCGGGAACCTATGCAACCACAGTGACCCGCCCGGATCTGTTCGATAATTATCTAACGCAACAAATTGACCTGCTGATCAGCAATCACGGGGTGCATGTGACAATTGGCATTTCAGACACGCCAATGCCGGTGCATTTTGCTGTTGCAAACGATGCGACTGTTAATGTTCCACAGGGTGGGGCCATCAAATTCACCCTGCGCGACAGCTTTGATGTGCCCGATCTGGCGACCACAAATGATGATATCGTGAATGGCACCAGCGAGCCCCGCCCTGATGGTACCGGGGCGTTGGCGCCTTTTACCGCACAGCGCGTGGATTACTCGCTTGCCCGCCTATCCCATTATACCGCAACCAAGCCCGAGCATTTTCAAAACCACGTATTGTTTACCAACTACCAGTTTTACGTGGAGGAATTTGAAGCCTACGCCAGAAAATCCCTGGCCGATAAAAGCTCGGGTTACAGTGAACTTGTCGGGCCCGGAAACGTGTCAGTCACGTCTGCTGATGCGCCGATGGCCACGCCGGCGAAGCTGCCGCAGATGCCAAGCTATCATTTAAAACGCAAAGATGGTTCAGGCATCACTTTGGTCAACATTGGTGTTGGCCCGTCCAACGCCAAGACCGCCACCGACCATATTGCAGTATTGCGCCCGCATGCCTGGCTGATGGTTGGCCATTGCGCTGGGTTGCGAAACAGTCAGCGACTGGGCGATTTCGTTCTGGCCCATGCCTATTTGCGCGAAGACAAAGTGCTGGATGATGACCTGCCGGTCTGGGTACCTATCCCGCCGCTTGCGGAAATTCAGATTGCATTGGAAAACGCTGTGGCCAGTGTGACCAAATTTGAAGGCTATGACCTGAAGCAGATAATGCGAACCGGTACGGTGGCGTCGCTGGACAATCGAAATTGGGAATTGCGCGATCAATCGGGCCCGGTCCAGCGTCTGTCACAATCGCGCGCCATTGCGCTGGACATGGAAAGCGCCACGATTGCCGCCAACGGATTCCGGTTTCGGGTGCCTTACGGGACCCTGCTTTGTGTGTCTGACAAACCGCTTCATGGCGAGCTGAAATTACCGGGGATGGCCAGCGATTTCTACACGTCTCAGGTGTCGCGACACCTGTTGATTGGCATACAAGCCATGGAAAGTTTACGTGAAATGCCGCTTGAAAAGATCCATTCTCGCAAGTTGCGCAGCTTTGAAGAGACGGCTTTCCTGTAAAATTGGCGTTTTTCCGCACAAAATGTACTATTTTTGATCTAATCTGACCACTAATTGTTGTGTCCCCCAACCATATTCCGTTAGGTTTACCACACAAACCCCAAGGAATGGGGCGAAACGAGGAGATTATACATGGCGAAGCCACTGACAAAGACCCAGCTTATTGCAGCACTTGCGGATGAAATGGGAAGCGACAAGAAATCAGCCAGCGATTGTCTGGACGCAATTATTGCGGTCATCACCAAAGAAGTATCTGGCGGCGGTGCTGTAACCCTGCCCGGCGTTGGCAAAATTATGTGCCGCGATCGTCCAGAGCGGATGGTACGCAACCCAGCAACTGGTGAGCAGATTCACAAAGATGCTGACCGCGTTGTTAAGATGACCATTGCCAAAGCGCTTAAAGAAAGCGTCAACGGCTAGGTTTGATCACCTGAAAAGTTCGAAAAGGGTCGTAGTTTCTGCGGCCCTTTTCTTTTGGGCAAAGTGACGACCAGTATATCAGCCGCCCAGTTGCTAACGCATTCTTGAACGATTGTAATACGAGTTTGGGTGACAGGGGTACCCGGACTGCGTTAACAGACCCTATGGAATATATATTCGCATATGGTGCTGGGTTACTAACGCTGATCAACCCTTGTGTGTTGCCGATCTTACCGATCGTTCTGGCAACGTCTCTTCAGGCCAGCAGGCATGGCCCCCTGGCAGTAGCGGCGGGGATGAGCCTGACGTTTGTGGCCCTTGGCATGCTTATTGCTGTTGCAGGCCGAAGCCTGGGTATCACATCTGAATCTGTTGCTGACGCTGGGGCGGTGCTCATGGTGATATTTGGCACAGTGTTGCTTGTGCCCCGGTTTTCGGCCACGTTTGCTACGGCAACAGCCGGATTTTCCAGCCGGGCGGATGCCCAAATTGACGGCGTCAATTCCAGCAAAATGAACGGGCTGAGCGGGCAATTCGCCGGTGGCATGCTATTGGGCGCCGTTTGGAGCCCCTGCATCGGCCCGACGCTGGGCGGCGCGATATCATTGGCCAGTCAGGGCGAAAACCTGGGCCAGGTCGCATTGACGATGGTATTTTTTGCCCTTGGAGTGTCATCAATAATTATCGCGCTCGGCTATGGCGCGCGTTCTGTCATTATGAAACGCCAGGCAGCAATGCGGCGTATCGCTGACAAATCCCGGCCAATCATGGGTGTTGCATTTGTGGTGGTCGGCTTGGGCATCTTATTTCGGGTCCACCACATTATTGAGGGTTGGGTTCTGAACAACCTGCCGATCTGGTTAGTTGATTTTTCTGTAATTCTGTAACTTAGGAGACTAAAATGAAACGACGGGAATTTATTGTGATGGCATCGGCTGCGGCCGCACTTCCAAGTCTGGTTCAGGCCGGTGGCGCCGTGTACACACCCGGTCTGGCAAAGGCCGAACTGGACGCTGGTAAAATTGTATTTTTGGATTTTACTGCCACTTGGTGCGGTACTTGCCAACGTCAGGGCCGTATTATTGCTGAATTGCAGGCCTCTAACCCCGACTATGAAGCGAATATATCGTTCATCGATGTTGACTGGGACGACTATGGCAATGGCGATCTAAGTAATGAGCTGAAAATTCCGCGCCGCTCAACCCTGGTGGTTTTGCAGGGTAAAAAAGAGCTTGGCAGAATTGTCGCGGGAACATCCAAGAAGGCCATACAACAGCTGATGGATATCGCGCTAAATGCGGCTGTAGCCTGACCCTAAGCGCCGGCTAACCAATCGCCCCCCTGGTGCCACCAATTTGCGCCCGGTGTAGTAACATGTGGTCCAGCATCACACAGGCAACCATGGCTTCCCCAACGGGAACTGCGCGTATCCCGACGCAGGGGTCATGGCGGCCTTTTGTAATGATCTCAGCGTTAGTACCTGACTTTGTTATGGTCTTGCGCGGGGTCAATATGGATGATGTGGGTTTAACAGCAAAACGCAGGACAATATCCTGCCCAGTGGATATTCCACCCAGTATGCCACCCGCATGGTTTGAGCTAAATCTCGGGCCGTTGTTACCCATTGAAATTTCATCTGCGTTTTGTTCGCCTGTCAACATTGCAGCTGCCATTCCGTCGCCGATTTCAACACCTTTTACAGCGTTGATAGACATGGCAGCAGCGGCTAAATCAGTGTCTAACTTGGCATAAACGGGTGCTCCCAACCCGGCAGGGGCGCCAGAGACCACAACTTCAATCACGGCCCCGACGGAATTTCCAGATTTGCGCAACCCGTCCAGATAGTCCGCCCAATGGCTTGCGGCTTTGGCGTCGGGCGTCCAAAATGGGTTTTGGTCGATCTGATCCATATCCATATTCTGCCGGTCAATCTGGTGCGGCCCCATCTGAACCATAAACCCCCTGATCGAAATTTTTGGGGCCAGCGTTTTGATAACTTCGCGCGCGACGCCACCGGCGGCAACACGCATCGCTGTTTCGCGTGCCGATGATCGGCCGCCGCCGCGCGGATCGCGGATACCATATTTTTGCCAATAGGTAATATCGGCATGGCCCGGGCGAAATTTATCGCTGATATCGCTGTAATCTTTTGAACGCTGATCGGTATTTGTGATCATCAGCTGAATTGGCGTCCCGGTTGTCTTCCCCTCAAAAACACCCGACAAAATTTCAACTTGGTCGGCTTCTTGCCGCTGCGTGGTGTATTTTGACGTCCCTGGACGGCGCTTATCCAGCCAATGTTGTAGCATCGCAGGCTCAAGCTGCACGCAGGGCGGGCAGCCGTCAATGGTGGCGCCAATCCCAGGCCCGTGGCTTTCACCCCAGGTGGTCACGCGAAACAAATGTCCAAATGTGTTGATGCTCATGCTCAGCTCTCCTTGGGGCAGGTCTAGCTTGGCTGGTGTGCTGTCTCAAGGTGTTTTGGCTTGCCAGTGTACAATTTGGGGCATAGAACGCGCCTTACCTCGGGGTGCCCATTTGGGCTGAGATGCATGATGCAGACCCGCTGAACCTGATCCGGATAACACCGGCGGAGGGAAGGTTTGACAAAGTCTCACCGCACCCCATCCGTAATTTATATGGAGGATTGCATGAAGCAATTACTATTTTCGACGGCTCTCTTGGCTATTGCGACAACAGCGGTGGCGCAAGACAAGCCAGTACTGACTGTTTTAACCTACGATAGTTTTGCATCTGATTGGGGCCCAGGCCCCAAGGTTAAGGCCGCGTTTGAACTGACCTGCCAATGTGAATTGAACTTTGTCGCCGCTGGTGATGGTGCGGCACTGCTTGCACGTATTCAGCTGGAAGGTGCGCGCAGCGATGTTGACGTTGTTTTGGGGTTAGATACAAACCTTGTGGCTGCCGCTACTGCAACAGAATTGTTTCAGGACCACGGCATCAACGATGTTGATTTTGCATTGCCTATCGTCTGGGATAACCCGGTATTTTTGCCCTTTGATTGGGGGTATTTTGCATTCGTTTATGACAAAGAAACAGTGTCTAATCCGCCAAATTCACTGCGATCCTTGGGTGAAAGTGATCTGAAAATTGTGATCCAGGATCCCCGCTCATCGACGCCGGGGTTGGGGTTGTTGATGTGGGTGAAATCGGCATATGGCGATCAGTCTGGTGAAATTTGGCAGGGCTTGTCGGATAATATTGTGACCGTGACAAAGGGCTGGTCAGAGGCTTACGGCATGTTCCTGGAAGGCGAGGCCGACATGGTCTTATCTTACACCACATCGCCAGCCTATCATCTGATTGCAGAAGATGACGCAAGCAAAGCCGCGGCTTTGTTTGATGAAGGCCATTACATGCAGATCGAAGTCGCAGCCAAACTTGCGGCAAGTGATCAGCCTGAACTGGCCGATCAATTCTTGCGGTTCATGGTGTCTGATGGTTTCCAGTCGATCATTCCGACCACAAACTGGATGTATCCGGCGGTTGTGCCCGAAGGCGGGCTGCCTGATGGTTTTGACACGCTTATCACGCCGCCAAAATCGCTGATCTACTCAGCAGATGAGGCCGCAGACGCACGTGACGAAGGATTGGAAGAATGGCTGGCCATTCTCAGCCAGTAGTCAAGTTTTGGCCAGGGTTTGTTGCCGCCGCACTTTTGGCGGCACTTACCCTGGGCACCTTGGGCGCTGTGGCGGTTCGGGCAGAAGGCTGGGGCGTACTTGGCCCTGCCGACTGGGCCGCGATCCGGTTCACAGTATTTCAGGCGCTGCTATCAGCTGCGATTAGTGTTGGCGTAGCAATCCCTGTTGCCAAGGCTTTGTCACGGCGGCAGTTTTTGGGGCGTAAACTGCTGGTAACCCTGTTGGGCGCGCCGTTTATCTTGCCGGTTATCGTGGCCGTGCTGGGCCTGCTGGCGGTTTTCGGGCGCAATGGCATTGTCAGCGTGGTTTTTGGCTGGGTTGGGCTGGAACCGATCCAAATATACGGGTTGCACGGTGTTGTGCTGGCGCATGTGTTTTTCAATTTACCGCTGGCCACCCGGTTGATTTTACAAGGCTGGCTGGCGACCCCGTCGGAACAGTTTCGACTGGCGGCGGCGCTGGATCTGTCAGCGGCTGACCTTAGCAGGGTTTTGGAACGCCCGATGTTGCGCGACGTATTGCCGGGCGCGTTTATGGTGGTGTTTGTGATCTGCACCACCAGCTTTGCGGTGGCGCTGGCATTGGGGGGCGGTCCCCGTGCCACCACGGTGGAGCTGGCCATTTATCAGGCGTTCCGGTTTGGTTTTGACCTTGGCCATGCCGCATTGCTGGCTTTGGTGCAGTTTTCCATTTGTGCGGTTGCAGCCGGAATAATGCTGTGGGTGCGGGTGCCACATGCCAGCGGCGTTGGGCTGGATCGAACGGTTCAACGCTGGGATGCGCGCGGCAAGGTGTCCGGAACGATAGACGCCTTTTGGATCAGCCTGGCGGCGGTATTCCTGATGCTGCCATTGTTCATGATCATTGCGCGTGGAGCGCCCGGAATTTTGGATCTGCCCGCGCATATAGTCGACGCGGCGGGCCGGTCTTTGCTGGTGGCTTTTACGGCCGCCCTACTTACCATCGGGTTGGCCCTGCCGGTGGCGCTTGGGGCGGTCGGGCTGCGGCGCATCCCGTGGCTTGCCGGTTCCCTGGAAGGGGTCGGATATTTGGCGATTGCAGCATCCCCCCTGGTGATAGGGACGGGGTTGTTCCTGGTGCTGTTTCCCATTGCCAATCCGGTCGCCATAGCGCTGCCGCTGACGGCGGTGGTCAATGCGCTGATGGCGGTACCTTTTGCGCTGCGCGCTTTGCTGCCAGCGGTGGCCCAAATTGAGGCGCAGTATGGTGTGCTGGCGGACAGTTTGGGGTTGCTGGGTTGGCAGCGGGTTCGTTGGCTGCAATTGCCACGACTGCGGCGACCGCTTGGGTTTTCCGCCGGGCTGGCTGCGGCTTTGTCGATGGGCGATCTTGGGGTGATTGCATTGTTTTCTGACCCGGACAGAACCACCCTGCCCATGCAAATGTACCGGCTGATGGCCGGTTATAGAATGGACGAGGCCGCCGGCGTGGCGCTATTATTACTGGCACTGTCGTTGGCGATATTTTGGATATTTGATCGTGGGGGCCGCATTGATGCTGACCGTTGAAGACCTTGCATTCAGCCAGGGGGGGTTCCGCCTGACAGCCGATTTTAGCGTGGCATCGGGTTCAACAACCGCGATCATCGGCCCCTCGGGTGGCGGAAAGTCGACGCTGCTAAACTGCATTGCCGGGTTCGCGCAGCCAGACGCCGGGCGGGTCCTGTGGGACGGTGCTGACATTACCGATATGACACCTGGAAGCCGCCCTATATCGCTGATATTTCAAGACAATAACCTATTTCCCCATATGAGCGTGTTTGACAATGTTGCCATCGGTTTGCGGCCCAATATGCGGCTAACACAGGATGACAAAAGCATGATCCAATCCGCGCTTAGCAGGGTGGCCTTGGGGCCATTGTCTGAGCGAAAACCCGGCGAACTGTCTGGCGGGCAGCAAAGTCGGGTGGCGCTTGCCAGGGTGTTGGTGCGCGACCGGCCATTGCTGTTGCTAGATGAGCCCTTTGCCGCACTGGGACCCGCGCTTAGATTTGAAATGCTGGATCTGGTGGCCGAGCTGGTAGAGACAATCGGCGCGACATTGTTGATGGTGACCCATGACCCGGGGGATGCAAAACGAATTGCGGCGCAGGCGATTTTTGTTGACGAGGGGGTCGTACATCCGCCGGTGGAAACCACAGAGATTTTTGCAAACCCACCAGTGGCGCTGGCAGCGTATTTGGGACGTTAGCGGCTGCCATAAATCAGCGGTAATGGGTGTCAGATTTGTATCAGACAACTGTCAGACTTTTGTCGGACAATGGAATTGCTGGGCGGTGTTAAGGTTCTGGTTGGTTGGTGGCGGTCGGCTTGGCAGGGCAAAACTGCCGTTCACACAACTATAATCTACTTTAGCATCATGGATACAATCGCCTCAGGGCAGTCTTCCTGAAGAAGGTGCCCAGAGTTGGCAACAGCTTCGCAGGGGGTGCCTGCGATCTTGTCCGCCAATTCATGGCCTTTTTGAATTGGAATCCAATTGTCTTTTTCGCCCCAAAAAACCCGCACCTGACAGTCCATTTTTTGGTACAATACTTCCGCTTCATCGGTGAACGCTTGATCCATCTGCGCAATCTGCCGGTAGAACGCGGGTTGACCAATTTCACCAATCCAAGGTGCTGTATAGATGTTTAGGGCCTGGTCGGAAAGCGGTCGATGGGCTGCTGTTTGCAGATAGGCCCGCAATATCGCCTCATGCATGTAGCCTGGCATGCCTGAAAATGCTGCTTCGTGCTGCTTGAGGTGCTGTACTAACGGCGACCCCCAAGGGGCTAGTGCGACTGCATCAAATATTGTTAGTGACGAATATCGAAGGCCGTTCAAAAAATACCCTCGTAGCGCAGTTGCACCGCCAAAATCATGCGCCAAAACGTGTGGCCGATCCAATCCCCATTCTTTCAAAAGTGCGGCAAGAACCTGATTTTGCACACCAAGAGAAACGTCCTGCCCGGCATGCATCTCGGATTGACCGTAGCCCGCCAAGTCATAGAAATAGACCGTCCATTTATCTTTGATATGTGGGACGATATTCCGCCAGACCTGAGACGAAAACGGGGTGCCATGGATCATGACAAGGGGAGGGCCCGCGCCTTCTTTGCCCCACCTTATCGTGGTCCCGTTGATCTTTGTTGCGTTTGGCAGTTCCAACATTCGATTCTCACATTGCATATTGGCTAAGTGACGATGTGATTGAATCTATGGGTTGGTCAACTCAAATCAAAGCCATGGCAAGCGAAACAAGGATGGAAATCCTGTGTTTACTTGCGGAACCTAAGCAGCATTTAAAAAGCCAATCGTCTGCTGACCCCGTCGACTTTGGAGTGTGTATGACTTAGATTGCCAAGGCTTTGGCTATGTAAGTAAGCTTGGGCTGTAAGTATGCCTTGGATCAATTGTTCCAAGACACCTCACAACGAAAAACGCGCCCCGTAAGGCGCGTTTTAATACGTTATATCGGGTCGATCAGACGTCGGTTTTGTTCTTGATCGGCTTCCAGATTTTCTTGTTGGTCAGGTACATCAGCACCGACAGAAAGCTTAGGAACACCACGCCCAAAAACCCAACGCGCTTGCGCACCATCATTTTGGGCTCAGCTGTCCACATCAGGAAGGCCGCGATATCTTCGGCTTGGTGGTGCAGATCGTTGGAATGGCCACCTGCAAACTCCACATCGCCGTCAAACAGTGGTTGGCCCATGGCGATTTTACCGCCAGCAAATACTGGGTTCTCATAGAATGTTGATCCGGCTTCTTCGATCTCTTCGCCCGTGTAGCTGGTCAGCAGGGCCACGATATATTCCGGCCCGCCCATACCTTGGAACAGCTGATTGATGCCCAGTGCGTAGGGGCCGTGGAAACCAGCACGGGCTTTGGCCATCAAGCTAAGATCTGGCGCTTCTGCCAGGCCGCCTGCGGGGAAGTGGTCCGTTGGCAGTGCCGGGCGATAATCGTCCAGCTCGGCGTCAAACACTTCCCATTGGGCGGCGTAGGCCCGGACTTCGGCGTCGGTATAGCCCAGATCGCCAATGGTGCGCAGTGGCACGTATTTTAGGCCATGACAGGCTGAACAGACCTCGGTGTAAATCTGCAACCCACGCTGTAGCTGCGCCTGATCCCATTTTCCAAACGGCCCGTCAAAGGAGAACTTAATGTTTTCAACTTCCCCTCCGCTGCCCGAGGCAAACGCGCCGGAAGTGGTGATCACGATTGCCGATAGGGCAGATATGAGTGTTTTCATAATCATTGTCAGATCCATTCTCACTCTGCTGGTGTCTTTGCAGACGGATAGTGATTGTTAAAGTCATCTTCGATTGTGTCCGGCGGTGTCAGTGGTTTTTCAAACACGCCCAACAGCGGCAGGACGATCAGGAAATACCCAAACCAATAGGCCGACCCGATCAGCGCGATGGTACCATATATACCCTCGGCTGGCTGTGCACCGCACCACATCAGAACAATGAAGTCGATGACCAGCAGATAGAACCACCAGCGGAACATGGGCCGGTAAGTGCCCGAGCGGACCGTTGACGTATCAAGCCATGGGGCAAGCGCCATGACAAAGATCGACCCGAACATTGCGAACACGCCAAACACCTTGGCGTCGATGATACCAGCTGTCAGAAAGCTGACCAGCTGCACGGCCCAGACATCGGCGGTAAAGGCGCGCAATATCGCGTAAAATGGCAGGTAGTACCATTCTGGGACAATATGTGCCGGGGTGACCAGTGGGTTTGCTTCTATGTAGTTATCCGGGTGGCCAAGATAGTTGGGCATAAAGCCGACTACTGCAAAGAACAGCACCAGTATGACGCACAGTGCGAACAGGTCTTTGATCACAAAATAGGGCCAGAACGGCAGCGTGTCTTTCTTAACCTCGGCTTTGGATTTGGTGCGCACATCAACACCGGTGGGGTTGTTGTTACCCGTGGTATGGAACGCCCAGATATGGACGATAACCAAGGCTGCGATGATAAAGGGCAACAGATAGTGCAATGAGAAGAACCGGTTCAATGTGGCGTTGTCGACAGCAGGCCCGCCAAGCAGCCAGGTTTGCAAGGCATCGCCAACAAACGGGATGGCACCAAACAACCCGGTGATCACGGTTGCACCCCAGAACGACATTTGCCCCCAAGGCAAGACGTACCCAAGGAAACCCGTGGCCATCATTGCCAGATAAATCAGCATGCCGACAATCCAGGTGACTTCTCTTGGGGATTTGTAGCTGCCGTAAAACAAGCCGCGGAATATATGGATGTAGACCGCAAAGAAGAACAGCGCTGCACCGTTCATATGCACGTAGCGCAAAACCGCGCCGCCATTCACGTCACGCATGATGTGTTCGATCGATGCGAACGCCAAGTCGACATGGGGGGTATAGTGCATAGCCAGCACAATGCCGGTAACAATTTGCAGTACCAGGCAAAACGCCAGTACAATGCCCCAGATCCACCACCAGTTCAGGTTTTTCGGGGTTGGGATTGTCAATGTGCCATGTATCAGGCCCACAATTGGCAGCCGCTCATGCAGCCATTTTTCAAAACCCGTTTTAGGTTCGTATTTGTCGTGTGGAATTCCGGACATGCTGCGTTCCCTATCCTAAAATCAAAGTGTCAGCGCCGTCAAAGCGGGCGACGGGCACAGGCAGGTTTTCTGGTGCCGGGCCTTTGCGAATGCGGCCAGATGTATCATAGTGCGACCCATGGCAGGGGCAAAACCAGCCGCCGAAGTCGCCGGATTCACCACCGATCGGCACACAACCCAAATGGGTGCAAACGCCCATCATCACCAACCATTCGCCGGCTTCATCCATTGTGCGGTTCGTGTCTGACGCATCGGCCTGATCTTCGCCATTGGCGTTGCGGGCAGAACCATCGGGCAAGTCAGCCAGATCAACAGCCCGGGCAGCGCTAATTTCTGCGTCGGTACGGCGGCGTACAAAAACAGGTTTTCCGAGCCACTTTACCGTCAATTGCGTACCTGGCTCTATACCGGAAATATCTACCGGAATTGAGGATAGGGCCTTCACGTCAGCCGAGGGGTTCATCTGGTTTACCAAAGGCCAAACCGCGGCCCCGGTGGCGACAGCACCTGCACCCGCCGTGGCGTAGTACAGGAAATCGCGGCGGGTACCTTCGTGTTCGTCTGAGTGGGACACTGGCGTCTCTCCATTATTGGCCAATCAGAATCGGCCTAAATCTATACAGGCTGCAGCGATAGGCAGCGCTTATTTCCGGCTTTTAACAATGCTACCCGTCCCCGTCCAGCGGGCATTCCCTTAGTTGTGCGGGCCAAATGTCGCGCCAAGCGGCAGTATATTGCCAATAATGGCCCATTAACGAAAATGTTTGATGTTTAAGCAGGTACTGGTAACTTGTTTTGGGGGCGACGACATATGCCTAGAGGAGCGGCTTTTATGCACGCGATTCTTACAGCCCTCGCATTGTTTGCTGCTGTCTCTACAGTTACCGCAGAGCAAACCGACCTTAGCTTTTACAGTGGAAGCCTGTCGACGGGTGAATCACGCGTCATCGGCAATGATCCCGGTGGTGCAGGGGTTCTTAATTTCTTGACTGGCTGGAGCAACCTAAGCGCGTCACCCGAATTTCAATATGGTATGCGGGTGACTTGGTGGCAGAATGACGCCCAGGGTTGGGGGCTTGATTTTGACAGTTCTGCAGTGCAAGCGAACCAGAACCAATTGGCGGCCAATGGTGTTGATACCCTAAATTTATCCAATGGTGTCAATCTGTTAACTGTTAACGCGTTCCGCCGTTGGAGCAATGCCGGGGCGCTTCGTCCCTATGTTGGTGCTGGCGTTGGTGTTGCCATTCCCAAGGTGGAATATGGATCTGGGTCGGGGCAGGTTTCGCAGCTGCAACTGACAGGTCCTGCCGTGCAATGGATTGCGGGGGCCAGCTATCCGGTTGGGAAAAACCTGTCGGTTTTTGGGGAATATAAGGGCAGCTATTCGCTGAACAGCATTGATCTGAATAATGGTGGCGGGTTGTCGGTGCCCACCCAAAGCAATGGTATCAATGTTGGTGTCAGCCTGGGGTTTTAGGGCCGTAAGCGCGAATCACTGCGGTAGATTAGATTTTGCGAATCTTGATCCGCCCAAGGGCTGTGGCGTCAATTTCTATGCCCGGACCTTGCGCGCCAAGTCGAATCGTCCGTTTAAAACGAGTTGTTCCATTTAGCTGGCCGTTTGTGCGGCGCAGGCTTGCGCCTTCGTTAATATCGTCCATCGCGTCTTCGCCACGCTGGTCATGAAAACCCCGTTCAATACGGCGTGTCACGGCATAAGTGGCGATGGCGACAACGCCGTAACGCAGGGCTACGCCCGCTATCGGGGCAAGGGGTAATGGCATGACAATCCTCCTGTGGCTTAATCAAATGTAGGAAGCCACGGCCGTTTTGTCCACTTACCCTATTTGTCTGGTGTTTGCATCAGATCTGCCAGGGCTGTGATTTCATGGCCAATGCCGTCTGTTTTCACCTTATGTGCTGCATTGCTGCGCGCAGTGTCGGTTTTGTTTTGGCCAAGTTTCCATGTGCCCTGAATATCTTGGATTGTAAGCCGAAACGGCACGATCGCACGGGCAAGTTTTTTCAAGACGCTTTGATCCATCTTGGCGCTGGTCCAAGCTGGTTTTGGTTGCAGGCGGGATTCAAATTTAAGGGATAGGCGATCAAGCACGCCATCCAGGTCTTTATCTGGTAACAATTCCAGGCTGCCCCTGAAATGAACCGCGACATAATTCCAAGTTGGAACCTGATCCAACTGATCATACCAATCAGGGGAAATATAGCTGTCCGGCCCCATCACCGAAATGACGGCAGGTTCCGAAGATTTCAACATTCTGGCAATCGGGTTTGAGCGAACCAAATGCAGATCAATGCTATTGCCGTCATCGCCGACAATAAATGGTATGTGGGAAAGCAAAGGAAACGGGTCGGCGTTTACAGACAAAGTGCCGAAACCACGGTGCCGCGCAAATTCAATATTTTTGGCGTCTGACGCGCCGCGAAAAACCTGATTTGGGTGCATCTGGACCGCTCCGTTTTAAAAATGGGCATAGATAGCCAGGGAAATATCAGTGTCTTGGGATATTAAAAATCCAATCCAAGATCCAGTGTCTTGGCGGAATGGGTTAATGCTCCTGATGAAATATAGTTCACACCAGTGGCGGCTACTTCCGCGATACGCGGCAGCGTCATATTTCCTGATGCCTCGCATAGAATGCACCCATCCACCATTTTCACGGCTTTGATTAAGGTCTCATTGTCCATATTATCAAGCAGCACAACGTCTGCCCCGCCTATGTCCAGCACCTGCTTCAGTTGATCCAGGTCGTCGACTTCAATTTCGATCCGCATCATATGCGACGCAACTGCACGGGCGCGGGTCAATACCTGCCGGATGCCGCCGGCCGCTGCGATATGGTTGTCTTTGATCAAAATGGCATCAGACAGTCCAAACCGGTGATTAAAACCGCCGCCGTGCAAAACCGCCTGCTTTTCAACCATACGCAGGCCCGGCGTGGTTTTGCGGGTGCAGGTTATGCGGGTATCGGTGCCTTTTGTTTCGGCCACGAATTGCGCGGTTAGGGTGGCGATACCACACAGGCGCCCGGCAAAGTTTAGGGCCACTCGTTCCGCCGACAGGATCGAAGTTGCCAAACCTGTAACCGTCATCAGCACATCTTTGGGGCGGCAAATCTGTCCATCACAAATGTGGGTGGTGATTTTCAGCTCTGGGTCAACCAATTGAAACGCAATCTGGGCCAGTTGCATGCCTGACACGACGCCGTTTTCACGTGCATTTATCTGTGCCTCATAACGGGTGTCAGCACCGATAACTGCACGGGTTGTTATGTCACCATTTGGCAAAAGGTCTTCTTGCAGTGCGGCGCGCACTAATGGTTCAAGCAACAGGTTCGGCAATGCATTCAATGGGGTCATTTCAAGTTCTCCTGAACCACTTCGCGGCGAACGTGAAGGGCCTGTTCAAGGGTCATAAAGCTGCGGTGGGCAAAGTCCGGGTTTGCTTGCGGGAAATCATCGCGGTAATGGCTGCCGCGCGATTCCTGGCGCACTAAAGCTGCTGCGGCAATAAGCGTGGCCGTTGCCGTCATGTTCAAAAAATCTGTATGCCCATTAGCGGCTGTTTCCAAATGCGCGATGTCAATAAGCGCCTGTTTAAGGCTGCGGGCATTGCGGACAACGCCCACATTTTTGGTCATTGTATTGCGCAAACCCTGCACCAGTTTTTGATCCATTTGGTTGCTTGCAGGTTCGAAATTAATCTCAAATGGCACATTGTCTGTTGGCGATTTGCCCAGTGTAGCGGCAATGCCATCGGCACAAATCTGGGCAAATGCAATCGCCTCCAACAGCCCATTGGACGCCAGTCGGTTGGCCCCATGCAGGCCGGTTGAACTGGCCTCACCGCATACCCAAAGGTTCCCAAGGCTTGCCCGTCCAGCAATGTCAGTTTCAATGCCACCCATATGATAATGCGCCGCGGCAGCGATCGGTATCGCGTCTTCCACCGGATCAATACCGGCCCGTTCACAGGCCTTTGCCACGGCTGGGTATTCATCCAGAATACCCGCCCCAAGCACGTCACGGGTATCAAGCATCGGGCCTTTGCCTGCTTGGGTTTGTGCAAACACCGCGCGCGCCACGATGTCACGCGGTGCAAGTTCGCCGTCGGGGTGGATATCAACCATGAAACGGTGACCATCGTTGTTGATTAGAACCGCCCCCTTGCCGCGCAGGGCCTCTGTTGCCAAAGGTGCTGGATCTTCGGTTCCATATATGGCGGTTGGGTGAAATTGCACAAATTCGGCATCGGCAATTTGCGCCCCGGCGCGTGCCGCAAAACCAATAACCTGGCCCCGAATGCGCGGTGGATTGGTCGTGAGCGCAAATAAGCCACCCGATCCCCCACCGGCAAGCAAATATGCCGCCCCGCGTACAAGAATAGGACGCGAGCCATTAGCATCTGCCGTCGTGATCCAAACACCACAGACGGCGCCATCCAATGTATCCAGTCCGGATGCCAAAACACCATCCAGCACCTGAATAGAAGCGGTGGATCGCACCTTAGCGATAAGGGCTTTCATAATCTCAAACCCGGCCTGATCGCCTTGCACGCGCACGACCCGTGCCAGGCTATGGGCGGCTTCGCGGGCAAGAACAAAACCGCCATCATGGGTCCGGTCAAACGGTGTGCCCATTTTGTAAAGATCATGAATGAAATCATGGGCCGCACGGGTGACCAGATGCGTGACGTCTTCGTTGACGATCCCAACACCTGTGGCGATCGTATCGGCCGCATGTTGTTCAGGGCTGTCATCGGTGCCCATAGCGGCGGCAATGCCCCCTTGGGCCCAGGCTGAACTTGCGCCCTCACCCAGCGGCTCAGGTGAAATCACCAACACTGGAAGTGGCGCAAGTTTAAGGGCCGCATAGAGCGCACCCATTCCAGCACCAACAATGATTGTCCGGTCGGTGTGAATGGGTTGGCCCATCTAGAGGTTTAGTTTTTTGCTAAGGTCAATCATACGTTCCACAGCCAGCCGGGCCTTTGTGGCAACCTCTGGGTCAACTGTAACCTCTTGGCCCATAGTGTGAAGTGACCACAGGATTTTTTCCAATGTAATTTTCTTCATGTACGGGCACAGGTTACATGGCTTTGCAAATTCAACTTCGGGCAATTCATCGGAAATATTTGATGCCATTGAGCATTCTGTCACCAACAGGGCTTTGGCGGGTTTGTGTTCATGTAGCCAGCTGATAATTCCGCTTGTTGAGCCGGTGAAATCCGCCTCGGCGACAACGTCTGGCGTGCATTCCGGGTGGGCGATGATTTTCAGTTCAGGGTCATTTTCGCGATAGGCCCGCATATCATCAGCGGTATACAATTCATGAACAATGCAACTGCCAGCCCACCAAACCACTTTTTTCTTTGAAAGCGCCGCGACATTTTGGGCTAAAAACTGGTCAGGTGTCATGATGACAGTGTCACCGTCCATGGCGTCAACGATCTGAACCGCATTGGCCGAAGTACAACAAATATCGGACGCGGCTTTCACCTCGGCTGTGGTGTTTACATAGGACACCACCGGCGCCCCGGGGTACTTGGCCCGCATCTGTGCGACGCCCTCTGCTGTAATAGATTCTGCCAAAGAACACCCAGCTTCCTGATCCGGTATCAGTACGGTTTTAGCTGGGTTTAGAATTTTTGAGGTTTCGGCCATGAAGTGCACACCACATTGCACAATGACATCTTCTTCAACTTCAGTTGCCTTTATGGCCAGTTGCAGGCTGTCGCCGACAAAATCGGCCACCCCATGATAGATTTCAGGCGTCATGTAGTTATGGGCTAAAATAACGGCGTTACGCTCTTTTTTTAGGTGATTGATCGCCAGAACATAAGGTGCATAAATCGCCCATTCAGCCGGGGATATCACACGGGATGTCTTTGCATATAACTCTTGGGTCAATGCCACCTTCTCTTCAGAAGGGGTTAGGTCATAGTGCGTTTCCAAGGTAGCTTTCATTTCGTCCCACCAAATGCATTCACTTATCCCCTGCTCAGGTGGGACATCGACTTGCAAATAGTACGAATGCTACGCTTAATCCAGCGGCAAAGCTTGCCCGCCGCGATTTACAGTATTGGGCATATCAATTGATCTGCCATAATGGGCCGTTTAATTTGTACTGTAGGGATTCCAGGATCACGGCGTTGGTGTTGAGCGTATACACATCATTCACCTGCTGATCGATTTCATAAATACCGGCGGGCCAGCCATCTACACCCGAGGCCAGGACAAGAATGTCCTGGTGCAATGTATTGGTATAGTCGGTGTTGAAAATTGCATTCCAGGCAAAAACCGCCTTTAGGCTTAGGGTGCGTTTGTCAGTGTAGGCGTCACCACTTTCCGTTAAAACCGCCCAGGCCTCGCCGTCGCTGTAAATCGATGAGTATAGAAAATAGGGCGGTTGGTTTATGTGATCCTCTGAAACCATGGTCGCAATACCGGTGGCCAGATACCTTGCCTCTTGAGCCAGATAAACTTGCTCTGCCAACAGCCGGCTTTCGCTATCAAACCCATATTCTAACCCTTGCAAGATATAGGGTTCGCTAAGGGTCGGGGAAATAGATTGAAACGACGCAGAGTTTCGCAAATCAATCGGAACATCCACCCCTTCAATAGTGGTCCAGTCAATAATACGATTAGCTGAAAATGCGTGGGCCACATCCATGCCCCACATGGCCGCCGATCGCGCGGCATATTGTTCATATCCAATGCGCCCTTCTTGCAAATACTGAAAACTGTCACCGTCAACCGATGCGCCGATCAGTTCGCCCTGCACAGCCATGGCAGACAGGTCCCATTTTCCGATAATATCGCGGATCGGGACGCCATATTTCGGTGCATGGCGTTCCAGAACTCGAAAGGCCAGCAGCATGCGTGATATATCCAACGCCGACCAACCAATACCATTTTCAATAGAGTTGTTTTGGTAGTCAACCATCGTCAGAGTGATCGTGTTATAAACTTTGTTGGGCAGTTTTCCCTCGATCAGTTCAAGGCGAGCGAACGAATTCAGTAGATTTTCAACTCTACTGTCAAACTCCTGCTCAGAAATTTGCTCAATCCTATAGGCAGAGACAAGCGCCATTAAATATGATCCCAGATCCCAAAGCGTACTGGATGGTATACCTGATACGGCATTTACAAACCCGGTTTCAGGCTCTGTATTCTTGACAAAATATTGCCAGGCAATTTCGGCATCTTTGATATCTTGTTCGCTAAGTGCCGTTGGGGGGGCAAGCGTCAGTTCCAGCGGGGTTTCAAGGTTTATCTTGTTTGAGCCTGAACTTTGCAAGACCTGCGCTGCACCATCCAAGTAGATGGCCGCGCCAACCGCCAAAAGCAGACCCACGACAAAGAAGACGGGTGATCTTGACCCGGTTTGTGTTCGGCTATTGGGCATAAGATATATCCTTATTCATCGTATTATTTTGACCACAAGGCCGGCCCTTTTCTGGATTCCAAAGGCTCATGGAAATGATCTTAATGAACGGAAATGAATTCCAAAAAATCCAGAAAAAATTGACGATCAGCAAAGAATAGCTATAGCCAGGCACCCGCATTTTGAACGCCCATATTCCAAACCCGACCGAAGCCGCAAAGACCGCCAGGATGAACATCGAGGAATAGACAAACCCCAACTGTTTTCGGGCAAACAGGGTTTTCGGGGTTGGCGGAAAGCCAAGTTTTTTACGCCGCAGAACTTGCCAGAGCCCCCTAAGCTGCAACGGGAATGCAGAAACAGCCAACATCCGCCCGCCATGGGTATTGTACCCTTTGCAAGCCACATACATGGCAAATTCGTTCACCAATAACAGCGGCAGAAAATGCATGAAGAACTCAAATGAATAGGCCTTAACCGGCGCCAAGCCCGTCATCAGCGAAATGACCGGTGCAAACAGCAAAATTGGCAGCCATAACACCGATAGGTATGACCAGAACGTCGCCGCATAATGCAGCTTTGTCTGCCAGGGCATACCGCGTCTGAATATAGGGTTAGCCCGCAACATAATGTCATAGGTGCCACCGGCGTATTTAAGCCGCTGGGTTGACCAAGCCTTCATGGTCCAGGGCGACAGCATGCGGGCTTCGATGTCAGGGTGAAACACCGAGTGCCACCCCCGGCTATGCAATTGGATCGAGGTAAAAATATCTTCTGATACGTGAAATTTGAACGGTTCAATCTGCACAAGTTGCGCACCAGCGCCAGCATCGTCGGTGTTCAGCATCCCGTTCAGCCTTGCAATATTTTGGCTTTTGCTTTGCAGAGCGTTGGCAAAGATGGCTTCGCGACGGTGGATGGACCCGGCTCCACAACAAAATGAGGCATTATTTCGGTTGCGGCGACGTTGGATGACATCAAAAAAGATGACCGGGTCTGACAGAAATGGATCACGGCCAATGATATTGTTGCCTGTCAAAAATCGCATCAACCGCGCCAGCCCGGGCCGTGGGGCTTTAAGCACCCTGGCAAGTGAATTATCCCATGTTTCACCCTGCGGTATGTCATAGAACCAGTGCGGTGTTTGTACCCAGGCGGTCTTGGCGTCGCGAAAATAACCAAGAGTGTTTTGTAAAAATCCTGGAAAAACACGGGTATCGGCATCACATATCACTACAAAATCGCCTTTGGTTTGCAAAAGCGCGTTGCGCAAATTGCCGGCCTTATAGCCGATATTATCCTGACGGCTTAAATACCCAACATGGTGGTTTTTCGCCAACTGGCGCATGCTGTCACGGTTGCCGTCATCAAGAACATAGATCGACAGGCTAACCCCCGCTGGGATATTCAGGGCTTTTGCATCAATGATAGAAGGGCTCACCAGATCGGCACCTTCATCAACGGTGGTCACAAAAAGATCAACATAGATGTTCCCGTCACCACCAAGGTGCAGATCAGAGCGGGTTTTTGGGGGGGGGCTTTTGGGGGTCTCTTTTTCACACCAGATGTCATAGAAAAATAAAATGGTCCCAATGAAAATCATGGTTTCTGCAAGGGCCACTGTAATAGAAAAAATCATGGCTTTTGGGTTAAGCGAAACCGTCCAGCGCCATTGCAAATACCAAAGCGCCAAACCAATCACCACACCGGCAGAAATGTGCCAGAGTCGCAGCCGTTGTTCTGACATATTATCGATCTTGGGTGGGGTGATATCATCAAAATCAGCAAAATAGGGCTTGATCATTGGTAGGCTTCTTTCGCAGAGCCATCGTGAAACTTTTCCTGAACGGCGATTTTTCCAGGCTTTCCATCACCAACGTGGGTTACAAACTCAAGCGAAGGCGATGATTTACTTGATCCATCTGCATGTTGGATAGAAACTGACCATTCAGCATGTGTGATTTGCCCGTCGATGACGGCGCCTTTTTTGACATGGGTTTCTGGCATGATCAGGCTTTGGCGTAGAAACGCCCCACGATCCACCACAGCGCCAGCGCCGATGGACACCGGACCATTAATGGTAACACCCGGCGCGATGGTTACATACGGGCCCACATAGACTGGTCCGCTGATCTTTGCCCGGCGCGAAACTTTGGCTGTTTCATCGATCCACTGTCCGGGCGTTCTTTGCGCCCCTGCTGGTAAAGTGTTTGGTATGTCACCATTTAGAACCCGCTGAATTGCGCCAAAGTAGTCCTTGCCGCAGCCGATATCAGTCCAGGAAAACTTATCGGAAAATACTTGCATTTTTCCGCCAGAACTAAGTATTTTGGACAACAGATCGGTGGCGATATCAAGCCCTTCAGTGTCGGGTATCAGGCCCAGCACCCGGGGATTGAAAATATAAATTCCTGTATTGGCCAGTGTGGATTGGGTTGAGCCGGGGATCGGTTTTTCCTGAAAGTTCAGGATGCGACCACTGGGATCCACATCAATGATGCCATATTTGCTGATCTCATTCTGGGAAACATTGAGCGCGGCGATCGTCACATCGGCATCATTCCTGACATGCTGGGCAAGCATCTGGGCAATATCAATATCAATCAGGGCATCGCCACAAATAACCAGAAAATCTGAACAAAACGAATTGTGATCTGTTTGCAGTTTTTTGACCGTTGAGGCAGACCCGATTGGGTCGGCATGCCAGTTATTGTTTAGCAAGCGACCTTCATTCAGGTAAAAAACTGATTGTGCTGCGCGGGGGTGCTGGGAAAAATAATTGTGTATTTGCGGGCCAAGATGCCCAGGATTAAGGAATATGTCCCGAATTCCAAAGCTTTCAAGATGATCAAGGATATGGACCAGTACCGGTTTTCCAACCACATCCAGCATTGGCTTTGGGACAATATTCGTAATTGGCTTCACACGAGAACCTTGGCCTGCACAAAGCACAATCGTGCGTAAATTCCGAAGTTGAAAAGCCCGAAACTTTGTATCCGTTAGCACATCGTCAACATTTTCGTATGCTTTTACAATATGCTCTAGACCAACTGTGCCCAGTTTTGATTTTAGATTGTCAGGCAGGTTACAAAAAGCAACCGGCATGCCAAAAGTGCGGGTTGCGATCTCAACCAGAGAGGTCAGTCCGCTAAAGTTAGTGCAGCTTATTCGCCCGCAATCAAGGATAAATGCCCGCTTCCCCTGTTTTTTCAGTTTCAGCATAATGCCAGCCAGAGGCGCAACAGAAGTTGTACTGGTCAGCGGTCCAAATGCATTTATGACAGCAATGGAATCGTGCCGATTTACAATATCAAATATCATTTATACCTCTGTCGACCTACGTGAGAAAAGTTCGCCTAGTTTCGGTAAAGAACCCAACCCGATCGTCCAGGCGAGCATTGGAATGCGCCGCAGAACCAGAACCAAAATGCAGGTTGCAGGCAGAATAAACGCGATTTTCAATAGAACTTGACTGATCGGTGAAAAGTTTGAGCCATGAAGGCTGATTTCAGCAAGATCAAGAAAGATTGGGTGACATAGATAAATGCCAAAAGAATATGGTGACAGTCGTGAAAGAAGCTGTGGCCATTGGCGTTGTGACAGCGTCAGAGCACCAAGGAACAGGACGACCGGCATCAAAAAATCTGCCCAATAACCCGGGACATAGTCAAATGGCCAAGCCCCAGTTTCTATGGTTTTGGCGCTTGCAATCAATTTGAAAAAAAACAGTCCCATGCCGATTAGAAGAAAAAGCGGGAACATGCGCTCTAATCCTTTGCCGGCTGTCCGCTTCCAAATTCCAAAAGCTGCGCCAGCCACTAAGCCGTACCCGACATATGTCAGAATTTTTGTCGCACGCACCAGGTAGGGCAACAAGTCACTGCCCCAGTAATTTGGATAGATATAGCCATCTGCCCAATGGCGCGCCATCAGGCAAAGAAAAACTAGCGACCCAAGCGCAGGAAACCGGATTGCGGTTCGAAAAAGCGGGTAAAACAGCACTAAGCCAAAGAGTGTTGGAACAAAATGCATATGGTATTTGACAGAACCAAGCAGCGCGAAACCGATCCATTCAGCTGGGTTCAGCAACTGGCTAATCGCCGAATCCAGATAGCCAAATGAGCTGGCTTTTATCAGCCCGTAAAAGGCGTAAAATATGGTCCAGAAAGCAAATGGAACCAACAACCTTTGGGATTGTTCGGCCAGGGTTTGCCCATAGCTGCGGGGTCGTTTTTCACCGGCCATCAGAAGCAAAAATAAAGAGATAATCAGAAATAGTTCCGTGCGCGCCGTATAAAGAACTGCCCGCAAAATAACCGGCCCGACCCTGTCAGCCTCGGCATAATTTACCCAAGGTTGCCCGCTTGGATCTGCCGTTGCATGGAGACCGACCATAGACACGCCTGCTGTGATACGCAGTGCGTCGATCCAAATCTGTCTGTTAGTGTCATGCATCGGGGCCCCTTCTATTTTGTCCCTCTGATTTGCAGCAATTAGGAAAACAAATCGTGAATATTTGAGGGCTATCTCAGACATTGCGTAAATTTATGTGAGGAGAAATATTTCTGTCAAATTCGTCCTGCCTTTATTTTTTTTTTAATCTTTTTGGTGAAAATAGTAGATATTCCGCCTCTAAAAATGGACTGGCAATGCAACAGAAGACAAAACAGAATAAACGCACATCAGTGGGACGTGGTGTGGCTATTCTATTTGTTGCGCTGGTATTGATGATCAGCACAACCTGGATTGTTGTTGCTTCTGCCCGCAGTATTTTTCTTCAGTTTGAGGATATTAATCCAATAATCGCTGGTGGTGATCTGGATGATTTGCCGGCACTGCTGCGCGGTAATATTCCGGCAGTCACCACCAGTATGGTCCGCGAGCTTCCTGTGGTGGTAAAGCCCCCGCGCATGTGCGAAATGCCCGATGACTATTTTGACCACATTGATAAAGGCCTTGAACAGCCAACTGGCTATACTGATCGAAACGAATATGTTCGCAAGTATCGGGCCAGACGTGGTTTTTTGAACGAGCGTGAAATGCGCGCCGCCAGGGTTGCTTGGCTGTATTTTGAGACATTTACTCAGGAAACCACCGGCCTGGCGAATGCGGTTGGTAATTATCCGTCGACGACGATGTGGGATACAGCGTCATATATTGCAGCGACCGTGTCAGCCTACGAACTGTGCATCATCGAAAAACCCGAGCTGGATCGTAGATTACTGCAACTTTTGACAACCCTAAAAGTATTGGATCTGTTTCGTGGTGAACTGCCAAATAAAGTATACCACACCAAGACATCCGCAAAAGTTGACTATGGCAATAAACCTGGTGAGATCGGGTTTTCGGGCCTTGATCTTGGGCGCATGCTGGTCTGGTTACGTATCGTCAAGAACCGTTACCCTTATCTTGGAAATTCGGTTGATGCGATCCTGCTGAAATGGGATTTTAGGAATGTAATCAGTGACGATGGTTTGATTTTCGGGGCGCGAATTAACAACGAAACCAATGAAACGGTTTATGACCAAGAAGGCCGGCTGGGGTATGAGGAATACGCCGCAAAAGGCTTTGCACTTTGGGGATTTAAACCCATATTGGCACATCGCGCAGAGCCATTCCTAACCGCGTCAATATTTGGGGTACAAGTTCCCTATGACGGCAGGGATCCACGCATTTTTCATTCACAAAACTATGTCGTGACAGAGTCCTACCTTCAGGACGGGTTAGAATTTGGTTTTGATATGGTCCATGATGACACCAGTCCTGATTGGTTAAGCTCAGACGGCTGGCGGGCAGAATTCGCTGACCGGATATACCAGGTTCAGGAAAACCGCTGGCGGCAAACTGGCTTTATGACGGCCAGGTCGGAACATAATGTAAAAGGCGCGCCCTACTTTACATATGACACCATATTTTCCGATGGCTACCCATGGAACACGGTGACACCCCGCGGTGATTATGTGCCCAACCACGCTGCTGTTTCAGCGAAAGCTGCACTTGGCATGTGGGCCATATGGGATACAAAATATACGAACGTACTATACGAAGCGATTATTGAATTATATTCGCCAGAAAATGGTATGTTTGAAGGCCTCTATGAACGCGGGCAGGGTCGCGTTGCCATCTTCACTGCCAATAATAATGGCATCATATTGACGGCGCTACTTCACAAAGTTCAAGGCAAGGTTCTTACACCATATACCGGCGAAACAGAAGTTTGGTATACGGCATTTCGAGATCAAAATATAAGAGAGCTCCGCCACTATCCCGACCCTCCACAACAAGAAGACTGGTTGCCGGCACTGCGCCATTCCACCCAAGCAGAGGAAGATTTCTAATGAATAAAATTGCAATTACATCCGTGATTTGGCTTGTTGTTTCGGCAGTAGGTGGTGTGGCTCAGGATGAAGCCAGTGATTTCTCACCTGACAGTGCGATACTTGATACAACGATTCCCTTTGCAATCGGTGCCCGAGAAGCAACGCAAGAATTGCGTGGTTCTTATGGCTGGCCCACTTTTCAGGAAGGTCTGGTTGAAGGGGTTTATTTCAGATTTGACCCCGACGGCTATGCCCGTTTTTCAACGACCCCGCGCCTTGACACTGATGTATTCGAAGTTATTTGTCGCGCGAAAACAGTGTCCTGTATTGGCCGTAAAGGCATAATGACCGTTCAACTAAACGGTCAGGGCGCATTACAGGTTATTCTTGATGGGGTGTCCACCGGTGATGAACTGTTCATCGTTGACGGCATTACGGAATTGCCGCTGCCAGATCGTATTTTGCAACCTCTTGACAGTCGCCTGGAAGCTCTGTTGTCATCTGGTGGAGAGCTTGTCATTCGCCACGCATCAGCCGAAGTGGCGCGTGTGCCTTTAAGTGGGTTCTTGGCGGTTTCAACATATTTACGCTGGATCGTGTCTGGGCAGGACTATTCTATTTTCCCGCGCGGCTGGCCAGTGCCCAATTCGCAAAGTGATTCAAATGCCGGAGCGTTGCTTACCCAGTCTTTGAATTGGGAACCCCCCATCCGCGGTGCAATACCTGTTCTTGCAGAACTACCGGCTGAAGAGCCCGTGAACATGGTGTCTCAGACAGAAGCGCAACTTCTCATTGACGTTTCTCAAAATCAGGAACGGATCCATCAATTGACTGAAGCACTAAACCAGTTGACGAAAGCAAGTGGTTTTGAGCAGGCGATATTTGAACAGTCATCATTATTGGACGTTCCATCGATTATGCAGCCTGTGGTGCCAACAGCAATTCCGGAAACGGGCGGCGAAATGGCGCTAGAGCATATCGAAACGGTAGCAAAAACAGAACTTGAAGTTTTGTCTACGCAACTCAATTATTTAATGACTGAAATCGGCCTTGATTCTGCTAGCGCACTTGCTTTGCTACAACAGCCCAATGAACTTCTTACAACCCCTCGTACGAACAGCCCCTCGGACCAAATTGTTTCTGAAATTCTGTTGGAATTAAAGGAAAAGATTGCGGAAAATGAACTCCCGCTGGAAACAACCGAAACAGTAAATCCCGAAATTATTGCCCCGTCCGATGGGGTGATTGATACTGCAACAGTAAGGGCCGCCGATAGCAATGTTTCAGCCCAGGATTATCTTCTATTGTCTCAGTATTTTAAATCTGTTTTTGTGGAATAGTGAGCTACTCTGTAAGCGATGCGCCGATCACACGGTTGCAGCGCAATTTCAAGTCGGCAGTTCGTCGATCTAGCTTTGCCTGCGACCGTTTACGATAGCTGAAATTTTGCGATTTGGTAGGTATGTGGCTCGATACCGACGAGATTACACATCTGGATCAAGGTAATCCCCCCTAAAAATAGTGGTGTTCACACGTAGAATTTTCTCGGCATAATATCTGAGGAGATTTTGATGAAGAATAAACGATACAGCGACGCACAGATTATGGGCATTCTGAAGCAGGCTGAGAGCGGCGTGCCGGTTTCGGAACTGTGCCGCGAACATGGCATGAGCAGTGCCAGCTTTTACAAGTGGCGGGCGAAGTTTGGCGGCATGGACGCTTCAATGATCTCGGATTTGAAGGCGATGACCGAGGAAAACCGTCGCCTGAAGCGGATGTATGCAGAGATGAGCATGCAGAATGATCTGTTGAAGGAAGCCCTTGGAAAAAAGCGCTATGGTCTTGTCCCGGTGACCTGCCACTAAGAATTTCCTCCAGTTTGAACTAGAGTCTGACCTAACCAAAGGACAGACAATGAAACGATCAAGATTTTCGGACGAACAAGTAATTGGTATTTTGCAGGAACATGAAGCTGGGGCGAAGTGTGCTGATCTGTGCCGCAAACACGGGATGTCGGAAGGCACATTCTACGCGTGGAAGTCGAAGTATTCCGGCATGGCCGTG
>JAZGFB010000047.1:0-399588 GCA_036479015.1 Paracoccaceae bacterium | reverse complement strand
CTGCCCATGATAAGTTGTAATTTGCCTTATTGTCAGCAAAAAATTCAGACATTTATGCGCATACCCTTGTAGCTGGCCGATCTCGATACTAAGACATTTGAAAGCACTTATTCGCTATGACAATCCTCGCAGGCTGAAGGACGGACATGAGAGACCCAATTACAAATCTTACAAACTTCATCATTCCCACAGTGGAAGAAACAACATCACGCGGTTCTATCCGCTATGATATTTTTTCCCGGCTTTTAAAGGAACGCATTGTTTTCATCTCGGGGCCTGTCCACGATGAAATGGCGACGGTTATTGTGGCGCAGCTGCTCTATTTGGAAGCGGACAACCCGAAAAAAGAAATCTCTATGTACATCAACAGCCCAGGTGGCGTGGTGACCAGCGGATTGTCGATTTACGACACGATGCAGTATATTAGGCCAAAGGTTTCAACCGTTTGCATTGGTCAGGCGGCATCGATGGGGTCATTGCTGATGGCGGCGGGCGAAAAGGGTATGCGGTTTTCACTGCCCAACAGCCGGTTGATGGTACATCAGCCTTCTGGCGGGTTTCAGGGCCAGGCCACTGACATCATGATCCATGCCCAAGAAACCCAAAAGCTGAAAACCCGGTTGAATGAAATTTATGTCAAACACACCGGACAAAAGCTAAAAGCCGTTGAAGCGGCCCTTGAGCGCGATAATTTCATGTCCCCCCAGGAAGCGAAAGACTGGGGTATGATAGATGAGATTGTTGAAAATCGGGAAAAAATCAGCGGTGATGATGGCTGATTGGGCTAAATAGCAACGGGTTGGCCAGACAATCGGCGTTTTGGGTTGTGCCCAAAAAGGCGCTGATTTAAACTTTGGCTAACAAGCGCATCTTGGGTTGGCCCTGGGTGTATTAATACTGGGTAGGCGTCATAGGGAATACAAATGGCAAACAGCTCTGGTGACAGCAAAAATACGCTTTACTGCTCATTTTGTGGCAAAAGTCAGCACGAAGTCCGTAAACTTATTGCGGGCCCCACAGTGTTTATCTGTGATGAATGTGTTGAACTTTGCATGGATATCATCCGTGAAGAGACAAAATCTTCTGGATTGAAAACGGAAGACGGTGTTCCGACGCCCAAAGAAATTTGTGATGTGTTGGATGACTATGTCATTGGCCAATTCCACGCCAAGCGCGTGTTGTCGGTGGCTGTTCACAACCACTATAAGCGGCTTAATCACGCCAATAAGACCGGCGAGATTGAATTGGCTAAGTCAAATATTTTGCTGATAGGCCCAACGGGCTGTGGTAAAACGCTGCTGGCCCAGACCCTGGCGCGCATTATTGATGTGCCGTTCACCATGGCCGATGCCACCACATTGACCGAAGCCGGATATGTCGGTGAAGACGTTGAAAATATTATCTTGAAGCTGTTGCAGGCCAGCGAGTACAACGTTGAGCGCGCCCAGCGGGGCATTGTTTACATTGATGAAGTCGACAAAATCACCCGCAAATCTGACAACCCGTCGATCACGCGCGACGTGTCGGGCGAAGGTGTTCAGCAGGCGCTGCTGAAAATAATGGAGGGCACCGTTGCTTCGGTGCCACCCCAGGGTGGGCGCAAACATCCGCAACAGGAATTTCTGCAAGTAGATACCACGAATATTTTGTTCATCTGCGGCGGTGCTTTTGCCGGTTTGGAAAAAATCATTACCCAACGAGGCAAAGGTTCTGCCATGGGATTTGGCGCTGATGTTCAGGAAAATGAAGAACGCGGTGTCGGCGAAGTATTCACCGAGCTTGAACCAGAAGACCTGTTGAAGTTTGGGTTGATACCGGAATTTGTGGGCCGTTTGCCGGTTATTGCAACGCTGCGTGATCTGGATGAAGATGCGCTTGTAACCATATTGACCAAGCCGAAAAATGCCTTGGTTAAACAGTATGAGCGGCTGTTTGACTTTGAAGATACCCAGCTGAATTTCACAGATGACGCACTGCGCGCCATTGCGAAACGCGCCATTAACCGTAAAACCGGGGCGCGGGGGTTGCGTTCTATTATGGAAGACATACTGCTGGACACGATGTTTGATCTGCCCGGATTGGACAGTGTGACAGAGGTTGTGGTCAACGAAGAGGCGGTGAATTCTGATGCGTCGCCGTTGATGATCCATTCTGACGACGCAAAAGAAGGCGCAAGCGCAAGTTAAGAAATATGGCTGTATGGGCGCGTTTCGCCACATGTTACGCATAACAGACGGAGGGCCATATGGGCGTCCTTAGAACACTGCTTAGATCAGTTACCTGGTGGAATGACCAAACCATTAACACCCAGCTTTTTACTTGGCGACGGGGTGTCCTGGTGGGGGATGATCCGCTGGGTAACCGCTATTATGAAACCCGTGACAAAAAACGCCGCTGGGTCATTTTTGATGGGCTGAGCGAGGCAAGCAAAGTATCGCCTGACTGGCATGGTTGGCTGCACCACACTTTTGATGAACCGCCGACCAAGAACCCGGTTATCCATAAAAAATGGGAAGTTTCTCATAGGGAAAATCAGACCGGGTCAGAGCAGGCCTATGCGCCAGCTGGGTCAATTCGGTTTGCCGACAATGGCAGCAAGCGTGACTATGAACCGTGGCAACCGGAATAGATATGTCGGAAAATCCAGCGGAAATTGCGGTAGGTGGCGTTGTTCTGGCAGGGGCAATTGGATTTTTGGTATATGCCGGTCAGCTGACAGGCTTTTCTGACGCCGGGGCTGCGTACCATGAATATTCAGCTTCGTTTAGATCAATTGAGGGGGTGTCGGTCGGCACCGACGTGCGCATGGCGGGTGTCAAAGTTGGGTCGGTGACCAGTTTGGTACTTAATCCGGAAACATTTCGTGCAGAAGCCGGAATTTCCGTGAAAAACAGCGTGATGCTGCCTGATGACACCGCGGCGGTAGTGTCGTCTGAGGGGTTGCTTGGCGGCAATTTTGTTGAGCTTTTGGCAGGCGGGTCCTTGGAAAACCTGGCACCAGGGGCGGAAATCGAAGACACCCAAAGTGCTGTTGGTCTGGTTGAGTTGCTGCTTAAATTTGCCAGCGGCAACGGCGGCAACTAACTGTGCGTGGGGCCAGGGTTGCCATATTGCTGTGTTTTGTTGCGACTACTGCAACGGCCCAGCAATCTGTGATCCAAAGCCCGATCACCCAGGAAACCCTGCCGTTGGATACGTTTGAGCTGGCACCGATTGTTGCCCCACCCACCATACAGAAAGCCACGGTCGCACCGGGTGGTGCCACGTTGCGCGCCCTGGATAAGGTGTCTGGTGAGGTCGTCGATTTTGATCTGACACCTGGCCAGACCAAGCAGCTTGGGCGCATTCAGGTGACGCTTGGGGAATGTCGGTTTCCAACGGGCAACCCTGCGGGTGACGCCAGCGCCCACCTTATTATTCGCAACGCCTTGGACCAGTCAGAGGCGTTTTCCGGCTGGATGATCGCATCCAGCCCGGCCTTGAACGGATTGGACCATTCCCGTTACGATGTCTGGGTATTACGCTGTATCACGTCATAGGCGGTTTGCTTTGACGTAAGTGTGGTGAGGTCAGCGGCGTCGTTGACAGAACGCCCAAGGCGATTTTGATAGTCTTCCCGGTCAATTTCTATGGCCCCAAGGCTTTTGAGATGTGGGGTAATGAACTGGGTGTCAAACAGGCTAAACCCGGTTTGCACCAGCCGGTCAACCAGCCAGGCCAGCGCTAATTTTGACCCATCCCGGCGGCGTGAAAACATACTTTCACCAAAAAATGCCTGACCGAGTGTTACGCCAAACACCCCGCCTACCAGCGTTTCCCCGTCCCATATTTCCTGACTGTGGGCATGGCCCATGTCATGCAGTTGCATGTACAGGCTGTGCAAATCGGCATTTATCCAGGTTTCATCGCGATCTGAACACGCTGTCACAACGCCCTCAAAATTGTGGTTAAAGCTGGCTTGGTAATCTGGCTTTAGAATTGTTTTCTGCAGGCTTTTTGAGATGTGGAAATCGGCAAGCGGAAAAATGCCGCGCATTTCCGGATCTATCCAGTGAAGCGGTGCTGCATCCCGGGATGCTGCCATGGGAAAAATGCCTGCACCATAGGCCCTTAACAGGGTATCAGGTGTCACGGTGCAGGCCCTTTAAGCAAGTGCTAACTGAAGTTCTGTTCAAGCCAGCGTTCAAGCCAGTGGATGCTGTAATTGCCAGATTGAATGTCTGGTTCGTTCAGCAATAGCGGGAACAAAGGAATGGTGGTTTCTATGCCATCAACGATCAATTCACCCAATGCGCGGCTTAGTCGTGCCAGAGCTTCGGGGCGATCGCGGCCATGCACGATCAGCTTGCCGATCAGGCTGTCGTAATGCGGCGGTACCGAATATCCGTCGTAAAGTGCTGAATCCATTCGCACGCCCAGCCCGCCGGGGGCGTGATACTGCGATATTTTTCCGGGACAGGGTGCGAAATTAGGCAGTTTTTCGGCGTTAATGCGCACTTCTATCGCGTGGCCGCTTACCTTTAGGTCATCCTGGGCAAAGGACAATGGTTGGCCCGCGGCCACAAGAATTTGCTCGCGGACCAGATCGACCCCGAAAACGGCTTCGGTTACCGGATGTTCGACCTGCAATCTGGTGTTCATTTCGATGAAATAGAATTCATCGTTCTCGTATAGAAATTCTATGGTTCCGGCACCGGCGTAATCAATGCCAGCAACCGCTTTGGCGCAGACATCGCCAATTTCGGCGCGGGTTTTGGCGTTGATGGCAGGGCCTGGTGCCTCTTCAAATACTTTTTGATGGCGCCGTTGCAGCGAACAATCACGCTCGCCCAGGTGAACCGCATTGCCTTTGCCGTCACCAAAAACCTGAATTTCAATATGCCGTGGCGTCAGCAGGTATTTTTCAATGTAGACTTCTTCATTGCCAAACACTGATTTTGCCTCGGCGCGGGCGGTCAGGAAAGCGCTTTCCATGTCGGCGGCTGTTGTAGCAACCTTCATGCCGCGTCCGCCGCCACCAGCGGTGGCCTTTACAATGACTGGATAGCCAATTTCCTGGCCGATCTTTTGAGCGGCCTCAAGGTCGGGAACGCCACCATCAGAGCCGGGCACGCAAGGGACACCAAGTTTCTTCATGGTATCTTTTGCGGTGATTTTATCGCCCATGGTGCGAATGTGCTGGGCGGTTGGACCAATGAATTTGATGTCATGGTCTTCCAGCGCCTGAACGAAATTGGCATTTTCAGACAGGAAACCATAGCCCGGGTGAACCGCCTGGGCGCCGGTTATTTCGCATGCGGCAATAATTGCTGGCACTGAAAGATAGCTGTCAGCACCTGACGGGGGACCAATGCAAATGGCTTCGTCAGCCATGCGCACATGCATCGCGTCGCTGTCTGCGGTGGAATGCACAGCCACCGACCGGACACCCATTTCACGGGCAGCGCGGATAATTCGTAGTGCTATTTCGCCGCGGTTGGCTATTAGAATTTTGTCGAACATGATCTGGTGTGTCCCTATTCGACAATCATCAGTGGCGCACCAAATTCAACCGGATCACCGTCAGCAACAAGAACGCGCTTTACTGTGCCGGAATGCGGGGCAGGAATGTGGTTCATGGTTTTCATGGCTTCAACGATCAAAAGCGTATCGCCCTCTGACACCTGATCACCAACCTTGGCAAATGCAGGTGCGTCAGGTTCAGCCTGTAAATAAATCGTGCCAACCATGGGTGATGTCACCGCACCGGGGTGGGCCGCTGGATCATCAATTTTTGCTGGTGCCTCGGGTGCTTGAGCGGCAATTGCTGCTGGGGCAGGGGGCGCAAATTGAACTGCGGCCTGCACGGCTTGCTGTGCTCGGGAAACCCGGACATTCAACCGATCAGCGTCGCCGTATATGCGTTTGACTTCAATTTCTGTCAAATCGTTCTCATCCAGCAATGCTGCGAGCGATTTGATAAACTCTACGTCACCGGGGTTATTCTGTTTTGCCATGCTATCCTCGACCGTTATTTCTGGCCTGTCTGGTGCAGGCTTATTCAAAGCTGTTGCCAGCATACGCTAGGCATTGTTGGGTTGAAAGATGTGATTGGTACAAATTGGCCTGGCCAGCGGTACTTAATGTTAAAAAATTTTACCAATTGATAAAAAAATACAAACCTGCCAGTCTATGGTCAGGCAAAAGAACCAAGCGGAGGGATCCATGCCAAACAGTCCAATGACCGATGGCGTGGTAAACGCGCGGCTTTCGCCTGTTGTGATAAAGCAGAACTTTGCTGATTTGCACCCGGCTTTTGATGGGCACCAAGCAGCGGTGGCGGCTGACAGGTGTTACTTTTGCTATGATGCGCCGTGCATGACGGCCTGCCCAACGACAATTGATATCCCGCTGTTCATTCGACAAATACAGACTGGGGTGCCTGAGGCCGCTGCACGAACGATTTTTGATCAGAATATTTTGGGCGGTATGTGCGCGCGGGTCTGCCCCACAGAAACCCTGTGTGAAGAAGTCTGCGTGCGGCAGGTGGCAGAGGGCAAACCAGTAGAAATTGGCCGCTTGCAGCGCTTTGCCACTGATACGTTGATGGCGGCGGATACACACCCTTACCAACGAAAACCGTCCACCGGAAAAGCTGTGGCTGTGGTCGGTGCCGGGCCGGCAGGATTGGCCTGTGCCCACCGTTTGGCGCTGCATGGCCATAGTGTTACAATTTTTGATCAACATTCAAAGCCCGGTGGCCTAAACGAATTTGGCATTGCGGCCTACAAATCAGTTGATGGCTTTGCCGCATTTGAGGTGAGCTGGCTGCTGGAAATTGGCGGCATCACCCTGCAATTTGACACCAAAATGGGCCAGGAAATTTCACTGGACAGGCTGACAGCCGGATATGACGCGGTGTTTTTAGGGTTTGGACTGTCCGGGGTGAATGCACTTAGGATTGATGGCGCGGATATGGGTAATGTTGTCGATGCCATTGAATTTATTGCGAAGCTTAGGCAGGCTGATGATCTGATTGAGCTGAAAATCGGGCGAAATGTTGTGGTGATTGGCGGCGGCATGACGGCCGTTGATGCCGCCGTACAGGCCAAGCTGCTGGGGGCGGATAGTGTTACCATGGTTTATCGACGTTCACGCAAAAATATGGGCGCATCCGGGTATGAACAGGATCTTGCAACGTCAAAAGGCGTGCGTATTATTTACAATGCCCAACCGGTTGCGGTGCATGGCGAGGGCCATGTCATGGAGGTGGAATTTGAACACACCAGCCAACAGGGTGCACAGCTGACCGGTACCGGCGAAAATTTCAAACTGCCTGCTGATATGGTGTTTAAGGCGATAGGGCAGAGTATTGATAATACTGCAGAAAATATAGAAATAATCAGTGGAAAAATTACTGTCACTGGCAATGGCCGCACCAACATGGCGGGGGTTTGGGCTGGCGGTGATTGTGCAAGTGGCGGCGATGATCTGACGGTCACCGCGGTGGCTGAGGGGCGCGATGCGGCCGAAGATATTCACCTGGCGTTGAGCGAATAGGAGACATGAAATGGCTGATCTTTTTACAAATTTTGTTGGCATAAAATCCCCGAACCCGTTCTGGCTGGCGTCGGCCCCGCCAACCGATAAGGAATACAATGTTCGCCGGGCGCTTAAGGCTGGTTGGGGCGGTATTGTCTGGAAAACGCTGGGCGAAGAAGGCCCGCCGATCGTCAACGTCAACGGCCCACGATATGGGGCAATCTGGGGCGCGGACCGGCGGCTTTTGGGGCTGAACAACATTGAATTGATCACAGACCGCCCGTTGCAAACCAACCTGCGCGAAATAAAGGCCGTGAAACGGGATTATCCGGACCGCGCGATGGTGGTGTCAATAATGGTTCCTTGCGCAGAAGACGCCTGGAAAGCCATTTTGCCGCCCGTTGAAGAGACCGGAGCCGACGCTATTGAGCTAAATTTTGGCTGCCCGCACGGCATGGCCGAACGGGGTATGGGATCAGCCGTGGGGCAGGTGCCGGAATATATTGAAATGGTCGCGCGCTGGTGCAAGCAATACACCCGCATGCCGGTGATTGTGAAGCTGACGCCAAACATCACAGATATCCGCATGCCGGCGCGGGCGGCCATGGCAGGCGGGGCTGATGCGGTGTCGCTGATCAATACTATCAATTCGATCACGTCTGTTGATCTGGATATTATGGCGCCCGAACCGACCATTGATGGCAAGGGATCCCATGGTGGTTATTGCGGCCCGGCGGTTAAGCCGATTGCGTTGAATATGGTTGCTGAAATTGCCCGTGACCCCAAAACTGCCGCGCTACCGATTTCAGGTATCGGCGGTATCCAGACCTGGAAAGATGCTGCTGAATTTTTGTCACTGGGTGCCGGGTCTGTCCAGGTCTGCACGGCAGTCATGACATACGGGTTTAAAATTATTGATGAGATGGTGTCAGGTCTGTCTGACTGGATGGACGAAAAGGGGTATGAAACGATCGATGAGGTGGTCGGAAAGGCGGTGCCAAACCTAAGGGACTGGCAACACCTTAACCTGAATTATGTTGCAAAAGCAGTAATTGATCAGGAAAAATGCATCAAATGTGGCCGCTGTTATGCCGCCTGTGAAGATACCAGCCATCAGGCAATTTCAATGTCAGCTGACCGGGTTTTTGAGGTGAAAGATGATGAGTGTGTTGCTTGCAATCTTTGCCTGAATGTTTGCCCGGTGGAAGGCTGTATCAGCCTGACAGCGCTTGAACCCGGTGCGTTGGATAAGCGGACCGGCGAAACTGTTAGCTCAGATTACGCAAATTGGACAGGCCATCCAAATAACCCTGCAGCGGTTGGGTAGGAAAAACTATTCTAACAAGTCTGCGTTCTTTTGCGCATTAGGTGTCAGGGCGCGCCGGTATAGGGTTTCTAAAAACACTGCCGCATCGTTGAATTTTTCGCCCTGCTCTGGGGCGAGTAACGCCTGAATTTGCACGTCAAAATCTGCATAATGCTGGGTTGTGGACCAGATCGAAAAAATCAGATGCTTGGGGTTAATATTTACAATTTTCCCTGCATCCACCCAGCCTTGGATGATATTGCATTTTTCTTCCACCAATGGGTGTAAGTCGTTTTTAATGTTGTTCATAATTCGGGGCGCGCCCTGAATAATTTCATTGGCAAACAGCCGACTTTCCCGGGGTAATTCGCGAGACATTTCCAGCTTACGCAGGACATAACCGACGATTTCCTCAATAGGGTCGCCAAGCGGATCAAGGGCACGCAGCGGGTCCAGCCAGACAACCATAAGCTCGGACAGTAACTGGGTATGAATTTCTTCCTTTGAGGCGAAATAATACAGCATGTTTGGCTTGGAAAGACCGGCAGATTTGGCGATTTGGTCCAGTGTTGCGCCCCGAAACCCATGTTGGGAAAACACCTCTAGTGCTGCATCTAATATGGCGGCGGTGTTCTTGCGCTGAATGCGGGTTTTTGGCCGTAGTTTTTTCATCGGGCATCCAGTTGGTGCTGTTATTCAATCCAGTAGTATAGAGTGTCAATCCAACAGGGAAGCGCAAGGAATGTTTTGAACTCCTTGACTACATATGCACCTCTGTTAGCGTGTTTCTGACCGTTTGGTCAAACTTTTGATTGAAATAGAGAAAATTAGTAAGAGGTCCCAATGGCAGCACCCGGTGAGAACCTGAAAATAAATGGCGAACGGTTGTGGGACAGCCTGATGGAGATGGCCAAAATTGGCCCCGGGGTGGCTGGGGGCAATAATCGCCAGACCCTAACTGATGAAGACAGTGAAGGGCGGCATTTATTTCAGGACTGGTGCAAGGCGGCAGGCATGACCATGGGCGTTGACAGCATGGGCAATATGTTCGCCCGGCGCGACGGCACCGACCCGGATGCTTTGCCGGTTTATGTGGGCTCGCATTTGGACACACAGCCGACAGGTGGCAAGTATGACGGGGTTCTTGGGGTGCTCGGTGGGTTGGAAATTATCCGCACGCTGAACGACCTGGACATCAAAACCAAGCACCCAATTGTGGTGACCAACTGGACCAATGAGGAAGGCACGCGCTATGCGCCCGCCATGTTGGCGTCAGGTGTTTTTGCAGGGATGCACACCCAGGAATGGGCTTACGAGATTGAAGACGCGGACGGGAAAAAGTTTGGCGATGAGCTGGCGCGGATTGGCTGGCGCGGCGTTGAGGAGGTTGGCGCGCGCAAGATGCACGCGTTCTTTGAGCTGCATATTGAACAGGGCCCGATACTTGAGGCTGAAGGTAAGGATATTGGCGTTGTCACCCATGGTCAGGGGCTAAGTTGGACACAGGTGACCGTGACGGGCAAGGACAGCCATACGGGTTCAACCCCGATGCCGATGCGTAAAAACGCCGGGCTGGGGGCGGCGCGGATACTGGAGCTGGTGGATCAGATTGCATGGTCCCATGCCCCGGATGCGGTCGGGGCTGCCGGGCATATGGATGTTTACCCAAATTCGCGCAACGTGATCCCTGGCAAGGTGGTTTTTACCGTGGATTTCCGCTCACCTGATTTGGCTGTGATCAAAGATATGGAGAATAAACTGCGTGAAGGCGCGTCTGCGCTCGTTGGGCAAATGGGCCTTGGTATTGCGTTTGAAAAGGTTGGCGGGTTTGACCCGGTGGAATTTGATGCGGGCTGTGTCAGTGCGGTGCGCGATGCAGCCGAACGTCTGGGCTATACGCATCGCGATCTGATTTCGGGCGCTGGGCATGACGCCTGCTGGATCAACCGACACGCGCCAACGGCGATGGTGATGTGCCCTTGCGTGGATGGGCTAAGCCATAACGAGGCTGAAGAAATTTCACGTGAATGGGCCACGGCGGGGGCGGATGTATTGATGCATGCGGTGGTGGAAACGGCGGAGATTGTGGAGTGAGCGTGTGCAGATAACACCAACCCGCTTTTATAGCGTTTTGTTTGGCCCAATGGCCGGTGTACCGGTCCTGCCTTTAGTTGCTATTGGCTTCCTGAAAGTCTTCAACAAAGCGCGAAAGCGCGCTTTCAAGGGCCATCGAGCCGGTGAAATTGGTGTTGCCCAGGTTTTGCCCGATCGAGGCCGACCAGACGGACATATCCAATTTGATACTGGGATCGCGAACCGTTACCATTTCTTCAGTAAGTTTCATGGTGGCGCGAAACGGGACGATGCACCCTGCAACATCCTTGTTGTCAGAAAACTGTATCGAAAGCCGGGGGTTGCCAGGCAATGCGGCGGCTTGTTCTTTGGTCAATATTGGGATGTTCAGTTTTTGAAAGGTCTCAGTGACCTGGGAGACAAAAAGCGAACTTTCATGGGTGTTGGGCATCCGCTTCAAATCCAAAAAGACACCTTTCAAGCCGCGCAATGCTTCACTGGGCCCAGAGATTTTCAATGGCACCAGTACAGCCCGGATATCGGCAAAATCTGTTTGCTGATAGTTCAGCACGTCTGCGGGCAAGTTTTGTATTGTTGCCATGGAATCCAAAAGTTGAAAAAGGGCCTGGGATTCTGGCTGCTCGGAAAAAAGCAGGTGGCGCAAATGCTTTTCCGGCTGGGATATGCACATTTCGGGACTGCTGCAATCTTCGGGCAAAACCTTGGCGTCGATAAGCACCCAATTGCCTGCCTGAGCCAGAACACTGGACATTGCAAAATATACACAGACCGCGGCGATCAGGGTTCGGGCAGTGCGTGGCCATTTGGGCCGGGGGGGTAAATGATAAATCATGGCTATGCGGTTATGCGCTACAATATATTAAGTTCGGGTTACGGTGCGAAAATTCAAACCAAGTATACCCGCCAATAACATCGATCGGAGAATACCAATGGCCAAAGTCATCAAAAATGGCACGATTGTCACCGCGGACCTGACATATAAGGCAGACGTCCTGATTGAGGGCGGCAAGATCATAGAAATTGGCGAAAACCTGCAGGGCGATGAGAGCCTGGACGCCACCGGCTGTTACGTCATGCCCGGCGGCATTGATCCGCATACCCATCTGGAAATGCCGTTTATGGGCACCTACAGCTCGGACGATTTTGAGAGCGGGACGCGGGCGGCCTTGGCCGGGGGCACCACGATGGTGGTGGATTTCGCGCTGCCGGGCCAGGGCGAAAGCCCGCTGGAGGCTTTGAAGCGCTGGGACAATAAATCGACCCGCGCCAATTGTGATTATTCATTCCATATGGCCGTCACCTGGTGGGGTGAAAAAGTTTTTGAAGACATGAAGACCGTTGTGCAAGAGCGTGGAATTAATACGTTTAAACATTTTCTTGCCTATAAGGGCGCGTTGATGGTGAATGATGATGAGCTTTATTCGTCGTTCAAGCGCTGTGCCGAACTGGGGGCAACGCCGATGGTGCACGCCGAGAACGGTGATGTGGTGGCGGAACTGTCGGCGCAGCTGCTGGCCGAGGGCAATACCGGGCCTGAGGCGCATGCCTATTCCCGCCCGACCCAGGTTGAGGGCGAAGCAACCAACCGCGCCATCATGATCGCCGATATGGCGGGTGCCCCATTATATGTGGTGCACACGTCGTGTGAGGAAAGCCATGAGGCGATACGCCGAGCCCGTCAGAACGGTAAACGGGTCTGGGGGGAACCGCTGATCCAGCATCTGACGCTGGATGAAAGCGAATATTTCAACAAAGACTGGGACCATGCGGCGCGCCGGGTGATGAGCCCGCCGTTCCGAAATAAGCAACATCAGGACAGCCTGTGGGCGGGGTTGCAGGCGGGGTCTTTGTCGGTGGTTGCCACCGATCACTGTGCGTTTACCACCGAGCAGAAACGGTTCGGTGTTGGTGATTTCACCAAGATACCCAATGGCACCGGCGGGCTTGAGGATCGGATGCCGATGCTCTGGACCCAAGGGGTGGCGACGGGGCGCTTAACAATGAATGAATTCGTCGCTGTGACATCAACAAACATCGCCAAGATATTGAATTGCTACCCGAAAAAGGGGGCGATTTTGGTGGGGGCGGATGCGGATATTGTGGTTTGGGACCCTGAAAAGGAAAAGACCATTGCGGCGGACAGCCAGCAATCGGCGATTGATTACAACGTGTTTGAGGGGAAAAAGGTCAAGGGGCTGCCCCGGTTCACCCTGTCGCGCGGCCATGTGTCGGTGCATGACGGGGAAATACGCACCCAGGAAGGGCATGGCAAATTTGTGAAGCGTGATCCAAATGGCACCGTGAACAGGGCACTGAGCCAGTGGAAAGAGCTGACGGCACCAACACCGGTGCAGCGGTCGGGTATTCCGGCAAGTGGGGTTTGAAATGGATATGCAGCAAAAATTGCCGGTTTTAGGAATGAAATGATAGAGCCTGCTTCCTTGATTTCTGGATTTCGAGAAGGCTTGTCAGTGGCTGGTCAATTCTTGCATGGCGAGGTTGAACATTCTCATTGGCCCGCGCCCCATAATCCGATTGCCAAACCAAAAGATGCTGCGGCAGTTTATGTGTTTGCCCTTTCAAAACAAGCTGGCAAAAACTGTAATGCGGGTTCAGGGCGGATTTTGAAAGTTGGTAAAGCGGGCCAAAATAGCAACGCACGGTACCAGTCACAACACTATGGGTTTTCCGCTCCGAGTACTGTGTCAAAGGCTATTTTTTTCAATCCCGTACTTTGGCCGTATTTGGGAATTTTAGAATTAGAGAAAGAAATGGTTGGCGATTGGCTCAGGAAGAATACCGAAAGATATAACTTTTTCTTAACCGGACGTGATATTGCCCTTACTTCCTTTTTAGAGACTTACCTCAAAGCGGTATTGTCACCCGTGCTTGAAGGTGTGCAATCGAAAGATCCGAAATGACTGAAATTGTAATCCAAGCCAAAAACCTGTCCCTCACCTTCCAAACCAATGACGGCCCGGTCCATGCGTTGAAAGACGTGAACTTGACTATCAACGCTGGCGATTTTGTGTCGTTCATTGGCCCGTCTGGCTGCGGTAAAACCACGTTGTTGCGGGTGATGGCGGCGTTGGAAACGCCCACAGCGGGGCAGATTACCGTGAATGGCATGGCCCCGGATGCTGCGCGGCGCGCGCGGGCCTATGGCTATGTGTTTCAGGCGGCGGGGTTATACCCGTGGCGCACGATTGCTGGAAATGTGAAACTTCCGCTGGAAATAATGGGGTTTTCCAAGGCCGAACAGGCCGCGCGTGTGGCAAAAGTGCTAGAACTGGTGGATCTAGCCGGGTTTGAAAACAAGTTCCCCTGGCAATTATCCGGCGGTATGCAACAGCGGGCCAGCATAGCGCGGGCACTGGCGTTTGATGCGGATATTCTGCTGATGGATGAACCTTTTGGCGCGCTGGATGAGATTGTGCGCGACCATCTGAATGAACAGCTGTTGCAGTTGTGGGCCAGTACCAACAAGACCATTGCCTTTGTCACCCATTCCATCCCAGAAGCGGTGTATCTAAGCACCAAGATCGTGGTGATGTCGCCCAGACCGGGGCGGATTGCTGATATTATCGACAGCCCGCTGCCGCGCGAACGTCCACTGGCAATCCGTGACAGTCGGGAATTTATAGAAATTGCGCACAGGGTGCGTGAAGGCTTGCGGGCGGGGCATAGAGATGACTGAATTTTGGGCATCCATAGATAAACGCCGGTTCTGGTCCAACATTGCCGGCTATATCATCGTGGCGCTGCTGTTTTTTCGCGGGCCCGAAATGGCCGGGTTCATGGGGCAGGCGGTTTGGGCCTATATCTGGGTCTATCCGATCTATTATATCGGCATGCTGATTTACCGCTATGGGCGGCAAATGGATGGGCCGCAATGAGATCAGTCTTTCCCATAGCGACGGTGTTGGCGGTTATCCTGATGATCTGGTATTTTGCTGCCTATCAGATGAATTCAAAGTGGACGCTGGATCAGGCGGAACGTGCCGGGGTCACGCTGACATCAGGCGAAGTCTTCGCCGACACCATGGCGCAGGAACGCGCCCGTCTGCCCGCGCCACATCAGGTGGCTGTCGAGCTGTGGGAAACCACGGTGAAGAAGAAGATCACCAGCAAACGCAGCCTGATATTTCATGGCTGGATTACCCTGAACGCGACGCTGTGGGGCTTTGCCCTTGGTGGCGCGATCGGGCTGAGCCTGGCTATAGCCATTGTGTACACACGGGTGATGGATATGGGGGTGATGCCCTGGGCTGTTATCAGCCAGACCATTCCGATTGTGGCGCTTGCGCCGATGATCATCGTGCTGATGAACGCGCTTGGGGTGCAGGAACGCATCGTGCCCAAGGCGATTATTTCGGCGTATCTGTGCTTTTTCCCGATCCTTGTGGGTATGGTTAAGGGCTTGCGCGCGCCCGATGCTATGCAGTTGGACCTGATGAAAACCTACAGCGCAAACGGGGTGCAAAGTTTCTGGAAACTGCGCCTGCCGTCTTCCATGCCCTATCTGTTCACGTCGATGAAAATCGGCATCGCGGCGGCGCTTGTCGGCACCATTGTCGGGGAATTGCCAACCGGGGCGCTGCGCGGATTGGGTGCGCGCATTCTGGTGGGCGATCAGTTTGGCCCGCCGATCCGGATCTGGAGCGCGCTGATTGCAGCCGCCATTCTGGCGGGTGGGCTGGTGGCGCTGATCGGGTTGATCCAGCGCATCACCCTGAAACGCATGGGGATGGCGCGATGAACTGGTTGGTGTTTGCAGGTGCCTTTTGGGCACTGGCGACGGTGATCAACCTGTTGCTTGCTGGTACAGTCCTGCACCAAACCCGCTGGGCCAAGATCATGGTGCCGGCCTTGTTTGGCATATCTATGCTGGTTCTGTGGGAAGGTATGGTGCGCGGTCTGAACATCAGCCCGATCATTCTGCCCGCCCCCAGTGCCATTGGTGCACGTATTGCTGGTTCTGGTGGCATACTGTGGAAGGACTTTGTGCAAACGGCGGTAAAGGGCGCGCTGTCGGGCTATCTGATCGGTTGCGGTGCGGCTTTTGTGGTGGCGATACTGGTGGACCGGTCGCGGTTTTTGCAAGCTGGCCTGTTGCCTATTGGAAATTTTGTGGCTGCCTTGCCCATTGTTGGTATCGCGCCAATTCTGGTGAAATGGTACGGTTTTGGCTGGGAAAGCAAGTCAGCAGTGGTGGTGGTCATGGTGTTTTTCCCGATGCTGATCAACACGGTGATGGGCCTGCGTGAAACTGACACAATGCAGCGCGACCTGATGCGCACCTATTCTGCAAGCTATTGGCAGGGGTTGATAAAGCTGCGCCTGCCGGCGGCGATGCCGTTCATATTTAACGGGCTGAAAATTGGCACGACACTGGCGCTTATTGGGGCGATTGTGGCAGAATACTTTGGCTCACCCATCTATGGTATGGGTTTTCGTATTCAGGCCGAGGCCGGGCGGTTGTCAATGGATATGGTCTGGGCCGAGATCGCCGTGGCGGCACTGGCCGGGTCAGCATTTTATGGGAGTGTGACTTTGATCGAGAAAACGGTGACGTTTTGGCACCCGTCCCAGCGCAAATAAAGGGCCAGCGCAGATAAAAGGCCGCCAAAGCGGGCGGCCCAATTGCTGTTAGAGGTGTCAGCCTAAGCGGATTTTCGACGTCGCATCAACCCAAGCGCGCCCATGCCAATGGCAAGGAATGGCAGGCTTGCCGGCAATGGCACAGTTGAGACGTTGGCCAGTGTATAATTGACATTGCCAAATGTGGTGCCGCCACCATCGAACCCATCAAATGAACTATCATCAAAAAACAGGCTGGTGATTGTGCCAAATGATGACAGGTCTATTGAAGGGGCACTTGTAACAACATAATCCCCGGAATAGGCGCCAAGTAGTCCGAAAACCGTTATTTTGACGCTATCAAGCGTGTTCCAAATCCCATGGCTCATGAAGACGTTTGTGACAGGGCTGGTGAATTCTAACAAAAAATCTGCAGCGCAGGTGCCAGCGCCAGAAGATATGGCGCAGATGCTGTTGGGGGCAAATGGTCCGGCCCCAACATACAGGTCATTTCCAAAGCTAAGTAGATTTGCATCAGTAATGCTTGCGGTTGTTTGACCCAACGGGCCATTACCAAGCGTGGTGAAATCTAAGGTGGCGGCGGAAGCGGCGGAGGCAGCGAAAACTGCACTGGCGGCCAACGTGAATAGTGCTTTCATTTGCGCTTTCCTGTATTAGGCAACAATGGTATTTCCGTCGTCTTTTTTCGCTGCCAAAAGTATCACGCCCTGAACATGATCAATATAGTTAATAAAAGCAAGTCGGGCGTGAATTATTCCTATTTTTGTTGCCAAACAGGAAACAATAACCCTTTGAAAGTCTATGGTTGCGGTTTCGCCATATTATGTGCCTTACTGTTATAATAAAGGCCCATATGTAGCTGTTATGGGTGCGAAACTTTATAATAACCGAAAATATAGGGAGGCTATAATGAAACGATCAATAGCTATTGCAGTTGCAAGTTTTACGATGTTGGGGGGAACTGCTGTCGGGGCGGCAGATGATCTGACACTGCAACTTAAGTGGGTCACACAGGCCCAGTTTGCAGGGTATTATGTGGCATTGGAAAACGGATTTTATTCCGATGAAGATCTGAATGTGACCATCAAACCAGGTGGCCCGGATGTGGCGCCAACGCAAGTGCTGGCCGGTGGTGGCGCTGATGTGGTGATTGACTGGATGCCGTCGGCATTGGCGGCGCGTGAAAAAGGCCTGGCGCTGGTGAATATTGCCCAGCCGTTCAAAAGTTCTGGCATGATGCTGACCTGTCGTTCCGACAGTGGCATCACTGCGCCTGCTGATTTCCCTGGGCACACGCTGGGGGTCTGGTTCTTTGGAAACGAATACCCGTTCCTAAGCTGGATGAGCAGCCTTGGCGTGGCCACGGATGGCTCTGATGGTGGTGTTACGGTGCTGAAGCAGGGCTTTAATGTTGACCCGATCCTGCAAGGGCAGGCCGATTGTGTGTCGACCATGACCTATAATGAATATTGGCAGATCATTGATGCCGGTTTGACGTCGGATGATCTGGTGACCTTCAAATACGAAGATCAGGGCGTGGCAACGTTGGAAGACGGGCTGTATGTGCTGGAGGACCGACTGACGGATGAAGCATTCAGCGATGAGCTGGTGCGCTTTGTGCGCGCGTCGATGAAGGGCTGGAAATGGGCGGAAGAAAACCCGGATGCGGCGGCCGATATCGTGTTGGAATACGATGAAACCGGGGCTCAGACGCAAAAGCATCAGCGCCGGATGATGGGTGAGATTGCCAAGCTGACAGCCGGATCTAACGGAGCGTTGGATGTGGCAGATTACGCGCGGACAGTGGCGACATTGATGGGTGGCGGGTCTGATCCGGTGATCACGGCCGCGCCAACCGGTGCCTGGACCCATGCGATAACTGACGCCGCATTGAATTAAAGCCGGCGTATTAAAGGAAACGGTGGCGCGACCCCAAGCGGGGCCGCGCCATTTTTTTGTTTGGGCCTCCGGCGGGGATATTTAGGAAAAGAAGAATTTGGCTTTGAACCCAAAGTAGGTTTGCATGCACCTAATATATGAATGGGCAAATTGAACGTGAAACAAAACGAAAAAGCGTTGGAAGGGTATTTGGTGGCGGCGGCGCGCACTGGGGACCGGAATGCTTTGGCGCGATTGGTGCGGTTTCGCGGGCCCCGGTTGATGGCGCATGCGGTGCGGTTGCTGGGGGATGTGGAAGGTGCGCGAGATGTGGTTCAGGACGCGTGGATTGAGGTCATGCGCGGGCTGGGCGGTTTGCGGGATACGGGGGCGTTTTTGCCCTGGGCGTTGCGGATTGTGACGCGCCGGGTGGCGCGGGTGATCAAGGGACGGCAGCGGGATCGTTCTTTAGCGGCACAATATGTGCAGGAGGTGGATATGGAAGTTGCTGAAGGTGGCCCGGCGGCGGTGGATGGGGCGCGGGTGCGGGCGGCACTGGAGCATCTGTCGCGCGATCAGGCGGCGACGGTGGCGCTGTTTTATCTGGCGGATATGAATGTGAGTGAGGTGGCGGTGGCCATGGATGTGCCTGCGGGTACGGTAAAAACGAGATTGATGCATGCGCGCAGCAAGTTGCGCGAAATATTGGAAAGGAAAACAAATGGAAAAGCTTGATCAGATGATTGAGGAAGCACTGGAAGCCGAGGACCGCGAGATTTTTGCGCAGACCGAGGAGCTGGGGTGGTTCACCCTGGGGCTGGGGCTGTTTCGCGGCAAGCTGGGCTGGGTCAACTGGATCGTGATGACCGTGCAGACGGTGATGTTTTTCGCGGCGTTTTGGTGTGGTGTGCGGTTTTTCGGGGCGACGGAGGTATTGGTTGCCGTGAAATATGGGTTTTCCGGAAGTGTGCTGATGTTGGCGGCGCTGGCCATGAAGCTGAGCATGATGCCGCAAATACATGCGGACCGGGTGATCCGGGAAGTGAAGCGGGTGGAGCTGATGTTGGCGCGGCGCGAGGGGTGAGGACATACCAAGAATTCAAAAAGACAAGATCTTGGTAGGAGATTAATCATGGGTGTGCGTCGCTAGAACCGGCAGTGAAACAGATGGCACGGGGCGAAGATTGGAATACACCCAAATACAGGACAATGAACCAGAGACCTTACCGGCAACATTCTTTGTTCAATGGCCATAAAATCTGTTTCAATGTACTATTTGGTTGCGGATAAGTCCCGCCGCTTGACGCCAGGCCAATGGTATTGGGTTCATCAGCGTCCGCTGGGTTGTAGTAGGTTTGAAACAAGTGATCCCAAACCACCAGGGCGCGTCCAAAATTGTGCATACCTTCTTTGTAGGCTGAAGAGTGGTGCCAGCGATGCAAAGTGTTGGTGTTGAAAAAATGGCTGAGAATACCAAAGTTGAAGCCGATATTTGAATGCTGGAATAGCAACACAGGCAAGGTTAGGGCTGTGTACCCCAAAATGGCCTCTTTGGAAATTCCAAACGCGAGAAGGGGCATGAACATGATGAGGTAGTTGATGATATGGTTCACGGGGTGAAACCGAAAATTATTCAATGTATACAAACGCTCAGTGCTGTGATGCATCGCATGCAATGCCCAAAGTGGTTTGTATTTGTGGTGGGCCCAATGACTGATCCATGCGCCAAATTCGATTAAAAGAGTGGCTGCAATAATCTGTGCCCATAAGGGCAAATTTCCAGCTAATCCAAAATTCGGCAATAGCACCAAAATGAGAAACGGTGAGAGCCATTTCAATGCACCATCCAAAATACCGAAAATGAAAACAAAGCTGCCAATGTCCCCGGCTGTGTCGCCTTTGTTGCTGTTCCAGTCGGTGTGCAGTGGGAAACGTTTCTCCATCGCCAGTGAAAGGCCAATGAGAACCAATGTCGCCAGGGTCAGATACGCCTCTTGCAAATCATTCCCAATCGTCAAGAAAAAGACGATACCCATGGCGCCAGTTAGACAAAGTAAAAATAGCTGTGAGACAGATTTTGAGATCATTGTTGGGAACCTTTTTGCGGGATTTGCTCAATCGAACAGCAAAGTTGCATCAATGTATTTGTGATTTCCGTGAGTTTTCGCAGGTCAAGGTGTGTTAATGTTCTCTGCCCATTCACGAGCCTTTTGATCACGTGACCTTTTTCCATCTCCCGTAGGTGGTGAGACAAGGTCGAAGGAGCGAGACCGGTTTCGGCGGACAGGAATGTTGCCATCAACCCGCTCGGGTGGTGCGCCAACAAGCAGCTAAGGATGTCGACCCTTGAGGGGTGTGCAAGCGCCGAGAGCACCAATGCGATGGATTTAGAATCAGTCATACCATTAAACTAGTTTATTGGTTTAATATGTCAACCCAATCACAGTTTGGTTCGCAATTCACAATACGGTGGGCCAACAAAGCGTGCGCCATGGGGTGATAATGCCGGCCGTCGCTGGCGAAAAGTCTGAGCATGATGCCGCAAATACAGGCGGACCGGGTGATCCGGGAAGTGAAGCGGGTGGAGTTGATGTTGGCGCGCCGGGAGGGGTGACGTCAATGAACCAAATTGGTCATGTCATTTCTTTTTGAATCTTACGCGCCAAGCCAAATACGATTTCGGCATCATCAATACGCTCAAATCCGATCCCAATCTCGCGTGAGGTGCCATCATTGCTGCGACGGGTCCTGGTGGCAAAATATATGTTGAATTTATGGCGTGAATCCAATTCCAGATGTGACTGTGCGGTGATCGGATAGGATTTAACGCGGTGGCCCAGAAGCGGAAAATCGGTGCGGACTATGGCGCGCGTGTCGGTCAGTAGATACCATGTTTTGCTCAACAGGTACGGTATTCGATAGGTGCTGCTAATCATATGGACGATGGCGGCGCACAGGAAGATTAACCCGAACATCCAGGACAGGCCGCCGTCTTGTGCGGCTATTTTCATCCAGATCAATGCGAACATGGCAAGTGCTGATCCAAGCAGAAGGCTGGCTTTCTGTTGAAAGCGCCAGTGCACTGTCGCGTCGGGGCGGCCCTGCCAGAGGATGGTCTCATTTTGATCCAGGATGTCTTGCCAGTCAGTTGGAGTGCCCATGGAGTTTCCTTTTGTTTTGCGCCTGACGTCGGGGGCGCAGGGTAATAAAGTCGCTTTGGTTGTTATGTGAATAATATTTATTGTAACCTGATGTTTAAGAAGATGAAGGTGCCTTGTTATGGGCGAAAGCGCAATGTCTTGTTGCAGAGACCTGTAACGGCCGATCGGGTGGGGAATTCAGTTATCCGCAGGCATCCCCGTGCGGCGTGTACAGGCACCTGAAATGGACGCTACAAAGTGGAATCTTCCGGGTTTTTAGGGGCCATATCATTACCCCTTACGGAAATTCGTGAGCCAAACAGGCGGTCGTATGTTCACCCCATTCGCAAAGCGGTGATGATGCCCAGACTTGATCTGTTAATCGTCAGAACCGCAGAATGCTCTTGGCAATGGAGGTAGTAATTTTTACCCCGCACCTCGATTTCCGCAATCGGTGTGGACAGGATTATTTGGCGACAAAAATCTACGATTTCAACATCGCTCATACCTGAAAGATCCAGGTTTTTCGCAATTCTGATAAGCCCAAGTTCTGTATTGCCAAAGTTTTGGGCGATAAAACCCCGGAGTTTTTCCGTGATCGGGCTTTGTTGGCGCATTGTTTGTTGGCCCTATCTGTATCGGTGAAATCAGCGGGGCTAAAGGGGGTCGTTTTCCCCATTTAATACCCCGCAGAAACTGTCGCTAAGGCCTGCGCCTTTGGCCGCTTTGCTACTGCTTACGGTTCGCTATTAGATCATCCACCACCGACGGGTCTGCCAGCGTCGATGTATCGCCAAGGTTGCCATAATCATTCTCGGCAATTTTGCGCAGTATCCGGCGCATGATCTTGCCCGAACGTGTTTTTGGCAGCCCCGGTGCCCATTGGATATGGTCCGGTTTGGCGATGGGGCCGATTTCTTTGCGGACCCAGCCAACAAGCTCGGCGCGAAGCTCATCCGTGTAGTCTTGTCCGCCCATAAGTGTCACATAGCAATAGATGCCTTGCCCCTTGATATCATGGGGGAAACCGACAACTGCGGCCTCTGAAACTGCCGGGTGGGCGACCAGGGCGCTTTCCACTTCTGCGGTGCCCATGCGGTGGCCAGAGACGTTGATCACGTCATCAACGCGCCCGGTGATCCAGTAGTAACCGTCTTCGTCGCGCCGGCAGCCGTCATCGGAAAAGTAGTAGCCTTTGTAGGACGCGAAATAGGTGGATACGAACCGGTCATGGTCACCATAAACCGTGCGCATTTGGCCGGGCCAGCTGTCGGCGATGGCAAGAACGCCTGTGGCAACGGTGTCGGTGATTTCTGCCCCGGTTTCGGGGTTTAAGACCACGGGTTGGATGCCGAAAAACGGTAGCGTGGCTGAGCCGGGTTTGGTGGGTGTGGCGCCGGGCAGGGGGGCCAGCATATGGCCGCCGGTTTCGGTTTGCCACCAGGTGTCAACGATGGGGATATTGCCGCCGCCAACCACGTCATTGTACCAGTTCCAGGCTTCCGGGTTGATCGGCTCACCGACGGTGCCTAGAAGTTTCAGGGATGACAGGTCGTGGCCCTTAACCGGGTCATTGCCGTGCGCCATCAGGGCGCGAATGGCGGTGGGGGCGGTGTAGAACTGGTTTACCTTGTGCTTGTCACACACAGCCCAGAACCGACCGACATCGGGGTAGGTTGGCACGCCTTCAAACATCAGCGTGGTGGCGCCATTGGCCAGCGGGCCATAGACGATATAGCTGTGGCCGGTGACCCAGCCCACATCAGCCGTGCACCAGAAGATGTCGCCGTCGTGGTAGTCAAATGTGTACTGGTGGGTCATGGCTGCATAGACCAGATAGCCGCCGGTGGAATGCACGACGCCCTTGGGCATGCCGGTGGAGCCGGAGGTATAAAGGATGAACAGCGGGTCTTCGGCGTTCATTGGTTCTGGCGGGCAGTCGGCAGATGCGGCGTCCATCAGCGGGCCATAGGCGTGGTCGCGCCCGGCTTTCATCGGCACGTCATTGCCGGTGCGGGCCACCACCAGGGTTGGCACATCACCGCAAATTTCCAGCGCTGCATCGACGTTGGTTTTCAGAGGCGTGTTCTTGCCGCCACGGGGTGCCTGATCAGCGGTGACCACAAGCGATGCTTTGCAGCCACCAATACGTGCGCCCAATGCTTCGGGGGAAAACCCTGCGAAAACAATGGAATGGATCGCGCCAATGCGGGCACAGGCCAGCATGGCATAGGCGGCTTCCGGGATCATCGGCATGTAAAGGACGATGCGGTCGCCCTTGGTGACGCCAAGGGATTTGTAGACGTTGGCCAGCCGGTTCACTTTGTCTGATAGTTCATTATAGGTGATGTTGGCGTCGACCGATGGATCGTCGCTTTCCCAGATGATTGCCGTCTGATCACCGCGTGTTGCCAGGTGCCGGTCAATACAATTGGCCGACACGTTCAGCACGCCATCTTCATACCATTTGATCGAAATATCCGGGTATTCGAAGCTGGTGTTTTTCACCTTGGAATAGGGTTTGATCCAGTCCAACCTTTTGCCCTGTTCACCCCAAAAGGCATCCGGGTCGGCAACTGATGCTGCGTACATTTCGTCATATTTTGCACGGTCGGCATGGGAGTTTGCGGAAAAATCCGCGCTGGGCGGGTAAAGTTTGGTGTCAGTCATGTACCGGGATCTCTTTTTTGGTTTTGGCAAGAAGTATAAGAAGTTTGGCTCAGATGGCTAAGTATTCGGCCCTGAGCACCTCATCGTCTAACAATTCTTGCGCCGTGCCGTCAAACACAACCTGTCCAGTGTCAAGAATGACCGATCTGTCGGCCAGAGCCAATGCCCGTAGGGCGTTTTGTTCAACGATAATTGTGGTAATGCCCTGCTTTTTGATCAGGTTCAGGGTATTTTCAATTTCATCTACAATCACCGGGGCCAACCCTTCATAGGGTTCATCCAGTAGCAGCAATTTGATGTCGCGCGCCAGGGCGCGGGCAATGGCCAGCATTTGTTGCTCACCACCCGATAGCGTGACACCTTCCTGTTTGCGCCGTTCGCCAAGCCGTGGGAACAGGTCGTAAATACGGTCCAATGACCAGCCAATGGGCGGGGCTATTTGGGCCAGTTGCAGGTTTTCTTCCACGCTTAGGCCGGCAATGATGCGCCGGTCTTCAGGGACCAGGGCAATACCTGCTTGGCTGGCTTGGTGGGATGCAAGCGGGTGAATGGCTGTGTGATCCAGCCAAATTTCGCCATGGCTTAATGTCGGGTCCGATAGCCGTGCAATGGCACGCAGGGTAGACGTTTTGCCAGCACCGTTGCGTCCCAGCAGCGCCAAGATCTCACCCTCATGCACATTCAGGCTGACACCTTGCACGATATAGCTTTCGCCATAGTAGGCGTGGATATCCCAGACCGAGAAATACGCCGGCGCGCTTTCTGCGTGGTTGGCATTTGGGTTGAAGGCTGGTTTTTGGTTCATGTCTTCCCTCTTTCGCGGGCCCAATTCTTCGCAGAAGAATTGTTACGATTTTTCTGCGAAAAATCGCTGTTGTGTTTCATACTTCGGCTTCGCCCAAATAGGCTTCGCGTACTTTTGGGTGACCTTTGATATTGTCTGGTGTGTCTTCCACCAGTGGCGTTCCCTGGGCCAGCACAGTGATCCGCTGGGCCAGTGAAAACACAACATGCATGTCATGTTCAATGATCACCATGGTGATGTCGCGTTTTTCCTTGATCTCTTTCAGCAGATCAATGGTATTGTTGGTGTCGGCGCGCGCCATGCCTGCGGTGGGTTCATCCAGCAGCAAAAGCCGCGGCTCTTGCACCAGGCACATGGCCATTTCCAGCCGCCGCTTGTCACCTCGGCTGAGGGATGCGGCCGTCATGTGCTGTTTGTCGATCATGTTGACGTCGATCAGGATTTGTTCGGCCTTTTGCACCAGATCCACCTCATCCAGCACGGTTTCAAAGGCGTGCAGGCGAAACGATCCGTCGCGCTTGGCAAAACAGGGGATGATAACGTTTTCCATCACCGTCAGATCACCAAATATTTCCGGCGTCTGAAACACCCGGCTGATGCCCATTTGGTTGATCTGGTGGGGTTTTCGCCCCAGCACCGATTGCCCGTCAAACATGACGGAACCGGAATCCGGTACCAGTTTACCCACCAGCACATTTAGCAGGGTTGATTTGCCCGCCCCGTTGGGGCCAATGATCGCGTGCAGCGAATTTTCGGCGATTGACAGGTTAACGTCATCAAGCGCTTGCAATCCGCCGAAACGTTTGTTGACGCCTTTTACTTCCAGGATACCCATGTTGTGATCCCTTACTCGGCTATATGTGGGGTTTGTTCAGGCTGATCTTTGCCATCGGTTGATGGCTTGGCCTTGCGTCGGAACAGCCGCGCAATGCGTTGGCCGCCTTCTACCAGACCGCCGGGCAGGAATATGACCACTGCCATAAACAACAGGCCCAGGGTCAGATGCCAGCCTTCGCCGACGAAGGGGTGCAATATGGTGATGATAAAGTTTTCCAAACCGTCGGGCAGGAAACCAAACCACTCATGCAGCACGTTGTTGTTGATTTTGGATAGGATGTTTTCCAGGTATTTGATCAACCCGGCGCCCAGAACCGGGCCAAGCAATGTGCCCGCCCCGCCCAGAATGGTCATCAAAACAACCGCGCCGCTTTCGGTCCAGAACATGCGCTCTGCACCGGCCAGTGGGTCCATAGAGGCAAGCAACCCGCCTGCCAGCCCGGCATACATGCCCGATATGACAAATGCGGCCAATGTGTAGGGGCGGGTGTTCAGGCCGGTGTAGTTCATGCGTTGCTGGTTGGATTTGACTGCCCGCAGCATCAACCCGAACGGCGAGCGAAAAATCCGGATCGACAGATAGAATGTCGCCAGAAATATCGCCGCACTGAAATAATACCCGAAATTAAAGGTGAACTGCCAATCCCCCAAATTTAGGAACCAGCTGGAATTCATCTTAAGGCCAAAGAAATGCGTCACACCTGTGCCGCCCTCTGCCAGTAGGTACTGTGGGTCATTGCCATAAACCTGCAACCCGGTTTCGCCATTGGTGATCGGTGTCAGCACCGAAAACGCCAGCCGATAGGACATTTCGGCGAATGCCAGTGTCAGAATTGAAAAATAAATTCCCGAGCGGCGCAACGACAGGTAACCGATCAACAGGGCAAACAACCCGGAACAGACCACCGCCAGCAACAGCCCCGGCAGCACGTTAAAATTTAACAGCTTGTACATCCACACCGTGGCGTAGGACCCGACGCCAAGAAACGCGGCGTGGCCAAAAGACAGATAGCCGGTCAACCCGAACAGGATGTTGAACCCGACGGCAAAGATGCCGAAAATAACAAACCGCTGCATCAGGTCTGGATAGCCGGCATTGAACTGCGCCAGTGCCGAGCTTTCCGGAAATGGTTGCAGGATGAACGGTGTCAAAGCGATCAGGGCGATGACAAGCAGCATGAATTTGCTGTCTTTGGTGCTAAGGCCAAACATGTACCTATTCCTCCATCACGCCTTTGCGACCCATCAGACCGCGCGGACGGGTCAACAGGATCACAATAGCGATGAGATAAATGATAATCTGGTCGATGCCGGGGAAGATGGCTTTGACTTCGTTCATGGAGGCAAAGCTTTGCAATATTCCCAGCAGGAAACCGGCGGCAACAGCGCCCGGAAGCGAGCCCATGCCGCCCACCACCACAACCACAAAGCTAAGCACGAGAAAGTCCATGCCCATATTGTAGTTCGGTGAAAGAATTGGGGTGTACATAACCCCGGCGACACCGGCGACCGCGGCTGCCAGGCCAAACATGAAGGTAAAGCGTCGGTCGATGTCTATGCCCAGCATGCCAACGGTTTCACGATCTGCCATGCCGGCGCGCACCACCATGCCAAAAGTCGTGAATTGCAGAAAAGAAAATATCGCGGTGACAATGACAAGTGAGAACAGGAAATAGACCAGCCGCCAGACCGGATAAACGATGATGTTCGGGTCAAAGCCCAGGATGACGCCAAAATCAAAACTGCCGCGAAACACGTCTGGGGCAGGGGTTTGAATAGGGTTGGCACCGAAATAGAACCGAATTATTTCACCCAGTACGATCGCCAGGCCAAAGGTCACCAGGATCTGATCCGCATGTGGGCGTTTGTAAAAATGTTTAATCAAGCCGCGCTCGATCACATAACCGATCGCCATCATCACCGGAATTGCGAACAAGATTGCCAAGGGCACCGACCAGTCGATAATGGCCTGGCCCACATCCGCACCAAACCATTTCTCCATATACGGTGTTTTGACCTGTAGTGGCTTTCCTAGAAAATCGGTCTTTGTAGGGTCTTCGACCAGATAGCTAAAATTCAAAACCCGTTGCACAAATACTGCGCAAAATGCGCCGATCATGAACAAAGCGCCATGGGCGAAATTCACAACGCCCAGCGTACCAAAAATAAGTGTAAGCCCAAGGGCGATCAGCGCATATGCCGCCCCCTTGTCCAATCCGTTCAACAATTGAAGGATAATTACGTCCATACTGCCACCCCGTTATTATTGTGCCGGCTGCAGTAATTTCTAGCACCGGTCAATTTGGTTGGCCACATTATTGGCGGCCAACCAAGTTTTTATTTGGATTATGCGCCGTTGTTGCAAGACCCAAGTGCAGCGTCCGAACCGCCAAACATTGCGTGGTCTGGCGCGTAAGTCACCTGTTCTACTGGGGTGACTTCGACGATTTCCAATGTGTCATACTGTGTGGTCGGGTTCTCGGTGCCCTTCATAACCAACACGTCTTTGAAACACTGGTGATCTTCGCCACGGTACAGTGTTGGACCGTTGCCCATGCCGTCAAATTCAAAGTCTTCAAGGGCTTCGGCAACTGCACATGGCTCAAACGATCCGGCACGTGTTACTGCATCTGCATAAAGCAGTGTTTGCACGTAACATGTATGCGCAGAGTTTGACGGTGGACGGCCATACTTTTCGCCGAACGACTTAACAAACGCCGCAGTACCTGCGTCACCCAGCTGCCAGTTCCAGTTCATGGAACCGTACACACCTTTGATGTTGTCGCCAGCACCCGCTGCCATCAGCTCAGAATAAAGCGGCACAACGATCTCAAAGTTCTTACCGTTCACCTGCTTGTCACGCAGACCGAACTGAATGGACTGTGTCAGTGAATTGATCATGTCACCGCCGTAGTGGTTCAGAACCAGAACATCAGCACCAGAGTTCAATACAGGCGCGATGTAGGACGAAAAGTCACCAGCGCCAACTGGCGTCAGCACATTGTTGGCAGTTTCCCAACCGGTGGCTTCTGTGGCCGCAGCAATACTTTCCTGCTGTGTCCAGCCCCACGTATAGTCGGCTGTCAGGTGATAGGCACGACGGTCTTTTCCGTACTCTTTTTCAAGCACAGGCGCGAGCGCGGCGCCGGACATAAAGCCGTTAAAGAAATGGCGGAAGCCATTGGCTTTACGGTCTTTACCGGTGGTGTCGTTAGAGTGTGTAAGCCCGGCCATAAAGATAATGCCAGCTTCCTGACATAGGCCCTGAACCGCGATGGCAACACCAGAAGATGAGCCGCCGTTGATCATGACAACGCCGTCTTTTTCGATCATTGAACGGGCAGAAGCACGCGCAACGTCAGATTTGGTTGCTGTGTCGCCGGTCACAAATTCGACTTTGTTGCCCAAAAGACCGTCACCGCCAAGTGCCTTGGAGCTGAAAGTGTTAAGTAGGCCACCATCACCGATACCGTTCAGGTGCTCAATCGCAAGCTCCTGTGCGCGCAACTCGTCCAGGCCTTCTTCTGAGTAGGGTCCTGTCTGTGGCACGTTAAAGCCAAAGCGGGCGACACCGCCCGATGGGGCATTGGTCATCGCAAGCGCAGAGCTTGTAAAGATCGTCGGCAAAGCCAGGCCGGCACCTGCTATGGAACCGGTTTTAAGCAATCCTCGACGTGTTAAATTGGATTTTGACATTTATTCCTCCCGTTATCGTAACTTTTTGCGCAACGCGTTTTCGTATCCAAAGCGCATAACGAACCTTTGTTAAGGTTGGCGCGATATTGGGCGGAGTTTGAAAATTTCTCAATAACGGGTGGAAATTGAACAATTATTTTGTAAATATTTTTACTACTCGCTGGACGCATCTGTTAATTAGTTTACAATAATTATGGTAAAGTTTGAATTTTCAGAGGTTTCCCAATTGCCTAACACTGGTCTCACTGGCAGTAGAATTCGTCAAACGCGGCTTTCCAATGGGGTGGCGCAGGCGGAATTGGCCAGTAATGTCGGCATTTCACCGTCCTACTTAAATTTAATCGAACACAACCGCCGCAGAATCGGCGGTAAGTTACTGGTCGATATTGCCAGTCAACTGAACGTGGAAGCGACACTGCTTAGTGAAGGCGCGCAATCAATGCTGTTGGACGCATTGGCCAAGGCGTCAAGTGATCAGCCTGGTATTGAATGCGAAGATGACAAGGCGGTGGAAATGGCTGGCCGGTTTCCGGGCTGGGCCGGGTTGGTTGCTGCCCAGCACAGTAAAGTTGAAAACCTTACACAACAGGTTGAGGCGCTTACAGATCGGCTGGCCCATGACCCGCAGCTTGCCGCATTGATGCACGAAATGCTGACCGTTGTGACCGCAATACGGTCCACCGCGACAATCCTGCAAGACAGCGGCGAACTTGATCAGGAATGGCGGGCACGGTTTAATCGCAATATCAACGAGGACAGCAAAAGGCTGGCCCAAAATGCGCAATCTCTGGCGGCATATTTTGATGCCTCTATTGCGGATGGCGGGGGGGGGCATCCAGAGCTGCCCTCTGTCCAGTTTAATGCGTGGCTGTCGGAGCAGTCGTTTCATATTGCAATGTTGGAAGGACCTGATGCAATACCCGTATCGGATGCGGTGGCAACAGAGCCGGGCCTGATCAGCGACCCGGTCATTGCCGCAATCGCGACCAGCTATTTTGAGCGGTACCGACAAGATGCATTGGCATTGCCCAGCCAGGTGGTCGCGGCGGCTGTTAAAGGAACCGACTTTGACCCACTCACGTTTTGTAGGGAAATAGGTGTCGAGTTTTCAATTGTACTGCGCCGGATTGCCAGTTTGCCCAAGGCGGCTGGCGTGCAAAGTGGGCTGGTTAGCTGCGACAGTTCAGGGGCGATGCTGATCAGCAAACCTGTGGATGGGTTTGCCCTGCCAAGATACGGGGCGGCGTGCCCGCTTTGGCCGATCTTTCAGGCATTGTCGCGCCCCGCGACGCCATTATGCAGCACTGTTCAGCAGGCTGGATACCGGCAACCGGTTTTCAAATCTTATGCGGTGGCAGTGCCTAAATCGGCGGAGCAGTTCAATGTGGCGCCCCTGCTGGAAGCCACGATGCTGATCTTGCCAAGTCATAGTGAGACCAGCGAACTGACCGTGGGCCCAACCTGCCGAATATGCCAGCGCGGCGTCTGCCCGGGCCGTCGCGAACCGTCAATTCTTGCACCGGGGTTTTGACAGCCGCGCCTTTCCCGGCTTAGGTAGTGGTGCCGGGAACAGGCTGGCAACCGGGGGGATGCATGGGAAACCGAATACTGCTTATCGAAGATGAGCCGAACATTATTGAAGCTGTGCGTTTCATCCTGTCACAGGAGGGCTACGTCGTTGACACCCATTCCGATGGGGCAACTGCCTTGCAGGAAATTCAGCGGCGCAATCCGGATGTGGTTATCCTTGATGTCATGTTGCCAAACCAATCCGGATATGACGTGTTACGTGATCTGCGGATGTCAGAAACCGATCACGAGACACCGGTGATAATGCTAACGGCGCGGGGCCAGAAAAAAGACCGGGAACAGGCCGCACTTTATGGTGCAAACCGCTTTATGACCAAGCCTTTTTCAAATTCTGAAGTGCTTAGTACAGTGCGTGAGTTGGCGCAGGAATGACCCTGAAAAAGCCGATATATGTGGCTAAAAGCGGCTATCGATTGCGCCGAGCAATTGACGCTGCCAGGTTGCTGCCCATTGCCGGTATTTTCTTTATTGTGTTGCCGTTGCTGTGGAACGGCGGGCAAACCCGATACGGGATTGTCTATATTTTTGCCGTCTGGTTTGCCTTGATCGTCATATCAGCGCTGCTGTCTAAACCGCTTTCTATCGTTGATGCCCAGTCCAGGGAGCCCGAGAATGGTTCCGTTTAACCTGCTGGTATTCGTCTGCCTGCTTTATGTTGGGTTGCTATTTCTGGTGGCATATATTGCCGAAAGACGTGCCGATGCGGGGCGCATTGGCTGGTTGCGCTCACCACTTGTTTATACCCTGTCCCTGTCGATTTATTGTACCGCTTGGACATTTTACGGGGCCGTAGGATACGCTGCCAGGTCGGGGTTGGAATTTGTCACGATCTATCTGGGGCCGACGCTTATTATGGTGGGGTGGTGGTGGGCTTTGCGCAAATTGGTACGCATTGGGCGCACCCAAAGAATTACCTCTATCGCCGATTTGATTTCATCGCGCTATGGCAAATCCAACGCGCTGGGCGTGATTGTCACCCTGATGGCCGTCATCGGGACGACACCCTATATTGCGCTGCAACTGCAATCGGTTGCGCTGTCATTCGCTGTGTTTGCCAGCGATCAGCCGTTAGCAGGGCCTTTGCCTGACCTGAACGCAACCGCCATTTGGGTGGCTGTCGGGCTGGCATTTTTCACCATCATATTTGGCACCAGAAGTCTGGACGCAAATGAACGCCACCATGGTGTCGTGACGGCCATCGCGCTTGAGGCCGTTGTGAAATTGGCGGCCCTTTTGGCGGTTGGTGCCTTTGTCGTTTGGGGGGTGGCCGAGGGGCCGCTGGACATCCTTGAGCGTATTGACGCTTCGTCAATTGCGGGCTGGGATATGCGGCCTGACAGGTGGATCACGCTGACATTCCTGTCTGCCGCCGCCTTCATGTGCTTACCGCGGATGTTTCAGGTTCTGGTTGTGGAAAACGTCAGCGAAAAACACCTGGCAACCGCAAGCTGGGTGTTTCCGCTTTATCTGCTGCTGATGAGCCTGTTTGTTGTCCCGATTGCCGTTGTCGGATTGTCGTCATTGCCAGCGGGTGCCAACCCTGACCTGTTCGTGTTGACGCTGCCATTGGCGGCGGGGGCCGATGGCCTGGCGATGTTGTCATTTTTGGGCGGGTTTTCGTCGGCAACGTCTATGGTGATTGTCGCGGCCCTGGCCATATCGACCATGGTATCAAACCACATTGTTATGCCCATATGGCTGACGCTAAGGGGTGGCGGAGCGACCATGTCGGGGGATGTGCGTCAGGTTGTTATTCTGTCGCGACGGGTTAGCATCGGGGCGGTTCTGGCATTGGGCTATTTGTATTTCAGGTTTTCAGGCGGCGGTGCGGCGCTGGCGGCAATTGGGTTGATATCTTTTACCGGTGTGGTTCAGGTACTGCCGGCCCTGCTGGGTGGCATATTTTGGCGCGGTGCCACCCGCATTGGCGCGATTTCCGGTTTGGTCATCGGGTTTTCGGTTTGGGCATATGCAATGTTCATCCCCAGCTTTGGCGACAACGTTGTCATGGGCAGTGAATTTCTGCGCATGGGGCCCTGGGGTATTGGCTGGCTACGCCCCCAGGCGCTGTTTGGCATCGGTGGTATGGACCCGCTGGTGCACGCAGTTTTCTGGAGCATGACACTAAATACCGGGGTGTTTATTCTGGTATCACTGCTTAGCTTTCCAAGCCCGCTTGAACGGCTGCAGGGCGCGCAGTTTGTCAATGTTTTTGACCATTCGGCATCTGGAAAAGGCTGGTATGGCAGTGCCGCTGAGGCCGAAGATTTGCTGGCGATGGCGCAACGTATCATGGGCCCGTCAGAGGCACAGGAGCTGTTCAGGTCGGAATCGCAAAAGCAGGGCAAAGACGGCTATTTGCCAGATGTGACGCCAGATTTCATAGAAAAATTAGAACGGGAGTTAACTGGCTCGGTCGGGGCGGCAACGGCGCATGCGATGTTGGGGCAGATCATTGGTGGCTCATCTGTGTCGGTGCATGATCTGATGGCGGTGGCGGATGAAACCGCGCAGATGCTGGAATATTCCAACCAATTGGAAGCCAAATCAAAAGAGCTAAGCCGCACGGCCCGGCAATTGCGCGACGCAAATGAAAAACTTAGGGAATTATCCGTACAAAAAGACGCATTTTTGACCCAGATCAGCCATGAGCTGCGCACGCCGATGACCTCTATCCGCTCGTTCAGCGAAATTTTGATGACTGGGCCGTTTGACAATGGCGAAGACCGGCAGAAGTTTTCGAAAATCATCCATGATGAAACCATCAGACTAACCCGCTTGCTGGACGATTTGCTTGATCTTTCAGTTCTGGAAAATGGACAGGTTACCCTTAATATTTCCAAGGTCAATCTCGGGGGTATTCTTGACCGGGCAATCAATGTTTCGATGTCAGACGAAACCGGGCCAACGCTTAAGATAGTGCGCAATAAAGCAAACGAAAAGCTGGATATTTTCAGTGACAGCGACAGGTTGGGGCAGGTTTTTATCAACCTGATCGCCAACAGCAAGAAATATTGCGACGCTGGCCGGCCCAAATTGCATATTAACGTGAAGACTGGGCGCAATGGGACGGTGATAGATTTTGTCGATAATGGCAGCGGCATACCCAAGAAAAGCCAAGAGCTGATATTTGAAAAATTTTCCCGGCTTTCGGACCAGTCGGCGGCTGGTGGCGCCGGGCTTGGCCTGGCCATTTGTCGGGAAATCATGCACCGGCTTGGCGGAACGATCAGTTATTTGCCGGGGCAGGGTGGGGCGGCGTTTCGGGTGATACTGCCAATTGGCCGGGGCGATATTGCCACAGCAGTTAGCCCAGCAAAATCCCGATGACGACCATCATTAATCCGATAGAGCTAATGGCAAGTGCTGCCATGTTTAGCGCAAGCAGCTTTTGCAGGCGTTTTTCCATGGCGGGTGGGTCCAATTCATCAGAACGCGCCTTGGTGGCGGCAACAATGCAATAGGCAATACCCACGATGCCCAACAGGGATATCCCTGCGCCGGGCCAGATTAGATACGTCATATCATACCACCAAGTTTTGTTCAGACCTGCCCTACAATTTCTAATTGCTCCGAACAAGAGGGATCAACTTGCGTCACCGGGGCCTGACCGGTAGGGAAATGGAATTGGCAATTTAGGATCCAGACAATGAACGATGACATCGCTGAAACTTCTTACCGTGTAACGGCTGACGAATTGCGCCAATTTATTGAGCGCTATGAAAGGCTGGAAGCTGAGAAAAAAGACATTGCTGACCAGCAAAAAGAAGTCATGGCCGAAGCCAAGGGTCGTGGGTATGACACCAAGGTGCTGCGTAAACTGGTTGCCATGCGAAAACGTGACCGCGAAGATCTGGCAGAAGAAGAAGCGGTGCTTGATCTATATAAAGAAGCTTTGGGGATGTAAGCTCACATACTTTAGGCCAAACAAGCTAGGCTGAGATAAATCTGACCTGATCCATTTGCGCAATTTTGTGCAAATCTGCTTCGTAGTTAAGTGTTAGTTCTTCGACAAGATCATCGGTCCAGCCCGGAACATCCAGTACTTCTTCAATGGCATCGTCGATCGCGTATTTGTCTAAAAATGCCAACGCAATTTGCCGGCGCTGATGCTCATTGCGCGGCGGGTGCGTGCCCAGATAAGTTTGCATCCGCGCCAGGCCTTCATTTCTCATGATCGACGCCAAAACATCGTTACCGCCCTCTAGGTTTGCAGCGGTTTCAAACCCGGTGATAAGCGTCATCACTTCAGGCCAGATAAGGGGGGTGTCTTCGTTGCACCAGACTGTTACCCGGCAGCCGGGGTTGCTATCCGTAAGTGCTGAAATAACGTCTGACCAGAGAATTTTATCGGGCTCAACCTTATCCATGAAACTTAGAAATTCTGGAGTGCTTTGGTTTTTGTGGTGAAATACCGCAGGAATAAAAGTAGCCGGGTTTCGCACCGATAGGAAAAATTCAACCGGCAGACCGGGAAACAGTTTTCTTAGATTTGCCGGCCGGGTGCTGGCCTGGTCGTAAATTATCCCGTTTTCAAAAACCCGGCTGTGAACACATAATAGGTTTTCTATCGTCAGGACCAACCGAGACGCATGATCGTCATCGATAATTGATGCAACCAACAGGTCACGAAAGTCACTGTCAGCCGGGATACCACGCAGCTTTTGAGCCTCACGAATGACAGATTTTCGATATCGGCCTGGCCCGGGTATGCAAATGCCTGCCTTGGCCAATGTGCCCTTGTTTTTGAGCAAGGTTTTTAAAAGCCGGTCATCGTCGGTGCAATGGACGCCAAGATGTATTGCGACCTGCATATTTTAGATATCTACCCGCTGTTGTTCTCGTCTGAGTATAAGCTGTTTTCTGGACAGTGAAAACGAAATTAGTTAAGCCAGAGAAATAATGACCAAGCAAAACAGTCAGACACCACAAGTATTGCCAAAAAAGGCTGATTTTGATCGTTGGCTAATCACCGCGGCGATAATTGCACTGTTGGTTGTATCGCCGATTGTTTCGGTGATTTGGATCGCGTTGACACCCAGTGAAAATATTTGGCCGCATCTGGTGGCAACGGTTTTGCCAAGATATGCCCAAAACACCGTTATTCTGGTTGTTTGCGTCGGCGCACTTGCGGCCACGGTTGGCATGCTGACGGCCTGGATGGTGACCATGTACCGGTTTCCGGGCTCAAAATTGTTGCAATGGTTGCTGTTACTGCCGCTGGCAATTCCAGCCTATGTTGGCGCCTATGCGCTGGTGGATTTTCTGGAATATGCAGGCCCCGTTCAGACGTCGTTGCGGGGCATGTTTGGCTGGCAAACGTCAAGGGATTATATGTTCCCTGAAATCCGGTCGCTTTGGGCCGCAGTGGTGGTGCTAACGGCGGCGCTTTACCCCTACGTATTTTTGCTGGTCAGATCTGCTTTGCGCGAACAATCGGCGGGCACCTATGAGGTTGCGCGCGCTTTGGGAGCCGGACCGGTCAAACGGCTGCTATTTGTCGGCCTACCGCTGGCACGCCCAGCAATTGCCGCCGGAGCCGCGATCGTGATGATGGAAACCGTCAGCGACTTTGGTGTGGTTACCCATTTCTCTATCCAGACCCTCACCACCGGAATATTTAGTGCCTGGCTTGAGGGTGGCAATCGCGGTGCGGCGGCCCAAATCGCCAGTCTTGTGCTGATGGTTGCGCTGATATTGCTGGTTGTGGAAAAGAACGGCCGGCGAAAATCCAGATACTATCAGCTGTCGGGCCCAAAGCGTGTGATTGTCCCATTAACATTGTCCGGATGGCGGGGCTGGGTTGCCACAGGATTGTGTCTAATACCGTTTGTGATCGGTTTTTTGGTGCCCTTCCTGGTGATTGCCAACCACGCGTTGAAAAATACCAGCCAGTGGATAGACCCCGATCTTTTGCAGGCCTTTATTAATACTGTTTTTGTTGGTGTTGTTGCTGCCATTGCCACGGTGATCGGGGCGTTACTTATGGTTTTCAGTATTCGCCAGTATGGTCGGCGAATTTCGACATTCCTTATGCCCGTGGCGGCAATAGGGTACGCGGCACCAGGGGCGGTGATTGCGGTTGGCATTCTGATCCCGCTGGCAGCAATTGACCACGGAATTGCAGATTTGGTTGAGAAATATTTCGATGTGGATATCGGGTTGTTGATGACTGGTTCGGCATTTGCAGTGGGTTTTTCATACTTTATCAGGTTTTTTGCAATTTCTATGGGTGCAGCGGATGCTGCACTGGGGCGGATCGCACCGTCGTTGCCCATGGCGGCTAGGTCGCTTGGAAAAACCCAGGCCCAAACCTTGCGACAGGTACATTTCCCGTTGATACGAGCGTCGATCGGAACTGCCTTTCTGTTGGTCTTTATTGATTGCGTTAAAGAGCTTCCGGCAACATTGTTACTGCGGCCGTTTAATTTTAATACGCTTTCGACCCGGGTATATGAAAAAGCATCACTGGAATTAATCGGTGAGGCATCGCCAGCAGCTTTGCTGGTGATTGGCGTGGGGTTGCTGGCAGTGGTTCTAATTGTGCGGGCAGATCAACGGGGGTAATGATGGCCGGAAAAATAGTCTTTATCATCGGCGTTGCCGGTTGTGGGAAATCAACAGTTGCCCGGGCCCTGGCATTAAAACATGGCGGCGTTTTTTTGGAAGGCGATGAGTATCAGCCACCAGAAAATGTGGCGGCAATGGCCGCCGGAATTGCGCTGACGGATGAAATGCGCTGGGGCTGGATGCAAGACCTGAGCGCGGCCGCAAAACAACATTCTGACGCCGGATCTGATGTGCTTGTGGCCTGTTCCGGGCTGAAACGAATATATCGGGATTTTCTGCGGGGGAATGTTGGCGTCTGCCGTTTTGTCTATTTGGATGGAAGTTATGAGCTTATTCGCGAACGAATGGCCCGCAGAAAGGGGCATTATATGCCGCTGTCGCTTTTGGAAAGCCAATTTGAAACCCTTGAGCCGCCAACACCAGCAGAAACCGATGTTAGTCGCCTGGGTATAGATGGTACAATTGATCAGGTTATCGACGGTGCTTTCAGGCTGGCACTTTTGTAATTAGCGGGGTTGCGCGCCACATATGAACATCGTAAACCCCGCGCCAGTGCCCCTATAGCTCAGCTGGTAGAGCAATTGATTTGTAATCAATAGGTCCGCGGTTCGAGTCCGTGTGGGGGCACCATTTCAACATTTTATACCGTCCAGTGACATCCGTTTCAGCCTTGTATATAAGGGTGTTTGTGAAGGAGTTTATCCAATCACGTTTCTTACCATCCGCCACTATCCTTTCAGTTTGGGGGTATAATTGAGGGTACATTGAAAACACCAAAAATACGTTACCCCCAGAATGCCTCTGAGCGACGTAAAGATTCGAAACCAAAAGCCAAAGGTTAAGACCTAAAAAGTAGCGGGTTTTGATGGGTTGTACACACATATGAGGATGCTTCCCCGGCTGAACGGGAAAAACAACGCACATCAATCATCAACATCCTTGACACGGAAACGTAGTTACGCAGCAAGAAAGAGTTGATTGAACGGTTCATTACCGATCACTTCCCGGACCCTCCGAAAGGCGGGGACATCGGCGAAGAATTTGAAACATTCTGGACGGCAGAAAAACTAGAGGGAGCGCGTCAAATCATCGATTCCGAAGACTTAGAGCCAGTAGGATTGCAAGATGTCATTGGCACCTACCAATTCAATGAAAAGACGCCGATGCGTGATGGTGTGATCGGAATTATGAACACGCGCCCGGGTTTGAAAGGCCGTGCAACTGTTTCGGAAACGGTAACCCAGAAAATCAAAGACTACGTGCATACATTTTTCGATGGTGTGACTGATCGTTTTTGTCGGCTTGATGCTGGGTAACCACGGAATTTGGTAGTCAAAATTCATTCTGGGGGTACACCCCTAAATCTCATTGAGAAAAACGTTTTATCTCAACCTCTTACCTTGTAAAATATAGCCTGTGTGGAAAAAAGTTACTTTGTGAATAAAACGCTTGTACGCGCCATTCAGTGATGGCTCTAGCTTTTGGACTATCGTCAGAAATTGTTGCAAGTGGCTAGTTTCTTTAAGGATGGCTTTTTGCCGGGCAATAAGCCAAAATATATGCGGGTATGATGCGGAAAGCCTTACTTGATTTAGAAAGTAAGCTCTCTTGAATGACCTTGGATGAATTGCAAAAACATCAGCCACGCGGAAGCTGGAATTGGGCATCAAGGGAGGGCTTGCCAATTGTCATATCTGTGCCGCCCACAGGAAACACTTGATCCCTAAGGATTTGATCTTGAAGGAAGTGGTGGGCGACCCTGGAATCGAACCAGGCGTGCGTCTCCGCGAGGGAGTTACAGTCCCCTGCCACACCTTGCGGCCTGTCGCCCAACGAAGGCGGGAATAGCTGCCGCCTCGGCATGCGTCAAGGCGAAATCGGCTTGCGGGCGCGGGCTGGGGCGGGCATTGTCTGGCGCGCAGTGAAATCAAGGTACCAGCAACATGAAAAAACCTAAATGGGTCGTGAAAAAAGAACAGGATCGCCGGGCCTCGGCGGCGCAAACCATATGGTTGTTTGGGCTGCACACGGTGCGCGACGCATTGTTGAACCCGGATCGGGTGAAATTGCGGCTGGTGGTGACCAAAAACGCGCTGGATAAGCTGGGCGATTGCGTCGAAGGTTCAGGGCTGGAGCCTGAGCTGTCGGACCCGCGCAAATTTGCAGCACCGCTTGATCCGGGATCGGTGCATCAGGGGGCCGCACTTGAGGTGAAGGCGCTGAACTGGGGATCATTGGAGGAACGCTGTTTGGCAGCAGAGGGTCAGGTGCCGGTGGTGGTGCTGTTGGATCAGGTGACGGACCCGCATAATGTTGGCGCGATACTGCGATCAGCCGAGGTGTTTGGCGCCCGCGCCGTGATCGCCACAGCCCGCCACGCCGCCCCGGAAACCGGGGCATTGGCAAAATCGGCGTCCGGTGCGTTGGAGCGTCAGCCCTATCTGCGGGTGCGCAATCTGGCGGATGCCATGGGGAAATTGCAGGATATGGGCTATACTTTGCTGGGTCTGGCAGGCGAGGCGGAAACCACGCTGGAAGCCGCGCTAACGCCGCTGGCGGGGCGGCCGGTGGCATTGGTGCTGGGGGCCGAGGGGCCGGGGTTGCGTGAAAAGACCCGCGCCACCTGTGACCAGCTGGTGACAATAACGGCCGGGGGTGAGTTTGGTTCGCTGAATGTGTCCAACGCGGCGGCGGTGGCGCTGTATGGGGTGGGGCGCGCAGGTAAGGTATAGCCGCGTTGCGGTTTTGCGCCGGGCAGATGGGGGCTGATAAATAGCCGTGTGAAACCGGGGCTGATGCCGTACAAAGCATTTAATTTGAGATTACTATTGAGCTACGGAGAATATTGAAGACCCGACGAATTTGTACCATTTCATATGAGGTGAGAATGTCAAAATTACTGACACGCCAACAACAGCCCGCTAAGTCCCTGCGGGCGGTGGGGCAAATCCGGTCACTAATTGTTGCGTGTTTCGTGCTGGCGGTGGTGGTTTTGTATGCTGATCTGGTGTTGGCCGCAGGGGAAGGGTTGTCTGATCAGGTTGAAATGGCTGATGGCGGCGATAATTGCGCCGCTGATGACGGTTGCAAAATTCCATACAAATACTTGTCAACTGAGGAAACCGATCCTTATCTGGTATCGGGAAATCCCCCGAGCAAGCGGGCAGATATCAAAGCTGCAAAAAGGTGGCCGAGTGCCAGGTCGTGTTTGATTGAGGAAGAAAGAAATTCTGAATCGCCGAATATCTCGAAAATTGATTGGGGGAAAATGCGCCTGCATGAAGATGTGGAGGTCTGCATGTTTCGGATTTTGTCCAGTATCAATTCCGTGACAATTAGCAAGCAGTGGTTCATTTCAATTGGGCTAACGGATGCACGAATATTTGTGTACGAACTTGGGTCGCAAAGATATTTACAGATAAGCGCATCAAATAGCCCGGCGGAGTCGCAAATTTGGTACCTGGGGCAACGTGGGCTAGGTTCAAAATTTTTTAAATCACAAGTCTATTTGGAGTCTTTCGTAGCGAGATGGTTCTTGAACGGACGTCTTCGCCTGGCAGCGTTTGGCCAAAGCTCTAAATGAAATTTAGTACTTCATAAGGATATTTCCTATGGCGACAATAAAACTAGCAGCCAACTATATCGACATCACGAAAATCGATTGGAGGCGGATGCGGCGGGGGGGAGGGTGCGGTAGTGCGCTTGTTTCGTGTGGCGGCGAGCCTTGGTGGGCCGGAGGGGATGGGGCGAACTACATTACTGGAAGCAATCTGGGCGATGTACTGAACGCAAACCCAATCATACTTGGTTTCAAAAGCTGATGTTCATGGTGCCTGGCCGGTAGTCTTCGCGCCCCAATTGCCGGTTCACAATTTCGCGAAGCGGCTAGGCGCTGGGCACAAATTTCGCCATGTTAGGCGATATCAGCTAACCCGGAGACCGCAATGACCAACCGCCGACAATTTTTGATATTACCGCTTGCCGCCCTTGGCGCCACCCTCTTGCCCCGTCAGGGTTTTGCCGCCAGCGCCCCGGTCTTCAACACCGATGGCGTGGCGATCCATGGCTATGATCCGGTGGGGTATTTTACCGAAGGTACGGCCGTGGATGGCTCTGACGCGCATATGCTGAAATGGATGGGGTCCATGTGGCGGTTTGCATCGGCCGAAAACATGGCCAAATTTGAGGGTGATCCCCGTGGCTATGCGCCGCAATATGGTGGCTACTGCGCCTTTGCCATGGCGCAAGGTTCCATTGCCACCACCGTGCCCAAGGCCTGGACCATTGAGGGCGGTAAGCTGTATCTGAACTATTCCAAGGGTGTGCGGCGGCGTTGGAAAAAAGATATTCCCGGCTATGTGGCCGCGGCTGATATGCATTGGCCCGGTGTTCTGGACGCCTGATAGGCCCCCCTGATCACAGTTTGCTTACCGGCCCTTCCAGAGCCCGATTTGCGACCTACATTACATATTGGGTCGGGTCTGGAACCCCCGTCCTTTTTTCACTGTCCCTCGTTCCGCAACTGGCGCCCGGTCTAAACTGATCGGGCGTTTTTTTGTTGCGCAAGCTTCAGCCAATTCCTGCAGGAACAAGCCTTGGGCCAGGACCCACCCCAGGCTAAAAACACCAGCGCAGATAAAAATCCCGCCCAATATCTTCTTTTCATAAATATCCCCGCCGGAGGCACCAGATTTTTCGCAGAAAAATCGCGCCCAAACGCCTAGCTCCGCGCGGCTTTTTCATCCAGACCAGAGGTTCCCATTCGGGTTTCCAACTCCCCCAAAACATCGGCCAGTGGCACTTCACACGCGGCCAGCATCACCAACAGATGGTACAACACATCGGCGGCTTCGGCGGTCAGGGATTTTTGATCACCCTTCACGGCTTCGATAATTGCCTCTACGGCTTCTTCGCCGAACTTTTCGGCGCATTTTTCCGGACCAGCTGCCAACAGGCGCGCAGTCCAGGATGTTTCAGGATCGGCAGATTTGCGGGCCGCAATGGTGGCGGCCAGTTTTTCAAGTGTGTTCATGTAAGCCTCATGGGGATACCGGCGGCGGCCATATGGTGTTTGGCCTGCTGGATGGTGAATGTGCCAAAGTGAAAGATTGAGGCGGCAAGCACCGCCGATGCCCCGCCCAGTGTGACGCCTTCCACCAGATGGTCCAGCGTACCAACGCCGCCGGACGCGATAACCGGCACGCTGACGGCGTCCGATATCGCGCGGGTCAGGGGCAGGTTAAAGCCGGATCTGGTGCCATCGCGGTCCATGCTGGTCAGCAGGATTTCACCGGCGCCTTTGGCCACGACAGTGCGGGCAAATTCCACCGCATCAATGCCGGTTTCGCGCCGTCCGCCATGGGTGAATATTTCCCATTTGCCAGGGGAGGTGGTTTTGGCGTCGATGGCGACCACGATGCATTGGCTGCCAAAGCGGTTGGCGGCCTGGGCCACCACGTCGGGGTTGGCGACAGCGGCGGAATTGAACGATACCTTGTCGGCACCGGCCAGTAAAAGGGCGCGCACATCGTCAGGGGTGCGCACACCGCCGCCGATGGTCAGGGGCATGAAACATTGTTCGGCCGTGCGGGTGACCAGATCAAACATGGTGCCGCGGTTTTCTTCGGTCGCCATAATGTCCAGGAAACACAGCTCATCCGCGCCCGCCGCGTCATAGGCCTTGGCGGTTTCCACCGGATCGCCAGCGTCGATCAGTTGGGTGAAGTTGATGCCTTTGACAATGCGTCCGTCTTTGACGTCAAGGCAGGGGATGATGCGGGTTTTAAGCATTATTGGGCCTGGATTTTATACGTTTTCGGATGGCGCAGGTGACGGCAATGGTGATGATTGCAAGCAGGGCTATTACCCCCATAGGGATGGTGATCAACAATAGCCAACCGCTGATCAGGGCTGCCCCCAACGTGTGTCCCCAATCTGTGCCGTTAACGATGCAAGGGTGGTAGTTTGACCCATTGAATGTGCAGCCATGTTTAGTAGCAAACCAGGACGACCATGCACCGGCGACCAGTGGCAAAGGGCAGGCCAGCACGATGGTCCACAAAATGAAATAGGCCAGCCGTTTCACGGGTTATTCCTTTAAGATGGCCAGTGCCTGACCCAAATCAATCGCCCCATCATAGAGTGCACGGCCAGAAATGGCACCATCCAGCGGCGCGCCGCAATCTTTCAGCGCCTGCAGGTCATCAAGGGAGCTTACGCCCCCCGATGCGATCACCGGGATTGAAACGGCATTGGCCAGTGCGGCGGTGGCGGTGACGTTGGGGCCCTGCATCGCGCCGTCGCGATTGATGTCGGTGTAGATGATGGCGGCGACGCCTGCGTCTTCAAATGATCGTGCCAGGTCGGTGACGTTGATGTCGGTTTCGCGGGCCCAGCCACGGGTGGCAACCATGCCCGCGCGCGCGTCCAGCCCGACGGCGACCTGGCCGGGGAAGGCGCGGGCCGCGTCGCGCACCAGATCGGGGTTTTCAACGGCGACAGTGCCCAGGATGACGCGGGCCAGCCCCTTGGACAGCCAGCTTTCAATTGTGGCCATGTCGCGGATGCCGCCGCCCAACTGCGCCGGCACATCAGTTTGTGCCAGGATTGCTTCTACCGCGGCGCCGTTTACCGGCTCACCTGCAAAGGCCCCGTTCAAATCCACCAGATGCAGCCATTCACAGCCCGCATCCTGAAACGCGCGCGCCTGTGCTGCCGGGTTGTCATTGAACACGGTCGCCTGGTCCATTTCGCCCTTATACAGGCGCACGCAGGCGCCGTCTTTCAGGTCTATGGCGGGGTATAGGATCATGGGGCATGCCTGTGCGGTTTGGTTGGTCGGTCTTTGGCAGGTTGCGCGGGAAATTGCAAAGCGGATGTGTGATCCAACGTCAGCCTTGCACGTTTTCAGTGTTGCGGGGCATAACTGGTGCATAAAACAGGGAGACAGTTATGAAAAAAGCTATACTTGTCGTGGCACTGCTGCTGGGCTTTGCAGGCAGCGTTTTCGCCCAAGATGCCGTGGAAGGCACCTGGCAGACCCAGGTGGATGACGGCGCATTTGCCTATGTCACCATTGCGCCGTGCGGGAATTTGCTGTGCGGTGTGATCAGCCGGACGTTTAATGCGGATGGTGAATATGCCTCGGAAAACATTGGCCGTCAGCTGGTGTGGGATATGCAGGCAGTTGCGGGTGGCCGCTATAAGAATGGCCAGATATGGCAGCCTTCTACCGATAAGGTTTTTAAGTCAAAGATGACCCTGTCGGGGGACGTTCTGAAAGTCGCGGGTTGTGTTGCCGGTGGGCTGATCTGCAAAAAGCAAACCTGGAGCCGGGTGAACTAGGCTGGACAAGAGTTTTCCAAAAACTCTTGGGAAAATCCTTTGAAAGGATCTTATGGCGACCAGTTCAGAAAGTTGGAAATTAGCCGCAGCCCGGCGCTTTGGCTTTTTTCGGGGTGAAACTGGGTGCCGATAATATTATCGCGGCCAATAATGGCTGTGATATCGCCGCCATAGTCGCAATGGGCCAGCCGCTGGGCCAGATTGGTCACGCGGAAATGGAAGGAATGCACGAAATAGGCGTGGTCGCCGGTTGTGATACCGTCCAGCACCGGGTGTGGCTGGCTGACCACCAGGTCGTTCCAGCCCATATGGGGTACCTTTAGCGCGGTGTCTGCGGGCGCGATCTTGACCACATCGCCAGGGATCCAGTCAAAGCCCGGTGTTTCTGTATATTCCATGCCGCGGGTTGCCAACATTTGCATGCCAACGCAGATGCCCATGAACGGGCGGCCCCGTTCAGATACTGCGTGATTGATGGCGTCAAACAGCCCGGTGTGATCCATCAGCTGTTGTTTGCAGGCCGGGAACGCCCCGTCGCCGGGCAACACGATGCGGTCAGCGCGGGCCACGTCTTTTGGATCAGAACTGACAATGATCTGGCCAAGATCACCCTCGGCCGCCATGCGCTGAAAGGCTTTCTCGGCCGAATGCAGGTTTCCGCTGTCGTAATCGACCAGAACTGTCAGCACTAAAGCGCGCCCTTGGTGGATGGGATGGCGTCGCTTTTGCGCGGGTCTGTTTCCACGGCCAGACGCAGGGCGCGGGCCACGGCTTTGAAGGTGGCTTCTGCGATGTGGTGGCTATTAATGCCGTGCAATTGGTCAATGTGCAGCGTGATGCCGCCATGGGTGGCAAGCGCGGTGAAAAATTCACGGACCAACTCGCTGTCAAAAGTACCGATTTTGGCCGTGGGCATGTTAACATTCCACACCAGGTAGGGGCGCGCTGACAGGTCCAGGGCGCAGGCGATCTGGGCGTCGTCCATGGGCAGGTGGCATTCGCCGTAGCGACGGATGCCACGTTTATCGCCCAGTGCTGCGCATAGCGCCTGGCCCAGGGCTATGCCCACATCTTCCACCGTGTGGTGATCATCAATGTGATAATCGCCCTTGGCGCGGATTTTCATGTCTATCAGTGAATGGCGCGCCAGCTGATCCAGCATATGATCAAAGAACCCAACACCGGTTTGGGTGTCGTAGGTGCCGGTGCCATCAAGGTTCATATCAACCGTAATGGTGGTTTCTGCTGTTTTCCGTGTGATCTGTGCCGTCCGCATTAGGGCCTCCGCCTGAATTTGGTGTCTTATAGGATGCCGAGCAGCACATTGCCACGGCACAAGCACATGCAGAAAGATATTGTTGCCAGACGTGACTTTGTGTCATGCACGGGCAAACACCAGTTCAGGAGAGCAGTGATGTCCGCATGTGTATTTGTTCAGATTAGATGTCGGCCCGGCACCGCTTACCGTGTTGCCGACGACATTATGGAACGGGAATTTCATTCAGAGCTGTATTCAACCAGCGGGAATTTTGATCTGATGATGAAGCTTTATATCCCCGATGATCAGGATATTGGTAAGTTCATTAACAAAAATCTGCTGGATATTGACGGGATTGAGCGGTCCTTGACCACGCTGACCTTTAAAGCATTTTAGGAAAGAACCCAAAATCCTCCATCTTTCGTCACATTGCGATAGCCCATGTTTGCCGGGTTAACCGGGCCAGCTATATCGGCTGAGGCGGCAGATAGGGCGTGGTTTTGGCGCCTGCTTTGGGTGTCACTTGGCCTGCGCGTGCTGCTGGCTGTGCTGATGCCAATGGGTGTTGACGAGGCCTATGCCCTTGCCGTCGCCCGCGAATTTTCCATCAGCTTTTTTGACCATCCGCCGTTGGGATTTTGGTCACCGGTACTGGCCACCACCCTAAGCGGCATTGAGCACCCGTTCATTTACCGGCTGCCAACCCTGATCTATGGCACCCTGAGCATGATCCTGCTCTACGGGATCGGGCGCGAAATCGGCGGCAGCCGTGTGGGTTTCTTTAGCGCCCTGCTATATGCTGTATCACCGATATTCCTACTGTCGGGCGTTATCATTCTGCCGGACGGGCCATTGGCTGTTGGCAGCGCATTTTGTGTTCTCTGGTTGATGCGCATCGCCGGGGCACAGGGGCCTGTGCCGCTAGGGCATTGGGCGCTGGTTGGGGCTGGGTTGGGGGTGGCGCTGGCCTCTAAATATCAGGCGGGGCTGATCCCGATTGCAACGCTTGTGTTCATGCTGGCCGTGCCGGTCGGGCGGCGCTGGTTTTTGCGCCTGGGCCCGTATTTGGCGGCGTGTATTGCGCTAATTGGGCTGGTGCCGGTGCTGGTTTGGAACCTGCAAAACAACGGGGCGTCGTTTGCGTTCCATGGGGGCAGAACCGGCGACGGGCTCAACCTGGACAATCTGGCGCTGATGGCGGGCGGGCAGGTGGCCTATCTGCTGCCACCGGTTTTGGTACTGGCTGGAATTGGCCTGTGGCGCGGGCTGCGGTCGGGGCGGCCGGATCTGGTGTTGCTGGCAATAATCGCGCTGGCCCCTATCGTGATGTTCAACGCTATTTATCTGATAAGTGAGGCAAGTTTTCCCCATTGGACCATGCCGGGTTGGCTGTTCGCGCTGCCACTGGCGGCCTTTAGCATGAGCCAGTTTCAGCCCCGCACCCTGAAACGTGCCAAAATTGCCCTAATCGGTTTCGCGTTACCTGTGGCGGCCATTATCATGGCGCTGACGCTGCATGCCAGCACCGGGGTTTTGACCCGGTTCAGCCAGCCAGCGCCGCCTTGGGATGACACCCGCGACCTGTTTGATTACAGCGCGCTGCATGGGGTGTTGCAAAGCCGTGGCGACACCCAGGGCATTGACCTGATTGCGGCCAAAAGCTGGATAACAGCCGGGTTCATGTCGCTTGGCATGCAAGGTATATGGCCGGTGCGTGTTCTGAATGATCCTAAGCATCATTTTGCGTTCATGTCGGGGGAAACACTGACCGGTACCGCCCTGTTACTGGACCCACAACTGACGGTGAATGCGCCAGCGGCACTGGGCCAGCTTTTGGCACTGGCGCAGCGTATTGATCCGACGGCGGTGGCCTTGAAACCGGTGCAGCTAATGCGAGGCGGGCGGGCCTATGTTACGGTCAATGTTATCCGTCTGAACCTTGGTAATTGAGCCTATCCCAGTCTACCAGATATAAAATAGGTGTTCTTCCGGCTGCAGGCAAATTTCATTACTGCAGGCCTGTAAGGTCAGAACCGCCGCCCCCGTGTGTGCGGGGACTTCAATTGAAATATCCCCCTCATACAGCGCAAGTGGCGCGTCGTTAAAGCCCAGAGACTTGACCCGTGGGGCAGGGTAGGCTCCGACATCAACGGGCTTCCCATTGATGCTTAGCGCCATCGGGATGTAGAAATCTTCCAATGGTTCATGTGCATTAATATGCCATCCCTTTGCAATATTCAGGCGAAAGCTCGCGGTGTTCTGGCCCCGAGAAATTGAGTATTCAATGCGTACTGCACCGCTTGCACCATAGCGCACAGGTCCGGTTTCCCCGAACAACAGGCCCTGGGCCGCGGTCAGGATGGCGGCCCGTTGTCGGGGCGTTTCCAGCGCATGGCCTGACACTGCAGCGGCCAGACGGGTGGCGTGCAGTTCCAGATCGGGGTTTTGCCGACGTTTGACCAGCCGCGCAAACAGATCAAGCGCCATGGCATTGCCAGAGGCAAGTTCGCCGTCATCTACCGCAATGATCGCGCCGATTCCCTGAATTTCAGCCGTCATCCGATAGGCGTCGCCGGGTGATCCAAACCTAGCCTGCAATGCGGTGGCTATGGTTTCAGCACGTCCCAGCCAATGGTCCCTTATGGCGGGCTCAGGACTGTAATCATGCATGGCCACCATGGCCAACCCCAGGGCTGCATAATCAGTTAGTTGGCCCGGAACGTGGGCATTCCCTGCAAAGCTAACCCGAAAAACAGCATCGCCAGTGATCATATTTTTTTCTATAAAATTTAGGGCATCTGCGGCAGGCTTTAGGTAGTCAGGGCGGTCAAATACAAATGCTGCCTCGGCCAAAGTGGCGATCATCACAGCGTTCCAGCCGGTGACAATTTTACGGTCAATGAACGGCATGGGACGCTGGCTGCGCATATCCCGCATTTGCCCAAGCAGTGGATCCAATCGTTTGTATAGCTCGGCTTCATCCACCCCCAGATCCCTGGCGATTTCCTCGGCAAAATCCGCCATGTTCAGCACATTGGCCCCCGCCAGTTCACCGTCAGAAGATATCTGAAAAAGCTCGGCAATAAAGGCGCTGTCGGGGCCAAAATCAGCCAAATCATCCGGGGACCAAGTGTAATATGCACCCTCCACATAATCACCGGCACTGTTGTCAGAATCAGCGTCCTGGGCTGCATAAAATCCGCCACCAGGGGCACTCATGTCGCGTATGACATAGGAAAATAACTGTTCTGCTGCCCGTCGATACGCCAGTTTTCCGGTTGCCCGCCAAGCCCGCACTAGTAACCGCCCGGTCAGAGCCTGAGTGTACAGCATTTTTTCGAAATGCGGCACATGCCATTGCGGATCAACAGCGTACCGATGAAAACCACCGCCCACCTGATCATGGATGCCGCCGATGATCATGCCGTCCAGCATGGTTGAAACGGCCTCCAATAGCGCGGTGTCACCGGTGCGAATTGCCTGATCCAGCAGGAACAAAAACAGCGGTTCGCGGGGAAATTTTGACGTCACCCCAATACCGCCATAGAAAAAATCAACATCGGGCAAAACAGAACGAGCAAAGTCATTGATGATTTGGGGCGTTAGTGCGCGAGCCTCTGATTTTCGCGTCATATAGGCGGCCAGAACCGTGGTTAATCGCTTGCCTTCGGCCGCTATGACCCCTGGTTCACGCTGGCGCAACTCAACCACCTGTCGCAGTACTGCCAAAAATGCATCCGGTGGAAAATAGGTGCCAGCATGGAACGGATCAGCATCGGGGGTCAAAAACACCGAATTTGGCCAGCCGCCAGCGCCGGTTAGAACCTGTGTGGCCAGCAAAAACTGTTCATCCAGATCCGGGCGACGCTCACGGTCAATCTTAATGGATATGTAATGTTCATTCAGATAGGCGGCGATGACGTCATTCTCAAAGCTTTCCTCTTCCATCACATGGCACCAGTGGCAGGCAGAATAGCCCACGGATAAAAAGATCAGCTTATTTTCATCACGGGCTTTTTGCAGCGCCTCATCGCCCCAGGGGAACCAGTCAACTGGGTTGAACAGATGTTGTTGCAGGTAAGGGGAGTCTTCGCCAAGCAAGTGATTGGGCACCCGATCTTGGGCAGTTGCAAATGGGGCTATCATCCAAAGGATAAGGATAAGATATTTCAACACGCGACACCACTAATGACCATTGGGCGCGATTATATAGGTTTTTTTTAAATTTGCATGTCACAGAACTGCGAGCCGCAGCACCCCGAGTTGATCAAAAGCAAAAAGCACCCCGAAAGGTGCTGATTTGCCGATCCAATTGGAGCGGGCGAAGAGATTCGAACTCTCGACCCTAACCTTGGCAAGGTTATGCTCTACCCCTGAGCTACGCCCGCGTCCTATTGGGTGTGGCGGAGATATAAACTCTGTCAGCGTACTGCAAGGGAAAACTTGCCCCACAGATAATTAGTTTTAGTAAGCTTGGCGCTTAACCCACCGCATAGTAGATATTGGCCAGCGCCGCCCCGGTGATCGCGAACAATGTCAGGTAAGCCCCATACACCCGCCCCGGGATAAATTGCGGCTGTCGGCCCAGCCCGTAGGCATGCAAGACCCGCCCGAACAACAGGGCCAGCCCGGATAAATGCACCAGCCAAGGCTCACCATTTTGCAGTTCCAGCAGGATCAGCAGAATGATGCCAAGCGGGATGTATTCAATGCTGTTGGCGTGGGTGCGAATGGCCTTGATCAGGGCCGGATTATCACCGTCACCCACCGATATCTTGTGTTCGCGCCGCGCAAGGCTAACCCGAACGCTTAAATATATGGTCAACAGGGCCAACAGACCGCCATAGATAGGTGAAACAACAGACATAGGGTTTGCCTTTCAAGACCAGCGGTTGCTATGACCAGTCTGGATCATTCCAGTTCCACCAGCAAGTCCTTGGCGTCGATCTGGCTGCCCACCTGTACATGCACGGCCTTGACCGTGGCGTCCCGGTCCGCGTGGATACCGGTTTCCATTTTCATGGCTTCGATGGTCAAAAGCAAATCGCCCTTTTTCACCTTGGCCCCGGCCTGAACTGTAATACCGGCCACAACGCCGGGCATGGGGGCGCCAATATGGTTGGAGTCGGAAATGTCTGCCTTGGGTCGGGCGGCGGTCGTGGCTTTGACCTTGTAATCGGTTACCCGGATCACCCGCGGCTGGCCGTTGAGTTCAAAGAAAACCTTGGCGTCACCTTCTTCATTGGTTTTTCCAATGGCCTGACAGCGGATTTCCAGGGTCTTGCCGGGGTCGATTTCGGCGGAAATTTCTTCGCCCACTTCCATGCCATAGAAAAAGTTTTTGGTGGGCAGGGTGCGTACTGGGCCGTACTTACGGTGCCGCCCCATGTAATCCATAAACACCTTTGGATACATCAGATAGCCGTTCAGGTCTTCGCTATCTATATCGAACCCATCCAGCTGTTTGCTAACGTCAAGGCGTGTGGCTTCCAGATCGATGGGTTTCAGGTGCTTTCCAGGGCGGCTGACGGATGCTTTCTTGCCCTTCAGGGCCTTGTTGACGATCCCGGCCGGCCAGCCACCTGGCGGTTGACCCAGATTGCCAGCCATCATGTCTATCACGCTGTCAGGAAAGGCGACATCAGTATTGGGGTCTTCCACATCGGCGCGGCTTAGCCCTTGGCTGACCATCATCAGCGCCATGTCACCCACCACTTTGGAGCTGGGCGTGACTTTGACGATATCACCGAACATTTGGTTCACATCGGCGTAGGTTTGCGCCACCTCATGCCAGCGTTCTTCCAGCCCCAGGCTGCGCGCCTGCGCTTTCAAATTGGTGAATTGCCCGCCGGGCATTTCGTGCAGGTATACTTCTGACGCGGGTGCCTCCAACCCACTTTCAAAGGCTGCATATTGGTGGCGTACAGCTTCCCAGTAGTTTGATATTTCGCGGATTGCACTCACATCCAGCCCGGTGTCGCGCGGCGTGTGTTTTAGCGCTTCCACCACCGATCCTAGGCAGGGCTGTGATGTGCCGCCAGAAAACGCATCCATCGCCAGATCAACCGCGTCGACGCCTGCATCTGCGGCAGCCAATACCGTGGCAGCTGCCAGTCCAGATGTGTCATGGGTGTGGAAATGGATCGGCAGTCCGACCTCTTGTTTCAGCTTTGACACCAGTTCGCGGGCCTGGGCGGGTTTCAGCAATCCGGCCATGTCTTTTAGGCCCAGAACATGGGCACCGGCATCGCGCAGCTCCTTGCCCATACCAACATAGTATTTCAGATCATACTTGGCGCGCATCGGGTCAAAAATATCGCCAGTGTAGCAAATTGTCCCTTCACATACTTTACCGGATTCTACCACCGCATCCATCGCCACGCGCATGTTTTCCACCCAGTTAAGGCTATCAAATACCCGGAACACATCGACACCAGACGCGGCCGCTTGGGCCACAAATGACTGCACCACATTGTCAGGATAATTGGTGTAACCAACCCCATTGCTGGCGCGCAGCAACATTTGCGTCATCAGGTTTGGCATGGCGCGGCGGATGTCGCGCAGGCGTTGCCATGGGCATTCCTGTAAGAACCGGTACGCCACATCAAAGGTGGCCCCGCCCCAGCATTCAACGCTGAACAGTTGTGGCATATTGCTTGAATAACTGGGCGCGATTTTGATCAGATCATGGCTGCGCATCCGGGTGGCCAGCAATGATTGGTGGCCGTCGCGCATGGTGGTGTCTGTGATCAGCAATTGCTTTTGCGCCGTCATCCAATCGGCCACGGCCTGCGGGCCCTTTTCATCCAGTATCTGCCGGGTGCCCGGGGCCCCGAACTTTGAGCGCGGCGCTGGAAGGCGCGGCGCGCGGGCCTCGGCTGCGGGGCGGGGGCGGTCAGTGGTTTCAGGGTGACCGTTAACTGTGATATCAGCCAGGTAGGTCAAAATTTTGGTGGCCCGGTCCCGACGTTTCTTGAATTCAAACAGCTCTGGCGTTTGGTCAATGAACTTGGTGTGGTAGGTGTTATTCAGAAACATTTCATGCTTCAGCAGGTTTTCCACAAAGGCAATATTGGTCGAAACGCCCCTGATCCGAAATTCCCGTAACGCCCGGTCCATTCGCGCAATTGCACCTTCAGGTGTTTGTGCCCAGGCTGTTACTTTTTCCAACAGACTATCGTAGTAGCGCGTGATCACTGCGCCAGAATAGGCGGTGCCGCCATCCAGCCGAATACCCATGCCGGTGGCCCCACGATAGGCCGTAATACGGCCATAATCAGGTATGAAATTATTGCTGGGGTCTTCGGTTGTGATGCGGGTTTGCAGCGCGTGACCAAACAACTGCACCTCGGATTGGCTGGCAACACCTGTGGCTTGCGCCAGGGTTTTGCCTTCGGCGATTCTAATCTGGGCGGCAACGATATCAATGCCGGTGACTTCCTCGGTGACGGTATGCTCGACCTGAACGCGCGGGTTTACCTCGATAAAGTAAAACTTGCCGCTGTCCATATCCATCAGAAACTCTACTGTGCCGGCACATTCATAATTCACATGCTGGCAGATTTTCTTACCCAGATCGCACAGGGTTTCCCGTTGTTCTTGGCTTAAATACGGGGCGGGGGCGCGTTCCACCACTTTTTGGTTGCGCCGCTGGACCGAACAATCACGTTCCCATAGGTGGTAAATTTCACCATGGCTGTCGCCCAGAATCTGCACCTCAACATGGCGGGCGCGGATGATCATCTTTTCCAGAAAGCCCTCATCATTGCCAAAGGCTGCGTCGGCCTCGCGACGGCCCTCAAGCAGTTTTTCCACTAGCTCATCTGGGTCATTGATGGCGCGCATACCGCGACCACCGCCGCCCCAGCTGGCCTTTAGCATCAAGGGATAGCCGACCTCGGCCGCCTGTTTGGCCACCAGTTCCATATCATCGCCCAAAACTTCAGTGGCCGGGATCACCGGCACCCCGGCGGCAACAGCCACTTCGCGGGCCTTGGCCTTGTCGCCAACGGCGCGCATGGTCGCGGATTTGGGGCCAATAAAGGTAATGCCAGCGGCTGTGCAGGCATCTACAAATTCTGGGTTTTCAGAGAGCAGACCATAGCCAGGGTGGATCGCATCAGCACCTGACGACACGGCGACGCGGATGATTTCCTCAATGCTCAGATAGGCGGCCACTGGGCCCATACCCGCACCAATACGGTAGGCTTCATCGGCCTTGAAGCGGTGCAGGCATAATTTGTCTTCTTCGGCGTAAACCGCAACAGTGCGCTTGCCCATTTCATTGGCAGCGCGCATGACACGGATGGCTATTTCGCCACGATTGGCGATCAGGATTTTCTTGAACTCGGCCACAGTTGAAAGCTCCTATACTGTTATCGGGCTACTTAAGGGCTTTCAGCAGCGCAGTAAACCTTACTACTGGCATCTTTATCCTAAAACATCCCCGCCGGAGGCATTCGGATTTTTCTAAGAATTAGGCCCCGCGACGCGCAAAGCCCTGCCTGGGATATTTGCTTTTCCGCTTCAAATTCCCGTTAGCATTGCTCTCAAGGATTGCAGCAGAGCAAGGGATCGCCTATTTGCCACAATATTGGCAGAAAAGGACAGCGTGATGGACCATGAAAGCGTACGAGAATACTATGGAGAAACTTTGCAAACCAGCGCCGATTTGCAGACCAATGCCTGTTGTACTGCAGGGGATGTTCCGGATCACCTGAAAAAAATCCTGTCTAAAATCCATGATCAGGTGATGGCCAAATACTATGGCTGCGGCTTGATCGCGCCAGACGGATTACGCGGCATGCGAATTTTAGACCTGGGCTGCGGTGCTGGGCGCGATGTTTTCGCCCTGTCAGCGATGGTCGGTGAAACCGGGACAGTGGTGGGCGTTGATATGACCCAGGCACAGTTGGATGTGGCCCGGCAATACCAAGGTTTCCACGCCGATGCTTTTGGCTACGCGCAGCCCAACACCGAATTTCACCTGGGTCTGATTGAAGAACTGGACGCTCTGGCGCTTGAACCGGGCAGCTTTGATATTATTGTGTCCAACTGTGTTCTGAACCTGGCCACCGACAAAGGCGCGGTATTGCGTGGGGCGCACCGGTTGTTGAAGCCGGGGGGGGAAATGTATTTTTCCGATGTTTATGCCGACCGGCGGATACCCGACATCTTGCAAAAAGACCCTGTGCTTTATGGCGAATGCCTGTCCGGTGCACTATATTGGAATGACTTTGAAAACATATCCAAAGCATCTGGGTTTGCTGATCCTCGACTGGTTGAGGACCGGGTTCTAAGCATTGAGAACCCAGTGCTCCAAGCCAAGCTGGGGCGGATCGGTTTTACTTCGGCAACCTATCGTTTGTTCAAAATTGACGGCCTAGAGCCGGCCTGTGAAGACTATGGCCAGGCGGTCATTTACAAGGGCACGTTGCCAAATGCACCGGATGCGTTTGTGTTAGACAAGCACCACGAAATTGAAGCCGGCAAAGTTTTTGCGGTCTGCGGCAATACATATAAGATGTTGGCAGATAGCCGGTTTTGTGAACATTTTGAGTTCATTGGCAGTTGGGACACCCATTTTGGTCTGTTTGCCGATTGTGGCGGTGAAACACCGTTTGGCGACGCGGCGAATGCAGACGGGAGTGATGCGCCGAGCTGTTGTTAGGCCGCGATTATTCTGCGAAAATTGGATGCCTCCGGCGGGGATATTTTTTGAACAAAGATGTTCCCGCAACTGAACCGGTTGGAACATAGGATGAACACCCTTTCCCTTTTGGCTTGATCCCGCTATGCAACCCAAATGGGTGAATTCGACGAAAATGAAGAATTTGAAGCCGCAGTCGCGGTGCCATTGTCGCAACAGGCTGTGATGGCGCGGCCAATGCCGTACCTGGATGGGCTGAACCCGGCGCAACGCGACGCGGTTCAAACCCTTGAGGGTCCGGTATTAATGCTGGCGGGGGCGGGCACCGGTAAGACCCGCGCCCTGACTGCGCGCATTGTGCATCTGCTGAATACCGGTTGCGCAAGGCCAAACGAAATTCTGGCGGTGACGTTTACCAATAAGGCTGCGCGTGAGATGAAAAACCGCGTTGGAGGCATGTTGGGCCAAACGGTTGAGGGTATGCCCTGGTTGGGCACCTTCCATGCGATCTGTGTGAAACTGCTGCGCCGACACGCCGAATTGGTGGGGTTGAAAAGCAATTTCACAATTTTGGACACTGATGATCAGGTGCGGTTGCTGAAACAGCTGATTAGGGCCTCTGACATTGATGAAAAACGCTGGCCAGCCCGGCAATTGGCGCATCTGATAGATGCCTGGAAGAACCGTGCCCTGTCGCCGGATAAGCTGACATCAGAGGACAGTTCGGTTTTCAACAATCGCGGGATCGAACTTTATGCGGCATATCAGGCCCGCTTGCTTGCTTTGAACGCGGCTGATTTTGGCGACCTTTTGATGCATGTGGTCAGAATTTTCCAGGCCCACCCCGACATTCTGGCCCAATACCAGCGTTGGTTCAAATACATTCTGGTGGATGAGTATCAGGATACCAATGTCGCCCAGTACCTGTGGTTGCGCCTGTTGGCGGCGGGACATAAGAACATCTGCTGTGTTGGGGATGATGACCAGTCTATCTATGGTTGGCGCGGCGCTGAGGTGGGGAATATTCTGCGGTTCGAAGCAGATTTTCCCAACGCCAAAACCGTGCGGCTGGAACAGAACTACCGCTCAACCCCCGACATTCTGGCCGCCGCATCCGGGATCATATCCGGCAATTCTGACCGGCTGGGTAAAACCCTATGGACCGAAGCTGAGGCGGGCGAAAAAGTACGCCTGATCGGCCATTGGGATGGCGAAGAAGAGGCCCGCTGGATCGGTGATGAAATAGAAGCCATGCAGGGCGGCACCCGCCAGATGCAGCCTAAATCACTGGATGATATGGCCATCCTTGTGCGCGCCAGCCACCAGATGCGGGCCTTTGAAGACCGGTTCCTTACCATCGGTCTGCCGTACCGTGTTATTGGTGGCCCGCGGTTTTATGAACGCCGTGAAATCCGCGACGCAATGGCCTATTTTCGGGTTGCTTGCAGTCCGGATGATGATCTGGCCTTTGAGCGGATCGTCAACACTCCCAAGCGCGGGGTGGGGAGCAAGGCTTTGCAAGCATTGCAATTATCGGCGCGCGAACACGGTGTTTCGCTGCTGGAAGGTACCCGTATTGCGCTGGAAAGTGGTGCGGTAAAGGGCAAGGCCAAATCCGAGCTGGCCAAATTAACCACTGCATTTGGCCGCTGGAATGCCCAGGTGAAAGACGCCACGCCCAGCCATATCGAACTGGCCGAGATTATTTTGGAGGAAAGCGGCTACACGCAGATGTGGCAAAACGACAAAACGCCCGAGGCACCGGGGCGGCTGGAAAACCTGAAAGAACTGGTCAAAGCGCTGGAGCAGTTCGATAATCTGCAAGGCTTTTTGGAGCATGTGGCGCTGATCATGGACAATGAAACCGACGCTGATGAGCCGAAAGTGTCGATCATGACGCTGCATGGCTCAAAGGGGTTGGAGTTTCCGGCCGTGTTCCTGCCGGGCTGGGAAGACGGGCTGTTTCCGTCGCAACGCAGCATGGATGAAAGCGGGGTGAAGGGGTTGGAAGAAGAGCGCCGCCTGGCCTATGTGGGCATCACCCGCGCCGAGGAAGTTTGCACCATTTCCTTTGCCGCCAATCGTATGGTTTACGGCCAGTGGAATTCGCAACTTCCATCGCGTTTTATTGATGAGCTGCCGGGCGAACACGTTGATGTGCTGACCCCGCCGGGCCTGTATGGCGGGGCATATGGCGCGGCGGCGCCTGATTTTGGCAGCGATATGCATGACAAGGTTGCAAAGGCCGACGGCTATAATTCACCAGGCTGGAAGCGCCTGCAATCGCGCAGTCAGCAGCGTGGTGCGGGTCAGTCTAGGCAGGCGCGTAACACGGTGATCGATATGAACGCGGTATCATCCTTTAAACAGGGCGACAGGATTTTTCACCAAAAATTTGGCTACGGCGCTGTGATGGGCATCGAGGGCGACAAGTTGGACATTGAGTTTGAAAAGGCCGGCGCGAAAAAGGTGGTGGCGATATATGTGACACCGGCAGATCGGGCGGATGAGGTGCCGTTTTAGGGTGATAGAGCAAAGTGTCCGCGCGCGAACATTGACTTAAGTCAATGATATCATTCAGTAATCTAATAATGGTGTATTTTGAAAAACCTGTGATTTCGGCGGCAAAAACTTGCAGTTTTGAGGCACCGGCGTAAAATCTATTTTGATCATAATCCGGCCATTGAGGTCACCCACAAAAAGGGGTCGCACCCGCCCCGGAGGCCGCACAAGTGCTGCCTGGCGGCATGGGCTGCCCGTGGCGAATATACGCGGTATTTGACAGGGATTGTGCTGGCACCACGGGGCGCGGATGATGTACCATCTGAGCCACAGGCAATGCTGAAGCAACCAGCCCTTTATATGACGCGCAAGAAAAGACCAGAAAAATGAACACAGAGCGAACCAAACCGGTAGAAAACCTGCACCATGTTGTAATCGTGGGCGGCGGCTTTGCCGGTATCCAATGTGCCAAGTCGCTGAAAAATGCCAACACGCGCATCACCCTGATTGATCAGCGCAACCACCATTTGTTTCAGCCGCTGCTGTATCAGGTGGCCACAACAATATTGCCAACGTCAGAAATTGCCTGGCCGCTGCGTCGTCTGTTTAAAGGCCGGGATGATGTCACCACGCTCTTGGCCAAAGTGGATGATGTTGATCCGGTGGCAAAACAGGTCCGTCTGACAGGGGGGCGCGATATTTCCTATGATACTCTGGTTCTGGCCACTGGGGCGCGCCATTCCTATTTTGGCAATGATAGTTGGGCGGCCCATGCGCCGGGGCTGAAAACCATTGAAGACGCCACTAATATCAGGCGGCGCATTCTGCTGGCATTTGAACGGGCTGAGTTGACCAATGATCCCGACCTGCGGCGCGCCTATCTGACCTTTGCCGTCATTGGTGCCGGGCCGACGGGCGTTGAATTGGTTGGTATCATCGCCGAATTGGCACAGCGGGTGTTGCCCAAGGAATTCCGCCATATTGACACCCGGCAGGCGCGGGTATTGCTGGTGGAGGCCGGGCCAAAGGTGCTGCCGTCTTTTCCAGGAACACTATCGGAATATGCACAAAAATCACTGGTGAAGCTGGGCGTCGAAATTAAGCTGGGCAACCCGGTCACCCAATGCAGTGGCGATGGCATCCAACTTGATGGGGCCGATATTGGCTGCAAAACCATCATCTGGGCTGCGGGGGTTCAGGCCTCACCTGCATCAGAGTGGATCGGCTCGACATCTGATCGGGCGGGCCGTGCTGTGGTCACCGACACCCTGACAGCACAGCAATACCCGGATATTTTCCTGGTGGGGGATACGGCATCGGTTACCGATCGGGCCGGAAAACCCGTGCCCGGAATTGCCCCGGCTGCCAAACAAATGGGTAAATACGCCGCCCGGGTCATTCGCGCCAGATGTGCAAACAAAGCACCACCAGCGCCATTTCGCTATCTTCATGCGGGCAGTCTGGCCACGATTGGGCGGCGCTCAGCGGTGGCTGATTTTGGGAAATTGCGCTTTAAGGGCTCATTTGCTTGGTGGGTATGGGGGCTTGCCCACATTTATTTTCTGATCGGAACCCGCAGCCGCTTTGCTGTTGCGTGGAGCTGGCTGTGGTCATTTTTCACCGGCCATAACAGTGCGCGCCTGATCACCGGGGATGAAAAGCCCAAAGTGTAATTCTGTAGTAGGCAGTGCCGGCGCGGCCCCAGTCTAGGCAAGTATTAGCCGTGCGGCTGCCCCTAACACTGCCACACGGATCAATGTGCTGAACAGGCGCTGGTTTATGTGACTTAGAAGGACGTAACCGGTGACGGCCCCGACCAGTATTGCTGGCAGAAACGTCAGGTCGAACAGCAGGGTTTGCGGGGTGATCAGCCCCAGACCCACGGCAAAAGGCAGCTTGCTGACATTCATGATCAGAAAAAACCAGCCCCGCGTGCCAACAAATTCCCGTTTATTCAGTCCCATTTGCAGTAGGTAAACGCCGAATACTGGCCCGGCGGCATTGGCGATCATCGACGCTGCCCCACCTAATGTGCCGAAAATTCGCGCCACCCAGGGCCCGCGAAACAGCTTTCGTGCGGGCTTTGTCATGGCGAGGTCCAGCACCAGCATCGCCAAAATTATTCCACCGATAATTTTTTCAAAGTCGGCGTTCGGCACTGCCCATAAAAACCCTGCCCCCAAGGCGACCCCGACAAAAGCGGCTGGGATAAGTTTTACCAATAGCCCCCATTTGCAGGACCGGCGGTAAAACAGCACCGCCGCAATATCAGCCGCGATCAGCATCGGTAGCACAATTCCCGGTGACGCCTTGCCGGGAATAACCAAAGCCACCAGCAATACCCCCAGTATTCCCACTTCTACCGAGGTTTTTGAAAACCCGATCAGAAATGCCGCCAGCGCGATATAGACATATTGTATGCTGCTCAGATCCATATCAAAGCAGTCGCAGATATCCTGGCGATATAAAAGCCCCTGGGGTCAGCCCTGAGGGATCAGGATCGGGTAAAGCGATGCCAACAATAACATCGCAGCTGTGAGGTTAAACACCCGCAATTTCCATGGGACATTCAGCAATCTGCGCAATTGGGTGCCTAAAAGCACCCAAATACTGTTCGAGGGAAAGCTCACCAAGCCAAAAGCCAGCGCCACAGTAACAACACCGATAATTCCGCCTTCTTGGGGCGCGTAAACGCTTATCGCCGTCAGCGCCATGGACCAAGCTTTGGGGTTCACCCACTGAAACAGGGCTGCCTGCAAAAACGTCATCGGGGTTGCGCTTGCATATGTGTGTCCGGGCGGGGCGGCATTAGCAATTTTGGCCGCCAGATAGATCAGAAAACCGATGCTACCATATTTTAGCACTGAATAGATCATTGGATAGATGTCAAATACTTGCACCAGACCCACCCCTACCAGAAGCGTCATGATGACAAAGCCAACACCAATACCCAGCATATGGGGCAGTGTGCGCGCCCAGCCAAAATTGGCGCCCGAGGCCATCAGCATTAGATTGTTGGGCCCCGGCGTGGCTGACATGACAAAGGCAAAGGCCACAAGGGCGCTGAGTTGATTGATCTCCATGTACGCAATAATACACTAGAAATTGTGCAATTTGATTGCAATAAACGGTTATATCGTATTAAATTAGCAATTAATGAAAGATTATAATCGAATTTCCCAGGATATATTGCGCCAGCTTACCCTAAGGGGGCGGATCAGCAATATTGACCTGGCGGACAAGGTGGGGTTGTCGCCATCGGCCTGTCTGCGCCGTGTCCAGGAGTTGGAGCGCAGCGGCGTTATTTCGGGCTATCGAGCGGTCGTGAACCCGGCAGCAGTTGGCATCGGCTTCACCGCGTATATTACGGTAGGATTGTCTGAACACAGCAAGGCTGCGCAGGAAGAATTTGAACGCTCTATTGCCCGGTCTCCGGAAGTCATCGAATGCCATAATATTACCGGCAATGTTGAATACTTGCTGCGGGTGCAGGCGGCGGATCTGACTGCCTATAAGCATTTTCACACCGAAGTTCTGGGCGCTTTGCCACAGGTGCAAAGCATCACATCCTACGTTGTTATGGGTTCTCCAAAAGACCAGCGCGCCTAACGAAAAACGCCGATGCCCAGGGAGGAGGACATCGGCGTCTCTTTAACGCGCGTCTTGTCAATCGGGAGGAAAAGCAAGCGGCGTATTATGGTGGGCCAAATGGCCCGGATTATTTGCGGCGACGCGAGGGAGGTCACGTCGCCGCTATCGTTCAGGTGATCCCGGGAGGAGAGGCACCTGAATTCGAATTCTTTAAGCGTTGTAGACCGCTTCATAGGCAACAGTTTTGATGTTGTTGCGGGAAATGCCCAGGTCGGCCAGATCACGTGTGGAAAGCGCGTTTAATTCACGTGCTGTGCGGGCGACAAGGCGGGATTTCGCGTAGTCTGCGAACAGGCCCTGAAACGCGGATGCGATCCGGTCTGCTAAGTCGATTTCGATTGTGTTTGCTGAAGTTACATAGGTCATCGTTAGGGCCTTTCTTGTGGCTGAGTTCGGTGAAGCGTCATTGCTTCTGTGGCCACTACATACGCCTGTAATTCGCCGGGACAATCCGGTGTTTAGTCAAACCCGATATGCGCGCAATGCATGCCTTGACTGTTATGACTGATGCGATTGGTCGCGGTCGAATAATTGCCAGGGCACTTGTTTCTATGTGGAAAACCCGGCATCTAATACCTGACAGAAAAACTAAGGTGTATTATCATGGCCATTACCGACACAGATATCATGACCGAGTTGGCAAAGATCGATCTGCCCGGCGGTACAAACCTGATGACCAGCGATATGGTGCGCGCGCTGAATGTGGATGGAGGCAAGGTCAGTTTCGTGATCGAAGCCGCTACACCTGAAGAAGCCGGCAAAATGGAACCCCTGCGCGCCGCAGCACAACGGGCGGTGGAGAGCCTGCCCGGCGTGGCATCGGTTTCGGTTATATTAACAGCCCACGGACCCGCGGCACCCAAAGCCCCGCCGCCGGATCTTAAGATTGGCGGCCACCCCAAACCACAGGATGGCCCCACCCGAGTGCCGGGTGTGAAACGTATTTTGGCCATTGCGTCGGGCAAGGGTGGTGTGGGGAAATCCACCGTGTCATCCAACCTGGCGGTGGCGCTGGCCAAATCCGGGCGCCGCGTGGGCCTGCTGGATGCCGATATCTACGGCCCCAGTCAGCCGCAGATGATGGGCGCCCATGATCGCCCCAAATCCCCCGACGGCAAAATGATCATTCCGCTGAAAGCACACGGTGTCACAATGATGTCGATCGGGCTGATGACCGATCCCAATCAGGCGCTGGTCTGGCGTGGCCCGATGCTGATGGGGGCACTGCAACAAATGCTGGGGCAGGTGATGTGGGGTGAACTTGATGTTTTGATCATCGACTTGCCGCCGGGCACGGGCGATGTACAACTGACGCTGTGCCAGAAAACCGAACTGGATGGCGCGCTTGTGGTGTCCACCCCACAAGACGTGGCTCTGCTTGACGCGCGCAAAGCCATCAACATGTTTGAAATGCTGAAAACCCCGGTGCTGGGTCTGATCGAAAACATGTCCACCTATGTCTGCCCGAAATGCGGCAATGAAGAACATATATTTGGGCAGGATGGCGTGAAGGCCGAAGCCGAAAAGATCGGCGTGCCGTTCCTTGGGGAATTGCCGCTGTCACTTGATGTGCGTGTTGCCGGGGACAATGGTACACCCATTGCAGCGGGCGAGGGGCCGATTGCTCAGGCCTATGCGGATTTGGCGGCGCAGTTGGTGAAGGATGGGATAGCGTAAGTTTAGCACTTAAAGCTGAGCTTACTCTTAATCACATTTGAATGAATATGTGCCGTTTTCGCCGCTCATTTCTATTCGTTCCGCTTTAACGCTTAGGCCCCAAACCACAGGGCTTTCGGGCTCGTCCGTTGTTGCAAAGTTGCAAAGCTCTTGCATCACCAGGCCCTTTCCATGGATTTCACCTGAATCGCTTCCCAGAGCCAACCACTTTTCACGGGTGGTGTCGTATACGACGTAAAGGCTTGCGATCCAGATGATCAGCGCACCTGCAAGTATGGATATATATTTTTTATTCATACCGAAGATTATTAGACCTCACCCATGTCGGCAACCTGTTTCCTGGTTTTGTCGGGGGAGTTGCTATCGGCGGTGGTGCGGGTATTTGTAAATGAAAATTGACATATGTAACCCAGTGCCGGTGGTCTGGGAATTGGTGGGACCAAGTCAATCAGCTCACGAATCAATCAAAATTATTTGTTATAATGAGTTGAGATACACTAAATTTATTACATTTTGACGATAATTACCATTATTATATGAAAAACTGGAAATTTCTGGGAAAGCATGGGTGCATCTATATGTAGCGTTGAATTTTTCTCTATTAACTATAATTGGTAAAATTTGAAGATATTTGTGGATGAATTTCTAGAAAATGTGGAGATGCATATCTATTTCGTGCAGTTTTCGACATTTTTTTCTTGATTACCATGAATTCCCAGATATACATGATCTCACGATGCAGACGGGCTAAGGGGCATTAAGACCCCAGTAATCTCCCAAGTCAGGTTTCATACAGGCACCCGCTATATCGTAACAATGAGATCCGGCGCGCGGGCGAGCAGACATCCCCCCAGGTGGCGCGCGCAGTCGGACATACCCCAGAAATGGGACGAGGGCGGCGGATTGAACAGTGGCAGCAGTTCAATCCGCCGTTTCCATTTTTAAGGGGACGTTTTGCGCCAGCAACGGGACAGACGAAGGAGCCGCATTCAGTGGCACAACGGTTCAGAGGTGAAAGCCACCAAAAGGTGGATGCAAAGGGCAGGGTGTCTTTCCCGGCCCTGTTTCGCCGTGTGCTGGAGTCTGGTGATCCCGAGTGGCATGACGGATTGCGCCCACAGATGGTTATTGTCTACGGCGATCACCGTCGCAAATTTCTGGAATGTTATACCATTGACGCCATCACCGAGGTGGACGCCAAAATTGATCAACTGCCGCGTGGTTCTGACGGACGCCGCGCACTGGAGCACATGATCAATGGTCAATCCCTGCCCACAGATGTGGACAAAGACGGCCGCCTGGTGCTGCCGCAAAAACTGCGCGAAAAAATAGGTCTGGATAAAGAAGCTTTTTTCATCGCTTCCGGTGACACGTTCCAGATCTGGAACCCGGATACATATAACGACATCCAGCTTGCCAAAACATCCGCCTGGCTTGACAGCCAGCCCGAAGATTTTGATCCACTTTCCCTGCTTGATGGTGTGAAAGGGGCATAATCAATGGCTGCTGCGGCCCCTTCTAACCCTGCCAATCCCCCCCATACCCCTGTTCTGTTGCGTCCGCTTATAAAAGGGGTTGCACCGATTTCCGGTACCTGGCTGGACGGAACATTTGGTGCCGGCGGCTATGCGCGCGGGTTGCTGGACGCTGGGGCTGACAAAGTCATCGGGGTTGATCGCGACCCATCTGTGTTTGATATGGCGGCCACTTGGGCTGGCGACTACGGGTCCAAACTGGAACTGGTGCAGGGTACGTTTGGCGCACTGGATGACATTGCGGGCGATTTGGACGGCATCGTGCTGGATATCGGTGTTTCCTCAATGCAAATTGATCAGGCTGAACGGGGTTTTTCGTTCATGCGTGACGGACCGCTTGATATGCGCATGAGCCAATCAGGTGAAAGCGCGGCAGACCTGGTGAATAATGCCGATGAGGGCCGGTTGGCTGACATCTTGTTTCACTATGGTGAAGAACGCGCGTCACGCCGGATTGCGCACTCAATCGTTGAAAAGCGCGCCGAGAACCCGATTACCACAACCTTGCAATTGGCTGAAATTGTTGCCAGATGCCTGCCGCGCCCGAAGCCGGGCCAATCCAACCCGGCAACCCGCAGCTTTCAGGCTCTGCGTGTTGCCGTGAATGACGAATACGGCCAACTGGTATCCGGCCTAGAGGCCGCAGAGCGGGCTCTGAAACCTGGCGGTAAACTGGCCGTTGTCAGCTTTCATTCGCTTGAATCCCGTATTGTAAAACGTTTTTTCCAATTGCGCAGCTCCACCGGTGGCGGTGGCAGCCGCCATGCGCCCGCAATCGCCAATGAGGTCCCGGCCTTTATCAACACCTCAAAGGCCATCGGCCCGGACGCTGACGAATTACAGCAAAACCCGCGAGCACGGTCCGCAACATTGCGCATTGGGGAACGAACCGATGCGCCTGCAGCCGCGGTTGACCGGGGTGCTGTGGGCCTGCCGGGCTATAAGATAGTGGGCAACACCTGATGCGCCCATTACTGTACATCCTGTCCGCTTTTGCCGTTATGGGGCTGGCCTTTTGGGCCTATCAGGAAAATTATGAAACCCAACAAGCCTTGCGCGATGTTGATGGATTACAGCGTGAAATCGGTGACTTGCGCGAAGAACTTAGTGTGCTACGTGCCGAATGGGCCTATCTGAACCGCCCCGACCGCATTCGCGAGCTGGCCGATATCAACTTTGATCGGCTGGGCCTTTTGCCCCTGGCCCCACGTCAGTTTGGCCGGGTTGATCAAATTTCTTTTCCAGCCGCCCCGTTTGAGCCGATTACCCATTCGATCGATGTGGCCGGAACCATAAAGGAGAGCCAATGACTCGCACCCCGCTGCGTCCGCTGGCCCGCATCCTTTCGGCCCGTCAAAATGGCGAAAACCCTGATGTGATTGAACGGGAAAATATCCGCGAACGCCATGAAGGCATGCGCGACGGTGCCCGGCAACGCTCAGAGGGGCGGCTTTTGGTGCTGGGGGCGTTCTTTTTGCTGGCCTTTGTCACCGTGGGGGTGCGCATGTCGGCCCTTGCCGCCACTGATCCGGTGGAACCGCGCGCCAGCGCAAGCCGGGCCGCTATCAATGCGCAACGGGGCGATATTGTTGACCGTAACGGGCGCATATTGGCCACAAATCTTGTGACCCATTCGCTGTATGCCAAACCGCCCCATATGGTGGATAAGCTGGCCTCGGCCCGCGAACTGGCCCGCATTTTTCCTGATCTTGATGCTGACAAGCTTCTGGCCCAGTTCAGCGGCACCCGCAAATTTCTATGGATCAAACGTAAAATCAGCCCGGAACAAAAACAATTGGTGCATGACATTGGCGATCCGGGGCTGCAATTTGGCCCCCGCGAAATGCGCCTGTACCCCAATGGTAAACTTGCCGCCCATGTTCTGGGGGGTTCTGGGTTTGGCCGTGAAGGCGTGCATTCAGCCGAAGTCATTGGCGTGGCAGGTGTTGAAAAAAGCTTTGACACTTACCTGCGTGACCCGGCTACTGGTGGTGAGCCACTGCAATTATCCATCGACCTGACAGTACAAACCGCGTCCGAACGGGTGCTGGCAGGTGGCATGAAACTGATGAATGCGCGTGGCGCGGCATCGGTCTTAATGGATGTGCAGACCGGTGAAATAATCAGCTTGGTTTCCCTGCCCGATTTTGATCCCAATAATCGCCCGCAGCCACCGGTAAAGGGGTTGGCTTCTGACAGCCCACTGTTCAATCGCGCGGTGCAGGGGGTGTATGAGCTGGGCTCTACCTTCAAAACCTTCACTATTGCCCAGGCCATTGAAGCCCGGCTGGTGAACCCGTCCACCATGATCGACACCAAGGGCCCGCTGAAATGGGGCAAATACCGTATCCGTGATTTCCATAACTATGGGGATGCGCTGTCGGTCACTGATGTGCTGGTCAATTCATCCAATATCGGAGCTGCCCGTATGGGCATGCTGATTGGCGCGGCGCGGCAGCAGGAATTCTTAGGCCAGCTTGGTATGTTGAACGCCACGCCTGTTGAACTGGTTGAAGCCCCCGGTGCCAAGCCCTTGACCCCGCGCAACTGGTCCGAAATTTCCACCATGACCATATCCTATGGCCACGGGTTGTCTGTCAGCCCGATGCACTTGGCGGCAGGCTATGCATCCATGGTCAATGGCGGCACATATGTCGCGCCCACATTGCTGCACAGTCCTGACGCCACGCCCGGTCATCGGGTGATATCGCCTGAAACGTCGCGCGCCATGCGCACCATGCTACGTCAGGTCGTGACCGATGGCACCGCCAGTTTTGCCCAGGTTGACGGCTATGCTGTCGGTGGCAAAACCGGTACGGCGGACAAACCCCGTGAACAAGGTGGCGGGTATTATGATGACAAAGTCATCGCCACTTTTGCTGCCGTGTTTCCGGCCAATGATCCAAAATATGTGCTTGTGGTAACACTGGATGAACCGGTTGAAACATCCGGTAAAAAACCCCGCCGCACTGCCGGTTGGACAGCCGTGCCCATCGCCGCCGAAATGATCCGGCGTATCGCGCCCTTGCTGGGGTTGCGCCCAACAATTGAACCTGACACTGCGGATAGGCTACTACTCACTTCCAACTGACATCAAACGGGCATTCCATATGGCAGAGCGGTCAAAGATATTATCACTGGCAGCGCTCGGCCTGACAGCATTGGGTGCGCGTGAAGCCCGGATCACCGGGCTGTCAGTGGACAGCCGCGATGTGCAGCCCGGGCATTTGTTTGCGGCATTGCCCGGTGAAAAAGTGCATGGCGCGCAATTTGTCACCTATGCCCTGCGCATGCAGGCCGGGGCTATCCTGACGGATCGCCAAGGTGCCCAGATTGCCAACCCAGAAATGCAGGCGGTCGATGTGCCGCTGATAGTAGTTGAAGATCCGCGTCAGGCGCTGGCCTATTCCGCAGCGCTTTGGTTCGGGGCGCAGCCCGAAACCGTGGTTGCGGTCACGGGCACCAATGGCAAAACTTCGGTTGCTACATTTTTGCGCCAAATTTGGATGATACTGGGTCTGCCTGCTGTGAACCTGGGCACAACCGGGGTGGAAGGCGCGCATCAGGCACCACTGGCCCATACCACACCGGAACCCATAACCTTGCACCGCACCCTGGCCACAATAGCTGGGGCCGGTGTCAGTCATTGCGCCATGGAAGCATCATCCCACGGGCTGGCCCAGCATCGCCTTGATGGGGTGCAACTGGCCGCCGCTGCTTTCACCAATTTCTCCCAAGACCACCTAGATTATCACACTAGTTTTGAAGAATACTTTGCCGCCAAAATGGGCCTATTTACCCGGGTCTTGCACCCTGACGGGGTTGGTGTGGTCAATCTGGATGACCCCCGCGGACAAGAGGTTGCTGATCATATTAGTGAGCGCGGTCAGGATTTGATCAGCATCGGGCGCGGGGCCACGGCCAATCTGCGCATTTCCGGGCAGCGCTATGACGCCAGCGGCCAAGACCTGTATTTCACCTGGAATGAGCGCGCCCATCAGGTGCGGTTGGAATTGATCGGCGGTTTTCAGGCGGAGAACGTGCTGATGGCCGCGGGGTTAGCCATTGCCACTGGTTCAACGCCTGCCGACGTGTTCGCGGCATTGCCCCAGCTTTTGACGGTTCGAGGCCGTATGCAGCAGGCGGCAACGCGGGCCAATGGCGCCACAGTTTTTGTTGATTATTCCCACACGCCCGACGCGGTGGCAACGGCGCTGCGCGCCTTGCGGCCCCATGTTTTGGGGCGCTTGATTGTGGTGCTGGGGGCAGGTGGCGACCGGGATCCAGGCAAGCGGGTGCTGATGGGGCAGGCGGCGGCTGAAAATGCTGAGCTGGTGTTTGTCACCGATGATAACCCACGCTTTGAAGACCCGGATGTGATCCGCAAAATGGTGCTGGCGGGATGTCCACAGGCCAGCGAGGTCGGTGACCGCGCCGAAGCCATTCTGCGCGGCGTTGACGCTTTGCAGCCTGGTGATGCGCTGTTGATAGCCGGTAAAGGCCATGAAACTGGGCAAGTCGTCGGGGATGATGTGTTTCCTTTTGATGACGCTGAACAGGCCAGTATCGCGGTTGCGGCACTGGATGGGTTGCGGGCATGACACCGCTATGGACCTCTGCCGATGCGGCTCAGGCCACGGGGGGCAAAACATCTTGCATTTGGCAGGCCAGCGGCGTTTCGATCGATACACGAAGCCTGCAAAAGGGGGACTTGTTTGTTGCCTTGTCCGATACCCGTGACGGCCATGATTTCGTGGCGCAGGCGTTGGAAAAAGGTGCTGCTGCCGCCCTTGTTAGCCATGTTCCAGACGGGGTTGCCAAAGATGCGCCGTTGCTGCTGGTTGATGACGTTTTGGCCGCCCTTGGCGATCTGGCGCGCGCCGCCCGCACCCGCACACAGGCGCGCATCGTTGCTGTCACTGGCTCGGTTGGTAAAACATCCACCAAGGAAATGTTGCGCACAGTTTTGGCCAGGCAGGGCCGCACCCACGCGGCTGCCGGCAGTTATAACAACCATTGGGGGGTGCCGCTGACGCTGGCGCGCATGCCCGCAAACAGCCAATTCGCCGTCATTGAAATTGGCATGAACCACCCCGGTGAAATCGCCCCGCTGGCACAAATGACCCGACCGCATGTGGCGTTGATCACCAACGTGGCAGCGGTGCATATGGCAGCATTTGATGACATCATGGGCATTGCCCACGAAAAAGCGGCACTATTTTCAGGCTTGGAAAGTCAGGGCACGGCAGTGATCAACGCTGACCAGGCGACTGCCGACATATTGTTCAATACCGCCAAAGATGCTGAGGCTAAGATCGTCAGCTTTGGCGCCGACCATAACGCAGATTTCCACATAGAAAACCTGAAACTTACCCAGACGAATACTATCATCCATGCCAATTCGCCAAATGGCCCGCTTCTATTAAAGTTGGCCATACCGGGACGTCATTTTGCCCTGAATGCCCTGGCCACCCTTGCTGCGGCCCAGGCCCTTGGCGCTGATCTTACCGTGGCCGCCCTTGATCTGGCCAGCTGGTCACCCCCCAAGGGGCGCGGCGCGCGTGAAATGATCACCCTTGATCTGGTTGATGACCATCTAAGCCTGACACTGCTGGACGACGCTTTTAACGCCAGTCCCATATCCATGGCCGCCGCGCTTGACGTTTTGGCTGCCAGCCAGCCAACGCCACCGGGGCGGCGCATCGCAATATTGGGTGACATGCTGGAATTGGGGCCAGATGAGGCGACATTCCACGCTGCAATTGCGTCCCTGCCGGCAACTGAAAATATTGATACCATCCATTGTGTCGGGCCGCGTATGATGGCGCTGTACGGTGCCCTTGATCCCAGCCAAAAAGGCGATTGGGTCGAAAAGGCACCGGAAATGGCTGCCCGGGTCCATGGGCTGGTGCAGGCGGGGGATGTTATCTTGATTAAGGGCTCTAAGGGATCAAAGGTTTCCCTTGTTGTTGACGCCATTCGAAAACTGGGTCATCCGCAGACCCAGAAAACACAAGGAATACAGTAAATGCTTTATTGGCTGACCAGCCTATCTGACGGGGGCGACGCCTTTAATTTGTTTCGCTACATAACATTTCGCGCCGGTGGGGCGTTTTTCACCGCATTGATATTTGGCTTTATCTTTGGACCGCCGCTGATCCGGCTGTTGAAACGTAAACAAGGCAAAGGCCAGCCGATCCGCGACGACGGCCCGCAAAGCCATATCTTGGACAAGGCCGGCACCCCGACCATGGGTGGTGCGCTGATCCTGGGTGCGGTGCTGGTATCTACGGTTTTATGGGCGCGTCCGGACAATCCGTTTATCTGGATCGTGCTGTTTGTGACGGCGGGTTTCGGGCTGATTGGGTTTATGGATGACTATTCCAAGGTCACCAAGCAAAGCAGTAAAGGCGTGTCCAGCCGGGTGCGTTTTGGCATGGGGCTGGTGATTGCGGGCATCGCTGCCTACTGGTCTTCAATGTATCACCCTGATGATCTGGCGTTCCAACTGGCGATGCCAATATTCAAAGACACGCTGATTAACCTGGGCATATTCTTTATCCCGTTTTCGATGATCGTCATTGCAGGTGCGGCCAATGCTGTGAACCTGACGGACGGATTGGACGGGCTGGCGATCATGCCGGTGATGATTGCAGCGGGGGCGCTGGGTGTCATCGCATATGCTGTGGGTCGGGTTGATTTCACCGAATATCTGGACGTGCATTATGTACCGGGAACCGGCGAAATACTGATCTTTTGCGCCGGGCTGATCGGCGGCGGGCTGGGCTTTTTGTGGTATAATGCGCCCCCTGCGGCGATCTTTATGGGCGACACTGGCAGCCTGGCCCTGGGCGGCGCTTTGGGGGCCATCGCGGTGGCCACGAAGCATGAGATTGTGCTGGCCATCGTGGGCGGCTTGTTCGTGGTCGAAGCACTGTCGGTGATCATTCAGGTGCTGTATTTCAAAGCCACGGGAAAACGCGTGTTTTTGATGGCGCCAATTCACCACCATTTTGAGCACCTTGGCTGGAAAGAACCCCAGATTGTGATCCGGTTCTGGATCATATCGCTGATCCTGGCGCTGGTGGGGTTGGCGACGCTGAAGGTGCGGTAGTGTTCGCGCGCGAACATGGGGTTAAGGCGTTGAAACATATAGCGTTAGCGGTAACTGAACCTGCGGCAGTAATGGCCTGAAGGGACGGGGCGCGCCTGACCTTGCTGTCACGCCAGAGGTGTTATTCTTGATGAGAGCACAGGCCATATCCATTTGACATTACCAAATTCTGGTTGGTTCCACACGACCGTTTGCGACAACCCTGAAAGCAAGCGAGGGCATCAAAATCTTTATGGAAAACTGGCGCGGGCATTAAAAGGTGCTGGCGCTCCGCACCCACTAAATCAGCTGAGCGAATGTTGTTAAACGTACGAACCAAACGGAGTTAACCTGGTTGATGTGACTATAGGGCCAGGAAAGTTGGAAACTATTGCGCGGGGGGTGCGCGGAAATTGGTGTGTTAAGGGTTTCGATTGTTGATCTTGATAATATTGCTGCCCAAGGCCGCTGCTTATGCTGGAATTGGTTCACCCCAAGATCCGTAGCCCTGTAAAAGCCCACAGAACCTTTGGAATCATAGGCAAATAAGTGTCGGTAAATTTGATCTACCTCTCCCTCAATCTCTCTTACATTGGCTGAGCGCCAGGGCCGAAAAATATTTGCTCTTAAAACCCCTCGACCAAGCGTTACCAAACCCGTAATAATTCTAGCGAATGCGGCACGAGTAACAGGACCACCATATGATCCCCGTCACCGGATACCACGGCCAGAAAGTTGCCGTTTTGGGCATGGGCCGTTCTGGCCTGGCCACGGCCATTGCATTGGAAGAGGGTGGCGGCGAGCCGCTGGTTTGGGATGACAGTGAAGCCACACGTGACCACGCCAGGTCGCGGGGCTATCCGGCGACCGATTTGGCCCGGGCTGACTGGGGCGATATTGCCGCGCTGATCGTGTCGCCCGGCATTGCGCATTTGTACCCTACGCCACATCCGATTATTGCTGCTGCGCAGGCCGCTGGTGTACCGGTGGACAATGATATCGGGTTGTTTTTTAGGTCTTTTGCGACGCTGGACTGGGAAGGCTTTGATAACCCACCCCGGGTGGTTGCTGTCACGGGTTCTAACGGCAAATCCACCACTGCTGCGCTGATCCATCATATTTTGCAGGTGGCTGGAAAACCCTGCCAGCTGGGGGGCAATATTGGGCGCGGCGCGTTGGATCTGGACCCGGCACATGATGGCGAAGTGGTGGTTTTGGAGCTGTCCAGTTATCAGGCTGAACTGGCCCGTTCGCTGACGCCTGACATTGCTGTTTTTACCAACCTAAGCCCGGATCATTTGGATCGCCACGGGGGGCAGGGTGGATATTTTGCCGCCAAACGCCGGCTGTTTGCCGAAGGCGGGCCGGATCGGGCCGTGATCGGGGTGGATGAGGTTGAGGGCCAGTATCTGGCGGGCCAGATGCGCGAAGGGCCCAGTGATGACCGGGTTATTCAGGTGTCGGTGGGGCGCAAGTTGCAGGGTCCGGGTTGGTCGGTTTTTGCGCGCAAGGGGTTTTTGTCGGAATACCGAAAATCCCGGCAAATCGCGTCGGTTGATCTGCGCGGTATCAACGGGTTGCCCGGGGCCCATAACCATCAAAATGCCTGCGCGGCTTACGGTGTGGCGCGCAGTTTGGGCCTTGCGCCCAAGCTGGTTGAACAGGCGTTGCGCAGTTTTGACGGGCTGGCGCATCGCAGTCAGTTTGTTGGCGCGTGTGACGGTGTGAGTTTTGTGAATGACAGCAAAGCCACCAATGTCGATAGTGCGGCCAAGGCGTTGCAGGCGTTCAGCAATATCCGTTGGATCGCCGGTGGGCGGGGCAAAGATGGCGGTATTGCCGCGCTGGCCCCGCATCTGAAAAACGTTAGCAAAGCCTATTTGATCGGGGAAAGTGGGGCTGATTATGCCGCGCAGTTGGGCGATACGGAATATGAGATTTGCGACACCATGACCCGCGCTGTGGCGTGTGCCGCAAAGGATGCGATATCGGGCGATACCATATTGTTGGCCCCGGCGGCTGCCAGTTTTGATCAGTACCCGGATTTTGAAAAACGCGGGGAAGATTTTATTGAATGCGCGCGGCGCATATTGTCCTAAGCCCCGCGGCCCGCACATTGTCACAAACGGCGGTTTTCGCTAAGCTCCCCCCCCCCCCCCCATTCACAAACATAAAATTTGAGCCTTTTTATTGCCATGAACACGACTTAGGCATCGATAAAGCATTGGATAATTGAAAGATCAAAATGAAAAGCACTCTTGCCCTGACGGTTGCTGCCTTTACCCTTGCCGGTTGCGTTGACAGTTCAAATCTAACAAGCCAGCCAACCGTGGTAACACAGAATATCGGCACCCTGCCCAGCGGCTTTGTTGCGACTTATGACAGCACAAGCAGTGAAGTCGTGCTGACTGTCGACGGGGTTGAGGTGGGAAGACTGGCCGGTTTCAGTGGTGGTGCCCCGGGGTTTAACCAATATATCGGTGGTAGTAACGCGATCGCGGAGTACGCTGCGACCATATCGGGTGCCGGGACAGTCACTATTGCGCATAGTACGACACCTGCATCCGGCCTTTCGGGTGTGCAGGTAACGCGGTTGGGCGACACCGTTTTGCCCAGCGGTGCTTCAGCAACGTTCAACGGGGAATATACAGCCCTGTTTATTGATGACGCCACTCTTATTATTATGGATGAAATCAGCGGCGATGCACAGCTGACCGCCAACTTCGTCAATGGGACTATTTTCGGAAGCATTACCAATCGCTCTGCGAAAAATAATTCAACTACCGATGTGACACTGGAGGAAACCGCGATCACCGCGGTGGGCGGTTTTTCCGGTACCGTCACGGGTGGGGGTATCCCATTCCTGTCAGCAACTTCTGACGGTACGTATGCGGGGCTGATCGTCGGTGCTACTGGGACCGAAGCTGTAGGTGGCATGACACTGAGCCACTATTTTGGCCCCAGCAATATCTATACTGAAATAGGTGGGTTTATCGCGGCAGAGTAACGCTGCGACCACCGGTTTGGCGTGGCGCGGCGTTTGGATGTCCGCGCTACCAGCTGTCAGCCAATGAATTGCCACGTTACCAAGGATTGCCCCTAGCCTCGGGCGCACTGATTCGTTACACTTGTCCATAGACCCGAAAAATCGGGCGTCAATTTTAGGCAGTATTGGGCAGGCACCCATGACAGAGATGGTTTACGGCACGGTCCCGCGTGGGGATGGGGAGCCGATTTTACCCCGCTGGTGGCGGACATTGGACATTTGGTCGATGTCGGCTGTTTTCGTTCTTTTTGGTATTGGTTTGCTGCTGGGGCTTGCGGCGTCACCGCCGTTGGCCGAGCGCAATGGTTTGAGCGCTTTTTACTATGTGCAGCGCCAGGGTTTTTTTGGCGGGGTGGCCATGGTTGCCATGATCGCCACCTCAATGATGTCCCCCAGTTTGGTGCGCAGGCTGGGTATTATCGGCTTTGGGTTTGCCTTTGTTGCGGTGGTGTTCCTGCCGCTGTTTGGCACCGATTTTGGCAAAGGTGCGGTGCGCTGGTATTCACTGGGTTTTGGCAGTTTTCAGCCGTCTGAATTTCTAAAGCCCGGCTTTATCATTGTCGCGGCCTGGCTGATATCTGCCAGCAACGACATTAACGGCCCCCCCGGCAAAATCTATTCGCTGGCCATCACGCTGGCCATTGTGGGTATGTTGTCCATGCAGCCGGATTTTGGCCAGGCCGCCCTGATCCTGTTTGGCTGGAGCGTGATGTATTTTGTTGCCGGTGCGCCGATCATGCTGTTGATGCTATTGGCGGTTGGTGTGGTGGTTGGCGGCTCGTTTGCCTATCAAAACTCAGAGCATTTTGCGCGTCGCATTGACGGGTTTCTGTCAACCGAGATCGACCCGACCACCCAGATCGGGTACGCCACAAATGCCATTCAAGAGGGCGGATTTTTCGGGGTTGGTGTTGGTGAGGGCCAGGTAAAATGGTCGCTGCCAGATGCCCATACCGATTTTATCATCGCTGTTGCGGCCGAGGAATACGGGCTGTTTATGGTGCTGTTTGTGTTGGCGCTGTTTGCTTTTATCACCGTGCGGTCGCTGTTGCGACTGATGCGGGAGCGCGATCCGTTTATCCGTTTGGCTGGCACCGGGCTGGCCTGTATGTTCGCCATTCAGGCGCTGATCAATACCGGTGTTGCGGTGCGGCTGTTGCCGTCCAAGGGCATGACGCTGCCCTTTGTCAGCTATGGTGGGTCATCGCTTATTGCCGGGGGTATACTGGTTGGCATGTTGCTGGCCTTTACCCGCAACCGGCCCCAGGGCGAAATCGGTGATTTGTTTGCCAGGCGGGGCCGCTAGATGGCGCGCCCCCCCCTATTAATCATTGCCGCTGGCGGCACTGGCGGCCACATGTTCCCGGCCCAGGCTTTGGCCGAAGCAATGTTGCAAAAGGGGTGGCGGGTCAAGCTGTCAACGGATGCACGCGGTGCACGTTATACCAGTGGTTTCCCCCATACAGTTGTCATTGAGCAGGTGGCCAGTGCCACCTTTGCCCGCGGTGGCATTCTGGCCAAACTGGCCGCGCCATTTCGCATAGTTGGTGGCACGTTCAGCGCCGTTTTTGCCATGGTGATGGATCGTCCTGCCATGGTTGTGGGTTTTGGTGGCTACCCGTCAATTCCGGCCCTGAGTGCGGCAACCCTGTTGCGCTGTCGGCGGATGATCCACGAACAAAACGGTGTTTTGGGGCGGGTCAACCAGCTGTTCGCCAAATCGGTTCATGCTATTGCTTGCGGCACATGGCCGACGCCTTTGCCCAAGGGCGTGCAGGGCCATCATACCGGCAACCCGGTGCGTGCAGCGGTGATGAAACGCGAAGGTGCGCCCTACATTCCGCCTGGCGATTACCCGATGACGCTGTTGGTGATGGGGGGCAGCCAGGGGGCGCGTATTCTGTCTGATATAGTGCCGTCTGCCATTGCCCAATTGCCAGAAAATATGCTGCTGAACCTGCGCGTATCGCATCAGGCCCGCGCCGAAGACCATGACCGGGTCAGCCAGTATTACGCCAGCCACGGTGTCAACGCTGATGTGCAGCCGTTCTTTCAGGATCTGCCGCGCCGAATGTCTGAGGCGCAAATGGTCATCAGCCGGGCCGGGGCGTCATCTGTGGCCGATATCAGCGTGATTGGCCGGCCCTCAATTCTGGTGCCCCTGGCCGCGGCGATACGTGATGAACAAACGGCCAATGCCCGGGGGCTGGTGGCCGCAGATGCTGCCATACTGATCCCCGAAAGCCTGTTGCAGGCTGACAGTTTGGCGGCCCATATTCGCGCCGTGATGGAAAACCCCGAGGCGGCTGTGAAAATGGCCCATGCGGCGCTGGCCACCGGGCGCCCGGATGCAACCGAGCGGTTGGTCGAATTGGTGCAAACCCTGTCTGGAAGGGCCGACACATGAATGCCGCCGCCACCAAACTGCCCACTGAAATGGGTATTATCCACTTTGTTGGCATCGGCGGTATTGGCATGTCGGGTATTGCCGAGGTGCTGTTGAACCACGGCTATTCTGTGCAGGGGTCTGACCTGAGTGCCACGAAAATAACCCAACGTTTGCAAAAGCTTGGGGCAGTGGTGTTTCAGGGTCAGTGTGCCGAAAACCTGGAAAACGCCGCCGTGGTGGTGATTTCATCGGCCATCAAGCCGGGCAATGCTGAACTGGACGGGGCGCGCGCACGCGGCTTGCCGGTGGTGCGCCGGGCCGAAATGCTGGCCGAGCTGATGCGCCTGAAATCCAACGTCGCTGTGGGCGGCACCCATGGCAAGACCACCACCACAACCATGGTGGCGACCCTGCTGGATGCGGGCGGGCTGGACCCCACTGTGATCAATGGCGGTATCATCCATGCCTACGGCAGCAACGCCCGTATGGGGCAGGGCGAATGGATGGTGGTTGAGGCCGATGAAAGCGACGGCACCTTTAACCGGTTGCCCGCAACCATCGCCATTGTCACCAATATTGACCCCGAACATATGGAGCATTGGGGAACCATCGAGAACCTGCGCCAGGGGTTTCTTGATTTTGTCTCCAACATTCCGTTTTACGGGTTGGCTGTGTGCTGCACTGACCACCCCGAAGTTCAGGCGCTGGTGGGGCGTATTACCGACCGCCGGGTGGTGAGCTATGGTTTTAACGCCCAGGCCGATGTGCGCGCGATCAATACGCGTTTTGTCGGCACGGTTGCGCATTTTGATATTGCGCTGGCGTCTGATGATATGGTGATCAAGGACTGCACTTTGCCGATGCCGGGCGAACACAACGTGTCTAATGCGCTGGCGGCGGTGGCTGTTGCCCGCCACCTTGGTATGAAGGCCGCCGAGATCCGCGATGCTTTGGCAGGTTTCAAAGGTGTTAACCGGCGCTTTACCCATGTTGGCGACGTGGATGGCGTTACCATCATTGACGATTACGCCCACCACCCGGTTGAAATTGCCGCCGCCCTTAAAGCCGCGCGCCAAGCCTGCAGTGGCCGGGTGATTGCCGTGCATCAGCCGCACCGATACTCGCGGCTTGCCAACTTGTTCGAAGGTTTTTGCAGCTGTTTCAATGATGCCGATATCGTCGCAATTACTGATGTTTTTGCCGCCGGGGAAGACCCAATACCGGGGGCGGCGCGTGATGATCTGGTTGCCGGGCTGATCGCCCATGGGCACCGTCAGGCAATGGCCGTGGCCGATGAAAGCCAGTTCGTGGAGCTGGTGCGCAGCCACGCCAAGCCGGGTGATATGGTTATTTGTCTGGGCGCGGGTACAATATCGACTTGGGCTAATGAGCTGCCCAAGCATCTTAAGCCCAGTCATCTTAAGGGCATAAAGCCATGATTTATTACCCCGAAGCCACAGAATCATCAGCCATCGGGACCCAAACATGAGCACATCGTTAATATTTGCTGCCATCTGGGCCATCATCGCCACCGTCACCGCGCTTTTGCCCATGCGCTGGCAATTCGCACCGGGTGTCACCCTGCTGGCGCTGGCACCGGTATTGATCGGTTATATCGGCGTTCAGCACGGGTTTTGGGTTGCTGGGCTTGGCCTGCTTGCATTTCTGTCAATGTTTCGTAACCCGCTGATATATATATTTAAAAAATCCATGGGGATGCCTGTAACTCTGCCCAAAGAATTGCAAGGAGGCAAGCAATGAGCCCATCACTTATCGCGGCACTTACCTGGTTGGTACTGGCCAATGTCATTGGCATGTTCCCATCACGCAAAAACCACTGGCCCGCGGCCTATATTCTGATCGCCATTGGCGTGCCGTTACTGGGGTGGGTTACCTTGCAAAACGGCCCGATCATTGGCCTGATTGCGCTGATTGCCGGGTCGTCGATTTTGCGTTGGCCGCTGGTTTACCTGTGGCGCTGGCTGAAACCGGCCAAGGAAACGCTGCCGGAATAGCGCCTTGCCCAGATGGGGCGCGGGTGGCAGGGTGCTGCCCATAGATGCCGGGAAAAAGGATTTTGTGTTTTGATTCACATTCTATTTCCGATGTTGTAGACGCGGGGGATGAAAACTGATCTTCCCCCCGTGCGCGGCACGCTGACGCAAAATAAAGACCTGTCGGGTCTGACTTGGTTGCGGGTTGGGGGGGCGGCGGATTGGGTGTTTCAACCGGCTGATACCGATGATTTGGCGGATTTTTTGCGCGATCTGCCCGCTGAAACGCCGGTTTTTGCTATGGGAGTTGGGTCAAACCTGATCGTGCGCGATGGTGGCATTCGCGGGGTGGTGATCCGGCTGGGGCGCGGCTTTAATGGTATTGATATTACCGGCACCACTGTTACGGCTGGGGCGGCGGCGCTGGACGCGCATGTGGCGCGCAAGGCGGCCGATGCCGGGGTTGATCTGACGTTTTTGCGCACTATCCCCGGCTCAATTGGTGGTGCCGTGCGAATGAATGCGGGGTGCTATGGCAGCTATATTGCTGACAGGTTTATTTCAGCGCAGGCCGTGAGCCGGGCCGGTGATATCATTACCCTGACGGGCGATGATCTGAATTTTGGCTACCGGAGTTCGGAGTTGCCGGACGGTGCTATTATCACCCAGGCCAGCTTTGCCGGTGAAACGGGCGAACCTGCCGATTTGCACGGCCTGATGGCCGATCAACTGGCCAAACGCGACGCCAGCCAGCCGACTAAAGACCGCACTGCCGGGTCAACGTTTCGTAACCCTGCGGGGTTTTCCAGCACCGGACGCGCCGATGATGTGCAGGATCTGAAGGCCTGGAAAGTCATTGATAACGCCGGTTTGCGCGGGCTCAGACGTGGTGGCGCGCAGATGTCGCCCAAGCACCCGAATTTTCTGGTGAACGCGGACAATGCCAGTGCTGCCGATCTGGAGGGGCTGGGCGAAGATGTGCGAAAAAAGGTGTTTCAAAACAGCGGTATTACGTTACAATGGGAAATTATGAGGGTCGGCGAACCGGCCCCTGATGTGGCAAAGTAAATGAGGGCCTGAAAACGGGCCCCGGCAAAGGCACCAAAGTGGGTACGTCGAGCAGACAGCCCCTGACAGTGGCGGTATTAATGGGTGGCCCCTCGGCTGAGCGCGAGGTGTCGTTATCCAGCGGGCGCGAATGCGCGGTGGCACTGCGACAGGCAGGGTATAACGTTGTGGAACTGGACGCGGGTCCGGATCTTTGTGCTCGGCTGTCTGAAATTAAGCCCGATGTTGTTTTCAATGCTTTGCATGGTCGTTGGGGCGAAGATGGCTGTGTGCAGGGTTTGTTAGAGTGGATGCAGATCCCCTATACCAATTCAGGGGTTCTGTCGTCGGCCCTGGCCATGGACAAGCAGCGCACGAAAGAGTGTTACCGCGCCGCAGGTTTGCCGTTTGTGCGCAGTGTGTTGGCGCAAAAAGATGCGGTGCAGGCGGCCCATATCATGGCCCCGCCCTATGTGGTGAAGCCCAATAATGAAGGCTCTTCTGTTGGCATTTATATTGTCGATCAGGGCGCCAGCGCGCCGCCGAAATTGGCCGATACCATGCCTGATACTTTGATGGTGGAGGCCTATGCGCCGGGGCGTGAGTTGACCACCACGGTCATGGATGGCCGGGCCTTGGGTGTCACAGATATTATCACCGATGGCTGGTATGACTATAGCGCCAAGTATGATGCGGGCGGGTCGCGCCATATTATCCCGGCGGACATCCCCGCCGATATTTTCAACGCCTGTATGGACTACGCCGAGCGCGCCCATGTGGCGCTTGGCTGTCGTGGTGTCAGCCGTACCGATTTTCGCTGGGACGAGCCGCGTGGGTTGGATGGGTTGATCCTGCTGGAAACCAACACCCAGCCCGGTATGACGCCAACGTCGCTGTCGCCAGAGCAGGGGGTGCATGCGGGCTATGGGTTTCCCGAATTTTGCAGCTGGATGGTAAGGGACGCGTCATGCGATCGGTAAAGTTTGATCCGGCACCGTCGCGCATTGCGTACCGATTGCGCCGGCTTTGGTTGACGCCGCTGTTTCGCCAAACCATTCGCATTGGCCTGCCGCTGGCCTTGGTGGCCATGGCGCTGGGCTGGGCTGTCAGTCAGGAAAGCTATCGGCTTGCAGTGCAGGACACGTTTGCCGAGGTGCGCGCCTCTATCCAGTCTCGGCCAGAGTTTCGGGTGAACCTTATGGCCATTGATGGTGCCTCTGATGCCATTGCCCAAGATATCCGCGAAATTGTACCGGTGGATTTTCCGGTCAGTTCATTTGATCTTGATCTTACCGGTATGCAGAACCGTATTTCTGAGCTGGATGCGGTTATGCGGGTTGATATCCAGCTGCGCCGCGGTGGTATTTTGCAAATTCAGGTGACAGAGCGCATTCCGGCAGCTGTCTGGCGGGTGGGGCGCGATATTGAATTGCTGGATGCGCTGGGCCACAGGGTTGGCGTTATTGCCAGCCGCATGGATCGCCCGGACCTGCCGCTATTGGCAGGAACTGGCGCGCAAAACCAGGTGCCCGAGGCGTTGGAATTGCTGGCAGTTGCCGGTCCGGTCGCGCCGCGCATTCGCGGCTTGGTGCGCATAGGTGAGCGGCGCTGGGATTTGGTTCTGGATCGAGAGCAGCGGATTTTATTGCCTGAAAATAACGCTGTACAGGCGCTTCTTCAGGTTATGGCGCAGGAGCAAGCCAGCGACCTTTTAGCCCGCGATATCATCATTGTTGATATGCGAAACCATTCCCGTCCAACCCTGCGTCTGGCCCCCCCCGCGGTGGCAGAGCTGCGACGCATCCGTGATATTACCCAAGGAACAGACTGACATGAACGATCTATATTCCAGCCAACGCCAAATGCGCCGTATGCGCGCGGCTGCCATCCAGCGCGGTGTTATTGCCATATTGGATATTGGCACCTCTAAAATTGCCTGCTTGATCCTGCGCTTTGACGGGCCTGACCGGTTTAGCACGTCGGACGGGGTTGGTTCGATGGCCGGGCAGTCTTCTTTTCGGGTCATCGGTGCGGCAACGACGCGTTCACGCGGGGTGCGGTTTGGCGAAATTGACGCCATGCCGGAAACCGAGCGCGCCATTCGCACGGCTGTTCAGGCGGCCCAGAAAATGGCCAATGTCCGGGTTGACCATGTGATTGCCTGTTTTTCCGGGGCTGAGCCGCGCTCTTACGGGTTGGCTGGTCAGGTTGATCTGCAGGAAGCAGTGGTCACAGATGCCGATGTCAGCCATGTGCTGGCGGCCTGTGATGTGCCTGATTATGGGGCAGGGCGCGAAGCGTTGCATGCCCAGCCGGTCAATTTTGCGCTGGATCACCGGTCTGGTCTGGGGGATCCCCGTGGCCAGAACGGCAATCGCCTGTCGGTTGATATGCATCTGTTGACCGTCGACACCGACGTGGTTGAAAACCTGCTTTACTGTATTAAGCGTTGCGATCTGGAATTGGCTGGCTTGGCCAGCTCGGCCTATGCGTCGGGTATCTCGGCACTGGTGGAAGATGAGCAGGAACTGGGGGCGGCCTGTATTGATATGGGCGGCGGCACCACGGGGATGTCAATTTTCATCAAAAAGCACATGATCTATACCGACTGTGTGCGCATGGGCGGTGACCATGTGACATCTGACATTTCCAAGGGTCTTCAGGTTCCCCTGTCCGTGGCTGAGCGGATCAAAACATTTTACGGCGGTGTGGTTGCCACCGGCATGGACGATCGCGAAATGATCGAAATAGGCGGTGACACCGGTGATTGGGAACATGACCGGCGCACCGTTAGCCGCGCTGAGCTGATCGGCATAATGCGCCCGCGGGTGGAAGAAATTCTTGAAGAGGTGCGCGCCCGGCTGGATGCGGCAGGTTTTGAACACCTGCCCAGCCAGCAGATCGTGCTGACAGGTGGCGCCAGCCAGATCCCCGGCCTGGACGGCTTGGCCCCGAAAATTCTGGGCCAACAGGTGCGCATCGGTCGCCCGTTACGGGTGCAGGGGTTGCCCCAGGCGGCAACCGGCTCTGCCTTTGCCTCGGCTGTTGGGCTGTCACTGTTTGCCGCACACCCCCAGGATGAATGGTGGGACTTTGATTTGCCCTCAGAGCGTTTGCCAGCGCAATCGCTGCGGCGTGCCGTTAAATGGTTTAAAGAGAACTGGTAGCAACAACATATCGGGATATAGGCAATATCCCGCTGTTTGGACCAAAATAACCCCCATATTTTGTGTCTTTTTTATGATTATGGGGTGACGTAACGCCCGACTCGCTTTAGGACTGGTCGTGAGTAGGGATTTTTCGAGGCTATTGAGCCCGACAAAAATGGTAGGTGGATAGATAGTATGACATTGAATTTGATGATGCCGCAGCAGGATGATTTAAAGCCTCGCATTACAGTTTTTGGCGTTGGTGGGGCCGGTGGCAACGCGGTCAACAATATGATCGAAAAGCAGCTTGAAGGCGTGGAGTTTGTGGTTGCAAATACCGATGCCCAGGCGCTTTCACAGATCAATGTCGCCCAGAAAATTCAGATGGGTGTGAAAGTCACCGAAGGTTTGGGTGCTGGCGCGCGCCCATCAGTTGGTGCCGCTGCTGCCGAAGAAACCATCGAAGAAATTGTTGACCAGCTGGCGGGGGCGCATATGTGCTTTATCACCGCGGGTATGGGCGGGGGCACCGGCACCGGTGCCGCCCCGATCATTGCGCAGGCAGCGCGTGAACTGGGTGTTCTGACCGTCGGTGTTGTCACCAAGCCGTTTCAGTTTGAAGGCGCAAAGCGCATGCGTCAGGCCGAAGAAGGCGTCGAAACCCTGCAACAGATGGTCGACACGCTGATTATCATTCCAAATCAGAACCTGTTCCGTCTGGCCAATGAAAAAACCACCTTTACCGAAGCGTTTTCCATGGCCGATGACGTGCTGTATCAGGGCGTCAAAGGTGTGACCGATCTGATGGTGCGCCCCGGATTGATCAATTTGGACTTTGCCGATGTGCGGGCCGTAATGGACGAAATGGGCAAGGCCATGATGGGCACTGGCGAAGGCACCGGCGAAGACCGTGCCATCCAGGCCGCTGAAAAAGCCATTGCCAACCCGCTGCTGGATGAAATCAGCCTTAAGGGTGCAAGGGGTGTGTTGATCAACATTACCGGTGGCCATGATCTGACATTGTTTGAGCTGGACGAAGCCGCCAACCGCATCCGCGAAGAGGTGGACGCCGAAGCCAATATCATCGTCGGTTCCACGCTGGATACCGACATGGAAGGCGCAATGCGCGTCAGCGTTGTTGCCACCGGGATTGACGCCAACACCAATGTTGGCGAAACCCCTGTGCCGCGCCGCTCAATGGCTGAGCCTTTGACGCTTCAGCCCGCAATTGCCCCACAAGTCGAAACTGCGCCAGTGGCAGCCGCCGTCGCGCCAGCCCCAGTGGCGACCCCGGCACCAATGGCTGCCCCAGCGCCGGTTGCCCCAGCGCCGGTTGCCCATGAAAGCACCGAGCCAGGCCTGTTTCAGGGCTTTGAATCCCGGCGTGCGCCGGTAAATACCCCCGCGACCCCTGTGGAAAATGAAGTTCCGGCCCCGGTGTATCAGCCCGCAGCTGCCGCACCAGCCGATCTAAGCGGAGAAAGCTTTGTCGCCCCACAGGCGCCATCTGCCGGAACACCAACACCGGAAGCCCTGGAACGCTTGCAGGCGGCTGTGCGCAAAGCCCCACGGCAAGCGGCGCTGAATGTGCAAACCACTGCGCCAGCTGCGCCTAATCCAGCCGATCAAAAACGCTTTGGGATCAATTCTTTGATCAACCGTATGACCGGTCAGGCTGTGGAAGCTGGTATTGAAGAAGCGGTTCAACAGGCCCAACAACAGCCCGCTGAACAGGCGGCAGAGCCCGACCCAGATCAGGAACGGATCGAAATTCCGGCCTTTTTGCGCCGGCAAGCCAACTAGGGCTTGTAACAATATTAATAAAGGGGATCGGCGGTTGCCGGTCCTTTTTCTATTTTATCAATGGGTTACAAAGCCAACACCGCTGATTCGGCGTATTTTCGCGCAACCGCTTCATAGATGTTTCAGTCCGTTACAAAGTTTGAGTTGAGTGATCGGCCAACCCCCGCTAGTCAGCTTTTAGTCACATGGGATAACACTGTGGCACCAAAATATTTGAGGCCATTGTGCAAACAACCATTAAATCACCAGTGACATTTCGCGGCGTTGGGCTCCATACCGGGGACCGGGTCCGCATGACCATCCAACCGGCGTCACGCGAATTTGGTATTTGGTTCAAACGCACTGATGTTGATCTTGGGGACGCGCTTATTGCCGCCCATTGGGATACGGTTGTTCCCTCAAAGCTGTGCACAAAAATAGTGAATGGCTCGGGCGTTTCGGTTTCCACCATTGAACATATCATGGCCGCCCTTGCGGGCTGTGGTATCCATAATGCGCTGGTCGAAGTTGATGGCCCGGAAGTGCCGATCCTTGATGGCAGCGCCGCCGATTTTGTCGAGGGCATCTTAAGCCGTGGCATCCGTGAACAAGATGCGCCCGTGCGGGTGATCAAGATTCTGAAAATGGTCGAGGTGGCCGAAGATGGGGCCGTTGCCCGCCTGCTGCCCTGCGATGGTTTTGAAATTGATTTTCGCATTGAATTTACCGACCGCGCCATCGGCAAACAGAACATGCACCTGAATATGGCCAATGGCACATTTGTCCGTGAGCTGTGCGCCAGCCGCACATTTTGCCGCAAAAGCGATGTGGACACCATGCGCGCCAGTGGTCTGGCCCTGGGTGGCACCCTGCAAAACGCCATTGTTGTTGATGGTGACACGGTTCTTAGCCCCGGCGGTTTACGTTATAAAGACGAAGCCGTGCGCCATAAAATGCTGGACGCGTTGGGGGATCTTGCCCTTGCTGGTGCACCGATGCTTGGGCGCTATGTGGGCAACCGTGCCGGCCATGCTCTGACCAACAAATTGCTGCGTGCCTTGTTTTCTGATCCGACATGCTATCGTATTGTCCAATGCGATCAGCAGGCCGCCCGGCATCTGCCCGGCGTTGGGGTGCACCGGGCTGATATACCCGCCGTTGCCTAAAGCTGTCTAAAACCGTCGCAAAGACGTTTTGCCCCGCGTTTTTCTGTGTTAGGACCAATTGAAGCAAAAGCAGTATCTGGTTTTGCGCAGGTTTGAACAAAGGTGGGGCTTAATGGCAATGGCCAGAACAGTCAGAAAACTGATCGCGCCGCTGGCGGTGGTTATGGCGCTGAGCGCCTGTGGCAACGGGGCGCCCAACAATGTGCCGCTTGAAAATTTCACGGCCGCTGAGATTTATCAGCGCGGTGAATTTGAACTGTCCAAGCGCAACCCCGACGAGGCCGCGCATTTCTTTAGCGAAATTGAGCGCCTGTACCCCTATTCGGAATGGTCCAAACGTGCGCTGATCATGCAGGCATTTTCCTATCACCGCGACCGCGATTACCCCAACAGCCGCGCCAGTGCCCAGCGCTATCTAGATTTTTACCCGGCAGATCAGGATGCGGGTTATGCGCAATATCTGCTGGCGCTTAGTTACTATGATCAGATCGATGATATTGGCCGCGATCAGGGTCTGACATTTCAGGCATTGCAAGCATTGCGCGGCGTTATTGAGCGGTACCCGAACAGCGAATATGCCAGCTCTGCTGTGCTGAAATTTGATCTGGCTTTTGACCATCTGGCGGCCAAGGAAATGGAAATTGGTCGTTACTATCTGAAACGCAATCATTTTACCGCCGCGGCAAACCGGTTTCGTGTCGTGGTGGAGCAATTCCAGACCACCACCCACACGGCGGAAGCATTGCACCGGTTGGTAGAGGTGTACCTGGCCCTGGGCCTGGATGCTGAGGCGCAAACCGCCGGTGCCATCCTGGGCCACAACTTTCAGTCAACCGAATATTATCAGGACAGTTTTGCCCTGCTTAATGGGCAGGGTCTGCGCCCGGAGGCATCGGCAGGCAACGGATGGTTGGCGCAGATTTACCGTCAGGTGATCCGCGGCGAATGGCTCTAAGGACTGGGGATGCTGCTTAGCCTGGACATCCGCGATATGCTGATCATCGAGCGGCTTGAGCTTGAGTTTCAGGCGGGCCTGAACGTGCTGACCGGGGAAACCGGGGCCGGAAAATCAATATTGCTGGACGCGCTTGGTTTTGTATTGGGCTGGCGGGGCCGGGCCGAGCTGGTGCGTGCCGGGGCGGACAGCGGCGAGGTCACGGCGGTTTTTGACATATCGGGTGAACACCCGGCCCGCGCCGTTCTGGCGGCGGCCGATTTGCCGGTTGCGGATGAGCTGATCCTGCGCCGCACCAACATGCCAGATGGCCGCAAAACCGCGCGGATCAACGACCGGCGCGCCAGTGGTGATGTTTTGCGCGCCCTGTCTGACTGTCTGGTGGAACTGCATGGCCAACAGGATGATCGCGGGTTGTTGGACCCGGTCAACCATCGCAAAATACTGGATGATTTTGGGGGGTTGGCCGCTGATCTTCAAGTGGTTGGTGACCGTTGGAAGCAGCTTGCACAGGCCAACATGGCGCTGGAAGCGGCACAGGCCGCGTTTGACGCTGCCCGTGAAGAAGAGGAATTTCTGCGCCACGCTGTTGGCGAGCTGCTTGATCTTAGTCCAGAGCCACAAGAAGAGGCCGAGCTGGACACCAAACGCCGCCTGATGCAGGCCGCCAGCCGTATCGGTGAAGACATTGCCAAGGCAGATTTGGCCATTGGGGTAAACGGCGCTGAGGCGCAGATGGATGATGCCAGTCGTTGGCTGGACGCGGTGGCCGATCAGGCCGAGGGGCGGCTTGATGCGCCTATTGCGGCGCTGGGGCGGGCGATGAATGAACTGGCACTGGCGCAACAGGGGGTGGCCGATTGCATTGCGTCCCTGTCCCATGATCCAAGTGAGCTTGAACAGGCAGAGGAACGGCTGTTCGCGATCCGGGCTTTGGCGCGCAAACATGCGGTGCAGCCGGATGATCTGGCCGCATTCACGGTGACATTGCAGGAAAAGCTGGCGGCCATTGACGGCGGGCAGGCGGAAATTTCGGCGCTGCAAGCGGCTGTTGTGGCTGCACAAGATGCCTATGGTATTGCGGCTGATAAATTGTCCGCCAAACGCGCCAAATTTGCAAGCCGGTTAGACCGGGCTATGGCAGGTGAACTGGCACCGCTTAAAATGGAGCGCGCGGTGTTTCATACCGATGTTAGCGCCGCAGATGCCGGGCCAAGCGGGCAGGACAGGGTGGTGTTTCAGGTTGCCACCAACCCCGGCGCGCCAGCCGGTGCGTTGAACAAGATTGCATCGGGGGGGGAGCTGTCGCGGTTTTTGCTGGCGCTTAAGGTTTGTTTGACAAGCGGCGCCACCGGGCTGACGATGATATTTGACGAAATTGACCGCGGTGTGGGCGGGGCAACGGCGGACGCCGTGGGGCGACGGCTAGCCGAGATTGCCCAAGGAACCCAGGTTCTGGTGGTCACCCATTCACCGCAGGTCGCGGCCCGGGGGCAGCATCACTGGCGGGTGGAAAAATCGGTGAAAAATGGGGAAACCCTGTCCACAGTGGTGCCACTGGGGGCGCAGCAAAGGGTGGATGAACTGGCCCGCATGCTGGCGGGGGACACGATTTCCCAGGAAGCCCAGGCAGCAGCAAAGGTGTTGCTGGATGGGTAGTGGTTTTTAAAGCCGGGTTGCGGGTGGCCCTGTGAGGAAACTGATGCTGAGTATCTTTGGGCTGCATGTGATGGGGCCGTTGCGGGCGATTTTTCTGCGAAAAATCAGGTGCCTCCGGCGGGGATATTTGTCAAAAGAAGATGTTAGTCAGTTGGACGGTCTTGCCGGGGTTCATGATGTTTTGCGGGTCTGGTGCGCGTTTTATGTGGCCCATGATGCCCATGACGCCCCAGGCGATCAGCGGGCAGGCGTATCTGGCGCAAATCTTAACGATTGCCACCAGATCGTCGGTTGAGCCGGGATAGGCTACGCCATCGGGCGGGATCGGGGAAAAGTGGCTTTCAGAGCCCGCATGGGCCGCAAGATCGGCCTTGGATTGGCTAAAGTACTGGCCTAATAACGCGGATAATTCGGCACGGGCTGCGTTGATGCTCATCAGGTGGCCTTTGTCGGTGTTTGGGGGCAAACTTAGGCCATAGACTGGGTCTGGGGAAGCAGCAAAGGCAGGGTAACCTATGGCAAAGCCGGAACGATCAGCACTGTCTGCATTGGGCAATGATATGGGCAAGGCCAGTCGTGCTGGCTGGAGCACCCTGTGTAAGCGTGGCCCCGGGCAGTTGCAATTTTGGTTCATTGCGCTGGCGGTTGGAATTGCTGCGGCCTTGGCTGCTGTTGGGTTTCGCAAAGGTGTTACGGGGCTGCATAGCTGGGCCTATGGCCATGGGCAGGATCTGGCCTGGTACTGGCTCGTCTTGATCCCGATAACAGGCGGGTTGGTTGTTGGGTTGATCCTGCATTTCTTTACCGATGACGGGCGTGTGCGCAGTGTGGCCGATGTGATCCATGGGGCCGCATTGCACGAGGGTCGGGTTGAAAAACGTGCCGGTTTGGCCAGTGCGATTGCGTCATTGATTACGCTGTCAACGGGTGGATCAACCGGGCGGGAAGGCCCTGTGGTGCATTTGGCAGCGGTTATTTCCAGCTGGGTGTCAGAACGGATCAATGCCAATGGTATCACCGGGCGTGATCTATTGGGTTGTGCGGTGGCAGCGGCGGTGTCTGCCAGTTTTAACGCGCCTATTGCGGGCACACTTTTCGCGCTGGAAGTGGTGTTGCGCCATTTTGCGGTGCATGCCTTTGCCCCCATTGTTATTGCCGCCGCCGCGGGCACTATTATCGGGCGCTGGCAGTTTGGTAATGTCACTGAATTTATCTTGCCCGTGGGCAATATGCTGGAATTTTATGTGGAATTGCCGGCTTTTTTGATCCTTGGGCTGATCTGTGGGTTGGTGGCTGTGGTGCTGATGCGGGTGGTGTTTATGGCCGATGACTTGGGCAGCCATGTGCAAAAAATTACCGGATTGCCGCGCTGGTTGCGCCCCGCGGTGGCGGGGGCAATGCTGGGTGGATTGGCGATTTGGTTTCCGCATATCATTGGCGTCGGCTATGAAACCACTTCGGCTGCCCTGACCGGGGAAATGCTGTTAGGGCAGGTTGTTATTTTCGCGGCGCTGAAAACTGTGGCCGTTGCGATCACCATCGCCGGGCGTATGGGGGGCGGGATATTTTCACCGTCCTTGATGGTGGGGGCGTTGACGGGGCTGGCCTTTGGTCTGATTGCCACGCCGCTGTTTCCCGAAGTGTCAGGTTCTGAAACCCTGTATGCGTTGGCCGGTATGGGGGCCGTGGCGGCGGCCGTGCTGGGCGCGCCAATATCCACCACGTTGATTGTGTTTGAGCTGACAGGCGATTGGCAAACCGGGCTGGCGGTGATGGTGGCGGTGTCAACATCGACGGCGCTGGCGTCGGCATTGGTGGACCGATCGTTTTTCCTGACATTGCTTGAGCGGCGTAATGTGCATCTGGCGGCGGGGCCGCAGGCGTATTTGCTGGCGACATTTTCCTGCGCCAAGGTGATGCGGGGACAGGGTGATGTGCGCGCTGCGCCGGAAGACAAATGTTGGGAACTGGTGGAGCAGGGCATCTATGTTGACGGCAATGCCACGCTGGAAAGTGCGATGCCGGTGTTTGAGCGCAGCGGCGTGGATTTTATACCGGTGGTGACATTGGGCGGGGAAGACCAGCCGCCGGAATTATGGGGGGCGGTGTTCCATGTGGACGCCTTGCGGGTGTTTAACCGGGCGCTGGCGGCAACTGCTGCCGAGGAGCATTCTTAGTCAGTAGAGGGATTGCGCCGCGCCTTTGGCGCGTCGCGGGGCGATTTTTCTGCGAAAAATCGGGTGCCTCCGGCGGGGATATTTTTTGAACAAAGATGAAATTTAGAGCTTTGAGGTGGCCAGTTTCAGCCCCAGCGCCACCAGTAGGCCGCCCAGGGTTCTGTCCAGCCACAGCCCAAAACGCGGGCTGCCACGCAAGGTTCGGGTCAGGCGTTCCCCGGCCAGCACCAGGGGTGGTTCGACAAGGGCCGCCACCACAATGATAAGGCTGCCATGCAGGAACAGTTGCGCTGGCACCGGCCCGGCGCCGGGCACGATAAATTGCGGTAAAACGCCAGGAAGAATATCGCCACTTTCGGGTTCAAGACCGCCACCAGCACGCCCTGTTGGAAAATGGCGCGAAAGCTTTCGGTATTTTTGGCAGTGTCGCCGACAAAACCGCCGCCCCCGGCGCGAAAGGTCTGGATGCCCAGCCAGATCAAATACGCTGCCCCGGCCCACTTCACCACGGAAAATGCCACAGCCGATGTCGCCAGCAGTGCAGACAGCCCAATTGACGCCATCAAAACATGGACAAATGCGCCGCTCCAGATGCCGAACATGGCGGCAAAACCTGCTTTTGTGCCGCCACTGATGGTGCGTCCAAGGATAAAGGCAATGTCCGGCCCCGGCGCCAGGTTCAACAGGACGGCGGCAGTTATAAAGCTGGTCCAATGCACAAGGGTGTAGTCAAACACCGCGCTAGACCTGTTCCACCGCGACCTTATTTCCGTAAAACGCCAGGTGTCCGGCTAACGCCGCTACCCCGTCCAGCGGCGTTTCATAGGACCAGCCGGCGTCTTTGATCAGCTCAGATTTTGTCTGGATCGAATAATAGCTGGCATCGCCCTTATGGGGGCAGGTTGATGTGGTTTCTGAGGGGTCCAGAAATGCCATGGCAATGTTGTCGCGTGGGAAATAGATCACTGGCGGGGTGTCGCCTTCGGACAGTTCCAGGGCCTTTGTGGTTTCCCCCAGCACGGCACCACCGGCGCGCAAAACCCAGGTGCCGGGGATTTCGCGAATTGTGATGTGGTCGGCCATGGGCGGTGCTCCTGAAATAATGCGTCCGACCAATATATCACCGCCTAGATGATAGCGCTATCTTATATTGCCGCGCCAGCCTGGCCCAGCCAGTCACGTGCCCCGTCGCTGAGCCGGGGCGAAATTTTATCAATAACCTCAGCATGATAGGCGTTCAGCCAGTTGCGTTCCGCCGGGGCGAGCATTGCGGTGTCGATCAGATTGCGCGCAATGGGCACAAATGTAATGGTCATGAACGACAGCATATCGCGCGCGTCAGCACCGGCCAGATCGGGGGCATCCTGCACAACGCACAGGTTTTCGGTGCGGATGCCAAAGGCGCCTTCGCGGTAATAACCCGGCTCATTTGACAGGATCATGCCGGGTTCCAGCGGTACAGTGCCGGAACGCGCAATGCGTTGCGGGCCCTCATGGACGCACAGGTAGGTGCCGACGCCGTGGCCGGTTCCGTGGTCAAAGTCTTGCCCTGCGGTCCACAGGTGATACCGCGCCAAAGGGTCCAGATCACGCCCAGCCAACCCGCGTGGCCAGCGGGCGCGTGACACAGCGATCATGCCTTGCAGCACTCGGGTAAAGGCGGCGCGTTCATCTGCGCCCGGCGTGCCGACGCAAATTGTGCGGGTGATGTCGGTGGTGCCGTCGATATATTGGCCGCCGCTGTCGATGACGATCAGGTCGCCGTTTTGCAATGTGCGGTTGCTGGCGTCCGACACCCGGTAATGGGGCAAAGCGCCATTGGGGCCGGAGCCGCAGATGGTTTCAAAGCTGATGTCCAGCAGCAGGTTGGTGGCGCGTCGGATGCCTTCCAGTTTTTTGACGATGTCGATTTCGGTTAGCCCCGGTTTTTGTTTGGCGCTGTCCAGCCAGCACAGAAACTCCACCATGGCCGCGCCGTCACGCAGATGCGCCTCTACCGTGCCTGCTATTTCTGTGGCGTTCTTGCGGGCCTTGGGAAGGATGCAGGGGTCGTCGGCATAGGCGATTTTGACGCCTGCTTTGGTCAGCACATCGCTGATGCGGATTGGGGCGGAGGCCTTGTCGAGCCGCACCGGGCCGGCAAGTGCGCCGAGCGCGTCCTGGAAGGCACCCCAGTTCAGCACGTCGATATCGGGGGCTGGGGCCAGGTCTGTGAGTTTTTGCGGGTCGGTGAAGAGTTGTACCCTGCCGTTGTCAAGCAGGATGGCAAAGGCATGGGCCACGGGGTTGCGTTCAATGTCTGAGCCACGGATATTGAGCAGCCAGCAGATGCTGTCGGGCAGGGTGAGCACGGCGGCGCGGTGCCCGGCATCGGTTAGGATTTTCGCAATTCGTGCGCGTTTATCGCCGGAATTTTCCCCGGCATATTCCAGCGGGTAGGCGGTGATTTTACCACTTGGGGCAGGGGGTTGATCCGGCCAAACCTGATCCACTGGATTGGCGCTGGCAAGCAGATCTATGCCGCTGTTTTTCAGGCCTTCGCGGTATTCTGCAATTTCAGACACGGTATGCAGCCATGGGTCAAAGCCGATGCGGCCACCGTTGGGCAGCGCTTTGATCAGCCAGTCCCATGGCTTTACCTCGGGCCAGTTTACCGGTGTGAACTGATCCAGTGCGACCTGCGCCTTGACCTGCACCCGGTAGCGACCGTCTACGAAAACCCCGGCGCGATCATGCAATGTAATGCAAAACCCGGCGGAACCGGTGAAGCCTGTGAGCCAAGCCAGCCGCGCGTCGTGTTCGGCGACATATTCGCCCTGGTGCGCATCGGCGCGCGGGATCAGGAAACCGTCAAGGTCGGCGTCCTTTAGTTCGGCCCGTAATGCCTCCAAGCGGGGCGGGCCGTCCAAGGGGTTGGTGCTTTCGGTGAATGTCTGAAACATGGGATGCCTCCGGCGGAGATATTTATAAAAAGAAGAAAATCAGGACGCGCGTTTAATTCCGAACATGCGGGCCTTTGCACGCGGGTCATTGTCAAACAGGCTGGCCAGTTGTTCTGTCATGGCACCGGCCAGTTGTTCCACATCGGTGATGGTGACGGCGCGGCTGTAATGGCGGGTCACGTCATGGCCGATGCCGATGGCCAGCAACTCTACGGCGCGGCGTTTTTCCACCATATCGATGACATTGCGCAGGTGCTTTTCCAGATAATTCGCCGGGTTCACTGACAGGGTGCTGTCATCCACCGGGGCGCCGTCGCTGATCACCATCAGGATTTTACGGGCCTCTTGGCGGTTGCAAATCCGGCGGTGCGCCCATTCCAGGGCTTCGCCGTCGATGTTTTCCTTTAGCAGGCCTTCTTTCATCATCAGGCCCAAATTGGGCCGGGTGCGCCGCCAGGGCGCATCGGCTGATTTATAGATGATGTGGCGCAGATCGTTTAGGCGGCCCGGTTGCTGTTCACGCCCGGCAGCCAGCCATTTTTCGCGCGCTTGCCCGCCCTTCCAGGCGCGGGTGGTGAAGCCTAAGATTTCAACCTTGACGTCGCAGCGTTCCAGGGTGCGGGCCAGCACATCGGCGCAGATGGCGGCAATGGAAATGGGGCGGCCGCGCATGGAACCGGAATTGTCCAGCAGCAGGGTTACCACGGTGTCTTTGAAGTCGGTGTCCTGTTCCATTTTGAAACTGAGCGGCGTGGTTGGGTTGGCAATGACCCGCGCCAGACGGCCCGCGTCAAGCGTGCCCTCTTCCAGGTCGAACTCCCAGGCGCGGTTTTGCTGGGCCTGCAGGCGGCGTTGCAATTTGTTGGCCAAACGTGACACAGCACCCTTGAGCGGTTCAAGCTGTTGGTCAAGATAGGCGCGCAGCCGTTCCAGTTCGACGGGGTCGGCCAGCTCTTCGGCTTTTATTTCTTCGTCATACTCCGACAGGTAGACCTGATAATTCGGGTCAGCGTCCGAAACGGGTGCCGGGGTTGGGGGTTCTATTGGGGCTTCGCCCTCGGGCATTTCGGTCTCATCGCCCATTTCGGCGTCGGCCATGTCGTCCATTGATACGGTGGCTTCGCTGGCGTCCTGGCTGTCTTGTTGGGATTGTTCGGGGTCGGCATCGGCGTCATCGCCGCTGTCATCATCCTGATCGCCGCTGCTTTCGGGGTCTTCTTCATCTTCGGCTTCGGCACTGTCATCCATATCAGGATCTTCCAGATCCGGGTCATCGCCCAGCTGGTCGCCGTAGCCCAGATCATCGATGATTTGGCGGGCGAAGCGGGCGAAATCGGCCTGATCGGACAGGGTTGCGTCGAGGTTTTCCAAGGTGTCGCCACAGCGGGTTTCAAAGAAATCACGCCACAGCTGCACGACGGTGTCGGCACCTTTGGGGAGGGGTTGGCCAGTGGCCAGTTGGCGCACCAGATAGCCTGCCGCCACCGCAAGCGGTGCGTCTTTGGCGTCTGTAATGTCGGCGTAGCCCTTGCGCGCGGCTTCATCGGCGATTTTGGCATTGATATTGCCATGGGTGCCGGGCATGTCGCGCGCGCCGACGGCTTCGCAGCGGGCGGTTTCCATGGCGGTGTAAATGTCGCGCGCCAGCTGGCCCTGCGGCGCATAGCGGTTAAACGTGCCGTCATCGCGGTATTTCTTTTGCAGCGCGAACGCATCGGCGGTGCCGCGTGCCAACAGTACCTCGTCGCGTTTCAGGCGGCGCGAAACCTGGGGCAGGCGAATGGTGTCGGCGGTTAAGCCCGGTGGATCAACCGTGAACGTCACCGCCAGGTCTGGGTCATTGGCCATGACCTTGGTGGCCTCAGTCAGGGCCTTTTTGAACGGGTCAGCGGGGTTGTCGGATTTGTTCATTGTCCACCTAGCCCCAATTCCAAAATATCCGAATGGACATTCCCGCATCCAACCATGAAATGGATGAAGCCAGAATTTTCATCTATGACAATATCCTGTATCGCTTCTCTATAACTAATGATTGTTTGGCTCATCAATTCGGCAATTGCGACATGGGTGTTGGGAGGAGCCAATTTGTACGCTGCCCGTTTCAGATTTAATGACATGTCCATTTCTGTCCATGGGTATTCTTTTGACAATTCTGTTGTTGGCGTCGGATATAGCTCTGAAACAGCCTCATACATCGTAGAACACACTGCCGCTTCTAGTGCTTTTTCCGGAACCTCCTTGTAGCTTTCTTGCGCATTTGCAACTCCCGGAGCCAAAATCTGCAAACTTAATATGATTGCCCATTTCCACATTCGGCATCACATCATCGCTGCACTTGCCGCGCTTTCGGGCAGTTCTTCGTCAAAACAGCGCTGGTAGAATTCTGCCACTGTCTGGCGTTCCAGTTCATCACATTTGTTCAGAAACGACAGGCGGAAGGCATAGCCGATATTGCGGAAGATGCTGGCGTTCTGGGCCCAGTTGATCACGGTTCGTGGGCTCATGACGGTTGATAGGTCACCGTTCATGAACGCGGTGCGGGTCAGGTCGGCCACGGTGACCATCTGGCCAATTTCGCGCCGGCCTTTGTCGGTGTTGTAGGTTGGGTTCTTGGACAGAACGATCATGGTTTCCGCGTCATGGGACAGGTAGTTTAGTGTCGCCACCATTGACCAGCGGTCCATCTGCGCCTGGTTGATCTGCTGCACGCCGTGGTACAACCCGGTGGTGTCGCCAAGGCCCACGGTATTGGACGTGGCAAACAGCCGAAACGAGGGGTGCGGTTTGATGACCTTATTTTGGTCCAGCAGCGTCAGCTTGCCGTCATGTTCCAAGACCCGCTGGATCACAAACATCACATCGGCGCGGCCAGCGTCATATTCATCAAACACCAGCGCGGTGTTGGTGCGCAGGGCCCAGGGCAGGATACCTTCCTGAAATTCGGTGACCTGCTTGCCGTCTTTCAGCTTGATCGCGTCCTTGCCGATCAGATCGATGCGCGAAATATGGCTGTCGAGGTTGACCCGCATGGTGGGCCAGTTCAGGCGTGCCGCCACCTGTTCAATATGGGTGGATTTGCCGGTGCCGTGGTAGCCCTGAATGATCAGGCGGCGGTTATGGGAAAAACCCGCAAGAATGGCCAGGGTGGTTTCAGGGTCAAACTTATAGGTGCTGTCGATTTCTGGCACACGGTCAGCCCGGTCAGCAAAACCTTTGACAACCATATCAGTGTCGATGCCAAACACTTCGCGAACAGAGATGTCTTGATCCGGGCGTGTCTGTGTTTCTGAGTTTGCGTCTGCCATGTCATTCCTTGGGGTGCTGATCCGTGCGGATAAAACCCGCCCGTTACCGATGTTTTGCGGGATAAATTGGCCAAGGTCAACGCAGGAAGCGGCGGGTTTGTTAAATGAGCCCCTGGCGGGGCAAGAGATTCTTAAGGTTCACGCGCGCGGGCGCGTTCTGGTGCCTCCGGCGGGGATATTGAAACAAAAGAAGAAGCTTGGGCCAGGGTTTTGCAATATTGCGGTGGATTATTGAAGTATTTGGCGCTCTAGCCCTGAACAATTATCACGAAGCCGCGGGCGGTATATTCACAGGCCCCGAGAAACGTTAGGTTTTCAATCAAGATAATTAGAATTTCCCCAAGGAGGCCCTGTAATGAAACGGCGCAATTTTTTGAAACTATCGGCAGCGGCAATAACAATGCCAGCCCTTCCAGGCGTGGCATTTGCCGCTGAAACCTTTGAAATCACCCGCACAAAGGCGGAGTGGAAAGAGCTGCTAAGCCCGATCCAGTATAAGGTGATGCGCAAGGGCGGCACAGAACGCCCCGGATCCAGCCCGCTGGACAAAAACTATGCCGCGGGCACCTACCATTGTGCGGGCTGTGATCTGCCGGTTTATGAGGCGGCGACTAAATTTGACAGCGGCACCGGCTGGCCGTCGTTCTGGGATGCTATTCCCAACGCCATTCGCACCATGGATGATCGTATTTTGATCCGGGTGCGCACCGAAACCCATTGCCGCCGTTGTGGCAGCCATTTTGGCCATATCTTTGACGATGGCCCGGCCCCCACTGGTAAACGCCATTGTTTGAATGGTGTGTCGCTGGTGTTTAAATCTGCCTGATCGTAGATCTGGGGTGCCAATAGGAAAAGCCCGCGCCATTTGGCGCGGGCTTATTTATTCATAATAATGTGTGCGCTAAGCCTTTGCAGAGTGTGGCGCGGCGTCACTGTCAGCAGGTCGGATCCATAGCAACAATGCGATGAACAGGGCGGCATCAAACATTGCGATGCCCGAGATGTCCAGGCCAACAACGCCGGTTGCCGTGTAATACAGCCCCCCCGCCAGATCGATTGCCTGAATGGCGATCATGCCGTCCAGCCAGACCCGGTATTTGACCGGCTGATGCGCGATCACGATCATGCCGACGCCATAAACCAGGAAACGCCCGGCAAGCATGCTGAGCGTATAGCCGATATCGTTGCCAATCGGCGAAAACCCTTGAATTTCCATGAAAAACTGTGGTGCGAATAGAAACAGCGCCCCCAGAATGAACTGCGACGCAGCGATAATGTAGCAAACAACACGTGTTCTGGTCATGTTTAATATCCTTTGATTGCGTGCCGTGATCAGCACTTGACCGAGGCCTAACGTCATCACTATACAAAAGGAAGTACGTACCTTTTGGAAAGTATTAAATAGATGGATGCACCGCATAAATTGGACATTAAGGCATTTGGTGATGTGGTCAGCAAAGGCTGCCCGGTGCGTGTCGCCGCAAATATTCTGGATGGCAAGTGGACCACCCGGATTGCCATGGAGCTATTGGGTGGCAAGAAACGCTTTTCCCAGTTGCAACATGCGCTGGATGGCATCAGCCCGAAAATTCTGACCACCAGGCTGAATATGTTGATTGAAAACGGGCTGGTCAACAAAACCATCTACCCGGTCATGCCGCCAAAGACTGAATATGAGCTGACAGACCTGGGCCAGAACCTGCGCGATATTATTTTTGCGATGGCGGAGTTCGGGCGGTTGGTGAGCGATGGGGCCGGGCGGCAAGTTTGAATGGGCGAGCCCTGAGGGTCAGCATGTTTTTAGCGTGGCCCCTGCCTGTTATGGCTTGTTGGCAAATGGGGTCTTACCATTTGGCGGCTGGTTGAAGCCCTATGCCAGCGAATAACAGGCCCGATAATGCCAGTGCAGAAATCACAGCTCCTGTGCACGCGTTAACGAGGGGCGAACCAGGGCAGCCTGGTCGCGGATAGCCTATTTAGCGAAATGCCGGCTGTCTTTGATCTGGTCCCAGGCCCAGACCACTTCTTGCAGCTGTTCCTCTTGTGAGCGGTCGCCGCCGTTCATGTCGGGGTGCAAAACCTTGATCAGTGCTTTGTATTGCTTGCGCAATTCCAGCTTTGTCCAATGGTCCTTGGCTTCCAGAATATTGATGGCTTTACGCTCAATGGCGGGTAATTTTCGGGTGCCGGTGATGGATTTGCCGGGGTTTTGCGTGGCGTTTGCCCCCAGAACCTGATGCGGATCATCAATGCCCAGGCGCGACCAGGCTTTGGCTTCTTCGCCTTTCTTGAAGGGCTTGGTTTCGCGTTCCCAGATACGATCCTTATCCATCTGTTCCTGCATTTCTTCTTCGGTGGCTCCGTTAAAGAAATTCCATTTCAGATTATAGGCCCGCACATGGTCTTTGCAAAACCACAGGTAGTCATCCAGCACATCTGGGGCGCGCGGGGCGCGGTATTGCCCGACCTCATCGCAGCCTTCATGTTCGCAGCCACGGGTTGACGTTTCAAACGCCCCGGACATGCCCCGTTTGCCACGGGTGCGTTTCTTTTTGTCCGTTGAAACGGACATGTCAAAACCAAAGGGATCCGACTTAACCATGTTCTTACCTTTTCGACTCGGCCCAAGCAGTCTAAACCATTTGCGAGCGGAAAAAAGAGGTGAGTTCAAAAAATGTCAGTTACCCAGGAAATGCGCGCGAAATTGCTGGCCGAATTTGGCGACGGGAATTTTGAAATTGTCGATGACAGCGAAAGCCACCGGGGCCATGGTGGGTTTCAAGAGGGCGGCGAAAGCCACTTTAATGTCAGTGTTACCTCGGAAAAATTTGTCGGCATGTCACGCCTTCAGCGCCACCGTGCTGTTCACGGGGCGCTGGGGGCAGATATTTTGGGCCGCATCCACGCCTTGGCGTTAAAGCTGGATGTGCCCGCTGATCAGGGGTGATGCGTGGCTAGTGCGCCACTGCCACCAGTTTTTCAGGTTCGCTCATGACGCTGCCGATCCGTGCGCGCAGCAGTTCGATATTGGGTGCTGCTGCTTTGCGTATCCGTGCCGGTGAAACCGGCGTGTCCAGCGTCATGCCATTGCTGCGCATGGGGCGGCGATAGACCATATATTCATGGCTAAGCTGGCTGTTGCGTAACAGCGACCGGCGGTCTTCTTCCAGGGTTTCAACGCGCAGGAACTGCCAGCCGTTTTGGCCCAGCTCATTCATACCGTCCATCAGGGTTTGGGCAAATGCATCGTCTGCTTTGTTCATCCCTTTATATTTCGTACTCTTACTAGGTGTTTTTACCACCTTATACTCAAAACGTTCCACGAAAATCCCTCCGCCCGTGTCCACAGCCCCCACCGTAGAATTGCAAGCTAGCCAGAGGCATCCGGGCAATCAACATAAATAATGGCGGAATTGGGGCGGATTATGGCAAAACTGTGGTGCCAAATTCGAGACAATGGGGCGGGGGGCTGTATTTTCAATGGTCTGCGCGCTATGGGTTTGGGGCAAAAAGTAGCCCGAAAAAACCATGTAACATATTGTTTTATAACAATATTATTCCACGTCTGGGTGGCGCACGGCCGGCCCTAGCCGGGCCACGGCTGCGCCGCTGTCGGCCTCTAGAACCATGGCCTGCGGGGGGTGCACCGGTTCAACTGGTGCCACAGGAACCGCTGCCGCCGCTTCATTTTCTGGCTCTAATACCGTCACAGGCGGGCTTTGTGTCCCCCGGCGAAACACCAGCAGGTTCTGATACACCGTGGTGCGCCCGCGCAAGCCCTGGCGTTCTTCGCATGGCAGCGTGTCCGTGCGCAGATATTCCCACCCATCAGCCGCCTGATCATTCATCACGCCCTGCACCGCATTGGCAAACCGGGCCTCGGTGCCCTTGATGCCCTTTACCCGCACCGCCCGGTTCGGGGCAGGGATCACTTTATATTCATAGGCTGGCATTGACGGGCTCCTGAAATTGGTTGCGCCGTTCTACGGGGGCGGGGCTGTTAGATCAAGCGCGCCGATGTCGCCTGTGCCCGCACGGGCAGCGCCGAACGTTTGTGCTATGTTTACAAACCCAGCTTTTTCGCCACCAGTTCATTCACTGCTTTCGGGTTGGCCTTGCCGCCCGTCGCCTTCATCACCTGGCCCACAAACCAGCCGGCCAGTTTCAGGTTGGCGCGGGCCTTTTCGACCTGGGCGGGGTTGTCGGTAATTACGGCGTCTACCGCGGCTTCAATGGCACCGGTGTCGGTGACCTGTTTTAGGCCATCAGTGGCGACGATTTCACCGGGTTCACGCCCGGTTGTATAGGCGATTTCAAAGACTTGTTTGGCGATCTTACCGTTGATGTCACCGCTTGAAATCAGGTCTACAATTGCGCCCAAGTGTGCGGCTGATACCGGGCTGTCGCTGATGGAATTGTCTTCCTTTTTCAACCGGCCAAACAGTTCATTTATCACCCAGTTGGCGGCCAGTTTACCGTCGCGCCCTTGGGCCACCGTTTCAAAGTATTGGGCGGCGTCCAGCTCTGCGGTTAGCACGGATGCGTCATAGTCTTTCAACCCAAAGTCATTGATAAACCGCGTCTTTTTGGCGTCTGGCAGTTCTGGCAGGGTGGCGGCAATATCGTCAACCCAGGTCTGTTCAATCTCTAATGGCAGCAGGTCAGGGCAGGGGAAATACCGGTAATCATGGGCTTCTTCTTTGGAGCGCATTGAGCGGGTTTCGTCTTTGTCCGGGTCATAGAGCCGGGTCTCTTGATTGATGCTTCCACCGTCTTCCAGAATGGCGATTTGGCGGCGCGCTTCATGGTTAATGGCGGCCTGAATGAAGCGCATGGAATTCATATTCTTGATCTCGCAACGTGTTCCCAAGTGTTTGAAATCATTGCTTTTCCGGTATTTTTCGTACTGGCCGGGGCGGCACACCGACACGTTTACATCGGCCCGCAGGTTGCCGTTTTGCATGTTGCCATCACAGGTGCCCAGATAGCGCAATATCTGGCGAATTTTCACCACATAGGCCGCCGCTTCCTCGGGGCCGCGAATGTCCGGGAATGACACGATTTCCATCAGGGCCACACCGGTGCGGTTTAGGTCAACAAACGACATGTTCGGGTCCATGTCATGGATGGATTTTCCGGCGTCTTGCTCAATGTGAATACGTTCAACCCGCACCAAACGGGCGGTGCTATCGCCCATCTCAACCAGCACTTCGCCCTGGCCGACGATCGGGTGATAGAGTTGGGAAATTTGGTAGCCTTGGGGCAGGTCAGGGTAAAAATAATTCTTACGATCAAAGGCGGATTTAAGGTTGATTTGTGCCTTTAAGCCCAGCCCGGTGCGCACCGCCTGTTCGACACAATATTCGTTGATCACCGGCAGCATCCCCGGCATTGCCGCATCGACAAAGGCGACGTTTGAATTGGGTTCAGCGCCAAATTTTGTTGAGGCGCCGGAAAATAGTTTCGCCTGTGACGCCACCTGCGCGTGCACCTCTAGCCCGATGACAATTTCCCAATCACCGGTGGCTCCGGCAATTACTTTGGCGGTTGGTTCTGACATCATTGGCGTATCTAGCATGGCCGAAATCCCGTATTAATTTAGCGGGGTTTTACGGCAGGCCAGGGGGCGGGGCAAGGGCGGTTGCCCCAATGTTTATCTGACGTGGAAAGCCCGTTTGATATCGGCCAGTGCTTCTATCTGGTGGGCATTCAGGTCAGAACCGGCGGAGTCGTTGATGTCTTGTATGATCGCCATTGTTGGGTCTAGCCCGGCGGCACCTTGCAGTTTCCAGACCTTTTTGGACAGCCTGTTTACAGCAGGCGTTGCGCCTTGGCATTCTTGTACGAACCAATTGCCAAGGGTCATGATTTCTTCGGCATCAGTCAGCGACACCCGCAGTTGGGTTTGAAACGACACCAGCAGGGCGGTTTTCTGTTGTTCTGTGGGCATGCTGCCCAGCTGGAAAAATGCCAGTGTCAGCGAGCCGATGGCCAGGCTTGGGTCTTCTATGCATTCCACCGGGTGTTTATTGGCCTGACGACGAAAGCCAAACCGGCGCGCGGCCCCCAGGGCGGTTTGTGCTGCATCGGCAAGATCCCCGGCCATATGGGCGGCGTTTCGGGCGCGGTTCATCCAAAAATAGGCACCGCCAATTATGCCGAGCAGGGCAATTAATATGGGCATTCTATCAACCTTAGTTAAAATAACATGGCTGAAAATACCCGAATATGTCGGCGATTTTTTGGCGAAACCGTGCGGGTATCGCCATACTTGGGCCGGTAGGTGGGGCCTATTTCGCGCGCAGCCTTGCCACCATTTCCGCGGTGTCACGGGACAGTTTTGGCGTGTCTGCGATCCGCTTTAGCTGGGTTTGAATATGCCCCTGTCGTCCCTGATCATAGCGTTTCCAGGTGGAAAAAACATTGGTCAGGCGGGCCGAAATGCTGGGGTTGATCGGGTCTAGGCGGATCATCCAGTCTGCGATAAATTCATAGCCCGCCCCGTCGGCGCGGTGAAAACCGGCATGGTTGCCATTGGTCATCGCATATAACAGAGCCCCGGCGCGATTTGGATTTTTCCAGCTGAAATCAGTATGTTCGGCCAATGATTGGGCCAAAGCCAGTGTGCCCGACGGTTTTGATTTTATGACCTGGCCAGAAAACCACATGTCAATGACAAGGCGGTCGTGTTGCCACTGATCATAGAACATCTGTGTGGCTTTGGCCCCGTATTCGGTTGGTACCAATTGCAGGAATGCATTGTATTGTTCGGTCATGTTGTTGGCGGATTGGAATTGCTCAAGGGCGGTTTTGCCGCCATCCAATCGGGTGGTCAGGGCCAAAAGGCTGGCACCAAAGGCGCGTTTGGCCGCATCTGCCGCCTGCGGTGAATAGGGGCCAGTGACCGCCATTTTTGTACGCAGGTCCGCCAGATCGCCCGACAGTTTTTCTGCCAGGGCATCGCCAAGATTTTGGCGGGCGGTGTGGATGGCATCTGGGTCAGGGGTGGTGCCGGTGTTGTGCAAAGTCTGGGCCAGTTCATTGTCAAACGGCAGGTTCAGGGCGCGGGCCTTAAAGGCCGGGTCCAAACTGTCATCACAGGCGACGCGCGCCATTGCATCAAGGAACTTGGTGTCGATATCGCTGCTATCTGTAATCATCGAGCATAGCACCGATTTGGCCAGTGCTTGGCCCGCTTCCCAGCGGTTAAACGGGTCGGTGTCATGGGCCAGCAGAAACGCGCGTTCGGTATTTGTTGTGTCGCGGTTGATGATCACAGGTGCGGAAAACCCGCGCAGGATTGACAGGATCGGCTTGCTGGCCAAGCCGTCAAAGGTGAAGCTTTGCGTGGTTTTGGTCAGTTCCAGAACCGTTGTGGGCAGCACTTCGCCAGCATTGGGGTTTAGTAAGCCGACCGCCACCGGGATCACCTGGGGCTGCTTGTCGGGTTGGCCGGGGGTGGGCGGCGTGGATTGTGTTAATGTTAGCGTATAGGTGCCGTCTGCATAGGTTTCAGACACATCAAGGCGCGGCGTACCAGCCTGGGAATACCAGCGTTTGAACTGGGTCAGATCGCGCCCTGTGGCGTCTTGGAAAACTGCCAGCCAATCCTCGATGGTGGCGGCGTCGCCGTCGTGGCGTTGAAAGTAGTGATCCAGCGCATTGGCATAGGCGGCATCGCCAACCAGAGTTTTGAGCATGCCAATAACTTCGGCACCTTTTTCATAGACGGTGGCCGTGTAAAAATTGTTGATCTCGACAAAGCTTTCGGGGCGCACGGCATGGGCCAGCGGGCCGCTGTCTTCGGAAAATTGCGCGGCCCGTAAGGTCACAACATCGTCAATGCGTTTCACCGGGGCCGAACGCATGTCGGCAGTGAATTGCTGATCGCGATATACTGTCAGCCCCTCTTTCAGGCACAGCTGGAACCAGTCACGACAGGTGATGCGGTTGCCGGTCCAGTTGTGGAAATATTCGTGGGCAATAATGCCTTCAATGCGTTCAAAGGTGCTGTCAGTGGCGGTTTCGGGGCTGGCCAGAACAAACTTGGAATTGAAAATGTTCAGGCCTTTGTTTTCCATGGCGCCCATGTTGAAATCATCAACGGCGACGATGTTGAACACGTCCAGATCATATTCGCGGCCATAGACGTCTTCGTCCCATTTCATTGACCGTTTCAGGGCATCCATGGCGTAGGCGCATTTGTCTTCATCCCCGGAACGCACCCAGATGTTCAGATCAACCGCACGGCCGGAACAGGTGGTAAAACTGTCAGAAAACGCCACCAGATCACCTGCCACCAGGGCAAACAGGTAGGCCGGTTTTGGCCATGGATCGTGCCATTCTGCCCAGCCCGTATCGGACGTTACCGGGTTGCCGTTGGACAGCAGGATGGGCATGTCGCTTTCAACGCGCACATCAAAAACCGCCATCACATCCGGGCGATCCGGGTAATATGTGATGCGGCGAAACCCTTCGGCTTCGCATTGGGTGGAATACATGCCGTTTGACATATACAGCCCTTCCAGCGCGGTGTTGGCCTGGGGGTTGATTTCAACTTCTGCCTCCCAGACAAAGGCGGTGTCGGGCACATCGATGCTTAGGCCGGTGGCGGAAATGTCTGGGGTGCAGGGGGTGCCATCGATGCTGGCACTGATCAGTTTCAGATCATGGCCATGCAGGAAAAATACCTTGTCCACAGCGTCGGGGTTGGGGCGGAATTTGATGCGCGACAGCACGCGTGTGGCTGTTGGATGCAGCCGGAAGATCAGCGATACCTTATCGATCAGGTAGGCCGGAACTGTGTAGTCGGCCAGGTGGATGGTCTGCTGTTTTTCGCTGCTCATCTTTGGTGCCCTGTTTTGCAAGTGTTCAGCTAGGGGTATTCCCCCATTGGATTGGTTTCAAGCACCGGCCCTAAGATTTGTCTTTTTACCCAGGTGATTGCCTTATATGCTGTGGTCAATTGAAGGACATGAGAATGGCGCGACCTATTATCGGCATTATTAGCAATGCATCCCTAATGGACGGGGAATATCCGGTACTGTTTGGTGGCACCATGAACCTACAGGCGGTGGCGGCGGTATCGGGCTGTATGCCGATGCTGATCCCAGCCAACCCTGAATATGTGACAGTGCCGGAGCTAATGGAGCTGTGTGACGGTTTTCTGCTGACCGGCGGGCGGCCCAATGTGCACCCTGAAGAATACGGTGAGCCCGAGACTAAGGCCCACGGTGCCTTTGACCGGTCGCGTGATGCTATCACGCTACCATTGGTGCGGGCCTGTGTGGAAAGTGGGCAGCCGTTTTTTGGCATTTGCCGTGGATTTCAAGAGGTGAATGTTGCCATGGGTGGCACGTTGCATCCGGAAATACGTGATATTTCGGGGCGTATGAACCACCGTATGCCCCCCGATGGCACGCTGGAAGAAAAGTTTGAACTGCGCCACGATGTGCGGTTTGAAACGGGTGGCGTTTTCCATTCGCTGCTGGGGGCGGACACTGTCATGACCAATACGCTGCATGGTCAGGGTATAGAAGAAACCGGCCCCCGGATTGTGGTGGATGGCCGGGCAGATGATGGCACGCCAGAAGCAATTTATGTGCGTGATGCGCCGGGGTTTACCCTGTCGGTACAATGGCACCCGGAATGGAATGCCGCAAATGACCCGGTGTCGCGCCCGCTGTTTGCGGCGTTTGGTGACGCGGTGCGGGATTGGTCGGCAGGTCGGGTGCCAAATAAGCTAAAATCTGCATAAGGCACCAAGGTTAGGTGACTTTTGACTTGGTTTTGAACTCTACCGTGTCCCAGGCGTCGGTGGCCATGATATCGGCCAATATTGCCACCGCAGCGCGGACATCATCGGCATCAATATAGAGTGGCGTAAAGCCAAAGCGCATGATGTCGGGCGCACGAAAATCGCCGATGACACCGCGTGCAATAAGTGCCTGCATGACGGCGTAGCCCTGTTCAAAAGCAAAACAGACCTGCGAGCCGCGGTGCGAAGGATCACGCGGGGAGGCCAGTTTTAGCATTGGGCACGAGCGTTCCACCAGTTCGATGAACAGCTGGGTTAGTTGGCTGGATCGCGCCCGAACCGCCTGCATGTCAACCTGATCCCAGATGTCTAAGGACGCGCTTAGGCTGGCCAGTTGCAACACCGGCGGTGTGCCGACGCGCATGCTTTGGATGCCCTGACCGGGGCGATAATCGGGGTCAAACGCAAACGGGGCTTCGTGGCCCAGCCAGCCCGAAAGGGCAGGGCGGGCGGTGTCGGCATGTTCGGGGGCCACATAGATAAAGGCCGGGCCGCCGGGGCCGGAATTTAGGTATTTATAGGTGCAACCAACGGCGAAATCGGCACCTGTCCCGGTTACGTCCACCGGGATAGCACCTGCCGAATGTGCCAGATCCCACACCGTTAGCGCGCCCGCATCATGGGCCAGTTTGGTCAGCGCCGCCATGTCGTGCATCCGTCCGGTGCCATAGCCTACCTCGGTCAGCATGAGCACGGCGACATCTTGGTTGATGTTGGCAGCCACATCTTCCGGGGCGACAGTTTTCAACACATGCCCCTGTTTCAGGGATCGGATCAGCCCGTCGGCCATATACAAATCTGACGGAAAATTGCCGGTGTCGGACAGGATCACCTTGCGCTGGGGGCGCAGTTCCAGCGCCGAGGCCAGCGCTTGGTAGACCTTGATCGACAATGTGTCGCCCAGAACCATGCTGCCCGCGGGCGCGCCAATAAGGCGGCCAATACGATCCGCAAGCGTCGTGGTTTGTTCCATCCAACCGGCTTTGTTCCAGCCGGTGATCAGCATTTCGCCCCATTCGTCCTGCATGGTGGTGCGCACCCGCTCAACGGCGGCTTTGGGCAGCGGGCCCAGTGAATTTCCATCCAGGTAGATCATGCCGTCAGGCAGGTGGAACATGGCTTTGGTTTTGGCGAAATGTGTCATACCTGCCCCCCGGCGATTTCAATGGCTTGGCCGTTGATGCTGTTGGACCCCGGCGCGCATAGCCATAGGGCGGCGGCGGCAACTTCGGCTGGGGTGACCAGGCGGCCATGGGGGTTTTGATCCACCATCAGGGCGCGGGCATCGGCGTTGCTCATGCCGGTGCGAGCGGCGATCGTGGTGACGTTTTGTTCAATGATCGGCGTGTCCACATAGCCGGGGCACAGCGCGTTACAGGTGATGCCCTTGCCCATGTAATCCACGGACATGGCGCGGATCAGGCCCATGACCCCATGTTTTGACGCGGTATAGGCGGCGGTGCCCTTGCTGCCGCGCAAACCGGAAATGGAAGACACCGCAATCACCCGGCCCCAAGGCAGTTCATGCATGGTTTTCAGGCATTCGCGGATGGTAAGAAACGCACCGTCCAGATTGGTGGTCATGATGCGCCGCCAGAATTCCAGATCGGTTTTGCCAATACCGCGCCCCTCGGCGATACCGGCGTTGGCAATGCAGATGTCAACGGGCCCCCGGGCGGCGACAGCGGATGTGACGGCATCGCATACGCTGGCTTCATCGGTGACATCCATTGATGCCGGATACAGCCCGTTGGTGCCTTCCGATGCAGCCTTTAAGACATCCATGCGCCGCCCGGTGATGGTTACTTTTGCGCCGGCATTGGCCAATGCCTGAGCGATTGCCAAACCGATTCCGGTGCCGCCACCAGAGACCAGCGCGTGTTTTGAGTGCAGCATTAATATCATTGACCCCCCGTTATTATTGGAAGGCTGACCCGGAAAAGCGCCGGTCGCAAGCCCAAATTGAAAATGCTTTCGCTGGACATTCACATTGTCACTGGCGAATATGACCACGGGAGGAATTGAAGATGAATTTTCTGCGAAAATTCGTGGCACTTGTCGCGATCTTGGCCGGCCCGGCGCTGGCCAGTGAAGACATACCGGACCAATACCCGGCAAGCGCGCTGTATTCCAAGCCGGTTGAGGTGATCCCGAACGTCTATTCCGCCATTGGCGCCACCGGCCCTGCCAGTTATGAAAACACCGGCCATAATAATAACCTGTCTTTTGTTGTCACTGGCGAAGGTGTGGTGGTGTTCAACGCCGGTGCGGCGGCGATTTTGGCCAAAGCACTGCATGATGAGATTAAAACCATCACTGATCAGCCGGTTGTGCTGGTGATCAATGAAAATGGCCAGGGCCACGCTATGCTGGGCAACAGCTATTGGGCGGATCAGGGTGTGGCGACCTTGTCCCATGTGGATGCCGCCCATGAGGTGGCTGAAAACGGAGATTTTGTTCTGCAAGGCATGCGGCGTTACAACCGTGAAAAGGCCGAAGGCACCCGTGTTGTTGCGGCCAGCATTACCTTTGAAGATCACTATGACATCGACCTTGGTGGCATGCATATGCAAGTGCTGCGCCTTGGTCCGGCCCATGGCCCCGGCGACATTCAGCTGTGGTTGCCGGAACAGAAAATGGTGATTTCCGGTGATATTGCCTTTCATGAACGTCTGTTGCCGGTGTTTGACGGTACCTGCACCAGGTGCTGGCTTGAGACATGGGAAAAGTTTGAAGCGCTGGGGGCAACCTATGTTATTCCGGGCCATGGCCACCCGACGAATATGGCGCAAGTGCGCCGCTATACCCATGACTATCTGGTATATCTGCGGGCAAAAATCGGGGCGCATATTGAAGATGGTGGTGAACTGGACGGTGCATACTATGTGGATCAGGCAAGCTACGCGCATCTGGATACGTTTGAGCAACTGGCCACACGCAATGCGGGCCGGGTTTATGCGGAAATGGAATGGGAATGAAAAATCTTGATTATCCGCCGGTATGGTTGGCGTTTTTCCTGGCCATAGCCTGGGGTTTGGCGCGGTTCTTTACCCAAACCGTGTACCTGGTGCCGTTTCGCGGCTGGATTGCGCTGGTTCTTCTGGTCGCTGGGCTGATCCTGATGGGGCTGGCGGTATATGAAATGGCCCGCGCTAAAACCACGATCATCCCACGCCATGACCCCAATGCACTGGTGACATCCGGCATATTTAGGCGGACGCGCAACCCGATCTATCTGGGGGATCTGTTGGTGTTGGCGGCGGGGATCATCTGGTGGGGTTCCATTTCATCCATTTTGTTGCTGTGGATTTTCCCGATGGTGATCAACCGGCGCTTCATTGACGGCGAAGAGGCCAAGATGCGCGAACACTTTGGCAAAAGCTTTGACGACTGGGCCGAAAAAACCAAACGCTGGTGGTAGTTTAGGGCGTCATCACTGCGTTCAGTCGCGGGATGATTTGCGCCGCCGTTCCGGCATAGATAGGCAGGCCACGGTTGACCCAGCCCTGGCCATTGCGCCCGCCCTGCATGCCTTCACTGACATCCGCCAGGCCAGAAAAACCCTGTTGGGCAAGTGTTGAAACCACATGGCCCGAGCGGTTGCCGGTGCGACATATAAGGGCAATGGTCCGCGTTGGGTATAGTTTGCGCAGCGCAACCAGTGAGGTGACAAAACTGTCTTGGCGCATATCAAGCGCCACCGCACCCTGTGCAATACCAGTGCTTGCCCATTCGTCGGGGCGGCGGATATCAACCAGAATAATGTCGCCTGCTTTGGCGGCGTCAAAGGCGGCCTGGGCATCCAATATATCATACCCATCAGGGCTGGTGTTTTGGGCAGAGACAGGCAGATACAGCCAGGCTGCACCGGCGACAAGCAAGGCCCCGCCAGCAATCAGTATGTTGCGGCGGGTTTTGGGCTTTGAAAGACTGGTGATCTGCTGGCGCATCTGTTTTACTCCGATGAATATGTTGTCTTTATATGGGTAATAGGTCAGATATTGCAAAGGCTGAATATGTCGTTAGGCAATGACACAAGGCCACATTGGTTCTGCTAAGCTAATTTATTGTGCGATACACAGGAGATACGGGTTTGAAAATCGGAACACCGACAGAAGTTTTCGCAGGCGAGGCCCGTGTGGCTATGACCCCGGAAAGTGCGTTGCAGTTGCAGAAACTGGGCCATGATTGCATGATACAGGCCGGGGCTGGTAAGGCCGCGGGTTTTTCGGATGCTGCCTATAAAGACGCCGGGGTGAGCGTGGTGAAAACCGCAGTGGCCCTATGGAAGGCTGCCGATATTGTGGCCAAGGTGCGACCGCCCGAAGCGGTGGAAACCAAACGTCTGCGCAAGGGGCAGACACTTATCTCATTCTTTTATCCAGGCCAGAACCCGGAGCTGATGGATAAGGTTAATGCCCGCGGTGCCCATGTCATCGCCATGGATATGGTGCCCCGAATTTCACGCGCCCAGAAAATGGACGCCCTGAGTTCCATGGCCAATATAGCCGGTTACCGTGCTGTGATCGAAGCCGGTAACAATTTTGGGCGCTTTTTTACTGGACAGGTGACTGCCGCCGGTAAAGTCCCCCCAGCCCGCGTGCTGGTCATTGGGGCAGGGGTTGCAGGCTTGGCTGCCATTGGGACATCCACATCCCTTGGGGCGATCACGCTGGCCTTTGATGTGCGCCCGGAAACGGCGGAACAGATCGAAAGCATGGGAGCTGAATTCGTATTCCTGGAATTTGACGCGGATCAGGCGGATGGGGCGGCCACTGGCGGCTATGCAGCGCCATCCAGCCCTGAGTTTCGTGAAAAGCAACTGGCTAAGTTTCGTGAACTTGCCCCCGATATTGATATTGTTATCACCACCGCGCTGATACCGGGGCGCGATGCGCCTAAGTTGTGGCTGAAAGATATGGTGGCGATGATGAAGCCGGGGTCAGTCATTGTTGATCTGGCCGCAGAACGCGGCGGCAATTGCGATCTGACTGTGATGGACGAAAAAGTGGTCACCAAAAACGGCGTCACTATCATCGGTTATACCGATTTTGCGTCCCGTATGGCGGCGCAATCCAGCACGCTGTATTCCAATAACGTGCGCCACATGCTGGCTGATCTGACGCCTGATAAGAACGGTAAGATCAAGCATGACATGAATGACGACGTGATCCGCGGCGCCACCGCGACATTCAAAGGTAAGGTGACATTCCCGCCGCCGCCGCCAAAAATTAAGGCCATTGCGGCGCAAAAACCAACCCATGTTGCGCCGGAATTAACCCCTGCCGAAAAGCTGGCTGCAGAACAGGCTGAATTTTCTAAAGCCACCCGCAGTCAGGTGGCTATGTTGGCCATTGGTGGGTTTTTGATGCTGCTTGTGGGCAATTACGCGCCGGCAGATTTTATGCAGCATTTCATTGTCTTTGTACTGTCAGTGTTCATCGGTTTCCAGGTGATCTGGAATGTCAGCCATGCATTGCATACGCCGCTGATGGCCATCACCAATGCCATATCCGGCATCATCATTTTAGGGGCGCTGCTGCAGATCGGGTCTTCCAGTGGGATCATCTCGATCTTAGCGGCGGTATCTGTGCTGATTGCCACCATCAACATTGTCGGCGGCTTTATGGTCACCCGGCGGATGTTGCAAATGTTCCAGAAATCTTAAAGGCGAGGGTATAAACCATGTCAATCGGTATCCAAACCGCCGCCTATATTGCGGCATCTGTTCTTTTCATCCTGGCCCTTGGCGGTCTTTCCAACCAAGAAAGCGCCACGCGCGCGGTTTGGTATGGCATTGTCGGTATGGGGGTCGCGGTTGTGGCCACTATATTTGGGCCAGCGGTTGATCTTGGGGTGTTACTGGTCGTGATGCTGGTCGCAGGTGCCGCGATCGGTTTGATCGTTGCCAAGCGGGTGGAAATGACCGGCATGCCACAGCTGGTGGCCATTTTGCATTCCTTTGTTGGGCTGGCGGCAGTCTTTATTGGGCTGAATTCAGCGTTGAACCCGGGCCAGCTGATCGGTGCGGAAAAGGTTATCCACGAGGTGGAAGTTTTTCTGGGTGTCTTTATCGGTGCGATTACGTTTACCGGCTCGGTCATCGCCTATGGCAAGCTGGCGGGCAGGTTGGACGGTAAAGCCCTGATCCTGCCCGGGCGGCACCTGTGGAATATATTGATGATGGCGGCGGCCTTTGTCCTGCTGTTCATGTATATGAACCACGCGGGAATATGGACGCTGTATCTGATGACGCTGATTGCCTTTGTCATTGGCGCGCATTTGGTTCTGGCGATTGGCGGCGCTGATATGCCGGTGGTTGTCAGCATGTTGAACAGCTATTCCGGCTGGGCGGCAGCGGCGACCGGGTTTTTGCTGAGCAACGATTTACTGATCGTGACCGGCGCGCTTGTGGGCAGCTCTGGCGCGATTTTGAGTTACATCATGTGCAAAGCCATGAACCGTAAATTTCTGGCCGTGATCCTTGGGGGCTTTGGTGGCCCCACCGGTCCGGCAATGGCCGTTGAGGGTGAACAGGTGGCAATTGACGCCGCAGGTGTTGCCGCGGCCCTGAATGACGCGGACAGTATTGTTATAATTCCGGGTTACGGCATGGCTGTGGCACAGGCGCAGCAGTCGGTTTCAGAGCTGACCAAGCGGTTGCGTGACAAGGGCAAGAACGTGCGCTTTGCCATTCACCCGGTGGCCGGGCGGTTGCCGGGGCATATGAATGTGCTGCTGGCCGAGGCGCGGGTACCTTACGATATTGTGCTGGAGATGGATGAGATAAACGATGATTTCCCGGATACTGATGTGGCGATTGTTATTGGGTCCAACGATATCGTGAACCCGGCCGCACAGGATGATCCCAACAGTCCGATTGCCGGGATGCCGGTGTTGGAATGCTGGAAGGCCAAGCAGGTGTTCGTGTCCAAGCGCGGGCAGGGGACCGGGTATTCCGGCATCGAAAACCCGCTGTTTTATAAGGAGAACACGCGGATGTTCTTTGGCGATGCCAAGGCCAGTGTGGACAGCCTATTGCCGCTGTTGAATTAAAGGAAAGCCCCCTGAAGAAGGGGGCTTATTTTCTTTAGCCCTACGGGCGATTTGCCTGCGGCGCGGATATATATGAAAAGAAGAAACCGTTAGCGGCCCCTGATGCGGGGATCCAGCGCGTCGCGCAGCCCGTCGCCGATGTAGTTTACCGACAGCACGGTTAAGGAGATTGCGAGGCCCGGCCAGATCACCCGTTCGGGGTATTGTTGCAAATAATCTGTGGCGTCAAACAGCAGACGACCCCAGGTCGGAAAGTCGCTTGGGAAGCCAAGGCCCAGGAAGGACAGCGCGCTTTCGGTGATGATGGCGTTGGCGATGCCGAGGGTTGCTGAGACCATGATCGGGCTCATGACATTGGGCAAAATATGCCGCGTGATCATGCGGCGGTTCGGGGTGCCGATTGAGCGGGCGGCCAGCACAAATTCACGTTCTTTCAATGCCAGTACATCGCCGCGCACGATGCGCGCGGTTTGCATCCAGCTGGTGATGCCAATGACAAAGACGATCAGGATAAAGATACCTGTTTCCGGGCCAAAAGCGGCGCGAAGGGGATCACGAAACAGCAAGATGATCACCAGCAGCAGGGGCAGTAGGGGCAGCGCCAGGAACAGGTCAGTGAACCGCATTAGCGGGCCGTCCAGGCGCTTGAAGTAGCCCGCCAGAACGCCGACGGCGGCCCCCAAAAACAGCGATAGCGCCATGGCTGTTAAGCCAACTGCAACAGACGTTTGCCCCCCCTTCAGCATCCGCGCGAAGGTATCGCGCCCCAATTGATCAGTGCCAAACGGGTGGGCGAAAGACGGGCTTTGATTGCGGGCGCGGATGTCAATGTAGGTGGGTTCAATTGGCCAAAGTAGCGGCCCCAAAAGGACGGCCAATACGATGAACAGAAAAAAGCCAGCGCCAATCAGCGCACCTTTGTGGGTTTTGAATTGATCCCAGACATCCCACCATTGGTTGCGTGGGGCGTGGGCAGCCGAATTGGTTGTGTCAGTCATAGCGTATCCTTGGGTCGAGCACGCCATAAAGAACGTCGGCGATCAGGTTGAAGGTGACAATAAGAATGGCGAAAATAAAGGTGATGGTCTGCACCATAGGAATATCATTGGCGTAAATTGCGGTGATCAACAATTGCCCGACCCCGTTCACCTTGAACACCTGTTCGGTGATGATGGCACCGCCAAAAATTGCCGGAATGCCCAGGGCGATCACAGTGACCACCGGGATCATTGAATTGCGCAGTACATGGGTCATAACAACGGTGCTTTCGGTCAGCCCCTTGGCGCGCGCGGTGCGCACATAATCCTGATTAAGATTGTCGAGCATAGACGCCCGCATGAACCGGCTGATCTGGGCGGTGGTTTGCAGCGCAAGCACCATTACCGGCATGATCATCTGTTTTAACTGGGTTACGAAAGTTGGCCAGGAATTCACTTCCAGAGTGGTGTCATAAATTGAAGGGAACCAGCCCAGTTGCACAGAGAAGATGACGATGACCAGAACCCCGGAAAAGAACGGCGGTACAGAATAGCCGACCATGGTGACGAATGTTCCGACCTGATCAAAAACTGAATACTGACGATAGGCAGAAATGATGCCGATCGGCAGCGCAATCATGATGCCGACGATATAGGACATGCCGACAACCCACAGGGTTTGCGGGATACGCTGTGCCACGATATCCATTACCGGGCTGCGGGTCTGCCAGGAAATGACCCGTAGTTTGCCCTCGGCAAAAGTGGTGCCAAACGTGTTGTCGATCATGTTCTGCGGCTCAATAATAAAAAACTGCACCAGCCATTTCCAAAACCGGATATGTGTTGGCTGGCCAAGGCCCAGGGCCTCGCGCATCTTCTCTTTGACTTCGGGGGGGACGGTCAACGGAACCTGCGCCATCGGATCACCCGGGGCCAGTTCCAATAATAGGAATATGATCAACCCAATGAACAAAAGCGTCGGGATTGCGACAAGCAAACGGCGGATCGTGTAATTGAGCATTTGCGACGCCTTGGTTCAGGGGGCAGGGAAAGGGTGCCGCCCCGGCAAATGTCGGGGCGGCAATTTTTTAATCGGAAGAACTACTGGCGATGCCAGTCAGCAATGTTCCACATTTCGCTATCCCATGTGTTCAGGATAACGCCACCAAGTGTGTTGGAATGTGCAGAAACACGACCACGATCTACCAGTGGGATGATTGTAAAGCTTTGCATCAGCTCATCATTCATCGCCTTGGCCAGACGCGCACGCTCATCTATGTCACCGGTGGTGGCATATTCAGCGATCATCGCGTCATAACTTGCAGAACAGAAGCGCTGCATGTTGTTACCCTGCCACTGGTTCTCAGGTTGAGGCGCCTGATGACAGGCCCAGTTAGCCATATAGCTTTCAGGGTCTGTGCCATCAAAGTTGTTGGCGTACATTTCTACGTCAGCAAACAGTTTCTGGAACGTATCAGGGGAGCCCGGATCGGAACCAAAGAACACAGAAGCGTCGATGTTGCGCAGTTCGGTTTCAATTCCGATTTCGCCCCACCACTGTTTGATCAGCGCCTGGAAATCCTGACGAACGGCGTTGGTGGATGTCTGGTACAGTATTTCCAGACGCACACCGTCTTTGGAACGGATACCGTCACCACCTTTGGCCCAACCAGCTGCGTCAAGCATTGCATTCGCGCCAGCGATATCCTGCACAAGGCAGCCATCGTTCGCAGTTGATGCATAGATTGCCGGAGCAGGCAGAACGTTACAGGTTGGACGACCCGCAGTGCCGTAACCGATTTCAACCAGCAGTTCGCGGTCAATTGCCATGGACATGGCTTGGCGAACGTTGATGTCTGTCAGGAATGGGTGCGGTTGGCCAACAGTGCCGCGCAATTCACCCAGTGCCGGATCAGGGTTGGTCTGGTTGACCATGATGCGTTCAACCAATGTACCGAAAGACGACACTACGGTACCTTTACCAGCGGCTGCCATATTGGCCAGCACATCGGGTGCAAGTTGCAGGTTCCAGGCATAGTCAAATTCACCAGTTTCCAGAACCGCACGGCCGGATGCTGTTGCGCTGCCGCCCCCTTTAAAGGTTGCGGTTGCAAAGGCCGGTTTGTTTTCGTCGCGATAATGGGTGTTTGCTGCCAGTGAAATTACGTCATTTGGACGAAACTCTGTGACAGTGAACGGACCTGTACCGATAGGATTAAAGTTGGCTTCGGTACATTCTGGTGCTTTTGCGCCCATGCAATTGGCAAACTGTGCAGCCTGAATGATCGGGGATTGTGCACCTACAAACGGACCATATGGGAACGGCTTGGCGATGCCAAAATTCACAACCACTGTCAGTTCATCGGGCGTATCAACCGATACCACGTCGTTGTATTTTTCAGACTGGGCACAACCGCCACCTTCTGCGGTGCAGTATTCCCAGGAAAATTTGACGTCAGCAGATGTCAAAGCCGTGCCATCGGACCATTTCAGGCCTTCGGTCAGTTTCCAAGTGATTGATTTCAGATCCTCAGCAACGCCGCCATTGGCAACAGTCGGAACTGTATCAACCAGCCATGGAACAAGTGAGCCATTTTCGTCGTAACGGGCCAGGGGTTCAATAACCAGACTTGCGGCTTCCAATTCTTTGGTGCCGCCGGACAGGTAGGGGTTCATCAGCGATGGCGCTTGCCAATAGATGATGTTTACGTGCCCGTCTTTGCCACGCTCGGAATGGCTTCCGGCTATGGCCATGGGTGCCATTGCAAACGCAACTGCTGCCCCCAAAAGGGTATATTTTAAACTCATATCAGTTTTCTCCTTGTTGATTTAGCTCTGTAGCCCCATGTGCCGCCATTGCATTGGCGAACTCATCTTCGGTTTCATTAAAGCGGTGACAGGCCACATAGTGCCCTGTCGCCGCTTCACGAAATTCCGGGTCGATCTGTTTGCAGATATCCATCACCACCGGGCAGCGGGTGCAAAAATTGCACCCCTGGGGAGGGTTGGACGGCGATGGAACATCACCCTGCAAAATAACACGTTCCGTGACTGTTTCACCGTTCGGGTCCGGTTCGGGGACCGCGGACAACAGTGCTTGGGTATAGGGGTGCAGCGGTGCGCGATAAATCGCATCCCGTGGCGCCAATTCGACGATTTTGCCAAGATACATCACCGCCACGCGGTCCGCGATATGGCGCACCATCGACAGGTCATGGCTAATGAATAAATATGTCAGACCCAGCTTTTGTTGCAGGTCTTCCAGCAGGTTCACCACCTGGGCCTGAATAGACACATCCAGCGCCGCAATCGGTTCATCACAGACAATAAATTTTGGGTTCAGCGCCAGGGCGCGGGCAATGCCAATGCGCTGGCGTTGGCCGCCGGAAAATTCGTGCGGGTACCTGTTCGCAAAATCCCGGTTCAGGCCAACGGCATCCATCAGTTCATAGATCCGGGCCTCGCGTTCGGTTTTGGTGCCGGTGGTATGCTCGCTGAGCGGCTCACCTATAATGCTGGCAACGGTCATGCGCGGGTTCAGGGATGCCTGTGGGTCCTGAAACACCATCTGCATGGTGGGCCGCATCAGGCGCAGTTCTTCTGGCGTTGCCTCGGCAATATTATTGCCGTCAATGACAACGCTTCCACTGGTCAGTTCATACAGCCGCAGCAAGGCCCGCCCACAGGTGGATTTACCACAACCGCTTTCGCCAACCAGCCCCAGGGTTTCACCGTCATATATATCAAATGACACCCCATCCACGGCCTTAACGTCGCCCACATGGCGGCGCAACAGCCCGGCATAGATCGGGAAATGCATCTTTAGATCATGAACTTCCACCAGTTTTTTGCGGAGGCTTGTATCGTCAAACATGGCGTTCTCCCCCGGTTTTGGGATCCCAGAAACAGGCAACATCGTGGCCCGCATCCACCGCGATCCGCACCGGATTTTCGCGCAGACAGCGATCAAACGCCTTGGCGCATCGCGGCGCAAACGGGCAGGTTGACGGGGCGGCTGCCATAATAGGGGGTTGGCCCTGAATAACCTGCAACCGGTCGGCGCGTTCCCCGCGCACAGAGGGCACGGTTTCGAGCAGGGCCCGCGTATAGGGGTGCTGTGGGTTGCCAAACAATTCTTTGACAGTGGCCTGTTCAACCACCTGGCCGCCATACATCACCATCACCCGGTCGGCGATACCAGCAATGACGCCCAAATCATGGGTGATCCAGACAATGGCCATACCCAGTTTTTGGCGCAGCTCTTTGATCAGCTCAATTATTTGTGCCTGAATGGTGACATCCAGCGCAGTGGTCGGTTCATCCGCGATCAGAACCTGCGGATCACATGACAGTGCGATGGCGATCATCACCCGCTGGCGCATGCCGCCGGAAAACTGGTGTGGATAGTCACGCAGCCGCGCAACTGCGTCTGGTATCCCCACCAGTTCTAACAATTCCGCGGCCCGCGCACGGGCCTGTTTCTTATTCATTCCCATATGCTTCAGCAACGGTTCCATGAGTTGAAAACCAACCGTGAAAACCGGATTCAGCGATGTCATCGGGTCTTGAAATACAAAGCCAATCTTGGCCCCACGCACCGCACGCAATGTGGCTTCATCGGCTTGCAGCAGGTCCAAACCGTCAAACAAAACCTGCCCATTTCGAATCTCTGCTGGGGGCATTGGCAGCAGCCTGATCAGCGACATCATAGCGACAGATTTGCCTGATCCGCTTTCACCGACAACGCCCAGCAGCTCACCTGGTTTCAGCTCAAAACTAATTGAATTGACCGCGTGCACCTCGCCGGTGCGCGTTTTAAAGACAGTTCTGAGGTCCTTGACATCAAGGATTGGTGCAGCCCCATCGGGCATAAGTATTCCCCCCAAGGTATTATTTTTGCTGTTGATTTGATCCCCGGATCGTTGTCCGGCAGCAGGTTTTACAGAAACCTATCACCAAAAAGTGCTGGGGCAACACTTATTCACTTGCCAGCCCAAAAAAATTGAACTTTTGGTCAAATATTGACTTGAGGCCTTGACCATTCGGGCCCTTGGGAACAGATTTAGGCTAAATCCCCAACGTAGGAGCATGCAATGGGTCAGCATCTGACTGCGCGTGAAATACTTGAAATACTGGTGGCGTTTCCAACGGTCAGCAGCGCAAGCAATCTGGCGCTGATCGACTGGGTTGAAGACTATCTGTTAGGTCACGGTGTCATCTCTACGCGAGTCTATGATGCCAGTGGGGAAAAGGCATCGCTTTATGCAAATGTCGGGCCCCAAGTGGAAGGCGGGGTTGTTCTGTCGGGCCATACTGATGTGGTACCCGTTGAAGGGCAGGCGTGGGATACAGACCCGTTTAGCGTCACCGAAAAGGACGGGCGTCTATATGGGCGCGGCACCTGTGATATGAAGGGGTTTGACGCCATCGCGCTTGCGGCGGTGCCACAGGCGCTTGCCGCTGGTGTCAAGCGCCCGCTGCAAATTGCGCTAAGTTATGATGAAGAGGTCGGCTGCCTTGGCGCGCCTGATATGATCGACCAAATGGCGCTACATTTGCCCCGTGCCCGTGCGGCAATCATTGGCGAACCTTCGATGATGAAGGCCGTCACCGCCCATAAGGGCAGCACGGGGTTCGACACACATTTGCGCGGTTTTGAAGTGCATTCATCAATCATGCATACCGGCGTTAATGCCATCATGTATGGGGCCAAATTGATCGAATGGGCCAATGATATGAATGCGGCCAACAGGGCGAATAAGCCCGTGGAAATTGCGGCGCTCTTTGACCCGCCTTATACCACTGTTCATGTTGGTGTAATTTCTGGCGGCACAGCCCATAATATCACTGCCAAAGACTGTCACCTAAGCCTTGATTTTAGGGCCGTTCCCAGCGAAAGCCTGGATGATTGGTGTGACGCTTACCGCGCCAAAGTGGCCGAGGTTGCTGCTGAAATGCAGGCCATCAACCCCGACGCTGGCATAGACCTGGTGCAATATTTTTACATTCCCGGCCTGAAACCGGAAACCGATGGTGTCGCCGAAGGTTTGGCCCGGTTGATAACCGGCGACAATGGCCAGCATACTGTCAGTTACGGCACCGAGGCCGGGCAATTTCAGGAACGCGGGTATTCCGCTGTGGTCTGCGGCCCCGGTAATATCGAACAGGCGCATCAACCCAACGAATTTATCTCACTTGAGCAATTTAACGCCGGACAACGCTTTGTGGCGGACCTGATCAACATACTTTGTAAGGATTAACACTATGCCCGTCAAAAACCGCTTTGCCGAATTGCTGCCTGAAATCACCGCATGGCGGCGTGATATCCATGCCCATCCGGAACTGTTGTTTGACGTGCACCGCACGGCCGCATTGGTGGCTGATAAACTGCGCGAATTCGGCTGTGATCAGGTTGTTACCGGCATCGGGCGCACCGGGGTTGTGGGTGTCATTAAAGGTAAAACCGATACCCTGGGCAAAACCATTGGCATGCGCGCCGATATGGATGCGTTGCCAATAATTGAAGCCACAGGGCTGGAATATGCCTCGCAGAACCCTGGAAAAATGCACGCCTGCGGCCATGACGGCCACACCGCGATGTTGCTGGGGGCGGCCAAATACCTGGCCGAGACCCGTAATTTTGACGGTACCGCCGTGGTCATATTCCAACCGGCAGAAGAAGGCGGTGGGGGCGGGCGCGAAATGGTGGAAGAGGGCATGATGGAGCGCTTCAATATTGACGAAGTTTACGGCATGCACACCGCTCCTGGCATCCCGCTTGGCACATTTGCCACCCGCCCGGGCCCGATTATGGCGGCTGCGGACGAATTTTATATTGAGGTCGAAGGCAAAGGTGGCCACGCTGCCAAACCGCACCTGTGCGTTGATACCACTGTGGTCGCCAGCCAGATCGTTCTGGCACTGCAAACCATCGCCAGCCGTAATGTTGACCCTGTTGAACAGGTGGTGGTGTCGGTCTGCACGTTTTCAACCGACAGCAACGCCCATAATGTCATCCCACAAAAGGCCCAGATTGGCGGCACCGTGCGCACCCTGAATGGCGACGTGCAGGACCTGGCTGAAAAACGAATTTCAGAAATCGCAGAAAAAACTGCGGCCGCTTACGGTGCCGTTGCCCGTGTCAGTTATGAACGGGGGTATCCAATTGTGGTGAATTCGGATGAAAAAACTGATTTTGCCCAAAAAATCGCCACCAAAGTTGCCGGTGGCTGCGCCCTAACCCCACTGATCATGGGCGGCGAAGACTTTTCCTATATGTTAAACGCGCGCCCAGGAAACTTCATATTCATCGGTAATGGTGACACCGCCTATGTTCACCACCCTGAATATAATTTTGATGATGACGCGATCCCCGTGGGATGTTCCTATTGGGCGGAAATAATAGAAACCGGCATGCCAGCAGCTTAAACATAATTAATTGGGGGAAAACCAATGTGGGAACACCGTTACAGCACGGCCGATGACTATCTATTTGGCACCGCGCCTGCGGCCTTTTTGCGTGAAAACCCAAGCTGGCTACGCCCCGGAGCGCGCGGGCTTTGTGTGGCTGATGGTGAGGGGCGAAATTCGGTTTATATGGCAGGGGCTGGGTTGGACATAACGGCCTTTGATTTGTCGGAAACTGCGGTAGAGCGGGCCAATAAGCTGGCCAAGCAGCAGGGTGTAAGCGCCCGTTTCAATGTTTCGAATTGGGACAGCTGGAACTGGAACGCGCCCGCCTATGATCTGGTGGCCGCCATCTTTATTCAGTTTGTCGGGCCCGTAGAACGCAGCAAACAGTTTGCCAATATCAAAACGGCGGTAAAACCCGGCGGGGTGTTACTGTTGCATGGCTATCGCCCAGAACAAATTGATCTTGGCACCGGTGGACCGCCCCGCGCAGAAAACATGTATACCGAAGAAATGCTGCGCCATGAATTTTCCAACTGGCAGATTGAACGGCTGGCATCCTATGAACGTGATGTGCAGGAAGGCCGCGGCCACAGCGGCAAATCAGCCCTGATCGATCTGATCGCCCGCAAGCCTGCCTAACATCTTCTTTTCATAAATATCCCCGCCGGAGGCATTCGATTTTTCGCAGAAAAATCGCCCCGCGACACGGCGAAGCCGTGGCGCAATACCTCAGCCGCCGGTATGGCTCATATGGCGTGACATCTGCCCGTCATTCTGGCGGGTATAGTCAAAATCATGGCCCTTGGGTTTGCGGGCAATGGCTGCCCGGATCGCTGCCAGCAATGGCGCATCATCGGAACTTTCGCGCAAGACATCGCGCAGGTCTGCCTGATCTTCCTGGCCCAGGCACATGTATAATTCACCCGTGCAGGTTAGGCGCACCCGGTTGCAGCTTTCGCAAAAGTTGTGGCTTAGGGGGGTGATAAACCCAATTTTCTGCCCGGTTTCCTGCAACTGAACATAGCGCGCCGGCCCACCTGTGCGATCGCTAAGGTCATTTACCGTATAGCTCTCTGCCAGCTTCGCCCGGACATCCAAAAGATCCCAGAACTGGCCGACACGCTCAATCCCGTCCATGTCGCCCATGGGCATCACTTCGATCCAGGTCATGTCCATGTCCCGCTCGGCACAAAATTTGGTGATCGGGATCAGTTCGTCTTCATTAAACCCCTTTAGTGCCACCGCATTTATCTTAACCCGCAAGCCTGCAGCTTGGGCGGCATCAATGCCTTTTAACACCTGCGCCAATCGGCCCCAGCGGGTTACCTTGGCAAACTTTTCATCATCCAGCGTGTCCAGCGATACATTTACCCGCTTCACCCCGGCGCCCGCCAGGTCAGCGGCAAATCGGCCCAGTTGTGAGCCGTTGGTCGTCAGGGTTAATTCATCCAAGGCACCGCTTTGCAGATGCCGGGCCATGGCGTCAAAAAATGTCATGATCCCCTTGCGAACCAATGGCTCGCCACCGGTAATGCGCAGTTTACGCACCCCCAGAGTGATAAAGGCCGAACACATGCGGTCCAGTTCCTCAAGGCTGAGCAATTCCTTCTTTGGCAGAAACGTCATGTTTTCGGTCATGCAATAGACACAGCGAAAATCGCACCGGTCGGTGACGGAAACGCGCAGATAGTCAATCGGGCGCTGAAAGGGGTCAATCAGGGGTTTGGTCATAGTAGCAACCTAGGTCTGCCCGGTGGGGGCCGCAAGTCCGGGTTGGTCTTATGATGGCGAATTTGACAGATGCCGCCCGGCGTCTTTTCTGGCAAATGGCTTCATCTGTGCGCCGTATTGCTGCAAAAATGCCGTTACCCGTGCTGCGTCATGCTTTGACAGCTCGCGCAGCCACCAGGCCACGGCTTTTTGGATAAACCAATCCGGGTCATCCACATATCCGGCGGCCCAGCCCAGCACACGGTCGCGCGCGGCCAACTCATCGGGTTTTGGGTGGTTTTGCTTGGTCCAGGGCAGGGTGAACACCAATGCCGCGCGCCGGGTCCATAGCGCATCTGCTTTGGTCCAGCCTGCCACCACATCCAGCCTGGACGGGTCCGCCACCAGCCGTTTTTGCCCGGCCGTGGCGGCGTGATCAGCGATCGCCCAACTGTCAAAGTCTGGCACCCAGGACTGGATCAGTTCCCAGGCGGCGTCATCGGGGCGAATTTTGGCCTGGGTCAACAGTTTTGCCGCTGCCAGCCTGCCTTCAAAAATGTCGGTTTTCCACAGTGCATCTGCCAGTGCTACCCGCTGGTCAAGGCTTAGAACCTGACGCCAGGAATTCACAAGATCATTGGTGTCGGGGTTGGCCACGCCCAGGTATAGGCGATCAACTTTGTGATAGGCGGCCATCTGCGCGTCGCGCCCGGGTTCGGCTTTGCTTTTTAGGGCGTCAATGGCGGCTTGGGGTGTCATTCAACGGTCACTGACTTTGCTAGATTACGTGGCTGATCCACATCTGTTCCTTTAGCGACCGCAGCATAATAGGCAAGCAGTTGTGCCGGTACCGCATACAGAATGGGGGCAAAAAGATCAGACACTTCCGGCATTTTGATAAGCTGCCACACCCCGCTGGATGCTTCGGCCGCGCCCTTGGCGTCGGTGATCAGCAGCACTTTACCACTGCGCGCCATGACTTCCTGCATGTTGGAGATGGTTTTTTCAAACAACCCATCACGCGGTGCCATGACGATCACCGGCACATCTTCGTCCACCAGGGCGATGGGGCCGTGCTTTAGCTCACCCGAGGCATAGCCTTCGGCGTGTATGTAGCTTATTTCTTTTAATTTTAATGCGCCTTCAAGGGCCAGTGGGTACATTTGGCCCCGGCCCAGAAACAGCACGTCGCGGGCCTGCGACACCAGTCTGGCCGCCTGATCAATGGCGTCCGATTGGGCCAGTGCCTGGTTGAACAAACCCGGTAGGTTGCGCAGGTTTGACAGGTGATCGGCCAGGTGTGCGTCATCTATCTCGCCCCGGTCATGGGCGGCTTTCAGGGCCAGGCAGGATAATACCACCAATTGGCAACTAAAAGCCTTGGTCGAGGCCACGCCAATTTCGACACCTGCCAAAATTGGAAAGGCGATGTCGCTTTCGCGGGCAATTGAGCTTTCAGGAACGTTAACAATGGCCGCCACGGTTGCGGCCTTGTCTTTCATGTAGCGTAGGGCCGCCAAGGTGTCGGCTGTTTCGCCTGATTGGCTAACGAATATTGCCAATGTGCGGGCTGGAACCGGCGGTTCGCGATAGCGAAATTCGGATGCGACATCGACCTCAACCGGGATGCGGGCGATGTTTTCAAACCAATACTTTGCTGTCAGGCAGGCATAATAGGCGGTGCCGCAGGCCACCATAGTGATGCGGTCAAACTGGGTGAAATCCAACCCGTCGCCGGGCAATTCCACCGCTTGGCAATCGTCTGAAACATAGTGTTTGATTGCGGCCCCCAGCACAGCTGGCTGCTCGGCAATTTCTTTGGCCATAAAATGTTTGTGGCCGTCCTTGTCGATCCGGGTTGTGTCAATCTGAATGGCGCGTATGGGGCGGTTTGCCAGTTGGCCGTTGGTATCAAATATTTCGATACTATTGCGGCTTAGAACCGCACGGTCGCCTTCTTCCAGATAGGTGATTTTGTCGGTCATCGGGGCCAGCGCGATCGCGTCTGAGCCGACGAAAACTTCGCCATCACCATGGCCAATGGCCAGTGGTGAACCCTTGCGCGCGGCGATCAACAGGTCATCCTGCCCCTGAAACAGAAAGCACAGCGCGAACGCACCGGTTAGGCGGGCGATGGTTTGTTCAGCGGCATCCCGTGGCGACTGTCCTTGATCCAGATAATACTGGGCCAGCAGGGCTATGGTTTCGGTGTCGGTTTCGGTTTTGAAGTCAATGCCCTTGCTGGCCAGATCCTGGCGCAGCTCGCGAAAATTTTCAATAATTCCGTTATGCACAACCGCCACCGGTCCGGCACGGTGCGGGTGGGCATTTTCCACCGTCGGGGCCCCATGGGTGGCCCAGCGGGTATGGCCGATGCCGGCTTTGCCTGCCAGAGGGTCATGGACCAGCAGGTCCGATAGGTTCACCAATTTGCCCATTGCGCGGCGGCGCGCCAGTTTATTGTCGGCATCTATTGTGGCGATCCCGGCGCTGTCATAGCCCCGATATTCCAGCCGTTTCAGGGCCTCTACCAGGATTGGGGCCGCTTCGTGATCAGAGAGAATACCAACAATACCACACATGTTACGCGCCTTCTTTCTGCTTTTTCGCCGCAGACTTTAACTTTTCGAACAATTTGCGTGCCAGCCCAGGTTTATTTACCTGTTTGGCCCGCCCCAGCGCCAGTGCCCCCTCAGGCACGTCATTGGTGATCACCGAGCCACTGGCAGTTAGCGCATCATCACCAACCGTCACCGGCGCGATCAACATGGTGTTAGAGCCGATAAAAGCATTTTTTCCAATGACGGTTTTATGTTTCATGACACCGTCATAGTTGCAGGTCACGGTGCCAGCACCAATGTTGGTTTTGTTGCCAATGTGGGCATCGCCAAGATATGTCAGGTGGCCGACCTTTGCGCCTTCGCCCAGTTCTGTATTCTTGATCTCTACAAAATTTCCGACCCGCGCGTCATTGCCAATTTCCGCGCCAGGGCGCAGGCGGGCATAGGGGCCGACGATTGCGCCTTTGCTGACATGGCAGCCTTCCAGGTGGCTAAATGCCCGGATAGTTGCGCCGGTTTCAACCGTCACGCCGGGGCCGAAAACCACGTTGGGTTCAATTATTACGTCGCGCCCCAAATGGGTGTCGAGCGCGAAAAATACCGTGTCCGCTGCGGTCATAGTGACGCCATTTTCCAGCGCGGCGGCCCGCGCATTGGTTTGAAATTGCACTTCGGCATCGGCCAGTTGCGCGCGCGTGTTGATCCCCATTGTTTCGGCCTCTTCGCATTGAACGGCCGTGCATTTTAGGCCCTTGCCATTGGCCAGGCCCACAAGGTCGGTTAAATAATATTCATCGCTGGCATTGGCATTGTCTATCTGGGCGATCAGGTCAAACATGGCCGCGGCTGTGCCTGTCATAATGCCGCCATTACAAAGCGTTACTGCTTTTTCCTGGGCGTTGGCATCCTTGAACTCGACGATTTTTTCCAACCGGTCGCCTTGCATGATCAAGCGCCCATAGCGGCCCGGATCAGCCGCTTGGAACCCCAGAACCGCAATGTCAAAATCAGTGCGCGCCGTTGCCATTTTTTCCAGCGTTTGCGCCCGTAAAAATGGTGTATCGCCAAACAGGATGAACACATCGCCGTCAAAACCGGCCAGCGCGTCCTTGGCCTGCGCCGCAGCATGGGCGGTGCCCAGCTGTTCGGTCTGTTCCACCACAATCACATCGGGGTCAATTTCCAAAGCTGCCGCTTTCACCGCATCGCCGCCATGGCCGACAACAATCACGGTTTTTTCGGCATCTAACGCATGTGCGGCCTGCAGCGCATGGGCAAACAGCGGATAACCCGCCAGGCTGTGCAATACTTTGGGCAGGTCCGAATTCATACGGGTGCCCTGGCCTGCGGCAAGAACGATAAGAGCTGTTGGCATTGACGTCTCAGTTTATGGGTTACAGGGTCGTTTTACCGCCAATATGCGGTGCCACAAGGGGTTTGGCGATCAAAAACCCTTACAACGTGTTACAGTGCTCGGCAATTAATTGCGTAACGGGTCATGAATATGGCCACGGCGGGGCGCAAACAGGCAGATTGACCTTCCGGGAGGGTTCAGTTTCAAGTGATGCTAAGGCAGGGGAACCATGACAGAAAAATTTACCGGCAGCTTTACCCAGCAGGAACCGATCCCGGATGATGCAATAGAGGCCGCGTTGGCGGTGATGCGCCACGGGCGTTTGCACCGGTATAACCTTGAGCCGGATGAGGCTGGGGAAGTGGCGCTTTTGGAGCAGGAATTTGCCACCCTGACCGGTGCGAAATACTGTCTGGCGGTGGCGTCGGGGGGGTATGCCATGGCGACGGCACTGCGCGCCCTGGGGGTGGGGCCGGGCGATAAGGTACTGACCAATGCCTTTACGCTGGCCCCGGTTCCTGGCGCTATTGCCAGCCTTGGCGCACAGCCGGTATTGGTGGAAGTAACGGACAGCCTGGTCATTGACCTTATTGATCTTAAAGACAAAATATCATCAAGCGGCGCCAAGACCTTGCTGTTGTCCCATATGCGCGGCCATATCTGTGACATGGATAAGTTGATGGATATCTGTAATGGGGCAGGCGTCAGTGTGGTGGAAGATTGCGCCCACACAATGGGGGCCAGTTGGGCGGGAACGCCGTCAGGGCGCCATGGGGCGGTTGCCTGCTATTCCACCCAAACCTACAAACATCTGAATTCCGGCGAGGGCGGGTTGATGATCAGCGATGACGCCGATCTTATGGCACGTGCCACGCTGCTTTCGGGATCATATATGTTGTTTGAACGCCACGGTGCCAGCCCGCCTGCAAAGGCATTTGAAGCCGCCAAATATGACATGCCCAACATTTCCGGACGCATGGACAACCTGCGCGCTGCTATTTTGCGCCCACAACTGCGCCGCCTGGCCGATCAGTGCCAGGCCTGGAACCAGCGCTACCTGTTGGTTGAGGCCGGGTTGCGCAACACCCCGGGCCTGAAATTAATTGAACGCCCGGCATCTGAGGCATTTGTTGGTTCTTCAATTCAGTTTCTGCTGGCGGGGTGGTCCGGCTCTGATGTGTGCAAAGTCTTGGCGAAATGTGCTGATCGTGGGGTTGAGTTGAAATGGTTTGGTGCCGATCAACCCGTTGGTTTTACATCGAAATATGACAACTGGCACTACATGAGTCCGCCCCCGATGCCCCAAACAGAGGCGGTGCTTGGCGGCCTGCTAGACATGCGCCTGCCGCTGACGTTTTCGCTAGAGGATTGCGAGCAAATTGCCCGTATCATACGCGCGGTTGTTTCGGCAGAGTTCCAAATACAAGGCGCATGAACCGGTAATTTGTTGACCGATAGGCCGATTTTCTGCTATTAACTGAACAAGCGTTCAATAAGCAACAGGAAACCCCATGTTCAACGCCACACTGCAGTTCGATCTTGGTGAAGATATCAATGCTTTGCGTGATATGGTGCATCGCTGGGCCCAGGATCGGGTGAAGCCGATGGCGGCCCAGATTGACGCCACAAACACATTTCCCGCAGAGCTTTGGCGCGAAATGGGGGAGCTGGGTCTGCTGGGCATCACCGTATCAGAAGAATTCGGCGGGGCGGGTATGGGGTATTTGGCCCATGTGATCGCTGTGGAAGAAATCGCGCGGGCAAGTGCGTCTGTTTCGCTGTCTTACGGGGCGCATTCCAATCTGTGCGTCAATCAGATCAACCTGAATGGCACGACCGAGCAGAAACAAAAGTACTTGCCCGGATTGGTGTCTGGTGAACATGTTGGGGCGCTGGCAATGTCGGAGGCGGGTGCCGGATCAGACGTGGTGGCAATGAAGCTGCGGGCCGAAAAATGCAATGATTGCTATGTGTTGAACGGCACCAAGTATTGGATCACCAACGGCCCTGATGCCGACACGCTGGTGGTTTATGCCAAGACAGACCCTGATGCAGGCAGCCGCGGAATGACGGCGTTTATTGTTGAAAAATCTATGCACGGGTTTTCCAGTGGTGCGCATTTTGACAAGCTGGGAATGCGCGGCTCAAACACCGCCGAACTGGTGTTTGATAACGTCGAAATCCCGTTTGAAAATGTGCTTGGGGATGAGGGGCGCGGCGTTGCTGTGCTGATGTCGGGCCTTGATTATGAGCGCGTGGTGTTGTCGGCCATTGGCACCGGCATCATGGCCGCCTGTCTGGATGAAATCATGCCCTATATTGCTGAACGTAAGCAATTTGGCCAACCCGTTGGAAACTTTCAGTTAATGCAGGGGAAAATGGCCGATATGTACACGTCGCTGAACACCGCGCGGGCCTATACCTATGAGGTCGCGCGCGCCTGTGATCGCGGCATTGTCACCCGTCAGGACGCCGCCGCTTGCGTGCTTTATGCGTCCGAAGAAGCCATGAAAGTGGCGCATCAGGCGGTGCAGGCAATGGGCGGGGCTGGTTTTATGAACGAATGCCCGGTGTCGCGCATGTTTCGCGATGCCAAGCTGATGGAAATTGGGGCCGGGACGTCAGAAATTCGGCGCATGCTGATCGGGCGTGAAATGATGGGGGCGATGGGGTAACGGCCGATGAAATTGCAATCTCAAACTATCCTCGGCAGTGAAGCCGCCCGCGCCAACCGCGCCGCGCATCTTGAAATGCTGGCCGTGGCGGCGGATGCTGCCGCCAGTGCGGCCCAAGGCGGCCCGGAAAAATCGCGCACCCGGCACCTGTCGCGGGGCAAAATGCTGCCCCGTGAACGGGTGGCCAACCTGCTGGATCCGGGCAGTCCGTTTCTGGAGGTTGGCGCAACGGCGGCGCACGGCATGTATGGCGGCGTGGTGCCGTCAGCGGGGGTGATTGCCGGGGTTGGGAAGGTCCATGGTCACGACGTGATGGTGGTGTGCAATGACGCCACTGTTAAAGGTGGCACCTATTACCCGATGACGGTGAAAAAGCACCTGCGTGCGCAGGAAATTGCCGCTGAATGTCGCCTTCCTTGCATCTATCTGGTGGATTCAGGCGGTGCCAACCTGCCCAATCAGGACGAAGTGTTCCCGGATCGCGACCATTTTGGCCGCATCTTTTACAATCAGGCGCAGATGTCGGCGCGCGGCATTGCCCAGATCGCGGTAGTCATGGGGTCCTGCACTGCTGGGGGTGCCTATGTTCCGGCCATGTCGGATGTGTCGATTATTGTTAAAGAACAAGGCACTATATATTTGGCCGGACCGCCACTGGTTAAGGCGGCAACCGGTGAGGTTGTGACAGCTGAAGACCTTGGCGGCGGCGATGTTCACACCCGCCTGTCCGGGGTTGCCGATTATCTGGCCGAGGATGACGCCCACGCGCTGGCACTGGCACGGCGCGCGGTTGCGTCGCTGAACCTGAAAAAACCTGACACCGTGGCCTTTCAGCCGGTGGAAGACCCGGCCTATGACCCGGAAGAAATTCTGTCGATTGTACCCGGTGATCTGCGCACGCCCTATGATATACGCGAGCTTATCGCCCGCGTGGTTGACGGGTCGCGGTTTGATGAATTCAAACAGCGGTTTGGCGAAACTCTGGTCACTGGTTTTGCCCATATTCTGGGCTGCCCCGTGGGTATTATTGCCAATAACGGTGTGCTGTTTTCCGACAGCGCGCAAAAGGGTGCGCATTTTGTTGAACTGTGCAGTCAACGCCGTATCCCGTTGGTATTTCTGCAAAATATAACCGGGTTCATGGTGGGTCAGAAGGCTGAAAACGAAGGTATCGCGCGCCACGGGGCCAAGTTGGTCACGGCTGTCGCGACCACGTCGGTTCCCAAAGTCACTATGATTGTGGGCGGCTCATTTGGGGCGGGGAATTACGGCATGGCCGGGCGCGCCTATCAGCCGCGGTTCCTGTGGAGCTGGCCAAATTCCCGCATTTCAGTGATGGGGGGGCCACAGGCCGCCGGGGTGTTGGCATCGGTTAAACGCGACGCGATAGAGCGGGGCGGGGGTACATGGTCGCCCGCAGAAGAGGAAGATTTTAAGCGCCCGACGATTGCGATGTTTGAGGAGCAAAGTCACCCGCTATATGCCAGCGCCCGGTTGTGGGATGATGGCATTATTGATCCGCGCAAAACACGGGACGTGTTGGGCTTAAGCCTGATGACCGCCCTGAACGCGCCAATAGAGGAGACACGTTTTGGCGTGTTTCGGATGTGACTATGTTCACTAAAATTCTAATTGCCAATCGCGGTGAAATTGCCTGTCGGGTGATGGAAACCGCCCGGGCGATGGGGGTCAAAACCGTTGCGGTTTATTCTGATGTTGATGTGAGCGCGCGCCATGTGGGGTTGGCTGATCAAGCGGTGCATATTGGTGGTTCGGCCCCAGCTGACAGTTATTTGCGCGGTGATGTGATCATTCAGGCGGCATTGGACACAGGGGCGCAGGCGATCAATCCGGGTTATGGTTTCCTGTCGGAAAACCCTGAGTTTGTTGATGCGGTCACCGCGTCCGGGCTGGTGTTTATTGGTCCCAGCGCGCAGGCAATTCGTGCCATGGGGCTGAAGGACGCGGCTAAGGTGTTGATGGAAAAGGCCGGGGTGCCGGTGGTGCCGGGCTATCATGGGGCCAATCAGGGTGCTACATTTTTGGCCCAAGCTGCTGAAAAGATAGGATTTCCTGTGCTGATTAAGGCCGTTGCGGGTGGTGGTGGCAAGGGTATGCGTATGGTTGAGCAAGCGGGCGATTTTGCGACCCATCTTGCATCTGCGCGATCAGAGGCGCTGAAATCCTTTGCAAATGATGCGGTTTTGATCGAAAAATATATCCAAAACCCACGCCATATAGAGGTGCAGGTGTTTGGCGACGGCACCAATGTTGTGCATCTGTTTGAGCGCGACTGTTCCCTGCAACGCCGCCACCAAAAGGTGATCGAGGAAGCCCCGGCACCGGGAATGACGGACGCTATGCGCGCCGCCATGTGCGATGCGGCGGTGAAGGCGGCAAAGGCGATCAATTATGCCGGGGCAGGGACGGTGGAATTCATTGTTGATACTTCGGATGGTCTGAACCCGGACGGTTTTTGGTTCATGGAAATGAACACAAGGTTGCAGGTGGAACACCCGGTGACCGAGGCCGTGACCGGTATTGACTTGGTGGAATGGCAGTTGCGGGTGGCGGCGGGCGAAGCCCTGCCAAAACAACAGGCTGAGATCGCGCTGAATGGCCATGCTTTTGAGGCGCGGCTATATGCAGAAAACGTGCCCGCTGGGTTTTTACCGGCCACTGGCACCCTGCGCCATTTGCAATTTCCCACAGGTGTGCGTGTTGATACCGGCGTGCGCGCGGGGGATGAAATTTCGCCGTTTTATGACCCGATGATCGCCAAGGTCACCAGCCATGGCGCGACCCGGGACATTGCACTTTTGCAACTTTCGGCGGCGCTTGGGGCCACAGAAATTGCTGGTACTGTCACTAACCTGTCATTTTTGACAAGCTTGGCGTCCCATGCTGATTTTGTAGATGGTCATGTTGATACCGGCCTTATTGGGCGACATCTGGATCAGCTGACAGCCGAGCAGCCAGCGCCACGTGCTGCCAAAGCGTTGGCGGCTATTTGCGCCGCTGGATTGGGCAAAGGCGGGGCGGTGGGTGCCGGGTTTACGCTTTGGTCGCCGCTTAGGTGCAGTGTCAGGCTTGGCCATGGGTCTGATTGTTTTACAGCCATATTGCAGGTTCAAAGCCCTGATGCTGTGCTGGTTTGTATCGACGGCGATACTGTGCAAATGCTGCAAAGGGACGGCCAGTGGGGTGATCTGGCAGGCTGTGAGCCGCTGCGCTATGCGTTATTTGGCGACAGTGTCAGCGTTTTCGGTGTGCAAAGCTGGCATTTTGACATCCCGGATCCGTTGGCAGTGGAAAGTGAAACTGCACAGGGTGGCAACACCGTTCAAGCGCCAATGCCGGGGCTGGTAAAGGTGGTGCTGGCCAAGGTTGGGCAACAGGTTAACACCGGTGATCCTTTGGTGGTGCTTGAGGCGATGAAAATGGAACATTCGCTGGTTGCGCCGCGTGATGGGGTGATCGCTGAGGTGCTCGTGTCGGTGGACGATCAAGTGCAGTCCGGGTCGGATTTGTTGTCATTGCGTGAGCAAGATACATGACCGACCGCGTCGAAATTTTCGAAGTCGGTCCCCGTGACGGTCTGCAAAACGAGGCTATATCTATACCAACCGCAGACAAAATTGCGTTGGTGGATCTGCTGTCAACGGCTGGATTTTCCCGCATTGAAGTGGCCAGCTTTGTGTCGCCTAAATGGGTGCCGCAAATGGCCGATAGTGCGCAGGTTCTGGCCGGTATTACCCGAAAACCTGGTATTTCCTACGCTGCTTTGACCCCAAACATACAGGGTTTTGAGCGGGCAATGGGGGCCAAAGCCGATGAGATCGCGATATTTGGGTCTGCGTCGGAAGGCTTTAGCCAGGCCAATATTAATTGTTCTATCAGTGAAAGTTTGAAGCGGTTTGAGCCCGTGGCGAAAGCGGCCCTTGGGGCCAAGGTGAAAATGCGCGGCTATGTGTCCTGTGTCACTGATTGCCCCTATGATGGCCCGACGCCGCCCAAACAGGTGGCAGATGTGGCCCGGGCTTTGGCCGATATGGGGTGTTATGAAATATCACTGGGCGACACTATTGGCCTGGCAAACCGGCAGACCACATCGGCAATGTTGGACGCGGTTTTGGCCTACCTGCCAGCCACAAATCTGGCCGGGCATTTCCATGATACCAAACAGCGGGCGTTGGAAAATATCGACGCCTGCCTTGCCTTGGGTTTGCGGGTGTTTGACAGCGCGGTTGGTGGGCTGGGGGGCTGCCCATATGCGCCGGGGGCGGCGGGCAATGTCGCCAGTGAAGTCGTCAACAAGCATCTGACGGAACGGGGCTATGAAACCCGGCTGTCACAGGATATTCTGGAACAGGCCGCCGAAATGGCACGAACATTGCGGGGAAAATGATGCTGGAAACCATCACCATCAGCACGGACATGCGCGGGGTTGCCACCCTGACGCTGAACCGCCCTGAAAAACACAACGCTATGTCGGGCGATATGATCGCCGATCTGGCAGATGCCGCCGCACAGCTGGGTTCTGACCCATCCGTTCGGGTCGTGGTTCTGACCGGCGCTGGCACGAGCTTTTGCGCGGGCGGTGATCTGAACTGGATGCGGGCGCAAATGGAAGCCGATGATGCGACCCGCGCCGCCGGGGCCAGAAAACTGGCCGACATGTTGATGGCCCTGAACACCCTGCCTAAACCACTGATCGGGCGGATCAATGGCAATGCATTTGGCGGCGGGGTTGGGCTGGCCTGCATCTGCGATGTTGCCATTGCCACAAACACCGCCAAGTTCGGGCTGACAGAAACCCGGCTTGGCCTGATCCCAGCCACCATCGGACCCTACGTCGTGGCCCGCATGGGCGAAGCAAACGCCCGCCGGGTGTTCATGTCGTCGCGGGTTTTTGACGCATCAGAGGCGCAAACGCTGGGCATCATTGCCCGCGCTGTTCCTGCGGGCGGTCTGGATGCGGCCACCGAGGCAGAAGTCATTCCATACCTGTCCTGTTCACCCGAGGCGGTTGCCGCCGCCAAGGCCCTTACCCGCCGTCTGGGCCCACCGATTGACGCGGCCACAACAGAGGCAACCATCGATGCCCTAATCTCACGCTGGAAATCCCCGGACGCGGCCGAAGGCATCGCCGCGTTTTTTGATAAATCCAGCCCAAGCTGGTCGAAGGTGGTAAAATGATCAAATTGGCTGCATTCATCTATGCCGGGCTTGCTGGCGTACTGTTCGGGTTCCAGATTTCGCTCGCTTTGGGGGCACCCTTGGGACATTTGGCAATGGGCGGCCAATGGCCGGGGGTGTTGCCGGATGGTTTGCGTATTGCTACGATGTTTCAAGGTGTGTTGATCGCAGTGTTTGCCCTGGTTGTGTTGCGCCGGGCAGGGGTGATCGCCAAACCCAATTTCCCCGCCTGGTCAATCTGGGTTGTGTTGGTGTTTTCCACCCTTGCAGTCATTGCAAACCTGGCCACGCCGTCACTGGCTGAACGGGCCCTTTGGGCGCCTGTGACAATAGCCATGTGGGTCAGTTGCATTCGGGTCTGGTTGGCGGGCAGAATTTCCCATTGATAGTCACACTGAACGCCCAGCCAATCACTGTAAATCCAGCCTAATATTCCGGGGCTTTTTGGTCAGTGAATTCGGCGTGATATATACATGCTAAATACGCACCCTTTGGTTGACCCTGCCGCACCCCAAGGCTAAACCCGGGCAAGCTATTGATTTGGGGTGTTTACCCTACAAAGGAGCCACCGGTGCCAGAGCTGCTCGCTAACTATCTTCCCATACTAATTTTTCTGTCTATTGCCATTGGCTTAGGCATCGTTTTGATCCTGGCGGCGGTTGTGCTGGCGGTGTCAAACCCTGACCCTGAAAAGCTGAGCGCCTATGAATGCGGTTTTAACGCGTTTGATGACGCCCGGATGAAATTTGATGTGCGCTTCTACCTAGTGGCGATCTTGTTCATCATATTTGACCTTGAAATTGCATTTCTATTCCCCTGGGCTGTGGCGTTCAAGGACGTCGGAACCGTCGGCTTCTGGTCGATGATGGTGTTTTTGGGCGTGCTGACCATTGGCTTTGCCTATGAGTGGAAAAAAGGCGCATTGGAATGGGACTAAGCACAGGTTTGAACACTGCGGGCGCCGATAAAGAGGCCACAACCCAGGCTATGGGGCGCGACCTTCAGGATAAGGGGTTTTTGCTGACCTCAACCGAAGACATCATCAACTGGGCCCGCACAGGATCATTGCATTGGATGACATTTGGTCTGGCCTGTTGCGCCGTTGAAATGATGCATGCCGCCATGCCGCGCTATGATCTTGAACGCTTTGGCACGGCACCGCGCGCATCGCCGCGCCAGTCTGACCTGATGATTATTGCCGGGACCCTTACCAACAAAATGGCCCCCGCCCTGCGCAAGGTCTATGACCAGATGCCAGAGCCGCGTTACGTGATTTCAATGGGGTCCTGCGCCAATGGCGGCGGCTACTATCATTATTCCTATTCGGTGGTGCGCGGCTGTGACCGCATTGTGCCGGTTGATGTCTATATTCCTGGTTGCCCACCCACAGCCGAAGCGCTGCTGTACGGCACGCTACAATTGCAACGTAAAATCCGCCGCACCGGCACCATTGTAAGGTAACGCGAGATGAGCGATGAACTGAAAGAACTTGGCACCCACCTGGAACTGAAGCGCCCCAATTGCGTTTTAGGCTGGCAGGTGAGCAATGGTGAACTGACCCTAAACGTGCCGCTGGCTGGCGTGCATGACATGGTTGAATTTCTGAAATCTGACCGGTCCTGTCAGTTTTCGTCTTTGGTTGATATCACCGCCGTAGACTACCCGGGCCGCGATGCCCGATTTGATATGGTTTATCATTTCCTGTCCATGTACCAGAACCACCGCATCCGACTGCGGGTCGCGGTGCGCCCCGATGATATGGTTGCTTCAATCAGCGACATTCACCCATCTGCCAACTGGTTTGAGCGCGAAGTCTTTGACATGTTCGGCATCCTGTTTTCTGGCCACCCGGACCTGCGCCGCTTGCTGACTGATTACGGTTTTCGCGGCCATCCCCTGCGCAAAGATTTCCCAACCACTGGCTATACCGAGGTGCGTTACGATGAGCTGCAAAAACGTGTGGTCTATGAGCCGGTCAGCCTGGCCCAAGAATACCGCCAGTTTGATTTCATGAGCCCTTGGGAAGGTGCGCAATACATTCTGCCCGGCGACGAAAAAGGGGTGGAAAAATGATGGATGGTTCCCTGCGCGACGCCCAAACCGGCGAGCAGAAAATTCGCAATTTCAACATCAATTTCGGCCCCCAGCACCCGGCGGCGCACGGTGTGTTGCGCATGGTGCTGGAACTGGACGGTGAAATTGTCACCCGTGCTGACCCCCATATCGGGTTGCTGCACCGGGGCACCGAAAAGCTGATGGAAAGCCGCACCTATCTGCAAAACCTGCCGTATATGGACCGGCTGGATTATGTGGCGCCAATGAACCAGGAACATGCTTGGTGCCTGGCCATCGAAAAGCTGACCGGTACCACCATTCCGCGCCGCGCCAGCCTGATCCGGGTGCTGTTTTGTGAAATTGGCCGGGTGCTGAACCATATATTAAACGTGACAACACAGGCCATGGATGTGGGCGCGCTTACCCCACCGCTATGGGGTTTTGAGGAACGCGAAAAGCTGATGGAATTTTATGAACGTGCCAGTGGCGCGCGGTTCCATTCGGCCTATTTCCGCCCCGGTGGCGTACACCAAGACCTGCCGGCAGGCATGCTGGACGACATCATTGCCTGGACAGAACAGTTTCCTGCCAGGCTAAATGATATAGATGGGTTGCTGACCGAGAACCGCATTTTCAAACAGCGCAACGTTGATATTGGTGTGATCAGTGAACAGGATATCCTTGATTGGGGTTTTTCTGGTGTCATGGTGCGGGGCTCTGGCCTGGCCTGGGATCTGCGCCGCAGCGAACCCTATGAATGCTATAGTGAATTTGATTTTGACATTCCTGTTGGCAAGAACGGTGATTGCTATGATCGCTATCTGTGCCGGATGGCGGAAATGCGCGAAAGCGTGAAGATCATTCAGCAATGCGTGGACAAATTGAACGCGCCGGACGGGCAGGGCGATGTTTTGGCCCGGGGTAAGCTGGCCCCCCCAAAACGCGCTGATATGAAAACCAACATGGAAAGCCTGATCCACCATTTCAAACTTTATACCGAAGGGTTCCACGTTCCGGCGGGTGAAATTTATACCGCCGTAGAAGCCCCAAAAGGTGAGTTTGGTATTTATCTGGTGTCAGATGGGTCAAACAAACCCTACCGCGCCAAAATCCGCGCGCCCGGGTTCTTGCATTTGGCAGCCATGGATTATGTCGCGACGGGGCATCAACTTGCAGACGTGGCCGCCATCATCGGCACCATGGATATCGTTTTTGGTGAGGTGGACAGATAATGCTTTCACTCCCACATGGCTTTCTTCTTTTTACAAATATCCCCGCCGGAGGCCTGATTTTTCGCAGAAAAATCAAAACACCCTCGCATCAAAAAGGCACTATCTGAATGCTCCGCCGCCTGCACCCCAACCAGCCCAACAGCTTTGCCTTTACCAAGGCCAACCTGAAATGGGCGCATGCTCAGATCACTAAATACCCCGAAGGGCGACAGGCCAGTGCGGTTATTCCGCTGCTTTGGCGCGCCCAGGAACAGACCGGTTGGCTAAGCCGCCCGGCCATTGAACATGTCGCTGATATGCTTGATATGGCTTATATCCGGGTGCTGGAAGTGGCCACATTTTACTTTATGTTCCAGTTGCAACCGGTTGGTTCCGTCGCAAATATTCAAATTTGCGGCACCACATCCTGTATGATTTGCGGCGCCGAAGATCTGATGGCTGTGTGCCAGGACAAAATTGCCCCAAACCCGCATCAGGTTTCTGCTGACGGTAAATTCAGCTGGGAAGAGGTCGAATGCCTGGGCGCCTGCGCCAACGCGCCCATGGCCCAGATTGGCAAAGATTTCTACGAAGACCTGACGGTTGAGCGCTTTGTTGAAATCATCGACCAGCTTGCCGCCGGGCAGGTGCCGACCCCGGGGCCGCAAAACGGCCGGTACGCGGCGGAACCTTTGGCCGGGCTCACCAGCCTGACCGCCCATGAGAGCGGGCGGACCCAATACAATGCCAGCGTGCAATTGGCGGTTGATCTGGGTGATACAGTGAAACGGATCGATGGCGGTGAAGTGCCGCTGACCACACCGTGGCTTGGCGTTCAGAAACGCACGAAAGCCGCTGCCAAACCAAAAACTGCTAAGCCTGTCAGTAGCAAAGCCAAAAAGCCACGCAGCCTAAAGAGCGCCCGGAAATCTGGTGCAGATGATCTAAAGATGATCAAAGGCGTTGGTCCGAAAATGGAAAAGCTGCTAAATGCGCTTGGATTTTACCACTATGATCAGGTTGCTGCCTGGGGAATAAGCGACATTTCTTGGGTGGATAACAATCTGGCTGGCTTTAAAGGCCGCGCCAGCCGTGACAAATGGGTCGCGCAGGCCAAAATCTTGGCCAGTGGTGACGCGACAGAATTTTCTAAACGTGCGAAATACTGATGTCTAAGAAACTAAATTCCATAACAGGGAGATAAAGTGATGAGTAATGGTGCAACTGAAAACACCGGAAAGCTGTGGGGATGGGCGGCTTTGGCAGGCGTTGTCGCTTTCCTGATCCTGAAATTTCCGGTTGATTACGCCTTTTGGCCCGCCCTGTTATTGGCGATCCTCATTGGTATTCTGGTCGCTATTTTGCTTTGGATAGGGTTTTACCGCGACGCAGATGACGCAGATTTGGGGCTTGGATCGGCTTCAACTGGTCCGGCGCGAGCGGCGACTACGCCCGCTGCTGCGCCCGAGGCGTCCAACCTGGTAAGCGAAGTGAAAAGCGCACCCGTTGAGCCAGCTGCTGCAAAACCGAAATCCAAAGCCAAGGCCAAACCGAAAGCCAAACCAGCGGCAAAGGCAAAGCCAGCCGCCAAGTCCAAATCTGCCAGCACCAAAGGCACCACCAAAAAGACCACTGCCCGCAAAAAGCCAGCGGATATGGCAACAGCCTCTGCCATTATGGGCGATGCTGGTGCTGCCATGGTGTCTGAGAAAAAGGCAGCCAAAGCCAAACCAGCCCGCAAACCTGTGGCTAAAGATGGCAAGCCTGCGCTGTTGAAAAAGGCCCGCGCCAGCGGCGCCGATGACCTGAAACAGATCAAAGGTGTTGGTCCGGGTCTGGAAAAAACCCTGAATGAACTGGGGTTTTACCACTTTGATCAGGTTGCCGGTTGGCGCAAGAAAGAAATCGAATGGGTCGATGAGCGGCTAAAATTCAAAGGCCGCATCGTGCGGGACGATTGGGTGAAACAGTGCAAATCCCTTGCCAAAGGGTGACGTAACTGACCATTCCAAGCGCGTCAAAAACGGCTGCGTTTATTAAGGAGAATACGAATTGGGCCCAGAGCAAGAACAGGATCTGGCACGCAAATCACGCATGGTTTCCATTGTGATTGCTGCCACTATCGTCCTTTGGCTTGGGGCCCAGTTTATCGGCAAACAATTCGGTCTGGCGGGGCGCTATGCCCTGCTGTTTGACTTTGCCGCATTGGCCGGGCTTTTCTGGTCGATGGTGGTGATATTTCAGGTATGGCGCGCGCGCCGGGAAGATTAGGAACGTAGACGATGCTTAAAGATCAGGACCGGATCTTCACAAACCTATATGGCATGCATGACCGCTCGCTTGCTGGCGCTAAAAAGCGTGGCCATTTTGATGGTACGGATAAGATCATCAAAAAGGGCCGTGACTGGATTATTGACCAGATGAAGGCGTCTGGTCTGCGCGGGCGTGGCGGCGCTGGCTTTCCGACCGGTTTAAAATGGTCGTTCATGCCTAAGGAAAGTGACGGTCGCCCGGCCTATCTGGTGATCAATGGTGATGAGTCAGAACCTGCCACCTGTAAAGACCGCGAGATCATGCGCCATGATCCGTTCACCCTGATAGAAGGCGCGCTGATCGCGTCTTTTGCGATGAATGCCCATGCTTGCTATATCTATATCCGCGGTGAATTCATCCGCGAACGTGAGGCTCTGCAAGCGGCAATTGACGAATGTTATGACGCTGGATTGTTGGGCAAAAACGCCGCCAAATCCGGCTGGGACTTTGACCTATATGTGCACCACGGTGCCGGGGCCTATATTTGCGGCGAAGAAACCGCATTGTTGGAAAGCCTTGAGGGTAAAAAAGGCATGCCCCGGATGAAGCCGCCGTTCCCGGCGGGTGCGGGCCTGTATGGCTGCCCGACCACGGTGAACAATGTCGAAAGCATTGCGGTTGTACCCACCATCCTGCGCCGTGGCCCGGAATGGTTCGCGTCTTTTGGCCGCCCCAATAATGCCGGCACCAAGCTGTTTGCGATCACCGGCCACGTGAACACGCCCTGTGTGTTCGAAGAATCCATGTCGATGCCGGTGCGCGAATTGATCGAAGTTCATGGCGGCGGTGTGCGCGGTGGCTGGGACAACCTAAAAGCATTGATCCCCGGCGGCGCGTCTTGCCCGGTTCTGCCGCGTGACGCGCTGGAAGGCGCGATCATGGATTTTGATTGGATGCGCGAAAACCAATCAAGTTTCGGCACCGGTTGTATGATCGTCATGGATCAAAACACCGATGTGGTGAAAGCCATTTGGCGGCTGGCGAAATTCTTTAAACACGAAAGCTGTGGCCAATGTACGCCGTGCCGTGAAGGCACCGGCTGGATGATGCGGGTCATGGACCGGCTGGTGACGGGCGAGGCGGAGGTTGAAGAGATTGACATGCTGCTGGACGTGACCAAGCAGGTCGAAGGGCACACGATTTGTGCCCTGGGCGACGCGGCGGCCTGGCCCATTCAAGGGCTGATCCGGCATTTTCGTGGGGAAATTGAGGATCGGATTAAGGCCAAGCGGACGGGTCGGGTGAGTGCTGTGGCGGCGGAGTAGGGGATTTGGTGTTGGTAAAAAATTGACCAATTGGGACTCGATTAAACTAGCTATAATTCGTGCAGCCATTGTCCTTGCACCGTCGTATACGGCCGCATGGATGACTGATAAAATGGTATATGTCGTTCCAACTTTGGCTGCCGCGAGTTTCTTTGCGGCCAGTTTGTCGCCGAAGGATGTCGGCTTGACCAGAAGTGTTGACGACGGTGATGTGAGTGAAGGCACAGATAGCTCGCACGAAAGCGAAACTGGAATTGTTGATGAGTAACAAAGAAAATACTTCCCACCAGCTCGCCCAGCTCAACATCGGCCGCCTGGTCGCGCCAACCGACGATCCACGGGTCGCGGATTTTATGAACGCGCTCGATAAGATCAACGGCATGGGTAAGCGCATGTCGGGGTTTGTGTGGATGATGCAAGGTTCTGGTGAACCGGGTACTGGCAACACGGAAAACGCTATTGGTGATGATCCTTTGCAGGTCAGCAACCTGACGGTCTGGGAAGACGTTAAAAGCCTGGAAAACTTCGTTTGGAACACCGCGCATCGGCAGTTTTACGAGCGTCGGGCCGAATGGTTTGAACTGATGGCGGATATGCATTTTGTGATGTGGTGGGTGCCCAAGGGGCATCAGCCAACTTTGGATGAAGCATTGGAACGCCTGGAACACCTGCGCCAAAATGGTGACAGCGACCATGCCTTTGGCTGGAAGCACCTGCAAGACGCCAAGCTTTGGCGGCAGAAAAGCTGCACCCAAACGGCAGCGGAATAGACCATGAAATTCTTGCGCAACATTTGGGACGGACTGCTTAGCTTTATCGCCGCCATCCTTAGCGCTGCCATTGCATTCCTGCCCGCCTGGTACGCCCATATGGCGATTGACAGTGGGCTGGCGTCGCGTTGGATGTATCTGTGCATCGCGGGCTTGGTTTTTGTGGGCTGCGTTGTTACCTATGCATTCTTAATCAAAGCCAAGGACGGCATTTCACCGTTCCGCGAACGCAAAAGGCGCTAATGCAATGAAAAACCTAACGCTTGCGATTTTCCTATCCCTGCCGATGGCCGCCCAGGCCCAGGGCGATCTGTTGCCTGATTATGCCTATGACGCGCTGGCCGATCTAAGCGCGATCACCACCGCCGGGCAAACCTGTGATGGTGCCAAGGTTAATGATGGTCGCTTGCAAAAGGCGATGGTTGCATTAATGGGCAAGCTGGCCGCTGACGGGCTTGACCCGGTGGCGTCGGTTCAGTCGCTGACATCTGAGACCGGGGTTGCCCAGTTGGCAGTGCGGGAAACAGAATTGCGCGCGCGACACGGTGTTGCCCCAGAAGGTGGCGAGGCGCTGTGTGATGCCATTCGCGCCGAGGTAAAAACCAACAAAGCCATGGCGAAAATATTGAAATTGCGCTGAAAGATCGTTGCCAATCGGTTCACAAAGCTGTTCATAGTATTGTTATGAAGCAACGTGATCGTTAGATAAATAAATCAGAAGGCCCGGCGCATGTGATCTGGCCCGTAACAGTGGGGCATACCCCCACAGTGCAAGAGGCGGCAAAACGTCTTGAAATGCTGGGCGTAAACGGGCCAACGTCATTGGCTTATGATTTTAACTGGTGGCGTAAAGTCGCGTCGCCGGTGGAGTAGTGCAAATGTTTAGCTTTATACTTTCCCGAATAATTTCCATCCGCCCCCTGATTATTGGCCTGATGCTGATGCTGCCTTTGCAGGCCACAGCCCTGACGCCGCTTGATAAGGAACAGCATATCAATCATTCGCTGATATCAGCCGGTATCGCCGATGAAATCCGCAAAAACTGTTCCACGGTCAACGCCCGGATGTTGCGCGCATTGCGCAAAGCCAAAGCGCTTGAACAATATGCCCGCGATCAGGGTTACGCTGAGGGTGATGTGCGGGCGTTTCTGGACAGTCCGGTTGAACGCAAACGGGTGAAATCAACAATTGATAGCTACTTGGCTGAAAACGGCGTTGTGCACGGCAATGAAGCAACTTATTGCTCTTTGGGACGGGCTGAAATTGCCAAAGGGTCCCTGATCGGGCAGCTGCTCTGGACCTGGTAACAGCTTGGCGACATTTTAGGTGGGCAATCGCCCCCTTGAACCAGCGAGTGAACAGATGCCAGACCTAAAGAAAATCATCATCGACGAGCGCGAAGTAGAAGTCGATGGTGCCATGACCCTGATCCAGGCTTGTGAAATTGCTGGCGTTGAAGTGCCCCGGTTCTGCTATCATGAACGTCTGACCATCGCTGGCAATTGCCGAATGTGTCTGGTCGAGGTCGTCGGTGGCCCGCCAAAACCCGCCGCATCCTGTGCCATGCAGGTGCGCGATCTGCGCCCGGGGCCGGAAGGCCAGCCGCCGGTGGTGCGCACCAACAGCCCCATGGTCAAAAAGGCCCGCGAAGGTGTGATGGAATTTTTGCTGATCAACCATCCGCTGGATTGCCCGATATGTGATCAGGGTGGGGAATGCGACCTGCAGGATCAGGCCATGGCGTATGGTGTTGATTTTTCCCGGTACCGTGATGCCAAACGCGCCACCGAAGATCTGGATCTTGGCCCGCTGGTTGAAACCCATATGACACGCTGTATTTCCTGCACCCGTTGTGTGCGCTTTACGTCCGAAGTGGCAGGTATAACTGTTATGGGCCAGACTGGTCGGGGTGAAGACGCCGAAATAACCAGCTATCTGGGCGAAACCCTGAACAGCAACCTGCAGGGCAATATCATTGATCTGTGCCCGGTTGGGGCATTGGTCAGCAAGCCTTACGCCTTTACTGCGCGGCCTTGGGAGCTGTCAAAAACCGAAAGCATTGATGTTATGGACGCGCTTGGCAGCAATATCCGGGTGGATACCAAGGGCCGAGAAGTCATGCGCATTTTGCCGCGCAACCATGATGGTGTGAATGAGGAATGGATTTCCGACAAAACCCGCTTTGTGTGGGACGGGTTGCGCCGCCAACGGCTGGACACGCCCTATATTCGCAAGAACGGTAAGCTGAAACCGGTTGGTTGGGATGAGGCGCTAAAAGCCGCCGCTAAGGCCATGAGGGGCAAGAAAGTCACCGGGTTGATTGGTGATTTGGCCCCGGTAGAGGCCGCGTTCGCGCTGAAACAACTGGTTCAAGGGCAGGGTGGCACTGTTGAATGCCGCGTGGATAATGCGAAATTGCCCGCCGGTAACCGCTCGGCATATGTTGGCACCGCTTGTATCGAAGACATTGATACCGCCCAGATGATCCAATTGATTGGCACCAATCCAGCGGTTGAGGCCCCGGTTCTGAACGCCCGCATCCGCAAGGCTTGGTCTAGCGGCGCGAATATCGGGCTTGTGGGTGAAAAAGTTGATCTGACTTATGAATACGCCCATATGGGCAGCGACCGCGCGGCACTGACGGGTTTGCTGGGCCATAAATTTGGCCCGGTCCTTAAGATGAATTCGATTATTATCATCGGGCAGGGTGCATTGCAGGGGGGTGATGGGGCGGCTGTTTTGGCTGAGGCGATGAAGCTTGCTGAGCTGACCAAGTCAAAATTCATGGTACTACACACTGGTGCTGGCCGGGTCGGGGCGATGGATATCAACGCCACCACCAAGGGCGGCATGAAAGCGGCGCTGAAAAACCCTGATGTTGTCTATAATCTTGGCGCGGACGAAATTGACATTAAGGATGGCCCGTTTGTGATTTATCAGGGCAGCCATGGGGATCGGGGTGCACATCGCGCCGATATTATCCTGCCTGGTGCCGCCTATACCGAAGAAAACGCGCTGTTTGTGAACACCGAGGGCCGGCCACAGCTGGCACAACGCGCGGGCTTTGCCCCGGGGGAGGCCAAGGAAAACTGGGCCATCCTGCGTGCCCTAAGCGGTGAGTTGGGAAATGCCTTGCCCTATGACACGCTGTCGGGTTTGCGCGATGAACTGGTTAAGCTGGTCCCGCACCTGCAAGCCATTGACGCTGTGCCAGAAAATGACTGGCAGCCCCTGAAGACCGGCAAATTGGGCAAGGCCAGTTTTCCACCGGCGGTTGATGATTTTTATCTGAGCAACCCGATTGCACGGGCCAGCCAGCTGATGGGCGAATTATCCGGTATTTCACTGGCACGTTCAAAGGCACAAATCGCGGCGGAGTAATCCGATATGGGCATTAAACATCACCTGACCGGTCTTGGAATTGCAGTATTGCTTACTGCATGTGACACGCCCACGACCGGTGAAAGCCCGCCATTGGATGCGGATTTTATGCCTATTTACAATGGGATAACCCGCAATCTTTTGGACGTTGACTTGGTCAATATGCGGGTCTCTATGACGGGCGCGCGCGATAATGATGATGTCACCGCCTATGCTGAATGTGCGGTGGCACAATACGCGCTGAAACGGGGCTACGGATTTGCCCGCCATATCCGCACAAATGTGACGATAAAGGCTGGCATTTGGGACGCAGATGCGGTTTACACCATTTCAGCAACATTGCCGCAGGGTTTGCGCACAATTGACGCCGAAATCACGGTGCAAAACTGCGCGACACTGGGCATACCGACAGTCTGAAGACAGGGGCAAAATGGCTGAATTTCTGATGACACCTTTCGGGACGTTTGTGCTGATATTTGCACAAGGATTGCTGCTGATCGGCTTTGTGATGATCGCGCTTTTGTTTCTGGTATATGGCGACCGTAAAATCTGGGCCGCCGTGCAGATGCGCCGTGGTCCAAACGTCGTGGGGGCCTACGGTGTTTTGCAATCGGTGGCGGATGCCCTGAAATATGTTGTCAAAGAAATTGTCATCCCGGCTGGGGCCGACAAGCCGGTGTTCATGCTGGCCCCGCTTATCGCCTTTGTTATGTCAGTGGTTGCCTGGGCGGTCATTCCGTTCAATGAAACCTGGGTATTGACTGAAATTAATGTCGCCATCCTGTTTGTGTTCGCCGTGTCTTCGTTGGAAGTGTACGGCGTTATTATGGGTGGCTGGGCCTCTAATTCCAAATACGCTTTCCTGGGTGCTCTGCGATCCGCGGCGCAGATGGTGTCTTACGAAGTATCCATCGGCCTGATCATCATCGGCGTCATTTTGACCACTGGAAGTATGAACTTTGGTGATATCGTGCGGGCGCAATCGGGCGACTGGGGGATGCTAAACTGGTACTGGATCCCGCATTTCCCCATGCTGATCCTGTTCTTTATCTCGGCGCTGGCGGAAACCAACCGCCCGCCCTTTGATCTGCCAGAAGCTGAAAGCGAACTGGTTGCCGGGTATCAGGTTGAATATTCCTCGACGCCGTTCCTGCTGTTCATGGCCGGTGAATACATCGCCATATTCCTGATGTGCGCCCTGACATCGCTGATGTTCTTTGGCGGCTGGCTGTCACCTATTCCGGGCCTGCCGGACGGGGCGCTGTGGATGATCGCCAAAATGGGGTTCTTCTTTTTCATCTTCGCGATGGTTAAGGCCATCACCCCGCGCTACCGCTATGATCAGTTGATGCGCATCGGCTGGAAAGTATTCCTGCCGCTAAGCCTAGCGTGGGTGGTTTTTGTGGCCTTTGCCGCACAATTTGGCTGGTTCTGGGGCACCTATGCCCGTTGGGCAATTGGGGGTTAAGGTATGGCACAGTTTGATTATACCCGCGCGGCGAAATATTTTCTGCTGTTTGACGTTATCAAGGGCTTTCAGCTGGGGCTGAAGTATTTCTTCGCCCCCAAGGCGACATTGAATTACCCGCACGAAAAAGGTCCGCTATCCCCGCGCTTTCGCGGTGAACATGCCCTGCGTCGCTATCCCAATGGTGAAGAACGCTGCATCGCCTGCAAGCTGTGTGAAGCCATTTGCCCGGCGCAAGCCATCACCATTGATGCGGAGCCGCGTGAAGATGGATCGCGCCGTACCACGCGCTATGACATCGATATGACAAAATGCATCTATTGCGGTTTTTGTCAGGAAGCCTGCCCGGTGGATGCCATTGTTGAGGGGCCGAATTTTGAATACGCCACCGAAACTCGCGAAGAGCTGTTTTATGACAAGGCCAAGCTGCTGGATAACGGTGACCGCTGGGAAGCAGAAATAGCCCGCAACCTGGAAATGGATGCGCCCTACCGATGACTGATCTTAGAAAAACACTTGAAACCATGGTGCCCTGCGCCCTGGTATTTGCCTGCGTCACAGGTGCCAACACCAAAGGGGAAGATGCATGAGCGTCGTTGATTTTGCCTTTTACCTGTTTGCCATTTCGGTTGTGGCCGGGGGGCTGTTAACTGTGGTTTCCAAGAACCCGGTGCATTCCGTACTGTGGCTGATCCTGACGTTTATTTCGTCGGCAGGGCTGTTCGTGCTGCTGGGGGCTGAATTTGTCGCCATGTTGCTGATCATTGTCTATGTGGGCGCGGTTGCTGTGCTGTTCATGTTCGTCACCATGATGCTGGACGTTGATTTTGCCGAATTGCGCGGTGGCATGGCCAAATATGTGCCCATAGCCTTGCTGCTTGGAATTGTGATCCTGATACAGCTGGGGCTGGCCATCGGGGTTTGGCAGGTTTCTGACCAGGCTCTAAGCCTGCGTACCGCGGTGACGCCGGACTTGAACGAAGTGCACAACACCGCTGCTTTGGGCGCGTTGATCTATGATGATTACATCCTGCTGTTTCAATTGGCCGGGCTGATCCTGCTGGTGGCGATGATCGGTGCGATTGTGTTGACCCTGCGCCATCGCCCGGATGTGAAACGCCAGAACGTCATGGCCCAGATGCACCGTGATCCTGACAAAGCGCTTGAGCTGGTGGACGTGAAACCGGGGCAGGGGTTATGAGCGCGATTTTTTCAAAAAAAATCGGTGCGAAATCTTTTGAAGATTTCGTGGCTGAACATATAGGGCAGGTTGAAAATGGTCGGACTTGAACACTACCTTACCGTGGCCGCCGCGTTGTTTGTGATCGGCATTTTCGGTCTGTTTTTGAACCGCAAGAACGTCATCATCATATTGATGTCGGTGGAGCTAATGCTGCTGGCCGTCAATATTAACCTGGTGGCGTTTTCGGCGCATCTGGGCGATTTGACTGGGCAGGTTTTCACCCTGTTTATCCTGACCGTGGCTGCTGCTGAAGCCGCCATTGGCCTGGCCATTCTGGTCGGTTTTTTCCGCAACCGCGGCACCATCGACGTTGAAGACGTCAACGTGATGAAAGGTTAAGGGCACACTATGGAAACCACCCTGTTATTTGCCCCCCTGATTGCCGCACTTGTTGCCGGTTTCGGTTGGCGCATTATTGGCGACAAAGGTGCGCAATACCTGACCACCGGTCTGTTGTTCCTGTCGGCGATCCTAAGCTGGATTATTTTCCTGACCTTTGATGGTGAGACCCAGCATATTCAGATCCTGCGCTGGATCGAAAGCGGCAGCTTGTCCACCGACTGGGGCATCCGTTTGGACCGGTTAACGGCGATAATGCTGGTGGTGATCACCACGGTGTCATCGCTTGTTCACCTATATTCCATTGGCTATATGGCCCATGACGATCACTTTGGTGAAGGTGTCAGTTACCGGCCACGGTTCTTTGCCTATCTATCGTTTTTCACCTTTGCCATGCTGATGTTGGTGACCGCCGACAATCTGGTGCAGATGTTTTTCGGTTGGGAAGGGGTGGGCGTTGCGTCTTACCTGCTGATCGGGTTTTACTACAAAAAGCCAAGCGCCAATGCCGCCGCCATCAAAGCGTTTGTGGTTAACCGGGTTGGTGATTTTGGCTTTGCTTTGGGCATATTCGGGTTGTTCCTGCTGGTGGACAGCATCCGGCTGGACGACATTTTTGCCGCCGCGCCGCAACTGGCTGAAACCCAAATCCGTTTTCTTTGGGCCGACTGGAACGCCGCCAATCTGTTGGCCGTGCTGTTGTTCATCGGTGCCATGGGCAAATCGGCGCAGCTGTTCCTGCACACCTGGCTGCCCGACGCGATGGAAGGGCCGACACCGGTTTCGGCGCTGATCCATGCGGCAACCATGGTCACGGCTGGTGTGTTCCTGGTTTGCCGGATGTCGCCGCTGTTTGAATTTGCACCAGAGGCGAAGCTGTTTGTCGTCGCCATTGGTGCCTTTACCGCGTTTTTTGCCGCCACTGTTGGCCTGGTGCAAAACGATATTAAGCGCGTCATCGCCTATTCGACCTGTTCCCAGCTTGGCTATATGTTCGTGGCCGCCGGTGTCGGGGTTTATTCGGTGGCTATGTTCCATCTGTTCACCCACGCGTTTTTCAAGGCGATGTTGTTTTTGGGGGCGGGGTCGGTGATCACCGCGATGCACCATGAACAGGACATGCGCAATTATGGTGGTTTACGTCACAAGATCCCGAAAACATTCTGGGCAATGATGATCGGTACGCTGGCGATTACCGGTGTTGGCATTCCGCTGACGACCATTGGTTTTGCTGGATTCCTGTCCAAGGATGCGATCATTGAAAGCGCCTTTGCATCGGGGCAATCCTATGCGTTTTGGCTGCTGGTCATCGCCGCGATGTTCACCAGTTTTTACAGCTGGCGGCTGATGTTCATGACGTTCTGGGGCGCGCCAAAGGGTGACCAACACACCCATGATCACGCCAAGGAAAGCCCGCTGACAATGTTGGTGCCGCTTGGTGTTTTGGCGCTTGGTGCCGTGTTCGCCGGTATGATCTGGCTGGCACCGTTCTTTGGTGACCATGACAAGGTGAACAGTTTCTTTGGTCTTGAGGCACATGTTGAAACTGCTGATGCAGGTCACGGGGGCGAAGCCACTGAGGCTGGCACCGACAGCCATGCCAGCCCCACCCAACACCACACCGCCCCGAAAGGCGCGATCTTTATGCACCCCGACAACCACGTATTGGACGACGCCCACCATGTGCCAAGCTGGGTGAGGCTGTCCCCGTTTGTCGCCATGTTGCTGGGGCTGTTCACGGCGTATATGTTCTATATCCGCCGTCCTGACTGGCCCGCACGTCTTGCCGCCAATCAACGCCCGCTTTATTTGTTCCTGCTGAACAAGTGGTACTTTGACGAGCTTTACGATTTCGCCATCATCCGCCCCGCCAAATGGCTGGGTCGGGCCCTGTGGAAGCGCGGCGATGGTGCCATTATTGACGGCACGCTGAATGGCATCGCCATGGGTATTGTGCCGTTTTTCACCCGTCTGGCGGGGCGGGCGCAATCTGGATATCTGTTCCATTATGCGTTTGCCATGGTCATCGGCATCACCGTTCTGATCACCATCGTAACGCTTAGCGGCGGGGGGCACTGATGGAAAACCTGCTGTCGATTATTACTTTTATTCCGTTGGTTGCCGCTGGCATCTTGGCGTTCTTTTTGCGTGGCGATGATGCAGCTGCACAGCGCAATGCCAAGTGGCTGGCGCTGATGGCCACATCGGCGACGTTTTTGGTGTCGTTGATGGTGATTGCCCAGTTTGATCCTACCGACACCGGTTTTCAGTTTGTCGAGCAAGCCGATTGGTTGTTGGGCATGCAATACAAAATGGGTGTTGATGGCATTTCGGTACTGTTTGTTATGCTGACCACTTTTCTGATGCCATTGACCATCGCCGCCTGCTGGAATGTTGAAACCCGGGTCAAGGAATACATGATTGCGTTCCTGTTGCTGGAAACACTGATGCTGGGTGTGTTCATGGCTTTGGACTTGATCCTGTTCTATGTTTTCTTTGAAGCGGGCCTGATCCCGATGTTCCTGATCATCGGTATCTGGGGCGGCAAACAGCGCATCTATGCGGCGTTCAAATTCTTCCTTTACACCTTCCTTGGGTCCGTTCTGATGCTGGTGGCCATGGTCGCTATGTTTGTTGATGCGGGCACCTCTGATATTCCGACATTGATGAACCACCAGTTTAGCCATTCCGCGCTGTCCGTCTGGGGTTTCCAGATTGTTGGCGGCTTGCAAACCTTGCTGTTCCTGGCGTTCTTTGCGTCCTTTGCTGTGAAGATGCCCATGTGGCCGGTGCACACCTGGCTGCCGGATGCCCATGTTCAGGCCCCGACTGCTGGGTCGGTGGTTCTGGCTGCGATCCTGTTGAAAATGGGCGGTTACGGGTTTTTGCGGTTTTCGCTGCCGATGTTTCCGGTGGGATCGGACGTTATGGCCACGACCATCCTGTGGATGAGCGCCATTGCCATCGTCTACACGTCATTGGTGGCGCTGGTGCAGGAAGACATGAAAAAACTGATCGCCTATTCGTCGGTCGCCCATATGGGTTTCGTGACCATGGGCATCTTTTCAGCCAACCAGCAGGGTCTGGACGGCGCGATATTTCAGATGATCAGCCACGGCTTTATTTCGGGGGCGTTGTTCCTGTGTGTCGGCGTGATCTATGACCGTATGCACACCCGCGAGATTGCCGCCTATGGCGGGTTGGTGAACCGGATGCCGGCCTTTGCGCTGATATTTATGTTCTTCACCATGGCCAACGTCGGCCTACCGGGCACATCTGGTTTTGTCGGTGAATTTCTGACGCTGGTGGGGGTCTTCCAGACCAACACCTGGGTTGCCGCGTTTGCCACGTCGGGTGTCATCCTATCCGCTGCCTATGCGCTGTGGCTGTATCGCCGGGTGGTCATGGGTGAACTGATTAAGGAAAGCCTGAAATCCATCACCGATATGACTGGACGCGAAAAGGCGATATTTGCGCCGCTGGTGTTCATGACTTTGCTGTTGGGTGTCTATCCGGCACTGGTGACGGACATCATCGGGCCATCGGTTGAGGCGCTATTGTACAATTATCACGCTGAGATCACTACTGAGGTAGCGGTCGAAGTGGCACATAATTAGGGACTTATGAAATGACATCTGCCGATTTTTCAGCCGTCCTGCCAGAGGTGATACTGGCAATATTCGCAATGGCTGCCCTGATGTTTGGGGCCTATGGCGGTAAGGATAAAACCGCCCCTAAAATTCTGTGGGCCACAGCCGCCATAATGGCGGGTCTGGCCGCTTGGATCGGGCTAAATGGGGAAGGTAGCAATACCGCCTTTAATGGCATGTTCGTGGATGACGCTTTTGCCCGTTTTGCAAAAGTGATGATCCTGCTGGCAGGGGCTGCGATATTGCTGATGAGCGAAAGCTATATGACCAAGGCCGGATTGCTGCGTTTTGAGTATCCAATTTTGCTGGCGCTGGCCAGTATCGGCATGATGATGATGGTGTCGGCGGGCGACCTGATGTCGCTTTATATGGGGCTGGAACTGCAGTCACTGGCGCTATATGTGGTGGCGTCTCTACGCCGGGACAGCGCCAAATCGACCGAAGCTGGCTTGAAATATTTCGTGCTTGGCGCGCTGTCATCGGGTCTGTTGCTATACGGTGCTTCGCTTACATACGGCTATGCGGGCACCACGTCGTTTGCTGGTATTATCCAAACTGCGACCATAGGGAATGTTTCACTTGGGCTGTTGTTTGGGCTTGTGTTTATGATCACCGGCATGGCGTTCAAAGTTTCCGCCGTACCGTTCCACATGTGGACGCCCGACGTTTACGAAGGCTCGCCCACACCGGTCACCGCGTTTTTCGCAACCGCCCCCAAGGTCGCTGCCATGGGCCTGTTCGCGCGGGTGTTGTTTGACGCCTTTGGCGGTATCACTGCCGATTGGACCCAGATCATAGCGCTGCTGTCCGTAGCGTCGATGTTTCTGGGGGCCATTGCTGCCATTGGCCAGCGCAACATCAAACGCTTGATGGCATATTCATCGATTTCCCATATGGGGTTCGCCCTGATGGGGTTGGCCGCGGGCACTGTCGGTGGTGTGCAGGCAATGCTGATTTATATGGCGATCTATGTGACAATGAATATTGGCACCTTCGCCTTTATTCTAAGTATGGAGCGTGACGGCCGCCCCATCACTGATATTGGTGCACTGAATATGTTGTCCAAAAAGGCACCTCTGAAAGCGCTGGCCATGTTGGTGTTGCTGTTTTCACTGGCAGGCGTGCCGCCGCTGGTGGGGTTCTTTGGGAAATTCTACGTGCTAAAGGCCGCCGTGGACGCGAACATGACCTGGTTGGCCATTGCCGGGGTTATCGCATCGGTTATCGGCGCGTTCTATTACCTGCGCATCATTTTCTACATGTATTTTGGCGAAGATGGCGACAGCATCGACGGTCAGATGGCCCCGGTGCAATGGCTGTTCCTGATGGGGTCTGCTGCAATCATGGTGGTCGGTGTGGTCAACCTGTTTGGCATCGAAACCCTTGCCGCCAACGCCGCAGCAGCCCTTGTTAACTGACCCAACCGACTGGCCCGATGGTGTTGGGCGGCAGGTATTGGACGAGGTTGACAGCACCAATGCCGAGGCCGCGCGCATTGCCCCAACCCTTGCTGGCCCTGAATGGATACTGGCGCTAAAGCAAACCCGGGGCCGGGGCAGGCGGGGTCGCGCCTGGGCCGACCCCACCGGAAACTTTGCTGCCACCTATGTTATGCAGCCATCAGAACCCCCAGCGCAGGTGGCATTGCGGTCATTTGTGGCTTCATTAGCGCTGTATGATGCCCTGGTCGCCGCCTGTGGGCGCAGTGATTGTTTTGCGTTGAAATGGCCTAATGATGTGCTGCTCAATGGTGGGAAGCTGGCGGGTATCCTGCTGGAAAGTATCGGATCTGGCCCCAAAACCAGCCACCTTGCCATCGGCATCGGCGTCAATCTGAAAACCGCCCCCGGCCTGGGCGAGGTTGAGAAGGATGCAACCCCGCCGGTTGCCCTGCTGTCAGAGACTGGTGCGCTGGTCACCCCACCAGAGTTCCTGTCGCTATTGGCCCCGGCCTATGCCAAATGGGAACACCAGTTCACCACCTTCGGCTTTGAGCCTGTCCGCACTGCCTGGCTGGCGCGCGCTGCACGTATTGGGCAGGTGATCACCGCGCGCACCGGCAGGTCTGAAATCATAGGCACCTTTGAAGCCATTGATACCAGCGGTCAACTGATCCTATCGACACCCAAGGGCCGACAGGCTATTGCTGCCGCCGACATCTACTTTTAGGGGGCGCCATGCTGCTCTGCATCGATACCGGTAACACCAACACCGTGTTTTCCATCTGGGACGGCAAGAAATTCCTGTCCACCTGGCGCACCAGTACCCAATGGCAGCGCACAGCGGACCAGTATTTCGTCTGGCTGTCGACTTTGTTGAAGGTCGACAATCTGGATGTGACTATTACCGAAGTGATCATTTCGTCCACTGTGCCCCGCGTGGTCTTTAACCTGCGTGTGCTGTGTGACCGTTATTTTAACTGTCGTCCCTACGTTGTTGGCAAACCCGATTGCGCGCTTCCCACCCAACCCCGCGTGGACCAGGGCACCACTGTTGGCCCTGACCGGTTGGTGAATGCGGCAGGCGCCTATGCGCGCCACGGTGGCAACCTGATTGTGGTTGATTTTGGCACCGCGACAACCTTTGACGTGGTGGCAGATGACGGTGCCTATATAGGCGGCGCAATTGCACCCGGCGTAAACCTAAGCCTTGAAGCCCTGCATCTTCACGCCGCCGCACTGCCGCATGTGGACATTACCAAGCCCCAGGCAGTGATCGGCACCAACACCGTGCATTGCATGCAATCGGGCGTGTTCTGGGGTTATATTGGGTTGGTGCGCGAAATATGCGCCCGTATCCGGGCTGAATATGGCCAAGAAATGAAGATCATCGGCACCGGCGGTCTGGCTTCGCTGTTTGAAGCGGCCCACCCCCTGTTTGACGCGCTTGAAGACGATTTAACGATGCACGGGCTGACCGTGATCCATCAGTATAACAAGGAAAATATCTGACCATGGCGAATGACCGCTTAATTTACCTGCCCCTCGGTGGCGCGGGCGAGATTGGAATGAATTGCTACGTTTACGGCTATGGGCCCAAAGGTAAGGAACGCTATATCCTTGTCGATCTTGGCGTCGCATTCCCTGACATGGACACCACCCCGGGCGTTGACCTGATCATGCCCGATATCGCCTGGATCGAAAAACGCGCCAAGCGTATCGATGCAATCTTTATCACCCATGCGCACGAAGATCACATCGGCGCGGTTGCCCACCTTTGGCAACGTATCAAGGCCCCGGTTTACGCGCGCGCCTTTACCGCCCATCTGGCGGGTTTGAAATTTGAAGAACACGGGCTGGACACCAGGAAAATCCATACCGTCGCCGCCTATCCAGAAACCGTTACCGCCGGTCCGTTCATGGTCAGCTTTGCGCCGGTGGCCCATTCCATCCCTGAAAGCTCGGCCCTGATCATTGACACGCCGCAGGGGCGCATCGTCCATACCGGTGATTTCAAAGTTGATGAAACCCCAGGTGTTGGTGAAGCCCATGACCCTGATTTCTGGGCCGAGATTGGTAAATCTGGCGTGCGCGCTCTGGTGTGCGATTCAACCAATGTATTTTCCCCCGATCCGGGCCGCTCTGAGGTCACAGTTGGCCCCGCCATCACCGAACTGGTCAAATCAGCCCGTGGTATGGTGGTTGCCACCACGTTTGCCAGCAACATTGCCCGGGTGAAAACCCTGGCCGATGCCGGTATCGCCGCCGGGCGCTCTGTTGTGCTGTTGGGCCGTGCCATGCGCCGCATGGTCAGCGCTGGTGTGGCCGTGGGCATCTTGAAAGACTTTCCCAACACCATCAGTGTTGAGGACGCCAAAAAAGTGCCACGCGATAATCTGATGGTACTGGCCACCGGTTCCCAAGGTGAACGCCGTGCTGCTACTGCCCAGCTCAGCCGTGGAAAATATCTGGGTCTGTCCTTGAAAGAGGGCGACACAATGCTGTTTTCCTCAAAAACCATCCCTGGCAACGAAAAGTCCGTGGCCCGCATCGTCAATGCATTTTCCGAAATGGGCGTGGATGTGGTGGATGACACGATGGGTGCCTACCATGTCTCCGGCCATGCCAACCGGCCTGACCTGCAGGCTATGCACAGGTTGATCAACCCGCAATTCCTGATCCCGATGCATGGCGAGCACCGGCATTTGCGGGCGCATGCAAAACTGGGCGAAGCCGGCGGCATTGCCTCGGTCATCGCGCCAAACGGTGTCATGCTGGACCTGTCCGGCAACAAACCCAAGGTGGCGGAATATGTCGATACCGGGCGCACCTATCTGGATGGGCGCACCCAGATCGGCGCCATGGACGGCGTGGTGCGTGATCGTATCCGCATGGCGCTGAACGGACATGTTATGGTGACGCTGATCGTGGAAAACGACACCCCCCTGGGAGATGCTTGGTGTGAAATCATGGGCCTGCCAGAAACCGGCGCGTCCGGAGCGCCATTGGTTGAGATCATTGAAAATGATCTGACTCAGCTGTTGATGCGCAGCGATCGCAAGACCCTGCGTGATGACGATAAGTTGCAAGAAGCTTTGCGCCGGGTTGTCCGTAAGGTGGCCAAGGATGAGGTTGGTAAAAAACCAGAAGTCTCGGTGGTGATCAGCCGTTTGGCGGGGTAGGGCGTTTACGGTTGGTGTCTTGTCCGGATCAATGCGACCGTATTGGACACCAGCAATACCCCGACAATAATTGCCCCCCCGGCCACTACCCATATGCCCGGGTTTTCCCCGAGCACGGCCCAGACCAGCAATGGCGCAAGAATGGATTCCAACAATATCAGCAGCGCCACCTCGGCCGAAGTAATATAACGCGGCCCGATCGACAAAAACGCGGTACTGAACACAATGATCACTGCGCCATGCACCCCGATCAGCCACCACTGATCTGGCAGGACAGCGAATATTTCGGTGAAGGGCCAGACCAGCAAAGCCGTTCCGATATAAGAAACCGAGATCATCGGCACCATCGATACGCTGCGGGCTTTGCGTGATGCTGTCAGCGCCGCTGCGAACGTGGCGGCCGAACCAAGTGCATAGATGTTGCCCAACATGCCAGTACCTTGGCTTTGGCCGGTTCCATAGGTGATCACGGCCAGGCCCGAAACGACGCCAAGAATTGTCAGGATCATGCGTTTGCTAATAGACTCGCCCAGAAACACCCGACTGAAGCCGGCGGCGAAAATTGGCATCGTGGCAATGATAAATACTACATTGGCCACACTGGTATTGCTGACCGCTTGTATGAAGAAAATAGCACTGATGCCCATAGACAGGGAGTAGATTATGCCCGGCGTTCCGGTCTGGGTGATCGCCCCCATTGTGCCCCGGCCATGCCTAAATATCACGGCCATCAGAATGACTGTGCCAGAAATGATGCTGCGCCAAAATACGATGGTCAGGCTGTCGGCCTGGATCAAGCGGATGAACAGGGAATCCGGTACAATAAAAAGCACGCCAAGCGTGGTGATCAGCAGGCCTTTGGTTTGGGTGTTCATGGAGCAGAGCTTGCGGGTTTTGCTGGGTTTGTAAAGTGGTTCGTTGGAGATGCGAGTGAGGCGGTTAAGGGCATGGTAGGAGATGGCATTGGATTTGGCGGGGGGACTGATCGCGCGAAGTGTTCGCACGCGAACAGGGGAGTATGGTGTTGATATTGCTGATGGTAGCGGTAACAGTTTTGCGGTTTATGTGGTGGTTTTTTGGAGTGTTGGGAAAGGCGAAAGGATGGACCTGTCGCGCTTTAGTGCCGCTCCAGGAACTCATTTAAGCGGCAATTCTTTCAAAAGCCAAGGGGATTTTCCAGCCTGACGCTGAGTGCCTGCGACGCGGATTGTAGGTTGGTCAAGTTAATGCAACAGTGCCGTATTAGTGTGCTGCGGTTACCGGTCGTGGTAAAATTTAATAGAAATTTAAATGGTTATTGATACATAAATTTAAGAGGAAATACGTAATGCATATTAGAAATTTATTGGCAATTGCAGCTTTATTCCTGCCTGCGCCATTGCTTGCGCAATCAACCAACAGCGCGCTGTGTGGAGCGGTGGTTGATGCTGAGATTTTCAACATTCTAAGCGGGAATTATACGTTGGTTCTTGGCCCAGGCAGGCTATTGATGATGGGTAATAGGATGCCATTTCCACAAAGTGAGCCGTTGGCTGCGGAGATATTTGAACATGAGGGTAAGTTGCTTTTGTTTGCTGACCCAGGTGCTTTCCGGCTTCATTTCTCTAGTGAGCGCAGCACGAAACCGCTAGCGCAGATTGCCCCAGACACGGATCTGCAGGCGAATATTGACCAACTAAATGCCGCCGCCTGCCCGGGTGGAGATGTTGCGTTGCCATACCTTTCTGGCGAGGGCGCATGGCTTAGTGCCGATGGTGTTCAAATGTCTGCAATTTTCACAATGGTGTTTTCAATGTCACAAGATGATGCTGTGCATGGGTGGGGCTTTATGCAGTCGGAAGGTGGCGGTGCCGATATAGCTGGGCAAATGGTTCTTGATGCGGTCGAGTGATAACCCGCACCTGATGTGTTGCTTTAAAGTAGTAATGCTCTGGTCAAATAGCAAACCGGTTGAAGGCCATGAGTCTTGCAGGTAAAACGACACAATAAAAAAATGTCATTAAGGCAGCAGTATTCAGGGGGCGTTGGTATTATGTGTTTAAAAAGTCATTTGAACTATGCGATTATCTTATTGCTATCATCGGCAAGTTTGTTTTTCGCAAGCACAGCAAATGCCGATATCGGCGCAAGTGTAACGCTGGCCCCGTCGGCGCTTTCGACTATTGATCCCGGTGGTGTTACCACTCTTCGGATTACTTTGACGAACTCAAGCGCTGCCGCTGACCTGACATCCGTGGCATTTTCCAATACCCTGCCGGGGACGTCACCAAACGGTCTGTCCATACAGGCGCCGCCGCCTGCCCACAGCTATACCTGTACTGATCCGGCCACCAACAGTACAACTGCCGGTGTCGGGACGCTGACAATCACGCCTGGAGGCCAGTCAATTACCCTTAGCGGGGGGGTTATTCCGGCGAATGCGAATAGTATAGACGGCAGTTGCATAATTGATCTGCCAGTTACCGCATCCACCAGCACTGGCAGTTTTGCGACCCATGTTTACACAATTCTTGAAAATTCGGTAACCGGCAATGATGGTGTCGCGCGCCAAAACACTGGCGATGTCAGCCAATCCATTAACGTCAACGAGATGTCCAGGCCGCGTATCACCCAGCATTTTGTTTCAAATTCTAACCGGCTTATTCTGGGCGGTTCTGCGCAGACCTTAACCTTTCGGGTCAGCAACCCGAGTGGCGTTGATATTAACAATTTCCAATTCACTAATATTTTTCCGTTGATCGGCGGCAATCAGGCCTTTGAAGTTGCTGGTGTGCCGAATGTCACGTCTTCATGTACATCCGGTGCTGCGGCACCTGTGGTGACGGCCGCGGCGGGCGCATTTTCTTTGGTGGTAAATGGCGCGGTGTTGCCAGCGGGCGGGTATTGTTCGTGGTCTGTGGACATTACAGCGCTGACAACTAATGGAAATTTCCTGTCCTTTGTCAGCAACTTCATTTCGGCCACGCTCCATTGGAGCAATGATATTGGAATTGCGCTTCGAAGCAATTCCAGCCGTTCCATCGGTCTGCAATCGCCTTTGCTGACAAACGTGGATTTTGCCCATACGGAATTGGCCACCGGTCAGTCGGACACGATGACCATCACGTGGACCAATCTGGCAACTTCTTCCATGTCGATAGCCGCATTCACCAATGATCCGATCGACGGGATTGGGGCCGCGGGTTACGGGCTTAAGATCAACGGCACACCAACCATGAGTTGTTCGGCAGGCGGTGTGGCCGGGCTTTTGGCGACATTGGCCAGCCAAACCGGGTTCAACATGACCTCTGCAACAACAATTGCGGCGGGCGGCACCTGTACCATCACAGTGAATTTCACCGGGACAGTGCAGGCGGGCGGCACCCCAATTATATACACAAATACGATTAGTGCCGGTGACTTTACGGTCGGTCCTATTGGTGGCGCTGGCGTTGTGGCGCAGGGCGACAGTGACGCTGTTCTGGTTGGCGATGAAATCCGCGTAACGCTTACTTCTGCTCCGAGTTCTGTGGCCGCAGGTCAACCGATCCGCTATCGGATGCGGATCGAAAACTTTGGTGCGGCAGCGGTTAACACACTGAACATCACTGATGCATTGCCGGCGGGTACCAGTCTTTTGACAGGCACGATTGGTGGCACTGACTATACGCCAAGTTTAAGCGGTGATGCCGGTTGTATTGGTTTGACGGATGCAAACCCACTGGGGGCTACCAGTGCAGTTTTCGGGCTGGGCACATTGCCCGCCCGCCTTAACGTCAACCAAACCAGTTCCTGTTATATCACCTATTGGGCCATTTCCCCCGCTGCCGGTGGCACGGTTTCCAACAATATCCCTGTTGGCGGGGTTGCGTGGAATGGTGGGGCGAGTTCAAACGCTGTTGGATCAAATACCGTTTCGACCAGCAGCACGGCGACATTGGCGGTCATCAACAACTTTAATCCGTCAAGCGCTTCCGAAGGCACGGTTTCCACACTGACGATTACTTTTTCCAGCTGGTCATCACAGGCCCTGGCAAATCTAAGCTTTACGAATTTATTGCCAAACGATGGTGTCACGGGTGGGCAGTTAAACATCGCCGCAATCGCCAATGCGTCTTCGACCTGTGCGGGAGCGTCGATAACGGCTGTTCCGGGCACTTCGACGCTGGCGATGTCTGGCGGTATTGTCCCTGCGAGGGCTTCTGGCGGTATTGGATCAACAGGCAGCTGTTTTATCCAGGTTGATGTTATTGGCCCGGCTGGCACCTATAACAATTCATTAAGCCTTACGGCTGATGCATTGGCCGGTGACGGCAGTGGGCCCACGGTGGTTTCAGCCAGTTCCAATACGGCCACGCTGAATTATGTTTCTGCATTGTCGGCGACCACATTCTTTAATCCATCAAGCGTCTTTTTGGGCGGACACAGCATTGCAATTATCAGGTTGGCAAATAGCGGTTCTGGCGTGCTGACGGGTGTTGGGCTGACAGATGTATTGCCAACGGGGCTGAGCATTCTGGCCGGACCTGCACCCTATTCCACCTGTGGTGGCAGCCCGGCTATTTCAGTTTCTGGTGGCAACACCACAATTGATATGACCGGTGCTGATATTACGGCGGGCGCCACGTGTGATCTTGTGTTCGAAGTCGATGCCAATTCCGGTGGCCCTTGGGTCAATACCATTCCGACCGGCAGCATCTTTGCCGACAACGGTGTGATCAATATCAACCCGGTATCGGCAACCCTGGGATTGCTGGCCAACCAAAACCTGTTTCTTGCAAAAGCGACAAACCCGGCTTCGTTAAGCTTTCCTGGCGAAGTCTCGCTACTGACCATCGATATTACCAATGGCAACTTGCCGATAACTGGTATGTCGTTGACAGATTACTTCACCGTGGATGGCACATCTGGTGGTACCGTAAATGGTATGGTGATCGCGGCCACGCCACAGGGCTCTACTTCCTGTACTGGCGGTACGGTTACGGCAAACCCTGGGGATAGTTCGGTTACGTTGAGTGGTGCCAGCATGGGCGCGAATGAGATTTGCCAAATCAACGTGAACGTGACGTCTTTAACGGTTGGCGGCATTACCAATATCATCCCTGTCGGGTCCATTGGCAGCAGCCAAGGGTACACGAACGTTAATCAGGCGCTGACCTCATTGACGACCAATGGCAGTATCGGTGTGGTCAAGGCATTTTCGCCTACTATCATTGAGCCAGCTCAACGCAGCCGGATGACGGTCACAATTTTAAATCCAACTGCAACGCCGGTTTCCAGTCTGGTATTGACGGACAACCTGCCCGCAGGAATGACTATTCCCGCCGGACCAAATGCGACAACAACCTGTTCTGGTGGGTCCATTTCGGCACCCACTTTGGGGCCGCTTACAATGACTGGAGGCACGCTTGGTGGCGCTTCCGGGGGCATAAGTGCAAGTTGCACGCTGTCTATTGATGTCACGTCCAGTGTGCCGGGCAGCATCACCAATACAATTCTGACCGGTGGCGTTACCGGTATCGCTGGTGGCCTTGGTGTGTCCAACCCACAGCCAGCGCCGGCAACGCTTTCAGTTGTGCAACCTTTGGAAGTGCAGATTGCCATTCAGGGCCAAACCTTGGACACGGCCATTCAAAGTGGCGCGTCGTTTACGACAGGGTCCGCAACGTCGACGATTGGCGCCATCGAAGTTCTAACCATCCGTCTGCGCAACCCAAGTTCGATTGCTCTGACTGGCATTAGTTTCAACGACATTCTGCCTACCGGTCTGGTTCTAACCACGACGCCAAACGGTACAACTACCTGTACAAACGGCGTTGTGAGCGCAGCCACATCGGGCACATCAATTGGATTGACTGGCGCCGATCTGGCCGCCGGTGCGACCTGTACAGTGACGGCAAATGTATTATCAAACACGCCGGGTATATATATCGATGACATCCCGGTTGGCGATGTGACGTCCTTTGAAGGTGTCAGCAATTTACAAGCCACTTCGGCGCGCATCGTGTTGCTTGATCCACCAACGGTTGGCCTGGCGTTTGATCTTCCGGTTATTCAACCCGGCGGCACGTCTACGACGACGATTTCACTGGGCAACCCAAACAGCGTAGCATTGACGTTGACGTCGCCGTTGGTGGTAAATCTGCCTTCTGCACCCGGAGCCATTGTCGTTGATCCCACACCAAATATCGGTGGCAGCTGTGGCGGTACTGTTACGGCATCTGCGGGTGGCACGACGATTACATATGCGACTGGCGCGACGATCCCGGCCGGTGGTTGTGACATTCAGGTTGATGTGACGGGCACTGTTCCTGGTGGCTATACTGGGGTTATACCGGCGGGTGATTTGTTGACCAATTCTGGTCCGAACTTTGCCCCGGCGACGGCACCACTGGCGATCAGTACCCAGGGGTTCATTTCCGGCAAGGTTTTTGCAGACAATGATGTCACGCCCGATGGTGTTTTTGCTTTGCCAGACACTGCAATTGCCGGGCATTCAGTAGAGCTTCGTTCCGGCGTCACTTGTAGTGGTGGGCTTTTGTCCAGCATTAACACCGACGCTTCGGGTAACTTTGTATTCTTCCCGCTTGCGGCAGGCACATATTCTGTATGCGAACCCGGCCAGCCAGCTGGGACGCAGAACGGTACCACAACAGCCGGTACGATCCAGACAACCGGCGGTTCTACTGGCACACCGGGAACGGCGTCCAACCCGACAGGGACGAGTTCACAGATCATTGGCATTGTTTTGGGTTCCAGCGGCGGCGATGTCAGCGGTTCACCCAGCAACCTGTTTGGTGAGGTGGTGGAGTCATCAATCGCTGGTGTGGTCTTTCTGGACAATAACAATGACGGCGTTCTGAACGGTTCTGACGCCGGTATTGGCAGTCAGGCGATGGACCTTATGCAGGGCGGTAGCGTCATTGCTTCAACCACTACAGCTGGTGACGGCAGCTACAGCTTTGGTGGCCTGGTGCCGGGCACATATCTTGTGCGCCAGACGGCCCAACCTGCGAGCACGACGAACGGCATGACCCTTGCCGGAACTGTGGGCAATGGCGGCACACCCGGCACCGCAACGGCAACAACAGTTGCCCCTAGTGAGATTGGCGGAATTATCCTGCCACCGAACACGATATCACCGGCAAACGATTTCGCAGAAATCCCCAACAACCGGTCTATTACCGGTAATGTGTTCTATGATTTCTTAGACGACGGTGTTTTGAATGGCGCGGACTATGGCCTTTTAGGTGAACAGATCGACCTGACCGGTGTCGATGCAAGCGGCGGGTCGGTAAGCGCAAGTGTGAATACTGATGCGAACGGTGATTTTGCTTTCACAGGGTTGCCAGAGGGCACGTATGACTTAAGTCAGCCCAACCAGCCAGCATTGACCACTGATGGTAAGGTCATGGCTGGCAGCACGGGCGGCACGCCAACCGCACAGGGCACAACGCCAAGCGGCATTACCGGCATCAGCCTTTTGGCAGGCAACACAATTTCCGGTGGAAATCTGTTTGCAGAAGTGCCCGGCGCGGCACCTGATCTGACGATCGGCCTGAGCCATTCGCCATCAAGTTTTGCCGAAAACAATGCACATGGCACCTATACGATCACATCATCAAATGTTGGTTCCGTGGATTCCAGTGGCCTGATTACTATCGTCAGTCAATTGCCAGCGGGCATCACGCCAACGGGTGCAAGCGGCACTGGATGGGCCTGTTCGCTCGTTGCACAAATTGTAACATGCACAACCAATGACGTGTTCACAGCGGGCGGGGGAACCGGCAACCCGATCACCATCACCACATTGGTTGGCGCGGGTCTAAGTGGCAGCATTTTGACCAATATTGCGGATATTTCTGGCGGATCCGAACCGGCAATCTTTAACGGCAACAATCACGCAAGTGACCCGGTAGCAATCAACACCGATGCCAGTGTCGCGGGTACGATCTGGCGCGATTTAGACCATGACCGGGTACGGGACCCAAGTGAACCGTTGGTATCGGGCTGGACTGTTGAACTGCTGCGCGGTGGCACAGTTCTGTTAACAACAACAACCGATGCAACTGGTTCCTATATGTTTAACAATCTGCAACCCGGTCCAGGGTACGAGATCAACTTTCGCGAACCAACAACCGGTGTGTTGTATGGGGCAGCGGTGCCAAACGAAACCGATGGTGGATACACTGACGGTGTTGCCAATGCGACCACCAACCCTGCCGGTGCAGATGTCAGCAATGGTGTTCTAACGGGGCTGACCCTGGCACCTGGTCAAAACGTAACAGAACAGAGCCTGCCGCTTGATCCTGCTGGTATTGTTTATGACTCGCTATCGCGATTGCCGGTTTCTGGTGCCACAGTAACCCTTTCCGGCCCCGGCGGTTTTGTTCCTGCGGATGTGGTCGGTGGCACCCTGTCAGTCACCACTGGTGCCGATGGATATTATCAGTTCCTGCTGCTGGGCACCGCCCCGGCCGGAACGTATACACTGGCAGTGTCCAGTTATCCCGGTGCCTATGTGCCTTTGCCGTCGACACTAATACAGGCATGTACTGCAACGCCAAGTGTTGGAGCCGCGCCTAATCCGGCGTTGGTTTTGAACACGCCGGACGCGCCTGTTGTTGGAGCAACGATCCATGATCCGGCCACGTGTGCTGCGACATCAGCTGGCTTCGCCGGCGGCTTTGGGTCCACGCAGTATTTCATGAGCTTTGTTCTGGGTGCGGGTTCGGCAGATGTCTTGAATAACCACATACCACTTGATCCGGTTGTAAGTGATGCCTTTACCGTCACGAAATCGACGCCAAGAACCAACGTCCTGCGGGGTGAATTTGTGCCGTACACAATCACCGCCAATAACACGCAAATTTTCGCGCTTAGCAACATCGCGATATTGGATGATATGCCGTCGGGCTTTACATACCAGCCGGGCACGGCAACGATTGACAGCGTCGCTGTCGAACCGACAATCAGCGGATCAAACCTAACCTGGAGCGGCCTGAGCTTTGCACCCGGTGAAACCAAGACTATCGAAATGGTGTTGCGGGTTGGAGCAGGTGTCGGCGACGGTGAATATGTAAACCAAGCCTATGCGTGGAACACATTAGCCAGTGCCCAAATTTCCAATATTGCTGAAGCCACCGTGCGTATTGCCCCTGATCCGGTGTTTGATTGCGCCGATGTTATCGGCAAGGTTTTTGAAGACAGCAATGGTAACGGTGTTCAAGATGACGGCGAACGGGGGCTATCCAACGCCACCGTGGCCACGGTCACAGGAACGCTGATCACCACTGACAGCTTTGGTCGGTATCACGTTCCCTGCGCCGATATCCCGGATTCCTTTCATGGGTCCAACTTTATCGTCAAACTGGACACATCCACATTGCCACTGGGTTTCCTACCCACCACCGAGAACCCGGAAATTGAGCGTCTGACCCGCGGTCGGATTGCCAAGATCAACTTTGGCGCGGCGCGCTACCGGGTGGCGCAATACGATCTGTTCGGAGCGGCCTTTGCCGGCATTGAACCTGTGGCGGCCTTAGGTCAGTCAATGCAATCAGTGCCACAACAGCTGTGCGCTGCACCGACGATTGTTCGACTGGTGCATATGGGCCGAGGCCCACAGGCCGAACCCAGGCTTGACCGGCTTGAACGTATCCTGAGGCGATCTTGGGCGCGCGATGGCTGCGCTTATCCATTGCACGTTGAAAAAGTCATTCGGGATGAACCGTCACCGGCCAAAGGTGGGAAGTGAGTATGATTATGAATAGTAAAGTTTCCAGAACCGCAGCGGCCCTTCTATTGGGCACATCCTTTCCTGTAATGGCGCAGGAGCTACCGTTTACGTTTCGCATCTTTGACGATCCGAACACTGGGCAGGATGTTCTCAGTGCACCTGGTGTTTTGACACCGGCCCAGTTTGATATGCGCTATGCGGCAGAAACACCTGATCCGCAGCTAAGCAGTCTGGGTTGGCGAACCGCTACAGGCGCGATGTTGACGGGGTGGTCTAACTATGGATCATTTGTTGATCGCGCTGAATTTCGTATTCTTAGCGGTGGCAAAGTTATTGCGGTTCTGCCAGCAGAATTAGGGCGTAGTGCATCTTATAATGGTGCATTACCAGACGGTTCCCATTATGTGCTTCGGGTCTATGACGGACGTGGGCGGTTTGATGAAACCAGCCCCAAGGGCATTGTCGAAAATGCCCCCGCCCCAGGTCAAATTCTGGCTGCGGCGGCAGGGAATGAATTGGACCGGCAGAGAATTCGATTGTCAGGCCGGGCAATTGTTGCTGATGGTTCCGGTATTGGTGACGGTCAACAGGTTCTTTTCGCAGGACAGCTGGTTACTGTTCGCGCCGATGGACGATTTGAAAATGTGCAGATCGTACCCGAAGGGTCGCGGGTTCTGAACTTGGTGGTCATAAATGCCCAGGGGCAGGTACTGACCACTTATCGCCAACCGGTTGATGTAACCGACGAAGACAATTTTCGCGTTGGTATCGCCGACATCACCTTTGGCCGAAACAACGTTTCAGGCCCGATCGCCAGCATAGCAGGAGTTTCTGGCGACCGCTTTAGTGGTGACTTTTATACCAACGCTCGGCTGGCGTTTTATGTGCGCGAACATACCCGCAGCGGTTGGAAGGTTACAGCATCAGCGGATACCGGGGAGGGTCCGGTGGATCAGTTGTTTGACAACTTTATGGCCAGTGATCCCAATTCATTTCTACGCCGGTTGGACCCGTCAACATTTTACCCGGTCTACGGCGATGACAGTACGGCCGTGAATGATGCGCCTACAGATGGAAAATTCTATCTTCACGCTGAACGCGACGGTACTAGCCTGTTGTGGGGTAGCTTTAAGACCACCCCCCCAGAAACCCATTTCACCAACTTTTCCCGTGCGCTTTACGGCGCGCGTCTGAGTTTCAGCGGCCTATCTGATGCTGCTGGCGACAACCGTGTTGAAGCAGAATTGTTTGCAGCTGAACCGGGCACGGTTCAGGCGCAGGAAGAATTCCGCGGCGTTGGCGGTTCGATATATTTCTTGCGCAACCGCGATGTTCTGCGTGGGTCAGAACAGGTGTGGGTTGAAGTGCGTGACACGACAACCGGCGTTCTTATTTCGCGCACACCGCTGAACGCGGGGCAAGATTACGAAGTCAACGCAATTCAGGGGCGCATTCAACTGACATCGCCACTTGCGTCTTCTTTGGCAGGCAGTGGGCTGGTTGGCGGTGCGACAGGTGGTGATCCACAGTACCTTGTTATGCGCTATGAATATGCGCCAACTGTATCGGCCACGGGTGATACAGTTGTTGGCGGCACGGCTACCATTAAGGCCGGTGAACGGCTGACTTTTGGTGCCAGCGTTATTGATCAGCAAAACGGGGCCGCTGATCAAACACTGGGCGGTCTGACGGCACGCTACGAGATTGGCGAAAACTCAGCGTTTGATCTTGAATTGGCACGATCAAATGATGCTGGCGTGACAGCATATCGGTCGCTCGACGGTGGTTTCACTTTTGCATCTGTACCAGGTGGAGCCGGAACATTGGCAAACGCGGCGCGTGTTGCACTATCACTTGATCTTGCTGATGCGGGTTTAGGGCAGGGCCATGCCAATCTATATTGGCAAAACCGTGATGCTGGGTTTTCCGGCCCAGGTTCCCAAACCAATGAAGACGTACAGCAATTTGGTGCAGACATAGGCGTGCAGATGACAGCACGGTCCGATTTGCGTTTCATCCTGGATAGCAGCGACGCCGCCAGCCAGACACATCACGCTGCGGAACTTAACCTGGGCTATCAGCTTTCGGAGCCATGGACGCTTGGTTTTGGTCTTAAGATCGATGATCTTACGACCAACATTGCCAATGCATCGGCAACGCTTTCGGGCACGGGCACACGTCTGGATGGCGTTCTAAGGGCCGATTACGATCCGGGCCTGAACTGGACGGCATACGGCTATGCCCAGGGAACGCTAAATGCGACTGGCACCAGGGCACGCAACGACAGGGCGGGATTAGGCGGCACATACACTGTAAGTGATCGCTTTACACTGGAGGGCGAAGTTTCCGGAGGAACCGGCGGTGCTGGTGCCCGTATAGGCGCAACCTTACAGGTCGATGACCGCACTCAGACCTATCTGTCCTATACACTGACCCCTGATAGTGCCGACAATCAGTATCCGGGAGCCACAGGGGAATTTACGTATGGTGGCTCGCGCCGGGTCAACGACAATATCTATGTGCTTGCCGAACAGACCTATCTGCACGGCGCAGGACCAACGGGTGTCACGAATTCATTTGGGCTGGATATTTCCCCGAATGATGCCTGGGTTCTTGGGGCGCAATTAGAATTTGGGAGGCTTGCGGATCCGCTGACCGGCGATATGGAACGCCGTGCGGTCAGCTTTAGCGCGAATTACAGCCACGAAAAGTTGGGCTATAACGGTGTTCTGGAATACCGTGTGGACACATCAACCACCGAACGCACCACGCTTGCCTTCAAAAATGACCTTAGCTATCAGGTCAGCGACGAATGGCGTTTCCTTGGCAAACTGTCGGCGCTGCGATCAACCAGTTCCGACACCGCAATTGCGGATGCCGAGTATTTGGAGCTGGTCACCGGCTTTGCCTATCGTCCAGTTGAAAACGACCGTCTGAACGCATTGATGCGGTATACATACCTGTATGACAACGGACAAAATGGGTCGACCGTGTCGCTGGCACAACGCAGTCACGTGTTTTCTGCCGACGCTATATATGAGATTAACAGCGTCTTTTCCCTTGGTGGTAAGATTGGTGCCCGGGTTGGCGAAGTACGTCTGCCAGGAAACGGCTGGACAAGTTCCGATGCTATTTTGGGTGTGATCCGGGCCGATGTGAAGCTGCGCCCTATGTGGGATATTTTGGGTGAGTACCGCCTGTTGACCAGTTCTGGGGCTTCTGCACGCACTGGCGCGGTTGCCGGCGTTTACCGTCGCGTCAATGAAAATATGCGTGTCGGCCTTGGATACAGCGCGGTGAATTTTTCCGATGACCTGACAAACCAAGATTATTCATCGGAAGGTCTTTTCCTGAATATCGTCGGTAAGTTCTAGGCAGCTTATTTTTCACGGGAACTGTGAGTGATGCATGAACTGCGATTTTTGTCGTGTTCAGGAGGGGTGTCACCGCATTAATTTCAACACTTCCTTACGAAACACCTTAGCAGACGGTTTCCGACCCAAGCATGAGTTCACGGCTTGCAGGCGCAATCGATGGTAGGGTTAAAGGGGCCAAGCATTAGGTTTCACCCGGCCCAATGTTTAACTGTCGCTGCGATCCGCAAAGCTTTTGGCGATGAAGCTGGGCATGTGATCGCCCAGTCCTACCATTTTGTTGGAGTTATTTCCGCCGCGTCGGCCACCGCTTTGGGCAGGTTTTTTGGCAGCCGGTTTTGGTTGCACTGCGTGTGCGGGTGTTTGCGCGGCCACGGGTGCCACCTGTTCAGCGCTTGGTTTGTCGCTGGGCCTATCGCTGGATTTGCTGCGGCGCGTGCGGGTCCGTTTTGGCCGCTCATCGGGTGCGGTTTCGGGTTTGGCAGTTGTGTCTGGTTTGGCGCCGCCTAAAGGGTTTTCAAGGCGCGGAATTTCCTTTTTGATCAGGCCTTCCACTGCTGCCAGGTTCTTTTCGTCCCGGGTTTCACAGATCATGATTGCCTTGCCGTCACGCCCGGCGCGCCCGGTGCGGCCAATGCGGTGCACGTAATCTTCGGGATGGCCGGGCACGTCATAGTTGATCACATGGGACACGCTGGGCACGTCCAGCCCGCGCGCCGCCACATCTGATGCCACCAGCAGGCGCAGATTGCCGGCGCGAAACTCTTCCAGGGTTTTGGTGCGTTGGGACTGGTCCAGGTCGCCATGGATAGGGGCGGCGTCATAGCCGTGCTTTTTCAGCGACTTGGCCACGATATCGACATCAACCTTGCGGTTGCAAAATATCATGCCGTTGGTCAGCTTGTCGCCTTCGGCGTCAAGAATGGCGCGCAACAGGTCGCGTTTTTCAGTGGCTGAGCGATCCCGGCGTGAGCCTTTGAACATCACCACGGCCTGTTCGATATTTTCCGCCGCTGTGGCTTGGCGGGCGATTTCGATGCGGGCGGGGTTGGACAGGAACGTGTTGGTGATACGTTCAATTTCAGGGGCCATGGTGGCCGAGAAAAACAACGTCTGGCGGGTGAAGGGCGTTTTGCTGAAGATTTCTTCGATATCGGGGATAAAGCCCATATCCAGCATCCGGTCAGCTTCGTCCACCACCATAATCTGCACGCCTGTCAGCAGCAATTTGCCGCGACCGAAATGGTCAAGCAAACGCCCCGGTGTGGCGATCAGAACGTCGACGCCGCGGTCGATCAGCTTATCCTGTTCGCCAAAGGACACGCCGCCGATCAGCAGCGCCTTGGTGAGTTTCACGTATTTTGAGTAGGTGTCAAAATTTTCGGCAACCTGTGCGGCCAGTTCGCGTGTGGGGCACAGCACCAGTGAGCGGGGCATCCGGGCGCGGGCGCGGCCGCGGGCCAGCATGTTTATCATCGGCAGGGTAAAGCAGGCGGTTTTGCCGGTACCGGTCTGGGCGATGCCCAAAACGTCGCGCCCTTCCAGGGCGGGCGGGATGCCAAGCGCCTGAATGGGGGTTGGGCTTTCGTAGCCCGCGTCGTCGATTGCTTTTAGCACCTTGGGTGCCAGATTTAGGTCAGAGAATTTTGTCATTCATATCCGTTATCTTACGGACATATTGCGCCCGTAGCGTCTGGTGAGGCTTGGCCCGGTTGGCCGGTATTGTTGAGTGTGCCTCAGATTGAGGAGTGGCTATAGAAAATATGTGGTGGGGTCAACTTGAGTTAATGTTATGTTAACAAAAGCGGCGAGAAGTTCCGATTATCACAGTTAATGTTGTACAAATCAGGGGTGGTGCTGGAGTGACTTTACAATGGGTCCTTTGAGCAAGAAATGGGCACCCTTATTTGGGTGCCCATGTTAAGATATTTGAAACAGTTTACGTATTGCGACGGCGACGCCCCATAGCGCCCAAAAGGCCCATGCCACCAAGCAGTAATGGCAGCGCTGCCGGAACAGGCACAGGGCTAATAGGGTCCGTAGGAGTTGTAACGTCCCCTGGGCCAACGCCATCGCCGACACTTGTGATGCCGGTCAATGTCACTGCGATTGGGGTGCTCATTGTGTCGATACAGCAATTGGTACCGGTGAAGAAATACCATATTCCATTGCCCAGTGTCAGTGCGCTTGTGTAAAGCCAGTCGTCATAGGAGCCACCGCCAGCGTTGCCGGTGTCATCCTGATAGCCAAGCAAGGTGCCGCTGGCGACCATATCGTCACGGTCGGTGTTGTTGAGTGTTCCAGCCCATTGCACGGTATAAGGATTGACGCCGTAGGAACCAGCTGTGCCGTCACCCGAAATTGTCAGGCCGCCGTTGGCGCTACAATTGGTCCCAAGTGAACATGGAAATGTCTGGTTGCCGTGCCAGTGTTCGTTCCACAGTGTTACTGTGCCATCGTTGTTGTCGGTCCAGCCAAAGGTAACGGTGTGAGCCGAAGCCATGCCGGCCAATCCAACGAAAGCTATTGTAGAAAGAGCAGCAATTGATTTTGTACTTATCTTCATTGTTAATTTCCCCGTAATATATTGTTGAATAAACCCAAAAAAGGTTACCGAAATATACGATTTGTGTCAAAACCATGTCAATAGTTTGTGATAATCATGGCCTGCCGGGGCATATCATGGTGGAATTGTAGGCATCCGCGAAACAACCCGCAGAAACCCACGGAATTGTTTCGCAAGCTTGCCATAATTGGCTGATATATTAAGTTTCTAGTGAGGTTTGTTAATCGGAGCGTCTTTGCCATCCATCACGTTTGAAGGTCACACCATCATTTCTTTGGTCGCTGTTAGCGCCAGGTTGGGATAGTCGCGTTCGACGCGGTCAATGTCCCATTGCAGGCGGGTCAGGTAGACCAGATCACCGTCGTTATCAAAGCTCATGTGGCCCTTATTTTCGTCGGCGAACTTTTCCACCGCGTCCTTGGGGCCGGTGATCCAGCGGGCTGATTTGAACTGGCTTTGTTCAAACCGCACCGGCAGGGAATATTCGATCTCTATGCGGGACGCCAGAACTTCAAACTGCAACGGGCCGACAACACCGACGATGAAGCCCGAGCCGATCATCGGTTTGAACACTTTGGCAGCGCCTTCTTCGGCGAATTGCATCAGCGCCTTTTCCAGGTGCTTGGCCTTCATTGGATCCCCGGCGCGCACGGTTTGCAGCAGTTCGGGGGCGAAGGATGGGATGCCGGTGACGCGCAGGTTTTCGCCTTCGGTCAGGGTGTCGCCAATGCGCAACTGTCCGTGGTTTGGAATGCCCATGATGTCACCGGCCCAGGCTTCTTCGGCCAGTTCGCGGTCGGCGGCCAGAAACAGCACCGGGTTTGACACGGCCATGATTTTCTTACTGCGCACATGGGTTAGCTTCATGCCGCGTTTGAAATGCCCGGAGGCAAGGCGCACGAACGCCACCCGGTCGCGGTGCTTTGGGTCCATGTTGGCCTGCACCTTAAAAACGAAACCGGTGACGGGCTTTTCATCGGGTGAAATTGGGCGCGGTTCAGCGGGTGTTGGCTGTGGTTCGGGGCCAAAGTCGGCGATGCCGTGCATCAGTTCCTGCACGCCAAAGCTGTTGATGGCCGAGCCGAACCAGATCGGCGTCATGGTGCCGTCAAGCAGCGCCTGACGGTCAAGTGCGGGCAGAAGTTCGCGCGCCATCTGAACATCTTCGCGGAGTTTTTCCAGCAGCTCTGCGGGTACGTGATCGGCCAGTTTCGGGTCATCCAACCCGTTGATTTCTATGCTTTGTGCGACCTTGTTGCGATCGGCGCGGTCCATCAGTTCTAGGCGGTCGCGCAGCAGATCGTAACAGCCGATAAAATCGCGCCCGACGCCAATGGGCCAGCTGGCGACGGTGACGTCAATGGCCAGGTTTTCCTGAATTTCATCAATGATTTCAAATGTGTCACGGCTTTCGCGGTCCATTTTATTACAGAATGTCAGGATTGGCAGGTCGCGCAGGCGGCAGACTTCAAACAGTTTCTGGGTTTGGCTTTCAATGCCTTTGGCACCGTCAATGACCATCACGGCGGCGTCCACGGCGGTGAGCGTGCGATAGGTGTCTTCGGAAAAGTCGCTGTGGCCGGGGGTGTCCACAAGATTAAAGCGGAAATCGCCAAAATCAAACGACATGGCAGAGGCCGAAACCGAAATGCCGCGGTCCTGTTCCATTTTCATATAGTCAGATCGGGTGCGTCGGCTTTCACCCTTGGCGCGCACCTGTCCGGCCATCTGAATGGCGCCACCATAGAGCAGAAATTTTTCTGTCAGCGTGGTTTTGCCGGCATCCGGGTGGCTGATGATGGCAAACGTGCGACGCCGGGCAATTTCCGGGGGCAGGGACGTATTATTTGGGGCTATATTCATAGGGCTGATATATGGGAGCGCCGGGGGGGCAACAACCATTTAGTGGGCGTTCTGTTTGGTGCCTGGCGTTAACCGCAAATTATATGAAATTGTACATAGTGCGGGCATGGAGCTTGGGTTTGGATATTGCCGGTTGGCCGGATTGCTGTTTGTTGCGGCGGTGGTTTTGTCAGCGTGCGGTGGTGACTCTGGCGGTGGCAGCACGACGCCGCCTGTGGATTACAGCGGCTATCAGGCGACAACGGCCCAGCTGATGACCACATGGGGCGGCATTGCCGCAACGGACCCGGCGACATTGCCGCTAAGCGGAACGGCCAGTTATCAGGGTGTTATGCAGATGGATGTGCAAACCGCATCGGGGATTGTTGGCATGTCTGGTGCGCTGGCGCTGAGCAGCAATTTTTTGAACAGTACGATCACGGGATCGGTGCAGGGCGTCGTTGATGAAAACAACCTGTACTACACGGGCAGTTTGGCGATCACCGGTGGGGTGATTGACAGGGCGGCTGTCCCGGCGGGGTATACATATACTGCAAATATGGATGGCACCCTTACCGGTGCGGGCGAGGTTTTTGGCATTAGTGCTGACCTGTCGGGCGATTTTCTGGGGGCATCCTACGCGGGCAGTTCTGGGATTGTTGCGGGCACTGCGACCAGCAGCATTGGCAGCGGCACATTGTTTGGGACGTTCACTGTGGAAAATTAGGGAGCGCGTCGGGCGGTGAATGTGATTGCGCCGGGTCGGGGATTTAGCCACAGTTGCGCCATTGGAATTGGGGGAAGCTATGGATCTGGGAATTTCAGGAAAACGCGCTGTTGTCTGTGCGTCATCCAAGGGGCTGGGGCTGGGATGTGCGCGGGCGCTGGCGGCCGAGGGTGTTCACCTGACGATCAATGCACGTGGTGGCGCGCAGCTTGAAAAAGTAGCGGGCGAAATCCGTGATGAGTTCAAGGTCGACGTTGTTGCGGTTGCCGCTGATATAGCAACCCAAGCGGGGCGCGCGCAGGTTCTGGACGCGGCGGGCGCGGTTGATATTTTGGTGAATAATGCCGGTGGTCCGCCGCCCGGAATGTGGACCGATTGGACGCGGGATGATTTTTTATTGGCGTTGGAGGCAAATCTTTTGGCCCCGGTTGCCATGATACAGGCGGTGGTTCCGGCGATGATGGACCAACGCTGGGGGCGGGTGGTTAATATTACCAGCATGGCCGTTAAGGCGCCAAACCCGGTTCTTGGTCTGTCCAACACGGCGCGCACCGGGTTGACGGGTTTTGTTGCCGGGACATCGCGACAGGTGGCACCGGACGGTGTTGTGATCAACAACCTGTTGCCGGGCATTCACGCGACCGACCGGGCGGATGCGCTGGACCGCGGCGTTATGCAAAGCCAGGGGGTGAGCATGGAGCAGGCCCGGTTGATACGCCAGGAAACGGTTCCGGCGCGGCGCTATGGCACCATCGAAGAATTTGGTGCCACCTGCGCATTTTTATGCTCGCAACATGCCGGGTTTATTGTTGGTCAGAACATTCTGTTGGACGGCGGTGCGATCAGCACAACGTTTTGAAAAGCACTGTTTTGCTTGCGACAAAAATGATCGGCTGTTATCGACGCAATAGTCTGATGGTTTTTATCAGGTATGGCGATGCAAGGCAGGGTGAACGACGTTAAACCAAAACTGGAAATTCAAGGTCTTAGCCGGCACTATGATGGCCGGGTGGTGGTTGATGGGGTGTCGCTAAGCATTGCTGCGGGGCAGGTTACCTGTTTGCTTGGGCCTTCGGGTTGCGGAAAATCAACGACATTGCGCATGATTGCCGGGGTGGAAAAGCAAGACGCTGGCAGCATTTTGGTCGATGGGCAGGTGATATCGGACGGGGTGGTTGATACCCCGCCTGAACGGCGCTCAATTGGGTTGATGTTTCAGGATTTTGCGCTGTTCCCGCATCTTACGGTGGCGCGTAACATCAGTTTTGGCCTGAACGGGAGTGCATCGCAAAACCGGGATCGGGTGGATGAATTACTGGGGCGCATTGGCCTGTCCAAGCGCGCCGAGTCCCACCCGCATGAGCTGTCAGGGGGCGAGCAGCAGCGGGTGGCATTGGCCCGCGCATTGGCCCCGAGACCGCAAATAATGCTGATGGATGAGCCGTTTTCAGGGCTGGATGAACGGCTGAAAGACGGCATTCGCGATGCCACCTTGGGCATATTGAAGGATGAGGGCACGGCCGTATTGCTGGTGACCCATGAACCGGCAGAGGCCATGCGTATGGCGGACGACATTGCGCTGATGCGCGATGGTAAGATCGTTCAGCAGGGTGCGCCGTACAATATTTACAATACCCCGGTTGATAAGATGTCGGCGGCATTTTTTAGTGATATCAACGTGATACACGGTAAAGTGCACGGCGCATTGGTGAAAACCGCCTTTGGTGACTTTCTGGCACCGGGCCACAGTGATGGCACGGCTTTGGAAATCATCATCCGCCCGCAGCACCTGCGCATGGATTTTGACAGATCTGGTGTCGGGCCAAACCCGACGCCACAGGACGGGGTTCCTGCGCGCGGCGTGGTTCAGCGGGCCCGGTTCATGGGGCGCGAAAGCCTGGTTGAGTTTAAGATGGATTATGACGGGTCAGTGCTAAAATCGACGGTGCCGTCGGTGTTTTTGCCCAAGGTTGGAACGGCCCTGTGGCTGATGATCCGACGCGAGCGGTGTTATGTGTTTCCGGCGATGCTCTGAATTCTGTCCAGCCGTAATAATTGTGGTTTCTGCTCTGTTTCGTTCCACATGGTTGCTGTCCAGATACGGCCCCAAAATTCCAGTTTCAGGGGTGTCATAAGCGCGTTGGAAATTTCCCCGCTGTCTTGCAGATATGTCAGCGCCAGGTCGTTTTGGCCGCGTATGGCCGCCCGAATGACCGGCACATGTTTAACGCCTGCCGATGTGTCGGCGAACGGGTGGGTTTCAAGCCCCCAACCGGTGGCTTGGGTGCTGCCGGTTTCGGGCAGGGCGGCGTCAATTTTTGCGGCAAGCTGGCGCGCATTAAGGCGCAGATCGGCATCTGCGGCTTCGGTCATAACGGCCAGACCCAGATGCAGGGCTTCCAGTTCTTGCAGGGTCAGGTTGAGGGCCGGTAATGTGACCTGTTCGGTCATTTGATAGCCGGTGCCGCGGGTGCCTTTGATGGGCACGCCAGAGCGGGTAAGAACCTGCATGTCCCGGTAAAGCGTGCGCTCTGATATGGCCAAGGCCAGTGCCAGATCTGCACCGCGGTGCACATCGCCGTCACGCAGCATGGTGATCAGGGCAACAAGGCGATCTTTGCGGTGGCCACCCGGAGTATGGGCCAATGATTCTATCATGGGGGCAGTTTAGCAACTGACAGAAACTTGTCAGTATCGAATTTGTGAGTTCGAAGCTGGCTTGTTCAACGGGCATTTATTGGGAAATTGCATCACAAAGGAGATTGGCACTTTTAGAAGCTGCTACAATTCCTTACATAATTTCCAAGATCGCAAACGCGCCGCAGGATCGCGGCCAAATGAAGGAACAGACCCATGCTTAATAATATTGGCCTTCCAGGCCTGTTACTTATCGCCGTTGTCGTGCTTGTGTTGTTTGGACGCGGCAAAATTTCGTCCCTTATGGGGGAAGTTGGCAAAGGCATCACGTCGTTTAAGCGTGGCGTTGACGAGGGCAAGAAAGAACTTGATGAACAGGTTGAAGCGGCCCGCGACATCACCCCGGAAGAAGATAAAGACAAAGTCTGATCGCTTTTCTTTAAGGGGTAGCAAAGCACATGTTTGACATCGGCTGGACAGAACTGCTTGTAATTGGGGTGGTGGCATTGATCGTGGTTGGTCCCAAAGACCTGCCCGGCATGTTTCGCACACTTGGTCGGTTCACCGCCAAGGCGCGTGCAATGGCCCGCGAATTTTCAAGGGCAATGGAAGATGCGGCTGATGAAAGCGGCGTCGGTGATGTGGCAAAAGATCTGAAAAACATGACCTCTGCTAAGAACCTGGGGCTTGATAAGATCAAGGACGCGGCCAGCAAGTTTGAAAGCTGGGACCCGATGGCCAAGACGGGGACAGCCCCAAAAAGCCCTGAAACGGCGGCGTTTACCGAAGAAAGGGCAGAGGCGGCCCGCAAAATTCGTGAAGCAACGGCGAAAAAGGCCAGTGAGCGTCTGGCCAGGGAAGCCAAGGCTAAAGCTGCTGCTGGCAAAGCGGCGGCTAAAGCGCCCAAAGCCAAACCCAAGCCTAAAGCCAAGAAGCCGGCGGCGAAAAAACCCGCTGCGGGTAAGGCGGCTGCAAAAGCGGCACCGGCCAAGAAGCCCAGTGCTAAGAAACCGGCGGCCAAAAAGCCTGCAAGTAAGGCCCAGAAATGACCGATACTGATACAGATAAAGACGAAGTTGAAAGCAGCTCGGCACCCTTGATCGAGCATCTTACAGAATTGCGCAACCGGCTGATCCATTCGGCGGTGGCCTTTATCATTGGCATGATCATCTGCTTTACGGTTTGGAACCCGATCTTTAATTTCCTGACTGATCCGCTGTGCAGTGCCATGGCCGAACGTGGTCAACCCGATTGCGGGCTGATATTGATTAAGCTGCAAGAGGGCTTTTTTGTTGCCATATCGATTTCGCTGTTTGGCGGTTTGGTGCTGTCATTTCCCTATATCAGCTATCAGTTGTGGCGGTTTGTGGCGCCGGGTCTGTACAAAAAGGAACGCGGTGCGTTTTTGCCGTTTATGCTGGCGTCACCGATCATGTTTCTGCTGGGGGCGTCGTTTGCATTTTATGTGGTTATGCCGCTGGCGTTTGACTTTTTCTTAGGCTTTCAACAGCTGGGTGAGCAAACTGCGGATGGCACGGGCAGCGTTGTGGCGTCGGTGGATTTTCAGGGTTCGGTGCAGGAATATTTGCGCCTGTCGATTAAGTTTATAGTGGCCTTTGGGCTGTGTTTTCAGCTGCCGGTATTGCTGACGCTGATGGGCAAAGCCGGGCTGGTCAGCGCGGAAGGCTTGCGCAATGTGCGCAAATACGCGGTTGTTGCCATTTTGCTGTTGGCAGCGATTGTGACGCCACCCGATGTGATCACCCAGATCATTTTGTTCGTGGTGGTTTACGGGCTGTATGAAATTTCAATTCAACTGGTCCAGCGTGTGGAAAAGACCCGCAATGCCAAGCTGCGCGCCGAGGGGCTGTTGGACGACGACGATGATGACTATGATGAGGACAAGGACACTTTGGCATGAACCAAGACGCGCTGGAGCGGATTGCGGACGCGCTGGAACGCCTGTCGCCCGTGCCTGCACAAGCCGCCGATCTGTCGGTTGCTGATGCGTTTGTGTGGCAGGCCGATGGCGGCCGTTTGGTGGCGGTTGATACGGTTAATCGGGTGGATATTGATCTGCTGGTCGGGATCGACCCGGCACGCGACACGCTGCTAGCCAATACCCGGCAGTTTGCCCAAGGATTGCGGGCAAATAATGCGCTGCTTTGGGGGGCGCGGGGCATGGGAAAGTCATCGCTGGTCAAGGCGGTGCATGCCACGGTGACGGACCGGGAAAACCAGCTGAAGCTGGTGGAAATTCAGCGCGAAGACCTGCCATCGATTGGGGCGTTGCTGTCGCAATTACGTGGGTCTAAGCATCGGTTTATTCTGTTTTGCGATGACCTGTCATTTTCCCATGATGACCAGCATTACAAGTCGCTTAAGGCGGTGCTGGATGGCGGCATTGCGGGTCGGCCTGACAATGTGGTGCTATATGCCACGTCGAACCGCCGCCACCTGATGCCGCGTGACATGATCGAAAATGAAAGCTCAACGGCGATTTCGGCCTCTGAAGCGGTTGAGGAAAAGGTTTCCCTGTCTGACAGGTTTGGGCTTTGGGTCGGGTTCCACAGTTGCAGCCAGGATGAATACCTGGAAATGATACAGCGCTATTGCGACGCCTATGGTGTGGTTGTTGAGCCGCATACATTACGGGCCGAGGCCATTGAATGGCAGGCAACCCGGGGCGCGCGCTCGGGCAGGGTTGCCTGGCAATTTTTTGTTGATCTGGCCGGTCGGCTTGGCGTTCAGGTCTGAGCCTAGTTCAAATATTGCATCGGATCGACGCTGTTCAGGCCTTTGCGGACTTCGAAGTGTAAAAAGCTGGGCTCAGATGCGCGGATTTCGGCAATCTTTTGGCCGCGTTTAACTTTGGCGCCTTTTTCGACCTTTAGCCCTGCAACGCCTGCGTAAACCGTTAACAGGTTGTTGGCGTGTTTAAGCACCAGTATGGGCACTTGTCCGGTGTCGCGGGTTATGGCCGCAACCGTGCCGTCAGCCGCTGCAAATACCGGTGTTCCGGCCGGGGCGGCGATGTCTATGCCGTCGTTTTTACCCTTAACATAGGTGCGGATAATCTTGCCGTCGGTGGGCATTGCCAATTGGGCTGTGTCAGCGGTTTGGTTGCTGCCCAAATCAGGCGACGGTGGCGCGGCTGCTGGTGTGGTTTCGGCCGGATCAGGCAGGGCGGTGGCCGCACTTGGGGGGACTGGGGTGAGCGTGCCCTGGCCGGGTGTTGATGTTTGATCATCGGATTGGGCTGTGTCCAACACCACCGGGATGAGCAAGAACTGGCCTGAGCGTACGGACAGATCGGGGCCAAGGCCGTTCCATTCTGACAGGGACCGCACTGATATGTTGTAAATGCGTGCAATTGAAAACGCGGTTTCACCCTGCTGAACTTTGTGCCGGATGGGTTCGACCCCGGTTTGGGCCGTGGTGTTGCTGGCGGTTTGGTCCGTGTTTCCGGCGCGCTCAATTGCGTTGCCGGCCAGGCTGGTGATGTCAATTTCACTGCCCGGAAGAATTGGCCCAGTGCCAAGCGCGCCGGTTTGGGGGGAGGGTTCTTCAACCCGCCTTGGCAGGGCGACCACTTCGTTTGCTTTCAAAACAACGTCCTGGCTTATGCCGTTATAGCTGCCAAGTTCCTGCGCCGAGATGCCAATGCGGGCCGAAATATCGGCCAGACGATCACCGGGGCGGGCCACGACGACCTGATAGTTGGGGTAAGAAATGACCCCGCGATCATCGGCCTGGGGGCGGGTCGCGGTGACCTGTCTTGCGGCGTCGCTGGTGTTGAAGCCGTCGCCAAGGCCACGCAGGTCAAAATCTAGCGGTTTATCACAGCTGGCAAGAAAAATAACAGTGCTGCCAATCAAGCTGACAAATACTTTGCGGCGCAGTTGATTACCCATATTCAATTCCTCAAATCATTACATCATCAGCCCTTGTTTTTCAGGCCGTTTTGGCCGCTTTGCGCGGTGCTATTCTTGCCCCAGCCCTTCGAGCAGGGGGACGAAACGTACTGGGCACAGTTCTTCGTAATCGTAACCGGTTTCAGTGCGGGTGACCTTTATCAGGCTTTGTACCGTGTCTGACTGCCCAACCGGCACAACCATGATACCGCCAATTTTAAGCTGCGCCAATAGCGGACCGGGGGGGTCTTCTGCGGCGGCGGTGACGATGATGCGATCAAACGGCGCCTGATCAGGCAACCCGTGGCTGCCATCGGCGGTGAAGGCGGTGATGTTTGACAGATCTTGGTTTTCAAACAATGCCTTAGCTTGGATGACCAGGCGGCGGTGGCGGTCAACGGTGTACACCCGGCGCACCAGTTGGCTAAGGATTGCGGCCTGATAGCCGGACCCGGTTCCCACCTCTAGCACCTTATCGCGGGGCTGCGGATCAAGCGCCTGAGTCATGAGGCCGACGATTGAGGGCTGGCTGATGGTTTGGCCGCAAGCAATGGGCAGCGGCATGTCTTCATAGGCGCGTTCGGAAAATAAACCGCGGATATAGGGGCCGCGGTCAATTTTTTCCATGGCTTCAAGCACGCGTTTGTCGCGCACGCCTTTTGAGCGCAGGGCAAACAAAAATTGCATTTTTCGTTCGGCCAGCTGATCGGTCATTTTAGTTGGCCTTTGAGGGTTTTTAAGGTGTCATGGGCCGTTAGATCGCAGCGCATTGGCGTGATGGATGTGTAGCCGTCCAAATTGGCGGTAACATCGGTGTTGGGCCCGGTTGGCAGGTGTTGGGGGCCGCCTTTGATCCACAGGTATTTTCGCCCGGTTGGGGACTGGCGCGCATCAACCCCGAAAAATGTTTCGCGCCGAAAGCCTTGGGCGACCACCCGGTGACCTTTTACCTTAGCGGCGGGAAGGGGTGGGAAATTTACGTTATAAAACAGGCGGTAATCGGCTTTGTCCCAGATGGCGTTTTCCAACATATGGCGAATGAGGTCGGCGCCGGTGGCGGCGGCTGCTTCAAATGGGTCATCCAAATCGCAGTTGTCGGGGCCCATAAATTGCGACAGGGCAATGGCGGGAAGGCCTTGCAGTGCGGCCTCAATTGCGGCGCCGATGGTGCCGGAGTAAAGTGTGTTTTCTGCGGCGTTGTTGCCGCGGTTGATGCCCGACAGAACCAGATCAGGGCGTTCAGGCAGAATGTCACACAGCGCGGCCAAAACGCAGTCGGCGGGCGAGCCTTCGGCGGCGAAGCGGCGGTCAGAAATCTGGGCAATCATCATCGGTTTTGTGTAGCTGATACAATGGCCTACGCCAGATTGTTCAAAGGCGGGTGCCACTGTCCAGACCTGGCCATCGGGGCCGGCTATTTCCTGGGCGATACGTTCAAGCGTCACAAGCCCGGGGGCATTTATACCGTCATCATTGGTGACCAGAATTTTCATATGCCTGCCTTTTAGCTTTGAATAAGCGAGCTTGGGCGGCGCGGCAAGTGGGGCAGGCGAATTGGCGTTAAATGAGCGGGGCTGGTTTGATGCCCAGCCTGCGCGCCGCTTAAAGGTGCCGCATTAGGCGGCTTGCTTCATCTTTGGGGCTGGCCAGTTGGTCACGATCTTCGCCGGGGTGAAACCTGGCGCGGGTGCCTGTGGGCATCGGGGCGGGTTGCAAGATGTGAATGCGGGGGCCGATTTTGGCTGTTTCGGCGGCCCAGGACGTGGCCAGCGCGATCTGTGCAGCTTTGGAGGCACCGTAGCTGCCGAAAAACTTGTCGCCAGCGCGCGGGTCATCAAAAAACACCGCTTGCCCGATTTTGGATTGATTAAGCAAGGGTTCGATCATTTGGATCAGCGTCGCGGTGGCGGTGACGTTAATGGCCAGGGATTTGGCCAGATCTTTGGTGTCCATATGGGGTGTTGGTGACAGGGGTGCTGCGTGGATGGCGGCATGCACCCAGGTGTCAAGCTTGCCCCATCGGTCATAGATTGAGCGGCACAGTTGGGCCATTGCTTGCGGGTTGGTGATGTCCATCGGGGCCAGGGTGGCAGCACCGCCTGCGGCCTGAATGCGATCATCCAGTTCTTCCAGCGCGCCGGTGGTTTTGGCAACAGCGACGATGTGGTGATCGGCGGCAAGGGCCTGGGCAAAGGCGGCACCAAGGCCGCGCGAGGCACCGGTGATGAGGGCGATTTTTTGGTCTGTCATGGGGCGGGTTTTGCGCATGTTTTGCGGTGGCGTCAAGGTGGCGGGTGGCAAGAGAACACAGTGCCAACAGTTGCGCCAACAGTTGCGCCGCGACTGCGTCGCGTCGCGGGGCGATTTTTCTGCGAAAAATCGGAGGCCTCCGGCGGGGATATTTAGGCAAAAGTGATAGGAAATCGGATTTCATATGAAGGCATGTATTCAACCCGGAGTGCGTTGGCCAAGCGAGGGTTCGCATCCAGTACAATACATGTTAACCAATCGGCAAAGCCAGCTTGATCAACGGTTTGTACGGCAGCAATATGTGTGCCCCAAGGTGGTCGGGTAGTGGCGCAACACACAAGAGGGACCAACATGACCAAAGATGATCCAACCCAGAACGCAGACATCACCAAAGCTTGGCAAGCGACGCAGGATCAACAGTCCAAGGCCAAGAAACTGCGGATTTATGCGGCCCTCGCATGGTTTGTGGCTATTGGGACTGAGGTTGCAGGCATTGTTTTGCTGCTTAAGAATAAGTTTGATGAGGGCAATCTGGTCTTGCTGATAGGTATCTTGGTTGTGATCGCGGTTTTCGCGATTGCGGGTAATCTGTTTTGGAAAGCTGCCAACAAACACGACCCGGCGACCAGGGCTGAGAAGGTCAAATTCTTTGTTCAAAACCAGCTGGGGGCGTTGATCACTATAATTGCCTTTTTGCCGCTGCTTGCCTTGATCTTTTTGGACAAGGATATGGATCCAAAGAATAAAAAGATTGCAGGCGGTGTCGGCGTTGCGCTGGCGTTGCTTGCCACAGTTATTGGGGTGGATTTCACACCACCATCAACCGAGCAGTATACCCAAGACATGGGCGCGTGTGCCGCTCAGATCAAAGCCAATGAGCCAACCACGTCGTGCTCACCTGAAGTTGCCGCCCAAGCCCAGGAAATTGCCCGGGATTCGCAAGCGGTTGCAGAGTCAACCAAGAGCGCTGAAAATCCGGATGGTTTAGATGTGGTGTATTGGATTGCGCCAAAAGCAGGCACCACGAAATCGCCGCATCCGCTGGTGTTTCACCTGTGTGAAGACGTCAGTGTGTTGCGTGATAAAACCGTGACAAGTGGTTCTGTAACGCAAGCATACGCCGAAAACGCCATTCGTCTTACCAAGCAGATCGGGACCGAGCAAAGGCAGTGCGGATTTACCGGTTCAGAGTAGATCGCTGAGGCGTATGGTGATGTCTGGTGAGCGGCGTCTTGGAGGGTTTAATCATCCAAGCGCCCACTATATTATGCCTGCCGGTCACTGCCTAAGAAAAGGCGCGCCTGGCGGCGCATTATATGAGCCCTCCGGGCGGTATGCCTTCGGCGAGGATATTTTTGGAACAATGATCGGGCGGGTTAAGCGGTGGGTTTCAGATGATAGCTCAGGGCCATTTCACAGATATGGGCGACGGGCTGTTTAGTGAGCGGGACGGCGCGGCTTATCTGGGTAACCGTTCAATATTTGCTTAATGTCATTGTGCCGCTTTGATGTCCGATGCTTCTTGCTCAAAGTCGGTTAGGGCAATGGGGTATTGCCCTGAAAAACAGGCGTCGCAGTATTGAGGGGATTTTGCGTTGCGGCCTTTGGCTTGGCCAGCGGCGCGGTACAACCCGTCAAGGGTGATGAACTTTAGGCTGTCGACACCCAGGTGGGCGCACATTTCATCCTCTGACATATTGGCGGCCAGCAGTTTTTCACGCTTTGGGGTGTCGACGCCGTAAAAGCAAGGCCAGGCGGTGGGGGGCGACGCGATGCGAAAATGCACCGAGGTGGCCCCGGCTTCCAGGATCATTTCCTTGATCTTTGTGGTGGTGGTGCCGCGCACGATGCTGTCATCCACCAGAACCACGCGTTTGCCTTTGACCAGTGCGCGGTTGACGTTGAGCTTTAGGCGCACCCCAAGGGAGCGGATTTGTTCAGTGGGTTCAATGAATGTGCGGCCGACATATTGGTTGCGGATGATGCCCATGGCGTAGGGAATGCCGCTTTCCTGGGAATAGCCGATGGCGGCCGGGGTGCCGCTGTCGGGCACGGGGCAGACAAGATCGGCCTCAACCGGGGCTTCGCGCGCCAGTTCGACACCGATTTGGCGGCGGGTTTCGTAAACGGATTGGCCGCCAAGGATGCTGTCGGGGCGGGAAAAGTAGACGTGTTCAAAGATGCAAAAGCGGCTGCCGACATTGTCAAACGGGTGTGAGCTTTCGACGCCTTTATCGGTGATGACCACCATTTCGCCGGGTTCGATTTCGCGGATGAAGTCAGCGCCGATGATATCAAGGGCGCAGGTTTCGCTGGCCAATACCCAGCCGTCACCCAATTGTCCCAGGACCAGCGGGCGTACGCCGAGGCGGTCGCGCACACCGATCAGTTTGGTGCGGGTCATGGCGACGATGGAAAACGCGCCCTCGACCCGGCGCAACGCGTCTTTCATGCGGTCGGGGATGTTTTGCTGGAAGCTGCGCGCCATCAGGTGGATGATGCATTCGCTGTCAGATGAGCTTTGGAAGATAGAGCCGCGTTCGATCAATTCGCGGCGCAGGGCCAGCGCATTGGTGACGTTGCCATTATGGGCAATGGCGGCACCGCCCATGGAAAATTCGCCAAAGAACGGCTGCACGTCGCGGATTTGGGTCGCGCCCTTGGTGCCAGCGGTGGAATAGCGCACATGGCCGATTGATATCGGGCCCGGCAGAGTTTCCATCAGGGATGCCTTGGTGAAATTGTCGCGCACATAGCCAAAGCGGCGCGCTGATGTGAAGCCGGGGCCAAATTCATGGGCAACGATGCCGCCTGCTTCTTGGCCGCGGTGCTGCAAGGCATGCAGTCCGAGGGCCACGAAATTGGCGGCTTCGGGCACGCCAATGACGCCAAACACGCCACATTCTTCTTTTAGTTTGTCATCGTCAAAGGGGTGACTTGGGGGCATTTCACGCATGGTAGATGGTGGCTCCGAATCCTGGTGGCTTGGATTGGGTCCGTCTTACCGGGTTGTTACAGTGGTGTCATTACGAACGGCTAACAAAATTCAGCTAAACCGTTCGTAATATATTTGGGTATGTGCCAGCCAGCCGGTTATTCTACCGCGGCACCGCAGGAGCCAACCAGTTCTTCGTAACGCGCCACGATCCAGCCGGGGGCATTTTCGGGGATGGATTCGTTCAGCGATTCCTGGGCTTTGGCGAATATTTTATTGGTTCGGCTGTCGTCCACCATAGCCAGCGGTTCGCTGATCACGCGGTCATAGACCACCAGTGCGACGGCCACCAAAAGCAGCCCGCGCAACACGCCGAACAAAAACCCAAGCCCCTGATCCAGCCCGCCAAGTGCCGAGCGTTGAACAGCAGAGGAAAACAGCGGGGTAAAGATTGAGGTGATCACCAGCGCCAGGGCAAAGACCACGGCAAAGGCGGCGATGATGCTAAGTTCACAGCTGTCGCCTAGAAAGTCCTTAACAAATGGGATTTCGTGGATAAGCGGTTGGGCTTTGGGGGCGAAAATGAAGGCGACGATCGCGGCCACCACCCAGCCAGCAATTGACAGGGCCTCGCGCACAAACCCACGGGAATAGGCCAGTATTGCCGACATCACCACAACCAGTGCAACGCCACCATCAACGATCGTAAAATCCATTTTTCATTCTCCTGCCCGCGCGTGTTATCCCGCGCCGAAAATCTCACCTACAAAACTTGTTAGATCCGACATTTGCCGAACCCCCGGATCGTCACCCGAACCTATCTTGCTTCTTGTCGGGGCAATAGCCTTGGAAAACCCCAGTTTTCGGGCTTCTTTAAGGCGATTTTCTGTCTGCCCGACAGGTCGCAGGGCCCCTGATAGGCTAATTTCACCAAAAACCACAGTGTCTGCGGGGATGGCGGTGTCTTCTCTGGCGGACAGTAGCGCTGCCGCAACAGCCAGGTCGGCGGCCGGCTCAGTTACCTTAAGGCCACCGGCGACGTTAAGGTAAACATCAAGCCCGGAAAACGGGATGCCACAGCGTGATTCTAGCACTGCCAGGATCATGGCCAAGCGCCCGCCATCCCAACCAACGACGGTGCGCCGGGGTTGGCTGTGGGGCGTGGGCGCGACCAGTGCCTGAAATTCCACCAGCACCGGGCGGGTGCCTTCGATACCGGCAAACACCACCGAGCCGGGGGCGGGTTCATCGCGCTCTGACAGGAACAGGGCCGAGGGGTTTTTCACTTCGGCCAGCCCGCCGCCTGTCATTTCAAACACACCGATTTCGTCCGCTGGGCCAAAACGGTTTTTGACGGCGCGCAGGATGCGGAACTGGTGGCCGCGCTCGCCTTCAAAATAAAGCACGGTGTCGACCATATGTTCGATCACGCGGGGGCCGGCGATCTGGCCGTCTTTGGTGACATGGCCCACCAGCACCACGGCGATGCCTTTGCGTTTGGCATAGGTGGTCAGTTCATGGGCCGCGGCGCGCACCTGACTGACCGAGCCGGGGGCAGAGGCGACATTGTCAGCCCACATGGTTTGAATACTGTCGATAATGGCGATGTCGGGTTTTTCGCTGTCCAGCGTGGTCAGGATATCGCGCAGGTTGGTTTCGGCGGCCAGTTTTACCGGTGCCGATGTCAGGCCCAGCCTTTGGGCGCGCATGCGGACCTGGGCGGCGCTTTCTTCGCCGGTGACATACAGCGCCTTAAGCCCGTTATTGGCGAAGCTTGCCGCCGCCTGCAGCAGCAGGGTGGATTTGCCGATGCCGGGGTCACCGCCAACCAATATGGCAGATGCAGGTACCAACCCGCCGCCCAACACCCGGTCAAGTTCGTCAATGCCGGAGCGGGTGCGGGGGGGCGGGGCTTCGGTGCTGGACAGATCGCTAAGGGTGACCTTAGAGCCGCGTTTCGCCCCCAGGGTTTTGCTGGCGGGGCCCTTTGACAGTGGGGTTGCCTGGACAATGGTGTTCCAGTCGCCGCAATCGTCACAGCGCCCGGACCATTTGGAATGGTTGGCGTTGCAAGCGGTGCAGGTGAAGGTTTCAGTTTTTGCCATGGGGGATGTGTATCCAAGCGCGCGCGCCGCGCCAACCGGTTTAACGTTTTTCGGTGCCGTAAGATATGGCAAGCGAGGCCAAGATGCAGCCGGTGAACAGATACAGCCCCCAGGCGGTTTCAACACGCCCGACGCCAATGCCTTTGATAACAACCACATAAAGCGCCAGCATGAAGATATCAGCCATGGCGAGTTTGCCGAGAAAGTTGAAAAATGGCAGCGCTTTGCGGCGCATCAGGCCAAAATGCATGAGCGCGATGCCCATGGTTTTAATGTAGGGGGCGAAAATCGCAAAGAACGTCACCAGCAGGGCGAAGGGCGGATCAGTTTCCCAGATCGTCGACAGGCCGGACATGACGGTGATTTCCTTGAGGCTAAACAGCGGCGTCAGCCCTGCGCGCATCAGCGGGGCGAACCACGCGATGGGGAACAGGACGAGCAGGGCGAGGTTGGCATAGCGGAGGATCATACGGTTTCCCTAGTGTAGGTGAGGTAATTTTCCAAGGCGGCTAGCGCACGCTTTCGATCGGCCCGTCGGCGCGACCGTGGATGAACTGATCAACGTAAGCGTCGCCGCTGGTGTCCATGTCGCCGACCGCCCCCGTCCATTGGATGACGCCGTCATGCAGCATGGCGACGTGGTCGGCGATGGCGCGCACCGATGACATATCATGGGTGATGGTCATGGCGGTGGCACCCATTTCGGTGACGATTTCGCGGATCAGCTCATTTATGACGCCGGCCATTATGGGATCAAGCCCGGTGGTGGGTTCGTCAAAAAAGATGATCTCGGGCTCTGCCGCAATGGCGCGGGCCAGGCCGACGCGCTTTTGCATGCCACCTGATAGTTCGCCGGGGAACAGGTCAGCGACATCGGGTTTCAGCCCGACCCGGCGCAGTTTTTCGATGGCCAGTTCGCGGGCCTCGGCCTTGGGGCGTTTCAGGGCACCGCGAAGCAGGCGAAACGACACGTTTTGCCAAACGGTCAGGCTGTCAAACAGGGCTGCACCCTGAAACAGCATGCCAAAGCGCGCCAGGAACGCGTCACGTTCGGTGCGCGCAATGTCTTGGCCTTGCAGTAAAATGGTGCCGGATGTTGGTTTAATAAGGCCCAATATGCTTTTGATAAGAACTGATTTTCCAGTGCCAGAGCCACCAATGATGACCATGCTTTCGCCCTTGGCGATAGTCAGGTTGACACCTGCCAAAACATTTTTGGTGCCAAAGGATTTATGCAGGTTCTGAATATCTATCATGAGCTGAAAAACAATGAGGTGAGCAGGAAGTTGGCGGCTAGGATCAGTATGGCGGCGGTTTCCACCGATGATTTGGTGGCGCGGCCAACGCCCTGGGCACCACGCCCCGAGTTCATACCGTAATAACAGCCCATAAGGGCGGCGATAAAGCCAAACACTGCGCCCTTGATGAGGCTAGAGGAAATGTCTGCAAATTCAAGGAAGTCCACGGTGTTCTTAAGGTAACTGGACTTGTTAAAGCCCAGCTGTTCAGTGCCCACCAGAAAGCCGCCAGCGATGCCGATGATGTCGCCGATGCCCACCAGAAGCGGCACAATCAGCGTGGCTGCCAGCACCCGTGGCACGGTCAGGTATTTCGCCGGGTTGGTGGACAGGGTGACCAGCGCATCGATCTGTTCGGTGACGCGCATGGTGGCGATTTCGGCAGCAATGGATGAGGTGACCCGCGCCGCGATCATCAGCCCGACCAGAACCGGGCCCAGTTCGCGCACAATGCCGATGGCGACGATTTGCGGCACCACTGCTTCGGCTGAAAAACGAGAGCCGCCAGCATAGATTTGCAGGGCCAGTGCGCCGCCAGTGAACAGGGCGGTCAGGCCGACAACTGGAAGGCTGAAATATCCTATGGTAACAAGGGAGTGCAGGAATTCTTTAAGGTAGAAAGGTGGGCGGAAAATATGCAGTATTGTTTGCAGCGCAAATATGGTGATGCGCCCAATAGCGCCAAGCACTGAAAGGACAGTTCGACCAAGGGCCGCAAGGGGGGAAAACAGTATCATTGCTGCCCCTTGTAGAGGCGTTTGTGGCGCGGGCCAAGGGATGTCAGGATTTCATAGCCAATGGTGCCGGCAGCTGTTGCCAGATCGTCAATGCTTTGGTGTTGGCAGATGATATCAAGCCTGTCGGGTGTTTCAGCCAGCTGGCTGATATCAACCGCCATCATATCCATTGAGACACGGCCGATGGCTGGGCAGGGCTGGTTTTTGTGAAAAAGCTGCGCCTTGCCTGACAGGGCGCGGGGCAATCCATCGGCGTAGCCAGCGGCGATGGTGGCGACACGGGTGGGGACCTGCGCTGTCCAGGTATTGCCATAGCCGACGGTGCCACCGGGGGGGACGGTTCGGGTTTGGATGACTGGGATGGACAGGGTGACTGTGGGGGCGGCATCGGCAAACGGTTTGCCACCGTAGAGGCCAATGCCGGGGCGGGTGATGTCAAAATGGTAGTCAGGGCCCAGCAATATGCCACCGGTTGCCGCCAATGAGCGGGGCAGGTCAACCCCGTCGGTCATGGCGTGAAATGCAGCCAGTTGGCGGGGGTTCATCGGGTTGTCAGGTTCGTCAGCGCAGGCCAGGTGTGACATTAGCAAGGTTGGCTTGGCGGCGCAAATCTTGGCGCGCTGAGCGGCCCAGTCGGCGGGTTGAAAGCCAAGGCGTGACATGCCGGTGTCAAGCTGCACACCAAAGCTGTGAGCTGGCAGTTCAGCCATGTGACGTGCGAATTGTTCCGGTGAATTTAGCAGCGGTGTCAGTGTGTTGGCGTCAATACGTGATGCGTCCCCCGACATATGGCCGCAAAACACGAATATCACCGGGTCCGGGCCGGTGAGGGCGCGCAATTGGGCACCTTCGGCAGCGGTGGCCACAAAATATGTGCTGACATTGGCCGCCATCAGCGCGCGCGCGATTTTATCCAGGCCCAAGCCATAGGCGTTGGCCTTAACCACGGCCCCGGTGGTGACATTTTGGGCAGAGCGCGCATCAAGTGCGCGCCAGTTGCCTATGACGGCGTCCAGATTGATGGTCAGGCATGGGTTGCTCATGGGGAGGTTTTGAAGTGGGTAAGGCCTGCGCGCAAGTCGAAAAGCTGTCACCAAGCCGGGTTGAAACGCAGCTGTGCAATGGTCTGCATTCAGGTCGGGCGTATGGGAGATGTTGGGAGGGGAATTTTGGCTCCGGCGGTAGGGATCGAACCTACGACAAATTGATTAACAGTCAACTGCTCTACCGCTGAGCTACGCCGGAATACCAGTGGCGCATATAGCAAGGGTATTGGGGCGCGTCCAGTGTAATTTGTGACGGAATGGGGTGTTTTTTCAGTGGCTAAGTGAGTGGCCCATTCAGTGCGAATTCGGCATCAAATGTCAGCAGGCCATTGGTTTGGGCCTGAGCTGATTGCACCAGGTCAATAAGATGGGCGAAAACGTTGCGCTGGGCGGCGGGCAGCAGATGCGGCTGGATATCAGTATAGATCGTTTGGGTCAGCGTCTGTGTGGTGGCGGGGCCATGGGATAGGGCGGATAGAATCGCCGTTTGTCGGCTTTGGCGGTGTTTAAGCAGCCAGCTGATCCGGGCGGCGGGGTCGGTAACCGCAGGGCCGTGACCGGGGTAAAAAATGCGGGCAGGGTGTTGGGAAAGTTTTTCGGTGGAGGCCATGAAATCGCTCAGGTCGCCATCGGGGGGTGACACCAGTGATGAGGCCCATGCCATGATGTGGTCACCGGTAAAGATGACATCACCCCAAATGAAACACATATGATTGCCCAGGTGGCCCGGTGTCCACAGGGCCTGAATGCGCCAGTTGTCGGCCGTTATGGTCTGGCCATCCTTAAGTGTCTGGTCTGGCGTGAAAGCCGCATCTATGCCTTCGCCACCATCGGTCATGCCCTGATTTGCCAGGGTGCACATGACGGCGCTGCGCCCGGCGGTGGCATCGCCATAGGCAAGGATCGGCGCGCCGGTTTGCGCGGACAGGGTTGGGGCCAGGGGGGAATGGTCAACATGGCTGTGGGTCACAAAGATATGGCTGATGGTTTCACCGGGTTCCAGTGCTGAAAGAATTGCGCGCAGATGCGCCGGGCTGTCGGGGCCGGGGTCAATGACGGCCACGTTGCCGGTGCCCACTATATAGGTGTTGGTGCCCCAGTATGTCATGGGGGATGGGTTGTCTGCCAGCACCCGGCGCAGGCCGGGTTGCAGGGTTTCGTGCGTGTTGGGGCGGGTCGTGTGCATTATTTCATTCTCATCCGGGGCGAGGGGCGTTAGCAATAGCCTATGACATTTAACTGGCTCAAACGATATGTTCCGCGCGGTCTGTATGGCCGGGCCGCGATGATCTTATTATTGCCGGTAATCACATTGCAGGTTGTGGTGTCGGTGGTGTTCATACAGCGCCATTTTGAAGGGGTCACCTTGCAGATGACGCAGAACCTGACGTTGGATTTGAAGTTGCTTGAGGGTGATGTTAATTCGGCTGAAAATTTACAGCAAGCGTTGCAGCGGATCGGTGTGTTGTCTACGGCGCTGCAATTGAACATTCAGATACCGGCAAACACCGCAGAGGCGGTTGACCGGCGGCGGTTTTTTGATCTGTCTGGTCGTGTGGTGGATGAAACACTGCGCGCTGAACTGGGGTCTGTTGTGGCGGTTGATCTGTTGTCTGATCGGCACCAGGTGATTTTGTGGATGGATACCAAATTTGGCACCGCCAAAATTTGGCTATCACGGTCGCAGGTGTCGGCGTCTAATCCGCATCAGTTTTTGGTGCTGATGGTGTTTGTCGGTGCGTTGATGACGCTGGTGGCGTTTGTTTTCCTGCGCAATCAGCTGCGCCCGATCAAGCGGTTGGCCCGGGCAGCTGAGGCGTTTGGGCGCGGGCGCCATGTTGACTATCGGCCAACTGGCGCGCTTGAGGTGCGCTCGGCGGGCAATGCGTTTTTGGACATGCGGGCCCGTATTGAGCGCCATATTGAGCAGCGCACCCTGATGTTGTCCGGGGTCAGCCATGATCTGCGCACGCCGCTGACGCGGTTCAAGCTGGGGTTGTCCATGATGGATGAGGATGTCGATACCGCCGATCTTAAGCGCGATATTTTGGATATGGAGCGGTTGTTGGATGAGTTTCTAGCATTTGCCCGTGATGATACACTGGATGAGCCAAAGGAAGTTGATCCGGTGGCGTTGGTGCGCGCTATTGTAGACAAATCGGTCGGGGCCCCCAGTGCGGTTCGGTTTGTTGAGCCTGTCGGCAAGGGGCGCTGTGTTTTGCAGCCCACGGCCATTGAACGGGCCGTTGAAAACCTGATCGGTAATGGTCTGCGGTATGGTGAAGTTGTAGAGGTGAGCGTTGTGATCACCGAGAAAACTGTCAAAATTTCGGTTCAAGATGATGGCCCCGGCATTGCCGATGATTTGCGCGAAGAGGCGCTAAAGCCCTTTGCCCGGCTGGATGTGGCGCGCAATCAGGATAAGGGCAGCGGTGTTGGCTTGGGGTTGTCGATATCAAACGACATTGCCCGGCGCCATGGCGGGGCAATGCGGCTGGGCCAAAGCAAGGCGCTGGGCGGATTGCAGGTGGATATTGTGTTGCCGCGCTAGGGCTATTGGGATCAATAGCGGCGGCAGGGCGGTGAATTTGGTAGGCCCGGCAGGATTCGAACCTGCGACAAAAGCGTTATGAGCGCTCTGCTCTAACCAACTGAGCTACAGGCCCGCCTGATGCTTCTTTAATCAGCCCCGTGGCGGGGGTCAAGGCGATGGGTCGTGGACTCTGATGGCGCGCTGGTTTAACGCTGCGCCAAGGCAATCTGGGGACGAAAATGACCATGGAAAAGAACGGGCTGACATACGCTGAGGCCGGGGTTGATATTGACGCGGGCAACAGCCTGGTTGAGCGGATAAAACCGGCGGCAAAAGCCACCAACCGGGCCGGGGTTATGGCCGGGCTTGGCGGGTTTGGGGCGCTGTTTGATCTGAAGGCAGCCGGGTATGATGACCCGGTTCTGGTGGCGGCCACCGATGGTGTCGGCACTAAGCTGCGGATCGCCATTGATACTGGCAATGTGGACACCATTGGCATTGATCTGGTGGCGATGTGCGTCAATGATCTGGTGTGCCAGGGCGCTGAGCCGTTGTTTTTTCTGGATTATTTCGCTACCGGCAAACTGGATGTGGATGTGGCGACGCGGATTATTGAAGGTATTGCCAAGGGCTGCAAACTGTCAGGTTGTGCCCTGATTGGCGGCGAAACGGCGGAAATGCCGGGGATGTATGACGCCGGAGATTTTGACCTGGCTGGTTTTTCTGTGGGCGCAATGGAACGCGGCATGACATTGCCTGCGGGTGTCGCCGAGGGCGATGTTTTGTTGGGGTTGGCCAGTGATGGCGTGCATTCCAACGGCTATTCATTGGTGCGCAAGGTGGTTGAAATGTCTGGGCTGGGCTGGGATGCGGCCTGTCCATTTGCCGAGGGCACATTGGGCGAAGCATTGCTAAGGCCGACTCGGCTGTATGTAACGCAGGCTTTGGCGGCAATTGGTGCGGGCGGTGTGCATGGGCTGGCCCATATCACTGGCGGTGGATTGAGCGAAAACCTGCCCCGGGTTTTGCCCGATGGGTTGGGGTGTGACGTGGACCTGAACGCCTGGGAGCTGCCGGGCGTGTTCGCCTGGATTGCGAAAACATCTGGCATGGCTGAGGCTGAGCTGTTGAAAACCTTTAATTCCGGCATTGGTATGGTGTTGGTTGTAGCCGCTGATCGGGCAGGTGCTTTGACGGCGATATTGACTGATCTAGGCGAGCAGGTTCATGCGCTGGGCCATGTCACAAAGGGTGACGGCGTGCGCTATGCGGGGGCGCTTCTTTGAAGGCACGGGTTGCGATCCTGATATCTGGCGGTGGATCCAATATGGTTTCGCTGGTGCAAAGCATGGGTGCGGATCACCCCGGCACACCGGTTTTGGTGATGTCTAATGTTACGGATGCGGCAGGGCTGGCCAAGGCGCAGGGCTATGGCATTGCCACAGCGGCGGTGGATCACCGACCCTTTGGCAAAGATCGCGCCGGGTTTGAGGCAGTGCTGCATGATCATCTGATACAGGCCAAGGTTGACGTTATTTGCACCGCTGGTTTCATGCGCATACTGACACCGGCGTTCATTGAAAAATGGGCCGGAAAAATATTGAACATCCACCCGTCGCTGTTGCCAAAATATAAAGGCCTGCACCCCCATGCCCGTGCGCTTGAGGCAGGGGACAGTGAGGCGGGGTGCTCGGTGCATCTGATGACGGCGGAAATGGATGGGGGCCCGGTGTTGGGGCAAAGTCGGGTTCCGGTGAATGTGGGCGATACCCCGGATGATCTGGCGGCACGGGTTTTGGTTGCTGAACACCAGCTTTACCCGCAGGTATTGTTGCAATTCCTGCAAAATCGCACTGCTGATGAATGATTGTTGCGCTTTCCATTGTGGATGGCGGGCTCTATTAGGTTTTATGCCCCTGAACGAATATGAAATGGCCCTATGATAACACTGACAACCACCCAGGCACTGGCAGATTTTTGCACACGCGCCCGCGCCCACCCTTACGTTACTATCGACACTGAATTTTTACGCGAGCGCACGTATTATTCAAAGCTGTGTCTGGTGCAATTGGCGGTGCCCGGTGATACCGAGGAAGACGCGGTATTGCTGGATCCGTTGGTTGAGGGGCTATCGTTAGAACCGCTGTATGAGCTGTTTCGCGATACCAGCATTGTCAAAGTTTTCCATGCGGCACGCCAAGATCTGGAAATATTTTATATTGAGGGCGGGGTGATCCCGGCGCCATTATTTGACACCCAGGTTGCGGCCATGGTCTGTGGGTTTGGCGAGCAGGTTGGCTATGAAACCCTGGTGCGTAAAATTGTTAAGCTGCCGCTTGATAAGTCGTCGCGGTTTACCGACTGGTCGCGCAGGCCCCTGACCGATGCCCAGCAAACCTATGCGCTGGGCGATGTCACCCATTTACGTGATATATATGAGTTTCTGGCCGCGCAATTGGCGCAGTCTAAGCGTCACGCCTGGGTTGAGGAGGAAATGAAAATTCTGACCACCCCCGGCACCTATGTGACCCACCCTGATGACGCCTGGAAGCGGGTCAAGACCCGGACCAATTCGGGCAAGTTTCTGGCAACAGTGCAGGAGCTGGCAAAGTTTCGGGAAACTTACGCACAGTCAAACAATGTGCCCAGAAACCGGGTTTATAAGGATGAGGCGATATTAGAGCTTGCGTCAACCAAGCCCAAGGACATGAAAGATTTGGGCCGGTCGCGACTGTTGCAACGCGAAGCCCGGCGGGGTGATATTTCTGAGGGTATATTGGCGGCTGTGGCGGCTGGTTTGGCCTGTCAGCCTGAGAATTACCCAAAGGCAAAGGGGCGCAAAGAAGCCCTGCAGATCAACCCTGCGCTGGCTGATTTGCTGCGGGTTTTGCTGAAAGCAAAGTCGGAAAATGCCGGTGTGGCGCAAAAGCTGATATCGACAACCGCAGAGCTGGATCTGATTGCTGGTGGTGAGCGCGATATACGGTCGCTGTCAGGCTGGCGCGCTAAGGTGTTTGGCAACGACGCCATCCGGCTGTGCGAAGGCAAAATTGCGCTGGCCGTTAAGGGTGGAACCGTGGATGCGGTGGATTTAGCCTAATTACGCGCTGTGACACTGTTGCGTTGGGCAGCCACGTTGATGCGCCTGATACCGGCAAGCTGGGCGTGGCTTAGGAAATACGCCGCAACAATTTCGCGAAGATGGGCGGGGCCGACGGCGGTTTGCTGGCTGGGCGGTCGGGCGCGAAACTGAAATGTTACCTGGCCAGATTGGGTGGGTCCGCTTAGCACCAGATCGGCGCTGTGATAGCCCTGGGCAGGGGCCAGTCCGGTGGCGCGGACAATGGCGCCGGTGGCAGTTTTTTCAATTTTCAGCGATGTGATCTGATCCAGTAGCGGCCGTGTGTCAACCGCGATGCCATAGCCGCGGCTTGGGGCAAGTGTTCGGGCTGTGGACTGGCCCTGTTGGGCCGCGCCGTTAAACCAGTTGAATGGGTTCAGGCTGCTTGCTGATCCAGCAGAGCCGCCGCCCGAACAGGCCGACGTTGTTAAGGCCAATCCAATGGCTAATATATGTCGCACGCGCGCCCCCATTTACCCCGTAATTCATAAGGTTAGCGAAAGATGTGCGGCTTGAAAAGCCATAGCTGCACTGGACCTTTGGCAAAGCGGGCCTTAGGTGAGGGCAAAATCGGAGGGTGTGATGGCCAGTGTTGCCTTTGAAGAGATTGCAGAGACGTTTGAGTTTTTTGATGACTGGGAAGACCGGTATCGCCATGTGATCGAGCTGGGCAAAGCCATGCCGGCGCTGGAAGAGGCGTTTCGCGTTCCGGCCACCAAGGTTGATGGCTGCGCCAGCCAGGTTTGGATTTTGCCGGATATCAGCGGGCAGGGGCCGGACGCGGTGTTTTCGTTTCGAGGTGAAAGTGACGCGATGATCGTGCGCGGGTTAATCGCGGTTTTGCATGCTCTGTATGCGGAGTTGACGGTGGCCGAGGTGTTGAAGGTTGACGCGGCGCAGGAACTGGCGCGGTTGGGATTGAACGATCATTTGTCAGCGCAACGCTCAAACGGGTTGCGGGCCATGGTTGAGCGGGTGCGCCTATTGGCGACACAGACCCACGGTTAGGGCGTTGACCAAACCTTAAGGGTGGTTTCCAGGTCGCCGTAGCCGGTGAATTTGCGCTCATATTCAAGGCCCAGTTTGCGGGCACATAGTTGGGCTTTTTCGCTTAGGTCGGGGTCGTCGGTTTGGGCCTGATAGATCAGTTTTTTGTAGTTGCCAAAGTAGCTGTCGCGCAAGTGCGGGTGGCGGTCTAGCCCCAGGGGTTTCCAGACGAAGGCATCAAACTGACGGACCAGAAAATCGGTTAGGAAAAAGGCGTCAAATTCGTCTTCGGTGCGGGTGGTGAAGGCGTCGTTTCCTTCAAAAAACGAATAGCAATGGGGGCCTTGGACCATTTCCACCCCTAGTTTATTGCACAAATCGAACAATTGGCCGCCGGTGCCGCAATCGGCGTAGGCGACATATAATTTTTGGTAGTCAGCCTGATGTTTGGCAACGGCCTGGGCCACCGCGCCGCAGATTTTATCGGGGTGATTGTGCAGGATTGCGGGCAGGCATGTTAGGTCCACATGGGACCAGTTGTTCTGTTTGGTCACGGCCAGAATTTCACGGGCCAGCGCGCCGCAGGCGATCACCAGTATTTGGCCGGAACTGCCGGTTGCTGATAGGCCGATACTGGTGAGGTCTGTGTCGTTAAGCTGGCTCATTTCTGGCGGCTCACAATATAGCGCCAGGCCAGAAAACAGCCCAGTGTGACCACAGGGGCCAGCGCCCAGATGCCCCCGGTTTGCGGCGATCCGGCAAAGGTTGTGGCAACCCAGACGGTGATACCGGCGGCTGCAATGACGCTGGTCAAAATGAGAACAAGTCGGTTCAAAGGCATTGAAATCTCCCTTCCCGGTTCATGTGGGGCCCGGTTAATGTGGGGGCAGATGTGCCGGAATGAAAGGCGGGGTTTAGCCAGCGGCCATTTGATTGTGCTTGCGCGCCATATATTCCTTGGCGGTTTCAACAGCCACGGCCGCGTCGCGGCAATAGGCATCAGCGCCAATGGCTTTGCCAAATTCTTCGTTCAGGGGGGCGCCACCGACCAGCACGATATAGTCGTCGCGGATGCCCTGCTCGATCATCGTATCAATGACGACTTTCATATAGGGCATGGTGGTGGTCAGCAGGGCGGACATGCCCAGAATGTCGGGCTTTTCGGTTTCCATTGCGCCCAGGTATTTTTCTACGGAATTGTTGATGCCCAGGTCGATCACGTCAAAGCCGGCACCTTCCATCATCATGGAGACCAGGTTTTTACCGATGTCGTGGATGTCGCCCTTAACGGTGCCAACAACCATTTTGCCCACGGCAGGGGCCCCGGTTTCAGCAAGCAGTGGTTTTAAGATGGCCATGCCGCCCTTCATGGCACCGGCGGCCAACAAAACTTCTGGTACGAACAGGATGCCGTCGCGAAAGTCGATGCCAACAATGGTCATACCGGCCACCAGCGCTTTGGTCAGCACATCGTAGGGCATCCATTTGCGTTCCAGCAGGATGTTGACGCCTTCTTCGATCTCTTCTTTCATGCCGTCATACAGGTCGTCATGCATTTGCAGGACCAGTTCGTCGTCACTGAGATCTTTGAGGATGATGTCTTGTTCGTCGGCCATTGCGAGTCTCCGGTCTGCGTGGATGCAGCGTCTACTATCCTACATGCGATCAATGGGCGATGGGGACTTGGCAATTTGCGACATTGACAGTTCTGCTACCGACTTTTGCGCAACAGTTGGCTGGTATTTGTTCACGTTATGTTCTATTTGGGTGTCATGACCAAACTGGGCGGCACAATTTTACCAAATCTGGCGACACCGGGGCGGGCCGCGGGGTCGAACCACGCCGGGCGGTTTGAGCCCTATGGCCGCGAAGTGGTGCATGATGGCTGGGACATTCCCGAAGACCCCACGGTGGCGCGGACTGAAGTAAGCGAGGAAGCCATTACCAAGGTGATCAGCGCCAATGCGTCACCTGATGTACCGTTTGATCGGTCGATCAACCCGTATCGGGGCTGTGAGCATGGCTGCATCTATTGCTTTGCCCGCCCGAGCCATGCCTATCTTGGCCTGTCACCGGGGTTGGATTTTGAAACCAAACTGGTTGCCCGTCCGGGGGCGGCGCAGGCGTTGCGTCGGGAGTTGTCAGCGTCTGGATATCAGCCGAAAATGATTGCCATTGGCACGAATACCGACCCCTATCAGCCCATTGAGCTGCGCTATGGGATTATGCGCCAGGTACTGGAAGTGCTGCGTGACTTTCAGCATCCGGTCAGCATTGTGACCAAGGGGACGCTGGTTGAGCGGGATCTGGATATTTTGGGGGAAATGGGGCAGGCGGGGCTGGCGCAGGTTGCTGTTTCTGTGACCACGCTTGATGTGAAAACCGCGCGTATTATGGAGCCGCGGGTGCCGGCACCGGCGCGCCGGTTGGCGATTATTGAAAAGCTGGCGCGCGCCGGGTGTCCGGTGCGGGTGATGCTGGCCCCGGTGGTGCCGGGGCTGACGGATCATGAGGTGGAGGCAATATTGAGCGCGGCGGCGGATGCTGGGGCACGTGGCGCGAGCTGGACCATGTTGCGACTGCCACGCGAAGTCAGCCCGCTGTTCAAGGAATGGCTGGCCCGGCATTATCCGGACCGGATGGGGAAAATTATGGCCCGGGTGCGTGAAATGCATGGCGGGCAGGACTATGACGCCCAGTGGGGGCGGCGAATGCGGGGCAGTGGCCCCTATGCGGCATTGATTGCGCGGCGTTTTGAGGTGGCGGTGCAGCGTCTGGGGCTGGCGCGCCCCGTGCCAAAGCTGCGCTGTGATTTATTTCAGGTGCCGGGGCGGGCGCAACAATTGCCGCTGTTTTAGGCACGGGAGCGTTTACCCAGTGGATTGCGCCGCGGCTGCGCCGCGTCGCGGGGCGATTTTTCTGCGAAAAATCGGATGCCTCCGGCGGGGATATTTATAAAAAGAAGATATTGGGCGGGCAATTATGTGTTTTGGGCCGGTGCCCTAGGATTGGCGACGCCGACCCAAGCGTTCGCGTTTCTTGGGGCCTTTGCCATCGGTGCCATCGGAATCGGATGAAAACCCACCCAGGGCCTGGCTGATCTGATCCAATGTCGGGCGCTCGCCTTTGGGGCGGGTTTCAAGGGCGTGGCGCATTGCTGACAGGTGTTCAGGTGTGGTGCCGCAACAGCCGCCAATGATGCGGGCGCCGCTGTCGCGGGCCAGCACGGCGTAATTCGCCATCAGTTCGGGGGTGCCGTCATAATGGATATGGCCATCGACATATTTTGGGATGCCGGCATTGCCCTTGGCAATGATCGGGCGCTCAATGCCCTGGGCGGCAAAACCCAGAACGGTGCGCAAAAGATCAGCCGCGCCGACGCCGCAATTGGCGCCAAAGCCGATTGGTTTATGGTCAAGTTTATCAACCATTTTCACCATATCAGCCGAGGTGACGCCCATCATGGTGCGCCCGGATGTGTCAAAGCTCATGGTGCCGCACCAGGGCATGTTGGCCAAAAGCGCGGCCTCTGCGGCGGCGCGGTATTCGTCGCGGTCAGATATGGTTTCAACCCAAAGCACATCGGCACCGCCGGCTTTTAGCCCTTCGGCCTGTTCGTGGAACATTTCAACCGCGTTGCTGTAGGTCAGGTTGCCCATGGGTTCCATGATTTCGCCGGTGGGGCCGACGGATCCGGCCACAACAATGGTGCGATCTTTTTTATCGGCCACGTCACGGCCAATTTCGGCGGCGATGCGGTTAAGTTCGCCGACCCGGCTTTGCGCGTCGTGCAGTTTAAGGCGCGCCGCGGTGCCGCCAAAGCTGTTGGTTAGAAAGATGTCGCTGCCCGCGTCAACCGCGCCCTGATATAGCGCGGCGATCCGGTCTGGGTGCTGATCATTCCACAGTTCCGGGGAATCACCCGATTGCAGGCCCATGTTGAACAGGGTCGTGCCGGTGGCACCGTCTGCCAGCAGCCAGTCATTGGTTTTCAGCAGGTTGGTGAGCGCGTCGGTCATGGGGTTCTTTCACTAGAAAAAGCAGGTCAGCGTCGGCCGCTGGCCCGTTGCGTGCAGCAAATGCCACGGAACGGGGGCAACGGCAAATTCAAAATTGTCATAACAATTATGAGACTTGGGGTTTGGCCAGAGCTTAGGCTTCAGCTTAGGCTTCAGCTTAGGCTTCGTCCATCAGTTGGGATTTGGCCTCGGCCATCAGTTCGGCCATTTTGGCGCGCAGTGTTGTTTCATCGGCTTTGTCGCCCAGATCAGTGGCGACTTTGCGGTAAACGTCTTCGTCACCGGCTTCTTCAAAGTCAGACTTAATAACGGCGGTGGCATATTCGGCCACGGCGTCGCCTGACAGGCCCATAAGACCTGCCGCCCACTGGCCAAGCAATTTGTTGCGCCGCGCATCCGCTTTGAACTGCATTTCTGCGTCATGGGCGAATTTATTTTCAAAGGCGTTTTCACGGTCTTTAAAGCTGTTCATGTCGGTCCTCATTTTTTGCGGTGCTGTTGCGGTAGATATGGCCTGTGTGGAACGTGGCCGCAAGGGCAAGAGCAGTTCTTGCAGCGGTACGGGGCTTGACCTATACGGTCGCCAAACGGGCGTGGGCTTAACTTGGGCGTCTGTAAAACCGGAGGCCAGATGGCACGTCGCAAAAAGATCTACGAAGGCAAGGCAAAAATTTTGTATGAAGGCCCGGAACCGGGGACTTTTGTTCAGTATTTCAAGGATGATGCCACCGCTTTCAATGCCGAAAAAAAGGCTGTGATTGATGGTAAGGGTGTTTTGAACAACCGGTTAAGTGAATTTTTCATGACCGGTTTGGCGGGCATTGGGGTGCCGACTCATTTCATCAAACGCTTGAATATGCGCGAGCAGTTGATCCGGTCTGCTGAAATTATTCCGCTTGAGGTCATCGTGCGCAACTATGCTGCAGGGTCGATGTCTAAGCGGTTGGGTATGGATGAGGGCACGCAATTGCCCCGGCCGATCATTGAGTTTTCCTATAAGGACGACAAGCTGGGCGACCCGCTGGTGCCTGAGGAATACATTATTGCCTTTGGCTGGGCGTCGCAGCAGGATCTGGATGATATCGTGGCGCTGGCGCTACGGGTTAATGATTTTCTGTCGGGTGTTTTATATGGCGTCGATATTCAGCTGGTTGATTTCAAAATTGAAATTGGCCGGGTCTGGGAGGGCGACTTTATGCGTCTGATCGTGGCCGATGAAATCAGCCCGGACAGTTGCCGTTTGTGGGACAAAAAGACCGGTGAAAAGCTGGATAAAGACGTGTTCCGCCGCGATCTGGGTGATCTGACCGCCGCCTATGCAGAAGTTGCGCGCCGGTTGGGGGTATTGCCAACCAATGCCACCCATTCGGTCAAGCCAACGCTGATCAACTAATAACACTTTCGGGGAAAATTGCAGATGAAGGCACGTGTACACGTAATGTTAAAGGCCGGGGTTCTTGACCCGCAGGGGGAAGCTGTGCGCCACGCGCTGGGGGCATTGGGGTTTGAGGGTGTCACTGGGGTGCGCCAGGGCAAGGTGATTGAGTTGGAACTGGCCGAGATCGACGCTGATGCGGCCCGCGCGACTGTGACCAAGATGTGCGAAAAGCTTTTGGCCAATACGGTGATCGAAAGCTACACCGTGGAAATCAGCTGATGCGCGCCGGTGTGATCGTTTTTCCCGGGTCAAACTGTGACCGTGACTTGGCCAAGGGATTTGCCCAGGCGGGTGCTGATGTCACCATGATCTGGCACAAGGAAACCAGCCTGCCCGACGGGCTGGATGTGATCGGCATTCCGGGCGGATTTTCGTTTGGCGATTATCTGCGCTGTGGGGCGATTGCGGCGCAGTCGCCGGTGTCACAGGCGATTGTGAAACACGCCAATGCCGGTGGTTATGTTATTGGCATTTGTAACGGGTTTCAGGTTTTGACGGAAACCGGGCTGCTGCCAGGGGCGTTGATGCGCAATGCCGGTTTGAAATTTGTCTGTCGTGACGTTGGCCTGCGAGTTGGCACCAGTGACAGCGCGTTTACGTCTGGTTATAGCAAGGACCAAGAACTGACATTGCCGGTGGCGCATCACGACGGAAATTACATTGTAAGTGCAGATCTGTTGCAAGAGCTGGATGATGCTGACCGGGTGGCGTTCCGATATTTGGATAACCCCAATGGTTCCTGCGGCGATGTCGCCGGGGTTCTGAGTGAGAACCGCCGGGTTCTGGGGCTGATGCCGCATCCTGAAAGGGCCATTGATACGCAACATGGCGGCGACGATGGTGCTGGGCTGTTCACGTCCCTATGCGCGGTCATGGAAAATGCCTGAAGCTTGGCTTGAGCCCACGGTTTTAGCCGCGTAGTCTGGGCCCATGACCCGGTTAATAGGAAAAAGCTTTAACAGAACCCGCCCGGCGATGACCTGGCGGGGCCGGATTGGCGTATTGCTGGTGACGGTATGTGGTGTGCTTGTGGTTTTGGCCACCAACCAATGGCTGACCGAACGGTTCACAGAAATAACACGCAGTCAAATTGCGGTGCGCCAGGCGCTGTATACCGGTAATATCATTTCCGAGCTGCAACGAAATTCTGTGGTACCGCTGTTGTTGGCGCGCGAGCCAAGCCTGATCCGGGCGCTGGAAAATTCTGACTTTTCAAAATCTTCGCAAACATTGATTTTTTACCATGAGGAAATCGGGGCTGCGGCGTTGATGCTGTTGGATGAAGGCGGGCGGGTGGTTGCGGCAACTGATCGCAATACCATGGGGGCCAATCACCGTTCAGACCCATATTTCATTGAAGCACTCCGTTCAAACGACACGGTTTTCACAACCTTTCGCAATGACCAGGGGGCCTTTGTTTTCAACTACAGCCGGAAGGTTGAAAGCAATGGCAAGCTGGCAGGCGTGATCGTGGTTGAGGCCAATTTGCGCAAATTTGAACAGTCTTGGGGTGGTTTTTCAGAGGTGGTATCGGTTGTCGACAGTCAGGGCCAGATCATCATTTCCACCGAAACCAAATGGCGTGGGTTGGTGGAAGAAGACGCCTTGAATGTCACGTCTGTGCCGTCGGCAATAGCCGAGGCTGTCAAGCAGGCGGTGGGGTGGTCAGCGTTTCAAGTGGATGCATTTGTGCTGGGGGAAGCGGTGATGCGGTTGGAAAACCGCGTGCCGTTTCAAGGCTGGAATATGGTTACCTTTACCCCATATTCGCCGGTTCGTGAGCGGGTAAACGGCGTTCTGGCTTTGGAAATTATGGGCTTTGCCATTCTTCTGGCGGTATCATTTTATTTTGCCAGCCTGCGGGCTCGGGCCCGATCCGTGGAATTTCAGCAAGAGTCAGCGGAACTTCGCCAGTTGAATGACTCGCTCCAGCGGGAAATTGCTGAGCGTGAAAAGGCGGAATACCACCTTAATATGGCCGAGCAAACCATTGCCCAGTCATCGAAATTGGCGGCATTGGGGGAAATGTCGGCGGCTGTCAGCCATGAGCTGAACCAACCACTGGCAGCAATGAAAACCTATCTGGCGGGTGCGCGGCTGTTGTTGCAACGCAAGCGCCCTGATGAGGCGCTGTCGTCGTTTCAGCGGGTGGATGATCTGATTGAGCGGATGGGCTCAATTACCAAACAATTAAAGAGCTATGCCCGCAAAGGTGGAGATGCGTTTGAACCCATTGATGTTAGGGATGCATTTTCTTCAGCATTGTCCATGATGGAGCCTCAACTGAAGGGCAGGGAAGTTCAGATTTCCCATTCTATGCCCCGTGAACCGGTCATGGTGCAGGCGGACCGGGTACGTCTTGAGCAGGTTATTATCAACCTGCTGCGCAACGCGATTGACGCCACTAAGTCAGCGGTAGACCCGTCGGTACATGTCATAGTTTCAGCGGGTGAAACGGCGACATTGACTGTGCGTGACAATGGTATTGGGATCGAAGATTTGGACAGTTTGTTTGAACCGTTTTATACAACAAAGGCGCCCGGTGATGGCACTGGATTGGGACTTGCCATTTCCAGCGGAATTGTAAACGACTTTGGTGGCAGGCTAACGGCGCGCAATGCGGCTGTTGGTGGGGCGGTTTTTGAAATGAAACTTCCGATATTAAAAGAACAGGCCGAAGCGGCAGAATAAGACCCGAGGGATAAAAATGAAGATCGCAATTGTTGATGACGAAAATGACATGCGCCAGTCAATCAGCCAGTGGCTGTCATTGTCAGGTTTTGAAACTGAAACCTTTGACGGGGCCGAGTTGGCGCTAAAGACAATTGGGTCTGACTATGCTGGCGTGGTTGTGTCCGATATCAAGATGCCCGGCATGGATGGTATGCAGTTTTTGCAAAAGCTGATGGGGTTGGATTCTGCGCTGCCGGTGATCATGATCACCGGGCATGGTGATGTTCCTATGGCCGTGGAAGCGATGCGCCTTGGGGCATTTGATTTTCTGGAAAAGCCGTTCAACCCGGATAAAATGACCGAGCTGGTAAAGCGGGCAACCACTGCGCGCCGTTTGACACTGGACAGCCGGGCCTTGCGCCGCGAACTGGCCGACGGCACCACGATCATGAAAAAGCTGGTGGGAACCTCGCCGGTTATGGAGCGGTTGCGCGAAGACATTCTGGATCTGGGCCAGGCCGATGGCCATGTGCTGATTGATGGCGAAACCGGAACCGGAAAAACCGTGGTAGCCCACGCCCTGCATGCGGTGGGTGCCAAGGCTGGCAAGAAATTCGTGCTGGTGTCCTGCGCCGCCTATGATGAGGTGACGCTAGGCAAAAAGCTGTTTGGTCCTGTCGAGGCGGGCGATCTGATACCGCTGATAGAAGAGGCCCGCGGTGGTACGCTTGTGCTGGAAGACATTGAAGCCCTGTCACAGCATTTGCAGGCACGGTTGTTGACCTGGATAAACGACCAGGGCAGCCCGGCGGAAACCCGGATTGTGGCGATATCAAACCTGCAGGAACAGGGTAAAACCTGTGAAGACATGTTGCGCCCTGATCTGTTTTACCGGCTTGCAGCCATGAAAATTACCCTGCCGCCACTGCGCAATCGCGGCGAAGATATTTTGACGCTCTTCACCAGGTTTACCGAACAGTTTGCCGATGAATACGGCTGTGATGCGCCCGAGCTTTCAGCCCAGGAGGCCGCCCAGCTGTTGCAGGCGCCCTGGCCGGGAAACATTCGGCAATTGTCCAACATATCGGAACGCGCGGTGTTGCAAGCACGGCGGGGGTCGGGGTCTATCGCGTCGCTGTTGATGGCGGATGATGATGTGGCCGAGGTGTCGGTGACCACCGATGGCAAACCGCTAAAGGAATACGTGGATGCCTTTGAGCGGATGCTGATCGACAACACCATGCGCCGCCATAAGGGCAGTATTGTTGCGGTGATGGAAGAATTGTCGCTGCCAAGGCGGACCCTGAATGAAAAGATGGCGAAATACGGTCTGAGCCGGTCAGATTATCTGTAATTGGCGCGGAATTGAATTTTGGGCGGATTTATCATTGTAATGAAGGGGTAGTTTCCCTTATGTTAGCAGCACGGGCTGCGCTGTTTTGCGCCGGTCCGTGCGAGTTTTTGCTGATTTTTGGGCCGCGCAGGCAAAGGGCCGCGCATGCCGGGATACCAGTTAGAAAAGGCCGAATGGCCAACAGTTTGTCCGCATCCTGACAGGATGCCGGGCCATTAATTGGGGCGGATAACTGCCCTGGAAAGAAAACGCGATGAGGCGCGCAGTTACAATGACAGTTCAGCCAGGGGCCAGTTTGGTCAGCCTGATGCCTGTCGGCACGCCATCAATCGCTTTAACAAGACACCATCTGCAACGATTGCGGCCCGCAAGGGCGGCACCTTTGGACATGGTGCACAAAGAGATAACATGGCAAAGAAAATGCTTATCGACGCCACCCACGCGGAAGAGACCCGTGTGGTTGTGGTTGACGGAAACAAGGTTGAGGAATTCGACTTTGAATCGGAAAACAAACGCCAGCTAGCTGGCAATATCTATTTAGCAAAGGTGACACGGGTTGAACCGTCGCTGCAGGCGGCGTTCATCGACTATGGCGGAAACCGCCACGGTTTTCTGGCGTTCTCTGAGGTTCACCCGGATTACTACCAAATTCCTGTGGCCGACCGTGAGGCCCTGATGGCCGAAGAACGTGCCTATGCCAAGCAACAGGCTGAGGATGAGGAAGAAAAACGCAACCGGGCAGATAAGCCCAAGCGCGGCCGTGGTCGCGGGCGATCCAAAGCAGCAAGCACAGAAACAGCTGACGCCGTTGTCACCAAGGAAAGCGACATTTCAGGAATGGATGTCGTTGATTTTCAGGCTGAGGCAGAGGACGGTGATGCACGCGTTGATACCGTAGAAGGCACAGTGCCTGCGGTTGCTGTGGCTGACACGCCGCAAGACGCGCCAGCATCTGTTGAAACACCAGACGCCACAGACGCCACAGAAGCGCTTACTGACGAAGTGCCGGATGAAGATGCGCCAAAGGCAGCCGATGCGACCGAAAAAGACGACAGCATTGAAAGCGTTGCTGACGAAGATGTGTCGGAAGAAATTCGGCCACCGCGCAAGCAGCGCCCCAAGAAGTACAAGATCCAAGAAGTGATCAAGGTGCGCCAGATACTGCTGGTTCAGGTTGTTAAGGAAGAACGCGGCAACAAGGGCGCGGCGCTGACGACATACCTGTCGCTGGCGGGGCGCTATTGTGTGCTGATGCCCAACACCGCCCGTGGTGGTGGAATTTCACGCAAGATCACCAACGCACCTGACCGTAAGAAGCTGAAAGAAATTGCCAATCAGATTGAGGTGCCAGAAGGCGCTGGTCTGATCATTCGCACCGCGGGTGCACAACGCACCAAGACCGAGATCAATCGCGATTACGAATACCTGCAACGCATGTGGGAACAGATCCGCGAGCTGACGCTGAAATCTACGGCGCCTGCCAAGATCTATGAAGAAGGCAATCTGATCAAACGCTCGATCCGTGATCTTTATAACAAAGAGATCGACGAAGTGTTTGTTGAAGGTGACGCTGGTTATGCCGTTGCCAAAGAATTCATGAAAATGATCATGCCGTCGCATGCGAAAAACGTGAAGCTGTACAAAGAACCGCTGCCGTTGTTCGCGCGCTATCAGGTCGAAGCTTATCTGGGGTCTATGTTTAACCCCACGGTTCAGCTGAAATCTGGCGGTTACATCGTGATCGGGGTGACCGAGGCGCTGGTGGCGATTGACGTCAATTCGGGTCGCGCGACCAAGGAAAATTCGATCGAGGACACCGCGCTTAAGACCAATCTGGAAGCGTCAGACGAAGTTGCGCGCCAGCTGCGCCTGCGCGATCTGGCCGGTCTGATCGTGATCGATTACATCGACATGGATGAGCGGCGCAACAACACGGCTGTTGAAAAACGTTTCAAAGACCGGCTGAAATCGGACCGTGCCCGCATTCAGGTGGGCCGGATATCTGGTTTTGGTCTGCTGGAAATGTCGCGCCAGCGTCTGCGCCCCGGTATGATCGAAGCAACGACCCAGCCCTGCGCCCATTGCCATGGCACGGGTCTTATCCGGTCGGACGACAACCTGTCGCTGTCGATCTTGCGCCAGCTGGAAGAGGAAGGCGTGCGCCGCCGTTCCCGCGAGGTTCTGGTGAAAGCGCCGGTGGCGATTGCCAATTACCTGGTCAACCAAAAGCGCGAGCATATCGCCGGGATCGAAGCTGTTTACGGCATGTCGGTTCGGGTGGAAGCAGACCCGTTCCTGATTTCGCCTGATTTTTCCATCGAAAAGTTCAAGACCGCGACCCGGGTTGTGGCCGAGGTGACAACACCAGTCGTGTCAGTGGATGCGTCATTGATGGCGGATATTGATGGTGCTGAAGGTGTCGAGGATGCAGAGGTGGTTGAAGCCGAAGCAAACGAAAATGCCCAGAATGTCCAGAACACCCAGGACACCGAGGATGGCCAGGCACCTAAAAAGCGGCGTCGGCGTCGGCGTCGTCGGCGGGGCCGGGGCGGTGATGACAACCAGACACAGGGCGAAAACGGCGCTGCAATTGTGATGAACGGTGCAGATACGCCGGTTGACGCGGCTGCGGACAGCACAGCGCCAGCGCAAGCGGAACCTGCCCAGGCTGCCGCGTCTGATACGGTTGAAGCCGTTGCGGAAGCCGAAAAGCCCGTCAAAAAGGTAACGCGCAGCCGCAGTCGTAAGCCTAAAGCTGCGGTCGTGGTTGAGAGCACTGAAACCCCGGTGGAAGCCCAAGTGGCAACCCCGGTTCCAGCGCCCGCGCCCGCCGAAAGCGAAGCCCCGGCCAAGCCAAAGCGGCGGTCACGCGCGAAAAAGGTAGAAGCCGTGGCTGAACCTGTGGCTGATACGCCAGAGGTTGAGGCTAAGGAAGACAGTCCAAAGCCCGCCAAAAAACCGGCCCGTAGCAGGGCCAAGCCAAAGGCTAAGGTAGAAGACGCCAAACCAGCGGCCAAGGCCAAGCCTGCTAAGGCAAAAGTTGCTAAGGCTGTGCCTGTTGAAACGCCAGAGCCTGTGGTCACGACCACTGAACCGGATAAGCCGAAGAAACGCGGCTGGTGGTCACTGGGTAAATAAATTGCAGAATGTAGCGCCGGGGTGATCCCGGCGTTACTTTTTGCGGATGAAGAACTGGTTGCCGGTTTCTGTGTCCTGGGTCGTCAGCAGTTCATAGCCCGCTTCGGCACAATAATGCGGCACATCAACCACCGCCGCAGGGTCGCTGGTTTGCACCCTTAATACCTGGCCCGGTTTCAGCCCCATCAGCCGCTTTCGCGCCTTTAGAACCGGCAACGGGCAGAGCAGCCCGATGGCATCAAGGTCGTGGTCATATTCCATAGCCGCTGGCGTATCGCACAATGTTTCAACTTGTCCACCAAGTTGTGACATTGCGTGCGGGTGACGCGGCCGCGAAACAGGGCTATGTGAAACCTATGTTCGGAATTGAAATCATAGATGCCAGCCTGTTGCCGGCGATGTTAGTTGCCCTGATTGCCGGGCTGTTGTCGTTTCTTAGCCCCTGTGTGCTGCCGATTGTGCCGCCCTATCTGGCCTATATGGGCGGGATATCCATGGCCGAAATGACGGCTGACGGCAGCCAAAGCAGGCGCACAATTTTGCCGGCGGTATTTTTCGTGCTTGGATTGTCGACGGTGTTTTTGCTGTTGGGGTTCACGGCGTCGGTTTTCGGGGCGTTCTTTTTGCAGAACCAAGAATTGTTTTCAAAGGTATCTGGCCTGGTTGTCATTCTGTTCGGGCTGCATTTTCTGGGGATATACAGGATCAAATTTCTGGACCGGGAAGCGCGGCTTGATGCCGGTGACAAGGGCGGATCGGCCTTTGGGGCCTATATTCTTGGCCTGGCGTTCGCCTTTGGCTGGACGCCGTGCATTGGCCCGCAATTGGGCGCGATACTGTCATTGGCGGCGTCAGAGGCATCGGTTGCCCGTGGCACGGCGCTGTTGGCGGTATATGCGGCCGGATTGGGCATACCTTTCTTGCTGGCGGCGGTGTTTATCCAACGCTCCATGGGGCTAATGAACCGGTTGAAGCCCCATATGGGCAAGATCGAAAAAGCCATGGGGGTGTTGCTTATTTTGGTCGGACTGGCGCTGTTGACCGGGGCGTTTAGTGCCTTTTCGTTTTGGCTGCTGGAAACATTTCCTGCATTGGCGATACTGGGGTAAAGTCGCTGATACGAAACTGCTTAAGCTTGGGGTAAGTTTCGGCTAAGCATTGGCCTGTAGGTTGGGCGTAGATGCAAACATGTGATCCTAAGACAGTTAAGAAGCGCCGGGTGTTTTACATACCCGGATATGACCCGCATCCGCCCCGGCGGTACCGGGAGCTGTACCGCAAACAAGGTGCCAAGCAGGCGGGAATTTCCGGCTATCAGATTGCTGTTGAACAACGCATTGATGCGCCCGGTTATGGCTGGCAGGTTCAGGGCGTTTTTGACGGCCATTGCGTTGCCAGTGAAATTGACGTGCTGGTTTGGTCTGATCTCGTGCAAAAATCCATGGGTGGTTCAATAGCGTCCAGCTATGTGCAGCTGGTTCGCACGGCGTGGATATATATTTCGACCGGGGCGTTGCGTCGGTTGATGTGGCTGGGCAAGGGGCCGATGCTTGCGGCGTTTTACCCGGTGGGAATGTTGTTGGCGCAGGCCATGGTGGCAATTGGGCTAGGGTTGATCATTGGCGGGGCATTGTCGTCGCTTACCGTTGCCGGGGCCGGGTGGATTGTTGGCTTGCCGGTATTTGTGCTGGTGCTGCGCTGGTTCAAGGACAATGACGGGCGATTTTACGCCCATTACCTGATGCGCGATTATGCTTTTACCGCCAAAAACCGGGGCAGAAACCCCGCGGAATTGGAGGCGCGGCTGGACCGGTTTCGCCACCAGATTGAGCTGGCATTGGCGTCTGATGTGGACGAGGTGCTGGTGGTTGGGCATTCATCGGGTGTTCATCTGGCGGTTAATATTATTGCCCAAATATTGCGCAACGAACCGGCGGGGCAGGCGCGCCCGGAACTGGCGCTGCTGTCATTGGGCCAGGTGGTGCCGATGGTTTCGTTTCTGCCCGCTGCCGGGCAATTGCGGGCTGATCTGGTGACACTGTCGCTGTCGGATGTCCTGACTTGGGTAGATGTGAGTGCGCCAGGTGATGGGTGTTGCTTTGCGCTATGTGATCCGGTTGCCGTGTCGGGTGTGGCCCAGCCGCACAAACGCTGGCCGCTGGTGTTTTCGGCAGCCTTTAGCAAGTCGCTTAGCCCAGAGCTGTGGGCCCGATTGCGGCGGCGGTATTTTCGGCTGCATTTTCAATATCTGTGCGCGTTTGATCGGCCCCGTGACTATGATTATTTTCAGATCACTGCCGGGCCTGTGACGCTGGCGGCGCGCTATAAGGACCGCCCCGCCTCTAAAAGCCGCATCGATGTTGCGGCGTCGCCTTACACATCGTTGGCCCCATGAACCCGCCCAAGCCAGCATCGCGGGCGGATAAGGTGTCGCTTTGGCGCTATGTCAGGCTGTTTCGTCAGGACATTTTATCGGCGCAGCCGGAAAAGCTGTACCGGGCCAAAATGGCCGAGTTCCGGACGCCATTTTTCCGATCATATTTTATCAACCAGCCGGATTTGATCCGGGAAGTTTTAGATGAGCGACCGATGGATTTCCCTAAATCTGACAGGGTTGGGGCCGGGTTGCGCCCGCTGTTGGGCAACGCGGTGTTTCTGACAAATGGGGCGCGGTGGCAGCGTCAAAGGCGGATCATAAACCCGGCATTTGAAGGCGGGCGGTTGCGCGACAGCTATAGGGGGATGCGGGATGCAGTGGATGCAACTGTTGAGCGTTTGCAGAGACAGACCGGGCCGGTTGAAATGGAAGAGGTCATCAGTTTCGGGGCGGCGGATGTTATTTTCCGCACGCTGTTTTCGATGCCGATTAGTGATCAGGTGGCGGCACAGGTGTTTGCCGAGTTTCGCCGGTTTCAACGCAGTCAGCCGATCCTGAACCTGGCGGCATTTGTGCCGCTGCCGCGCTGGTTTCCCAGGTTTCGCCGTAAGGCCACGCGCCAAAGTGCGCGCCGGATACGGGGGCTTATCGCTGAAATGACATCCGCGAGGATGGCGCAGATTAAGGCCGGAACTGCGCCCGATGATCTGGCGACAAAGATCATGACGCAGGCTGACCCTGAGACCGGCCAAAAATTTGACGTTGATGAAATGGTCGATCAGGTGGCGATTTTCTTTTTGGCGGGGCATGAAACCAGTGCTGCCGCGGTAAGTTGGGCGCTGTATCTTTTGGCCAGCCATCCGGGCATTCAGGACCGTGTTGCAGCCGAGGTTGCAAGCCTGCCCGCGCGCCCGGATATGGCCGATATCATGAAGCTGACGCTGACACGGGATGTGTTTCGCGAAGCATTGCGCCTGTACCCGCCGGTGCCGATGATGGTGCGCCAAACCACGCGGGCTGAGCGGTTTCGGGGCCGCGATATTGCCAAGGGTTCCCAGGTGGTGATCAGCCCGTGGCATTTGCAGCGCAACCCGGATATTTGGGACAACCCAGATGGGTTTGACCCGGACCGCTATGGCGCTGAGGGGGCGGCGGCCAGTTTGCGTGACGGGTTTGTGCCGTTTTCCAGTGGGGCGCGGGTCTGTCCGGGGGTGGGTTTCGCTCTGGTGGAGGGGGCGATATTTCTGGCGCTGATGGTACGGGCCAATAAGTTTACGGTGGTTAAAGGCCGGGTGCCGGTACCGGTGTCGCATCTGACGGTGCGCTCACGCAGTGGTATTTGGTTGAATATTTCCGAGCGGAAATAGGATCAGCCGCGGTTTTGGTAATGCTTTAGCACAAACACCCGGATGGCTGAGGCCAGCCCTATTTCTGTTCCGCGTTCTGCATCAATTTGTGCCGTCAATTCGTTGATTGGCAGTTGTTTTTCGGTGGCGATGGCGCGGAATGCTTGCCAAAATTCGTCCTCTAGCGATACGCTGGTGCGGTGGCCGCGCAGGGTGAGTGACCTTTTGACGGGTCGTGTGCTCACCCCTTGGGGCCGATCATGTTTTCGGGGCGCACGACTTTGTCAAAGGTGGCTTCATCAACAAAGCCCAGTGCCACCGCTTCCTGTTTCAGGGTGGTGCCGTTTTTATGGGCGGTTTTGGCGACTTTGGTGGCGTTGTCATAGCCGATGGTTGGGGCCAGGGCGGTGACCAGCATCAGGCTTTCGCGCATCAATTTTTCAATTCTGTCGCGATCAGCCTGAATGCCCACGACGCAATTGTCGGTGAATGTTGCCGCCGCGTCGCCCAGCAACTGCATGGATTGCAGCACGTTATAGGCCATCATTGGTTTATAGACGTTCAGTTCGAAATGCCCTTGGGATCCGGCGAAACCAACGGCGGCGTCATTGCCAAAGACATGGGCGCAGACCTGGGTCAGGGCCTCTACCTGGGTGGGGTTTACTTTGCCGGGCATGATCGAGCTGCCGGGTTCATTTTCGGGCAGCATAAGTTCGCCCAGCCCGCAGCGCGGCCCCGAGCCAAGCAGGCGGATGTCATTGGCGATTTTGAACAGCGAAGCGGCCACGGTTTTTAAGGAACCGGACAGTTCGACCATGGCGTCATGGGCGGCCAGGGCTTCAAATTTATTGGGGGCGGTGACAAAGGGCAGGCCGGTGATCTGCGCCATATTGGCAGCCACGGCTTGGCCCCAGCCCGTTCGCGAATTTAGCCCGGTGCCCACGGCCGTTCCGCCCTGGGCCAGTTCATAGATGCCAGCCAGCGAGGTTTTGACGCGGGCGATGCCCATGGCCACCTGATGCGCGTAGCCGGAAAATTCCTGGGCCAGCGTTAGCGGGGTTGCATCCATGGTGTGGGTACGGCCAATTTTGATAATGCCGTCAAATTCAGCGACCTTGGCCACAAGCGCGAAATGCAGTTTTGCAAGCCCTGGCAACAGCACGTTATGGGCCGTCATGGCGGTGGCGATATGCATGGCTGTGGGGAAGGTGTCGTTGGACGATTGCCCCATATTGCAGTGATCATTTGGGTGCACCGGGTCTTTGCTGCCGATGGTGCCGCCGAGAATTTCAATGGCGCGGTTGGCGATGACTTCGTTGGCGTTCATGTTTGACTGGGTGCCAGAGCCGGTTTGCCAGACCACCAGCGGGAAATTGTCATCAAAGCTGCCTGCCACCACCTGGGAGGCGGCTTGGATGATGGCGTCGGCCAACCTGGGATCAAGCGCGCCTGCATCGCGGTTTGCCTGGGCGCAGGCCTGTTTGACCACCCCAAGGGCGCGCACGATTGCCACCGGCTGCTTTTCCCAGCCGATCGGAAAGTTCATCAGCGAGCGTTGGGTTTGTGCGCCCCAGTATTTGTCCGCGGGCACATCCAACGGGCCAAAGCTGTCAGTTTCGATGCGGGTTTTGGTCATGGGTGCAGGCTCCGTAAAAATTATCAGGCTGTTTGTTTTGTTGACGTGCCGATGGACAGGGTGGGGTTATTTGCGAAAGCTGTCGAGGCTGACGACATCCGCATCCTGTTTCGTAGGCTTTTGTTTCTTGGGGTCTTTTGGCGCTTTGGCTTTTGGCGGTTTTTCAGCGTCGGGGAGGACTTCTTTTAGTGTTGGGGTTTCGTCGGTTTCGTCTTGGATTTCTTCCTTGGAATCAAATCGCAGGCCAAATTCAACGGACGGATCAACGAATGTTTTAAGGGCGTCAAACGGCACATAAAGTGGTTCGGGGTTGTCGCCGAAATTCAAAGTGATCCAAAACCCGTCATCTGAAACCTTTAGGTCTTCGAACCAGTTTTGCACAACGATGGTCATTTCTTCGGGGTAGCGGTCTTTCAGCCAGCCAGCGATGTTGACCTTTTCGTGCTGGGTGTCAAAGGTAATGAAAAAGTGGTGATCCCCGGGCAGGCCATTGGCAGCGATATCTTCCAGAAGGTTCTGGATAAGGCCACGCATGGCATTATTCATCAGATTTCCGTAATCAATGTTTGTGGTCATAGGGCAGCCCTGTTGGCAGAGTACACGGGTAGCATAGTTGATTTCAGGGTGAAGTGAAGGGTGCCCGGTGTAAGAATTTTATTATCAGAGTAAAGACAATGCGACGCCGCCCGCGGCCATTATGATAAGCACTTTGAACAGGCCCCAATGCAGACGCAAGATCATAAAACCCGCACAGATGCTAAGGACAATGACATACCAGTTTAGGCTGGATAACTCGGGGGTTAAAAGTGTCACCGGTCCGGCTTTGGTTTGACCGACACGGGCAAAAAACACATGCATTGCAAACCAAAGCGACAGGTTCAGGATCACGCCCACAACGGCGGCAGTGATCGCCGAAAGCGCGCCCTTAAGGCGGGGTCGTGTGGCGATCCAGTCGATATAGGGGGCGCCAGCGAAGATCCATAAAAAGCACGGCGCAAATGTTACCCACACCGCCACCAATGCCCCGGCAAGCCCCAGCCATATGCCCTGGACGCCGTACCCGGCCATGAAGCCGACAAATTCGGTGACCAGGATCAGGGGCCCGGGCGTGGTTTCGGCCAGGCCAAGCCCATCAACCATTTCTGGGGTGGTCAGCCAGCCTTTTTCGCTGACGGCGGCCTGGGCCATATAGGCCAGAACGGCATAAGCGCCGCCAAAGGTGACCACGGCAAGTTTGGAAAAGAACAGGGCGATCTGGGTCAGCAAGGTTGCCCCGGATGCCCACAGTACCAGCACGGGTGTCCACCAGATCATCAACCAGGTGGCAATGGTGCGTATTGGTGTGGCACCGGTTGGGTCGGGTTCTGGGCCGGGGGTGCCCCGGCTGGTGATCAAACCGTACAGCCCGGCAAGTAGGATAATGAGGGGAAAGGGCAGGTTAAGAAAGAAAATTCCCACAAAGGACAGGGCTGATATGGCCCAATGGGCAGGGCCGTGCAGGGCCTTTTTGGCGACCCTTAGCAGGGCCTCAATGACGATGATAACAATGGCCGCCTTGACCCCAAGGAACATGGCCGCAATCAACGGCAGCTGGCCAAACAGCGCATAGCCCGCTGACAGGCCCATCACCACGATTGCGCCGGGGATGACAAACAGCAAACCGGCGATCAGCCCGCCGCGCACACCGTGCAGGCGCCAGCCGGTATAGGTGGCCAGCTGCATGGCTTCGGGGCCGGGCAGCAGCATGCAAAACGACAGGGCGTTCAGGAATTGGGCCTCGGTCAGCCAGGGGCGTTGTTCCACCAGCTCGCGGTGCATCAGGGCAATCTGGGCGGCGGGGCCGCCGAACGACAGCAGGCCGATGTGGGCAAAGACGCGGGAGGCTTGGGATAGGGTTGGCGTGGTCATGTGGTGCCTAAGCGGGATGAAGGCTGGGCAAGGGGTGCTTTTGTTGGGGAAGTCATGGCGCTGGGGTGCCGTTTCCGGGCGATATTGTCAATGAGTGCCGTGAATTGCCTGGCTGTCGGTTGGGGTGCCGTCGCGTTCTTGCTTCCCGTAATCGCGCAGCACATGTGCCACCCGCAAACGGTACTGGGCGAAAACCCCATTGCGCCCGGCGGTTTGCGCGGTGCGGTGTTCTGACAGGGTGCGCCAGGTTTGTACGGCGTCTTCGTCGCGGAAAAATGACAGTGACAGGATTTTGTCAGGGTCGCTCAGGCTTTGAAAACGTTCCACCGAAATGAAGCCATCGATGGTTTCCAGCAGCGGTCGCAGATCGGCGGCGAGGGCCAGGTAGGTGGCTTTTTGCCCCTCTGCGGGGTGAACTTCGAAAATGACAGCGATCATTTTTGCCCCCCATGTGGCGTTGATGCACGTTTAAGGAAGGTGCGGTCTTCGCGCAGGATGAATTTTTCGGCCTGGGCGAATGCATAGTTTTCGCGGCCCAGTGGATCGTCTGCCAGCCGGGCACGGTAGGCTTCGTATTGCGCCAGGTTGGGGATGTTGTAGATGCCATAGGCCAGTGTAGAGGAGCCTTCGTGGGGCGCGTAATAGCCCACCAGGTCTGCGCCACAGCGCGGGATCGCCTGGCCCCAGTTACGGGCATATTGGCGGAACTGTTGTTTCTTGGTTGGGTCAATTTGGTAGCGGATGATGCAGGTGAGCATGGGGTATTCCTTTGTTTTGTTCGGTATAAGGCTTGAACCGCACTGATGCTTCGCTTAGCATCGAACTATGAAAGAAGGACCAGACATCGCCGCCATCGCCGCCCTGATCGGGGATCCGGGGCGCGCCAATATGCTAAGCGCTTTGATGAGCGGTAAGGCCCTGACGGCCACGGAACTGGCGTTTGAGGCCGGGATCACAGCCCAAACGGCCAGTGCCCATTTGGCCAAGTTGGAAGCGGGCGGATTGCTGGCACGTGAAAAACAGGGGCGGCACCGGTATTTTCGGCTGTTGGATGAAGACGTGGCCCATGTGCTTGAGGCGCTGATGGGGCTGGCGGCGAAACGTGGAAAGCTGCGCAGCCGCACCGGCCCGCGAGACCCAGAGCTGCGCCACGCGCGGGTGTGTTACCAGCATCTGGCCGGTGAAATGGGGGTGCAAATGTATGACAGTTTGCGCGGGCGCGGATTTCTGGACGTGGGCGGGGATGGGTTAAACCTGACAGGGGCGGGGCAGGATATGTTGGTGGGTATTGGCATAGATATTGCTGGGCTGGGCGGGCAACGTGGGCCCCTGTGTCGCGAATGTCTGGACTGGAGTGCGCGGCGCTCACATCTGGCGGGCTCATTGGGGCGGGCGCTGCTAAGGCATGTTTACGGGCAGGGCTGGGCCAAGCAAGTGGATGGCAGCCGGATTGTGCGGTTTAGCGCACGTGGGAAAGTGGCGTTTGGCGGGGTGTTTGGGGTGGCGTGACAGGTCATAGACAACCACCTGTGCAGGTGCCGACTGCTTTCAGATGTAGAGGTGGTAAATTTGCAGTTGAAACGGATCGGGCCGTTATCCGACGAAATTTATTTCACAACCAGTCGGCGCAGATGTGTTGATGTGTGATCCCGCCCGGATTGATCGCTGTGCACTAATTTTCCCGTTTTAATTTTTTCCAATATTTTTTAACTGCAAAGTATAGACCCACAAAAATGATCACTGGCATCAGATAAAGCAAGGCTTGGAAAGGCCAATAATATTTTCCGCCGATCAAGGGTTCTGGATCAATGAAAAGACGGTAATAAACCCATGCCCAACCGACACCTATCAATAGGAAGCTGCCTAATAGTTGCGTTTTAGTGGGCTCAAAATTTGGATCGTGGAAATCCTTAAGCGGCATTTTATTGCAAACTCCCTGCATTTGTTTTGGAATAGCCAATACGGATATTATTTTGCACCCAAAGCGCTTATTTAGAGTCGTTAATGTTTATTGCAGCCGAGTATATCAGCAGGTGCCAAACATAGCTGAAATTCCTACCTAGTGGGGTGCCAAATGCCCAGTCTTTACATAGATCAGGCAGCCCTCGTCCGAATATGGGGTGTGGCGTGACAGGTGTGGGCTGCGCAGCCAGGTGCCTTTGGGGTAGCGGCCATGTTCGTCTTGAAACACACCTTCTAGCACCAGTATTTCTTCGCCTCCCCAATGGGAATGCTGGGTGAACTGGGTGCCAGGTTGCCAGCGCACCAGTGCCACGTTTTCGCTGTCGCAGCTGTGCAGGGGAAGCACTGACAGCCCGTTAACCATACCGGGCCGGAACGCGGCGTTGGCGGTGTCAATGTGAACATTCGCTTGGTCATTTTCGTCAAACTGGTGCAGTTTCACGAAGATTGTGCAGCCGTCTTTGGTGTGGGGTTTGTGGCTGGTGCCGATGGGGTTTCGCACGTAGCTGCCGGCGGGGAAGTCACCGGTTTCATCGGAAAACGTGCCCTCAAGCACCAGGTATTCTTCGCCGCCGTCATGGGTATGGGACGCAAATTCGGAGCCCGGCTCAAAGCGCACGATTGTTGTGGCGCGGGCAACCTCATTGCCGACCCGGTCCAGCATCATTCTGTGGACGCCCGGCGCTGGTGAGGCGACCCAGTTGTAATCGTCGGCCAGAACCACGGCGCGTTGGTTGAAATCTGCGTTCAATTGCATGGGTTAGATCCAATAAAAATAGGCAGGGTCACTTTATCAGGGCCCGTCATTAGCAAATTTAGTCGAATATGTGAGCTGGGGGAAGGGCAATGGTTTTGGAGTGTTTTGGGGATTAAGTGCAGGCTTCTGTTGCCAGGTGCCTGCGAACCCCGCCTTAGGCTGCAAAGCGTAAGGGCTTAAGTTTCAGCAAACTCGCACTGCTTACGCAGCGAGAGCCATAGCTGGAGCACGGTTGTCATTTGCAACTGTACGTTTTGTACCGATAACGGTGGTAACTCACCGGGCAAAAGCTAACCCCTTTAGACGTTCGTCGATCCTATTTCGACCCCAGAACCGCCAAATGAGCGGGTTTTGGTGGAGTCGCCGGGTACCGCCCCCGGGTCCGATCCGCGTATTACGAGCGCGTTTATCACCATAGTCCCGTCAGACGGGACGCAGTTAACATAGGCGCGTGGGCGGTGCGTTTCAAGCGCTCAATGTCTGGGGTGCTGCCGGGTGATGGCCATCGCCATTGACGGCGGCGGTTATCAGGGTGAAGCTATTGATTGCGTAAATCAGCGGAATTTCGAACGACTAGGGGGCTACAGATGATCAGTGCAAAATATTGTCAGACCATGGCGCGGTATAATCGTTGGCAGAACGTCAGCCTATATCGAGAGGCCGACGGGTTAAGTGACGGCGAAAGGCAACTGGACCGCGGGGCATTTTTTGGCTCAATCCAGAACACCCTAAGCCATATTCTGTGGGGCGATACCATGTGGATGTCCCGGCTTGATGGCGCGCCGCCGCCGGACACAGGGATCAGTGAAAAAGGTCGGTTCACGGTTGATTGGGACGAACTGAAAGTGATGCGTCTTGATGCCGATGCGAAGATTTCCGATTGGGCCGGGCGGATCACCGATGATGAATTGGGTCGTGATGTCACCTGGCAGTCAAGTTTCGAAAAGACTGATATGACCCATCCTTTTAGTCTTTTGGTGATGCATGTTTTTAGCCACCAGACCCATCACCGCGGGCAGGTCCATGCCATGCTGACGGCGGCAGGTGCCAAACCCGACGCCACCGATTTACCATTCATGCCGGATGGGTTTTAGGAGAACAAACATGTTCAAAGCATTTGTTGTTGATCAGGACGCGAGCGGAAATTTCACATCCGGCGTGCAGGAGATGGATGACAGCCAGTTGCCCGAGGGCAATGTGACGGTGGCTGTGGAATATTCTACGTTGAATTATAAGGACGGGCTGTTCATGGGCGGGCCGGGGACGCGGTTGAAGCAAACGCCCCATGTTCCGGGTGTTGATTTTGCGGGTACGGTCGCGGCGTCAGATGATGCGCGCTACAAGCCTGGCGACAAGGTGGTGTTGACCGGTTGGCGGGTTGGCGAAACCCATTGGGGCGGATTTGCGCAAAGGGCGCGGGTCAATGCCGACTGGCTGGTGCCGCTGCCGGATGGGTTAACGACGCGCCAAGCCATGGCTGTTGGAACGGCGGGTTTTACGGCGATGCTGGCGGTGATGGCATTGGAGGACCACGGGTTGAAACCGGGGCAGGGGCCGGTTTTGGTGACGGGCGCTGCGGGGGGTGTTGGGTCTGTGGCGACGGCGATTTTAGCGAAATTGGGCTATGAAGTGGCGGCGGTGACCGGGCGGCCAGAGGTGGCGGAGTATCTGAAAGGTCTGGGCGCGACCCAGATCGTGGCGCGCGCCGATATCAACGAAGTCAGCAAGCGCCCGCTGGAGCGTGAGGTTTGGGCCGGTTGTGTGGAAGCTGTGGGCGGCGAAATGCTGGCGCGTATTCTGGGACAGATGAAGTATGGAACTTCGGTGGCAACGATTGGGCTGGCCGCGGGGGCTGTGGTGCCGGCCAATGTCATGCCGTTTATTTTGCGCGGTGTGAACCTGTTGGGCATCGAAAGTGTGATGCAGCCCTATGACAACCGGTTGCGGGCCTGGCAGCGGATCGCGACCGATCTGGCGATGGATAAGCTGGAGGCCATGGTGCAGTCAGCGGGGTTGGATGATCTGCCGGAGCTGGGGCGGGCCATTATAAAGGGCCAGGTGCGGGGCCGGGTTGTGGTGGATGTGAACGTGTAGCGGGTGCGGATATGTTCGCGCGCGAACACATTGTTAACCCGCTGATATTAAAGATATAATCAAAAATTTATGTGGCCGGAAAAACAGCGTCTGGGTCGTGCGGGGGTCATTTTTGGAGAGTACCACCAATGGTGTTCACCCGCGGTTACAGTAATCTTATGCATGGTTTTAGAGATTGTGGCGGATGTAAAAGGCTGGGGTGTGGCGGATCAAAACCCTGTCAGAATCCGATCACACCCCAGAACCCACCCGGATCGGGAAGTAAAACCCAACGCATTTTTTGTTTGAAAAATGCAAAACCATGGATAACGTTCCTGTGATCGGAAAAATCCGACATGGGGTGACGGCATTTAGCGGTTAGCCTACAACAATGGGAGTATAAGAATGGCGATAAAATCACCGCTAACGGAATTACCGATCGAGGTCGCAGATTCCGGGTTTTACCGAGGTTTTAACAAAAATGTAACGATCACCTCAAAGCTGGCTGTTGGGGCTTTGATCGTATGGGCCGTGGCCTTTCCGGAACAGGCCGGGGCCACTTTGGGCAGTTTGAACAGCTTTTTGTTGGCAAATTTCGCCACTTGGTACGTTTGGGCGATGGCGTCGTTCGTGCTGATCTGCCTTGGATTGGCGATCTGGCCGACATCGGCGAGACTAAAGCTTGGGGGTGCAGATGATGTGCCGGAGTTTTCAGCGTTTTCATGGTTTTCGATGATGTTCGGTGCTGGGATCGGGGTTGGGATGCTAACATTCGCCACCGCTGAACCGATGTATCATTTCGCCAATAACCCGGATGTTATTCAGGGGTATTCGTCGGCTTCTGCCGCTGACAATGTGCGACCGGCTTATAAGTGGTCGTTCCTGCATTGGGGGTTTTCGGCTTGGGCGTCCTATGCGCTGACTGGGCTGGCGCTGGCCTATTTCAGCTATCGGCGGGGGTTGCCGTTGACCATACGGTCGGCACTGGCACCGCTTTTCGGCAAGAGCCTATCTGGATTTGCCGGGCATCTGGTGGATGTCATTGCGGTGGTGGCAACGGTTTTGGGTGTGTCCCAAACCCTTGGATTTGGCGTTGAACAGTTTGTGGCCGGGATGCACCGTATTGGTGTTGGAGACTGGTTGCTGAACAGCGAAGGCGCGGCTTCCACATCGGCCATCATTTTTGCCCTGGTTATCATTATGGGGGCTTCGACGTTGTCGGCGCTTTCGGGCGTGGGTAAGGGCATTAAGTGGTTGTCCAATATTAATATGGGTCTGAGCATTTTCCTGCTGTTGTTCTTTATTATATTTGGATCAACTTTCTTTGGATTGCAGGCGCTGTTTGTAGGGCTGTGGGATTATATAATTGCTTTGCCAAAGCTGTTATTTACAGTCTGGAATGCCGATGGCACCGATACCGGCGATGCTTTGGCCAGCTGGCAGGGATCATGGACCGTATTCTACTGGGCCTGGTGGATCGCATTTGCCCCGTTTGTCGGGCTATTCCTGGCGCGTATTTCAAAGGGGCGTAACCTGCGTGAATATGTGCTTGGTGCAATGATTGTGCCGTCACTGATGTGCTTTTTCTGGTTCACGATCGTTGGCGGAACGGCCATTGATCTGGAACTGAATGGCGCGGCTTCCGGGGCGATTGCCAATGCCGGGGCAGCCAATCAGTTGTTCGCCATGCTGGATGTTATTCTGGCACCGACGCTTGCCTGGATTATGGCAATAGTGGTGGTGATTTTGTTGCTGACCTATTTGGTGACATCGGCCGATTCAGCTGTTTTGATTGTGAACACGATCAATGCGGCCGGAGATGAAGGGCCAAAGGCACGTCCGCATATCATCTTTTGGGGCACGGCGCTGGCACTGGTTGTTGGGGCTTTGTTGCTGGTTGGTGGGCTTGGGGCGATCCAAACCGCCATGGTGATCGGGGCACTGCCGTTTAGCGTTGTGATGGTGTTGATGGGGATTTCCCTGGTCAAAGCCATCTACCGCGATGGATTGCGGGAAAAGGCCGGAGTATCGACCATTACTGAAGCGGCTGAATAGGCAAAACCCTATAGCCCACTTTCAGGTAAGCACTGCTTTAAGGCGTCGGATATTCCGGCGCCTTTTATTTTGGAAGCGGGCCTTAGCGCCGTTATGCATATAAAAAGGGCGCCCCGGTGGGACGCCCTTTATCATGAGTTTTCAGGCCGCTTTAGCAGCTGTAATACATCTTGAATTCGATGGGATGGGGTGTGTGCTCGTAGGCGTAGACCTCTTCCCATTTCAGTTCTGTGTAACCTTCGATCTGGCTTTTTGTGAACACGTCACCGGCCAGCAGGAAGTCGTGATCGGTTTCCAGTTCCTCAAGTGCTTCGCGCAAGGACGCACAAACGGTGGGGATACCGGCCAGTTCTTCTGGGGGCAGGTCGTACAGATCTTTGTCCGATGATGGGCCCGGGTCGATCTTATTTTTGATGCCGTCAAGGCCAGCCATCAACAGGGCAGCAAAGCACAGGTAGGGGTTTGCGGCCGGGTCGGGGAAGCGGGCTTCGACGCGTTTTGCCTTGGGGTTTTCGGCCCAAGGGATGCGCACAGCACCCGAGCGGTTGGAGGCAGAGTAGGCGCGCAGAACCGGGGCTTCAAAACCTGGGATCAGGCGTTTGTAGCTGTTGGTGGATGGGTTGGTGAACGCGTTCAGTGCCTTGGCGTGTTTCAGGATGCCGCCGATGAAATACAGGGCTTCCTGGGACAGGTCGGCGTATTTGTCACCGGCAAAAATTGGTTTGCCGTCTTTCCAGATCGACATGTTCACATGCATACCAGTGCCGTTATCGCCGGCAATTGGTTTTGGCATGAATGTCGCCGATTTACCGTAGGCCTGGGCCACGTTGTGGATGACGTATTTGTATTTCTGCAGGTTGTCGGCCTGTTCGGTCAGGGTGCCGAAAATCATGCCAAGTTCGTGCTGGCAGGACGCCACTTCGTGGTGGTGTTTGTCGACCTTGATGCCCATGCGTTTCATGGTGGACAGCATTTCAGAACGGATGTCCTGGCCGTCGTCAATTGGGTTGACCGGGAAATAGCCGCCCTTAACGTCGGGGCGGTGGCCGGTATTGCCCATTTCATATTGGGTGTCTGTGTTCCAAGAGGCGTCGATTGCGTCGACTTCGTAGGACACTTTGTTGATGCCAACCTGAAAACGCACGTCGTCAAACAGGAAGAATTCGGCCTCTGGGCCAAAGTATGACGTGTCGCCAATGCCGGATGCGATCAGGTAGGCTTCGGCTTTTTCGGCGGTGCCGCGCGGGTCGCGCTCATAGCTTTCGCCGGTGTCTGGTTCGACCACTGAGCAATGGATGCACAGGGTTTTTTCCGCATAGAACGGATCCATGTAGGCGCTGGCGCAATCGGGCATCAGTTTCATGTCGGATTGGTCAATGCTTTTCCAACCGGCGATGGAGGAGCCGTCAAACATAAAGCCTTCTTCTAGGAAGTCTTCGCTCACCTCATCCACAATCACTGTCACATGCTGCAACTTGCCGCGTGGGTCGGTGAAGCGGATGTCGACATATTCGACGTTTTCGTCCTTGATGGTCTGCAGCACTTTTTTGATGCTCATGTGACCTGTTCCTTTTTATTGATTGAAATTTTTGTGGAGGCTACAGCGCGTCTTCGCCGGTTTCGCCGGTGCGGATGCGGATCGCCTGTTCGACGCTGGAGACGAATATTTTGCCGTCCCCAATTTTATCAGTATTTGCGGTGTTGATGATGGCCTCAATGGCGGCGTCAACCTGATCATCGGCCAGCACGGTTTCGATTTTTACCTTAGGCAGGAAATCAACAACGTATTCAGCGCCGCGGTACAGTTCAGTATGGCCCTTTTGGCGGCCGAAACCTTTGACTTCGATCACGCTTAGGCCCTGAATGCCGACTTCTTGCAGGGCTTCTTTGACTTCGTCCAGTTTGAACGGCTTAATAATGGCTTCTATCTTTTTCATGGGCGCGACTCCTAATTGTGTGGCTTCAGGGGGTTTGATCACTTCTATATTGGGGCGACAATTCGTTAGGATGGGGGCAGGCAGGTTGCGTTGGCGATTCTGGGGTGTTTGCCTAATTTTTGTGCGTTTCGTGCGCCAAATGGGCGGAATGAAAACTATTGAGGCATGGGTATGACGGTACTTTTGACAGCGGCGCAGATGCGGGCGATTGAGAAAGCGGCGATAGATAGCGGTGAAGTGACCGGGCTTGAGCTGATGGAACGCGCCGGGCGCGGTGTGGTTGAAGCGATCTTTGAGGAATGGCCGGAGTTGGCTGACGCCCCGGGTGGGGGCGCTGCCCCCACACCCCCGAGATATTTAGGAAAAGAAGAAGCGGGGCGGCGGGCCGTGGTTTTGTGCGGGCCGGGGAACAATGGCGGTGACGGCTTTGTCGTGGCGCGGTTGTTGAAGGAACGGGGCTGGGAGGTTGAGGTGTTTCTGTATGGCGACGCCGGGAAGCTGCCGGTGGATGCGCGGGTAAATTATGAGCGGTGGGGGGAGATGGGGGAGGTGACTCCGCTTGACGATCACACTGATTGTTTGATGGATGGCCAAAACAATGTACGCGATGGAATCGATATTTTCGTCGATGCGCTTTTTGGAACGGGGCTGACGCGCCCACTCGGCGGATTGCTGGCTATCCAAGATGATTTGAACGCTATTCGAGCGACCTTCAAAAATGGTCGAAAGCCGGGCGGTGTGGTTGCTGTCGATATACCAAGTGGTATGTCGTCTGACACCGGCAATTACCCCGGTTATTCTTTGCCAAACAATCCACTTGATGATTGCATTGTAGCAAATCTGACCGTCACCTTTCATAAGAAAAAGATCGGGCACGAAAAGGCGTACGGAAAGGCCGCTTGCGGAAAAACCGTTGTGAAGAATATTGGCATAGGTAAATGGGAATCTGCGGATGGAGTAGTCAAATGACCCGTGCGCCCATTCAGATTGGTAAGACCGCTGCAGTTGTCGAACTGCTCAGGAAATCTGACGGTCACAAATACACCCACGGTCACGCGCTGATCCTGTCGGGTGGGGTTGGGCGCGGCGGGGCGGCTCGGTTGGCGGCGCGGGGGGCTTTGCGGATTGGGGCGGGGGTGGTGACGGTTGGCTGTCCGCCTTCTGCGTTGCTGGAAAATTCTGTGGCGTTGGATGCGATTATGGTGCGCAGCCTTAAGGGTGGCGATGGCTTGGCCGAGGCGTTGCAAGACAAGCGGATCAATGCGCTGTGTCTGGGGCCGGGGTTGGGGGCTGGCGAAAAGCAGGCGGCGTTGGTTGCGGCGGCGTTAGTGGTGGGTGAAATCACCCACCCTACGGGTAATCGGCGCGCGGTGGTTCTGGATGCGGATGCGTTGACGGCCTTGGCGGGGGATGCGGGGTTGTTTGGGGCGTTGCATGACAGGTGTGTGCTGACACCCCACGCCGGGGAATTTGCCCGGTTGTTCCCGGATATTGCCAAGAAACTGGACGCGCCAGCCAGCAAAGGCCCGGCCTATTCCAAGGTGGATGCGACGCGCGAGGCGGCGGCGCGGGCCGGGTGCGTGGTGCTGTTTAAGGGCGCGGATACGGTGATTGCAGCGCCTGATGGGCGCTGTTCGATCAATTTGGCGCATTATGAGCGCGCGGCGCCCTGGTTGGCGACGGCGGGGTCGGGCGATGTGTTGGCGGGGTTTATCGCCGGATTGTTGGCGCGGGGGTTTGACCCGATGCAGGCGGCGCAAACCGGGGCCTGGCTGCATGTGGAATGCGCGCTGAAATTTGGGCCCGGGCTGATTGCGGAAGATTTGCCGGAAATGTTGCCCGCGGTTTTGCGTGATTTGGGGGTTTAAGGGCCTGACCCGCAGCCTTTGGCGGGGAAATATTTGGAAAGCAGAACGATTACCCCTCGCATGTGCCGGAAAGCTTTGCTAAAGCGGCGCCACGTGCGGGTGTGGCGGAATTGGTAGACGCACTTGGTTTAGGTCCAAGCGCCGCAAGGTGTGGGGGTTCGAGTCCCTTCACCCGCACCATTGTCACCCCAGACCGGCCTGAAATGGGGCTGGGTCGGGCATGACGGGGCAGACTGTGTAATTTTGGTCACCCTAGCCGGAAAACGATCAGCTTACTGGCGAAAACGTTAACGAAACTTAACATTTGAGTGTATGGGCCAGTTAGCTTTGCGGGCGTGTTGTCCGTCAAAGTTCAAACGTATTGTCGAATGTAAGCGCTGCTGCGGCGTGTCCATGCAAGTTTTGATAATAGGCGGTTGGTAATGATTGGTAAGAGTTCAGTGTTGGCTTTGACGGGGATGGGGCTGCTTGCGGCCTGTAACCCGACGGATGATCCGGTTGCCAGCATTCGTGTTTCCCATGATCCGGCAACCGTATTGTCGATGTCGTTTGTCACCGATTTCGCCCCCTATGAGGCTGCGGCCGCTGCGTTACGGACATTAAACCCCCTATATACTGTGCAAAATTTTGTCTGGCCAACGGGGTTTGGTGATCCAACCAACCGTAGTTATTCAATTGCAAATGGCAGGGTCGAATATGCCCATGCTGCCGGGTTGACCGGCGCGGGGCAAACAATATCAATCGTAGATACTGGGTTTTTAACTTCTCATGAGGAGTTTGATGGTAAAACTATCACGTCCAGCGATGGTGCGGCCGGACAAATTTTGGACAGTGAAGGTGATATTGAAAGCCATGGAACCGGGGTTGCATCTGTTGCTGCGGGCGTTGCTGATTCCGGTCGTATAATTGGTGTTGCACCGGGGGCGGATCTGCAATTGGGATTGTTTGATAGTAACTTGACCATAACAAACGCTAATAATCAGGCCATCGCAACACAGGCTATCGTTCAGAATAATTCCTGGGGGTTTCGTCCAAATTTAGCCAGCGGGTTTTCCGCAAGTGCGACCGCTTCAGATTTTAACTACATTTTTAGTGGGAGCAGTGGCCAGCAGTATTTGCAGTCAATGCGCAACTTGGCTAACAATTCGGTCCTAGTTTTCGCCGCCTCTAATGATGCCACACTCACAAGTGCCAGCCTGTTGATGGGTTTGCCGGTTGTTGATCCGGATTTGGAAAGCAGCTGGATTGCAGTGGTAAATGTTTTATCCACGTTCACGGGCACCGCGATCACGTCAGGCGACCTGATATCTGCGCCCTGCGCTGAGGCTGCAGCCTGGTGCATGGCGGCGGACGGAACGGTTGCCGGGGCTTCGGCTGAAGCCGCGGACGGTTATTTCTATTGGCAAGGAACGTCATTTGCAGCGCCGCAGGTGTCTGGCGCCATTGCACTGCTTGCTGAGGCGTTTCCAACGCTAACGGCACAGGAATTGCGGGTTCGGTTGTTGGCTTCGGCGGAGAATGGGTTTTACACCCATACAGGGTCTGTGGATTTTGCCCCAGGGGTGAGCCATGGGTATGATGATCAGTTTGGCCACGGATTTCTGAATATGAAGGCCGCACTTTTGCCGATTGGGGGGGCGTATGTGCCCCGCTCCAGTGGGGGCTCTGTTCCGTTGGGCAGCCCAGCGATTTTGAGTGCAGGCTTGGTGGGCGGTGGTTTGGCCCGTTCATTGGCGCAGTATGATCTGGTGGCCAGCGATGGGTTGGGTGCGGGGTTTGATTTGCCGGCCAGTGTGCTAACGGCGCAGGGCGCTGTGCGCTATGATCCGCTGGGCACAATTAACAATCTGATGGCCGCTGATCTGGCCAGTATAGCGGCCGATCCGTTTGTGAAAAGCTCGGCTTTTTCGAAATACTCTGCCGGGCGTGAGGTGTCATTTGAGGCTGAAGATCTGCGCATTGCCATGTTGGTTCCCGACGCTCAGGGCAGCAATTTCGGGGTGGCTGTGTCACGCGATTTTGGATCTAAAAATGCACCGTTCCGGCTGGGGCTGAGCGCGCTGCATGAGGGCGCTGGTTTTGTTGGCATCCAGTCGCTGTTGCCGTCCCACAGTATCCGGGGCAGTCATACCGGGGCGCGTTGGGAATGGGGCATACCGCTGGCCGCCCACCAGCAGCTGGCGCTGTCGGGCAGCTTTGGTTTTGCGGTGCCGGAGGGCGGTGTTGAGGATATGAACCTGTCACCGGTTGGCTACAATTCGTTTAATGTCAGCTATTCCATGGCCAATGTCTGGGGAATGGGGGACCGTGTCACCATTGGTCTGGGCCTGCCAGAGGCGATACAGTCCGGTCGGGCCCGTGTGGCTTTGCCAATGGCCAATGGTCTGGGCGGCACGGCGTTTAACACGGTAGATGTGCCGCTAGCGCCCGGCGGGCGGCAGTTGGATATATCGGTGGGGTACGGGGTGGCGTTGTTGGACGGGGCCGATCTTATTTTCCGCACGGTTCGCAGCCTGAACGCCGGTAATATCACCGGTCAAAACAGCACCGAAGCCGCAATTGGATTGCGGATTGAGTTTTAGCGCGGATCAGGCGGAGCGCCTGGCGGCGCATTGTTTTTAGCCCTTCGGGCGGTGCCTGCGGCGCGGATATTTAGGGAACAAAGAAAACGGGCTGGGTTAGGTTTTCTGGGGTCAGGTTTCACGCCATTTGATCGAGCAGCCCATTGACGGAATTTGCATTTCTGGACCTTTGCCCGTTTGGGCCACCTGTTTCATGCTTTCAAAAAGATCACGGCGCACGTCTGGACCGGCGGCATCTTTTCGCGAGGCGTCAAGGCGGCCCCGATATTGCAGCTGGTTCTGGCTGTTGAAGCCGAAAAAATCCGGGGTGCACACGGCGTCATAGCCGCGCGCCACGGCCTGGGTTTCGTCATGCAGGTAGGGGAAGGTGAAGCCCTGATCTTTGGACAAGATTACCATGTTTTCAAAGCTGTCATCCGGGTGGCTGTTGGCGTCATTGGAACAGATCGCGGCCACGCCGATGCCCAGGGCTTGCAAATCCGCCGCATCGCGTTTGATGCGGTCAAGGATCGCCAGCACATAGGGGCAATGGTTGCAGATAAACATGATCAGGGTGCCGTTTTCACCGGCGATATCGGCCAGTGAATAGGTTTTGCCGTCGGTGGCGGGCAGGCTGAAGTCAGGGGCGTGCCAGTCAAAGTTGCAAAGCGGGGGGATGGCGGCCATTTGGGGGCTCCTGTTAAGTTCTGGTGCCGGAAAACCGCGCTTGCCAGTCCGTCCGCTGATCATCGGTGATTTTAGCAAACAGCACGTCGGGCACAGCGAATGCGTGACCTGGGGGCAGGGCGTTTAGGGCGGTGTCAATGTCTTTGGGCCAGTCGGTATCCGACGTGTTCATCGCGGCAAACAGCTTGGTGGCAGCGTCGGGAATGAACGGAGCCGACAGCACAGCGTAGAGCCGGATCAGGTTCAGCGACAGGCGGATAATAGCGGCGGCGCGGTCCGGGTCGGTTTTGAATGCCGACCAGGGGGCGGCGTCTTGCAGGTATTCATTGCCCAATGCCCAGATGGCGCGCAGTTCGGTCGCTGATTTGCGGATGTCGATGGCATCCATGTGGGTTTCATAGGCGTCAAGGTGGGTTTGCAGACGGGCGATCAGGGCGGTTTCGGGGGCGCCGTATGCACCATTTTCCGGGATGGTTTCGCCGAATTTAGCACGGCAGAATTTGGTGACGCGGGAAACGAAATTTCCCAATACATCGGCCAGGTCTTTGTTCACGGATACCTGGAAATTTTCCCAAGTAAATTCGCTGTCGGAATTTTCCGGGGCGTGCGACAGCAGCCACCAGCGCCAGTAATCTGACGGCAGAATTGACAGTGCCTGATCCATGAACACACCGCGGCCCTGTGACGTGGAAAACTGGCCACCGTCATAGTTCAGGAAGTTGAAGGATTTTATGTAATCCACCAGTTTCCAAGGCTCACCCGAGCCCATGATCGTCGCTGGAAAGCTGAGGGTGTGGAACGGCACGTTGTCTTTGCCCATGAACTGCACGTAACGCACATCTTGCGCGCCTTTGTCCGTGCGCCACCAGCGTTGCCAGTCGGCTTCCGGGCGACCAGCTGCATCAGCCCATTCGCGGGTTGCAGCGATATATTCGATAGGGGCGTCAAACCAGACATAGAAAACCTTGCCTGCCATTGCGGGCCAGTCGGCGTCGCCGCGTTTGACCGGCACGCCCCAGTCCAGATCGCGGGTGATGCCCCGGTCGCGCAAACCGTCGCCATCATGCAGCCATTTCTTGGCGATGGATGTTGTCAGAATTGGCCAGTCGGCCTTACTGCTGATCCAAGTGTCCAGCTTGTCCTTAAGGGCGGATTGGCGCAGGTACAGGTGCGTGGTTTCGCGCACTTCCAGATCTGTGGAACCAGACACGGCGCTGCGCGGTTCAATCAGGTCTGTTGGGTCCAGCTGTTTGGTACAGTTTTCGCATTGGTCACCGCGGGCTTTGTCATAGCCGCAATTGGGGCAGGTGCCTTCGATGTAGCGATCCGGCAGGAACCGGCCATCGGTATTGGAATAGACCTGCTTTTCGCTGACTTCTTCGATCAGCCCCTGATCTGCCAGTGCCCCGGCAAAATGTTGGGTCAGGGCGTGGTTCTGCGGGCTGGATGAACGGCCGAAATGGTCAAATGACAGCCCGAAACCCCGGGCCAGGTCGGCCTGCACCACATGCATTTGGGCGCAAAATTCTGCCACCGGCTGGCCAGCCTTGGCCGCCGCCAGTTCGGCAGGTGTGCCATGTTCGTCAGTGGCGCAGATGAACATCACCTCATGGTCGCGCGCCCGGTTGTAGCGGGCATACAGATCTGCTGGCAGCTGGCTGCCCACAAGATTGCCCAAATGTTTGATCCCGTTGATATAGGGAATTGCCGAGGTGATCAGAATACGTGCCATTGCCTGCCCTTTTAGCGCCTGAATACCCGCTTTAGCGCAAGGCTGGGCAAAGGGCTAGCGCCGGTCGCGGAAACGGCCCAAAATTCGTCCGACCACAAAAGATGTGCGTGGCATATAAATATAGGCAGTGCGGCTTTTGGATGTGGGGCGGCGGCCCATGCGCAGCAGGCCAAATAGGATCAGCAGGAAATGCGCGGCTGATATGAAATAGAACATTGCCGCTGGGCCATAATTTTCAATGAGGCTGGATGTTGCAAACGGGCTGGCAATGGCCCCCAGCGCATAAAGAAACATCAGGGCGGCAGACAGTTCCACACGCTGTTTCGCGGTGGCAAAGTCATGGGCGTGGGCGGCGGACACTGAAAATATTGGGAATGTGGTGAAGCCGAACAGTATTGCAGAAAACATGACAGCAGTGGTGCCGCCGCTACTAAGGGCGATGGTGGCCGCGCAGCCGCCCATGGCAGCAAATGACAGAAAAATTAGCACCCAGCGTCGGTCATATTTATCCGCGAGCCAGCCAACCGGGTACTGCGCCAGCGCTCCGCCGGCCACGAAGGCGGCTAGGAACAAAGCAATCTGGTCAATGCTTAGCCCAACCTCAATGCCATAAATCGGGCCAACCATGCGAAAGGCGGCGGTGGTGACGCCGGCCACAACCACACCCATGGCGGCCAGCGGCGACATTTGCCAGGCCAATGCCGGGCGCAGACGCAACACTTTGGGGGTTTCCGGGGGTGAGGCGCGGGTCAGCGCGATCGGGATCAGGGCGGCACAACACAGGATGGCAAGAAGATTGTAGGAAATATAGCTGCCCGGCTCTAACACCCCGATCAACAGCTGCGCCCCCAGTGAGCCGCCAATATCGATCACCCGGTACACGCCCATGGTGCGGCCGCGGTTTTCATTGGTGACTTTGGCCTGTAGCCAGCTTTCGATCACAGTGAAGCACCCGGCCACGCTGATACCAGACATAACCCGGAACGCCGCCCAGGCATTGGCATCCAGCACCAGCGTATGGGCAATGATGCCGATGGCGCCGGTGGCAGTAAAGGTGGCAAATGTCCGGCTGTGCCCGACCTGGCCCATCAGCCGCGGTGCCCACCAGCAGCCGATGAAAAACCCGAAAAAATGCGCCGAACCAAGCAGGCCAACCTGGGAGCGGCTAAAGCCACCATCCAGCCCAGACAGCGCGTCAAGCGGCCCCAGCCCGCCAGAGCCAAGCTGCAACAGTATGACTGACAAAAATAGCGCAGCAAAGGATATCAATAATCGCATGGGTCCGGCCTGTTTGGCTCAGTTTGCGCCGATGGTTGCTGGCTGCAACCCCTAAAGTGACCACTTTGACTTCTTCTTTTGTTAAATATCCCCTCGCGGAGCGTGATCGCCCGAAGGGCTAAAGGAAATGCGCCGTCAGGCGCTCATTATTGTCGCGGTTCGCGCAAAAACCGCTATCGTGCACGCAAACAAATTGGACAGATGCCATGGAAACCAAAAAACTGGGTCAAAGTGATCTGCATGTGTCGCCGCTTTGCCTGGGCTCAATGACCTGGGGCATGCAAAATACCATGGCCCAGGGCCATGCCCAAATAGACCAGGCGCTGGCCGCCGGGGTGAATTTTATTGATACGGCTGAACTGTATCCAACCTATCCTATTCTGGCTGAAAATGTCGGCGATACCGAAGCCATTATTGGCAATTGGTTCGCCAAGAGCGGCCAACGTTCAAAGGTTGTTTTGGCCAGCAAAATTACCGGGGCCGGGCAAGGTATGGTGCGTGATGGCGCACCGATCAGCCCGGCTGGAATTCGAACGGCCATTGCCGGATCGCTTAAGCGGTTAAAGACCGATTACATTGATCTGTATCAGCTGCATTGGCCGAACCGGGGGTCATACCATTTTCGCCAAAGCTGGTCGTTTGACCCGATCGCGCAGGACCGGGCAGAGATTAAGAACCACATGCTTGAGGTGCTTGGCGAAATTCAACGCCAGATAGATGCCGGGAATATTCGCTATTTCGGCCTGTCTAATGAAAGCGCCTGGGGCACGGCGCAATGGTTGCAACTGGCCAAAGACAATGGCTTGCCGCGGGTGCAGTCGGTGCAAAATGAATATTCGCTTCTGTGCCGGTCTTATGATCTGGATATGGCAGAGTTGTCCCATAACGAAGACGTGGATTTGCTGGCGTTTACGCCGCTGGCATCCGGGTTGCTGAGCGGGAAATACACGCCTGATACCACGCCACAGGGCAGTCGGCGCGCGGTGTCGCCAGATTTGAATGGGCGGATAACGCCAAATGTCTGGCCGGCGGTTGATGCCTATCTGGGGATCGCGCGCGATCATGGGCTGGACCCGGTGCAAATGGCCCTTGCCTGGGGGATGACGCGGCCGTTTATGGGCTCGGTCATCATTGGCTCAACGACGCCGGAGCAGTTGGAAACATGTCTGGCGGCGGCGCATATTGTGCTGTCTGAGGATGTGTTAAGCGATATTACAGCCGCCCATAGGGCGCATCCGCAGCCATTTTGATGTGATGGAATATATCATGAAATTATTGTTTGTTATCAGCGCATTATTTGTGCTTTCTTCATGTCAGGACGTTGCCGAAACTGGCGATGCTGTCGGGGTGGGCAGTGGTGCGCTAACGCTTGAAGCCCAGGCCCAGGCCTGCTTGGCCAAGGACGGCAGATTTGGAGAAGTGGGAAATATCGGGTTATTTACCTGCTTTGTGCCCACTGGGGACGCAGAAAAGCGGTGCAGCGCCAGCACGGATTGCGAAGGTTTGTGTCTGGCGCGCTCGGGGACCTGTGCGCCGGTGACACCGATGCTGGGCTGCCACGATGTGTTGGGCAGTCTGGGCGGGCGTTCAACTTTGTGCACCCAGTAGTGTTAAAGGTCGTCCAGTAGGTCGTTGATAAAAGGCACTATTTCACGGTCTGGAATGGCAGCTTCGCGTACCAGCCAGTCAAAATGCCGGGTGATGCTTTGAACTTTCTGCGCCTCTCGGAATGCCAGGTAATCGTGCCCCAGATACAGCACTGCCAGAAGCGGCCCAAAAATGGTGATCGGGGAAGACCAAACCCGGCGGGCGTCGTACAGAAACAGCCGCATGCTGGGGAAAAGCTGATCGTATAGTTTCAGGATGCGTTGCAACTGATCACGGCGCACATCGAGCGCAAGGCCGGTATAATAGCCCTCGGCCCGGGCGAAGGCCTGCATTTCATGCATCGGCATAGCAATTTCGTAATCTGACAGGCTTGAGCGCATCCAATTCAGCCGGTCGCGGGACGCGCCGATGGCCTGTTCGGCCGAACGCCCCAGATGTGGGGTATATTCCCATGCCAGCATGGCGTCGGTTTTCAACATATCGGGCAGGGACGCGGGAACATGGCGTATTTTGTAGCCCGCAGCTTCGCGGTGCCAATCATAGATTTGTTCATCAATCATGGCGCGGGGCGCTTTGGTGACGCTAAGCGCGCTGGCCATAATGTCTGCGGTGCGTTCCGGGCGTTCGCTGAGGCTGAGCAGCCAGTCAGACGAAACCCCCAGTGCCGCGGCACATTCCCCCACCACCTGTGCATTGGGCAGGCGCGCGCCTTTGTCTTTTAAAAGCTGGGAGACCGTTGAACGGTCAACACCAATTGTGCGTGCCAGCGCGCTTTGGCTGGTGCCTTGTTCGCGCATTGCCAGTTCCAGCCGCTGGCGGAACTGATTTGCCCGATCACGTTTGTCGATTTTTTCTACCATGTGGTGATTATAATCATAGTTGTAGAAATTTGTGAACTAAATTCAGACTGCCGGACGCAAGTGGTGCCGGGTATTGGTGCTGCAAGAAATCAAATCTGGAAAATAAATGGAAACCCGAAAACGCTCGCTTATCAAAGCGATAATATGGAATGTGATCGGCCTGGTCAGCATGGTGTTGGTGGGCTATTTGGCCACCGGTTCAGTGGCTGTTGGCGGCAAAATTGCTGTGATTAACGCACTGATTGGGCTAAGTTTATATGTGATCTATGAACGGGTATGGACCAATATCAGTTGGGGCCGCCATGTTTAAGCGTCGCGAAGTGCCGACAGTTTTCATGCTGGCCCTGTGCTATGGTGTCTGGGCGGTATCGACGGGGTGGTTATGGGGCGTAATGTGGCCATTCGCCCTGATATTGACGACGCTGGCGATCGCGCTTTTTTCATCGCTTCAACATGAGGTGTTGCACGGGCATCCGTTCAAGTCCCGCTGGCTGAATGAGGCGCTGGTGTTCCCCGGGTTGACCGTTTTGGTCCCTTATTTGCGGTTTCGTGACACCCACCTGGCGCACCATACCGATGATCGGCTGACAGACCCCTATGATGACCCGGAAACTAATTTTCTGGACCCTGTGGTTTGGGATCAGCTGTCGCGCTCGGAAAGGGTGGTCTTACGGTTTAATAATACGCTTTTGGGCAGGCTGATCGTAGGCCCGGCTGTGTCGCAGATATCATTTATGCGCGCTGACTGGACGGCGATCAGGGGCGGGGACCGGGCTGTGCTGATGGGCTGGGTCTGGCATATACCTGCATTGGCTTTGTTAGGTGTGTGGCTGGTAACTGTGGCGTCAATGCCGGTCTGGGCCTATCTGGGGGCGGCCTATATGGGGTTGTCGATCTTGAAAATACGGACGTTTCTGGAGCACCGTGCCCATGATTGCGCCAGCGGGCGCACCGTTGTGGTTGAGGATCGCGGGTTGCTGGCGTGGATTTTTCTGAACAACAATTATCATGTGGTGCACCATATGCATCCGGGCACCGCCTGGTATGATTTACCGGGGCTGTTTGCTGGCAACCGTGATCACTATCTGAACCAAAACGACGGGTATTATTACCGGTCCTATGGTCAGGTGTTTTGGGCGCATTTCCTGCGGGCTAAAGACCCGGTGGTGCATCCGCTCTGGCCGCGCGACTGATCCTGTGGCACACCCGGATCCATGTTAACATGGATCCCGATATCGCTGGCGGCGGCCACGGCGCAGACGGTGCGCTTTATGCTGCAAAAGCATTTGAAATCAACGCGGTTAAGCACGGCCGGGGCGACGTTTTCACGGTTTGTCTATTCGGCACCGCTGGTGGCGGTGGTGTTTTATGTGTTTGCGCAGGTTTCGGGGCAGGCGTTACCGGCCACATCGGCGCAGTTCTGGGTGTTTTCCCTGGGTGGCGGGTTGGCGCAAATTTTGGCAACCCTGTGTGTTGTGGCGCTGTTTGCACAGCGTAATTTTGCCGTTGGGATCACCTTTAAAAAGACCGAAGTGTTGCAATCTGCCATTGTCGGGTTTCTGGTTCTGGGAGACCGGCTAAGTATGGCCGGAACCGTGGCTATTTTGGTTGGGTTTGTGGCTGTGTTGCTATTGGCTGATCCGCCCAAATCGCAACAGTCGCGCGCTGGCTGGCGGCGGTTTTTCAACCGGGCAGCGGGGTTGGGTCTGTTGTCTGGTGTGTTGTTTGGCATTTCCGCAGTGGGGTATCGCGGTGCATCGCTGGGGTTGGAAGGGGGCAGTGTTGCCCTGCGTGCCGGGTTCACGCTAATGGTCGTGACGGCCAGCCAAAGCAGCGCCATGGCGCTGTGGTTGTTGGTTCGGGACCGGGGTGAAATATTGGCGGTGCTGCGCGCCTGGCGGGTGGCGGCATTGGTGGGGATCATGTCCATGGTCGGTAGTTTTCTGTGGTTCGTGGCGTTCACCTTGCAAAATGCCGCCTATGTCAAAGCGGTGGGGCAGGTTGAGCTGGTGTTCAGCGTGCTGGCCTCGGTGCTGTTTTTTAAGGAAAAGATATCGCGGCGTGAACTGGCCGGAATTGGGCTGTTGCTGATCAGTATTTTGGGGCTGGTTCTGACGCTTTAGCTGCCCGCTACGGGCGGGTTGTGGCCAAGGCGTTCAAACAGGCTGTCTTCATCGGTATTCTTAAAGAACGGCACCGTATTCGGGGCTCCGATATGGGGCAGATTGGCGGCAATTTCGGCCAGCACGATTTCGGTGATAAACGGCAGATCAAAACTGCGGGCCTGATCTAGTGGCACCCATTGCAAGTGGGACAGTTCATCGCTGGCGGCGGAAAAATCATCTGGATCGCTGGAAAGAGTGTCTGCATTGGCCAAAAAAAACCGGGCATCAAAGCGGCGCGGTTGGCCAATGGGCGTTATGGCGCGAAACACAAAATGCAACATTTCAGCGGATGGAACATGCCCGGTTGCGGCGTAGGTTTGCCAGTCTGGCAGGACAGGTTCGCCCCAGTGGCCTGCTGTGCCTAAAACCAGCCCGGCCTCTTCCCAAAGTTCGCGGATCGCGGCGGCCAACAGGGCCGTTGGCGGTGTTGTTGTGGTTGCCGTCAGGCGCGACAGGCATGGATTTGATATCGGGGTGGCCAGTGGTATTGCCGCATCGCCGGGATCAATAGCACCACCGGGAAACACAAATTTATTTGGCATGAACGCGGCCCGTTCGCCGCGCTGACCCATCAGCACCCGGGGGGCGCTGGCAGGGTCACGCACCAAAATGATGGTTGCCGCGTCTTTTACGGGTGTTTCTGTCACGTGTCGTTCACCTGGCCCCTGTTCAGGGCCCAGTGTCGAACCCATGCATGCGTTTTGCCCATTGAAAGGCGACGATCACGCCCTTGAGTCTGGGCAGAAGATAAAGCGACAGCGCGACACAGCCAATAGTAAAGATTGTTGCCAATACCATCGGGTCTGGGCGGAATTTGGTGAAGGACCACAAAATAAGCGGTGCCATAATATGCCCGACGATCAGGATGGTCAGATAGGCGGGGCCGTCATCGGCCCTGTGATGGTGTAACGGCTGATCGCAAATCGGGCATTGATCACGCACCTTAAGATAGCCGCGCAACAGCGGACCAGACCCGCAATTGGGGCAGCGCCGCCGCCAGCCGCGCCACAGGGCAGGGCGCAGGGGGCGGTCAGTAAGTGTGTCGGTGGGATTAATCATTTTGGGCCTGACAATATTTGTTGGGCAATACTTAGTCCGGCGTTGAACCACATATAAGGTTACCAATTGTCCTTGCGTCGCGATGTCGCAAAGCCGGACGTTATATTATTTTAGATATGTGCGACGGAAATCCGGGCAGCGCGCGTTTCACTATTATGAAACAGCAGGGCGTTCCTGCATATCGAGCAACCACAACGGATTGGAATTGAAATGAAACGCAATAGCATAATGACGTCACTGGCACTGGGTACGATCACAGCAGCGATGCTGGCAACGGGCGCGGCATATGCCAAGGGGCAGGGCGAAAGGGGCCAAGGCGGCAAGGGCGGTGAGCGGCCCAGCTTTAGCGAGCTTGACACCAACGGTGATGGCACTGTGACGGTTGCAGAAATGCAGGCCAAAGCGGCGGAAAAGTTCAACCAGGTCGATAGCAACGGCGACGGGGTTATTTCCGCAGAAGAAAATGCGGCTGCCGCCACGGCCAAGGCCGCTGAGCGGGCCGGAATGATGTTCACCCGGTTGCTTGAATGGCGCGACAGTGACGGTGACGGGGCGTTAAGCCAGGTGGAAATGGGCGATGGTCAGGCCGAGAAGATGTTTTCAAAGCTTGATGCAAACGATGATGGCGTGATCTCGGCCGAGGAATTTGAGCAGGCCAAGGAACGTGGGCCACGCGATGGCGGGCGGCGCGGCAAAAAAGGCGACAACAGCAACCGCCAGGACGGTTGAGGTGAACACCGGCGGCCCTTTTGCCCGGGGCCGCCGGTGCGATTGATTGCAGCGCACATTCAGGATACGCCTTCTGGACCATGAACATGCCATATGATGCCCAAAGTGATGTGTCCGACGAAGCCCTGCTGGTGGCGTTTGGCAATGGTGACCGCCAGGCGGCGCGTGAGCTGACCCTGCGGTTGACGCCGCGGGTTTTGGGCTATGCCACACGGTTGTTGCGCGACCGGGCCGAGGCCGAGGACGTGGCACAGGAAGCCATGATGCGGCTGTGGAAAATTGCACCGGACTGGCGCCAGGGTGAGGCGAAAATTACCACATGGCTGTACCGGGTTGTGTCTAATCTGTGCACAGACAGGTTGCGAAAGAAACGCGGTGTTGCGCTGGACGCGATTGAGGAACCGGCGGATGACGCCCCTTCGGTTGAGGCTGTGATGATTGATCGCGCGCGCCAGTTGGCACTATATGAGGCGCTGGCAACCTTACCAGAGCGGCAACGTCAGGCGGTTCAGCTGCGCCATATTGAAGGGGTTTCTAACCCCGATATCGCGCAGATAATGGCACTGAGCGTTGAGGCGGTTGAAAGCCTGACGGCGCGCGGAAAACGGGCACTTAAGCTGGCGCTGGCCCAGCGTAGGCAAGAGTTAGGATATGAAAATGACTGACAAAGATACATTGGACGACGCGGCACTGGATGATCTGTTTACCCAGGCAAGTGCTGAAACGGTTGTGCCAAGTGGGGCGCTGTTGGCCCGTATCATTGGCGATGCGGATCAGATTGTTGATGGGCGTCAGGGCGCGGTTGTGCGCCGGGTGAAACCGGGGGTATTGTCGCGGATGCTGGCAGCAACGGGGGGCTGGCCGGCCATGGCCGGTTTGACAACGGTAACGGCGGCGGGGGTTTGGATTGGAATGCTTTCCCCCGAAATGCTAAGCGGTGTGACCGACAGTTATTTTGCATCTGGGGCGGGGTATGATCTGGGGGATTATATGCCGGTGTTTTCAGAATTTTTGGACGAAGGATAGACCATGACGGATAGCAATGACACTGGGGCAAAACCGGGTGTTCGCTGGGGGCGGATATTGTTGGTTGGATCGCTGGCTTTGAACCTGCTGGTGGTGGGAATGGTGGCAGGTTCTATGTTTCGTGGCGGTGGACCTGGCAAGCCTGTGGCGCGGGAAAACCCGCCGTTGCATGATCTGGGTTATGGCCCCTATGGGCGGGCGTTTACCAAAGAGGATCGGCAACAGATATCCCGCTCCTTGGCCGCACATGCCCCGGACCTACGGCAAAACCGCGAAGATTTTCGCACCCGTTCATTGGCGCTGTTGGATGCGTTGCGCCAGACCCCCTATGAGCCAGAGACAGTGGCGGCACTTATGGCGGCCCAGGAAACCAAGCTGCAAGAACGCCAAGAAATAGGTAAGATGTTGTTATTGGACCATATTGCCGGCATGGACGATACCGCGCGGCAAAAATATGCCGACCGGTTGGCGCGGAATTTACGCCGGGGCGGCAAACGCAGTGAGCCGAACCGCTAGGCGGCGCTGCGTTCAAAAATGACCTGATTTCGCCCGGTTGATTTGGCCCCCAGAAGGGCCTGATCGGCGCGTTCGACCATTGCTTCCATTGATGTTTCAAACCGGGTGTCGATGCCGCCAATGGAAACACCAATACTGGTGGTCACGCAGACCGATCCGGTTTCGCCGGGGATGGCTATTGGGGTTGCGCCTGTGACGTGACGCAGGCGTTCTGCTGCCACGCGCGCCGCCGTTAGCCCGGTGTCGGGCATCACCACCAGGAATTCTTCGCCCCCGATGCGCGCGATCAAATCAACGCTGCGCACATTTGCCTTAAGGCGGTTTGCGACTTCTTTCAGAACCAAATCACCTGCCCCGTGACCGTGGCTGTCATTGACCCGCTTGAAGCGGTCAAGATCAAGAACCATGACGGCAAACGGGCTGCTGGTTTCAACGGATTTTTTGGCAATTCTGGACATGTGCGGGAAGGCATAACGCCGGTTGAACAGCCCGGTCAAAGGGTCGGTAACCGCCATGCGCAGCCCATCAGCCAGCGTGTTGCGCAACTGATCAGACCGCATTTTCCGGCTTAGGATCCGTTTCAGGCGAAAGGCAAATTCTGCCGGTGGGGTTTGGGCGCTGACAACTTCGTTTGCCCCCATGTCCAATGCGGTAATAGCGGCGCTGGCACTGTCATCATCGTCAGTCACTATGATGGCCGAGTGGCGCGTTGTTGGGTGGCTGCGAAGCTCTGCCAGCAGGAACAGCCCGTCCTTATGCCTGTCAATACTGCTGGGCAGCAGCACAATGTCGGGGGACATGTTTTTCTTGGCAATTGTGTCCAGCAGGTTGGTGTGACCGATCAGCTGTATGGTGCAGGGCGTTTTTGCCTCAAACGCCTTTTGCCATTCCAGGTTTTGCATTTTAGGGCCATTTACCACCAGAATTTTAGCCGGGTGTTGAAACGGGGCGGCGGTTTCCTGAAATCCAAGTTCGATCGCTGTGCTTTCGCGCAAAAGCAGTTCTTCTTGGACGCTGCGCACGCGCATTGAATTTCGCACACGGGCCAGCAACACAGTGTCATCAACCGGTTTGGTTAGGACTTCGCAGGCCCCAGAATGCAGCGCGGCCAGCCGGTCGGCCGGGGTGTAATCAGATTCTAGGATCATAATCGGGATATTTGCGGTGCGTTTATTTTCCTGTAATTCCTGGCAGATATCGATGGCACGGTCACTTTGAAAGCCACCATCCATGATGATCAAGTCTGGCAATATTTCCTGCGACCTTTGCAATAGTTCCTGCTGGTTCACAGCCTGGCTAACGTCATAGGAAGCCGCACGCAGCTTGACTTTTAATATGATGCGGTTAGTGGCAACATCATCTGCAATTAATATGCGTCCGGGCATGGAACCTCTTCGAATTGTATCAATTTTGACAGGTCTTGGTTAGTTTTCGGTGATAGAAGTTAACAATTGGTATCTTTTGGATTGGAAAGGGAGCTGAAATGCAGCGGGATTCCGCCGAAACGCTGGCCATACAGGCACTGGGCTGGCTGGCAACGAACGAAGAATTGTTACCGATTTTTCTGGGCGCAACCGGGTCCAGCACTGACGATTTGCGCAGCCGGGCACAGGACCCTGATTTTTTGGTTTCGCTGTTGGATTTTCTAACGATGAATGATGATTGGGTGGTCGAATTTTGCGATGCCAACGGGTTGGGGTATGACCAGCCGTTGTTGGCGCGCTATGCTTTGCCGGGGGGCGCGCAGGTTAACTGGACCTGAGGTGGGCGTTGGGGTTACAGATCAATTTCAACAATACCGTCGGGCTTGGCAGCGCGCGACTGGCACAGGATTATCTGGGTTTGGCGTTGCTGGTTGGACAGCACGAAATCACGGTGCTCAACTGCGCCTGATATCAGTGCGCATTTACACACGCCGCACAACCCGTCTGAGCATTTGACATCAACAGCCACGCCCGCCGCCAGCAATGCGTCTGTTGCCGCCTGTTGTGCGGAAACCTGAATATCGCGCCCTGATTTGGCTAGGCGCAAAGTGAAGCCATGGTTTTCATATTCAGGGGTGTCGGGCACTGAAAAATATTCAAGATGCCGGGATTTTTGCGGGAAACCATTTGCTGTGGCGGCGTCAATGACAGCGGCCATGTAGGTGTCTGGGCCGCAGGTGTAGACGTGGTGATTTTGTTTATAGTGCAATATTTTATCCAGCGACGCCCGGGTTCCTTGGTTGGAAAAATGGTATGTGACGGCTTTGGCCCATGGGGCAGCGGCCAGGTCATGCAAAAACCCGGCATTGCTGCGTGAAGAACAGGAATAATGCAGGGCAAAACTGGCGCCGATGGCATGCAGGCGGTGGGCCATGGCGATCATCGGAGTCAGGCCGATACCGCCGCCCATCAAATAGGTGAAACTGGCGTCTTCGGTCAGGGGGAAATGGTTGATCGGGTAGGAAATGAACACCCGACGTCCCACATCGAATATTCGGTGTAGCAGTTGTGAGCCGCCCCTGCCGCTGGGGTCGCGCAACACAGCGATCTGGTAACGGGAACGGTCTGCCGGGTCGCCTGATAATGAATATTGCCGGAAAAATTCGGGTGCGACGACCACGTCTATATGTGCCCCGGCGGTGACCGGGGGCATGTCAGAGCCATCAGGCATGGAAAATTCGTACTTGGTGACACCGTTCGCCATTTTTTCGACCTTGGACACCACCACCGCCAGCACAGGTGATGCCCCCTGATCGGGCGCATACAGATGTTCGGGCGGCTGGCCGGTTGCGCGGCGCGCCTTATGTTCGGTGGCGCTGATCAGCGCATCATAGGCGGCAATCCCGGCTTCGCGGTCCATGGGAAAGGGCCAGGGATAGGGTGGCGGGGCCAAGGGCGCCGGATAGACCGCAAGGGTTTGTTCGGCATAGTCCATTTTCAGATTTTTCTGCAAGGTCCGGGCATTCACCGGATGGCGCGACGGGGCGTAGGCACCGTCGTCCTCCATTTCCAGATCCCACCACCATTTTTTGGCCGGGGCGATTTCGCCGTTGCCTGCCAGATCGTCCAGCTTGGCCAGCGCTTTGGCCGTACCTGGCAGGTTCATTGCGGCCCATCTGAACGGCGCCTCTGCGAACAGACCTTCCAGGTTCCAGGGGCAGGTTTTCATGCAGCGCCCGCACATGGCACCGTTTTTCTGCCCGACCCGGTATGTCAGGCATTTCTGGCTGTCAGATTTCCAGATCTCATAGCCGTTGAACATCAGTTTCGGCCCGGCGGTGATGGCCCCTGACGGGCATTCGCGGGCACATTTGTTACAGGATGCGCAGAATTTCTGTAGGCCAAAGTCGATGGGCTTGTCATGGCTGAGCGGCATGTTTGTGGTCACGATGCCGGATTTCAGGCGCGGGCCAAGGAAGGGGTTCAGGATGACTTCGCCGATGCGGCTGACTTCGCCCAGCCCGGACAGCAGCAACAGCGGCGGGTGCAACACTTCGTCATCAATGACGGAATGCACCCGGGCGGCGTGCCCCAGATTGCGCAGGTGTTGGGCGAGCACACCGCCCAGCAGCGAAAATCGCAGATAGGCGCGCATGGATTGGGCGCAGGCGATCCAGTCATCGCCGGATGCGCCCTCCATGGTTTCGTGGCCCTGATCGATGATCATTGAAATGGCGGTGCTGTGGTAGGGGGTGATCGGGTCGCCAGCGGCGTCGTGGCTGTAATAGGCCCAGTCGGGGCAGGCGGATATGCCCACGGCGTCGACCCCCAGAAAATAAGCGGCGGCCTTGATATTATCGGCGTTGCGCGCCGGGTCATTGGTGGTGGCGTGGTGGGCGAGGGCGGCCCCGCCGTCCTGCAAAACGGCGAAGGCCCCAAGGGTTGGGCGGAAGGCAAATGCAGCCGAGGATTTGCGCATGAAGTTGCCGTTGGTGGTGGCGATTTGGGCCGGTTTCCCCATGTCACCAAACAGGGCGCGGGCAAACATGTTGGCGCGTTTTGGCACCCGCGCGACATTGGCGGTGTCGATATAGGTTGTTGGTGTGGCTACCCGCTTGAGGCTTTCAAACGGGTGCGCCCCGTCACGGTAGTTGCGTTTGTTGAACGGGTCGCGGTTGCGCCGGTTTTTTGCATGACGCCCAAGGCCGGATTTCCAGGATGCAGGCGGTTGTGCGGTATCGGCAAGGGCCGGGTCCGGGGCGATGGGCAGGGTTGTGGTGATGACGGACAGGCCAAAGTTTTGGCCCAGAAACGGGTTATGGGCCTGCCCGTCGCGAATGGTTGCCAGCCCGGCCTGAACCGCCAACCGGTGCAGATCGATATCTGTAGCGACCCCGGAATGGGCCCGGGCCTGCCAGCCAAGCGAGCGGATATAACTGGCAAGGGTCACGGCGGTTTCCATGGCCCGCAGGCAGGTGCGTTGGGTTTGTGCGTCATTGATCCAGTCGCTGCCGGGTTCGCCCATATGGGGCGCGCGCGGGTGGTCATACATGAACACGATGGCGTGGCTGTGATTTTTGCAATCAGACGCAGGGGCTGCCATATTTTCGCGCAGGCTGGCCATGACGGCATCTATGCCGGCGGCCAGGGATTTCGGGTTTTTGGTGCGCAGGGTATCGGCCAGGCGGGCGACATCTGGGTTTAGGCGGGGGCTGTCCAGCCAGGCAGATGCCGGAATTTCGCATGTTCCGACAATGTCAGCGTCGCAAAAATAGCCAAAGGATTTGAAGTGGTCTGAGCGTTCGCGTGGGCCATCAGGCAGCGTTGCACGTTGTTTTTTGACCAGCCCGTCGCGGGTGGCGTCCAGCATGGCCTGATAATCCTGCATGGCATTGACAATAGAGGACGGATCATCGGGACGCCGGAACGACGCGGGCGGCGCTGGTGCAAGTGTTTCAAGGTTGGGACAGCGCGTGGATTTGGCCAATTTTTCCATTGGATACGCCCCCAGATGCATGGGGCGATTGGCATAGGAAAAAAGCTTTGTCATGGCGTTGTTTGTCGGGTGCATTTTCGGGGCTGTCAACGGCGCAATTTCCGTGGCATCACAGCCTAAATATAAAGGGGAAATCGGATGCGTGCAAAAGCTTTGCTATTTGACAAGGACGGAACCTTGCTGGATTTTCAGCGCACCTGGGGCCCTTGGACTGCCCATGTGGTGGATGAGCTGGCAAACGGTGACCCTGAGCTTGCCGAAGAAATGGCCGCGTCCTGGGGTTTGGATTATGCCAATGAACGTATTTTTCCCGAAAGTATCGTAATCGCTGGCACGGTTGAGCAGGTTGCCAGCGCCATCGCGCCGCATCGCCCGGATATGACGCTGGATCAGGTGATCGGATTTCTGGATCAGACCGGGGCCCAGGCCAAGGGCGTGCCAGTGATCCCGCTTAACCCGTTTCTGGATGAAATGGCCGAGCTGGGGCTGGTGGTTGGTGTGGCCACAAATGACAGTGAAAGCGTGGCGCGGGCGCAGCTTTCGGCGCTGGATGTTGAGCATCGGTTCGATTTTATCGCGGGCTATGACAGCGGCTTTGGCGGCAAACCCGCGCCTGATATGTGTCTGGCTTTTGCTGATTATATGGGGATTGATCCGGGTGACATTGTCATGGTGGGCGACAGCAGCCATGATCTGGAAGCCGGGCGCGCCGCGGGCATGCAGACGGCCGCTGTGTTAACCGGCGTGGCCGAGATCAGTGATCTGGCGCCTTTGGCAGACATTGTGCTGAGCGATATCAGCGAACTTGCGGACTGGCTTACGGAATAGCGCCGCGACGCACGATTGCGACACCTGCGGTCGCTTTTCACCCCGATTTTTGACTGTTGATGATGTTCCCTTGGGCTGAACAGGGGGCTTTGCAATGGCAAACGTGGAAAATCGGCGCAAACGGGCTGGCGGTCGCTCTGGCAATGCCCGGCGCGACAACCCGGCAGTGATTGACCAGATGCCATGGCGCATCATCCAAAACACCGACCGGCCCATTGAACCACTGGACGAAGCCGGTGTGCAGGCGATCCACCAAGGCGCGATGCAGATTTTGGAAGAAATCGGGATCGCGTTCTATAACGAGGAAAGCCTTGGGATATTCAGGCAGGCGGGTTGTATCGTAGACGGTTTTAATGTGCGCATGGGGCGTGATTTCGTCATGGAAATGATTGCCCGTGCCCCCAGCCAGTTTACCATAACCCCGCGCAACCCGGACCGGGAAATCACCATTGGCGGCAATCATATGCTGTTTGGCAATGTGTCTTCGCCGCCCAATTACTGGGACCTTAAGACCGGCAAAACCCCCGGCACCCGGGCCCAGTGCCAGGATCTGTTGCGCCTGACCCAATATTTCAATTGCATCCATTTCGCTGGCGGCTATCCGGTTGAGCCGGTGGATATCCATGCCTCAGTTCGGCATCTGGATGTTTTGTATGACAAGCTGACGCTGACCGACAAGGTGGGGCACGCCTATTCACTGGGCAAGGAGCGGGTGGAAGACGCCATGGAAATGGTGCGCATCGCGGGTGGGCTGAGCGAAGAAGAATTTCAGGCCAAGCCACGAATGTACACCAACATCAATTCAACCTCGCCGCTGAAACACGATATCCCGATGATAGATGGCTGCCTGCGCATGATCCGGCGCGGACAAGCGGTGATTGTGGCACCGTTCACCTTGGCGGGGGCTATGGCACCGGTGACGATGGCGGGTGCTGTGGCGCAATCTGTGGCAGAAGCCCTGTCTGCGATTGCGTTGTTTCAATACGTAAAACCGGGATGTGCCTGTGTCATGGGGACGTTCACCAGCAATGTTGATATGAAAACCGGGGCCCCGGCCTTTGGCACGCCGGAATATATGCGCGCCACCCAAATGACCGGGCAATTGGCACGGTTTTATGGGGTGCCGATGCGGGCTTCGGGTGTGTGTACATCAAACGTGCCGGATGGGCAGGCGATGTGGGAAACGTCAAACAGTCTGTGGTCGGCGGTGCAGTCGCGCAGCAATGTTGTCTACCACGCTGCCGGTTGGCTAGAGGGCGGGCTGATCGCCAGCCCGGAAAAATTTATCATGGACTGCGAAGTGTTGCAGATGATCCAACGCTATATGGAGCCGGTGATAACGGCCACGACACCTGAGGATATTGCCTTGGATGCCATCCGCGAAGTTGGCAATGAAGGGCATTTCTTTGGGGCGCAACATACCCAGGATCGCTATGAAGAAGCGTTTTACCAGCCGTTCCTGGCCGACTGGAGCAACTTTGAGGCTTGGGAAATTAACGGCGGTGCTTGGACGGCTGAGCGGGCGCATAATATGTTCAAAGACATCGTGGCCAGTTTTGAACCACCTGAAATGGATGTCGCCATTCGTGACCAGTTGGCGGACTTTGTGGCGCGGCGAAAATCTGAAGGCGGCGCGCCGACCGATTTTTAATAGTTCTAATTGTCGCTGTATTAAGGCCGGGCATTCCGGCTTTGTTAAGAATGCCTGCATAGGGTTGCCCCAATTCTGAGGGTCATAATATGCATGGATTAATCAACAGATCACTACAGTGCTTTATCAGCGAAATTTACAGTGAAGCAGAATGGGAAAAGATCGCCGCGGATGCGGGGGTGGGCTTTACCAATTTTGAGGCGCTGATGGTCTATGATGATCATCTGACCACTGATGTGATTGACGCCGCCTGCGCCCGGCTTGAAAAACCGCAAGAGGATTTTCTGGAAGATCTGGGAACCTTTTTATGTACCGATAAAAAGTTAGATGTGGTGCGTCGGCTGCTGCGTTTTGGCGGTGACAGTTTTACCGACTTTTTGTTTTCATTGGATGATCTGGCCGATCGGGTGCGTTTGGCCTTGCCGGAGCTGGAAATTCCGAAAATTGAAATCACCGTGAACACAGCGGAAAATATCACGATGCGCTGTCGCAGTGAATTTTCAGGTTTCGGCCATGTTTTGGTGGGGATCATACAGTCCATGGCGGATGATTATGGCACGCTGGCACTGTTTCAACATGTGGGTCGGGAAGGTGACGCAGAACTGGTGTCTATCCATCTGCTGAGCGCCAGTCACACAGAGGGCCGTGATTTTGTACTGGCATTAAGGGCAAGTTAATATGGCACAAAAATCCCCTTTGATTCAACTGGATGGCTCTGCATTGGATGTGTTGCTGCCTATGTGTGTTGCGGTGTCGCCTGATGGGCTTATCCAGCGGGTGTCGCCATCGATTACCAAGCTGTACCCTGAGGATGAACTGGTAGGTCGCCCCTTTCTGGATGTGTTTGATATTGTGCGTCCGCGCCGAAAAATTAATGATTATGCGGCTTTGGTGGAAATTTCCGGGGCAACTTTGCGGCTGCTTTTTCGTGGTGGCAAACCGATCATGATGAAAGGTGTGCTGGTGGAAAACATCGGCGGCGGGGTGTTGGTTAACCTGTCTTATGGGTTTCATCTGGTGGAAGCCGTGGCTGAATATGGGCTGAGCAACGCGGATTTTTCACCGACCGATCTGGCGATTGAAATGCTATATCTGATTGAGTCAAAAACAGCAGTGTTGAGCGAATCGCGTAAATTGAACCAGCGATTGCATGGTGCGCGGGTGCTGGCAGAAGAACAGGCGTCCAGTGATGCGCTTACCGGGTTGAAAAACCGCCGGGCGATGGATGTTGTGTTGAACAACCTTGCCGCGACATCAGTGCCATTTGGGCTAATGCATGTGGATCTGGATTATTTCAAGGCGGTGAATGACACGCTGGGCCACGCGGCGGGGGACCATGTGCTAAAGGTGGCCGCTGATATTTTGGTGGAAGAGACCCGGGATTGCGACACCGTGGCGCGCGTTGGCGGTGATGAATTTGTGTTGATCTTTGAAGATCTGGTGGATGCGAAGCGGTTGATGAAGATTGCCAATCGCATTGTTAAACATTTGGAAGTTCCGGTAGAGTTTGAGGATAAAATCTGCCGGATTTCTGGCAGTATCGGCTTTACCACGTCGGATTTTTATAGCCATCCCGATCTGGATAAAATGCTGTCAGATGCAGATGTCGCGCTTTACGCGTCTAAGCATAAGGGCCGGGCCTGCTCGACAATGGTTACAAAAGAACTGCTGGCCGCCGCCGCCCAAGCCCGTGATCAGCAAGGCAACCCTGACGCCGCAACCATAGCGCAGTAATTTCCAAGGCAATGGCCCCATCGGTGGAGCTTTGCCAATTTTGCTGCGCGACGGAAAAATAGCTGAGCTTCGTATACCTATCATCTAAGATGGTCATAACGGTAAGCGGAGAGAGTTTTGATATCACCAACAACAATTGCTGCGATTAGGTTCGGTTATGGTCTGGGGCCCAATGTCGGCGCGACAGACGCCATGTCACTAAGGGCGGGCCTGGCCAGTGGTAACAGCGTTGCCGGGCAATACCCGGTGACGTCCAGCACACAGATTCTGAGAAAACTGCAGGTAATGCGAAAGGCCCAAAAGGCCGTAAGAGCAGAAAAACCCAACGCCGAGGCAGCTGAAAAAGCCGCGCGCAAAGATCTGCAAAATTCGGCCGCGCTGGGATTGTCGCAGGGCACCGCGCGCATTTTGGATGCCAGATCCGCATTTTTTGAGCGGCTCAGCTGGTTTTGGGCGGATCATTTCACCGCAGTGGGCAAGCAACTGCCCGCCCGCGCTATGGCACCGGCCTATTTGGATGAGGCAATTCGCCCGCATGTGACCGCACGATTTGGCGACATGCTTAAGGCGGTGGTCAGCCATCCGCTTATGTTGATCTACCTTGATCAGGTCGCTTCGGTCGGGCCAAATTCACCCATTGGAAAACGCCGCAACAGGGGCTTGAACGAAAACCTGGCCCGGGAATTGCTGGAATTGCATAGTCTTGGGGTTGATGGGGATTATGGACAGGGCGACGTGCGGCAGCTGGCAGAGTTGTTAACAGGGCTAAGTTTTGAGCCGGACCGTGGTTTTATTTTCAACACGCGCATCGCCGAGCCGGGGGCAAAAACCGTGCTGGGGAAAACCTATGGCGGCGGCCCGCCGACGCTGTCAGATATTTATCAAATGTTGGATGACCTGGCCGTGCACCCGGATACGGCGCGCCATATCGCCGGCAAATTGGCCAGGCATTTTGTGTCGGACACGCCGGATGGGGACATGGTTGAACAGATGACGCGGGCCTATCTGGCGACCGGGGGCGAGCTGATGGCGGTCTATTCGGCGATGCTTGAGCACCCGGCCGCCTGGGCACCTTTGGGTGGTAAGGCCAAGCAACCGTTTGATTTTATTGTCTCTGGGCTGGTGGCGCTGGGGGTTACGGGCGGTGAATTGTTGGGGATTCGCCCCAATGATCTGCGCCGGTTGTTGCCCCGCCCGTTGCGGGCAATGGGGCAGCCTTTCATGCAGGCAAATGGCCCGGATGGCTGGCCCGAGGCGGCCCAGGCGTGGATTACGCCGCAGGGCTTGGCGACGCGGATTGCCTGGTCAGTTGAAGTTTCACGTAGTTTTGCGGCGCGGGTGCAAGACCCGGCGGCTTTTTTGAACAGAACGCTGGCGGACGCGGCCGGGGAAAAACTAATCTGGGCTGTCGCCCATGCTGACACAACGAAAAACGGTGTGGCATTGGTATTTGCCTCTGCCGAATTTAACCGCCGATAGGAGATATTTCATGGGAAATCAAAAAATAAACCGCCGTCATCTGTTAAAGGGGGCTGGGCTTATGGGGTGTTCATTGGCGGCGCATCCGCTGATGACATCAATGACATTTGCGGCTGTGCCGGGAAATGCCCGGCTGGTCGTTATCTTATTGCGCGGTGGCATGGATGGGTTGGATGTGGTTCAGCCGGTAGGGGATGCGGAATATGGCGCCCTGCGGTCAGGGTTGCGCAGCCCGTCGCAGGATTTGAACGGGTTTTTTGCGATGAATGACGGGCTGGCCGATCTGGCGCCCTTGTGGCGCAAGGATGAATTGGCATTTGTCCATGCGGTGTCCACGCCCTACCGCGATAAACGCAGCCATTTTGACGGCCAGGATCTGCTGGAGGCAGGCACGGCAAGTGATGTGGATTTGGCCAATACGCGGGATGGTTGGCTTAACCGGTTGCTGCAAACCATGCCTGGGGCCAGCGGTGAAACCGCATTTGCCATTGGTCAGGAGAATTTGAAAATACTGACCGGGGCAGCGCCGGTGTCAAATTGGGCCCCCAATACAAAACTGAACCTGTCTGATCAGGCGCAAAAACTGCTGGCTGAGATGTATCATGATGACCCGTTGTTTCGCAGCTCTGGGATGGAAGCGATGCAACTGGCTGAGCTGATGGTGGCCGACGGGGCCGATGATGATGGCGCCAGCGATGAGATGATGGCGATGATGTCTGAAAGCGGCGGGCGGTCCGAACGCGCGCTGGCGGCTTTTGCGGCGGATCGTTTGAACCACGACACCCGGATTGCCTGTTTTTCGATCAACGGTTGGGACACCCATCGCAACCAGACCGGGGCCCTGCAGCGCGCGTTGCCGCGGCTGTCTGAGGCGATATTGACGTTAAAACAGGGTCTTGGTGATAATTGGCGCCAGACAACTGTGATTGCTATGACAGAATTTGGCCGCACGGCGCAGGAAAACGGCACCGGCGGCACAGACCACGGAACCGGCGGATTGATGCTGTTGGCTGGCGGGGCTGTGGCCGGTGGCAAAGTTTACGGCAAATGGCCGGGTCTGGCAGAGGCTGATCTGTATGACCGGCGTGATCTGATGCCCACAGGCGATGTCCGCGCGGTGGCTGCCTGGGCGATGGCTGATATGTTTGGCATAGACCGCACAGCTTTGGAGGGGGCGATATTTCCGGGGCTGGATATGGGCGGCAACCCGGGCATCATTCTTTAGGGTCTGGGCCAAGTGATTTGGCGCTGATGTGTAGGGAAGCGAAGAAATGGTAGCCCGTAGGGGAGTTGAACCCCTCTTTCCTGGTTGAAAACCAGATGTCCTAACCGATAGACGAACGGGCCAGCATTTAGCGTGCGCCGTTATTTAGGCAAAGCCTGCACGAAGGGCAAGCAAATTCTTTGCGCAATGGGGTAGTTTATTCATGGGCAGGTGCCGCATCTTCCAGGCGCAGCTGAACCCGGCTTTTGCCGCCCCAGCTGTTTATTTCAAGCCGGCCCGCAAGATGAAAGTATTTGCCGCCGTGGTTTTCCAGTTCTGGGCCAAGCGGGCCGTCAAATGCGCCAAAGGCGATGGCGTCAATTGGCGGCGCTGATTTGTCGCCAAAACTAATTTTCAGGTGGTTGGCGCCAACCCGTTTGGCGAATCTTATGGGCTGGTCGGGAAAGGCAAATCGCGGGGCCGGGGCGCTGGCACCGAACGGGCCTGCTGCTTCCAGTTGTGCGATCAAGTCAACGCTGGCAGCCCCCGTCATCAGAACGCTGGTCAGGCGCAGTTCGCGCGGCCCCAGATCCCCGGCACCCTGACGCGCCAGCAACTGGCCCAGCCGGTCCATTGCGGGTTGCAACTGGTCCGCTTGCAGGCTGAGCCCGGCGGCCATTTTGTGGCCCCCGCCTTTGATCAGCAATCCCTCTGCTGCCAGCCGCTGAACTGCTGCCCCCAGATCGATGCCGCTGACCGAGCGGCCAGAGCCCTTTCCTTCGCCATCATTCAACCCGATGACAATTGTGGGCCGGTTGGTGACTTCTTTGATGCGGGAGGCAACAATACCCACGACGCCGGGGTGCCAGCCTTCATGGGCAGCCCAGACCAGCGGGCCGTCAACGCCCCGTTCAATGGCCTGTGCCAGGGCGGCTTCGCGCACGGATGTTTCTATGTCGCGCCGCTCGGTGTTGAGCATGTCAAGTTTGTCGGCAATGGAAGCGGCTTCGGCGGGGTCTGGGGTGGACAGCAGACGCGCCCCAAGATCAGCCCTGCCGACCCGGCCACCGGCGTTAATGCGCGGCCCAAGGACAAAGCCCAGATGATAGGACGTGGGGGCGGTGTCCAGCTTGGCCACATCTGACAGGGCCACCAGCCCGGGGCGTTGGCGGGTGGCCATGATTTTTAGGCCCTGACGTACAAAGGCGCGGTTGACGCCGATCAGGGGTGCAACATCGGCGATGGTGGCGAGGCCCACCAGATCAAGGAACCCCATAAGGTCTGGCCCCTTGGTGCCGGCTTGGCGCAGGGCGCGGTTGGTCTGTACCAGAAACAGGAACACGACGCCCGCGGCGCAAAGATGCCCCAGATCGCCGGTTTCATCCTGCCGGTTCGGGTTCACCACGGCCAGTGCGGGGGGCAGGGTTTCCGAGCCCAGGTGGTGATCCAGCACGATCACATCGGCACCTTTTGCGGCGGCAATCGGCCCGTGCGATACAGTGCCGCAATCAACGCAGATGATCAGGTCATGGTCGCGGGCCAGCATTTCCATGGCCGCGTCATTCGGCCCATAGCCTTCGTCGATCCGGTCGGGAACATACAGTGTCGCGCTGTGGTTCATGGCTGTAAGCCAGGTCAGGATCAGTGCCGCAGAGCTGGCACCATCAACGTCATAATCAGCGAATATCGCGATTTTTTGCTTTTTGTGCAGGGCCGCTATGAACCGGTCAGCCGCGCAGGCCATATCGGCAAGCACCATGGGATCAGGCAGCAGGTCACGCAGGGCAGGGGACAGATATGCGGTGGCACTTTCCGGCGCGACGCCCTGGCGGGCCAGGGTCTGGCACAGCGGTTCGGGAAGGCCGCTGGCCTGTTCTATCGCCTCGGCTTGGCGATTGATCTGGACGCCGGGTCCTACCCAGCGCCGCCCTGTAAGTGAGTGCTCAACATTCAGAAATGCGCGTTCAACCATCTAGTCCCGAATGGGGTTGCGATAGGTCATACGCCGCACCGAACCGGTTTTGGACCGCATCAGGATGGTTTCGGTTTCCAAAAATCCGGGTTCGCGTTTAATGCCTTTTAGGATTGAGCCATCGGTGACGCCGGTGGCGGCAAAGATGACATCCTGGGTCACCAGATCATCCTTAGAATAGATCCGGTCGAAATCGGTGATCCCGGCCTTGCGGGCGCGGCCGCGTTCGTCATCATTGCGAAATGTCAGCCGGCCCCACATCTGCCCGCCCATGCATTTCAGGGCAGCTGCGGCAAGCACGCCTTCGGGTGCGCCACCGGATCCCATATACATATCGATCCCGGTAATTGCCGCCTCGGCGCAATGGATGATACCGGCCACGTCACCATCAGGGATCAGCCGGATTGCGGCACCGGTGCTGCGCACTTCGGCGATCAGGTCTTCGTGGCGCGGGCGTTCAAGGATGCACACCGTGATGTCACGGGGTTTGCAACCCTTGGCCTTGGCCAGCGCGTTTACCCGATCGGCGGGTGCCATATCAAGGGATACCAGATCCTTTTCAAAACCCGGCCCAATGGCCAGCTTGTCCATGTAAACATCTGGGGCATGCAACATTGTGCCCCGGGGGGCCATGGCGATCACAGTCAATGCATTGGGCATGTCTTTGGCGGTTAATGTGGTGCCTTCCAATGGGTCAAGCGCGATGTCCACATCCGGGCCATTGCCGGTGCCGACCTCTTCGCCGATGAACAGCATTGGGGCTTCGTCACGTTCGCCTTCGCCGATGACAACCACGCCTTTGATATCCAGCAGGTTCAGCTGGTCGCGCATGGCGTTGACGGCGGCTTGGTCGGCCTCTTTTTCATCGCCACGTCCCACTAACAGGGCCGATGCCATGGCGGCGGCTTCTGATACGCGGGCCAGGCCTAGGGATAAAAGACGGTCGTGAAATTCAACTAATGCGGGCATGGTTTAATCCTGTAAATCACTGATGGTTCTGTCTACGCTTTTGGGTCGCGGGCGCACAAGGCAGTTAGCGCAATCAGCCCTGTTCAATTCGTATGGCGACCGGTTCATTCGCCAGCACGCCGGTTTTTCCCATGTTCGCAATGGCGTGGCGCAGGGCTGCCTGGCTGGTTTTATGGGTGACAATCAGCACCGGGGCGGCGTTGTCCTGATGGCCATATTGCCGCATGCGGTCGATAGAAACCCCGGCTTCCCCCAGCAGTGCCGAGATTTTGGCGAATGCACCGGGCTTATCTTGCAGTTCCATGCGCAGGTAATAGGGGGCAGGTATACTGGACTGTGCGGTTTTTGCCTTGGCCAGCCCAACAGCTGGTTGCCCGAATGTTGATACCCGGAAGCCGCGCGCGATATCGATCACATCGGCGATGACTGCACTGGCAGTTGGCCCCTGGCCAGCACCGGCGCCGCGCAGCACGATTTGTCCGACGGCGTCACCTTCCAGCACCACCATGTTGGTGGCGTTTTCAAGCTGCCCCAGCGGGCTGTCATCTGGCACCAGACAGGGTGACATGCGCTGTTCCAGCCCCCGTCCTGTCATCTGGGCGACCCCCAATAATTTGATGCGAAAGCCCATATCTGCGGCCTGTTCGATGTCTTCAATGGTGATCTTTTCAATGCCTTCAAGTTCAACCCCGGCGAAATCAACCTGGGTGCCAAAGGCAATTGAGGCCAGCAACGCAAGCTTATGCCCGGCATCGATGCCGCCCACGTCCAGTGTCGGGTCGGCCTCAAGATATCCCAGGTCAGCGGCCTGGGCGAAAATCGCGTTATAGCCAAGGTTTTCGGACTGCATTTTGGTGAGAATGAAATTGCAGGTGCCATTCATCACCCCCATGATGCGGTTGATCTGATTGCCGGCCAGTCCTTCGGTCAGGGCTTTGACAACCGGTATGCCGCCGGCGACTGCCGCTTCAAACCGGATCACAAGATCTTTGGCTTCAGCGGCAAGGGCCAATTCCTGGCCGTGGAGTGCCAGCATCGCCTTATTGGCGGTGACAACGTCTTTCCCGGACGCAATCGCCGCTTGCACGGCGGCCTTGGCGGGCCCGTCCGAGCCACCGACCAGCTCAATAAAGACATCAACGTCATCGCGTTTTGCCAGCGCGACGGGATCGTCTTCCCAGGCGTAGTCGGACAGGCGCACACCACGGTCTTTGTCGCGCGATCGGGCGCAGATTGCAGTGATCTCAATTTTGCGCCCTGCGCGTGCGGTCAGAAGATCAGCGTGACGCTGGATGATTTGTATGACGCCGGTTCCGACGGTGCCCAACCCGGCAATGCCAAGTCGCAAATTATTGCTCATTTAGATCGCTCCTGCGGAAATGTTTTTTTGGTCTTAAACAGTTAGGACCGGCGGCGCAATGTGGTGGGTTATCTGTTGTGGCGCCGCACGGCTGCTGCCAGCCGTTGACGGGTGGCCCGATCAATCACTGGTTTGCGCAAGGCGCGGCCCCTGGCATTAAGTCGGGCAACCCGAGCCGCCAAGTGTTGTGCCTGAAGTTGTGCGTCTTGGCTGTCTGATCTGGCCGTCAGCAGGGTCGGGTCAATGGCGATCAGGCTGGGAAAACCGCGCTGGCCGCTGGCCGTTGCTGAGGGCAGTTGAAGATCTGGGAAATCGGCGCAGGCAGTCAAAACCGGGGCAAACACCAAAAATGCAATCAAAACGCGGGGCATGATCTTACCTTAAGAAAACTTTGCCTGTTCATACCGAGAATTAGGGGGATGGCGCAAGCTAACGCTTTGAATTGAACAATTGTTCAGATAGGCAGGCCACATGGCAAGAAAAACCGGTTCACATGCTGATATTACGGGCCCGTTGGTGCGTCAGGCGGCGATCAAATTGATTGCCCGGCATGGGTTTGCTGCTGTGACCATGCGCCAGATAGCTGCTGAGGTTGGTATCCAGGCTGGGGCGCTGTATCTTTACACGCCCGACAAACAGACGCTGTTGTTTGATCTGATGTTTGAACATCTTGAAGATTTGAACAATGCGATCTTGACTGAACCGGTGCTAAAAACGCCGGTTGAGCGGCTGGAGGCGTTTTGCAAATTTCACATCAGATATCACTTAAAAAGACCGGCCTCGGTTTTTGTGGCCAACATGGAGCTGCGCAACCTTGAACCCGATAACTTTGTCCTGATTGAAGAAAAACGCCACCAATACGAAGCCTGTCTGGCGAGCATTCTTGAGGCTGGGCAGATGGCGAAAGATTTTAAGATACCGGATTGCAAGCTGGCGACTATGGCGATTATCGCCATGTTAACCGGTGTAAATACTTGGTACCAAGAGGGGGGCAGATTGTCCCAGGAACGGGTGGAACGTATCTATTGGAACATGGTGCGACGCGCTGTGGGGGCCTGAAATATTTATGTCTAGTTTAGGAAGATAAATGGAAAATGCAGTTGCCGCGATCACGCCGTCACCGGTACGGCGGGTCGTAGCTGTTTCAATATTGTGGGCATTGGGGCTGACAGTTATTTACCTTGGGTTCAGCAGACCGCCCGCCGTCTTTATGTGGCAGGTATTCCTGATTATTCTGGGGGCGGTGGCCTTGGCTGTTGGCGATAAATTGCGCCGGGCCACGGCCCTGAGTCTTTATATGACTGATACGGTATTGTGTGACAGTACCGGCCATGAGCTGTGCCGTTTGGATGATATTACCGGCATTGACCGGGGCGCATTCGCTTTTAAGCCGGCAAATGGTTTTTTGCTTCGCACCAGTTCTCGGCAGGCCCGCAATTGGTCACCGGGGCTTTGGTGGCGTGTGGGGCGCCGCATTGGTGTTGGCGGCGCCACATCAGCCCAGCAGGGCAAGTTTATGGCTGAGGCAATTGCCCTGCGGGTAGCATCGCGCGAATCAGATTAGGTGTCGCTGCTGCCGTCGCCATCATCGACATCATTGCCGCCTGCAGAAACGCAGGTTTCCCAGCACAGTTGCGGCGCAAATCTGGGCCGTGTGACCACATGGCTTACCAATTCACGTTCAACAAAACTAACCAAAGCGTTGGCAAATGGCGGCGTGTAGTGCCGTGATGTTTCCACCAGGATCAACCGATTTCCCGTCGCCATGAGCGGTATTTTCGGGCGGTAAAACTGCAGATCACTGGCATCTAAATTCCGAGCGCCATTGGCGCCGCGTGACCAATCAAAACTAAGCACACGGTTCTCTTCGCTGGCGCATTCATCACTGCAAGTTACCACAGTAATCCGAAGCCAAGATGTTTCAGAACCTGTATGCGTCATGTAGCGAAATACCTTGTGAACACCGTTAAGATAGTCTTGATCAATCGGGTCCGTTTCACGCGATAGCATATCGCTAATTGTATAGTTTGCCCGGTAACTGGCATTTTGGGCTTTGTAAGCATCGTAAAATGTAAACATCGCAGTTGCTGCCCAAAACAACATTGGAAATGCAAACACGGCTTCTACAGCCATGCTGCCTTTTTGGTCACGTTTGAAACGACGGAACGAATTGAAAGAAAACTTTATCATAATAACCTCTTACGGCTCATTTACATAGGCGGACATGGCAACAAGTGCATAGCCGCCCGTATCGTCTAATTGCATTTGGGCGGCCAGTCCGGTTCCGGGAAAGAAGGGGTCGAGAACCGCGCAAACCCGCACCAGCATCATGTCGTTTTGAATGCCGGATTCAAAATCCAAAACCGGCTGAATATCTTCATCACGGTCAACACAGGTTGTCGCCCCTGATAGGGGGGTCCAGGTATCGGTTGAGATTTTGCGCAGCTCGATAAGCACAACGTTATCGCAATCTGGGATGATAACTGTGTTGGCACAAATACTGTCGCGCAGCCCATCATGGGTCATGGGTGACAACGTTCCCAGGCGAAGCTGGCGCATGGAAATATCCACAGCGCGATCAAGCATGACGCCGCGGGTCATCAGCAACCCGGTTTCAAAAACCACCAGAAACAGTGTCATCAAAGCCGGAAACAAGATGACAAATTCAATGGTTGAGTTGCCGTCTTCCCGGCGCAGGGCCCGGCGGGCCGTGCAGGCCATCGATTTAATACTAAACATTAGTTTGTCAGCCTTAGGTCATGAATTTCACGGGCGATTGAATTGAAGGCTTCTGATATATCTGTGCCGTCCACGTCAAAGTGGTGCGATACAGAAGAGGCACAGCTGGACAGAACCGCCGATGAAGATGAACTGGTTTCAAACCCCAGGGTAAAGACTTCGATACCCCTAGCTTTGGCCGTATCACAGATGTTGTCTAGATATGTATTCATGGTGCTATTACCAATGTAGTTCCAGCTGTCGGCCAACCACCAGAATTCATCATCCCAATAGTCAACGGCGTAGTTATCCCAGACTTCCTGATAGGTCAGTTGCACCGCATCGTCATCACCACCACTGTTACCATGTGGATAGCTCCTCCAACGTGAACTGTAATCTCCGTGGACATGGTAGTACTTGTTCGTAGATGCCCGATAAACTGACAAATCATTGTCATCAGAATAGTCTTTATCGTTCAGCCAAAAGGGTGACAGCCCTGTGCGAAAGCCGGGTTTAAGTGAATAAAGCGATGTGTTCTTACCATCCGTCATCAGCACGACCACTTTTTTGGTCCGTGGGCGACCGTAACTGTAGGGACGACCATCAAAATTGGGGGTGATCAAAGGCGACGCACCCGTTGTCAGATTGCTTAGCGCCGGCTGAAACTCTGGGTCGAGCAGGGCTGTCGCCCATTTCATCCCCAGATGGATGGATGTGTATCCGCCAGCGTGCATGGCACTGATCTGAGTTTGTAGATCAGAGTAATCATTGGAGTATGGCACAATGGTACGGTAAGAATCGGTTCGGCATGTCCGGTAATTGTCCCTTGCGAAACGGCTGCTTGAGCCGTGGTTGCCATTGCTATGGTAGGATCTGCGGTCAATGGTACCGGCGCGCTGAAGTGTGTCAGTCAAAGATACCGATGTGGATTGAAAATCTGCTGCTTCAAAATCTACGCAGGATGATTGGCTGTGTTCGTTGGTTATGTTGAATTCCTGCAGCAGTGTTTCACCAACCAATACCTGTTCTGCATAGGGGATCAGGCTGATGGAAACAGTATCACTTTCGACCACACAAACATTATCAAACGGCTGCTCGGCATCTGGGTCGCATTGCATCAGGTAAACAAATTCATTGGCGGCCTGGATCAGGTCGTACATTTTCGTGTGCCCGCTTGCTGATGTGCTTCCCATAGAGCCAGAGACATCCAGAACAAGTGAGATTTCCACATCAGACAGGCTTTCTTCGGCGATGCCTGCAGCTGGGGCGGACAGCCGGTCAATTCCTACCATTTTCATGAAAAATGTTCCGGCAGTCATACTGGCTGTTGCGGTAACAGTTTTTGCAGTGGCCGTTTCGACGACGTGAATGTCATCGGCGCTAATAAAGGCGCCAAGGCCTGCTTTATCGAAATAATCGAGCACGACTTCTTCGGAATTAAGTGTCTGCTCTAGGCTGGCGGCGGCCAAAATGGCGCGGTCGAGCGTGCTTTGCAGCCGCGCACGATGGGTTTCGGCGCGCATAAGATCAACGGCCATTCCCGAAATCATCAGCATCAATATGAGCATGAACAACGAAAATATGATCAGTGAACCGCCTTCGTCACGTCCGAACCGGGACGCGAATGGGCGATTTTTTCTAAGGTTGTAGAGCATATTGTCGGCAGTTCTGCTCACTCTCCCCAGGTTTCTATGCATGTCATACCTATAGTTTAGGCCACAGACGCATTTAACGCCTTTGGCTGGTTTAATTATTTCCTGTTGAAGGTGATCCACTGTCGGTGTGTTCTAATTGGGGCAAAGACAGATCGGTTCTGAGAGAAGGCGGTGTATTGGCGGTATTCTGCCGGAAAATCAGCAAAATGTTAAAAAAGTGTGAACATTTTCGCTAGGATTCATTGATTGTAAAGCAATTGGCGACAACCCGAATATTCACCTTGGCAGTTTTAGCGCCACTCTTTTCTTCTACAATTGTGGTTAATGGATATTGTGCAAGGACAGATTGAAGCGAGCGATGATTCGCTTGCAGGCAAAGGATTTACCCATGTCAGCAATAATAGAGCCAAGTTTTCGGGAATCAGTCGACCTTATGTTCAACCGTGCCGTTGCTTTGATGGATTTGCCGCCGGGGATGGAAGAGAAAATTCGCGTCTGTAATGCCACCTACACGGTTCGTTTTGGGGTTCGATTGCGCGGCAAAATGACGACATTCACCGGATACCGGTCTGTCCATTCAGAACATATGGAACCGGTGAAAGGCGGCATTCGGTATTCCTTGGGGGTTAACCAAGATGAGGTCGAGGCGCTGGCGGCGCTGATGACTTTTAAGTGCGCGCTGGTTGAGGCACCGTTTGGTGGCTCAAAGGGCGGGCTGTGCATTGACCCCAGCCAGTATGATGAGCATGAACTAGAACTGATCACCCGTCGGTTTGCCTATGAGCTGATCAAACGCGACCTGATCCACCCCAGCCAAAATGTCCCGGCCCCGGATATGGGCACTGGTGAACGGGAAATGTCCTGGATCGCTGACCAATATGCGCGGATGAACACAACAGATATCAATGCCAAAGCCTGTGTAACAGGTAAGCCGCCCCATGCCGGTGGCATTGCGGGCCGGGTGGAAGCAACCGGGCGGGGTGTGCAATATGCCCTGCAGGAATATTTCCGCCACCCTGAAGATGTCAAAGTCTCGGGTCTAAGTGGCACGTTGGACGGCAAGCGGGTGATTGTTCAAGGATTGGGAAATGTGGGCTACCATGCGGCCAGTTTCCTGGCAGCAGAAGATGGCTGCAAGATCACCGGTATAATTGAGCGCGACGGTGCACTGGTGGATGAGACCGGATTGGATGTGGAAGCCATTTCAAGCTGGATACGCAAACATGGCGGTGTCAGCGGGTACCCGGATGGAACCTATGTCGAAAATGGGGCTTTGGTTCTGCAAAACGACTGCGACATTCTCATCCCTGCCGCATTGGAAGCTACGATCAACCTTGGCAACGCAAAAAAGATAAAAGCGCCTTTGATAATAGAAGCAGCGAACGGCCCAATCACGGCCGGAGCTGACGACATTTTGCGCGAAAAAGGCACAGTCATTATCCCGGATATGTATGCCAATGCCGGTGGGGTGACAGTGTCATATTTTGAGTGGGTTAAGAACCTAAGCCACATTCGGTTTGGCCGCATGCAACGACGTCAGGAAGAGGGGCGGCACCAGTTGATCGTGGATGAACTGGAACGCCTGTCAGCAGATACCGGAAATGCCTGGAAACTGTCACCAAACTTTAAAGATAAGTACCTGCGCGGTGCCGGTGAGCTTGAATTGGTGCGCTCTGGACTGGATGACACGATGCGCTCCGCCTACCAGTCAATGCGCGAAGTATGGCATGGCCGCGATGATGTGAACGATTTGCGGGTTGCGGCATATTTGGTGGCGATTGACCGTGTGGCAGCCGGGTATCGAACGAAAGGGCTGTGATTTGGCGTCCATAGCCCCCCTTTAGGCGCGTTTGTTAATTAAGCTAAACTTTCCATATTTCTTCGACATTTTGCCCTTCGGCAACTACCCGCCCAAACACCCCGGTTTTCGCCGGGGCCTTAGCTGTGGCCACATTTAGGCCTTATTTCCACGGAAAGTTGTGACGATATCGGGTGTTGAGGCTGAAGTGATGTTGGAAATCGAATCGAAGGATTTTGAGAAATGCCAAAACTCTTATCAGTTTGCCTGCGCCGTTTTGTTCGAAAAACCGAAGGAACGGCGACTGTAGAATCAGTTCTGTGGTTGCCCATATTTTTCTTGCTGTTTGGTCTTATGCTGGACGCCACCATGATCTTTAGTGGTCAATCGCGGGTTTTGCGTGTTGTACAGGACGCAAACCGCAATTTGTCGGTCGGTCGCCTGGACACTACCGCCGATACAGAAGCCTGGATCATTGCTGAATTGGCCAACCTAAGTGACAATGTCACGGCCTCAACCAGCATCACATCTGGGGTGGCAACAACCACTGCGCTTATCCCTGCTGTTGATCTGGAAATCCTGGGTATGTTCAGTTCTCTGAACTCACTTACAATTTCGGTCACGTCGCAGCATTTTATCGAATTTTAGGCGGGATAGTGACATGAAAAAGAACGACCCTAACTGTTTCATTTATGCAGAAAGCGGGGCTATGACCGCCCTGGGGTTAACCATTGGGGTAGCCTGTATTGTGGTCGGTGGATTGGCCATTGACGTGGCAAATGCCATGATGATGCGTACCCAGATGCAGGTTGCTGCCGATGCTGTCGCCCATGCCGCGATCTATTATCGCGAGACCAATACAGCCAACCAAGCAAAAACTGTGGCTTTGGATTTGGCTGATGTTAACATGCCGCATTCAAAATTTGGCCCATTGATCACGGCAAATGATATTAGTTTTGGTGTCTGGGACGCGGATGCGCAGGAATTCCATGCGGATCCGGGCTCAAAAACAGCCGTTATGGTGAACCTGGCGCGTGTTGAAGAGCGCAGCAACAGTGTCGGTACCTATTTTCTGAAATTCGCCGGTATTGGGTTCTGGAATGTCCGACGTGCGGCAGTATTTGAAGCCTATTTTCCCACATGTTTTGAAGAAGGAATTGTTGGGGATGAGGTGGTTGATATTCAATCAAACAATCAGTTTCTGAACGGGTTTTGCGTACATTCTAATGACCATGTTGAGCTGAATAATGGCGTTGAATTTCAAACTGGTACGGTTCTTTCCATGCCTGATCGGCGTGATCTGGTTGAGCCAACGGCCGCCAACAACACTGGCGTTGATGAGGCACTAAGGGATGGTGTATATCGGATGCGGCTTATTACGATGCTTCCTGATATTATTGCCGGGCTTGAAAACCTGGACCCCACCTGGTTGCCAGATTACATTACAGATTACTCTGTGAAAACATTGCCGAGAAATGCGTCCATGTCGGATTTCGAAGCGGGAAAAGTGCATGTTATCAACTGTGTTGGCGGGCAAAGGATAAATTTTTCTTCAGGTATTTTGTTTGAGAATTTGATCCTTGTAACGAATTGCCAGATCCACTTTGCATCTGATGCGCAGCTTATAAACGCTGTCATTGCCACAACTCATACTGGGTCAAATTCTATCAATTCCGCTGCGAAAATGACCATTGGTCGTGATGACGGATGTGCGGCCGACGGTGGCGCCCAAATGCTAAGCCTGGGGTCGATTGATTTTTCTGCCGGTCTTGAAATGTTTGGCGGTCAAATTGTTGCGGTTGACGATATTTCCTTTTCGGCAAATGCTAATGGAATTGAAGGTGCATCAATAGTGGCCGGTGGGACTGCTTCGGGGACTTCCAACATGGCAATGGGGTTTTGCGGTAGCGGTATGGAACGGAACTTTGCAGCGGAATACTTTCGGCTGGCGATATAAGCGACATCTTGCTTTTGAATGCAAACAACAGGCCCAATGCGACCCGTTGTTTGCAATAGTGTCGCAAATGCACGTTGAACATTTGCAGATATCTTGATTTCTTGCCCCTGATAATAGGGGCACGACATGCGTTATTCTGGCTTTCAGGTATTTAAACAGGGGTTGACCGGCAACAAAGGCTGGAAACCGGCCTGGCGTAACCCGGACCCAAAACCACATTATGATATTGTGATCATCGGTGGCGGTGGCCATGGGTTGGCGGCGGCCTATTACCTGGCAAAAAACCACGGATTGAAAAATATTGCGGTGCTGGAAAAAGGCTATCTTGGCGGTGGCAATGTGGGGCGCAATACAACGATTGTGCGGGCCAACTATTTTCTGCCGGGCAATTCAGAGTTTTACAGTCATTCCCTGAAGCTGTGGGAAAACCTGTCCCAGGATTTGAATTACAATGTCATGCACAGCCCGCGTGGGCTGATCAATCTGTTCCATTCCGATGCCCAGCGTGATGCTTTTGCGCGGCGTGGCAATGCGATGATAAACCAGGGGGATGACGCGGTTTTGCTGGACCGGGACGGGGTGCGCAAACACCTGCCATATCTGGATTTTGAGACCGCGCGCTTTCCGATATATGGTGGGTTGTATCACCCCAGGGGCGGCACAGCTCGCCATGATGCCGTTGCTTGGGGCTATGCGCGGGGTGCTGACCGCCGCGGTGTTGATTTGATCCAAAACTGCGAAGTGACTGGCATTGATATTAAGGCCGGAAAAGTCACCGGAGTTCAGACCAGCCGGGGGCCGATCACGGCACATAAAGTGGCCATAGTGACCGCCGGGCGCTCGGGCCAGGTGGCGGCAATGGCCGGTATGCGCCTGCCTGTCGAAAGCCACGTGTTGCAGGCCTTTGTGACAGAAGGGTTAAAGCCAGTGATCAACCATGTGATCAGCTTTGGCATGGGGCATTTCTATATTAGCCAGTCTGACAAGGGCGGGTTGGTTTTTGGTGGTGATCTGGATTTTTATGCAAGCTATGCCCAGCGCGGCAACCTGCCGATGAAAGAACACGTCATGGAGGCCGCAATGACGCTGATGCCGATGATTGGAAAGGCGCGGGTGTTGCGCAGCTGGGGCGGGATTATGGATATGACGCCCGATGGCTCACCGATTATCGACAAAACTGGGATCGACGGTTTGTTCATAGATTGCGGCTGGTGTTACGGTGGTTTTAAGGCGGTTCCGGCGTCAGGTTTCGCGCTGTCGCATTTGGTTGCCACCGGGAACCCCCATGAAATTGCCAAGAACTTTCGGCTTGATCGGTTTCGGAGCGGGCAAAATATCATGGATGAAGAAGGCACTGGCAGCCAACATAATCTGCATTAGGGGAGGTAAATATGCGTATCAAATGCCCCCATTGCGGGGAACGGGACTTGCGGGAATTTAGCTATCAGGGCGCGGCGCTGGCGCTGGACCGACCGGCACCAGATGCGGGTGTTGTGGCTTGGGATGACTATGTGCACCTGCGCGACAATCCGGCCGGATCAACCCGCGATCTGTGGCACCACACCGGCGGGTGCGCGGCCTGGATCGTTGTAAAGCGCGACACGATAAGCCATGAAATTACCGCCACCAAACTGGCGGCGACCCTCAAAAGGCCACTGAAATGAGAGTTGCAGACAAGGGCATGGTTGAAAGCAATATCGCCGTGGCGTTCAGCTTTGATGGCAAGCAATTCACCGGGTTTCGCGGTGATACGCTGGCGTCGGCGCTGTTGGCCAATGGTGTTCGCTTGATGGGGCGGTCGTTTAAGTATCACCGCCCGCGCGGGGTTTTGAGCGCCGGATCAGAAGAGCCAAACGCGCTGGTCACCATCGGCCAGGGTGCCGACCAAACCCCGAATTGCCGCGCTACCACTGTGGAAATTTACAACGGGCTGGTGGCGCATAGTCAAAACCGCTGGCCGTCGCTGAGCACCGACCTGATGGGTGTTAACGATGTGGTGTCGCCGTTCCTGTCGGCGGGGTTCTATTACAAGACTTTCATGTGGCCAAAGGCCTTTTGGAACAGGATATATGAGCCGATCATCCGCCATGCGGCCGGGTTGGGCGCATTGTCAGGCAGCCATAACACGGCGCATTATGACCGGGCCTATGCCTTTTGTGACCTTCTGATCATCGGGGCTGGACCTGCCGGAATTAATGCCGCCCTGACGGCGGCGCGGGCGGGGGCTGATGTTTTGCTGGTTGACGAAAACCCGGAACCCGGCGGGCGTTTGTTGGCTGAGGATGAACAGGTTGGTAAGGTTTCTGGGGGCGACTGGGTTACCGATGTGATGGCCGAGCTTGCAGCACTGGAAAATTTTCGTTTTATGCGTCGCACCACGGTGACTGGGGCCTATGATCAGGGCACATTTGGCGCGCTTGAGCGGTGTGCAGCCCATGTTTCCAATTCCGGGGACGCGCCTTTGGAAACTTTCTGGCACATTGCGGCCAAGCGCACGTTGCTATGCGCCGGTGCACTAGAGCGACCGATTGCCTTTAAGAATAATGACCGGCCTGGGATCATGCTGGCGGGCGCGGTGCGCAGTTATTTGAACAGGTGGGGCGTCGCGGCTGGCAAGAACGTGGCAGTTTTTTGTAACAACGACGATGCGCATCGCACGGCGCGGGATTTGGCAGCTGCCGGGGTGAAAATTGCGGCGCTTATTGATACACGGGCTGATGCCAAAGTTTCCGGTGACTTTCCGGTTTTCACCGGGGCCCAAGTGGTGGACACCAAAGGCCGCCATGGCTTGCGCGAAATTTTGGTACGACAGCACGGAAAATTGCACCGGATAAAGGCGGATTGCCTGGCCATGTCTGGTGGCTGGAACCCGTCGCTACATCTAAGCTGCCACACCGGTGGCCGCCCGATCTGGAACGATACAATATCAGCGTTTGTGCCCCAGCCGGGCGCTGTACCCGGCATGGATTGTGCTGGGGCGGCACTGGGGGTGATGACCACGAAAGGTTGTTTGAAATCAGGTTCGTACCGGGCGCAACTGATGTTGGAACAGCTTGGCATTGCTGCCAAACCCGCCCGCACCCCAAAGTCAGATGACAGTGCTTATCAGCTGGAGCCATTTTGGAGCGTTGCCGGAAACGGGCGTGCCTGGGTGGATTTCCAGAATGACGTTACTGTCAAAGACATAAAGCTGGCAGCGCGGGAAAGCTATGCTTCCGTTGAACACATGAAGCGATACACCACCCAGGGCATGGCACCTGATCAGGGCAAAAATTCTAATGTTGGGGCGCTGGCGGTGCTGGCGGATGCCACCGGGCGCACGATCGCGCAGACAGGGACAACCACATTTCGACCGCCCTATGCGCCGGTTTCTATTGCAGCCATGGGGGCCGGGGCCCAGGGTAAAGGTTTTGCCCCTGAGCGTTTTACAACTTCCCACGATGCCAGTGTTGAGCGCCACGCCCCGGTGATCGAGGCCGGGCTTTGGTATCGGCCCTCATTTTTTCCGCAAAAGGGTGAAAAGACCTGGCGCCAATCCTGTGATCGTGAGGTCAACACGGTGCGCAATGCTGTTGGTATCTGTGATGTGTCAACATTGGGGAAGATAGATATTCAGGGCAAGGACGCCGCGAAACTGCTTGATTTCGTTTATACAAATACGTTTTCGACATTGAAAATCGGTCGGGTTCGATATGGGCTGATGCTGCGCGAAGACGGTTATGTAATGGATGATGGCACAACCGCGCGGCTGGGCCGAAACCATTTTGTGATGACTACGACCACGGCTGGCGCCGGGCCAGTGATGAAACATCTGGAATTTGTGCACCAATGTTTGCGCCCTGACTGGGATGTTCAGATAATCTCAGTCACTGAGCAGTGGGCGCAATTTGCGGTGGCTGGGCCGAAGTCACGTGACGTGGTGAATAAGGTTCTGGACAGCGCTATTGATGGCCAAAGCTTTCCGTTCATGGGCTGCGGAGATGTCGGTGTGTGCGGCGTTAAAGGGCGTTTGTTCCGGATTTCATTTTCAGGCGAGCATGCATACGAGATTGCCGTGCCTGCGCGCTATGGTGACAGCCTGTTCCGTCGGCTTTGCAAACACGCAAGCACCATGGGCGGTGCGCCATATGGAATGGAGGCGCTGAATGTGCTGCGGATCGAAAAGGGCTTTATCACCCACGCCGAAATCCACGGCCGGGTAACGGCATATGATATTGGTATGGAGAGGATGGTTTCTGCAAAAAAGGACTGCATCGGCAAGACGATGGCCGCACGGGACGGATTGGTGGGCCCGGATCGTGAACAGTTGGTGGGGTTGCGCCCGGTCGGGGCGGTAAAGCAACTTACAGCTGGGGCGTTCCTGTTCCCGCCGGGGGCTGATGCTGTGCGACAGAGCGCGCAGGGCTATACCACATCGGTCGGGTTTTCCCCTGATATGGGCCATTTTCTGGGGCTAGGTTTTTTGAAGAATGGCCGCGCGCGCCACGGCGAACAGGTGCGCATGGTGGACCATTTGCGCGGGTTGGACGCACTGTGTGAAGTCACTGATCCGGTGGTGTTTGACCCGGATGGGGGGCGTGTACGTGGCTGATTTGACTGTGAAAGATGCGTTTAATGGGGTGTTGCCGATTGCGGCTACCGGATGTGAATTGCGGGCGCTGGACCCTGGGGCAATAACCAGTGTGGCCTTGAAGTCAGGCCAGGATAAAACCGCATCAGCGGCTATGAAAAATACGTTGGGGCTGGGGTTTCCCGCTGCCAACAGGGTGACCAAAAAGGCGGGCCTGTGTTGCATTTGGACGGGCCCAGGCCAGGGATTTTTGCTGGGTCGTGCGCCTGGTTCGATAAAAGGCGCATCACTAAGCGATCAATCTGATGGCTGGGCGGTGATGCAATTGCGCGGCGACCACGCCGAGGCCGTGTTGGCCCGGTTGGTTCCCATTGATCTGCGTGTCCGGGTGTTTAAGCCGGGGCATGCCGCCAGAACGCTGCTGTACCATGTGCCGCTTTGCATCAGTCGCATTGATGCAATTTCGTTCAGGCTGATGGTTTTCCGCTCAATGGCGGGCACTGCGGTTCACGAGCTGCATGTTGCAATGAAAAGCGTTGCAGCGCTTTCGGACCTGACCGTCCAAATAAAGTAATGTTGGGTTTTCACCGTCAAATTTGCGGGGACTGCTGGACTCTGGCCGGGCGCGTGCCGATATTAGCGCCATGAGTCTGCCCCCCGGTTTCCTTGATGAATTACGAACGCGCGCCAGCCTGACACAGGTTATCGGGCGAAAAGTCATGTGGGATGCACGAAAGTCAAATCAGGGTAAGGGCGATATGTGGGCGCCGTGCCCGTTCCATCAGGAAAAAACCGCCAGCTTTCACGTCGATGACCGGCAGGGTTTTTACTATTGCTTTGGCTGCCACGCAAAGGGCGATGCAATTTCCTTTGTCCGGGAAACCGAAAACGTTGGCTTTATGGAGGCCGTGGAAATCCTGGCCCGAGAGGCCGGAATGCAGATGCCAGAGCGCGATCCAGAGGCCCAGAAAAAGGCAGATCGCAACAGCCAGTTGGTGGCAGTGATGGAAGACGCGGTTCAGTTTTTCAGGCTGCAGCTGAAAACCGCTGCCGGGTCGGCGGCGCGCGATTATTTGGCCGGGCGTGGCTTGAATGACGCCGCCTGTAAACGCTGGGATATCGGCTTTGCAGCCGATAACCGACAGGCGCTTTGGACGCATCTGACCGGAAAAAATGTTGATCCGACGCTGATCATTGACGCAGGGCTGGCGGCGAAACCTGATGACGGTGGCAAACCCTATGATCGGTTTCGTGGCCGCATTATTTACCCCATACGCGATGCAAGGGGGCGCTGCATTGCATTGGGCGGGCGCGCCATGGCCCAGGATGCCCGCGCCAAATACCTGAATTCACCGGAAACCGTTTTGTTTGATAAGGGGCGCATTCTTTATAATCAGGGCCCGGCCCGCAGTGCCGCTGGGAAAGGTGCGCCATTGGTGGTTGCCGAGGGGTATATGGATGTGATCGCCCTATCAGAGGCCGGTTTCAAATCTGCGGTTGCGCCGCTGGGAACAGCCATAACCGAGGACCAGCTGCGCCTGCTTTGGCGTATCGATCCCGAGCCATTGATCGCGCTTGATGGCGACACCGCCGGGCTGCGCGCCGCCATGCGGTTGGTTGATCTTGCGCTGCCGCTATTGGAAGCAGGGCAATCACTGCGTTTTGCAATGATGCCACCGGGGCAGGACCCGGATGATGTGTTGAAAACGGGGGGCGCTGGCGCTTTGCAGGCGCTGTTGGATGCGGCTTTGCCAATGGTGCAACTGCTGTGGCAGCGTGAAACTGAGGGTAAGGTTTTTGACAGCCCTGAACGAAAAGCAGCCCTGGATAAAACTTTACGGGCGGCGATTTCCAGAATAACTGATAAATCAATTCGTGGCCATTATGGGCAGGAAATAAAAGATTTACGATGGAAATTGTTTCAACCTGCGCGGCAAGAGAAGCCCGCCGGTGGTAACCGTTTCCAACCCAGGTTCGTTAAGATGCCAGCGTCGGCTGCAACTAAGAATTCCTATCTTGCACGCACCGGAAACCTGGCCCAGGAAGAACGCATGAGAGAGGCCGCTATTTTGGCAATCCTTGTCAGTAATCCTGCAATTATTCCGGATTTTGAGAATGTGCTGGCCGAGTATAATTTCGCAGATCCGGATCATAAGTCTATTCAGGCTGCGCTGTTAAGAAACCCGATGTCTGAAACGGGTGATGGTATTAAAAACATAGCCCCGGTGGCCCTTGAAAAATTATTTGGTCTTAGCCATGTGATGATTATTCCAGTCGTGCGCGATCCAGGCGATGGCGAAGCCGCTGCGCTGTGCATCACCCAAGAGCTGGCTAAATTGTCGTCCTATCGCGGTGCCGAACGGGAAATTCTGGATGCCGCCGCGGATTTGGGCGACGTTGCGGATGAAGGGATTACCTGGCGGCTAAATCAGGCGGCGCAAGCACGCAACAACGCCAGAACCAGCCATACTGAGGATAAAACAGAATATGAGATCAGCAAAAATGGTGCCCGTATCAAGCGCGATGAGCGCAAAAGTTTTGACGATTTATTAGATACAATTTCCTACGCCAAAGGCTTAAAACCGCCAAACTGACAATTTGATGAGGGATTCCTTATTAAAATCAATGTAAACGGGTGTCCGAATCAGTGATTCGCCTATATTGAATCGAAACACTGTGATTCGCGAATCACTCGCCTTTTCAAGGAGCGCCGCATGGCCGCAAAAGATACTGCCGAGCGCAAGCAGGCCGCCCAGGATGATGATGCCCAGCTGGACACTGGTTTAGCCGCTGTCAAAAAGATGATCGCTGACGCGCGTGAGCGGGGGTATGTAACCTATGACCAGCTGAATACCGTTTTGCCGCCTGAGCAAGTTTCCAGTGAAAAAATCGAAGATGTGATGTCGATGCTGTCGGAAATGGGCATCAATATCATTGAGGACGAAGAGGCCGAGGAAGACGAGGCCAAGGGCGCAACCGATGTCGCCACCACAAGCGGAACCCGCGATGTGGCGGTGTCCGCTACGGAAACCGAAAAGCTGGATCGCACCGATGATCCGGTGCGGATGTACCTGCGGGAAATGGGCTCGGTTGAGCTGCTCAGCCGCGAGGGCGAAATCGCCATCGCCAAACGCATAGAGGCCGGGCGCAAAACCATGATCGCCGGCCTGTGTGAAAGCCCGCTGACGTTTCAGGCGATCACCATTTGGCGCGACGAATTACTGTCAGAAGACATTTTGCTGCGCGACGTGATTGATCTGGAAGCCACCTTTGACCAAAGCATTGACGGTGAAGAGCAGGAACCGGTTGTTGCCAATGTGAATGGCGCGGCCCCAGCGGCAGCTACACCCGCAGCAGGGGCACCTGTAGCACAGGAACTGGACGCAGACGGCAACCCCATCGCCAACGATGATGATGATGACGATGATGAGGACGAACAGGCCAATATGTCCCTGGCCGCAATGGAGGCCGCGCTTAAGCCGCGGGTTCTAGACGCGCTGGAAGTGATTGCCCAAGACTATACCAAGCTGTCCGAAATGCAGGATCTGCGGATGTCTGCAACGCTGAACGAAGATGGGTCTTTCAGTGCTAAGAAAGAAGAGAAATACCAGGCGCTTAGGTCTGAAATTGTGTTGCTGGTGAACGAATTGCACCTGCATAACAACCGGATCGAAGCCCTGATTGACCAGCTTTACGGCATCAACCGACGTATCATGTCGATCGACGGCTCTATTGTGAAACTGGCGGATCAAGCCCGGATCAACCGGCGCGAATTTGTTCAGGCCTATCGCGGCTATGAGTTGGACCCAAACTGGCTGGACCGGATGGGCGAAAAAACCGGCCGGGCCTGGGGCGCGTTTATCGAACGTTTCACTGGCAAGGTTGAAGAACTGCGTGCCGAAATGGCCCAGGTTGGGCAATATGTGGGCGTGGATATTTCTGAATTCCGCCGCATCGTGCAACAGGTGCAAAAGGGTGAAAAAGAAGCCCGTGGCGCGAAAAAGGAAATGGTGGAAGCCAACCTGCGTCTGGTGATTTCGATTGCCAAAAAATACACCAACCGTGGCTTGCAATTCCTTGATTTAATTCAAGAAGGTAACATCGGCCTGATGAAGGCGGTGGACAAATTTGAATACCGCCGGGGTTATAAATTCAGCACCTACGCCACATGGTGGATCCGCCAGGCGATTACCCGGAGCATTGCCGATCAGGCCCGCACCATTCGCATTCCGGTGCATATGATCGAGACGATTAACAAGCTGGTGCGCACAGGCCGCCAGATGCTGCACGAAATTGGCCGCGAACCGACACCGGAAGAATTGGCAGCCAAGCTGCAAATGCCGCTGGAAAAAGTCCGCAAGGTGATGAAGATCGCCAAGGAACCGATTTCACTGGAAACCCCGATTGGCGACGAAGAAGACAGCCAGTTGGGTGATTTCATTGAAGATAAAAATGCCGTACTGCCGTTGGATTCTGCCATTCAGGAAAACCTGAAAGAAACCACGACGCGGGTTTTGTCGTCGCTGACACCGCGCGAAGAACGGGTGTTGCGGATGCGGTTTGGCATTGGCATGAACACTGATCACACGCTGGAAGAGGTTGGGCAGCAGTTTAGCGTGACCCGCGAACGTATCCGGCAGATTGAGGCTAAGGCGCTGCGGAAATTGAAGCATCCGAGCCGGTCGCGGAAGTTAAGGTCATTTTTGGATCAGTGATCGGGTAGGGCATGGATGTAAAAGCGTTTTTGGAAATCAGAACCGATTTCATTGGGTTCTATTATTCTGAAGCTGTAAAACCCTTTTTTCAAATCCAGAATGCTATCGAAAATGAAAAGACACCTTACGACAACCCACCATACGATGAGAGTGGAGAGCCCCCATTCCAAATAGAATGGTTTGACGCACAACATGGCGTAGAGTTTGTAGGGCTGAATTGTGTTTCTCTATTATCAGATTCCTTGAAGCTGTTTTTTGAAACGCTTTTTACTCGTGTTTTAGGACTGAAGTTTAATAATGCGAAGAATGCTTTCAAAGGCGGCTTTGTGCGGGCCTATAAAAACGCGCTTTCGAAACATCTGACCATTGATTGGGTGCGGGAAGGTGTTGATTTTGATCTTATTGAACAAGTTGTTCTGGCGCGTAATAATGCACAGCATGGGGAGTATTTGAGTGATTTAAGTCCGTATCATAATGAAAAGGTGTTGAAAAAGTTTCCATCTCCAATTTTCACTGATCCGAATGGATTGAATAATAATGGAGGTAGCAGTCGCCTATTTCCGTTGCGTGTACATGTCTCAAAAGTATCCCTAACTGGGGCTATCAGTGAAATAACCAAAATGGCTGAAGTAATTGATAAAAAGGTATATTCTCGTGGCTGAATAATTCTATCATCCGTTATAAGTTTAGCACACCGTAGGGTGCGCTTTCAGCACATCATCCCCGTTCGCCCATCTTGACAGCCCGTACATGATCACGTACATACACGCCATGAAACATACATCTTCCACTGACCTGCGCTCTAATCTGTCCAGCCTGATGGATCAGGTGATCGATGACCATGAACCGCTGATGGTGACTCGTAGCGGCGGTAAGCCGGTGGTGATGATTTCACTTGAGGACTACGATGAAATTGATGCGACGCTGCATCTGATGTCGAGCCCGGCAAACGCTGCCCGTCTGAGCCAAGCCATTGAGCGCGATAAACAGGGTATATCGTTTGAGCGGGAATTGATCGACGAATGAAAGTTAGTTTCGACCCGGACGCCTGGGACGATTACCTTTATTGGCAAAAACACGACAAATCTGTTGCCCGAAAGCTTAATGCTTTGATCACAGAGTGCCAGCGCCACCCCTATGAAGGCACTGGAAAACCAGAGCAGTTGAAAGCAAATTTTTCCGGTTACTGGTCGCGCCGGTTAACCCGGGAGCACAGGCTGATTTATCGGGTCGGCAAAGGTATGGTCTATTTTGTGCAATGCCGGTTTCACTATTGATGCACCACATTGACTATCCCCCCTTACTTTAAAGACTGTACAAAAATCCACGCGCTAAAATTGGGTGATTTGCACGGGGTGCGTTAACTGGACGGCACCGGCAGGTCGGCCAGGGGTGTGAAGGTCACGGTATCAACATACATGTCGGCGGTGGCGCGGGGGTCGGCATGGCCAGCCCAATTGGAAATTTTGCGATCCGCTGCCCACAGGTTTACGAACAGATGGCCCGCCGTATGGGGGATGTGGCCATCATCGGCGTCATGGGAAAAAATAAGCTGGTTGCCAACATACCAACGAATGCCGCCGGGCAGCCATTCAAAACTATAGGTATGGACGCATGTGCTGGCGTCAAACCCAAGGTCTATCAGTTTGTTTTTGTGATCCCCATCGGCAAACCACCCGGCCTGCAATTTGGTTGGGTCTTTGCCGAGAATTTCAATATCAATTTCATCATGGACTGTGCCGTAATAGGGGCCTGTATAGGTGAAAAAACCATTGACCATGCCATCACCTTTGGCCGCCTGCATGGTGACAGAGTAGCGCCCATAGCCGGTTGTTTCGTGGCGTCGGATTGAGCCGCTGGAAAACTGATTGCTGCCGCCTTTATGGGGTTCTAGGTGAAGGTGGAGGCCGTTTTGAAAGCGCGCGGCCCCCTTGCGCCAATCCGTATCAAAGGACGCATGGTCAAAATCATATTCGGCGACGTACCAGTTTTTGGAGGATTTGAATTTATCCATAAACGGGCGGTCTTGCCCTAGCACTGGCGATGAGATCCCCATAGCTACCCCCGCAACACATTTACCCACAAACTTTTTCACTGATTACCCCGTTTCCCCAAACAGCGAAATTTTTAATAGAGGTTTCGACAATTTTTTCTATAAGTTTAGATGTTTTTGGTTAATTGGGGTGGCTTGGACGTGTGCGGGGCATTTCTGATTGCCCAATACCTGTTCCCTGGTTGGCGGCGCTGCCGTGGCGCATTTGCAATAGCTGTATGTTGGGGTGGCAATTGCCCTCTACCCAATCCTTTGGAGCGCGCCTATAGTCCCTGTGGATAAGTTGGGGATTACACCCAATAGGCAGAGGATAAGGGGAACAGTGATGCGCTGTCCGTTTTGTGGAAATCTAGAGACGCAAGTGAAAGACAGTCGGCCGGCTGATGACCATGTGGCGATCAGGCGGCGACGGTTTTGTCCGGGCTGTGATGGTCGGTTCACCACCTATGAACGGGTCCAGTTGCGTGATCTGGTGGTGATTAAATCCAATGGTCGGCGCGAAGCGTTTGACCGCGATAAGCTGGAGCGGTCGATCCGGATTGCGCTGCAAAAGCGCCCGGTGGAACATGAGCGGATGGATCAGATGATATCTGGTGTTGTGAGGCGGCTGGAAAGCTCGGGGGACACTGATATTGGCTCAAAGGCTATCGGTGAGATCGTGATGGAAAGTCTGGCGCGGATTGATACGGTGGCTTATGTACGGTTTGCCAGTGTTTACAAGAATTTTCAGGAAGCGGATGATTTTGATAAATTCGTTTCCGAATTGCGACCACCAGTCTCTGAAATCGAGTGAGCGACGCTGACGCCACCCATATGCGCCAGGCTTTGGCGGTGGGTTCGCGTGGGTTGGGCCGGGTTTGGCCGAACCCGTCTGTGGGCTGTGTTATTGTTAAGGATGGCCAGATCGTTGGCCGGGGCTGGACCCAGGATGGGGGGCGGCCCCATGGTGAAGTGATGGCGCTGGCCCAGGCCGGGGACCGCGCCCGCGGCGCGACGGTATATGTGACATTGGAACCATGCAGCCATACCGGGCAAACGCCGCCCTGTGCGGCGGCGTTGATCAAGGCCGGGGTGGCGCGCGTTGTGGTGGCGATGCTGGACCCTGACCCACGGGTGAACGGGCAGGGCGTTGCACTGTTACGGAACGCTGGAATTGAGGTTGAAGTTGGCACGTGTTCGCACGAGACCAGCGAGCAACATGCTGGTTTTATTAAGAAAATAAAAAGCGGCCGCCCCATGGTAACGCTCAAATTAGCCAGCAGTTTTGACGGGCGTATTGCCACGGCAAGCGGCGAAAGTCAGTGGATTACCGGGCCGATTGCGCGCCGTTTGGTACATGCCCAACGCGCGCGCCATGACGCGGTTATGGTCGGTGGCGGCACAGCACGCAAGGATGACCCCAGCTTGACGGTACGTGGTCTGGGTATTGCACGCCAGCCGGTGCGGGTGGTGTGGTCACGCCAGTTGGATCTGCCGCTTCAGGGGCAATTGGCAGCAAGCGCGCAACAGGTGCCACTTTGGATTGTACATGCTGAAGGGGCGGACGCGACGCTATGTGATCTGTGGCGGGGTCTGGGGGCGAAATTGCTGCCAGTAGGCTGTGGTGCGGACCGCCAGATTGACCCGGCGCAGGCATTGACGGCACTGGCTGGGGCCGGGCTGACACGGGTTTACTGTGAAGGGGGCGGTGCCATGGCGGCGTCACTTTTGCGGGCAGATTTGGTGGATGAGCTGGTGAATTTCACCGCCGGGTTGGGGCTGGGCGCGGACGGGTTGGCGGCGATTGCGCCACTGGGATTGGCGCATCTGGCAGCCGCGCAACGCTTTGATCTGGTTGAGACAGTTCCGGTGGGACCAGATGTTATGAGCCGCTGGAGACGACGGGCTTAGCGCCGCCAAAGCGGAAAAAATGACTGTAGTTTTGCCAGGGTCGAGTGCCATTTAGAACGCGTTGGGCCGGCGTCGCTTTCCAAGCGGTCCAGCGCAATTTCAACCGAGCAGGGCAGGCTGGTGACCGGGTCCAGATAGCGCGGATAGCCGATCAGACAGGCATGCACCAGAGCGGGCAGGGATGGTTTGGCCTTGCGTCTGATCTGGACCTGCAAGTGGTCATCCGTCAGACCCCAGCCAGAATAAAACGGCTGGCCCAAACAGGTGACGCTTTTGCCCCGGATCAGGGCTTCAAAACCAAGGGTTGAGGTGAGCGTCCAGACCGCATCAACGGCATCTATCAGGGCGATTGGGTCGGCACACCCCAGCAGCAGATCTGCGTGTTGCTGAACATCTGCCGGATCAAGCGCGCCTTTGCGCAGGCCTGCAACCACGTCAGGGTGGGGTTTGTAAATGATGATGGCGTTGGGGTTTTGCGCCCGGGTCTGGGCCAGTAGCGCCAGATTACTACGAAGTTCACCACAGCCTTGCAGCACGGAAGCGTCATCTTCCACCTGACCAGGAACCAGAATTTTATAACCCTTGGGCAGGTCGGGCAGGGGTTTGGCCGGTAGGTTGTATTTTGACAGGCCAGATTTATTAAGCCGTGCGATCAGGCGTTCAGCACGGTGTATTTCATAGTCTGGCAAGGTGGGTGCGGCTGCGATCAGGCGTTCCAGGCGGCTTTCTTGGTTCGGGTCATAGTAAATTCCCAGGTCATCAGCCACCAGGGACAGGGGGGGCACCAGCCGTGCGCCAAGGCCGCGCGAACGCAAGAAACCGTCTTCGATACGGATCAGATCTGCCCCGTTAGTGTCGGGTACGGTGGTAGCAAACCTGGCCCAAACCATTAGTTTTTGCCCTGTTTTATGGGCTTTGTGAACAGATTCACTGGCGGATTTGGCATAGGTAATTGGCGTGGTGTGGCCAAAGAATTGATTTAGGTGGCGGTGCTTCCAGCGGCGCATGCCGCAGGCCACATAGCCCGCGTGATCTTCACGCCAGCTGCGAGCGTCTGCTTGCATTGCATCAATGGCGCTTTCAAGGTCGCACAGCCGGTCATGGTACGGGTCATACCATGTGGGATACAGGATCATGGCGGCGGCAAACAGCTGATGGCGTGTCAGTTTGCGTTCGCGCCGTGCCACCGGGTATTCATCCGCCGTCAGGCCCCAGCCGGCATAAAATGGTTGGCCAAACACACGGGGGCGATGGCCGGCCTGGATGGCTTCGAACCCCAATTGCGAAGATACGGTATAGACAGCGATTGCGCCTTCAAGCAGCGCCCATGGGCTAACGGGGTCGGCCAGATAGGTGATGCGGTCATTTTCATTTTCGGGGCCAAAATGCCCGTCGCGATACCCGGCTGCGGTTTCGGGGTGGCCTTTAATGATGATGCGGTTGCCGGGGTGTTCGGTTTGGGCGAAAACCAGCATTTCGGCAAATGTCGCGGCATTGGCGCCGCCGTGTTCAATTGAAGCGTCACCGCGGGTTTGGTCAATCACCAGTACGTAGGGTGCGGCGGGCAATTTTACGTCTGGATGAAAGGCATTGTATTTGGACAGGTGGGCGCGGCGCAGGCGGTCAGAGGCATTGCGGGCCCGGTTCAGCAGGGCGGTGTCATCAAGGCGGTGGGTCGTCAAAAGTGTTTCAAGGTCGCTGGGTTTTGAGCTGTCAAAATGCAGGCCGGTTTGGTCAAGGTTCAGGCCAATGGGCGGCTGTTTGGTACGCCCCGGATGCAGTGAGCGCAAAAAGCTGTCTTCCACGTGCAGCAGGGTGGCGTCGGTGTGATCGGCCACGGCTTGGCCGCGTGGTGAGGTAGGGCTTTTGCCCCAGACGCCAACCCAGTCATCAGCGTCGGGTTTGCCCAGTTGTATGTTCCAGCCGGACAGTTCCAGTATTCGGCGCACGCGGACCTGGGTTAAAAAGCCGCCATTAAAGACAAAAAGCCGCCGCGGATTGGTGCCCGCGGCGGCTGATTTAGGTGTTTTTTTAGGCATATATCAGTTGGCAACATTTGCCAGGTTGCTGATGCCTGCGGCTGAGCCCAATGTGCCGGTCAGGGCATTAAGGGTTTTTGTCCACTGCACGAAGGGGGCTTCGGTCACATAGACTGTGTCGCCGTCGCGGATCACAAAATCACGGGCCGTAAACACGCCGTTGGGCTCGGTAAGGTTCAGCACATAAACCATGCGCTGTGCGCCGATCAGGTCGGTGCGGCCCAGGACTTGGTTTGAAATGTCTTCGCTTTCATTGCGGAACACGAATACCCCGGTGGGATCGGCATTTGCGGTGTTTAACCCGCCAACCTGGGCGATGGCTTCTATTGCGGACAGCGCCTGGGCGGTAAAGGGCACGCGATTTTGGCGGCCAGTGGCACCAAGGGCGGTGAAGGCGCGGGTGTCTTCCTCAACCAATATTCGGTCACCGGAGCGCAGGGCGATGTCAAAGTCTGCATTTTTGTAGAGATCTTGAAACCAGATTTTACCCTGCTGGTTGCCGCGAAACACGGTGACCTGGGTGATTTCTGGTTCAATGGTCACGCCACCGGCGCGGGCCAGCATGGCCGTAAGGGTGCGGGTGGGGCGTTCGATCGGGTAGATGCCCTGACCGCCGACTGAGCCGGTAATTGATATGGTCGCCCCGTCACCTGCCAAGCGGCGCACCATGACCTGGGGATCAGGTGTCTGATCTTTCAGCTTTTCAGTGATGATCCGGCGGATTGCTTCGGGGGTATTGCCCGCGGCGCGGATGCGTCCGGCGTAGGGCACGAAGATAAAGCCAGAACCGTCAACCTGCACCTGTTCCAGCACGGTCGCGCCGGCACCGGCAACAGAAAGCAGGCCGTCATCGACGTTTTCCCAGATCGTCAGGCCCAATGTGTCACCGGCGCTGATGGTGTCAGAGCCAACCTGTGCGGCGTTGATAAAGGCTGGCGCAAAACCAAAGGCCGGAACTGTCGCGGTGGCCTGGGTGACGCGGTCGTTCACTTCGATGATAAAGGCATCGCCCTGTTTTTGGACTGAGCCCGAGAAAATTTCACGCTTGTTGGGCCCTGATCTGGGCAAGCCACAAGCTGTTACGGTGGTGGCCAGCACCAATAGCGCAGCCAACCGCCAATTGCGCGATTTTTGGATATTCACTGTACGGGTCTCCTCGACCTGAAACTCTGCCTACAAACGTGTTTTATTATTTTCCCTGAATCTACAGGGTTTGCGTTGAAATGCCAGTCATCGTGATAATTTGGGCTATTTAATGACCACTAACTGTTGCGCATGGGCCGCTGTTTTGGACGGTAATGCGTCATATGGGTCAGCTTTGGCCAGCATCATATCAACGATGTTTCGCAGCAACTGGCGCCGCGAGCGTGCAGCGTAATAGCCCCCCGCAACCTGCGATGTGGTCAGCAAATACTGGCGAAAGTCACGGTAGGCTGCCACATCGGGGCGGGCCGGATCACTGAAAAATTCGGCCAGGGGTTGCTGTGACACAAATTCAGGTTTCGAATAGACCGCATCGCCAAATGCCCTAAGCGGTAATCCGCGCCATAGGGCCTGCTGGGCCGATGTTGAATTGATCGCAACCGCTGAGCGGGCGCCGTCCAACAGCCCGGCCAGTTTGCCGCCACGCACGAAATGCACCCGCTCAGCCACCTGAAATTCACGGGCCAGCGCGCCCATGTCACGCTGCAAGGGCACCCGGCCATCTTCCAGCGGGTGGGCCTTGAAAACCAGGTGGTGGTGACGCGGCGCGCCGCGGTCAAATTCCTGGATCACCAGGCGCAAAAAATCGGTCATGCTGGCAAATGTTGAATAATTCTGAAAACTGGCATCATGTTCCAGCTGCAACAGCGCCAGATGGTAGGGAAAGCCGCCACGTTTAATTTTCCGTGTGGCCCGCAACCGCCCCAGCCAATGGCCGGGCATCATTGCCAATCGTTTGATGTATAATTGGAATTCTTGGGATACAGGAATTGACCGGTGGGGTCTGAAATGGCTGTATTTGCGATTTCTGAACATGACGAACCAGTGGTACAGTGCACCGTAGAAAATATGTTCTCGCATGTCACCCCAATGGTCGGGCGCCTGTACTGCCTCAGCTTGGGTGCCCGACAGGTTTTCCCGCATCTGGGCCACGGACATGTCCATTAACCTGGAATGCCCGTTCGAGCCACCCCGCTCATAGGTGATCCAGAATGGGCGCAGATACCCCTCTTCAAAGACATGCACTGTCAGGCCCTGTTGTTTGGCCGCGACCACGGCACTGGCGTGAATTGGCCGGGTGTCGCCATATAGAACAATGTCTGTAATGCCATGGTTTTCCAGAATATTATTTAGAAATCCGGGCCAATTTTCCGGCCGTTCATTAAAGGCAATATACCTGTCCTGATCGCGCCAGAAAAACGCATCACCGGCGTTAAAGCCAACCCGATGCACAGTTGCACCGGTGGCGGTGATCATTTTCCCAAGGCGGCTAAAAAACGGCCCGTGGGGGCCCTGCAAAAATAGAAATCGTCTGCCTGTTGCCGATGAATGTGCCACGATTTTTCCGATATTTTAGCCAGCATTGCCCTGAAACGTCAGTTCTGTCACGGTAAAGTTGAATAACCCTTGAAATACGTGGCATTGCGGGACAATTTCACACCACAGGCCATCTTGCGCTGCCCCAATTGGGGCGTTAGGCCAGTGACAACAAAGGAAATAGGCAATGTTTACTGGCATCGTTACAGATATTGGCACCGTTCTTGAATTGGAAAAACGCGGTGATATCCGGGCGCGGATTGGCTGTGGTTATGACGTGCAAGGCATTGATATCGGGGCATCAATCGCCTGTGATGGGGTTTGCCTGACGGTGGTGGCGCTGGGGGCTGAACCCCAGGGCTGGTTCGATGCGGAAATATCCGCGGAAACGCTTTCTAAATCTAATATCGGTGAAAATGGCTGGCCGGTGGGCAAACGGATCAATCTGGAGCGCCCGCTTAAGGTGGGGGATGAACTGGGCGGCCATATTGTATCGGGCCATGTGGATGGGGTTGCAACTGTGCTTTCACTTGAAACAGAAGGTGACAGTACCTGCATTGTGCTGCGTGCGCCGGATGCACTGGCACGGTTCATTGCGCCCAAAGGTTCGGTTGCGCTTAATGGGGTTTCGCTGACGGTGAATGATGTAGATGGGCGGGATTTTGGGGTTAATGTGATCCCCCATACCCAGGTGGTGACGACCTGGGGTGATGTGGGTGTTGGTGACGTGGTCAACCTGGAAATTGACACCATGGCGCGCTATGTGGCGCGGCTGCAAGACTATCAAGCATGAGCCAGATCGGGCACAATCGCGGCCCGACGATTGAGCCGGGGCAAAGCTGGCGCAAACATTGCTGGACAAAGGCGCGCCGGGATTTATTATCAACACTGCCGATCGAAATACTGCGCGGCCGGGTGAAACGGGCGCGTGAAATTGGCCTGGATTACACCACCTATGCATCGGTGCGCGCCAGTACCGGGCGCGATGTGATTGGTTTTTTGTTTTCCAGCAATGCCCTGAGGGCATATAAAAGCAGCCCGGTGTTGCCTGGGGAGCGGCTGGAAAAATTGAACAGCATTGAAAATTGCGCCCGGATCGCACTGGTGTCAAAACCGCTGACGCCAGCCGAAATGGCGGCTGCCAACGCAAGCAGTCCGATGGTCTGGATGACCGCCCCGGGACATCATGATATCTGGCGCGACAGCCGCCAAAACATTTTGTCCGTCCTGGGGGCTGAAAATTTGCCCGCAGATGGGGTGTTGTTGATTGGGGATACCGCGTTGGAACGGGAATGGTCCTTGGCCGGGCGGCTTGCCGGGTATTTACCGGCTGAGCGGTATTTTAGGCACCCTTCGTAGATTTTTCTTTGCCCAAGTACTCCTGCCGGAGGCACCGCGCACCCGCTTGGGTGCGCCAACAAAACCCGTGGCGCACCGCGCCCCAATGGGCTATTTGGCAAGGGTGCTTTAAAGGACCAAGATCATGAGCTTTGAAAAACCCGGCCCCGTGGAAGAAAACTGGCATGGTGCCATGTCATCCATTGAGGAAATCATCGAAGACGCCCGCAATGGCCGCATGTTCATTTTGGTGGACCATGAGGACCGTGAAAACGAAGGTGATCTTGTGATCCCGGCGCAGATGGCCACCCCGGAAGCCGTGAATTTCATGGCCACCCACGGGCGTGGGTTGATCTGTCTGACGCTGACGGGGGAACGCATTGATGCGCTGGGTCTGCCGCAGATGGCATCGGGCAATTCATCGCGCTATGACACCCCGTTCACGGTGTCCATCGAGGCCCGTGAAGGCGTGACCACCGGGATTTCCGCCCATGACCGGGCCCGCACAGTGGCTGTGGCCATTGATGGCGCCAAGGGGGCGGCTGATATTGCCATTCCGGGGCATGTGTTTCCGTTGCGCGCCCGTGATGGCGGGGTTTTGGTGCGCGCAGGTCACACCGAAGCCGCGGTGGATGTGTCGCGTCTGGCCGGGCTGAACCCGTCGGGTGTTATCTGTGAGATCATGAAAGAAGACGGCACCATGGCCCGTCTGCCAGATCTGATAACCTTTGCGCAGGTGCACAATCTGAAAATCGGCACGATTTCGGATTTGATCCGTTATCGCCGCCGCCATGACCATCTGGTCAATGAAAGCGCGCAAAGCGCGGTGACAAGCGCCTTTGGTGGCGACTGGATGATGCGGATATATACGGATGAAACCCATGGGTCCGAGCATATTGTGATGACCAAGGGTGATATCACTGGCGATGAACCTGTCCTGACCCGGATGCATGCGGTGAACCCGTTGGAAGACATCCTTGGTATTGGGCGCACGTCGTCGGATCTGGAAAATGCCATGGCGGTGATTGCCGATGCCGGGCGCGGTGTGGTTGTGCTGCTGCGTGATACCGATATGAAATTGGTTAAAAAGGGTGAGGCCAGCCCACAGACCCTGCGTCAATATGGTTTGGGGGCGCAAATTTTGGCGGCCCTTGGCCTGTCGGAACTGATCCTGCTGACCAATTCACCAACGCCCAAAGTGGTGGGGCTGGAAGCCTATGGCCTCAGCATCACCGGTACCCAAAACATACCAAGAAAAGGCTAAGTTATGGCCAGTGAAGAAAACCACCATATCCTTGATTTGCCGACATTCAGCGATCCGGTAAAAATTCTGATCGTCGTGTCGCCCTATTACAAAGATATCGCCGACAATTTGGTTGCGGGTGCCACCGCCGCGTTGAAATCAGCTGGTGCCACCTGGGATATCGTTGAAATGCCCGGCGCGCTGGAAATTCCCACGGCCATCCGCATTGCTGACCGGCACTCTAACTTTGATGGCTTTGTCGCCCTTGGCTGTGTGATCCGGGGCGAAACCAGCCATTATGAAACCGTGTGCAATGACAGTTCGCGCGCGCTGCAATTGATGGGGCTGGATTGCCTTTGCATTGGCAATGGCATCCTGACCGTGGAAAACCGGACGCAGGCGGAAGTGCGGGCAGACCCTGGCGCGCAAAATAAAGGTGGCGGGGCGGCGTCGGCGGCCTTGCACCTGATCGCACTGGCCCGTAAGTGGGGCCGCTCTACGGGTGCTGTGGGCTTTCGCTCGGAAAGCATCCTGATTGCACAAAACACCAAAGGCCCCCAGATCACATGACCAAGCCCGACAAAAGACAAATGAAATCAGCCGCCCGGCTTTATGCTGTGCAGGCGCTGTTTCAGATGGAAAGCACCGAACAGACGGCAGAGACCATCGTCGTTGAATTTTCCAATCACCGTTTCGGGGCGATCTATGAGGGCGATGAAATGGCCGAGGGTAACCAAAAATTATTCGCGGAACTGGTTGATAATGCAGTTAATTACCAAGCAGAGATCGATCAGTTGACTGACCGCGCCCTGGTGGCAACATGGCCCATAGCGCGCATTGACCCAACCCTGCGCGCCCTGTTTCGCGCCGCTGGCGCCGAACTGGCCCATGCCAAAACCCCACCCAAAGTGGTGATTGTTGAGTTTGTGGACGTGGCCAAGGCGTTCTTTCCTGATGGCAAAGAGCCTAAATTCGTCAATGCGGTGCTGGACCACATGGCGCGAGAAGTGAAGCCTGAGGCGTTTTAGGTGACAACGAAAGTTTAGCTTTCAAATATGTCAGAAAATGTTGCAGATTATTTAGGTTCTTTTCAACATTCTCAATGGGTCACGTTATTATATCGTTGTAAAGGCAGGCCCATTTGCACCTGTGAATGGGCCACCCGGTTTCTTCTTTTCATAAATATCCGCGCCGCAGGCAAATCGCCCGAAGGGCTTGTATCTTGCGCCTTTAGGCGCTCAATTCTTAAACGTGCTGATCCAGTAGCACCGGGTTGCCGTCGGGGTCTGAAATGATGCAGTTGGCGGGGCCGGTGGTGGTTTCATCTGCCGGGCTGATAATGGGCACATCGGCAGCTTTCAGGCGTTTCTGAATGGCGCGCACATCTTCAAAGTCTGTCAGTGGTGCTGCATCTGGCCCCCAGCCGGGGTTGAATGTCAGGGTATTTTTTTTGATCATCCCCTGAAACAGGCCAATTTTGGTGGCACCATTGTCAAGGATCAGCCAGCCCTGTGTTTCTTCGCCAAAGACGGCTTTGAACCCTAATAATTCATAAAATGCTTTTGAGGCGGCGATATCTTTGACATTCAGGCTAAGGGAAAACAGGCCGATGGTCATGGTTCAGCTCCTTTTTTCTAAGTCATTCTTTGGCCGGGCGTCTGGCGATGATAAACACCGCGTCACTGCCATCTGGAAGCCATTGTTCTTCAACCACAAACCCGGCCTGAACAATGCTTTGTACCAGCTCATCAATGCTGAAAAACCGCACCAGCGGCAACAGCCCCAGCGCATACCCCACGGGCAGCAATGCTTTCAGAATTCTTGACGTTTTGCCGATGCAGGTGGTGCTGGTGATGAAGGTTCCACCGGGTTTCAAAAGATCAAACGATTTCGCAATCACCGGATCTCTGTCGTCCACCAGGTGCAAAATACTGTGGCCCATGACCATATCAAAGCTGTGGTCGGTGCGCTTTAAGTCTTCGATACTTGACAGCTCAAACGAAATATTTCTGATCTGCGCATCGGCGGCTTTTGCGGTTGCGATGTCCAGCATGGCGGCCGAGCTGTCCACTGCCAGAATATGGTTTACATAGGCCGCATGGACGATCGCGGTTGATCCGGTGCCACAGCCAAATTCAAGCACCTGCATTTGCGGTGTCATGTGGTTTTGGGTGATTTTCAGCTTTTTCTGATAGGTGGTTTCGTCCGACACCTGGCTTTTGGCATAGCGATTGGCCATTCGGTCCCAAAATTTGCTGGTTTTTGCCAATGTGGTGTCCTTTGCTGAAAAGGGATTGTTAGTGTTGTCGGGCCTGCACAAGATAGGCGTCGACCGCGTTTTCACCCAGGGCTTTCAGGGCCTCAAGCCGGTGCAAACCTTCTACTAAGATATATCTTCCCCCGGATTTGCGCAGTTGAACCGGGGTTAGCTGGCCATTTTCCAGCATGTCCAGGGCGATATCATCGACCTTGGCTGCATCACGGGTTTTCACCCTTTTGGCCGGAACCTGAATGGTGTCGATGGCCACGGAAATTTGCTGAAGCATGGGTGTCCTTTGTGGATCAATTGCCGGTATCAGGGCCAGCTTAGCACAGCTGTCGGGCAGGGCGAGCGTTTTGATCATGTGCCGGTCAAAGCCGGGTGAATGTGGCGGGACCGCCAAAGTGCGACCGTGGGGGTGCGTAAAATCCCGAAGCCTGGTTTTACAGGTGGGTGCCAGGTAAGTGAACCAGGGTCCAAACAGAGCCAGCTCCCTTGGATTTATGTAAGGCCACCGGATTTGAACCCCATGTACGAGAAGGGCAGTGCCCGCCACCTGTTGACATAGGGTGGCTGCGGGCGAACGACAAGGGTTTACATGTTGTGCAGGTGGATCAGGTGGCCATCCCAGCCCCTATCAGAGGCGGATTTACTGGCCGATCAAAATGTCCATGGTGTTGATCGTGATGTCGGACTTGAAGATACGGCTATGTATTGGTTATCGCCTCGGCCAACTTGGCGGCTGCCAGGATTTCCTCTGCTATTTCATGGGCTTCTTCGGCGTCAAAGTCCAGCGGCAGGTCGATGCCGTCGCCTTGGATATAGATGCGCACCATTCCGGTGGATGTCGGGCCGATCTGAATATTGGCGGCGACGTCGCTTTGGTTGTTGATGCCCATGGCAAAACCTTTGGTTAAGTTGCATCTGGCGGGCTATCCTGTTCCCCCTGGGGCTGCAAGGGCTAGGAAAATTGGCGCACTGGTGCTTGCGGCCCTTGCAATCGCGCCCACGTCTGGATAAATCGACCCCACGTGCCGCCTTAGCTCAGTTGGTTAGAGCACTGGTTTGTGGAACCAGGGGTCCCCCGTTCAAGCCGGGGAGGCGGTACCATCCCCCTCTTTTGGAATTTTCGCGATTGCGCGCTTGCATGTGCTGTTTATGCTTGGCGAAAATGCTGGAGGGTACTTTGCGTAGATTTTGTCACGGGTTTGCTGGTTTGATCGTGCTGAGTGCTGTCGGGATTATGGCGGTGGCAAGTGGTGTGTTGGCAGGGGACAGGGCGCTTGCCTTTGTCGGGGTCAATTTGGCCGGTGCCGAGTTTGGTAATAGTAATCTGCCGGGGAAATACGGGGTGGAATACACCTATCCGACTGATGCCGAGATCAGCTATTTTACCGCTAAGGGCATGAATGTATTTCGCTTGCCGTTTCGTTGGGAACGCCTGCAACGCCAGCTTTATACACCCCTGGACCCGCGCGAATTATCGCGGATCCGGGCCTTTGTTGATCGCGCCGGGCGCGCCGGGGCGGCGGTGATTTTGGACCCGCATAATTACGCCCGTTACCATGGCCATGTTATTGGGGCCGGGGGCAGCACGGGCCCGGTGCCGGCGGCGGCATTTGCTGATTTCTGGGCCCGGTTGGCGGCTGAATTTGGTACTGACCAAAATGTTATTTTCGGGCTGATGAATGAGCCACACGACATGACCGCCCGACTGTGGCTACAGGATGCCAACGCCGCAATTGCGGCGATACGTCGGGTTGGTGCCGAGCAGCTAATTTTGGTGCCGGGTATTGATTGGAGCGGGGCGCATTCCTGGACCATGGCGAAAGATGGCAGCCTAAACGCCCGTGTCATGCAGAACATTCACGATCCGGGAAATAATTTTGCCTATGAGGCGCATCAATACCTGGACGCAGACAAATCGGGAAAATCGCCGCGCTGTGTAAGCGCGGCCATAGGGCGTGAGCGTTTGCGCGGTTTTACCCGCTGGTTACAGCAACACAATGCCCGCGGATTTCTGGGGGAATTTGCCGGTGGGCGCAACGACCGTTGTTTGCGGGCGCTGGATAACATGTTGACATATATGGACGAAAATTCAGATGTCTGGTTGGGCTGGACCTATTGGGCGGCCGGGCCCTGGTGGGATGATTACATATTCACGCTGGAGCCGGTTAACGGTGTGGATCGGGCGCAGATGGCCGTACTGGCGCGACATATGGGGCATTAAATTGAGCGCGCCAGGCGCGCATTTTTATAAGCCCGTGCCGGGCGATCCCGCTCCGCTCGGGGGATATTTTTTGGAACAAAGATGGGGTGGAGTGGTTATTTGGAGGTAATCTGAATCGTTTGGCGCAAAGTGTTCGTGCCGTTGTCAAATATCAATATTTCATCGCCGTCTGTCACCACAGCGTACCAGTCGGACCCCTGGGTAAAGGCAGTGGCGCGGCTGCCGTTGGGCAGGGTGATTGCGTCGGGTAGTTGAAAAGTTGTCGGCGGGGTGCTGAGGCGGATGACAAGCAGCACGGTGATGGTTAGAAGGCCAAGGATCATGGTGGCGGTCAGGACCGTTACCAACCGGCGCAGGAACCGTAGGTTGCGCGCCTCGTCTATAGAAATTGGAGTATCGTCCATGGCTGCCTCTGAAGTGTTGATAACAATCGGGCCGAACCCGCCCAAGCGGCTTGATAAAGCACTGGGGCGCGACGTGCCAGAGGCGGCTGAGCTTTCGCGCTCACGCCTGACGCGCCTTATTGGCGAGGGGGCGGTGAGTTGTGAGGGTGTCGTGGTGGACGATCAAAAGGCCAAGGTTCATGAGGGGCAGGTGTTTGTGGTGGTTCTGCCAGAGCCGGTTGAAACCCATATGCTGGCGGAAGACATTCCGCTGGACGTGTTGTTTGAGGACGATGATCTGATTGTCATCAACAAACCTGTGGGCATGGTGGTGCATCCGGCACCGGGCACGCCGGGGGGGACGTTGGTGAATGCGCTGTTGCACCATTTCGGCGGCACTCTGTCGGGTGTTGGTGGGGCGTTGCGCCCCGGTATCGTGCACCGGATTGATAAGGATACCAGCGGCTTGCTGGTGGTGGCAAAATCAGACGCGGCGCATCATGGTTTGGCGGCGCAATTTGCAAAGCATACGGTTGAGCGTAAGTACACGGCCCTGTGTTACGGGGTACCTGATGCGGCTGATCCACGGCTGCGCGGCACGCGCGGGGTGAATTTTGAGGCTGGCAATGTGATGAAGATCACCACCCATCTGGCGCGCCATAAACATGACCGTCAGAAGCAGGCGGTGCTGTTTCAGGGCGCGCGTCATGCGGTGACGCGGGTGCGCACAGTGGCGCGCTTTGGCGCCCCTGAGGTGATTGCACAGGTGGAATGTTGGCTGGAAACCGGGCGCACGCATCAGATACGGGTGCATATGGCCCATGTGGGCCATGGGCTGATTGGGGACGCCACTTACGGTGGGCGGCGCAAGATCAGCGCCAAGGCCTTGCCCGAGGCGGCGCAGGCGGCCGTGGCCGGGTTTGCGCGCCAGGCGCTGCATGCGGCGGTGTTGGGGTTTGAACACCCGGTGAGCGGTGAAATGATGCGGTTTGAGGCCGAGTTGCCAAGCGATATGGCCGGGTTAATTGGCGTGCTGGCGGGCTGACTATGGGCCCAGTATTTTGTCTAACAGGTTCAGCAAATCCTGTTGCGGGGTCTGGTCTGGCAGGTGCGAAAGTTGCGTCAGCCCGATCAATGCGGCGTAAAGAATGCGGGCATTTTGGGCGGCGGATTTTGGCGTTTGTCCGATCTCACTAAGCAACCCGGACACGTAGCCGATGCGCTGGTTGTCAATGGCGCTGAGCGCAGTTCTGACCCTATTATCATAGCGCGCCCAATCCCGGATGGCCGGTTCCACCTGCGGCCCGCCATAATCCGCATCCGCCGGTGACGTGGCCAACTCCATCAGCCGATACAGGCGGTCGCGGGGCGGCATGTTGGCGTGATCCAGTGCTGTGATTATCGCCCCTGTGGCACCGTGCTGCCAATGGGCGACCATAGCCGCCTTTAGGGCAGGCACGTCTTTGAAATGCCAGTAGAACGAGCCCTTGCTGACGTTCAGACTGCGGGCAATGGCTTCGGCCTTGATCGCCTGAGGGCCGCCAGCTGTCAGGGCGGTAAAGGCGGCTTTGATCCAGGTGGTTCGTGTCAATTTATCTGCCATGGTGAACCATACGATAGCGTATGGACACTGGCAAGCTGGAGCGATACATACGCTTGCGTATGGTGTATTTTCAGAAAGGATTTCCGGATATGTGGAGTATTGCCGTTGGAGTGTTTGTTGTGTTGGCATGTGTGTCTGGCCTGCATGTCTATTGGGGGCAGGGTGGGTTGTGGCCAGCGAAAAGTGAGGCTGAACTGGTGAAAACTGTGGTTGGCAGCCCGAAATTTGACCGTTTGCCACCCGCCGTGATCACCTATGGCGTGGCGGTGCTGATATTTGCTGCCGCGCTGATGCCCGGTCTGCATCTGATGCAGGTTTTCCCGGATGCTCTAAGCCGCGCTGCACTGTGGGTGCTGGTCGTGGTGTTTTTGGGGCGCGGGGCGGTGACATATTGTGTACCGCCGGTTTTCAATGGCGCGACCGAGCCGTTCCGCAGTTTGAACATTCGGTATTTTTCGCCGCTGTGCCTGATGTTGGGGGTGGGGTATCTGGTGTTTGCGCTCTATTCTTAGGACTGAGCAGTCGCAATATTTACACTCTCTTAACAAAATCCCGTTAGCGGCATCTTGAACAGGGCGGTATCCTTGCCTATATCAATGTTAAGCCTTGATACATTACAACAGAAGGGGCAATGAAACATGGGTAATTTAAAAAATCTTCCAGCACCGTCACCAGAGGGCGGGCTAAATCGTTACATGCAGGATATCCGCAAGTTTCCGATGCTGGAGCCTGAGCAAGAATACATGCTGGCCAAGCGTTGGGTGGACCATCAGGACACTGACGCCGCGCATCAGATGGTGACATCGCATCTGCGATTGGCGGCCAAAATCGCCATGGGGTACCGGGGCTATGGGTTGCCCCAGGCCGAGGTGATGTCAGAGGCCAATGTCGGCCTGATGCAGGCGGTCAAGAAATTTGACCCTGAAAAGGGGTTTCGTCTGGCCACCTATGCCATGTGGTGGATACGGGCCAGCATTCAGGAATATGTGCTGCGGTCATGGTCCCTGGTGAAAATGGGCACCACAAGCGCGCAGAAAAAGCTGTTTTTCAATCTGCGCAAAGCCAAGGCCCGTATAGGTGCCTTTGAAGACGGTGATCTGCGCCCGGAAAATGTAGCGAAAATTGCCAGTGATCTGGGGGTAACCGAAAAAGAGGTTATTTCAATGAACGGGCGCATGTCCGGGGGCGATGCGTCGCTGAATGTTACGGTTGGTTCCGATGGTGAGGGCACCACCCAGTGGCAAGATTGGCTGGAAGACGAAAACGCCGACCAGGCCGCGGATTACGAGAAAAAGGATGAAATGGACATACGCCATGACATGCTGACGGATGCCATGGATGTGCTGAATGAGCGGGAAAAAGACATTCTGATGCAGCGCCGCCTGAAGGAAGAGCCGCTGACATTGGAAAATCTGTCAGGTGTCTATAATGTCAGCCGGGAACGTATTCGACAGATCGAAGTGCGGGCGTTTGAAAAACTGCAAGAACGCATGCAGGAACTGGCGGCTGAAAAAGGTATACTGGAACCGGCATAGACCGGGTTGGCATTTCTAACTGATGTGAATTGAGGGATTACGATGGCTGCGGACAAAAATGAATTTGATGAAATATTGGATCCTGTGGAAATGCAGGAACCAGGGTATGGCGGTGGGGGCGAAGGCTTTGATGCCCCGGATAACATCTGGATGCACGGGCTGATGATGGTGGTAATTGCGGTATTGTCCAAGCTGGTCATGACAATCATTGGGGTGCTGGCTTTGGTGCAGTTTTTGTGGATGCTGTTTGCCAAAGAACGCAACCCGCTGTTGATGGATTTTGGCAAGGATCTGGGCGATTGGCTGTCGGATGCCACCCGTTTTCTGGCAGGTGCCACCGATGACAAACCGTTCCCATGGGCGAAATGGGGTTAGGTGGTTTTGTGGCTAGATTTGAAATTGCTGGGCTTTTTCTTTGCTCAAATACTCAAACCTAGCCACTGACTAGAGGTGGCAGAATTTATTCTGCCTCCATCGCTTCCAATTCATCTATCATGCCGGAAATCATGCTTAGGCCCTTGTCCCAGAATTTTGGGTCAGAGGCGTCAAGGCCGAAGGGGGCCAGCAGTTCTGTGTGGTGTTTGGAGCCGCCCGCTTTGAGCATGTCAAAGTATTTGTCCTGAAAGCCGGGGTCGCCTTCCTCATAGACGGCATAAAGTGCGTTCACCAGCCCGTCGCCAAAGGCGTAGGCGTAGACGTAGAACGGTGAGTGCACGAAATGCGGGATGTAGGCCCAAAAGGTTTCGTAGCCATCCATGAATTCAAATGCCGGCCCAAGGCTTTCGCCTTGCACGGACATCCACAGGGCGTTGATGGCGTCTGGGGTCAGTTCACCGGTAGCACGCGCGTCGTGCAGTTTGCATTCAAAGTCGTAAAACGCGATCTGGCGCACCACGGTGTTGATCATGTCTTCGACTTTGTTGGCCAACAGGACCCGGCGCTGGTCCTGGGTTTGTGCCGCCGCCAGCAGTTTGCGAAAGGTTAGCATTTCACCGAAAACGGACGCGGTTTCAGCCAGGGTTAGTGGCGTGTCGGCCAACCATTCACCCTGATCTGCGGCCAGAACCTGATGCACGCCGTGGCCCAGTTCGTGTGCCAGGGTCATGACATCGCGGGGCTTTCCAAGGTAGTTCAGCATCACGTAGGGGTGCACGTCGGTGACAGTTGGGTGGGCGAATGCGCCGGGTGCTTTGCCGGGTTTAACGCCTGCGTCGATCCAACCCTTGTCAAAGAACGGTTCCGCAATTGCCGCCATTTCGGGCGAAAAGTCAGCGTAGGCTTCCAAAACCAACGCGCGCGCCTTGTCCCATTGGACGGTTGATGTGTCTTCCAACGGCAGGGGGGCGTTGCGGTCCCAGACCTGCATGATGTCCAGGCCCATCCATTTGCGTTTCAGCTCATAATAGCGGTGGCTTAGGTCGGGGTAGGCTTTGACAACGGCGTTGCGCAGGGCTTCCACCACTTCGGGTTCCACGTGGTTGGACAGGTGGCGGCCGGTTTGCGGCGTGGGCATGTTGCGCCATTTATCTTCAATGGCTTTTTCCTTGGCCAATGTGTTGTGGACACGGGCAAACAGTTTGACGTTTTCACCGAACACCCGCGCCAGTTCACGGGACGCAGCTTCGCGTTTGGCGCGGTCAGGTTCGGACAGAAAGTTCAGGATGCTTTCCAGGTTCAGGGTGTCGCCATCCAGGGTGAATTCAAGCCCGGCAATGGTTTCATCAAACAGTTTATTCCAGGCGGATGAGCCAACAACAGATTGATCGTGCAGGAACTTTTCCAGTTCATCCGACAGTTGGTGCGGGCGCATGGCGCGCATGCGATCAAAGGCGGGTTTGTAACGGTTCAGGGCAGGGTTGCTGGCCAGCAGTGTGTTTAGGTGGGTTTCTTCCAGGCGATTCAATTCAAGGGAAAAGAACACCAGCGGCGTGGAAAACCCGGTGATCTGATCCTGGCAATCGGACATAAACTTGCCGCGATCCGCATCGGTGGTGTTTTGGTAGTAGCGCAGGCCAGCGAACGACATGATGCGCCCGGCGATGCCGGAAATCTTTTCGTCCCGCTGCACACATTCAAGCATACCGGCGGCGTCCAGATCGGCCAGCTTACCCTCGTAATCAGCGGCGAAGTCAGCGCAGGCCGTTTCCAGCCATTTCAGATCTCGGGCCAGTTCGGGTGCGTCAGTGCCGGTGTAAAGGTCGCTTAGGTCCCAGTCGGGCAGCGGGCCCATTTCATTGGAACCGATGGCGTTGGCGTCAAAAACCGGGGTTGGTAGTTTGCGTGACATTGGGAACCTCATATATCCGTTGTTATGGACATATGCCCTGTGGGCAGGGGGGTTCAACCCAAGGTGTGCAACTTCTTGGGGTGGGCCCGCTTTTTAGCCGGGTAAGCGGGTAAAACGGGCCAATACCATGACCGGCCCGTCTGATGTGATGCTATTAGCCAACGGTCCAGGTGGACTGGGTGCAGACGTTAAAGTCATTTTGGACAACCACGTCGCCATCGGCGAAAACGGCCTTAAGATCATACAGGCAGGAATCAGTACCGTCGTCGATATCGACATTTACGGAGCGTCCGCTGCTTAGGACATTTGCACCTAATATGTCTTCTTCCCAACTGCTGCGGGATGTGTTTGAGGCGAAAAACCGGGTCATGGTGACGCCGGTGGTATTGCCGATCTTTACAATACGGTTAGCGGAACTGGCGGTCGTTGTTGTTTCAACGCAACCGCCAAGGAAAACTGCGGTGGCTGCGACAAATGCAAAATGTTTCAAAGGTATTCTCCGTTTAATTTATTTTCAGAATGCCGAAAGATATGATCTTCGTGGCGGTTTTAAGGTGTTGGTATGGCTGAATTTAAATGTTGTTACAGCTTATTCAGCGTGAATTATTATAGAACAGGGCGTCAGCGGCGGCAAAGAATGCGGCCCGAATTTTTGGTTTTTCCATCATTATTTCATGTTCAGCACCGGCGATTATTTTTAGTTCACCGCGTTTCCAGCGTGACATGATGTCTTTGATTACATTTGAGTTCACGATGCGTTCATTGTCGCCAAGAAAGGTGACGGCTGGATATTTTGGCGGCGTCATTTTTTGCAAAGCCGCCGTTTCTGCAAGGGCAAGCCGCACCCAGTTCACTGTGGGGCCAATCAGCGTCATTTCTGGGTGCTGGGCAGCCTGTCGCTGCATATAGGCGTACATATCGGCGTCTGTTGTCAGGGTATTGCCCTTGAAGGCGGCGCTTTTCACATAGGTTTCACCATCGGTGCCTGGGGCACGGGTGTGACCTTTGCCCAGCATGTTCAGGGTGCGCAGAATTGGCACGGCAAAGGGGCGTAGGGCCGGGGCCACTGACATGCCCCACATGGGCGCACTAAAGGCCACGGCTTTCACCGGCATGCCTTCGTGCAGGGCGCGCAAGGCGATGCAGCCGCCCATGGAGTGGGCGATAAGGAACCTGGGACGCGGGCATTTCAGGCTGTCCGCCGCCGACACCATTGCGGCCACGTCCAGCTGATAGTCGCTGAAGTTTTCAACATGGCCCAGCATAGGGTCATCCAGCAGTCGATCTGCCAGCCCCTGACCACGCCAGTCAATGGCCAGAACGTGGTAGCCCAGTTCGGTTAGAGACGCGGCGGCACGGCCGTATTTCTCAACAAACTCGGTGCGACCGGGGAACAGCAGCACGGTTCCCTTATCGCCGCCGGGCCAATAGGCCACGCGCAGACGCACGCCATCGCTGGCTGTGACCCAATAGGCTGCGCCATTGGCAGGCCCTTTGGCCACATCATTGTAAAATGGGGCTTTTTCCATGGATCAGGCCAGAACTGTGCCAAGCTGCATGGCTTTGCCCATGTCACCGTCAATTGTCAATTTGCCGGTCATAAAGGCAGATGTGGCGTTCAAATCGCCCGACAGGATGGCCTGGAATGTGTCTGAGTCTGCACTAAGTGTTACGTCGGCTTCGTCGTCACCGGCGCGCGCACCGTCGCCGTCGATCATGATGGCGCCTTCGCCCTCTATTGCGAACTTGGCCACGCCGTCAAAGCCGCCACCAATTTGTTCGTTCAGCGCTTTGACGGCTGACTCAATTACATCACTCATTTAGTTGGTTCCCTTAATTGTGACCACATGGGCATCGATTTTTCTGCCCGGTGCGTTAAACTTGATTCTGTTATGACCAATATGTTCCGAACTCTCAAACCTATCGTTACGGCATTTTGCCTAATTTTGGTTTTTTCTGCGCCGGTATCCGCCCAAAGCCCGCGCTTGGACCAGCTTTTTGTTGAATTGGCCGATGTTGAAACCCCCGATTGGCAGCGTGTGGTGTCTGACATCTGGCGTGAATGGTCGCGTTCGGGTTCGGCGTCAATGGATTTACTGTTGGAACGGGGGCGTTTGGCGATGCAGGCCGGGGATATTGATGCCGCGATTGAGCATCTGACAGCGCTGACAGACCATGCACCTGATTTTGCCGAAGGCTGGAATGCACGTGCCACGGCATATTTTCAGGCCGGGCTGTATGGCCCGTCAATTGATGATATCAAGCGCACATTGGCCTTGAACCCACGGCATTTTGGGGCGTTGTCGGGGTTGGGCCAGATCATGGAGCAGTTAGAGTTCCCTGAAAAAGCACTGGGCGCGTACCGGCAGGTGCAGGCTATACATCCCCGATCCCGGGGCATAGAAGAGACAATTCTTCGATTGGAAGAAATGGTTGGCGGCACCAGCCTTTAGGGGCAATTCATGCGCGAGCACAGTAATATTACCGCCGTTCTTGGCCCGACAAATACCGGCAAAACCCATTATGCAATTGAACGGATGCTGGGCTATTCCAGTGGCGTGATCGGGCTGCCGCTGCGGCTGTTGGCGCGCGAAGTTTATGACAAGATCGTCGCCCTGCGGGGGCCGTCTGTGGTGGCATTGGTGACCGGTGAAGAGCGTATTGTGCCGCCGCGCGCGCAATATTGGGTGAGCACGGTGGAAGCAATGCCACTGGGCAATGGTGCCGATTTTCTGGCGGTGGATGAGGTGCAATTATGTGCCGACCCGGAACGTGGGCATGTGTTTACCGACCGTTTACTGCATGCCCGTGGTTTGAAAGAAACGTTGTTTCTGGGGTCTGACACCATGAAGCGGGCGATCAGTGATTTGGTGCCAGAGGCGCAGTTTATGTTTCGTGAGCGGTTTTCCGAATTGACCCACTCAGGTTCGAAAAAGACAAGTCGGATCCCGGCGCGCAGTGCAATTGTCGGGTTTTCGGTTGAAAATGTCTATGCCATCGGTGAACTTTTGCGCCGTCAAAAGGGCGGTGTGGCGGTGGTGATGGGGGCGCTAAGCCCGCGCACCCGCAATGCCCAGGTGGAGCTGTATCAAAACGGCGATGTTGATTATTTGGTGGCGACGGACGCCATCGGCATGGGGCTGAACCTGGATATCGACCATGTGGCGTTTTCAGCGTTGAACAAGTTTGATGGCCGCCGAATGCGGGCATTGGCACCAAATGAGTTGGCGCAAATTGCCGGTCGCGCCGGGCGGTACATGCAACCGGGGACGTTTGGCACCACCGGGGATACTGGCAAAATACCCGATGAGGTGGCACGCGCCATTATGGACCACCGGTTTCGCCCCATAGAAAAATTGCAATGGCGCAATTCAAAGCTGTCGTTTGGGTCTGTTAAAACGCTGATCGCGTCACTTGAGCTGGCCCCGGATGATCCGTGGTTGGTGCGCAGCCGCGAGGCTGACGATCTGGTGGCGCTAAAGGCGCTGGCGGCGATACCGGAATGTCTGGGCCGGGTGAGCGATGCACCGGGGGTGCAATTGTTGTGGGACATCTGCCGCATCCCGGATTTTCGCGGCATTTCAAGCGGCGAACATGTTGGCCTGCTGGAAACCATCCATGGGTTTCTGTCTGACAAGGGGCGGGTGCCGGATGACTGGTTGAACGCGCAGATCAACCGGCTTGATCGCAGTGATGGCGATATTGATATGATATCCAAACGGTTGGCGTTTATCCGCACATGGACCTATGTGTCACAGCGCAGTGGTTGGTTAGATGACGAAAACCATTGGCGCGGCGTGACGCGCGCTGTAGAAGACCGCCTGTCAGACGTTTTACACGGCGCTTTGACAGAAAAATTTGTCGATCGGCGCACGTCTGTTTTGTTGCGCCGGTTGAAGCAAAAGGAGAGCCTGGTGGCCGAAGTGAGTGACAGTGGTGATGTAACAGTAGAGGGCCAACCTGTTGGCCGTCTGGAAGGCTTTCGATTTTCCCAAGATCCAGGTGCCACGCCTGAGCAAGCCAAGACATTGCGCACGGCCAGTTTTGCCGCTTTAGCGCCGGAATTTCATTTGCGCGCGGACCGGTTTTATAACGCGCCCGACACCGAGATTGATTACACCGATCAGGGTGGTCTGATGTGGGGCGAACATGCGGTTGGCAAGCTGGTAAAAGGTGGCGAGGCGCTGAAGCCTGAGGTTGTGGCATTTGTTGACGAAGAGGCAGGCGCAGATATCGCCGCCAAGGTACAGCGCCGTTTGCAGCACTTCATTGATCGCAAAATAGCGACGCTGTTTGAACCGATGCTGGATATGGGCCGGGACGAGACATTGACCGGCCTGGCCAAGGGCTTTGCGTTTCAGATGGCCGAAGGGTTGGGTGTTTTGAGGCGCGACGCAGTGGCCGCAGATGTTAAGGAACTAGATCAAGAAGCGCGCGCGACTTTGCGCAAACACGGCATTCGGTTTGGTCAGTTTACGATTTTCATGCCGCTTTTGTTGAAACCTGCACCAACCCGATTACGGCTGGTTTTATGGTCGCTTGTCAATGGGTTAGATGAATTTCCAGAAAGCCCGCCACCGGGGTTGGTGACGGTGCCATCGGTAAAACCTGCCCCCAAGGGGTTTCACGCCATGTCGGGGTACCGCCAGGCAGGTGAGCGCGCGATTCGCATTGATATGCTGGAACGTCTTGCCGATATGCTGCGGGTGATGGACAGCCGGGGCGGCTTTGAGGCGAACCCTGATATGTTGTCAATTTCCGGCATGACGCTGGAACAGTTTGCCGATCTGATGGCGGGCCTTGGCTATAAGGCGGAAAAAGCCGAGCGCGAAAAGGCAAAGGCTGTTGTGGCGGATGCGCCTAAGGAAGTGGGCGCTGAAAAGGTGGAAGAGCCTGCGGCGAAGGCTGATGAAACCAAGGCTGTAGCTGAGCCCGAAGAAGGCCCCGAAATGGAGGTGTTTTACACGTTCAAATGGGGCGGCTTTCGTCCGGAACGTGCCGAGCGTCCGGCCCAGGAAAACCGGCCCAAACCACAGGGAAAGCCCCAAGATAAGCCACAGGGGAAACCCCAGGGAAAATCACAGGGAAAACAACAGGGAAAACGCAACAAACCGCCGCATAAAGGCAAGCGCCCACACCGTGATAACAAGCCGCAATCTTATAGTGCCCGCCCGGAAAAAAAGGCCGTGATTGACCCAGATAACCCGTTTGCTGCCCTGATGGGGTTAAAGGATATCAGTTGATTGGCGGATGCTTGTGACACCATACGTGTCGATAGGTGGCTGTGGTTTGCCCGATTCTTTAAAACCCGCGCATTGGCGACGAAACTGGTAAGCAGTGGCCGTGTGCGGCTGAATTCGGATAAAATATCCAAACCGGCGCATATGGTTGGGCCGGGGGATACACTGACATTTACCCAGGCGGATACCATTAAGGTGGTGCGGATCATTGCAGTGGGGGCGCGGCGCGGCCCGGCGGTTGAGGCACAGGCCTTATATGAAGATCTGACGCCTATCCCCGAGGTGGAGCCGCCCAAGCCGCCGCGCATCCCCAACCGACGCCCGACCAAGAAAGAACGCCGCGCGCCGGGCTTTCCACGACGAGAGGTGCTTGATTGATCGGGCGCTCTGAATTAGGTAGCCGTGAACCATGATTTCTGGACCCTCCCATGACCTATATTGTTAATGACGCCTGTATCGCCTGCAAATTCACTGATTGCGTAGAGGTCTGCCCGGTTGACTGTTTTTACGAAGGTGAAAACATGCTGGTGATCCACCCGGATGAATGCATTGACTGTGGCGTTTGCGAGCCGGAATGCCCGGTGGATGCCATTCGCCCTGATACTGAACCTGACACTGATAAATGGGTGGAATTTAACCGCAAATATTCCGAATTATGGCCGGTTATCATCACCAAAAAAGACGCGCCTGCAGACGCTGATGACCATGATGGTGAAGAGGGTAAGTTAGAGAAATATTTCTCAGAAAAACCCGGCGAAGGCGGCTAGGGCTGGTGCTGATGTTGCCTGCCTTTTTATTGGCGGGTTTTTATGCTATGGTATCCTTGAAAAATTCACTGGAGACGCCACCAACAATGGGGCAAACCACTGCCCTGAAACAATAAAACCATGCTGGAACAATATGCACCCGGGGGTGGATAAAGCCCTTTGCGGTGCTTTTTGTCGCCTAATCGGATGCAAAACTAGGAAATAAGCCAAATGAGCAAGTCAAAGAAATACGAATTTTCGCCGAACCAGTTTGTGGTGTACCCGTCCCACGGCGTTGGAAAAGTTGTCACCATCGAAAAGCAGGAAGTGGCCGGTTTTGAGTTGGAGCTGTTCGTCATTGCCTTTGAAAAGGACAAGATGACCCTGCGGGTGCCCACCGAAAAAGCCATAGAAGTTGGCATGCGCTCGCTTTCCACCCCCGATGAGGTGGCTTACGCCAACAAAACTTTGCGCGGTAAAGCCCGGGTCAAACGCGCCATGTGGTCGCGCCGGGCGCAGGAATATGAGCAAAAGATCAATTCCGGCGACCTGATTGCCATTGCTGAAGTGGTGCGTGATCTGCATCGCACCGATGAGCAGCGTGAGCAAAGCTATTCAGAGCGCCAGTTATATGAGGCGGCGCTGGAACGTCTGACCCGTGAATTTGCCGTGGTGTCCGGAGAAGATGAGATCGACGCGCAGGCCGGTATTACCGATATTTTGATGTCACGCGTCGTGGCGGCAGCTTAGGCCAGAAACACCGAAAAGACAGCCAGCACGCTGATTTCACTGGCCTGCTGGCTGGCCCCAAGAACGTCGCCGGTTTGTCCGCCTATCTTAGCGGCGGCAAGCCTGGCGAGCCCCAGGCCAAGGGCGGCGGCAATGGCCGCGCAGGGTAGGGCGGCAAAGCCTGACATTGCTAATGCAATCAGCAATCCGGCCACCCCGGCCAGTATGATCGTGTCTGAATGCGGGCGGCCTGTGCTATGGGATAGGCCCGTGGCACGCGCCGGGCTAAGCCAGCCCATCAGTGCCACCATCGGTACCCGCGATAGGGCAGCGGTGGCGATCAGCGGGCCGAACAGGTAACCGGCATCGCAGATGCTGAAAATCAGTGACCAGCGAAACAGCAGTGACAGGATAAGGGCGAGGCTGCCATAGCTGCCGATCTGGCTGTCTTTCATGATTTCCAGGCGGCGTTTTGGGGTGTTGGCACCCCAGAATCCATCGGCGCAATCGGCCAGCCCGTCTTCGTGCAGGCCACCTGTCAGGGTGATCTGAACAGTCAGGGCGACCCCGGCGGCGACCCAGGTTGAGAGGCCGATCCATAGGGTTGCGCCAGCGGCAACAGCGGCGATCAGGCCAACCAGCGCCCCGGCCAGTGGCCAGGCCCAGGCGGCATGCGCCCCCCGTGCACCCGAGGTGCTTACCGGCAGGCGTGTCAGCAGGCCGATTGCTTCGGTGATGTCAGTGAATTGCATTTTGGCGGTGTCGTTTTTGCCCATCTATGCGCCCCATTCGTCCTTGCGGTTCCGCTTCCAGCGATACAGAGATGTGAAAGCAGTTTCAACGGGAAGCCAAAATATGTCAGCCATCACCAGCCTTGCCCAGTTTCGCGATATCTTAGCGGGGTTTACAGGCCCTGATGGGGAAGCGTCTTTAAGTGCAGAAGAACGAAACAGCCAACTGACCAAACCCCCCGGTTCGCTGGGCCGTCTGGAAGACCTGGCCATGTGGTATGCGGGTTGGCGCGGTGATCCGCGGCCTTCTATTGAAGCGCCTCAGGTGATTATATTTGCTGGAAATCATGGAGTTACGACGCAGGGAATTTCGGCGTTTCCGGCTGAGGTGACAGCACAGATGGTGGCGAACTTTAGCCATGGCGGGGCTGCGATAAACCAGCTGGCCAAGTTGATGGGTGCGAAATTGGATGTGCATGGCTTGGAGCTGGAGCGCCCTACAGCGGATTTCAGTCAGGGCCCGGCGATGGATGCGGCCGAGGTTGTGGCGGCGTTGAATGCCGGTTGGGGGGCGGTGCATCCGGCGTCTGATGTGCTAGTGGTTGGTGAAATGGGTATTGGCAACACCACCTCGGCGGCGGCGATTGCGGCGGCCCTTTTTGGGGGTAAAGCGGCAGGGTGGACCGGGCGGGGCACCGGGTTGAATGATGCCGGGTTGGAAACAAAAGTCCGGGTGGTTGAGCGGGCATTGTCGGTGAATACCGATCGGGACCCGCTGGAAATATTACGCTGTTTGGGCGGGCGCGAGTTGGCGGCGATGGCCGGTGCGATAGCGCGGGCGCGGGATTTGCGCATTCCGGTGATCCTGGACGGTTTCATTTGCACGGCAGCGGCGGCAGTTCTGGAAGCCGCGCAGCCGGGTGCGTTGGACCACGCGGTGGCCGGGCATGTTTCGGCAGAGGCCGCACATAAGGTGTTATTGGGTAAACTTGGCAAGCAGCCGCTTTTGGCGTTGGGGATGCGACTGGGGGAAGGGTCTGGGGCGACGCTGGCCATTTCGGTTTTGAAAGCGGCCATTGCCTGCCATTCCGGTATGGCAACATTTGCCGAGGCCGGAGTGAGTGACGGGTAAGGGATTGCGCCGCACTGCGTGCGTCGCGGTGCGATTTTTCTGCGAAAAATCGGATGCCTCCGGCGGGGATATTTAGGGAAAGAAGAGTTGGGGTAGGTTTCAGGCTTTGTTGCGCTCTTCCAGCAGTGTCGACATTTCCAGCATAAATTCATCGCTGAGGGTTTTGGCTTTAGCCACCAAGGGCGCGTTTTTGTGGTTCGGGATGTCCGGATCCCAGACATCGGCCATTTCGCGCAGCAATTTGCGGTCTAGGTCATAGTAGGCCCGTTCCTGCATATGGGCGTCATAGTCGCTTAGGCCCAGGGATTCCAAGGCATAGCGCCCGGCGCGCAGCGAGCTGTCAAACATTTCGCGCACGATGTCATTGGCCCCGGCGCGGTAGAGTTTGTAGACCTCATCGCGATCTTTGGCGCGCGCCACGATGTGGATGTCAGGGCGTTCACGGCGCGCCAGCTTTACCAGCTCAACGGCGGCTTCTGGTTCATCCAGTGCAACCACCAGCACGTCGGCCTCCATAATACCGGCGGAATGCAGCAGTTCTGGGCGGGTGGGGTCGCCGAAAAATACCGAAAAGCCAAAAGTGCGCAGGATATTGATGATCTCAAGGTCATGGTCCAGCACGGTTGAGGAAAACCCACTGCCCTGCAACATGCGGGCGACGGTCTGCCCAAAGCGGCCTACGCCTGCGATGATGACTTTGCCTTGGGATGTGATGTCGTCCGGGTCTTGGATCGCGCCGGTTTCGGTAAACCGTTTGGATATTTGGTCATAGGCGATGAACAGCAGTGGCGTCAGCAGCATGGACAGTGCCACCACCAGCAGCAGGGTTTCAGACAATTGGCGTGGGATCACGTCTTGCTGTACGGTGAAGGACAGCATGACAAAGCCAAATTCCCCGGCTTGCGCCAACCCCAGTGTGAACAGCCAGCGATCCCGTCCACGGATTTTGAAAACCTGTGCCAGGCAGAGCAAAACCAGGGCTTTGGTGGCCATAACGGCGAGTGTGAGGCCGATGATAGTGGTGAAATCGCCAAACAGCAGGGTAAAATTGATGCCCGCGCCGACGGTGATAAAGAACAGGCCCAGCAGCAGGCCCTTGAAGGGTTCGATATCGGCCTCTAGTTCATGGCGGAATTCTGAGTTGGCCAGCACCACACCGGCCAGAAACGTGCCAAGGGCCGGGGACAGGCCGACCAGGATCATCAGCGAGGCGATGCCAACCACGATCAACAGGGCGACCACGGTATATAGTTCGCGCAAGCGGGCGGAATGGATGAACCTGAACAGCGGTCTGGTCAGGTAGATGCCGCCAAGGATGACGGCAGCGACGGCGGCGATGGTGACCAGCGTGACGCCCCAGCCGGGCAGGCCTGCCACCAGCGATAGTGTTGCATCCGCGCCGTGGTCGTCGCCGCCATGGCTGCTGTTTAGGCCTTGAATGGCCAGCAGCGGCACCAATGCCAGCATCGGGATGACGCCGATATCCTGACTGAGCAGGACGGAAAATGCCGAGCGTCCGCCATTTGTTCCCATCAACCCCTTTTCGTTTAATGTTTGCAACACGATAGCGGTGGAACTTAATGAGAACGTCAACCCTACAGCAAGCGCAATACTTACAGGCAGCCCCAGCAGCATGGCGCCCCCCATGATGGCGGCGGTGGTCAGCCCGATTTGCAGGCCGCCCAGCCCGATCAACCGGTGGCGCATGCCCCAAAGCGCGGCTGGTTCCAGCTCAAGCCCAACCAGAAACAGCATCATCACCACGCCAAATTCGGCAAAATGTTGCAGGTCTTGGGTTTCAGAGCCCACCAAGCCGGTCATTGGCCCAATGACGATGCCCGCGATCAGGTAGCCCAGCACCGAGCCAAGCCCGAGCTGTTTGGCAATGGGCACTGCTATCACTGATGCAGCAAGATAAATTGAGGCTTGAAACAGGAAACTTTCCATGGCGGGTCATCCTTTAGGTGGGCAGGGGCGCGTCTGCCTTTGGCTGGTTCATGACAATTTGGCTTTGTACCCGCGCTACAGACGGCATGGGCAGGATAATTTCATGGATTAAACGGTTCAGTGCCGTGAGATCTGCGCAATAGACCCGCAACAGGTAATCGGCGTCACCTGTCAGGGTCCAAGCGCTGGTGATTTCTGGCAAAATACCAATTTTACGTGTAAATTCAGCGGCTTGTTTAGGGTCATGGGTGGCCATTTGCACCTGTACAAAGGCCTGCACGTTAAGACCGATGCGCTGTGGACACAGTTTGGCGGTGTAGCTTTGGATGTAGCCGTCCGCTTCCAGGCGTTGGCGGCGACGGCCGGCTTGGCTGGGGGACAGATTAAGGGCATCGCCCAGTTGCTGGCTGGTCAGTTGGGCATTGTTTTGCAGTTCTTTTAGGAGCTGACTGTCTGTTGAGTCCATGGGGCGCGGCCTTTTCACCTATTTGTCGATTATATTGCGTAGTTTCCGTAGATCAACTGCAAATATTCAGGGAGAACGCGCGCAAACCCTGCGTGTATTGCGATATTTATGAATGGTGCATTAACTGGAGAAAGCGAATGGGCCCCTTCCCACATGACGCCCCGCGGGCCAAGATAACGGCTGACAACCCGGCCGGTACTGATGGGTTCGAATTTGTCGAGTTCGCCCATGAAAACCCGCAGGAGCTGCGTGACCTGTTCACCCGCATGGGGTACGCCCATACTGCCAACCACAAAACCCGCGCTGTTGAGCTGTGGCAGCAGGGCGATATCAGCTATTTGTTGAACGCCCAGCCGGGATCATACGGGATGCGGTTTGTGGCTGATCATGGGCCCTGTGCGCCGGCAATGGGCTGGCGTGTGGTGGATGCCAAACAAGCCTATGAACATGCTATCAACAAGGGGGCTAAGCCGTATACGGGGGGCGATAGAACCATGGATGTTCCCGCGGTGGTGGGGATCGGTGGGTCGCTGATTTATTTCATCGACAGTTATTTTGATAGCAGCCCCTATAACGCAGAGTTTAATTGGATCGCCAGGACCCACCCCAAGGGTGTCGGGTTCTACTATCTGGATCACCTGACCCATAATGTGCACCGGGGGAATATGGATGTCTGGTTTGATTTTTACAGCACTATTTTCAATTTCAAGCAGATCAGGTTCTTTGATATTGAGGGTAAGTTTACCGGGCTGTTAAGCCGGGCGTTAACGTCGCCCTGCGGGCGCATTCGCATACCGATCAATGAAGATCGGGGCGAGACCGGGCAGATTGTTGAATATCTTAAGCGCTATAATGGTGAGGGAATTCAACATATTGCGGTGGGTAGTTCGGATATTTACCGCTCGGTTGATGCCATTGCCGCGCGTGGTGTCAAATTTATGCCAGCGCCGTCAGAAACATATTATGAGTTGTCAAAAACCCGTGTGCTTGGCCATCAGGAACCGCTGGGCGATATGATGCGCCATGGGGTGTTGATTGACGGGGAAGGCGTGCTGGAGGGCGGGGAAACCCGCATTTTATTACAGATTTTTTCAAAAACAGCGGTCGGGCCGATATTTTTTGAATTTATCCAACGTAAGGGGGATGACGGCTTTGGCGAGGGTAATTTCAAGGCGCTGTTTGAAAGCATAGAACAGGATCAGATTGTCCGCGGTGTGCTAAAAACCGGGTGAGGCCAAAAGCTTTCAAAGCTTTTTCGCCAAGCCCTATGACGCGATGTCCAGCGTCACCAACCGGCCGCCTTTGATATATTGCAGTTTGGTGCCATCAATGGCCGCGACTTTGCCGCCGTCCAGCCGGTCGCCGATTTGCACCTTAACGTAACGGCCGCTTTTCAGGCGCACCAGGGCCCGTCTGTCGCTGGATGAGCCGTAAACCCCGATCAGATTGACCCTGCTGGATAGGTTGATCGCGTTTTCAATTGTCGCTTCACGGGCAACCGATGCCGTTGTGGGAATGGTCGGGGCAGAGGGGGCGGCGACGGCGGCTGTGGCATTTTGCAGGGCGCTGTTTACCGCTGCTTTTTGGGCGGCATCACGGGCTGATTGAACTGTGGCTGCGAAATTGGCCGGGCGAATCTTTGGCAGCGGTGAGCTTAGGGATGCCAGCTCGGTGGGGGCCAGATTTATGGATTGATCCGTGTCCTGGGGTGACGCCGGGCGCGGTAGGGGCCGCAATTGCGCCAGTTCGGCCCGGGTGCGCCCGCCCAATTGTGATCTTTCGTTGGATTGGATCAGGTTTTTCGGGCGCGGTGTCGGCGGGGTTCTGGGGATCTGGGCTAAGGCGATGGCCGGGGCGTCATTATCAGTGGCCCGGTTGGGGCGCAGTCTGGGGGTGATGGCGGGCGACCCCAGTGTGATCAGGATGCCATCTGCTGACAGTGCACCGCTGGGTGTTGCCCGTACAAATCCCTGCTCATCCAGATCAAACACAGTGCCAAACGCCGCCGGTGAGCCCATATCCCCAAGCTGAATATCGGCTGGTCCGGTTCGGGTTGCGGGCAGGGCAAGGGCATCATGGCTGATGACCAGCGGGTCAATTGACGCCACATAAAAATCTTCTAGTTCAGCGGCGGTCAGGCTGACAGGCGGAACCGGGTCCATAACCCAATAACCTGTTGAATTATATATAACATCGGCTTCTGCCAGTGTTATTTCGACATAGGGGTCCGGGGGTGTTTCGGCCAGCTCGATCGGTGTTGCCACCAGATCGGCAGGCGTGAGCGTCGCATTAACTGCGTCGCTACCGGGGGGCAGGGTGCCGAGGTTTTGCGGTGCAGAAACGATGGGTTGTATCGCAGATTCAGGCAGAACCGGGTCAATTGAGCTGGCCACTATTTGCGGTGTGGTCAGTGCCTCTGGTTCAAATTGCGATGGGGTGTTGGTGAAGTTGTCCCAAAGCCGCGATACAGCGATCGGGCGGTCAAAGGCGAAACTTGATATTAGAACGGCGAAGAGGATCAGTGCAGCACCCCCAAGCACCATTGCCGCCATGAAAGCCTTTGGCTTGGTGTCGACACGATCAGCCGCCCTAAGGTCATAAACTGTCTGTTTGTTTTGGGCGGTCTGGGCGGGGGCGATGTGGGTTGGGGCCGGTTTTGCCGGTTCCTTGGCAGTTCGCTGAGATTCTTTTGCAGTGACTTTGGCGGTGGATTTGACGGGCTTAGCCGTCTTGGCAGCTTTTGGTTTGTTTGGCTTTGCTGGCTTCTTGGTCTTTGCTGGTTTTAGGTCCGGTGTGGCGTCTTCACCGGCCAGATCTGGGGCGGTGACGGCCATTGCCGTGATCATGATTTTTGGCGGGGGGGCGGTGACCTTTACGTCAGTGTCGGGCCCCTGTTGCTTTTTGTCGGCGTAGAGCATGAAGCGCGGCGATAGCTTGCCAAGATCAGACGGGGCGGTGCCGTTTTCTGCCAGGCCCATGCGGCTGCTGGAAAATTCTGACAGATCGTCATGGTCGGGTTTTATTTCGGCCGTCGGGTTTTGTTTGGGTTTTGGTTTTGGCACGGCTACATTTTCCGGCGTCGACAGGGGCTCGGCGGCGGTATTTGGGTCATGGTCGCTGGTAATAATAATCGGCCCCGGATCGGGTTCAACCGTTTCGCCTGCCGGTAGGATTGATTTGCAAAGCTTGGTTTCGCCAAAAAACGGCTCGCCGACAAAGTCGTCGCGCTTGGGGGTGGCAACATATGAGACCGGATTAAAGCCATGCTCGATTGCAAAACTTTCGGCTTCGTTAAGGGTGTCGTGGGCCACAGCCGCAATGTGAACCTTGCTATTGCCCGCATCAACAAAGTCATATGCCAGATCATCCACGGGGTAGGGCGTGGCGCCGTCAAGCGCCTGGCGCACGGCGTCTTTGAGCGGGGTATCTGCGGTGTCGGGCACATCGATGGTGCGATACAGGATTTCGGAGTTCGGGATCACCAGCTTTGAGGCCAATTGACCACTGGCAAGTTCGGCGGCGGTTTTGCGCAGGTATTGCAGCCGCGCAGTCAGGTCCGGGTCATCCAGTTCAGCGCTGCCAATGATTTGCCAGCCGTTTTTGGCCCGGCGCAATAGGCTAAGGCCTTGATGGCTGAGGTTAAGGGCGAAACTTGGCTTCATTCGTCGGGTCTATCACATGCTTAACTGGCCGTGGGCAAACATGGCCCACCCGTTAAGACTATAGCAGGTTATTGCCGAGGAAAAGGGCCGCAACTGCCATTGAGCCGGTGAATTTTGTAAAAATGTTGGCAGGTTACCTAACTTTTGGTAACAATTATTGCGCCCCGTTACCGCATCCAGTGCCCGGCTTTTTTGATCCGGTTTCGGATCATCTGTTCGCGCAGTGGCAGGTTGTCGCGGTCGAACATGGCACGCACTTTTAGCCCGCGCTTTTGGTAGACAACCCGCTTAATGGGGTCGTAGGTTTTCAGGACCTTTTTTAGCTTATTGGGGGCAAGGACAGTGTTTAGCACGTCAATAACAGTATCGTTTTCGCGGGCGTATAGCAGCGGAAAGGTCCGGTAATGGCAGCTGGCTGATCCGTCCAGGTGGCCGCCGGGCAAGGCGTCGCGCCCGCCGCTAAAGGAATGGATTACCAATGGCAGGGCAACCTGATCCAACCATGGATCAAGGGTTTGGGCGGCAAGTGCATCACCGGGGGTGGCGCGGATTTCAAGGGCATAGTCTAAAAAGCGTCGGCCAAATTCATGGGGGCATCGATAATAGAACCAGCCGGCGTTGAAATACAGGAAGCGGCGCCAGTATTCATGGGGTTGGGACGGGTCCAGTGAGCTGTCAAAATCAAGATCAAACCGGTCATAGAGTGATTTCCAGATTTCGGCATAGCCGGGGCCGTATAGTTCGGGTTTTGGCCAGGTGCCTTCCACCCGCTGCGACGCGCTGGGGCGGTCAAAATCAAACGGGACCGCCGAGAGAGGGCCAGTGACCAGCGTGTCGGTATCAAAAAACACAAACGGTTCGCCTTTTGGCAGGGCGAAAAGCGCTTCGATTTTATTGCCGTTGGGATAGTCTTTTCCGAAGTGCCGGTTTTCAAACGGTAAAATCTTAGCGCCGTATTCATTGGTAAGTAATGTGCGCACTTCGTCATTGCGTATGGTGGGGTTATTTTCCCAGCGGTCGTTATACTGGGGCTCTGCGATAAACAGCTGGCCCTGAAAATCTGGGTCAGAACTGCGCAGTGAGGCGGCGAAAATCAGCGCCTCATACATAAGGCGGCCATTTTGACCGATCACAACGATGTTGAAGGGCGTCGTATTGATGGTGTTATTGGCCATTATTGCCCGCTTGGCTGTCTGTTATTGCTGCCCGACTATAGGAGGGTATTGTTCCGGCCTAAAGCCCTCATGCATTAAGCAGTGGCTGTGCACTCAAGCTGACAGCGGCAAAAATCGGCTTGGCTGGGGTGGGAATCACCTGCTATTTTCTTAAAGGGGGGGGGTATTTCTTAAATGGGGGCGAATATTGCGACGAGCACCGGAAATTTCCGGCCCTAGGTTTGTCGATATGCGCAATGGGTGCATACAATTTGATTGTTCTTGCGGCTATATGCCTGAAAAGGCCGATCAATCTGTTCAAATAGAGCAATTATTTAAATAAAGCATTGTACAAATTGGTAAATTTTTGGCAGGCTCTTATATCAAGACGCTGGGGATCGCTGTGGTCACCCGGACATATTTGGAGCTTACGAAACTTATTCGACAGACCCAAATAAAAACACCATCAGGAGAGGAAAACACATGACGAAAATGCCACGTATTCTATTTGCAGGTCTTATGGCCAGCACGATGATTGCAGGTCCGCTGCTTGCGGCCGGTACCCATCCTATGACCGGCGAAGCGCTTGCCGATGACCAGACATTTACATACCGGATACTATCGGGCCTGCTAACGCTTGATCCGCAGATGAACGAAGACACCACTGGTGCCTCCGCCCTGCGGGATCTGTTTGAAGGCCTGTACATTCAGGACAATGACGGCAACCTGATACCCGGTGTTGCCCTAAGCCACACAACAAACGACGCCAAAGATGAATACACATTCACCCTGCGCGCAGATGCAAAATGGTCAAACGGCGACCCTGTTGTTGCCGGTGATTTCGTATACGCTTGGCAGCGTTTGGTGGATCCAGAATTAGCATCGCCCTATTCTTGGTATGGCGAATTGATGTCGATCGTGAATTCTGCTGAAATTCTGGCCGGTGATAAGCCGACCTCAGATTTGGGTGTTTCAGCACCTAATGACACCACATTGGTTGTGCAGCTAACAGGTTCACTGCCATATTTCCCAGCTATGACCACGCTTTTCTCGACTTCCCCTGTACACCAGGCCACGGTTGAAGCGCATGGTGCTGATTGGGCCAAGGCCGGAAACATTGTTTCAAACGGCGCTTATATGCTGACTGAATGGGTTCCTGGTGAGCGTTCGGTTCGGGTGCGTAACCCACTGTATTGGGACAACGAGCATACCATCCTTGAAACTGTGACCACTTTGGTTGTTGAAAATGAAAATGTTGCACTGACACGCTATTTCGCGGGTGAGTTGGACCGGACAGACGTACCTGCCGGTCAGTTCCCTAAGATGTCGGCAGAATATCCTGCAGAAGCAGTAAGTGTTCCGGCGCTTTGCAGCTATTACTACACAATCAACCAGACAGACACGACACCGGAAGCGTTGAAAGACGTGCGGGTTCGTGAAGCCCTGTCACTGGCGATTGACCGCGATATCATCGTTGACAAAGTATTGGCCGGTGGTGAGTCAGCTGCCTATACATTTACACCGGCAGCAACTGCTGGGTTTGTGGTACCCGATGTTCCGGCAGCTGGCATGACACAGGCAGAACGCGATGCCAAAGCTGTGGCATTGATGGCTGATGCAGGTATTGGTGCCGGGCTGGAACTGGATCTGGTCTACAACACATCTGAAACACACAAAAAGATCGCTGTGGCCATAAGCCAGATGTGGAAGCAGAAACTGGGCATTCAGGTAACCCTGGCCAACCAGGAATGGAAAACCTTCCTGGAAACGAGAGGCAACCAAGACTATCAGGTGGCCCGTGCCGGTTGGTGTGGTGATTATAACGAAGCCTCGACCTTCCTTGATCTGATGAATTCAGGTTCCGGTTATAACGACTCTAAGTACAACAATGCAGAAGTTGATGCGCTGTTGGATGAAGCGAAAACTTCGGATAACGCACAGGCGATGTATAGCCAGATAGAACAGCACATTGCGACCGATGTTCCGATTATTCCAATCTATCACTATGCAAGCGTATTTATGTTGGTTGATACAATGAAAAACTGGCCTCTCAATAACGTTGAGCAGAACTGGTACTCAAAAAATCTCTACAAAATCGCCGATTAATCGGACGAGGTAGAATTGCCATCCCGGCCCCGATAAAGGGGCCGGGATGTGTGCTTTTTGGGGAGGTTGCACATGCTACGCTTTATTATTCGGCGACTACTGGTCGCTATTCCGACACTGATAATCATAATCATTATATGTTTTTTCCTGATGCAGACCGCCCCGGGCGGACCCTTTACCAGTGAGCGGCCGTTGCCACCGCAGGTATTGGCAAATATCACCGCAAAATATGGGCTGGATCAGTCGATCTGGGTGCAGATGTGGAACTACCTTACAGGTATCATCCTGCATCTGGATTTTGGACCCAGCTATCAATACAAAGACCGCACTGTGAATGACATTATTGCGCAGGGCTTCCCTGTGACACTGACCTATGGGTCGATCTCGTTTCTTATCGCTGTGGTCGTGGGCGTAAGCCTTGGGGTTGTAGCGGCCATCAAGCACAACACCTGGATTGACTATATCGCCGTTGGCGCGACCTTTACCGCGCAGAGCTTGCCGAATTTCGTTATGGCGCCGATCTTGATCATTGTGTTCACCTGGCAGTTGGGCTGGTTGCCCGGCGGTGGCTGGAATGGTGGGGCCTGGCCCTATCTGGTGATGCCGGTGATTGCGCTGTCCACTTCATTTATGGCGTCTATCGCCCGGATCACCCGCGGGTCTATGTTGGAGGTGCTGAATTCCAACTTTATTCGCACAGCCAAGGCCAAGGGTCTGCCCACCAGTACCATTATCTGGCGTCACGCGATGAAGCCCACGATGATGCCGGTGGTGTCCTATCTGGGCCCGGCATTTGTGGGCATGATCACGGGATCGGTGGTGATCGATATTTATTTCTCCACCGGTGGGATCGGGCGTGGTTTCGTGAATTCAGCGCTAAACCGGGACTATTCTGTGATGCTGGGGCTGACTATATTATATGGCAGCTTGACCATCGTGTTTAACCTTGTCGCCGACGTAATTTACGCCTGGCTTGACCCGAAAATCAGATATTAGGGGGGGGCGGGGCATGATCACGCAAACTGAACAAATAGACCGCATTGCTGAAAAGTTGGTGGAAGCGGAACAGGTGAAAGGCCGATCGTTATGGCAGGATGCTATGGCTCGGTTTTTCCGAAACAAGGCAGCCGTGGGGTCGATGACTGTTATCGTACTGATCCTGCTTTTCACTATAATCGGTCCATTTTTTGCCGAATGGAGCAATGATGAAATCGACTGGAACCGGATGGGCGACATTGCTGGAGAGGGACGGCCAAGCATTGGTAACGGCCATTTCTTTGGGCTGGATCCTTTGGGGCGTGATTTGTATTCACGCAGCATTCAGGCAACGCTGACCTCGATTATGGTTGGGGTCGTAGGGGCGATGACCGCTGTAATCATCGGTACGCTTTACGGTGCAATATCTGGCTATATCGGCGGCTGGGTTGATGGGCTGATGATGCGCATCGTTGATATTCTGATCGCTGTGCCGTTCATGTTTATCATCATCCTGTTGCTGGTGATATTTGAGCGAAGTCTGTTCATGTTGTTCATTGGTATCGGCATTGTCGGCTGGCTTGATATGAGCCGGATTGTGCGAGGGCAGACCCTTAGCTTGAAAAACCGTGAATTTATTGAAGCGGCCCATGCCGCAGGTGTTGGTTGGTTTACTATTGTGATCCGCCATATCCTGCCTAATTTATTAGGCGTTGTCGTGGTTTATGCCACGTTGCTGGTGCCTGGTATGATTATGACAGAGAGCTTCATTTCCTTTCTTGGATTGGGCGTTCAGGAACCTGATACATCCCTTGGTGCGTTAATATCGGAAGGTGCGGGACAGATTTTATATGGAACATTGTGGCAGCTTGTGGTGCCGTTATTTCTCTTTCTGTCTCTTATCATCAGCCTGTTCTTTATAGGCGACGGTTTGCGTGACGCCCTTGACCCAAAGGATCAATGATATGGCATTGCTTAGTGTAGAAAACTTGACAGTCACCTTTTCCACGCCCGATGGGCCTGTGGAGGCTGTGAAAGGCATCAACTTTTCGATTAAACCGGGTGAATGCCTGGGGATAGTGGGCGAAAGCGGTTCCGGCAAAAGCCAGACCTTTATGGCCGCGATGGGGTTGCTGGCCGAAAATGGCAGCACCACCGGGCGGGTCGATTTTGACGGCAATGACCTGCTGAACCTGACGCCAAAGCAGCATAATGAAATTCGTGGCGATCAGATTGCTATGATCTTTCAGGACCCGCTGACGGCATTGACACCACATATGCGTATTGGTGAACAAATGCAGGAAGTGTTGCGCCTGCATAAGGGGCTTACGGGTGCTGCGGCGATGGAGCAATGTCTGAACTGGTTGGACCGGGTGCAGATACCAGAGGCCGCGCGCCGCTTGCAACAATACCCCCATGAACTGTCCGGTGGCATGCGCCAGCGGGTGATGATCGCTATGGCTATGCTGTGTAATCCGCGCCTGTTGGTGGCGGATGAACCGACGACGGCGCTGGATGTGACCGTGCAGGCCGAAATTCTAGATCTGATGGCGGGCTTGCAAAAAGAAGAGGGCACAGCAATTGCACTGATCACCCATGATATGGGTGTGGTGGCGCGGATGTGTGACCGGATGCAGGTGATGCGGCTGGGCGAATTTGTCGAAGAGGGCACAGCCGAAGACATCTTTCACGCGCCCAAGCACGAATACACCAAGATGTTGTTGGATGCGATGCCACGCATTGACCAGCCAAAGGGGTCTAACCCCATTAAGCCGCTGGCGGCTGACAGCAAAATTGTGCTGAAAGTTGAAGATGTGAAGGTGCATTTCCCGATCCGGCTGGATCAAGGGCTGTTTGGTAAAACCGTGCCTTTGAAGGCTGTGGATGGGGTTAGCTTTGACCTGCGAGAGGGGGAAACCCTGGGCATAGTGGGCGAAAGCGGCTGTGGTAAATCCACATTAGCACGTGCTGTGCTGCAACTGATCCCGCCAAGCATGGGTTCTGTTGCGTGGATGGGCAAGCCTTTGCAAAATCTGAGCCGCGCCAAGATGATCCCGCATCGTAAAGATCTGCAAATCGTGTTTCAGGATCCGCTGGCAAGTTTGAACCCACGCATGACCATTGCGGCGTCTATCATGGAGCCCCTGCGCACGTTTCAGCCGGGTCTTACCAGTAAGCAACGCAAAATGGCCGTGGCGGAAATGATGGAAAAGGTTGACCTGGACCAGCGCATGATCAACCGCTACCCGCACGAATTGTCGGGTGGGCAAAACCAACGCGTTGGTATTGCACGTGCCATGATCAACAAGCCAAAGATGATTATCTGCGACGAAGCCGTATCAGCACTGGATGTGTCCATTCAGGCCCAGGTGGTGGATCTGTTGAAAGATTTGCAAAGCGAATTTGGCCTGTCGATGCTGTTCATCAGCCATGACCTGTCGGTGGTGCGCGATATCTCGCATCGGATATTGGTGCTGTATCTGGGCCGTGCGGTAGAATTTGCTGACCGTGATACGATTTATTCATCAGCCCAGCACCCCTATACCAAGGCGCTGATTTCGGCGGTGCCAGTGCCGGATCCGCGTATTGAGCGCACCCGCACCCGGATAAAGCTGCCCGGTGAATTGCCAAGCCCGCTGGACCCAGGTGCCGCATTGCGGTTCCTGCCGTCAAAGCTGGCGACTGGGGCGCGTGACTATGTTCCGGTACTGTCGCAGGTTGGCCCAGACCATTATGTGGCAGAGCATGATCCGCTGGAACAATTGATCGCGGCTAAGTAAGCATCTTTGTTCCCTAAATATCCCCGCCGGAGGCAGGCAGCACTGGCCGTGTTTCCGGCGGTTACCGCAGCGCGATGGACCTTTGTCATCGGGCGCGCTAGTCAGGCCCATGGCAGCCAGTTTTGACAGTTTAAATACGCTTATCGCGCATGGCTTTGACACCGTGATAGATGCCCGTTCGCCAGCCGAATTTACCATTGATCACATTCCGGGGGCCATAAATCTGCCGGTTCTTAGCAACCAAGAACGGGCCAGTGTTGGTACGATATACAAACAGGTTAGCCCGTTTGACGCCAAGAAAACCGGGGCCGCGTTGCTGGCGCAAAATGTGGCGCGCCACTTGCAAGGGCCGCTGGCTGATTACGACGGGGCCTGGCAGCCCTTGGTCTATTGCTGGCGTGGTGGCCAGCGCAGCGGCGCTTTTGCCACGATTTTGCAACAGGTGGGCTGGCGGGCGCAGGTGCTTGAGGGGGGCTATCAAACCTATCGCCGCCTTGTCAGCGCCGCCATGCACACCACGGCTTTGGCCCACAAATTGATCGTGCTTGATGGCAATACTGGCACCGCAAAAACCGCGCTGTTGCATCTGCTTGCCGCAAGGGGCCATCAGATGGTTGACCTGGAAGGACTGGCGGCACATCGGGGTTCGGTTTTTGGTGCGGTCGATCAGGCGCAACCGTCACAAAAGGCATTTGAGGGGGCGCTGGCGGGTGCGTTTGCCGGGCTTGACGCAAACCGCCCGGTTCTGGTTGAAGCTGAATCCAGCAAAATTGGCCGGGTGCTGATCCCGCCAAGCGTTTGGCAGGCCATGAAAATAGCGCCGCGCATATCTGTGACAGCGCCGCTTTGCGAACGGGCGGCCTATCTGGTGGGGACTTATACCAATATTACCCGTGATCCGGCAGTATTGCAGGATCGGTTGGCCGGTTTGGTGGCGCATCAGGGGCGCGCGCAGGTGGATGAATGGCAAGCTATGGCGGCGTGCGGTGATATGGAGCCATTGGCGCAAGGTCTTATGCAGGCGCATTATGACCCCAGCTATACCCGCTCGCGCAGTAAACACGCTGCTGTGTCCATGGGCGTGGTGCATTCAGACAGTTTGGCGGATGCAGGGCTAAGCAAAACCGTGGACCGGTTGGAAGAATTGCTGGCAGCGAGCGTGCCGGTTTAGATCAGGCGCTGCCCGGCTGATTTTTCTGTGCACTGGCCAATGATTTTTGCGTCACAACCCAATGCGGCCATTTGTTGCATGACGTTTTCCACCGCGTCAGGGGCGATGGCGGCCAGCAATCCGCCTGCAGTTTGCGGGTCAAACAGCAGATGGGCGTGGGCGGTGTCTGGTGTATCAAGGCTGGGCGTAAGAGCGCGGTTTTCAGCGTAAATTGAGGAGCGGATGCCTAGGGCCGTCAGCTCCAACGCCCCGCCCAGCACGGGTATGTCGTTCAAGCATAATTCAAACCCCACCCCTGATGCCTGTGCTATTTCCGCCATATGCCCGGCCAGGCCAAAGCCAGTGACGTCGCACATGGCGTTGGCGCGGGACAAAACCCGGGCAACATCCCCCTGTGACTGCATCATCTGGTCAAGCGCTGCCATGACCCAGCGGCCCTTGGCCTGCATCGCCATTTCAGCGGCCAGAATGACACCGGTGCCGATGGGTTTGGTCAGGATAAGGCTGTCGCCGGGTTTCGCGCCCGAAATGCCCACAGGCGGCGTGCTGCACAGGCCGGTGACAGTGAAGCCAATGCTAAGTTCTGCCCCCATGGCGCTGTGGCCGCCGACAATTGCTGCGCCTTCGGTCTCAAATGCCGCCCCGGCGGCGGCGGTGATTTCTGCCAGCCAGGCAGATTGCAGTTTTGGCGACAGGCGGGGCAGGGTGATGCTGGCCAGGGCTGATTGTGCGTTGGCACCCATGGCCCAGATATCGCCCAGCGCGTGAATGGCCGCAATGCGGGCCATGGTGCCGGGGTCATTGCTAAAGGCGCGTAGGTGATCGGTGGAGATGACCTGAAACTGGCCGTTGGGGCCTTGCAGTGTTGCGGCGTCATCGCCCGGGCCGGTCAGGATGTCGGGCCTTTTGACTGTTGGCAGGCTTGTTAGGGCGGATTTCAGGGCCTGCCCGCCAACCTTGGCACCACAGCCGCCACAAAGTGGCGTGGTATCCAGAATATCGGTGACGCCATGTGCCAGTATTGCCGGCCTGGGGGGTGTTGGCATGGGCGGCAGGGTGGTGAACTGATCCATGAATTTGCGGTCAATCCGGTCCTTAAGGCGCCAGATAATTCCGGCGCGCACCTTGATCCCCCATTTGTCAGCAAGGGCAGTTTTTTGGCCCAGTGAGATCAGTTTCAAATAGTCGCGTTGTGGGTTGAAGGGGCGCAGTTTGCCCCCTGACAGGGACGCGCGCAGGTTATGGTGCAACACAGGTGCCTGACGCACGGCAAACACCCCGGCCTTGGGGCGCGGCGCGTGGCCAAGGTGGGCGCAGTCACCAACTGCATAGACGTCTTTGGATGATATGGATTGCAGGGTTTTGCCGACGATAATATAGCCGTTATGCAGCTTTAGAGCGCTTTGTGTCAGCCAGTCCTGGGCCCGGGCACCAGCTGCGCCTACAACAAAATCGGCACGAATTTCTGCATTTTGGGCGGTGTGGATTTTACCGGGTTCAATGCTGTTTATTATGGTGTTTTCATGTATTTGAATGCCAAACTGGTGCAGTTCATTCTTAAAAAATTGTCTTCGGGACTGTGCCATACCGGGTAGAATTTTGTGCTGCTCGATCAGTGATATTTCTGGCTGCTGTGCGCCGCTTTGCCTAAGGCCATGTGCCATGGCCATGGTCAGTTCGACCCCAGCAACGCCACCGCCAATAACGGCCAGCCGGGCAGGGTGGGACGCCGTTGCCGCGCGGGCGCGAAAGCTTGCCCAATTGTGGGCAAATTGATCCAGCGGTTTCGCCGGGGTACAATTTGCGTCAAAGCCCGGCAGGTCGGGCATGGCCGAGGTGACGCCGATATCGAGTGATACGATGTCATAGGGCAGAACTTGACCAGTGTTCAGGGTGACGGTTTTCCCAATACTATCAACATGTTCGGCGCGGCCACGGATCAGTCGGGCCCCAGCAAAACGGGCCAGGCGCACCAGGTCAATGTTCAGCTCATCGCGGGTGTAATGCCCGGCCACATATCCGGGCAACATACCGGAATAGGGCGCTGTCGGTGCCGGGTTAACCACGGTGACACGCACACCGGCAAGCGGGTTCATCCCCCACAGGCGCAGTACCAATGCGTGGGTATGCCCGCCGCCAATAAGCAGCAATTCCTGGGTGATGGGGATCGGCAGGTGCATGGGGATGGTCCAAAAATAGTTTTGCACTCAATAGGGGGGAATGCTGGGAAAGGACAGGTGCCTGATTTCAGGGTTTGACGGGTTGGTGGTTGGGGGATAATTGTGAACGTTATGGTGATGGAAATGAGACAACGCGCAGTGGCGATATTTGATGCCGGTGTGGCGGCGGCTGACCCGGCGCGGGCGGTTTTGAAATCATTGGATGAAAGCGCATTGCCAGCATTTGCCGGAAGGCTGATTGTGATCAGCCTTGGCAAGGGGGCGGTTGGTATGGCGCGCGCGGCGCTAAGCCGGTTAAGGGCGGATCAGGCCATTATTGTTACCAACACCGAGAACGCTATTGAGGTGGACGGTGCCACGGTTTTTGCCGCCGGGCATCCGGTGCCTGATGAAGTCGGGTTGACGGCAGGGATGGCTGTACAATCAGCTTTGCAGGGCGTGGGAAAGGACGACCATGTGCTGATGTTGATCAGCGGTGGTGGCTCGGCGCTGTTGCCCGCGCCGGTTGCGGGGCTGGATCTCGCCGATAAGGTTGCAGTTAATCAGCTGTTACTGGGGGCGGGCATGGATATTACGGCTATGAACCTGGTGCGCCAAAACCTGTCACGGCTGAAGGGCGGCGGATTTGTGCGGTATGCTGATCCGGCATTGGTCACGGCGCTGATACTGTCGGATGTGGTGGGCGATGATTTGGCGGTGGTTGCCAGTGGGCCAACGGTGGCACCGCTGGGAAGCGGGGCGGATGCCCGCGCGGCGCTGGTGGCGGCGGATATCTGGCAGCAAATGCCAGTAGCAGTTCAGGCGGTGCTGGGCCGGGTGCAATCGCCGGGTGTTGATATGGCGCGCGTACAAAACCGGCTTATAGGGTCAAATACAATGAGTGTGAAAGCGATGGCGGCGGTTGCCCCGGATGCCAGCGTTTACCCGCACGCATTGGACGGGGATGTGTCAGATGCCGCCGGTATTATCACCCGCTGCAAAAAGGCAGGCACCTGGCTGTTTGGCGGGGAAACCACAGTGCGTTTGGCCGGGCACGGACGGGGCGGGCGCAATCAGGAACTGGCCCTGCGGGTGGCGCTGTTGGCGCAAAAACAGGGCTGGTCGGGGGACTGGGTGTTTTTGTCGGCGGGAACGGACGGGCGTGACGGCCCCACCGATGCGGCTGGCGGGCTGGTTGATGGGGCAACATTGGCGCGGATGCGCCGCGCGGGGTTGGACCCGGCGGCGGTGCTGGTCAATAATGACAGTTATCACGGGTTGAAGGCGGCCGGGGATTTGCTGATCACCGGGGCAACTGGCACCAATGTTGCCGACTTGCAGGTGCTGATACGAGGCTGAAACTGTGCTAAGCATGTCGCCCACAGACCTGTCAAAGTCGCCACCGGCGCTTGTTTGAAATTCAAGCGCGGCGCAAAATACCCCTACAGTTTACTGGATGATTTGGGGTTCTGACGATGCAAAATTCTGATCTCTCGCATGTTTTGAAACCCATAGCGTCGGCTAATGGGTTGCCCAATGAACATTACGTGAATGAAGATATGTTTCAGATTGAAAAGCAAAAGCTGCTGTTTGAAAACTGGTCCGGCATAGGTTTTGCCAAGGATGTGCCTGATACTGGCGATGTTATGCCGGTGGATTTTATGGGCATGCCGCTGCTGGTTGTGCACGCAAAAGATGGTGTTGTGCGGGTGTTTCAAAACACCTGTCGGCACCGGGGCATGACGCTGGTTCAGGAAAAGAAAAACATTGGTACCGGGGCGATCCGATGCGCCTATCATTCCTGGTGCTATGGCCAAACAGGTAAGTTGGTGACAACGCCCCATGTGGGTGGGCCGGGGCAAAATACCCATGCTGAAATTAAGCGCGATGAGTTGGGGTTGATCGAAATTCGCAGCTATATCTGGCGCGATGTGATCTTTGTGAACATATCAGGCAGCGCGCCTGAATTTACCGATTATGCCGCCAACTTGATCACGCGGTGGGGCGAATTTGATGGCCAGACCCTGCACCATGGTGGTGCCGACAGCAGCTTTGATTTTGAGGTCAAATGCAATTGGAAACTGCCGGTTGAAAATTACTGCGAAAGCTATCATTTGCCGTGGATACACCCTGGCTTGAACAGTTATTCGAAACTGGAAGACCATTATCACATTGAAAATTCAGGGAAATTTTCTGGGCAGGGCACCAATGTCTATCGGCCGACAATTTCTGACACTGGGCAAAAATTTCCCGACTTTATGGGGCTAAGCGGTAAATGGGACGCGGGGGCCGAATATGTGGCGCTGTATCCTAATGTGCTGTTCGCGGCGCATCGTGACCACGCCTTTGCGCTGATACTTGAACCTTTGGCCAAGGGTCACACGGTGGAGCATGTGGAAATATATTATGCCTCAGAGCAGGCGGCGGGCCCGGAATTTGCTGAACTGCGTAAGGCCAATGCCGCGCTTTGGCATGGTGTATTAAAGGAAGACATATTCGTGGTTGAAGGCATGCAAAAGGGCCGTTTGGGTGTGCATTTTGACGGTGGTAAGTTCAGCCCGGTGATGGACAGCCCGACCCATTGTTTTCATCAATGGGTTGCTTTGCAATTGGGGGGGCACCCCCATGGCGCACTGTGACGCTGATGAATTGGACAGAAAGCTATTGGCGGCACATGCGCGCGCTGACAATGCCGCCCTTGTGCAGTTTTATACGCAGGCCGGGGATATGGCTGAAAGTCAGGGGCAGATTGAAGCCACCTGTTTTTACCTGACACATGCCTATGTATTGGCATTGGAACAGGGAAACCCCAGTGTTGATCACCTACGAAAACGTTTGGTCGCCTATGGTAGAGAAAAATAAAGTAAGGACTGTAATATTATGAAAACGCAAGCAAAAGTAGTTGTCATTGGCGGCGGGGTTGTTGGCTGTTCGGTATTGTACCACCTGACAAAACTGGGCTGGTCTGATGTGATGCTGATTGAGCGTTCCGAGCTGACCAGCGGCTCTACCTGGCATGCTGCGGGTGGGTTTCACACGCTGAATTCCGACACTAATATTGCGGCGCTGCAGGGCTATACTATTCGCCTGTATAAGGAGCTTGAGGAATTGACCGGCCTGACATGTGGGTTGCACCATGTGGGCGGTGTGACCCTTGCCACCGATCAGGATCGGCTGGATTATCTGACGGCGGAGCGGGCCAAGCACCGCTATATGGGGCTGGACACCCATATTATCAGCCCGGCTGAGATCGCCAAATTGTCGCCGATTACCAATGTCGATGCTGTGGTTGGTGGGCTTTATGACCCGCTTGACGGGCATTTGGACCCGTCGGGTACGACCCAGGCTTACGCCAAGGCGGCCCAGATGGGGGGCGCTGAAATTGTGCTGCGTAATCGGGTGTTGGAACTGAACCCGGTGGCGGATGGCTGGGATGTGGTCACCGAAAACGGCACGGTGCGGTGCGAACATGTGATCAACGCGGCCGGGCTTTGGGCGCGTGAAGTTGGGGCCATGGCTGGGGTATACCTGCCGCTGCACCCGATGGAGCACCAGTATTTCATCACCGATGATATCCCCGAAGTTATCAACCATGGCACTGAGCTTCCCCATATGATGGACCCGGGCGGCGAAACCTATTTGCGCCAAGAAGGCAACGGGTTATGCATTGGAATATATGAACAAAAAGCCGTTCCATGGGCGGTTGAGGGTACCAAATGGGACTTTGGGCATGAATTGCTAAACAATGATCTGGACCGGGTGGCCGAGCCGTTGGAGGCAGCGTTTGATCGCTATCCAGTGTTGGGGCGTGCCGGGATGAAGCGCATTATCAACGGTCCGTTTACCTTTGCGCCTGATGGCAACCCGCTGGTGGGGCCGATACCGGGCAAGCCAGGACTGTGGTCGGCCTGCGCAGTGATGGCCGGGTTTTCACAGGGCGGTGGCGTTGGAAAAGCGCTGGCGGAATGGATGGTGGAAGGCGAGCCCGAGACCGATATTTTCGCCATGGATGTGGCACGATATGGTGACTGGACCGGGCCCAACTGGACCCGCCTAAAGGTGACCGAAAACTACCAACGCCGGTTTTCCATTGGTTACCCGAACGAAGAGCTCCCGGTTGGGCGCCCGCTTGAAACCACCCCGGCCTATGGGCTTTGGGATGCCGAAAACGCGGTGTTCGGGCAGGGTTATGGCATGGAACATGTGAATTATTTTGCCCCCAAGGCTGAGCCGCGTTATGAAACGCCATCATTTCGGCGTTCAAACGCCCATGACGCCATTGGCGCAGAATGCCGCGCCGTGCGGGGTGGGGTTGGCATTAATGAGATCCATAATTTTGGCAAATACCTGATCCACGGGCCTGAGGCCGTGAATTGGCTGAACCACATCATGGCCGGGCGTATGCCCTTGGTTGGGCGGATGTCTTTGACGCCGATGCTGTCGCCAAAGGGCAAGATCATTGGTGATTTCACCATGATGCGCCTGGGTGAAGACCGGGTTCAGCTGACGGCCAGCTATGGCGCGCAAGATTTTCACATGCGTTGGTTTTTACAACATCAGGTTAAGGGTGTAACCATCGAAAATATCAGCAAAAAGCGGCTTGGCTTTCAGATTGCCGGGCCAAAGGCGCGCGCGGTTCTAGCCGGGGCTACTGGGGCGGATGTTTCAAATGAAAGCTTCCCGTTTCTAAGTGTGCGGGAACTTGCGATTGGTCATATACCGGTCACCGTGTCACGGGTAAGTTTTACGGGCGATTTGGGGTATGAGATTTACTGCGACCGGGGCCATCAGGTGGCGCTGTACCATGCCTTGACGGTCGCCGGGGCGGCCCATGATATGCGCCCGTTTGGGATGCGGGCCATGATGTCTTTGCGGTTGGAAAAATCATTTGGATCCTGGATGCGGGAATACCGCCCCGATTACACCTGTGCAGAAACCGGGCTGGATCGGTTCATTTCATGGAAAAAGAACGATTATATTGGGCAGGCGGCGGCTGTGGCGGAAAAAGAAACGCCGCCCAAGCGCCGGTTGAGCACGTTTATTGTTGATGCCAAAGATGCCGATGTGGTGGCCTATGAGCCGATCTTTGATGGCGATGATGTGGTGGGGTTTTGTACGTCAGGGGGCTATGCCCACTGGGCCGAAAAATCAGTGGCCATTGGATTTTTGCCGGTGGATGCCATAGTTGAGGGTGCCGCGTTTGAAATTGAGATATTGGGCAAGCGTTGTAGGGCCGTGGTGCATAATACGCCGTTGTTTGACAGTGATGCCAGCCGCATGCGGGGCTGACAGGTGGTTTTTTTGTGTCGCGCTTTGCGCGTCGCAGGGGTGATTTTTCTGCGAAAAATCAGATGCCTCCGGCGGGAATATTTATGAAACAATGATATTAAGTGGGATTACATCTGCAGTCATGTTTTTAGCCCGGCGTGGCCGCCAAAATTACGGGTCTTGACCCTAATAGCTATGCCACCCGGCTAAAGCCAATGATCAGCTGATGCAGACCGAATGCAGCCCCTGCGATGATGCTTATTAATGCCACCGGTGCGCCGTATGCCAGCACAGAAAAGGCCGAAATTCCCTGACCGATGGTGCAGCCAAAGGCCAGTACTGCGCCAACCCCCATAAAGGTGGCACCTGCTATTTGACGGCGCAATTCGCGGTGGTCTTCGCAGGCCTCCCAGCGGAATTCTTTCTTGAACAGTGTCGCCAAGAATGCGCCAAAAACCACGCCAATGACCGAGCCGACGCCAAAATTAATGGAATTACCTGATGAGGTCATGGTGTAGATGATGGTGTCGCCCAGGGGTGCTGAAAACGTGTGGCTTTCAATGGGAAGTGCCGAAAATCCATTGGCCCTGATCCATTGGGTTCCGGCCCAGCCGCTGATCACGGCCAGCCCGACAACGGCGCCCCAGAATACTTCTTTTGGGCGGGCAATGAATTTTCTTGAAGCCAACGCCCCGGCCAAGATCATGGCACCAATGGCCAGGCCAATAGCGTGGGGCGACAGCCCGGTCATATTTCCTAGTAGATGGGCAATGCCCGGCGGCACCGGCCCGTCGGCCACCGGTATTGGCAATAGCGTGACCCGCAACTGCGCCAGTGGGCCTGACAGGGTGATATAGGCGGCAATGCCCATGACCAGCACAATGACAAAGCTGCGCAGATCACCGCCCCCAAGTCGCGACAGAGCGCCAAAGCCGCAGGTGCCGACCAGGGCCATGCCATAGCCAAATAACAACCCGCCAAGAATGGTAGAAATTGGGTTCCAGCCAAAGGACAGGTAAACTGTGTTTTGCGCGTCCAGCAGCCCAAGCGTCATTAGGGAGAATGTTCCAATAATCGCGGTGCCGATGCCGACCAGCCACATGCGCATGCGCACCGTGTTGTGCTGGTACAGCATGTCTTCTATTGCCCCAAGTGTGCAAAAACGGCCCATTCTGGACGCAATGCCAATGAGCATGCCGCCAAACAGGCCTATAAGTGCGGCAATCGTGGTGTCGGCGATAGTATCGAACATGTTGCCCCCAAACCGATACTGAATTGTCAGATCAGGTCTTGCCGGACGCTTTGACCGTGCAAAACAGATCGTAGATCACTTCTAGTATTTGTTTTGGTCGGTCATCCGTCAAGGAATAATAGATCGCCTTGCCGTCACGTCTGGGTTTGACCAGACCTTCCAGGCGCAAACGGGCCAGCTGTTGGGATACTGCGGCCTGGCGGGCTGAAAGCAGTTCTTCCAATTCGGTCACGGTTTTTTCGCCCGTCACCAGGTGGCACAGGATCATCAAGCGGCCTTCGTGGCTGAGCGCCTTAAGCATGTTTGATGCATCACAGGCGCTTGTCATCATTTTTTCCATATCTTCGTCAGATATGTCGCCATCAAGCATTGGTAATCCCATGTTCAAACCCCTTGCACTAAAATACTGAAACGCATTTTGACTTCCAATAACGGTAATTTATATGAATGTGAAATCATCATCATGACTGCCCCTCAAATCCCAGTTTTTCGCGCATCATTTCGCTGAGTAACCACCAAAAAAACTCTTCGCCCGGGTAGCCCTCTATGCGGGCCAGTTCCTGGCCGTCTTCCACCAGTACAAATGTTGGTGTGAAATGTAGGGTGGTTGAAAAATTCAGGTCGGACGGAGTGTCCTGGTGGATGTCGATGCGGCGCAAAGGTGCCAGAGCGCCCTCGGCGGTTTTCGGGTATATTTCCGAAATCTGCTCATCCCACAATTCGCAATAGTAGCAGCCGTGCTGTTCAACCATAATTAGTTCAGCGGCAAGAGCTGGCAGGGCAAGAAGGGATGCAACTGCGGCGATGATCATTGTGCGTAACATTGATGACTCGATTGACGGTTCCACAAATCGCAATATAAATGAATGTGTGAATAGATCAAGGAATGCCTGTCATGTTTGATTTTTCCACCCTTGGCGCGCTTATTGCTGGCCTGTTATCATTTCTAACGCCCTGTGTGTTGCCAATGGTACCGTTTTACTTAAGTTACCTGGCTGGTGTCAGTATGAACCAGATCACTGCGGACGCTGAAATAAGCCCGGTTGTGCGCCGCCGTGCTGTGATTTCGGCGGTGTTTTTCTCGGCCGGGGTCATCACCATTTTTATGGGGCTTGGGGCAGGGGCGTCGGCCTTTGGGCAGCTGGTTCGTGAATGGTTCGACGTTTTGCGTTGGGTTGCGGCGGCTATTATCATTTTGATGGGCTTGCATTTTTTGGGGGTTCTGAAAATTGGACTGCTGTACCGTCAGGTCAGCATCGATAGTGGCAAAACTTCAAACCTGAGTTTTGCAGGTGCCTATGTTATTGGGTTGGCGTTCGCCTTTGGCTGGACACCCTGTGTTGGCCCGGTACTGGCAGCAATATTGTTTGCGGCGGCGGGGCAGGAAAGTGCAGCCCAGGGGGCGTGGTTGCTGTTCGTCTATGGCTTTGGCATGACAGCGCCATTCATCTTGGCGGCTTTTTTCATTGGCCCGTTCATGAAATTTATGGCCAAGTTTCGCCGCCACCTGGGTAAAATTGAAAAAATCATGGGTGTTCTTTTGATTGTATTTGGCATTCTGATTGCGACTGAGACAGTGAATTATATTGGGTTTTGGTTGTTGGAGACTTTTCCGGTGTTTAGCCAATTTGGATAGGGAGTATTTGGCATGCGTTTTGTATTTGGATTTTTGGCCGCAATATTTTTGGTATTGCCCGTCGCGGGGCAGGAGATTGGTGATGACGGTTTGCACAAGCAGGATTGGATGCGTGACACGTTCAAGGATCTGAACGAAGACCTGGCTGAAGCGACCGCAGAGGGCAAACGCCTGGTGTTGTTTTTTGAACAGCGGGGCTGTGTCTACTGTGTCAAGATGCATGCCGAGGTTTTTTCGGACCCGGAAGTTTCGGACTACATTGAGGAAAACTTTTTTGTTGTGCAGCTGAATTTGCATGGCTCTGAGGATGTCACCGATTTTGATGGCGACGTTCGGATTGAAAGTAAGATCGCGCGCAAATGGGGTATTTTGTTTACGCCGACGATTATGTTTCTGCCGGAAGAAACCACTGGCGAGCGATCTGCAATGGCAGAATCGGTGGCCATGTTGCCGGGTGCGTTTGGCAAGGGTACGACGCTTGATCTGTTCACTTGGGTTAACGAAGGGCGCTATGCTGATCAATCGGAAGAAGATTTTCAACGTTACCATGCCCGCCGGATTTCTGAGCGAAACAACGGCGATACGGACTAATATAATTGCGACGGGAATTGGAAAAATGAAATTTTTATTCACAAATATGAATTTATAGTTGCCTAAATGCGGTTTGGTCCGCTAACGTAAAAAGAAAAATGGTTCTTTAGGGAGGAAACATGAAGCGTACAATGAAAACGCTAGCGGCCTTGGTGCTTACAACCGGGGCGGCATTCGCAGAAACCGCAGCTATGGATGTGTCGTTCACCGATGGTGCGGTCACAGATTCATTGACTGGTGTAGCAGGGGATGCTGCCAATGGCCGCAAAGTCTTTGCCAGTCGCAAGAAAGGTAATTGTCTCGCGTGTCATGCGAATTCTGATCAAAGTGATCAGTTGTTCCATGGTGAAGTTGGGCCAAGCCTGGACGGTGCAGGCGAAAGATGGACCGAAGCTGAATTGCGCGGTCTGCTGACCAATTCAAAGGAAACCTTTGAAGATACGATTATGCCGGCGTTTTACCGGACATCAGGTTTCAGCCGTAATCAAGAAAAATTTGAAGGCAAGACGATCCTGTCCGCTCAGGAAATCGAAGATGTCTTGGCCTATCTGCAAACACTGACAGAGTGATTGCACACCAAAAACTGAGGAGAGAGAAATGAAATTAACACGACGGGATGCTTTGGCGCTCGGATTGGGTGCCACAGCTGCATCTTTCCTGCCGTACAAGGCCATGGCCGCAACATCTGAAGAAGTTGTTGCAGCATTTACAGGCGGCGCAACTGTTGGTGATGGTGGGGTAACACTTACGGCACCAGAGATTGCAGAAAATGGTAACACTGTTCCGGTTTCAGTAGATGCACCTGGTGCGGTTGCTATTCTGGTTGTTGCCACCAAGAACCCAACACCGGCAGTTGCAACCTTTAACTTCGGCCCACTGGCTGGATCACAGGCAGCATCAACGCGCATTCGACTGTCAGGTACGCAGGATGTGCTTGCAATCGCCAAAATGGCCGATGGCAGCTATGTCCAGGCATCGCAAACCGTAAAAGTAACAATTGGCGGCTGCGGCGGCTAACTTAGGAGAAGACACATGGCATCTGGTGTAAAACCACGCGTTAAAGTTCCCAAAACGGCAGCAGCCGGGGGCGTGATAACGATCAAAACATTGATCAGTCACAAAATGGAAAGCGGTCAGCGTAAAGACAGTGATGGTAACACCATCCCGCGCTCGATCATCAATCGTTTCACCTGTGATTTTAATGGCGAAAATGTCATTGATATAACAGTCGAACCAGCGGTTTCTACAAACCCGTTCTTTCAGTTCGATGCGACAGTGCCTGAAGCAGGCGATTTTAAATTCACTTGGTATGATGATGATGGTGACGTTTATGAGACCACCAAAAGCATCGCTATCGGATAAGCGCAAACGCAGACGATAATATCAAGATCCAGGGAGGATAGCCGAATGATAATGAAGTCACTATTCACAACAGCAGCAGCACTTGCGGTTTCGGCGACCGCATTGTCTGCTGGCGAAGATTCAGTGCTTTCGGTTGAGGGGCAGACATTTGTCACCCAGGCGACAGCACCGGCACACGCGGAAAACCTGTCAGAGGTTTTTTCGGGCTGGGTATTCCGGGCCAATGAAACCCAGGCGCTGCAACTGGATGATTTTGACAATCCGGGCATGGTGTTTGTTGATAAGGGCATCGACCTTTTCAATGCCGTTGATGGCAGCGAAGGCAAATCATGTTCCAGTTGCCATTCTGATGTGGCCGAATTTGCCGGTTTGCGGGCGCAGATGCCCCGCATTGTTGATGGCGAATTGCAAACCATGGAAGAAATCATCAACGCCATGCGTGTTGAAAAGATGGGCGCTGAGCCTTGGAAATGGTCTGGCACACAGATGACGTCGGTGACAGCTTTGATCAGCTTACAATCGCGTGGCATGCCGGTGGCAGTTGATATCACCGCTGATGGGGCCCAGTCTTTTTGGGACCGTGGCAAGGAAATCTATTACACCCGTGTGGGGCAGTTGGATCTGTCCTGTTCTAATTGCCACGAAGACAACTATGGCAATATGATCCGGGCTGATCACCTGTCACAGGGTCAGATCAATGGTTTCCCCACCTACCGCTTGAAGAACTCTAAGCTGAATTCAACCCATGCCCGCTTTAAGGGGTGCATGAAAAACGTCCGCGCTACGCCCTACAAAGAAGGTTCGGATGAATTCAAAGCACTGGAATTCTATCTGGCGTCTCGCGGTGAGGGACTGTCAATTGAATCGCCTTCCGTCCGCAACTAAGGCGGCCTGAAGTTATGACATTGGCCCCCCTCCGCGATTGTCGGGGGGGGGCTTTTTATTTGATCAAATAGGGATGTCCCCATGCTGACACGCCGCGACATATTGCAAACTTCAATGGCTGCTGCTGCCATTGTCGGTGGATCTGGTTTTGGTAATTGGGCGCGTCTTGCGGCGCAACAGGCGCTGACCCAGGATCAATTGTTGGAATTTGATACCTATGGCAACCTGTCGCTGATCCATATCACTGATATGCATGCCCAAACCCAGCCGCTGTATTTCCGAGAGCCAGAGATCAACCTGGGTGTTGGTGCGCAAAAGGGGCTGGTGCCCCATGTCACCGGGGCCGATTTTCGCCGGAAATATGGCATCAATGATGGTTCCCCCAGCCACTATGCCTTGAGCAATGGCGACTTTTCGGCGCTGGCGGGTGAATATGGAAAAATTGGCGGAGTGGACCGGGCGGCCACGGTTGTAAAAGCCATTCGGGCCGACCGCCCGGACGCGATTATTTTGGATGGCGGCGATACATGGCAGGGCAGCCTGACCGCACTGCGCACCGAAGGCCAGGACATGGTGGATATCATGAACCTGATCGGGGTTGAGGCGATGACCAGCCACTGGGAATTTACCCTTGGCATCGACCGGGTCACCGAAATTGTTGAAAACGAGCTGAACTTTCCGTTTCTGGGTGCCAACATTTTTGATACGGAATGGGATGAACCAGCCTATGAGCCGTATAAATGGTTTGAACGGGGTGGCGTGAAAGTCGCCGTTATCGGCCAGGCGTTTCCCTATATGCCGATCGCCAACCCTGGTTGGATGTTCCCGGATCTGTCCTTTGGTGTGCGTCAGGAACGCATGGCCGAATTGGTGGCAGAGGTGCGCGGGCTGGGTGCGGAATGTGTGGTGCTGCTGTCGCATAACGGCTTTGATGTTGATCGCAAACTGGCGGCAGATGTGAACGGGATTGACGTGATCTTGACGGGTCACACCCATGACGCGCTGCCCGAACCGGTGCAGGTGAACAATACGTTCCTTATTGCCAGCGGTAGCCACGGAAAATTTGTCAGCCGGGTTGATCTGGATATCCGCGACGGTGAGATGAAGGGCATTCGCCATAAGCTGATCCCGTTGTTCAGCGATGTGATTGCGCCGGATGCGGAAATGGCGGCGCAGGTTGCCAAGGGGCGCGCACCTTACGTTGACGAAATGTCAGAGGTGATCGGCAAGACCGACAGCCTGCTGTACCGGCGCGGTAATTTCAACGGCACCTGGGATGATCTGATCGGTCAGGCATTATTGGAAGAACGCGACGCTGACATCGCTTTGTCGCCGGGCTTCCGCTGGGGCGCGTCTGTGCTACCGGGCAGTGACATCACTCGTGAAGATATCTTTAACGCCACCGCCATGAGCTATCCGAATGCGTATCGCTCGGAAATGACCGGGCATAATCTGCACCTGATACTGGAAGATGTGGCCGATAATCTGTTCAACCCTGACCCGTATTATCAGCAGGGCGGCGACATGGTGCGCGTCGGTGGCATGAGCTATCGGATCGATATCAACAAACCGCAGGGATCACGCATCACCGATATGACGGTGATCAAAACTGGCGAGTTGGTCGATGCAGACAAGACCTATATTGTGGCCGGTTGGGCGTCGGTGAATGAGGGCACCGAGGGGCCGCCGATCTGGGATGTGATCGAGAATTATGTGCGCCGCCATGGGACGGTATCGGTTGAGCCCAATACCAGTGTAAAAGTGATTGGGGCCTGAGGGAAACGAATTTTCGCAGAAAATTCGCCACACTTTTTCGGCGAAAAAGTGAAATTGGGAGCATAAGTTGTCTGAGCCTGAGACCCCGAACAAACCGTCGCGCCGCAGTTTTCTAAAGACCGCGGCAACAACCGGGGTCGCGGGCATTTTGGCCCCCACCGCCCGTGCGGGTGACCCTGCTATCACTGAGTTGCAACCCTGGATGATCAGCCGTGGCGACGGTGTTGCGTCGCGCCCCTATGGCCACCCGGCACCTCAGGAAGCAAAGGTTATCCGGCGCGACATCCCGTGGTTGACGGCGGATGACATCAGTTCGGTCAATTTCACCCCGATACAGGCGTTAAACGGCACGATAACCCCCAATGGTTTGTGTTTTGAACGCCACCACGGTGGGATTGCAGAAATTGACCCGGCCCAGCACCGGTTGATGATCCATGGGTTGGTCGAGAAGCCGCTGGTTTTCACCATGGCGGATCTGATGCGGTTTCCGCGCGAAGATCGGGTGTATTTCCTGGAATGCGCCGCCAATTCCGGCATGGAGTGGCGCGGCCCACAAATGAACGCGGTGCAGTTCAGCCACGGTATGATCCACAATGTGATGTATACCGGGATCCCACTGCGGTTGTTGCTGGCCGAGGCCGGGATTAAAACGGCCGGTAAATGGCTGCTGGCAGAGGGTGCTGATGCCGTCAAAATGGCCCGTTCCATCCCGCTGGAAAAGGCGCTGGATGATTGCATGGTGGCGTTTGCCATGAACGGCGAAGCGCTGCGCCCTGAACAGGGCTACCCGTTGCGTTTGGTGGTGCCCGGTTGGGAAGGTGCCATGTGGGTCAAATGGCTGCGCCGCTTGGAAGTGGGCGATGCGCCCTGGCACATGCGCGAAGAGGCCAGTCGCTATACTGATCTGTTGGGCGATGGTCGTTCGCGTCGCTTCACCTTCGAAATGGACGCCAAATCGGTGATCACCAGCCCGTCGCCGGAAAAACCGATACCCCATGGGCCAGGGCCGATGGTTCTGAGCGGGTTGGCCTGGTCTGGGCGCGGTGTGATCCCGCGGGTTGATATAACGCTGGATGGTGGCATCAATTGGCACCGGGCGCGGATGTCTGGGGCGGGCAGTGAAAAAGCGCTGCACCGCTTTTATTATGAATTCAACTGGGATGGTCAGCCTATGTTGCTGCAAAGCCGTGCCCATGACAGCACCGGTTATGTGCAGCCCACCAAGGACGCGCTGCGCGCCATTCGCGGTTCGTCCTCGGTATATCACAATAACGGTATTCAGACCTGGGCGGTGGATCAGAACGGTGGGGTCAGCAATGTTGAGATTACTTAACCCGCTGATCTTGGCCGCCTGCTTGGCCAGCCCGGTAGTGGCTGAGCCGCTTGGTTTGGGGCGCGTTGCCAGTTTGGATGAAATTGCCGCCTGGGATATTGACGTGCGCCCTGACGGGGTGGGCCTGCCGCCGGGGCAGGGGGATGTGGCCCGGGGTGAGGAATTATTCAGTGATGTCTGCGCTGCCTGCCACGGTGATTTTGGCGAAGGTTTGGGCCTGTATCCCAGTCTGGCCGGGGGCGAAGACACTTTGACGCAGGCGCGCCCGGTGAAATCTATCGGATCTTTCGTACCGTATCTGTCAACGGTTTTTGATTTCATCCACCGCGCCAAACCGTTTGGCGATGCACAAAGTTATTCGGATGATGAGGTTTATGCGTTGACCGCCTATTTGCTGTATCTGAATGATCTGGTGGGCGATGATTTCACCCTGAGCCGCGACAATTTCAACGATATTCATTTGCCAAATGAGGCGGCATTTTTCCTTGATGACAGGGCTGAAACTGAGCTGCCGGTATTTTCTGCACAGCCCTGTATGGCCAGTTGCAAGGCCGACGTTGTCATTACGTCGCGCGGGCTGGCAGATGTTACCCCGTAGCGCAGTGGGCAAATTGGAAAGCGCCCAAAATTATTTTTGATTTGTTAACACATTAGGGTTTGGCAAGAGATATAATTGGAAAAATAGGTGCCACTTAATGCAGGAAAAAATATTCGTATGCATAAATTCATTAATCTTGATTTTTGCACTGATAGTGGTTAACAAAGCTTTATGAGAAAAATTCTGTCTCTTGCTATCATGCTCTTTGCTTTTGCCCCGGCGGCACATTCTGCCCATGTGGGTGATGTTGAAAAGGGTGCCAAGGTTTTCAAAAAATGCAAAGCCTGCCACAAGCTTGGTGAGGGGGCCAAGAATGGGGTTGGCCCGCAGCTGAACCTTTTGTTCGGCCGGGTTGCTGGTTCTGTTGAAGGCGCACGATATTCCAAAGGCATGCTGCGCATGGGGGCCGATGGCCTGATCTGGACAGCTGAAACGCTTGATGCGTTCTTGGAAAACCCCAAATCCATGGTGTCAAAAACCAAGATGAGCTTTAAGGGGCTGACAAAGCACGAAGACCGGGAAAACGTTTTGGCCTACCTGCGCCAGTTTTCCGATGATCCACAAAATATTCCCGAAGCTGAACCCACGGCGCAGGCTTCCCCCGAAGATCTGCCGCAGGAAATTTTGGCGATAGTTGGCGACATGGCCTACGGCCAGTACCTGTCGGGTGAATGTGTTACATGTCACCAAACCAATGGCGCCGATGAGGGCATTCCATCCATTACCGGCTGGCCGACCGATGATTTTGTTGTCGCTCTGCACGCCTACAAAAACCAGCTGCGCCCGCATCCGGTGATGCAACTGATAACAAAACGACTGTCGAACGAAGAGATCGCGGCGCTTGCCGCATATTTTAAGGACCTAGAATAGGTCTATTTTCCAGGGAGGAATACAATATGAATTTCAACAGACGTGCATTTATGGGCACCACAGTGGCAGCCGCCACAACGGTTGCTTCCGCACCGAGCGTGATGGGGGCAGCCCACGCTAAACCCCGTGTCGTTGTTATTGGTGGTGGTGCCGGTGGCGCAACTGCAGCGCGCTATATCGCAAAAGACAGTGCCGGCGCGATCGATGTGACATTGATCGAACCAACACGCACCTATTACACCTGCTTCTTTTCCAATCTTTACATCGGCGGTTTTCGCGAGATGTCTTCGATTGGTCACACCTATGGTACGCTGGCTGCAAGCCACGGCATCAACGTGGTGCATGACTGGGCCGTTGGTGTTGATCGCGATGCGAAAACTGTGACGCTGGCCGGTGGATCAAGCGTTCCTTATGATCGCCTGGTTATTTCGCCCGGTATCGACTTTGTTGATGGTGCGGTTGCCGGTTGGGACGTGACCAGCCAGAACAAGATGCCCCACGCATATAAAGCCGGATCGCAAACTGAGCTGCTGAAAGCCCAGATCATGGCGATGCCAGCCGGTGGTACCTATGCCATGGTTGCCCCGCCAAACCCGTTTCGGTGTCCCCCTGGACCATACGAGCGGATTTCAATGGTGGCGCACCTGCTGACAGAGATTAACCCAACTGCAAAAATCCTGATTGCGGATCCTAAGCCTAAGTTTTCCAAGCAGGCGCTGTTTCAGGAAGGTTGGTCAAACCACTATGACGGTATGATCGAATGGGTTGGCCCTGATTTCGGCGGCGACAATGTAGAAGTGCGCCCTGATGCGATGGAACTGGTGATAGATGGCGACGTGAACAAGGTTGACGTTTGTAACGTTATCCCTGCCATGAAAGCCGGTCGTATTTGTGAAATTGCTGGTGTTACCGAAGGCAACTGGGCCCCGGTTCATGCTGCTACCATGGCGACCAAGGCTGATGAAAACATCCACGTTCTGGGTGATGCATCGGCGCAGGGCGATATGCCAAAATCTGGCTTTTCTGCCAATAGCCAGGCCAAGGTTTGCGCCATGGCAATTCGCGGTGCATTGACAGACAGCCCTGTGTTCCCGGCTAAGTTTTCCAACACGTGTTGGTCACTGCTGGATACTGATGATGGTATCAAGGTTGGCGCATCCTATGAGGCGACTGACGAAAAGATTGCCAAGACGGATGGCTTTATCAGCAAAACCGGTGAAGACGCTGCGTTGCGTAAAGCAACCTATGAAGAAAGCGTCGGCTGGTATGCTGGCATCTCTGCCGATATGTTTGGCTAGGGCTGTGCTTTAGACATTGGGCCGTCCCACTGAAAAGTGGGGCGGCCTTTTTTATGGCAGGTGCGGTCTGGTGCATGAGTTGCGCCACGCTACGCGTGTCGCGGGGTGATTTTTCTGCGAAAAATCGGATGCCTCCGGCGGGGATATTTGAAGAACAAAGATGCGCAGGACCGGCCTGTGGTTATTGTGATTTGACTGCCCGGAAAACCAGGCATTTACTGAGAGACAGAGTAAAAAGGGCATTGGCATGATCAGGAAATTTGTCGCGGCGATAATATTAAGCATTGGGGCGGGGGCAGTGGTGGCGCAGGATTCCACCGTTTATGATTATGACGGCAGTTTTGATGACGCCACTTTTGCCATAGAAAACGAAATTATTGGGGCCGGTCTGGTCATTGATTATGTCGCACATTCCGGTGAGATGCTGGCCCGTACCGGCCCCGATCTGGGCAGTGATGTTGTGCTGTTTGAATCGGCCGACGTATTTTTGTTTTGCTCAGCGGTGCTGTCACGAAAAGTTATGGAGAGTGACCCGGCCAACATCGTCTATTGCCCCTACGGGATTTATGTGGCCGACAGGGCCGGGCAGGTGACAATTGGTTATCGTAATTTTCCGCCCGGTGAAATGCAAGAAGTCCAGGCATTGTTGGATGGTATTGCGCGCGCGGCGGCGGATCAGTAAGTAGCAGCCAACAAAAGGCGCCACTGACATGCAAGACTGGATAACACGATTTAAGGGCCTAAATGCGTTGCCGGATCGGCTGAAACGCAAGCTGATAACCCAAAGTCGGATCGTGACCTTGAAAAAAGGCGCGCGGGTTTTTGGGCAGGGGAGCTCACCCGAAAACCTGTTGATGCTGTTGGAAGGTACTGTTCGCGTTCAGCAACAGTCCACCGCTGGCCGTGAAATTGTACTGTACCGGGTACAGGCTGGTGAAAGTTGTGTTCTCACCACTGCTTGTTTGCTGGCCTATGATGATCATAGTGCCGAAGGTGTTGCTGAAACTATGGTGAAAGCCGCCGCAATTCCACGCAAGGTTTTTGAAGATCTGATTACTGATTCCACGGATTTTCGCCAATTTGTTTTCCAATCCTATTCCCGCCGGATCACTGATTTGTTTTTTGTGATAGATGAGCTGGCATTTCGCCGGGTGGATATTCGACTGGCGCAGACGTTGATTTTGTTAAGTGATGGCAAGGATGCTTTGTCGGTCACGCATCAGCAATTGGCGGCGGAGCTTGGCACTGCGCGCGAAGTGATATCGCGCCAGTTGCAGGAGTTTCAGCGGCGCGGGATGGTTAAGCTTTCCCGGGGCGTTGTGCAGATTACCGACAGTGACGCATTGGAAAATTTGTCCAAAGATAAATAATCTGGGCTGTTTGGTGACTTTCTCACCAACGGTGCGAATTGTGCCACCTATATAGATTGCACGACAGAGCTGACCGAACGTGCAATGCGTTATGGCAACACTATTTCTGACCACAGACTAAGAAGGAGTTTGAGATGAGCGATTATCCGGTTGAAATGCAGGTAATTCCAGAGGTTACAAAATTCTTTGACGCCATATCCAACACTTTTAGTTATGTGGTTAAAGACCCCAATTCCCTAGCCTGCGCGATATATGACTCGGTGATGGATATCGACTATGCTGCGGGTAATATAAGCTATGAGTCCGCCGATGAGATCATCGCCTATATTCGCCGAAATATGCTGAACCTGGAATGGCTAATCGAAACCCATGTCCATGCTGACCACCTGTCGGCGGCACCTTATATTCAGGAAAAACTGGGCGGTAAGATTGGTGTGGGTGAACACATCACGGTTATTCAGGATACGTTCGGTAAGGTTTTCAATGAGGGCACTGAATTTCAGCGCGATGGGTCGCAGTTTGATAGGTTGTTCGTCGATAACGATACCTACACCATTGGCAGCCTGAATGTTTTTGCCATCCATACTCCCGGTCACACCCCGGCCTGCATGACCCATGTAGTGGGCAATGCGGCCTTTGTTGGTGACACGTTGTTCATGCCTGACGCGGGCTCAGCACGTGCTGATTTTCCGGGGGGCGACGCCGGTATACTATATGATTCAATCCAAAAAGTGCTGTCATTGCCAGATGATATGCGACTGTTCATGTGCCATGATTACGGCCCCGGCGGACGTGCGTTGCAGTGGGAAACCAGTGTCGCCCAGCAAAAAGCAAACAACATTCATGTGGGCCAAGGAAAGCCCCGCGACGAATTTGTTGCCTTTCGTGAAAAGCGGGACGCAGAGTTGAACATGCCCAAACTGATCATTCCTTCACTGCAAATTAATATGCGTGGCGGCGCGCTGCCACCCAAAGATGAAGACGGAAAACGTTTTCTAAAAGTACCCCTGAACGGATTGTAAGAGAGTAAGATAAAATGAACATTCAACAGATTTCCGAAGATTTTTTCATCACAGGTCAGGTGCATCCTGAACATATGGAGACCCTATCAGCCAGGGGAATTCGGTCTATCATCTGCAACCGTCCTGATGGTGAAGAGGCTGGGCAACCCAGCTTTGACACGGTCCAGACTGCCGCCAAAGCAGCCGGTATCGACATGCGTTATGTGCCGATCGTGCATGGAGCCGCCGGGCAGCCTGAATTTGTCGCTTTTGGGGAGGCGTTACAGGCATTGCCGACGCCCGTTTTGGGCTATTGCCGTAGTGGCATGCGCTCGGCCAACATGTATGGGGCGGTGACAAAATAGGCTGGTTGGCTGGCGTTTTGGTTAAGGTAAAATACTTTGGTAATGGCCTTGACCTTCCAGCAGCTGGAGCCTTTATGTGAGGTATATCGAAATTGATGAAAGATCAGACCCGTGCCCTTGGATTTACCCGAAAGTCAAGAAAATACCCTTAGGTTTCAAGTTGATGGCCTGAGTTGTGCCGGTTGTGTAGGGCGCTCACAAAAGGCGATGGCGGCTATTAAGGGCGTAAGCCAAGCCGGTGTAAACCTAGCAACCGGGCAAGCCACCGTTACATATTCGTCCCCCGCAACGGCGGAACTGATCCGAAGTGCGACAGAAAAAGCCGGCTATCCTGCCCAAATGCAGGACATTCCCCTAATTATATCAGGGGCAACCTGCGCGTCCTGTGTTTTGCGCATTGAAACGGCCCTGAACGGTGTGCCCGGTGTTGCCAACAGCGCCATGAACCTGGCCACTGGCCGCGCCCAGGTGAATGTCTATTCAGGTTCGGCTAACCGCGCCGATCTGGTTCGGGCGCTGGAAAGCATTGGCTACAGCGTTGAAGATGTGGCTGACACGGCCCGCCCGAAAGACCGCCATGCTGATGCGGCCGCGGCTGTTTGGTCGTCGATGATCGTTGCCGCGATTTTGACGCTGCCGGTTTTTGTTGTTGAAATGGGCGGGCACATTTTTCCGGCGATCCACAATCTGGTGGCAAATACCATTGGTATGCAGACCAGCCATGTGCTGCAATTTATTTTGACCACGATCATCCTGGCGGGTCCGGGGCGCAGTTTTTTCACCAAGGGTATTGCCGCGCTGATCCAGCGCGCGCCTGATATGAATTCACTGGTTGCGTTGGGGGCATTTTCGGCCTGGGCCTATTCCACAATCACAACTTTTGCCCCAACGCTGCTGCCAGTAGCCAGCCGCAATGTGTATTTTGAAAGTGCCGCCGTTATTGTTACCCTGATCCTGTTGGGCCGTTATCTGGAAGCCCGCGCCAAGGGGCGCACGGGGGATGCGATCAAGGGGTTGTTGGCGCTGGCACCGGACACGGCCAGCGTGGAACGGGGCGGTGATATTACAATATTGCCGTTGGATGCGGTGCGTGCTGGCGATATTATTCACATCAAACCCGGTGAACGTTTGGGCGTGGATGGCACGGTGTTGACCGGTCAATCCTACATCGATGAAAGCATGATCACCGGCGAGGCAATGCCAGTTGAAAAAACCATGGGCGACGCGGTTACAGGTGGCACCATCAATGGCACAGGCGCGCTAAGCTACGCGGCAACGGCCGTTGGCCGCGACACCATGCTGGCCCGGATCGTCACCATGGTGGAAGACGCCCAGGGCGCAAAACTGCCCATTCAGGGTCTGGTGGACAGGATCACCGCCTGGTTCGTGCCCGCGGTTCTGGTTCTTGCCCTGCTGACCGTGGCAAGTTGGCTGATATTTGGCCCTGACCCGGCGCTTAGTTTTGCGCTGGTCGCCGGTGTTGCTGTGCTGATCATTGCTTGCCCCTGTGCCATGGGGTTGGCGACGCCGACCTCGATCATGGTGGGCACTGGGCGGGCTGCTGAACTGGGCGTGTTGTTTCGCCGCGGCGACGCCTTGCAAACCCTGCAAGAAGTGTCTGTTGTGGCGCTGGACAAGACCGGCACCCTGACGGCGGGGCACCCGGAACTGACGGATATGATACTGGCCAAGGGCTATAGCCGGGCCAAGGTGCTGCCCGTTCTTGCAGCTGTTGAAAGCCAGTCTGAGCACCCGATTGCCAAGGCGATCACCAAGGCGGCGACGCAAAAATCGATGAAATTGCCAAAAGTCAGCGATTTTAAATCGCTGACCGGTAATGGGGTGCGCGCCATGGTTGGTAAAAGGATGGTATTGATCGGTGCTGACCGGCTGATGGCGGCTGAAGGCATTGATCTTGGTGATCTGGCTGGGGTAGGGGCAGCATTGGCCAAGTTTGGCAAAACCCCGCTTTACGCCGCAATTGACGGTGTGGCCGTGGCCGCCATTGCGGTTTCCGACCCGATCAAACCCACCAGTAAGGCCGCCATCGATGCCTTGCATAAGATGGGGCTGAAGGTGGCCATGCTGACCGGTGATAACGCCGCCACGGCGCGCGCCATTGCTGATCAGCTGGGCATTGACCATGTGGTCGCTGAAGTGCTGCCAAAGGGCAAAACGGATGCCATCAATTCCCTGCGTGAAACCCACGGGAAAATTGGCTTTGTTGGCGATGGAATAAATGATGCCCCGGCGTTGGCCGCCGCTGATGTGGGAATTGCAGTTGGCACCGGCACCGACATTGCCATTGAGGCCGCCGATATTGTGCTGATGTCCGGCGATCTGCGCGGCGTGCTTAATGCGTTTGATATTTCGCGCCGGACGATGACGAATATCCGCCAAAACCTGTTCTGGGCGTTTGGCTACAACATAGTCCTGATCCCGGTTGCCGCCGGTGCGTTGTACCCGGTGCTTGGCACCTTATTGTCGCCGGCTCTGGCCGCGGGGGCCATGGCGATGTCATCTGTATTTGTCGTCACCAATGCGTTGCGGTTACGGTTCATCAAACCCGTCATGGAGGCCAGTTTATGAATATAGGTGACGTTGCCCAAACCGCTGGTTTGCCGCCAAAAACCATCCGATATTACGAAGATATTGGTCTGGTGAAACCACCCCGGGATGCCAATGGTTATCGGGCGTTTCGTGATGCTGATGTGCATAAGCTGGCGTTTTTGGGGCGGGCCCGTTCGCTGGGGTTCACGATTGAGGATTGCCGGACTTTGATGGCGCTGTATGATGATCAAAACCGCGCCAGCGCAGACGTCAAAATGATTGCCCGCCAGCATTTAGAAAAAATCGAAGAAAAGCTGGCCGAACTGTCCAGCATGCGCGACACCCTTGCCCATTTGGTGGATTGTTGTGCCGGGGATGAGCGCCCTGATTGCCCGATCCTAAATGATCTTGCGACTGGCACAATACCATAAGGGGGGGGGCGATACTTTGGAACAGTGATTGGGGCTGTTTTCTGGCACCCACACACCCACCCTTGATTGCGACCGCGGCGCTGTTATAAGCGTGCGCTCACCCGCCGGATAGGACCATGACAGTAGTTGACGCCGCCAAATTTTCGGTCGCCCCAATGATGGATTGGACCGACCGCCACTGCCGGTATCTGCACCGTCAGTTCAGCAGGCATGCGTTGCTGTATACCGAAATGGTAACTGCCCCGGCATTGGTGCGGGGTGGGGCGCTGCACCTGTTAGAATTTGACCCCTCTGAGCATCCGGTTGCTGTGCAGCTGGGAGGATCGGAACCAAAGGAACTGGCCCAGGCCACCCGCCTGTGTTGTGAGCACGGTTATGGTGAAGTGAACCTGAACATTGGCTGCCCGTCAGATCGGGTGCAATCAGGCGCGTTTGGCGCGGTGCTGATGAAATCACCCAAACTGGTGGCCGAGTGTGTGGGCGAAATGATCGCTGCCAGCACGGTTGAGATCACGGTGAAATGTCGCATCGGTGTTGATGATCAGGTGCCTGCCGATGTGCTGCCCCGTTTTATCGAAACCGTCGCTGCTGCCGGGGTAAGCCGGTTTACCATTCACGCCAGAAAGGCATGGTTGCAGGGGCTGAGCCCCAAGGAAAACCGCGATGTGCCACCGCTGGACTATGATCTGGTCTATCAGATGAAACGCGATTTTCCCGGGCTTCACCTGTCAGTGAATGGCGGTATTGCTTCGCTGGAACAGGCGCAAACACATCTGGATGCAGGGATGGATGGGGTCATGGTGGGGCGCGCTGCCTATCAACGTCCGGCAGATATTTTAAGCGCTGTGGACGCCCGGATATTTGGCCAGGAACGGCAGGTCGCAGCCGCCCAGGTGGTGCGTTCAATGTTGCCATATATTGAGGATCACCTGAGCACTGGTGGTCGGCTTAATCAGATCACGCGCCACATGCTGGGGCTGTTTGCCGGACAGCCGGGGGCGCGCAATTGGCGCCGGGCATTGTCTGATGGGGCCGCCGGTTCGGGGGCAGGAACCGAGCTGTTGGTGTCGGCATTGGCGGATATTGAAGCCGTCGCTGTGCTAGACTGACGACCGTTATTCTGGCGGTGCCCTATAATTTGGGTGGATCAGCCAGCCGTTTGGCCCGGCCGCGCCGCTTGGTGGCCAATTGCGGTTCGCGCTGTGGCAGTTCGGCTTTCAGTTCCTGGCGCTGCTCCGGTGTCATTGCTGACCAGCGCGCAATTTCGTCGCCAGTGCGAAAACAGCCAATACAGATGCGTGCCTTTGGGTGGATGACGCAAATGTTTATGCAGGGGCTGTCAAGCTCATCGCGTTTCCAGATGGCGTCGTTCATGTCGCGTCCTTTAGGTGCGCCAGCCGATCCAGCGCGCCCTGCAGGATAAACCCGGCAGCCACGTGATCGATCACCTGAGAGCGACGTTTTCGTGACGTATCTGCCTCAAGCAAGGCCCGTTCGGCAGCAACAGTGGACAGTCTTTCATCCCAGAACCCGATCGGCATATCGGTCAGGCGTGACAGGTTGCGGGCAAAGGCGCGGGTGGATTGGCAGCGCGGTCCTTCGCTGCCGTCCATATTCAGGGGCAGGCCAAGGATGATACCGCCAATTTGGCGGGCCGACGTGATGTCGAGCAGCGCCTGAGCGTCGAGCCCAAATTTTTTGCGCCGGATCGTGTCAAGTGGTGTCGCCACATGGCGGAAACTGTCCGATACCGCCACTCCGATGGTTTTTTCACCTAGATCCAGGCCACAGATTGCAACCATCGGTGGCAGCGCCACAGCAAAACCGGTGATGTCCGTGTAGATCATTGGGCGATACCGGCCTGGATTGCGGCCCGTCGAATTGCCGCAAGATCTTGGGGGGCCGCCGCGAAAACATTTTGTGCCTCGCCCCAGATTGCGCGGGCTCTTTCGGTATCACCTAGCACGCCTAATGCGCCGATCAGGCGCGCCCACTCCTGAGCGCTGCCGCCTTCGTCGGCCAGCCGGGCTGACAGTTGTTCAACCATGCCACGGATCATCGCATCGCGATCCTGGGCGCTCATGTCTTGGGCTGCTGACACTGCTTCAGCGTCAGGGCCGGGTGCCAATGGGGCCAGTTCATAACGCACCCCTGCTTCAGCGGCAGTGAATTCTATCTGGGCCCGGATTGGTGGCACCCAAGGGGCATTGGGCAAGCTGTCTTGCAGCAGTTTGCTCCAGATAGATAACGCCAGATCGGGCCGCCCGATCTGCGCTTGCATCAACCCCAGATAATACCGGCCAGAGCCATTATTTGGGTCCATGGTCAGGGTTTGCAAAATAGCGGACTCGGCCTGGGGCGAAATATAGCCATTGGCTGCCAGCGCCAACAGGTCGGCGTAATTGGCAAAATCATTTGCCACAGCGTCGTCGCCTTTTAGGTCCAGCACCCGGCGTTGTGCTTTATGTGCTGCACCAAAATTGCCCAACCCGGCTTCGTTGCCAGCCAAAAGGATGTGGCCCTGCAGATCGTCTGGCCGGGTTTCCAGCGCCGTGCGCAATTTTTGCATCAAGTCCAGATGCGCCGGATCGGCCACATTGGTGTCAGGGGGGGGCAGTCTGCTTTCGGCCTCGGACTGAGTTATGCGGTTTAGTCTGGTATCCTCTGCCATAGCAATTCGAGTTTGTAGCGGCAGGTCCCGCGTTCCGATGCTGCCCAGTTGCAGGTAAAGCCCAAATGCCCCGCCACTGACCGCAAGCACCAATATCAGTGCCAATATGGGGCTTGGGGCGGCGTTTTGACTTTGTTTGTTTTGATTTATCAGATCCGCTTCCAACAGACGCCGAGACACTTCCAGGCGCAAACGCCCGGCTTCATCTTTGTTTAGGACGCCGCGGGTAAAGTCCCGGTCAACATCGCTTAGCTGGTCCCGGTATACTTGGACGTCGGTGCCAGCGCCTGCTGAACCATCCCGGCGTGCAAGTGCAGCCCACGCTAGAGACACCGCTACCAACCCGGCAATTGCCACTGAAATCAGCCAAAAATCCATCATATTTCTCCTGCAGTATAGTGTAGCTATGAGAGGTACCAATCAAAACCCCTAACAGCTGTTTCCGCGTCATTCTCGCGCAGGGGTGATGTCGTGAAAAATCTGTCAAATGTCGCCTGGGCCATGCGGCCTTTTGTGCCATACTTTAGATGTGTTAAATACGGCCCTACCCAGGAAAATGACAGGTACGACACATGCGACGCTATTCAGCCTTTGCCATTGCCCGTGAAGCAGCCCGGTATCACACCGGCTGGGAACGGGCCTGGGCGGCACCGGAACCAAAAAAGCACTATGATGTGGTAATCATTGGTGCCGGTGGCCATGGCTTGGCGACGGCCTATTATTTGGGCAAGAACCACGGCGTCAAAAACGTCGCTATCATCGAAAAGGGTTGGCTGGGCGGCGGCAATACTGGGCGCAATACCACCATTATCAGATCCAATTACCTGCAGGACCCATCTGCTGCGATCTATGAAAAAGCCCGCAGTCTGTATGAAACACTGTCACAGGATCTGAACTATAATATCATGTTTTCCCCCCGGGGTGTGCTGATGCTGGCCCAGACCCATCACGAAGTGCGGGGGTTTCAGCGCACGGTTTATGCCAATAACCTGCAAGGGGTGACAACCGAATTTATCACGCCTGAGCGGGTTAAAAAGCTGGTGCCGATCATTGCGCTGGATGGGCCCCGTTACCCGGTGCTGGGGGCGTTATGGCAGGCACGCGGTGGCACAGCGCGCCATGATGCGGTGGCCTGGGGCTATGCGCGGGCGTGCTCTGATATGGGCATGCATATTTTGCAGCGCACGGAGGTCACAGCCATTCATCGTGCTAAGGGCAATGTCACTGGCGTGCAGACCAGCAAGGGCCGCATCAATTGCAATAAGCTTGCGGTGGTTGTTGCCGGACATTCAGGCCAGCTGGCGCAAATGGCCGGGTTCCGGTTGCCGATGGAAAGCGTATCATTGCAGGCGCTGGTGTCTGAACCGATCAAGCCCTGCATGGATGTGGTGGTGATGGCCAATACGGTGCACGGCTATGTCAGCCAGTCAGACAAAGGCGAAATGGTGATCGGTGGCGGTGCAGACGGATTTAACAGCTATACACAGCGCGGCAGTTTTCACCATATTGAAGAAACCGTGCGCGCGCTTGTGGAAACGTTTCCGATGATATCGCGGCTGAAAATGCTGCGCCAATGGGGCGGGATTGTTGATATGACGGGGGATCGGTCGCCGATCATTTCCAAAACTCCGCTTGGTAATTGTTTCTTTGACTGTGGCTGGGGCACAGGTGGCTTTAAATCAATTCCCGGTTCCGGCTGGGCCATGGCTGAGTTGGTGGCGAAAGGTGAGCCCGGGCCATTGGCCCAAGCGTTTGGTCTGGATCGTTTCCGCGAAGGCCGGTTCATTGATGAAAGCGTAGCAGCCGGGGTGGCGCACTAATGGATTACTGTATCAAACATGATGGAATGGCTCCTTTGATGGGCGCGCAGCGTTATGCTGGTGTGTCAGGTAGTCGCCAGTGGCAGGCCCGACTCGGTGAGGCTTTCGGCAGGGTGATATCGTCAGGCGCAACCAGACAACTGGGCCAGCGTAACCCATGTGCAACAGGTTTTGCCCCGCTTGTTTCTTTCTCGGCAACAATCCACCTGTGTTGGGCAGGATTTGGCCGGAAAACCCACATTCCCTTGGGAGGTTTTGCTTTTGGCCCACAAGCTCTGGTAGCCAAAGCGAACATTGTAAAGGAGCAATTATCATGGCTTCAGACTGGATTATTATCGGCGCGATTATTGTACTTGTTGCAGGGGTTGTTCTTGTGTTCAGAACAGCTGCGCAAGATGCGCCCGACTTACCCCGCGCTGATCGTCCCAAATCACGCGCCAAGGCTGCCGCTCACAGCGGCTAGGCCTTGGCCTTTAGGCGGTGCAAAGCTGATGCGCAATTCAGATGGGTTGCTGCCATGCTTTGTTTGAAATGCCCCTATTGTGGCGTCATTGCTGACGAAACCGATTTGTCGGGTGGTGGGCAGGCCCATTTGAAACGGGCCAGCATTGGTACGGGTGATCAGGATTTTGAAGATTATCTGTTCAACCGGGAAAACCCCATGGGTGTTCATTTTGAGCGCTGGAGGCATGTGTATGGCTGCGGTAAGTGGTTTATTGCGGCCCGTGACACGGTGACGCTGGAAGTGTTTGGCACCTACCCAGCGCAAACCCTACAGCCGCCAAAATTGCTTGAAACCGCGATTAAAAACAAGCGCCCGAACTGGCAAGGCTGGACATGAGCGCGCGTATTGTCGGTGGTGGGCGTCTGATTGATCGGGCCAAACCCGTTGAATTTTCATTTAATGGCAAGGTGTTAAGGGGGTGTCAGGGTGATACCCTGGCCTCGGCCCTGTTGGCCAATGATCAGATGCTGATGGGCCGCTCGTTCAAATACCACCGACCGCGCGGTGTGGTTGCCAGCGGCGCGGAGGAACCCAATGCGCTGATGGGTGTTGGTGTTGAGGGTCAGTTTGAGCCCAACCAGCGGGCGACAACGACAGAATTATTTAACGGCCTAACCGCCCAGTCGCAAAACCACTGGCCCAGTCTGGATTTTGACGTTGGTGTCATTAATAATTATGTGGCCCGGTTCCTGCCCGCCGGGTTTTACTACAAGACATTCATGGCGCCGCGCGCCGCCTGGAAACATCTGTTTGAGCCGATAATCCGAAAATCTGCCGGTCTGGGAAAAGCTCCGAAAGAGGCTGACGTTGACACCTATGAGCATTACTATGCCCATGTTGATGTGTTGATTATCGGCGGCGGTATCGCCGGCTTGCAGGCGGCGCTGAGTGCTGGTGCAAGTGGTGCCACGGTGCTGTTGCTTGAGCAAGGCGCACATTGGGGCGGACGGGCCCCGGTAGATGGGGCTGAAATTGATGGCGTCGCGGCGGATCAGTGGATCCGCAGCGCGATGCAAGTCATTGAAAAGTCCAAATATATATCCATTCGATCTCGCTGCATGGGGGCCGGGGTCTATGACCACGGGTATGCCCTGGCCTATGAACGTCTGACCGATCACGCCCCTGATATGGGTGGCCCGCGTCACCGTTTGTGGCGGATCAGGGCCAAGCAAATCATCACGGCCACAGGCGCAATTGAACGCCCGCTGTCATTTGCGGGCAATGACATACCGGGGGTGATGCTGGCCTCTGCGATGCGGGATTATGTGGTGAATTTCGGTGTGTCTGTGGCGGATCGTACGGTCGTTGTCACGAATAACGATGATGCCTATCTTACTGCAATTGCTTTGAAAAATGCAGGGTTGCAGGTTCCGGCCATACTGGATGCACGGCCCGAGGCGACAGGCGCGCTGGCGGATCAGGCCCGTGCGCTGGGCATTCGGGTAGAGGCTGGCAAAGCCATATCCAAAGTATTGGGCGGCAAGCGGGTTACCGGTGTTGTGATCTCGGATCAGTCCGGGGAGGGCGGTGCGCTTGAAACCATCGCCTGTGACGGGGTTGCCATGTCTGGGGGCTGGTCGCCAGTTGTGCACCTGTGGTCCCATTGTGGTGGCAAATTGAACTGGGATGATAAGCAAGCCCATTTCCGCCCCGATCCGGAACGCGCGCCAACAAACCAATCTGGCCAAGGCTTTGTAAAGACAGCGGGAATTGCCAGTGGCGCGATGTTAACGGATGCGGTATTGCAAGATGCTGATGCGGCAGGTCACCAGGCGGCAAAGGCGGCGGGTTTCGCGCCAAAACCGGGCGCAGTGCCCAGTGCAAAGCCCCTGCCAACCCAGCCGATGGCCCCGGTTTGGATCATGCCAGCGGGTGCCGGTATCAAACAGCGCACCAAAATGTGGCTGGATTTTCAGAATGATGTAAAGGTTTCCGATGTGCAACTGGCCGCCCGCGAAGGCTATGAAAGTGTTGAGCACACCAAGCGATACACCACAATTGGAATGGCGACTGATCAGGGTAAGCTTAGTAATATCAATGGATTGGCGGTTCTTGCTGATGTACTAAACCGTGAAATTCCCAATGTTGGAACCACGACGTTCCGCCCGCCCTATACGCCCATTTCCATGGCTTCCATCGCCGGGGAAGCCCGGGGTGACAGTTTCCAACCCCTACGCAAGACGCCGCTACATGATTGGCACCATGCAAATGGCGCCTATTGGGAGCCGGTTGGTCAGTGGCGGCGGCCCTATTGTTACCAGCGGTCCGGTGAAACCGTTGCTGAAGCGGTGAACAGGGAAGTTATTAATACCCGTAAAAACCTGGGCCTGCTGGACGCGTCAACCCTGGGCAAGATCATTGTTAAGGGCCCGGATGCCGGAAAATTCCTGGATATGATGTACACCAATATGATGGGAAATCTTGCCCCTGGAAAATGCCGCTATGGGCTGATGTGCAATGAAAACGGGTTTCTAATTGATGACGGTGTTGTGGCCCGGATTGATGACGACACCTGGCTTTGCCACACCACCACCGGCGGGGCCGACACCATCCACGCCCATATGGAAGACTGGCTGCAATGCGAATGGTGGGATTGGCAGGTTTACACCGCCAATGTGACCGAACAATTTGCCCAATTCGCGGTCGTTGGGCCCAATGCCCGCAAGCTGTTAGAGCGCCTGGGGGGCATGGATCTAAGCGCTGAAAAGCTGCCCTTTATGCACTGGGCGGACGGGCAGATTGCAGGTTATGATGCCCGGGTATATCGGATTTCATTCTCGGGTGAGCTTTCCTATGAAATTGCGGTTCCGGCCGGGCAGGGCGCGGCGTTCTGGGCTGCGCTGACGGCCGCGGGGGCCGATTTTGACGCCATGCCTTACGGGACGGAATGCCTGCATGTTCTGCGAGCAGAAAAGGGTTTTATCATGATGGGGGATGAAACTGATGGCACCGTGATCCCGCAAGATTTGGGGCTGAACTGGGCCCTGTCTAAGAAAAAAGCCGACTTTATGGGTAAGCGCGCCCACCAGCGCCCGCATATGCAGGACCCGGATCGCTGGAAGCTGGTGGGGCTGGAAACGCTGGACAGCTCGGTCATTCCGGATGGTGCCTATGCGGTTGGTGTCGGTAAAAATGCCTATGGGCAGGCCAATGTGATCGGGCGGGTGACGTCGACATATTATTCGGCGACGCTAAAGCGGGGAATAGCCATGGGGCTGATCCAGAACGGACCAGAGCGCATGGGTGAGGTCGTAGAATTTCCAACGCTGAATGGTGGTGCGCCGATATGTGCCAAAATTGTTGATCCGGTTTTCTATGACAAAGCGGGGGAAAAACAAAATGTCTGACGCCGTTAGTGCCCTGGCGGGGGCCCAATACCAAGGTTTTGTGACAGTCAAAGAGGCCGGTCTGCGCGGCATGGTGACGTTGCGCGGTGACCTGTCTGATGCAAAGCTTATCAAGTGTGTGAAAGCGCTGACCGGCCTGGCAGTGCCCACAACCGGCGCGATTGCCCAAGGTGACGTATTTTCTGTGGCGTGGATGTCCCCGGATGAGCTATTGATTATGCTGCCCTATGAAGACGCCCAGGCAGCGACTACTGGCCTATGTGACGCCTTAAAAAACAGCCATCATTTAGCGGTTAATGTGTCTGATGCCCGGGCGGTGTTCAGCCTAACCGGCGTTGGCGGTCGGGATGTGCTGGCAAAGCTTTCGCCCGCTGATTTGTCTGTCGCTGGGTTTGGGCGTGGCCAGATCAGGCGCAGCAGGTTGGCCCAGGTTCCAGCGGCGTTTTGGTTCAGCGGTGAAGACCAGATTGATCTGGTTTGCTTTCGATCCGTTGCCCAATACGCCTTTAATGTGTTGAAAACTGCATCAATGCCGGGGTCAGAGGTGGGTTTGTCCGGCACATAAGAGTAATTCCATCTATTTTTTAAAGCCACTGGCGCGGTTGTATTTTTGCGATATGGATAAACTTAGAAAATTATAAAGAGATTGTAATATGATTAAGTTTTTTGGAACATTTTGTTCGGCACTGGTTCTTTCCACCGGGATTGCGCAGGCTACAACAATATATGAATGCAAACTGAACGCAGCGAATAACAGCTGGATTAGTGCCGATATATTAATTGAATATGATGAGACCAACGGAAATGTCATCGTACATGACGGATTGGGCTATTCCATCAATGATGGGAAACCTGTGCAGGGTAAGGTTACCCGTGATCGCAACGAAGAGATCAGCTTTAGCTGGTCCATACGTTCGGTACTGAATTCCAAGCGACAGCGCACCCCGGCATTTAATTTCAGACGACCATCAGCAAAACTGAGAACTGGGCGCGTGTAACCGCCAAGCCAAGGGGTTTTTCTAATGATTTTAAGGCCAACGGGTCTTGTGTGATATCCAATAGATAAGATTGGTCCGGACTATCCCCTAGTGCATTCTTAGGGCTGCCCCAATTTATTGTGGGCAGATGCGAACACGATCAGGGGATCCATGTCAGAAACCTGTGGTGTCAGCCCATTAAATGCTGGGGTTAAATTTGGATGTTGGCATGGAACATCACTTGTCCCTCTTTTGGATTTGGCTTATTTGCCAACAGATATATTGGCTATCCAGCCAATAAGAGACACAGCTATTAAGGTCCTAGATGCCAGCACGATCAAGCATTCGCCACGTTGTATTTTTCAGCGCGAAGAACAAAGATGACATACCGCGTATTATGGACGGATTATCTAGGCTTACTGGGATACCGCATGCTGAAGTGTTGGAAATCCGTAAGAACACCCGCAGCGATGTTTTGTCGGGTGAAGTTGATATTGTGGTTTATGGTGAATTTGCAGATGAATCGGCCCTTGCGGCTTACAAGGCACACCCACTTTATCAAGCTTCAATTGATATTGTGCGCCCGCTTCGCGAAATTCGCATAGCTGCCGATTTCTGAGCGTATCGGCTTATGTTAACGCAGGTTTTTGTGTACTTACCTTCTTTTTAAGGACTGGCATCCGCCTGTTCTGGCTTGAATTATTCCATATTCTAACATGGAAGACATGGTAGAGGGTTGACGCGGATAGGTTCTGGTCCCAGTTATGATTGCGAAATTTTAACGAACAAAGGTGGGTTTCCCAATGACTTTTACACTTCCTGATCTTCCCTATTCACATGATGCTCTGGCAGGTGCCGGCATGTCTGCCGAAACCATGGAATACCACCATGACCTGCACCATGCCGCCTATGTGACCAACGGTAATAAGCTGATTGAAGGCACTGAATGGGCTGGCAAGTCATTAGAGGACATTGTCACGGGCACTTATGATGCTGGTTCGGTGGCTCAGAACGGTATATTCAACAATGCTTCCCAGCATTGGAACCACAGTCAGTTTTGGGAAATGATGGGGCCGGGCGGGGCTGCTATGCCTGGCGTTCTGGAAACCCGGATCGTTGATGCTTTTGGCTCGGTTGACGAAATGAAAGCGCAGTTTTCGGCCGCTGGTGCCGGGCAATTTGGATCTGGCTGGTGCTGGTTGGTTGTAGACACTGATGGCACGCTGAAAATCACCAAGACCGAAAACGGGGTGAACCCGCTGTGTTTCGGGCAGACGGCGTTGCTGGGCTGCGATGTTTGGGAACATTCCTATTACATTGATTTCCGCAACAAACGTCCGGTGTATCTAAGCAACTTTTTAGACAAGCTGGTAAACTGGGAAAATGTAGCGGAACGGCTGGCAACTGCCTGATTTTTCGCCACAAATAACAATAAAGTGGCCGCCATACAGGGTGGCCATTTTTGTTAGGCAAGCCGATGGGTGATGTTAAAAAAGGTGCCCTGGCGTTAATTTCCGCCAGTGTAATTTGGGGCATCGCGCCGCTTTATTTTAAGCAATTGGTCCATATCGATCCTGTTGAATTGCTGAGCCATCGCATCTTATGGTCGCTGGTGTTTTTTGTGGCACTGTTGGGGGCGCAGAAAAGGCTGGGCGAAATTCCGGCGGTTTTTGACAATCGCCGGATGATTTTTCTGACCTGGTTGGCGGCTGTATTTATCACCATAAACTGGTTTCTGTTCATTTGGGCCATTCAGGTTGATCGCGCTGTTCAGGCCAGTCTGGGCTACTATATTTTTCCGCTTTTTGCGGTTGTTCTGGGGCGTGTCGTCTATGCTGAGCGGCTGACAAGGCTGAAATGGGTTGCCGTGTCCATGGCCGCCATTGCGGTGGTTATCTTGACCGTTGGTCTGGGCGAACCCCCATGGATTTCATTGATATTGGCGAGCACGTTCGGGCTTTATGGCCTGCTGAAGAAAAGCAGCACCTCTGGGCCGGTGGTGTCTGTTGTCAGCGAAGTATTACTGTTGGCGCCAATGGCCCTGATCTGGTTATGGGGCGTGCACTGGTCCGGGTGGCAGGGGCTATCGGGCCATGCCGGTGGATATTTTGGCGGTACCTTGCATGATACTGTGTTGTTGATGTTGGCGGGGCCGATCACGGCGGCACCTTTGATATTGTTTTCCTATGGGGCAAAGCGGCTTACAATGGCCAGTGTCGGCCTGATCCAATACGTCAACCCGACCCTACAGTTTGCTGTGGCAGTTTTGATTTTCAGAGAACCCATTGGCGGGTATCACGCTGTTGCGTTTGGCCTAATTTGGCTGGCATTGGCGATATATTCCGGTCAAGCCCTGCTGGCAGAGCGGGCAGTTGACAAGGCTTCAACCAGTGATGGTACATCAGAAAACACCGTGACATAGGGCAGCAACCCGGCATCGGCAAACCCCTGATCAATGACATGTTCCAGCAGATCGATAAGTTTGTCCCAATAGCCGGCGACATTAAGCAGGTAAATCGGCTTGTGGTGCAGGCCAAGCTGACGCCAGGTCAGAACTTCGAAAAATTCATCCAGTGATCCAGCACCCCCCGGAAGCACGACAATGGCGTCACTGTTCATGAACATGACTTTTTTCCGCTCATGCATATTTTCGGTTATGACCAGCTGATCCAGATCGGTCTTGGCGACCTCTTGGTCCAGCAAGTGCACCGGGATGACGCCAAAGGTGTTGCCATCAGAGGTTTGGGTGCTTTGTGCAACCGCCCCCATCAGCCCGACATCACCCGCGCCATAAACCAAGCGCCAGCCGTTGGCGGCTATCTGGGTGCCAAGCTGCTGTGCAGCCGTTTTGTATTCTGGCCGCGCCCCGTTGCGAGAGCCGCAGAATACACAAACTGAAAACACGTCTTTTGGTGGGGTCATGGTTTTCCCTTTTGACCACAGTTAGCTGGGTTGTTAAGGTCTCTCAAGTGGCCAATGCATTGGCTTGGGGGGATAAGATGTCAATTTGGTCATCGCTTGGTACAGGCGGTAAAATAGCAGCAGCAGGCGGGGTCGCTGCTGTGGCTTTGGTTGTGGCGTATTTCGGGTTTCAACCGTTTCAAACAGTGGCGGTTTCTGATCTGGCGGTATTGGAGCCAGCAGCGATAACCGAGCAATCGGTGCTTGAGCCACCGGCCGAGCAGGTGGCAGCTGTGCCAGCCGATGATGGTGCAGGGGATGCGGGGGAGGCTGACAGTAAACCTGAGGATCTACCCGCGCCCGAAATAGCGGTCGAGCCGCAAGTCGAACAGGTATTGGCCCCGCAGTTTGATATTGTTCGCGTGGACGGCAGCGGAAATGTCGTTGTGGCGGGGAAATCTGAACCATTCTCTACAGTCACGGTTGAACTGGACGGCGACATTATGGGAACAGTTATAGCTGAACCTAACGGCGAATTTGTTACAATATTTTCGGTTGATCCGTCTGATACCCCGCGCATTCTTGAGCTTAGCGCACTCCGTCAGTCGGGCGAAGGTATAGCCAGTGACCAGACTGTAATAATTTCGCCTTTTGTGGCTGATGTCGACGTTGCACAAATTGACCAGACCACTGCCCCAGAAATTGAGCCGCCCAAAGAGCCGGTAGGGGATGTGCAAACATCTGACAGTGCACCCGCCATAAATCAGGAGCCGGTGGTTGAAGACGCCGAAACCCCTGCGGATGCTGTGGTTGCAGATGTCGATAGCACTGATCCAGCGGTGCGAACCACGTCAGACCAAAGCCCATCAGACCCAAGTGAGGCCGAGCAAATCCAAGTGGCACATGCCCCAGCTGTTTTGCTGGCCACGAATGAGGGGATATCAGTGCTGCAACCGGGCACTGTTTCGCCCGAGGTTCTAAAAGAAATCGCATTGGATTCCATTAGCTATGACCCCAAGGGGGATGTGACGCTCCAGGGCCGTGGAACGGGTGCCGGGTATGTCCGGATCTACCTTGATAATGCTCCGATTAAGACGCTTAAAATTGAAAGTGACGGCCGCTGGCGGGCCCCGCTGCCAGAGGTTGATACCGGTGTTTATACCCTGCGCATAGATGAGGTGTCTGAGGATGGCACCGTTGTGTCCCGCGTGGAAACACCTTTTAAGCGCGAAGAACCGGCAGCACTTGCGTCTTTGGGTGTCGAAGCGGCCCCTGGCGGTGGCCTTAAGGTTTCGCTGGTGACTGTTCAGCCGGGCAACACGCTGTGGGGAATAGCCAACCGAAATTACGGCGACGGCGTGCTGTATGTTAGGGTATATGAAGCCAATAGGGAACGTATCAGAAACCCCGATTTGATCTATCCCGGGCAAGTTTTTACCATTCCGAATTAGCGCCCTGCCCAAAGTACATTTTGTTATTTCGCCAAATATCAAAATGTCACTGGCAATTGCTGCAAGCCGCACTTAGGTAATATGTTCAGCACATAGCCAGGGGGCAGTTTTGGTTAGATCAACTGTTAGCGACGCACGCGTTTCAAAGGATCATCAGGGCAGCGGTATGCGTACCATACGCCGGGTTATCCCGTATCTGTGGCCCGCAGAGCACCCATGGGTCAAACGGCGCGTTGTGGTGGCGATGTGCATTTTGATACTGGCCAAGGTCGTATCTGTCGGGACGCCATTTTTCTACAAAGCTGCGGTTGACGCCTTGTCTGGCGAAAACCTGGATGGGGCGATGATGCTGGGCCTTGGTGCTATTGGGCTAACGCTTGCCTATGGCTTTGCGCGGCTGATGAATGTTGGCTTTCAGCAGCTTCGCGATGTGGTTTTCGCTGCTGTTGGCCAGCGGGCATTGCGCCAGCTTGCGCTGGAAACTTTTCGCCATATTCACCGTTTGTCCATGCGCTATCACATCACAAGGAAAACCGGCGGCCTCAGCCGAATTGTTGAACGTGGCGTCAAGGGGGTCGAATTTCTGCTACGCTTTATGCTGTTCAGCATTGGCCCGCTTATATTAGAGCTGCTGATGATATCGGCGGTGCTGTATACCCTGTTTGACGCCTGGTATCTTGCGGTCGTGGTAGGGACCATTGCGCTTTATGTTTGGTTCACATTTTCGGTCACCGAGTGGCGGGTGCGTATTCGTAAGGAAATGAATGATCAAGATACTGATGCTAACCAAAAGGCCATCGACAGCCTGCTGAATTACGAAACGGTAAAGTATTTTGGCGCAGAGGATCGTGAAACCGAGCGCTATGATGGGGCCATGCGCCAATATGTGGCTTTGGCGCTAAAGACCAGTTATTCGCTGGCCTACCTTAATTTCGGCCAGGCGGTTCTGATCACCGGTGGCCTGGTTGGGGTCATGGTCATGGCGGCATTTGGTGTGCAGCGCGGCGATCTGACGGTTGGAGATTTCGTGTTGGTCAATGCCTATATGATCCAGATCACCATGCCGCTGAACTTTCTGGGAACTGTGTACCGTGAAATTCGCCAGTCACTGATCGATATGGCTGAAATGTTCGCCCTGTTAGAGCAGCCTCCGGAAATTAGTGACAAACTTAATGCCAAGGTGCTTAAGGTCACTGGTGGGGCGGTTGAACTGAACAACGTATCGTTCGCCTATGACGCTGAGCGACCCATATTAAAGGGTGTCAGCATGCGTGTTGACCCGGGCCAGACCGTGGCTATTGTCGGGCCTTCGGGTTCCGGGAAATCAACTATTGGGCGGCTGCTGTTTCGGTTTTACGATGTTACCGACGGGGCGTTGACCATTGATGGGCAGGACGTTCGCGATGTCCAACAGAAAAGCCTGCACAGCGCCATTGGTGTGGTTCCCCAAGATACCGTGCTGTTCAACGACACGATCTATTACAACATTGCCTACGGCCTTGATGGCGCGACCAAAGAGCAGGTTGAAACCGCCGCCCGCGCCGCGAAAATACATGATTTTGTTGTTGGGTTGCCCGATGGTTATGAAACAACAGTGGGCGAGCGGGGGCTAAAACTGTCGGGGGGTGAAAAGCAAAGGGTTGGTATTGCACGGACATTGCTGAAAGACCCGCCGATCCTGTTGCTGGACGAGGCCACGTCGGCGCTGGACAGTGAAACAGAGCATGACATATTGGAAAGCTTACAGGAAATGGGCCATGGCCGCACGGTGATCACCATCGCGCACCGGCTGTCAACAATTCTGGACGCCGACCTGATTGTTGTGCTGGAAGGCGGGAAAATCGTTGAACAGGGCCGCCATGATGACCTGTTGAAACGCGATGGCCGTTATGCGTCCATGTGGCACCGCCAACAGTCCGAGGACGACGTGGCGGCTTAGGGGATGGCCCTATTCAGCGGCGCGCAGTGGCGGCTTTTTACCCGGCTTGCGTTTGGCTTTTGGTGGCTTGGCCGCGGGCGGTACAGCACCGGCATCGGCACGGCTTAACAATGCAGCCGACGGTTCATCCATATCTGGCAAGTCAATTTGTTCGCCCGGTGCGTCAAGTGGTTCAGCGCCGGTGCTTAGGAAACCCTGGTCTGGTAGCTGATCGTGAATGTCGGTGGCTGTTTGCGGCGATGTGTCCCAGATAATTTCTGGTGACGACACCCGGTTTGCCGCCCATTGCAGGGCGAGATCACGCGCCGTTTGACTGTCGCGCCCCATGGACAATGCCCTAAGCCGGTTGACAGAACGGTAGGCGCCAGTGCTGATCCAGACCCGAAGTGCCAGCATGGAAGGCGTGAACACCAGCGTAAGTACGGTTGCGATGCCAAGCCCGAACACCACGGATGTTGCCAGCTGTTTCCACCACAGCGCGGTAGGGCTGTCGACGGAATAGCCGCCGCCGATGAAATCAAGCGACAGGCCGAACATCATGGGCGACAACCCGGCCATGGTGGTGATGGTGGTCAGTAATACCGGGCGAATACGGACCTCGACGGTGCGCACGATTGCCTCAATTCTGGGCATGAAGCGGCTGTATTCCTGATAGGTATCGATCAGGATGATGTTGTTGTTCACCACAATCCCCGCCAGCGCCAAAATGCCGGTGCCGGTCATGATGATTGAAAATGGTTGCGCCATGACCAGCATGCCAATCAGCACGCCGGTGGTGGATAGTACGACGGCCATCAGCACCAATGCCGCGTTGTAAAAGCTGTTGAACTGCGCCAGCAGAATGATGAACATCAACCCAAGGGACGCCAAAAATGCCTTGGACAAAAATTCCTGGCTTTCCTGTTCTTCCACCTGATCGCCGCCCCATTCATAGGTAACGTCGGATGGAAGCTGGGCTTCGTTTTTAAGCCAGTTTTCTATGTGTTCGCGGCGTTCAACGGCGTTGATTGGTAGGGTCTGTGCCACCCCGTTATCATCAAATACCTGGTCGCCATTTTCGTCCAGCTCGGGTTTGGTAAGGTCAGGGGCAACCGCCGCCTTCACATCAAAATAGCGTTTCTGCCCGATCCGGTTGATCTGGGCCAACTTTTTCACCGGCTCGCGGGTGATGAAATTGGACAGTGGTACCTGTCCGTCGCGGGTGCGTACTTTTAGCGTGTCCAGCGTTGAAAGTACCCGATCTTTTTCGGGAAACCGCACCCGGATTTCTATTTCTTCATCGGAACTGTCGACCCGCATTGTGTCTAGCAATATGCCGCGTGTGACCAGCTGCACCATGACCCCAACCGTGGCCACATCGGCACCAAACCGCCCGGCTTTTTCAACATCAACATTGATCTGCCAGTCAATTCCGGGCAGGGGCAGGGTGTCTTCCACATCGGCCAGCCCGTCCATGGTTTCAATTTTTTCCCGAACAGTTGTCACCGCGTCCAGCAGGTTATTCCAGTTTTCGCTTTTCAGGCGCAATTGCACCGGTTTACCCGACGCCGGGCCGCGTGACAGGCTTAGGCTTTCGGTGCGAATGCCAGGAATTTCCGCCAGCCGCGCGTTCAGCCCGGCCATGACCACGTCGCCGTCAAGCTCGGGGTTGTCTTTGCGGGTTTCCCAGGGTGCCATTTCAATCTGGATTTGACCGATGGAATCCCGTGGCCCGCCTGCACCGCCGGTGTTTTGGTTCAAGCCACCTGAACCGGCAAACGCGAATGCGCTTTCGATGCCGTCGGTATCTAAAATAACGGCTTCCACCTGGGCTACCAGTGCATCTTTTTCGGCCACGGACAGGTTACCGCGGGCGCGTACGTAAATTATCGCCTGTTCAGTTTCGGATTCGACGAAGAATTCAACACCGTGGTTGTTTTCGCCGAAGTAAGTGAAAACGTTAACGACGATGAAACCGACCACGGCGATGGTGACGACTGGCATGATCGGGTTGCCTGCAATTAATTTTGTAAATGATCCAATCGCTGTGCGGCGGTGGCCTGATACAATTTTCTTGGGCGCGCGGGTTAATTTGGCAGACCCCAATGTTATCGACGACACAACTGCGCCAATAACGAATAGCAGGGCGCCGGGTAAGACGGATAGCACACCTGAAAGCGGCGAGGTTCCACCAAACAGGTAACCGGGGTTCAGGGTTTGCATCGCGGCCAAAAACAACAGGTACAGCGACGGTGGCACCAACAGTGCACGCACCAACCATGGCAGCGGGCGCAGCAGGTCAGAGCCACCTGTGAACATGCGTGACATGCGGCCCGCGACGCCGCCCATAACCGGCAGGTAGATCAGTGCGACAAGCAAAGACGCCGACAGAACAAAGATTAGCGTGACCGGCAGCATGCCCATGAATTGGCCAGGTATGCCGGGCCAGAACAGCATCGGCAAAAAGGCGCACAGGGTGGTTGCCGTGGAACTGACGATCGGCCAGAACATGCGTTTTGCCGCCTCTACATAGGCGTGCATCGGGCCCGAGCCCTCGGTGATTTTTCGGTCGGCATATTCGACCACCACAATGGCACCATCCACCAGCATACCGACGGCAAGGATCAAGCCGAACATGACGATGTTAGAGATGGTGATGCCCATGGCGGCCAAAAGCACGAAACATAATAGAAACGATGTTGGGATGGCAAAACCGACAAGCAGCGCCGAACGGGTGCCAAGGGATGCCAGCACAACGATCATAACCAAGGCGATGGCCGTCATCACTGAGCCTTCAAGCTGGCGCACCATTGAATTTACAACGATGGACTGGTCATTGGACAGTCCGGCATCGATGGATGATTGCAAGTCTTCGGGCCAGGCGTCGCGGGCTTTGGCGACTTCTTCACGGATCAGGGCCGAGGTGTCTATCAGGTTGTAGCCCTTGCGTTTCACCACCTGCAAAGCCACGGTATTTTCGCCGTTATAGCGGGCGACGCCAGTGCGATCTTTGAAGGTCAGCCGGATATCGGCCAGGTCACCCAGGGTGACAATGCTGTCGCCATTGACCTTTACCGGCAGGTTGTAGACATCTTGCTGCTCATTGAAAGACGCCGGTATTTTGACCGAAAATGCACCGGTTGCGGTTTCAATTTCACCTGCGGCGATCAGTTGGTTGTTGTTGCGCACGACGTTGATCAGCTCTGCCGCGGTGACATTATATGCCTCAAGGCGGAGCGGGTCGATCACCACTTCCAGCATTTCGTCGCGGTGGCCGGTCAGGGCCGCCTCAAGCACCGGTTCCAGGCTTTCAAGCCGGTCCTGCAGTTCTTTAGCCACACGCAGGAGTGTGCGCTCTGGTACGTCACCTGTCAGGTTTACAATTATTATTGGAAACTCGGAAAAGTTTACTTCGCTGACGGAATACTTGTCGGCCCCGGTTGGAAACTGGGCCTCAACTTTATTCATCCGATCGCGCAGGTCGGCTGTTATCGCCGCTTTGTCCCAGCCAAATTCAAATTCAAGCACCAGAACAGCGTAGTTTTCGGCCGCCGTCGCAGTCATTTTCTTCAAACCGTCCAGGTCACCCAGTTCGGTTTCCATTGGTTTGACCAATAGCTTTTCTGAATCTTCAGCCGAGATGCCTGGGAAAGGTACCGACACCACCATCAGCGGAATTTCGATGTCTGGTTCACCCTCTTTTGGCAGTGTTGCATAGGCAAACCCACCGGCAAGAACCGTCATGATAATAAAGGCAACTACCATGCGGGCCCGTTCGCCCGCCCAATCTACGATGCCGGTCATTGGCTGGTCTCTTTGTATGAAGCGTCCACAAGGACACCATCAATAACGTACTCTTGGCCAACAATTATGACATCAACCAGATCCGGAAGCCCGGCAACCCAAATGCCCTGAACGGTATCGCGTAAAATACTGACATTGATAAATCTTACTGTGTTTGATGCATCAACGCTGCGCACCCCCAAATCACCCTTGTTGTTCAGTGTCAGGGCCGATGATGGTATAAGATGTGCGGCTTTTCCGGCTGAGGATATGATGATTTCCGCCGTTTGCCCGTCACGTATTTCCAGGGTGTCATTTGGCACCTGAATTTCGACGCGGAATGTGCGGGTGGTGCTGTCTGCCGAGCGTGACAGGAACGTCACTTTGCCGCGAACTTCGTCGCCATTGATCAGCCGGGCGCCTGCTGGCGCGCCAATTTTGATGCGGCCAACGTCTGTTTCAGGGACAAAGCCCACCAGTTTTATCGGGTTCAGTTGAATGACTGTCGCGCACAGCGCGCCGGGTTGCAGGAATGTACCGATTTCTGCGGCATCAGATTCAAGCAAACCACCAAAAGGTGCGGTTATTTCCAGCTTTCCGATTTCTCGGGTGGCAGCGGCGGCACCGGCCTGGGCCGATTGAACACCGGCTATCGCGCTTTGGATGCCTGATTGTGAACTGGCCAGGCCTGACAATGCTGCCTGAACTGCGGCGGTGGCGCTTTCATGGGCGGCTTTTGCGGACGCTACGCGGGTGTCGGATGCAAACCCGCCCTGTGAAAGCCGTTCGGCGGCGGTTAGGTTGATCTCGGCCTCGACAACTCGGGCTTGGGCTTCTGCTATGCGCGCCTGGGCTTCTGAGGGGCGGCTTTCGGCTTCCAGCACGCGGGCCTGGGCCTCTGCGAGGCGGGCATTTGCCTCTGCCAGTGAAATTTCACGGGTGCCGGGGTCAATTTCGCACAGCAATTGGCCGGTGGATATTTCTGTTCCCTTTCGCAAAGGTTCTGAAATAACCTGTCCGGCGGTTTCGGCGCGCACGTCAACCTGTCTTGCGGCCTCTGTTTGGCCACGTACGAGCACGGCGCTGGCAATTTCTTGGGCCTGGGACGCCATGATAACCACCGAAACCCGGGTTTCTGCGTCTTCATCTGCCATCTCGGCCGGTGTGGGCATTTCATCTGCGGCAATTTCATCTGTCATTACGGCATCGTTTCCGGTGGCAAAATCCACGATGCGCTGCCTTTCGAATACCAACAAATAAAGGGTCACAATCACCAATATGGCGGTGATAATTGGGAAAATTCTCATGACGGCCTCTTATTCAAATGGCTATGGGCATATTGTATGGTGGTGACATAGGGGTGTTTGGTTCAATTCTCAAGCCAGCTAAGACAACAATTGGGTATCGGAAATAGCGAAGTGATTAAATTTTCAAGTGTCCAAGCTTTATAATAATCAGCACGTTGGCATTGGGCGCACCGCTATTGGCATCCGGGAAAGGGTTAGGGTAAGAGGTAATATACAGGCAGGAGAGAAAATGTGAGTGATACCGATAGCTTTATCGACGAGGTAAGCGAAGAAGTCCGTCGCGACCGTCAGTATAAAATCATGCGAAAGTGGGGTTGGATTCCCATATCGCTGGTCATTTTACTGGTTGGTGGTGCCGCCTATAATGAATGGTCAAAAGCCAGGAACCAGCAGGCAGCACAACTGCTTGGCAGCGATATCTTGCAAGCCATACAAATTGAACAGGCGGATGAGCGTTCGACGGCCTACGCCACCATAGCGACGCAGGGCGATAATATCGCTTTGTTGGCATTGCTAGAGGCCGGTGATGCTGAGGAAGAAAGCGACGCCGAGCATGCCGTTACGTTGCTTGGCGATGTCGTCAGTGATGAAAGCTTGCCAGAGATTTACAGGCATTTGGCGGAATTGAAGCTGCTGCTGATCCAAGGTGATACCATGTTGCCCGAAGATCGCATGATCCGGCTACAGGCCATAGCCGGACCGGGCGCGCCGTACCGGTTATTGGCCGAGGAACAGATGGCCATCGCAGAAATGGAAATCGGTGGTACAGACGCTGCGCTTGTTAGGTTGCAAGCTATATTGGCCGATGGTCAATTAACGCCGGGCTTGCGTCGGCGGGTTTCGCAGTTGATTATTGCCCTGGGTGGCGAGTTGGATCAAACCTGACGCCGACATTGGCGGCTATTGGTTTACGCGAATTGGTTTAGGGGCGAAAAATGGGTGCATATCGAAACGCAGTATTGGGCATTGCCGCAATGGTTTCTTTGGTGTCCTGTGGCAGCCAAGATATTGTTTTACCAGGCGAAAGACTGGCAATCCGGGGTGGTGCTGGTGGTGATGTTGCTGTGGCGGCCAACCAGGTGGCACCTGTTCGGCTGAGCGCCCCTATCAATCACTTGAGCTGGACACATCGGGCTGGCACCGCATCACACCGGTTGCAACATCCGGCGTTTTCAGCCGCCCCGTCGCAGTTATGGGCGGTGGATATCGGCGCAGGCAGCGACAAGCGTCATCGCATTGCTGCCGATCCGGTTGCGGCCAATGGCCTGATTTATACAATGGACAGTCGGGCCGGTGTGGTTGCGACATCGGTGTCGGGCGTGGTTTCCTGGCGCCGCGATCTGACGCCGCCTGCAGAAAATAGTGACGATGCATCCGGCGGTGGCCTGGCAATATCAAACGGCAATATTTACGTGACCACCGGATTTGGCGATCTGTTTGCGCTGGACGCGGCCAGCGGTTCAACCAATTGGCAACAACGGCTGGACGCGCCTGCAACCGGTGCACCCACCATCAGCGATAACATTGTTTATGTGGTGACCCGGGACAGCCGGGCCCTGGCAATTGACGCCGCTAATGGCAGGTTGCTTTGGCAGTTGGACAGCCCGCCATCGGTTAGCGGAGTTGTGGGCGGGGCGGCCCCGGCCGTTGGTAATGGGCTGGTGGTATTACCATTTGGGACTGCGCAAATGGTGGCGGCCTTTCCAAAAGGCGGCTTACAGGTTTGGCGCAGTTCGGTTGCGGGTGCGCGCCCGGGCCGTGCCTATGCCCAGCTTAGCGATATCTCTGCCGATCCGGTGATACATGGCAAAACGGTTTTCACCGGCAACCCTTCGGGGCGCATGGTGGCGATTGATATTGAAACGGGTGACAATATCTGGAGCGCCCCGGAAGGGGCGACCGGACCTGTTTGGGTTGAGGGGGGGTCGGTTTTTCTGGTCTCTGACCAAGCTGAACTAGTGCGGTTGAATGCGCGCAGTGGCGAACGGATATGGGGTATCCAGCTGCCAAGTGTTGTTCCAACACGTAATGTCCGGCGACAACGGGATGTCTATGCGCATTTTGGCCCAGTTCTGGCAGGTGGGCAATTATGGATCGGATCGGGCGACGGACAGTTGCGCGCCTATAACCCGGTGGATGGAAGCCTTGAATTCATTGCAGAATTACCCGATGCGGCTGCAACTCGACCGATTGTGGTGGACGGTGTGATGTATTTGGTTTTAGCAAATGGTCAGCTTCTGGCTTTCCGTTAGGGCCAAGCTGGTATATGGCGGCTGTTTGCTGAGTCTCGGAGCATTGATATGACGTTCACCCTTGCAATAGTTGGCCGCCCCAATGTGGGAAAGTCTACGCTTTTCAACCGTTTGGTGGGCAAGCGATTGGCGTTGGTTGATGATCAACCCGGTGTGACACGTGATCTGCGAGAAGGCGACGCCCGCCTTGCAGATCTACGTTTCACTGTCATTGACACGGCAGGGCTGGAAGAAGCCACAGATGAAAGCTTACAAGGGCGCATGCGGTTGCTGACCGAACGGGCCGTGGAAATGGCTGATATCTGTTTGTTTGTCATTGATGCACGGGTCGGAATTACCGCCGCAGATCAAATATTTGCCAACATTTTGCGCAAGAAAAACGCCCATGTGGTGCTGGCGGCAAATAAGGCCGAAGGATCAGCTGCCGATGCTGGTGTTCTTGAGGCATATTCATTGGGTCTGGGCGAGCCGATCCGCCTGTCAGCGGAACATGGTGAGGGTATGAATGATCTTTACTCCCAACTGATGCCCATTGCCGATAGCTTTGCCGAACGGGCAGAAACCGATGCGCCAGAGGTGGATGTGGACATTGAAGACGGGCCGCGGGTGCCAACCAAATCGCGCCCGCTTCAGGTTGCTGTTGTTGGCCGCCCGAATGCGGGAAAGTCCACCCTTATCAACCAGATACTGGGCGAAGATCGCCTGCTGACTGGGCCAGAAGCCGGGATCACGCGGGACGCGATTTCGGTGTCGATGGACTGGGGTGATATACCAGTTCGGATATTTGACACGGCGGGCATGCGCAAAAAGGCCAAGGTGCAAGCCAAGCTGGAAAAGCTGTCGGTGGCAGACGGGCTGCGTGCGGTAAAGTTTGCCGAAGTTGTGGTGATTTTGCTGGACGTGGAAATACCGTTTGAGCAACAGGATCTGCGGCTTGCCGATCTGGCGGAACGGGAAGGCCGGGCCGTGGTTCTGGCGGTGAATAAGTGGGACCTTGAAACTGAAAAAAATGATAAAATCAAAGAGTTGCGCGAGGAATTTGAACGCCTGTTGCCACAGCTGCGCGGCGCGCCTTTGGTGACGGTTTCCGCCCTGACAGGTAAAGGGATAGACCGGTTGCAAGCGGCCATTCTAAGCGCCCATGACGTTTGGAACCGACGGGTGCCAACCGCGCGCCTGAACGAATGGTTAAGCGGCATGGTTGAGGCGCATCCACCACCAGCACCGGGCGGGCGACGCATCAAGCTGCGCTATATGACCCAGGTAAAGACCCGGCCACCAGGTTTTGTGGTGATGGCGTCTTATCCCGATAAGCTGCCCGCCAGCTATTCACGCTATCTTGTCAATGGGTTGCGGCTGGACTTTGATATGCCCGGAACACCGATCCGGCTGACATTTCGCAGCCAAGCCGACAAGAACCCCTATAAGGGCAAGGTCAAATCCAAGCCATCGCGGCTGCGCAAACATCTGGGCAAGGGCCGGGCGGACGCATAGCTGGGTTTGGGCTGGTGTTTAAACTTTTTAACATCCTCAGACCCCGGTGTTTAAAGAATGTAACAGGGGATTTTGGGTAATTTCTGTCGGTTCGGTGGCGTAAGGATCTGTTAACAATTGGGCGGAGTGTGTTTCACGAAGCCGGCCCCTGCCAAGCGGATCGTCTCAGGGCTAAATCGTGAAAAACAACATGACATAAGCACAGTCTGCAAATTGGAATGACGGCTATGCGGGACTTTGCTGCGATTCAGTACTTCATTTACCTGCATTCAGGTGAAGCGCTTTCAGGTGTCGTAGTTGCATAAACTCCACGGCCCATAGAACATCAGAGTATGGCCAGGCATTGCATCTATAAGCATATCCTGCTCGGCGTCGCCGCCTTCTTCCATTTCTCGAATAACCAAACCGAATATGTGACCATAAAACGAAACCGAAAACGGCTTTACCAATATTTCTGCAATCTCCTTGGCATCAATTTTCTTCATCAGCTTCCGAATGAGTTCTTCCGTCGTTTGTTCTGATTGGCTGGAACGCAATCCCTGATCAAGCACTTCACTCGAAATAAGGTTTCCAGTTTTATCAAATACATAAGCCGCAAGGAAATCGCGCGTGCTACCGTCTTCTGGGGCAAGTTGGTTACAAATCCAGTAGCCATTCCCTTGCACGGTCTTGCCCACGTGCTGAAGGTGAAAATCATCGGGGACAAGCGGGAAGCCAGAGTTCACCACATCATCGCTAACAGGCGTCGAAGCTGAGGAATGTTTCTTCGTATCCAGAATTTCGTCCGCTTGTCTTTGCTTCCGAAAAAAGCGATCAAAAATTGATTTAAAATTGCCTAGTCCTCAATGGCGCATCTTACATCATAATACTTCAGACAATGAATACAATGGGGCCAAGGACAGCCACGAGTTGGTAGGTATGGGCTCAGAGCTGCCATCCAGGAATTGCCTAGTTTTCGTACGTGTAGTCTGCGGTTCAATAGGATTGAATGCGCTCCGCGCGGGGATATTTGGGGAACAAAGATGGGGGGCCGAAACAGTGGCGGGTGTCGCTACCTGCTTGATCTGTCTGGGACCGTGCAGGCAGCAAGCTCCAAATTGGTCGGGTAGGCCGCGCCTATTGCGACGCTACTTCAATTGGTTCTTCGGGCATTTCATCGCCCAAATCGGGTTCCAGAAGTGCTTCTTCGTCCTCTGGCAACATATCTGTTTCTTCTTGAGTTTCAGCAAGCGCAGCGGCGATGTCTTCTGGGCTGGGCAATGAGCCGCGAATTTGGTCCAGTGCCAGGGCCGCATCAGGGTCGGTTGCATCACCTTTGTTCCAGGCGGCGAGTAGTGCGGCTTCGGCATCGGCGATGGCAGCGGCGGTTTCAGCTGCGGCCTCAATTGCGGCGGTCGCGTCTGCGACCTGCTCTGGGCTTGGCAATTCGGTGTCAGTGATCAATGTCTCAAGTTCAGCCATCAGGCTGCCGGCATCATTTTCCGTCAGATAGTGTTCGTAACTATCGTAACCTGCATCCATGGCGGCAGTATTCAGGTCGGCAATTGCCTGATCCAAAGCCAGGGTTGCCAGCGCAGCGTCTTGCACGACTTGGTCAACTTCTGCGCCATTGTGATCGGCGACGGCCAATGCGGCGGCCAGCCCGACGGGGCCATTAAAGTTGCCGTTGCGGATATGGGCCAGTTTGGCGTTGGGGCTTGAATGGATCGCGCCATTAAGGTTGCCAAGTTGGCTGGAATGCAGTGCTTCTGTGGCAGGTGTGCTGAGGCGTGCTACCTGTTTGCCGGAGCCATTAGCTTTGGCGCCCTGTGACCGGTTAGAATTGCCCCGGTTGGCTTTTGGACCCGTTCTTTTTTCTTTGGCGCCCTTGTTGCCCATATTGCTTTTGTTGCCTTTGGCAAAGGCGGCATCAGCCGAAATCACAGTGGCGGCGATTGCCAAAGGTGCGATTGCAACAGCGCCCAATGCGGTTGCTGTAACGAAGGCTTTAAAGGATTTTTTCATGGCGATGTCCTGTCACATAATGAAATGGTGCCGGGCAACTGCTGTCCAGACATGAACTTGGCCAAATTCTAAGCGGATATTGTGTTTAAACAATGGCGGCGCATTTTACAGGTGGTTTTGCCAGGTTTTAGCCGTTCATGACAGGGTGCCATCCGCCGAAATGCCGGTTTTACCACCCAGATAGGGGTGCAGCACGGCAGGCAGGGTGACAGAGCCGTCTTCCTGTTGGCCATTTTCAAGTACAGCTATCAGGCAACGACCGATGGCGACGCCAGAACCGTTGAGAGTGTGGACAAATTCGGGTTTGCCGCCGGTTTCAGGTTTGAAGCGGGCGTTCATTCGTCGGGCCTGAAACGCACCGGTGGTCGAAACTGAGCTGATTTCGCGGTAGGTGTTTTGCCCCGGCAACCAGACCTCTATGTCATGGGTGCGGATGGCGCCAAAGCCGATATCGCCGGTGCACAAGTTGACGGTGCGGTAGGGCAGTTCAAGGGCTTCCAGTATGTTCTGGGCGCAAGCAGTCATGCGGGTATGTTCGGCATTCGATGCATCCGGGTGGGTGATTGAGACCATTTCCACCTTTTCAAACTGGTGCTGGCGCAGCATGCCGGCGGTGTCTTTGCCGGCACTGCCTGCTTCTGAGCGGAAACATTGGCTAAGCGTCGTCATGCGGATCGGCAGTTGCGCGGCGTCAAGCGTAAGGCCGGCAACGGTGTTGGTCAGCGTCACTTCGGATGTGGGGATCAGCCACCAGCCATTGGTGGTTTGATAGCTGTCTTCAGCAAATTTGGGCAGCTGGTTGGTGCCATACATGGCGCTTTCGCGCACCAGAACCGGGGTGATCATTTCGGTTAGCCCGTGTTGGTCGGTGTGCATATCAAGCATGAACTGGCCAAGGGCACGGTGCAGGCGCGCCATGGCGCCGCGCAGGACCACAAAGCGGGAGCCGGACAATTTGGCGGCGGTTTCAAAATCAAGGCCAATAGCGGCGGGGATATCATAGTGTTCGCGGGGGTCGAAGGCAAAATTACGGGCATTTCCCCAAGTGTGGACTTGCACATTATCATCTTCGGTTTTGCCGGTAGGGGCGGCGGCGTCGATGATGTTTGGCAGGGACATCAGCAGATCGCTCAGTTTGGCGTCCTGGGCTTTGGCGGTCTCTTCCAGCGTGGCTATTTCGGCCTTTTTGGCGGTGACAAGGGCGCGCAGGCGTTCAAATTCTGCTTCATCGCCTTTGGCCTTGGCAGCCCCGACCAGTTTTGACGCGGCATTGCGATCGGCTAATGCGGTTTCAGCTGCGGCAATGCTGGTGCGGCGGGCCTGATCAAGGGCCAGGATTTCCGGTGATTGTGGTTCCAGGCCACGGCGCGCCATGGCGGCGTCAAAGGCGTCTGGTTTATCGCGGATGGTGCGGATGTCGTGCATGGTTCAGTCCCGGTGTTGGTTTGCCGGTCTGGTTAGGGGAAAATGCGCGCCTTGTGAACCGGGTTTTGAAGCTGGCTTAAAATTCCTGATCATCGCCGCGCTGTTGCCAGGGCTTTATCAAATTTCCAAATCGGGTAAACTGGCCTTCGAACGACAGTTCAACATGGCCAATGGGGCCGTGGCGTTGTTTGCCGATGACGATTTCAGCCTTGCCGTGCAGGGCTTCCATTTCGGCCTGCCAGTTGGCCATTTTTTCCAATTCGTGGTCGCCGGGTTTTTCGCGCTCTTTGTAATATTCTTCGCGGTACACAAACATCACCACATCGGCGTCTTGCTCAATTGAGCCACTTTCGCGCAGGTCAGACAGTTGCGGGCGCTTATCGTCGCGGTTTTCAACCTGACGCGACAGCTGTGACAGGGCAATTACCGGGATTTCAAGTTCCTTGGCGATTGCCTTTAAGCCTTGGGTGATTTCTGAAACTTCGTTTACCCGGCTGTCCTTGGCCGTCGCCGGACGTACCAGTTGCAAATAGTCAATAAACAGCACGTCCAACCCATGTGTACGTTTCAAGCGCCGGGCGCGGGCGGCCAGTTGGCTGATGGGTAGGGCGGCGGTGTCGTCAATGTAAAGCGGGCAGGCTTCCAGTTGTTTGGCGGCTTCCACAAAACGGCGAAATTCGGCTTCGGTCATGTCACCGCGGCGGATTTGATCTGACGGAACCTCGCTTGCTTCGGACAGGATCCGGGCTGCCAGTTGTTCGGCGCTCATCTCGAGCGAGTAAAAACCCACGACTCCGCCGTCTACCGCGCCCTCTGTCCCGTCTTGCAATTTGCCCTTTTTATAGGCTTTGGCGATGTTAAAAGCGATGTTGGTGGCCAGCGCGGTTTTTCCCATGGAGGGTCGGCCGGCCAGTATCAGCAGGTCAGATTTGTGCAAACCGCCAAGTTTTTTGTCCATATCGGTCAGGCCGGTTGAGACCCCGGCAAGCCCGCCTTCGCGTTGATAGGCGGCATTGGCGACGTTGACGGCATCTGTTACGGCCTTAAGGAAAGATTGAAACCCGCTATCCGTCTGGCCCTGTTCACCAAGCGCATAAAGCGCTTGCTCGGCCTCGACAATTTGTTCTTTCGGTTCGCTTGCAACGTCGACCCGGGCGGCTTTGTCGGAGATTTCATTGCCCAGTGACATCAGTTCACGCCGGATGGCCAGATCATAGATGGTTTGGGCGTAGTCGCGCGCTGCGAACGATGAAATAGCGGAACCGGCAAGGCGGGCCAGGTAGGCCGGGCCGCCCAGTTCTTTGAGGCCTTCGTCATCTTCCAGAAATGCCTTAAGAGTTACCGGCGAGGCCAAAGCGTTTTTGGCAATGCGAGTTTGAGCGACCTCATAGATGCGGGCATGGACCGGATCATAAAAGTGCTGTGGGCCGATGATTGGGGCGATACGGTCATAGATGTCATTATTGGTTAGGATTGCGCCGAGCAATTGCTGTTCGGCTTCGATATTATGGGGTACTGCGCCGTCGTTGCCAGTATTTTGGTCCAATTTTATCGCGCGAATCTCTGTCATGGTGCCCCGGTCCCCTGTTGCCACCTTGATAGCGGACAGGGGGTGGAAAGGTCAAAATGTATATGTCTGTGGATAAGCGGATTTGGTGCGGAAAACCGCCCGCTATTTGTGCGCTTTCTGCCAGGCGCGGGGGTCTTTCAGGAATGTTTCAACCTCATCCAGGGTGGCGGCATCAAAGCTGGCCTGGGCGCGGGCTTGGGCCAGCACATCCCACCAGGTACACAGGTGATGCAGCGTGACGCCGTGGTCAGCCAGGCGTTTTTCGGTTTCCGGGAATATGTCATAGTAGAATATGACAGCGGTATCGGCGCAGGTTGCGCCTGTTTCACGAATGGCGTCAACAAAGGACAGTTTTGAGCCGCCGTCGGTTGTCAGGTCTTCCATGAGCAGGACACGCTGGCCCGGGCTCATGTCGCCTTCTATGCGGGCATTGCGGCCGTAACCTTTGGGTTTTTTGCGCACGTAGGTCATGGGCAGGGCCAGGCGTTCGGCCATAAGCGCGCCAAACGGGATGCCAGCGGTTTCACCGCCTGCGATGTTGTCAAAGGCTTCAAAACCGGCGTCGCGCATCACCGTTGTGGCCATGAAATCCATCACGGTTGAGCGGATGCGCGGGTAAGAGATGAGTTTTCGGCAATCTACGTAAGTTGGGGATTTCAGACCAGATGCCAGGGTGAAGGGATCAGTGGCGTTGAAGTCAACGGCTTTGATTTCCAGAAGCATTTTAGCGGTGAGGCGGGCGATTTCTTCGGCGGGGGGGAAGGTGCTGGGGATCATTTGGCGTGGTCCTTTTGGGCAGGGGGTCGAGCCTCCGGCGGGGATATTTGTGGAACAATGATGGGTTAAGTGATGCGCCAGTTCAGGGGGAACCCAGGGTCAAAGATGGTGACGGGGCCGTCGGAGGTGGTGATGCTTGTGGGGTAATTGGGCGCGGATTTGGTAAGGGTGATGTGGGTGTCGTTGGCGGGCAGGCCATAATAGGCCGGGCCGTTTAGGGAGGTGAATTTTTCCAAGTTTTGTAAGGCGTTTTGCTGTTCAAACAGTTGTGCAAGAATTGACATGGTGTTGGTGGCGGTGAAGCAACCGGCACAGCCGCAGGCCTGCAATTTGGCTGGATCAGTATGGGGCGCGCTGTCGGTGCCCAAGAAATAGTGCGTGTCACCTGAGGTGGCGGCGGCAAGTAAGGCCTGGCGGTGGGTCTCGCGTTTGGCCACAGGCAGGCAGTAGTAATGCGGCTTGATGCCGCCCGCCAAAATGTGGTTTCGGTTGATGACCAGGTGATGGGTGGTGATGGTGGCGGCCAGGTTTTTATCGGCGGCTTTGACATAGGCCACCGCGTCTTTGGTGGTGATATGTTCCATGATGATTTTTAGCTCAGGGGTGGTGCGACGGATTGGGTCAAGCACACGGTCGATGAATACGGCTTCGCGATCAAAGATATCGATGTCGGGGTCGGTGACTTCACCGTGTACGCAAAGCGGCAGGCCGATTTTGGCCATAGTTTCCAGCACTGGGCGGACGCGATCAAAGTCGCGCACCCCGCTGTCGGAATTGGTGGTGGCCCCGGCCGGGTAAAGTTTGACGGCCGCGATCAGGCCGCTGGCGGCGGCTTGGGCCACATCGGCTGGATCAGTGGTTTCGGTCAAGTATAGTGTCATCAGTGGTGTGAAGTCCGCGCCCCTGGGCAGGGCGGCCAGGATGCGATTGCGGTAGGCGGCGGCGTCGCTTGCTGTGACCACTGGTGGCACAAGATTGGGCATGATGATGGCGCGGGCAAAGTGGCGCGCGGTTTCGGGCAGCACGGCGTGCAACATGTCGCCGTCGCGCAGGTGCAAGTGCCAATCATCGGGGCGGCGTATTTTCAGGGTCTGTGTCATTGGATGCAGGGGGTACACGCTGTCGGCGGCAGGGGCCAGTGGCAGATTGCACTATTAGGCCGGGATGGCCGTTTTTGCCGGTGGCAGGGGGATACCGGTACTGTGCAATTCTTTGGTGGCGATGGACAATTGCCGGCTGAAGCGCGGGATATTGATGCGTTCCAGCACGGAGCGGCACATGTAGGCGGCAAGCAGCGGTCGGTTGGACCTTTCAACCTCAGCCAGAAACATTCTGAGATAAGGAAGGTAATTGCGTCGTTCGCGCAGGACAGTATAAAAATCTGCCGGTGTCAGATTGCCAGTAGCAGCAATGCTAAGCAGGGGTTTCAGTAAGCCCATGCGATGTAGAAAGGTTTCAATCTGACCATCAAGATGCCGGCAGCGAATTTTAGTGACGTTGGAGCGGGTGAAAAGTGACGCATGCATTGCGTCTTCTTCAGAGCCCGGATCATACAGGATAAAGGCCTGTTTGGCAGCATCGAGCATATCAGGGGCATAACCATAGCGGTCGGTAAAGCTGGTGCGGCGCATGTTTTGAAACCGATCATCCCAGCCAGTAACGGCAGGATCAAGCGTGGCTTGGGGCGATACAGCGATAACGGTGGCGCCTGGGGCAACAACGGAATAGGCCGCAGCCGCGTAGCCACAGCTTTCGGCGCCATAAAATATCACCTGATCGAAGTTTTCGAAAAAACCTTCATCCACCAGCCGGTCAAAATATTCATAGACCGCGCGGTGGCGAAACCATGTTTCATTATTGGAAAGCAGGCAGAGCTGGGACCAGTCGGTGCCATTTATTAGCCCCCAGCCCAAGGGGATATCGGAATGGGCACGCGCCCGGATACTTGGGATGGTTTCAAAGCTGACGATCAGGGTTGGGCCACGGTCGATGAATACAGCGGAATGGTCGGGACCAAGGGGTTCAAAATTACCGTGATCTTCGGCGAAGTCCTCGATGCGGTCCAGCCATTCGGGCTCGGATATACCGATGGCCGGATCGATCAGATTTGAAAAATTTACATCATCCATATGCGCACCCAGTTAGCTATCAGTAAAGCCAATCCCCAAGGCAGTTTAGCCTTTGTTAGCGGGACCAAGCAAGAGCTGATCCAAGGTGTGAATGGTGGTAAAACCCGGCATTGTTGCCGATTTTGCAATAGTGTTCAGGGCGGCGGGATATTGGGGTTTTTTTGGCTAAAAACACCATGACCTGCAATTATGTTTTACCCCATGGTGATGTTGCTACTATGTTGGTCCGCTTGGATCAGGCTGCTGCCCAGCTTGGCCAGTATCGCCGTCCAGCCATCTTCGTGGTTGACGTGGTGCATGTTCACCAATGTGCCGCCGGAAACAGGTTTGAAGGTCAGGGTGACAGTGCTGTCATCGACTGAAAATGGAGATTCCCTGGTAAAAACCAGACGTGAATGGCGGTTCATTTCCTTATACGTTCCGGCATGGTGGATTTGATGTAATCGACTGCACGAAATGGTAGCGCACGATTGCTATTTTGCGCGCTAATCGGGGGGATGCGCACATCACGTTGAATTTTGTAGACATATCAGATTCTGAAGCTCAGTGTTGTAAACGTCGCTAAACATACATTTAGGCGGCAAAAAAGGGAGCAATGCCTGATATTTGGGGCGATTGTATTTATCTGGGGAACAATTGGGGGATGCCGATGATTTTGGCTAAGATAAAAAATTGCGTAATCGCGACGACACTAGCAATTGGTTGGGTAAGTGGTGCAAGTGCCGCTACCGTGACCGACCAGCAATTAGTACTGGTTGGGTCGTCAGGATTTATATTTGATGCAGAAATTGGCTCGTCCAATGGTGATGCTGGGTCTTTTGCGGTAGGATTTAGCGCCAGCCAGCCGATGGCTGGCGAAGTATCACTATTATTCTTTGGCTTTGATCGGGCGCAATTCGTGGGGTTTAATATGGGCTGGTCCTCTGGCGAAGCCCTGACCATCAGCAATACCTCGACATATCCAGGCCCGTTTACAATTAGTACAGTGTTTGGGCCCACGACATTGAACCAAACGCTGTTGTTCACTTGGGATGACGGCACTGAAACTGACGTTGACTTCAATATCGAAGGCCAGATCAGCGCTGTTCCACTGCCGGCTGCGCTGCCAATGCTGGCCGCTGGATTTGGATTTTTAGGAATTGTTGGTGCCCGCCGAAAAAAGCGAAAAAGCTGACATTAAGCCAATGAAATTTGAAAAGGGCGCTGTGAATGCAGCGCCCTTTATTTTCACATTTTACGAATATCTTTGTCGATGAGATCACCATGTCCGGTACAAGCCAGGCATTGAACAATGCTTTTGTTGTGGTGTTGATTGTACGGGCCATGTCTCTAAGGAAAGCTCAGTCATTGCCAGGTGTGTTTCAGCTGTTTCCAGGCGCATGCCCCATATTGAGAGAAGCTGGGCGTTTTTTGCTCACCCATATGGGTGAATTACTGGCTGTGCGTTAACAGCCTGCAGTTTGCGAATGAATTTTTCTGTGGCACTAGTCGCGCTGGTAAATCAGCAGCCGGTTGTTGGCGGGCATTGTAACCAGACCAGAAAATCGCAGACCGGCCCCAAGGGCAGGTTCTGAGATGTCAGCAATATCACGCAGGCCCCATTCGGGGTTTTCGGCGCGCAGCCCCTGATCAAAGGCAATATTGCCACGCCCGGTGTGTCGGCCATTTTCCATGAAGGGGCCGTAGAAAATGAGCAGGCCATCCTTGGCAAGGGCCTGTCCGGCCCCGGCGATGATGCCATGGGTAACGGCGATGGGTGAGATATGGATGACGTTCATCGACAGGACTGCCGTAAGTGGACCAAGGGATTGTACGGGCTTAGTTTTTGCCCAATCGGTGGCTGCATCGATGTTCAGGGGCGGGCAAGCCGGGGCCCGCAATTCCATTTGCCATGCGGTGGTAGACGCCAGATGCATCGCGTCCCGGTCTGACGGCCACCAGTCAAGTGCGGGGAAAGCCAGGCCAAAGGCCGCCGCGTGTTGGCCAGTGCCCGCACCAATTTCCAAAACTGAGCCTGTTCGCCCGGCCAGCCAAATGGCCAGCTGGGCAATCATTGGTGGGCTGTTGCGCAAAAATGTTGGGGCGTAAAGGCGTGCGTCCTTTGGGGCATTGCCACCGCCATTGCTGTAGCTTGCCACATAGGTCGAAGATGGTTTTTTCGGATCGACCAAGGTTACCTGACTGGGTTGATCATCATGACCATCTGGCGGCCTTCCATCTTGGGTATGCTGTCAACTTTGCCGACTTCTTCAGTGTCAGTGGCGACCCGTTCAAGCAGGGCACGGCCCAGTTCCAAATGCGCCATTTCACGACCACGAAACCGCAGGGTGACTTTCACCTTGTCGCCATTGCCCAAAAACTTGAACACGTTGCGCATTTTAACGTCATAGTCATGTGTGTCGGTGTTGGGCCGGAACTTGACTTCTTTGATCTCAATGATCTTTTGTTTTTTGCGGGCTTCGGATTCACGCTTTTGGGTTTCGTATTTGTATTTTCCGAAATCCATTATTTTGCAAACCGGCGGGCTGGCATTTGGGGAGATTTCCACCAAATCAAGGCCAACTTCTTTGGCCATTTCAATGGCGCGTGCTGGGGTGACGACACCCGCATTTTCACCTTCGGCCCCTATGAGGCGAATTTCTCGCGCCAGGATTTTTTCGTTTACTTTCGGTCCGGTATCGCGCTGCGGAGGCGCGTTGTGTGGTCTGCGGGCTATAACGTCGTTCCTTTTAATTGTTTAGATATATCAGCGCGCGGAAAATAGGCTGACTGAGCCGGTCTTACAAGGTGTAAATTAGCAGATTTGCGCTGATATCGTGCTTGCGCGCTTTCATTCTGCCCGTAGTTCTGCCATATGGCCGACAATAAAGCACAGTTGCTATGGAACCCGAGGACCGTCCAATGAATAAGAATACAATTATCGCCCTTTTGATCGCGGCCGCGGCTGCCGGTGGCTATTATTTCTATAACAGCCAACAAAATGCAGCTGAAGAAGCGGCTACTATGGCTGCCGAAAAAGCAGCCGAAGCGACCGCAATGGCCGAAGAAGAAGCTGCCGCTGCTGAAAAAGCCGCAGAAGAAGCCGCCGCAATGGCCGCTGAAGAAGCTGCCGCGATGGCCGCTGAAGAAGCTGCCGCGATGGCCGCTGAAGAAGCTGCCGCGATGGCAGAGGATGAAGCCGCCGCTGCTGCATTGGCAGTAGAGGAAGCTGCTGCGATGGCCGCTGAGGAAGCCGCCGCTGCCGCCAAAGCCGTAGAAGAGGCCGCCGCGATGGCCGCCCAAGAAGCTGAAGCTGCAGCTATGAGCGCGGTTGAGGATGCGGTGAACGCAGCCAAGGAAGCCAGCGCCAAAGTTTTGGACCCGGCGAATTTTGACTATGTGGAAGTGGCCAATTTGATCGATGGATCTGAATTGTCGGCAGATGTAAAGTTGGGCCTGAAAATTGCCTTGGACAAAGCCAAGGCCAGCCCTGATTTGTTAAAGATCGCGTTGGAACAGGTGAAAGCCGCGCTTGGCCTGTAATCGACACTAAACCAATTTAACGCCGCTTTGGGAAACCGGGGCGGCGTTTTGCTATTCGATTTTGCTATCCGACGAAGGCTTTTTCCACCACGTAATCGGCTGGCTCGGAATTGGCGCCTTCTTCCATTCCGTAGCCTTCCAGAATGTTCTTCATATCGGCGTTAAAGCCCAGTGAACCACAGACCATGGCGCGGTCAGTTTCCGGCGTGATTTGGGGCAATCCCAAATCTTTAAACATTTTTTCAGAAGTCAGGTTGTCGGTGATCCGGCCCATAACTGGGCTTTGTTCACGGGTTGTGGTTGGGTAATAGCGCAGCTTTTCGCCAATAAATTCGCCGATCAATGGATCATCGGGTAAGCTTTGGATCAACTCTCGCCCATAGCTTAACTCGGCGGTATCGCGGCAGGTATGGGCCATGATCACCTGGTCGTAATTTTCATAGGTTTCCGGGTCACGCATCAGGCTGGCGAAAGGCGCAATGCCAGTGCCGGTGGCAAAAAACCACAGATTTTTCGCCGGGGTCAGCGCGTCATGCACCAAGGTGCCCACGGGTTTGGGGCGCAGGATGATTTCGTCGCCGGGTTTTATATGCTGCAATCGGCTGGTCAGCGGGCCATTTGGTACCTTGATTGAATAGAATTCCAATTCTTCATCCCAGGATGGTGAAGCAATTGAATAGGCGCGCAGCAGGGGTTTGCCGGTGGGGCCGGGCAGGCCGATCATGACAAATTCGCCCGAGCGAAACCGCAGCGATTTTGGCCGCGTCACCCGGAAAGAAAACAGGCTGTCAGTATAGTGGCGCACATTGGTGACGGTCTGGCTGTCAGGCAATGTCGGGACTTTTTTGGCGGGAATATCGTTCACGGGGACCTGTGTGTTCATTTGATTGACGCGGCAAAGTGCCGGTTCCTTTTCTTAAGGGGGCATGGGGGGTGATGAAAGTCTAAAGCGTGTGGCCAAGGCGCGACTGATAGTCATGGGCCTGCCAGTCGGTGCGGGCTTGCCACTGGGGCCAGGGCTGGCGGGTGGCCAGATCATCGCTGATCTCAACCTCATCAAAGCCGGCACGCCGGGCCATGGTGTACTGATCAGCAATCAGATGGCCCATGGCCCGTAAGCGCCCGGTATAGCCCAGCTGGCGCAGGTGACGGGCTAGGGTAAAGCCGCGGCCATCAGCGAAACTGGGGAAATCAACGCAGACCAGTAGGGTGTTTTCATCGGGAACGCCCATGTTGGTGGGGTTGGTATCGGCCGCGATATACAGCATTGGTGCACTTTGCGGAATATCATCACTGTGAAACCCGCTGTCATTCACAATAATTGTCATTGGTTCCTCCGGTTTGTGCTGATCGTGGTAAAATGGATGCCGCATTCGGTTTTGTCCTGACCGCGCCAGCGTCCAGCGCGCGGGGGTTCACCGTTGCGGGTGCGGGTCGTGCAGGGCTGGCAACCAAGCGAAGGATACCCGGCGTCCACCAGTGGGTGGCGGGGGATGTTGTGGGTCTCAAAATAGGCCTGCACCATTTGGGGCGTCCAATGGGCCAGCGGGTTGATCTTGATGCGGGTGCCTTTGTCCGGTTCAAACAGATCAAGCCGCTGGCGGGTGCCACCCTGAAACCGTTTGCGCCCGGTGATCCAGGCACCATAGCCCGTCAACGCCTGTTCCAGCGGTTGGGATTTGCGCAGAGCACAGCAGGCGTCTGGGTTGGTACGGTGCAACATGGCGTCAAGATCTTTGGTGAACAATGTTTCGCGCTTTGGGCGGATCAGTTGAACATTGCTCAGGCCCAGATGGCGGGCCAGATCGCGTTGGTAGCCAAGGGTTTGGGGAAACAGTAATTCTGTGTCCAAAAACAACACCGGTAGGTGTGGGTTGATTTGGGCAACCATGTGCAAAAGAACGCCGGCATCAGCCCCAAAGCTGGACACCAATGCCACCCGGCCCAAGCTTGGACTTTCTAGGGTAAATTTTAGTGCCGCCATGGCATTTTGCGGGCTGAACCGATGGTTCAAATCGGCGATCGTGTGGCCCTGTCGGGTAAGGGTGGTGTCATGCAGCATGGGCGTGGTCCTTGGCCGGGTAAAGCGCGGCGATATATGGTTTTTCGCCCAACCGGCGATAGGTTTGCAGGAAGGTTTCACTGTGGTTCAGGCGCAGTTCGAGATAGGCCATGACCAGCCGTTCAACGGCGGCAACAATGGTATCATATGCAAAGCCCGGCCCGGCGCGTTTGCCGATGACAAAGCTTTCGCTGCCATCCCCGCCCAGGGTGATCTGGTAGTTTTCCACGCCCGCACGATCCAGCCCCAAAATACCGATATGGCCGATATGGTGGTGGCCGCAGGCATTGATGCAGCCCGATATTTTGACCTTAAGCGGGCCGATGTCATGTTCTATTTTCAACGCATCAAATCGCAAGGCAATTGCCTGCGCCACAGGGATTGAGCGGGCCGTGGCCAGCGCGCAGTAATCCATACCGGGACAGGCGATAATATCTGAGATCAGGCCGATATTGGCGGTGGCCAGACCGACGGCTTTCAGGGCAGCATGCACAGCTGGTAGGTCGCCCCGGTGCACATGGGGCAGGATGATATTTTGCTCATGGCTAAAGCGCAGCTCGCTATGGCTGTAGTCGTCCGCCAGCTTAGCTAACGCGCGCATTTGATCGGATGTTACATCCCCCGGGGTCTGGCCGATTGCCTTAAGCGACACGGTGACAATTGCGTGGTCGGTGGCTTTGTGGGCGTGGGTGTTGGTGTCAGACCAGGACCGGAAGATCGGGTCTTCGCCGGTTGCAATATCAAACGGTTCGGTAGGTTTCTGGGTGTATTCAGGGGCGGCAAACTGTGCCTCTATCCGGGCCAGAATACCCTGGTCAACGCCACGAAATTCAGGGCGCAACTGGGCAAAGCGTGCCTCTACCAACCCCTTGATATTGTCCAACCCATGTTCATGAATCGTAATTTTAATGCGGGCTTTGTATTTGTTATCGCGCCGCCCCAGTAGGTTATAGGTGCTGAGAATAGCCTCGACATAGGGCAGCAGATCACCCTTGGGCAAATATTCCCGTAGGGTTTTTCCGGCCATAGGAGTGCGGCCCAGCCCGCCGCCTATGATTACTTTGATCCCATTTTCGCCCCGCGCGTTTTGCACCAGTTGCAACCCAATATCATGGGCGTGAATAACGGCGCGGTCGGTGGCGCTGCCGGTAACGGCGATCTTGAATTTGCGCGGCAGGAACTGAAATTCAGGGTGGTCCGTGGACCATTGGCGCAGCAATTCGGCCACCGGGCGCGGGTCTGCCACCTCATCAGCTGCGGCCCCGGCAAAGTGGTCAGCAGTGACATTTCGAATGGTGTTGCCCGATGTCTGGATCGCGTGCAGGCCAACATCTGCAAGTGCGTCCAGCATGTCCGGCACATCGGTTAACCGCGGCCAGTTAAACTGCATGTTCTGCCGCGTGGTGACATGGCCATATCCCCTGTCCCACCTATCGGAAATGGTCGCCAATGTGCGCAATTGATCCGAATTTAGCGTGCCATAAGGCACCGCCACCCGCAGCATATAGGCGTGCAACTGCAGATACAGCCCGTTCATCAGGCGTAGGGGCTTGAATTCATCCTCGGTCAGGCTCCCATCAATGCGCCGTGCCACCTGGTCGCGGAATTGATCAGCACGGGTACGGACAAAAGTGCTGTCAAAATTGTCATACTGATACATTATTGGATGCCTCTTGTTTGCCGTGGTGGTAATTTGACGGGCCCTTAGCGCGGGTGATGTCGCGAAAATGGATGGGTTGGGGGCCATGTCCGCCGCTGGTGGCATCGGCCAAGTAAGCGCCAACAATGTCGGGTTGCATTTGTGCATCCAGCAGGCGTAATTGGGCGTGGTCCTCATCTGTTATCAGCTCGGCCTGGGCGTGATCTGGGGACCAGTTGTCGTTTGGTGTAAGATAGATCACCGCGCCATTGATCAGGGCATTGGCGGTAATTACTTTCGGACTAAAGGGGCGAGCCATGGGTGATCCTTTCTGACGGTTCGTATTTCAACGTCCCTTGATATTAGAACGATATTCTGATTAATTGCCATATGGCACAGAAAGTAAGAACAAATTACTTTCAAAGGTCATTCGGAACTGATTTCGTTCTAACAGTAGAAAGTATGTAGAATGCCAGCTTCAATAGATGCCACCGATCGGAAAATCCTTGCAGAGCTTCAACGCGACGCCAGCCAGTCATTGGATGAAATTGCCCGCAAATCAGGCTCTTCCAAGACGCCGGTTTGGAATCGGATCAAGAAAATGAAGGCCGCCGGGGTGATCGGGCAGACAACGGTGGTGCTGGACGCTGACGCGCTGGGGCTTGAGGCCTGTTTTTTCGTGCTGGTCAAAACCAGTGAACACGAAGCTGACTGGCAGGCGGCGTTTCTACGCGCCCTGAAAGCCCGCCCCGAGGTACAGGAAGCCCACAGGCTGGCGGGCGATATTGACTATATCCTGAAGGTGCGGGTGAAAAACGCTAGGGCCTATGACGAATTTTATCAGGCGCTGATATCAGAGGTGAAAATATACAATGTTACCGCGTTGCTGTCGATGGAGCAGATCAAATCAACGACAATGCTGCCGCTCTAGATTTTCTCTTTGTCAAAACATCCCCGCCGGAGGCTTCAACACCTGACCTGCAATGCTTCCAGCCCGTGAAAGTGATAGGTCTGCCCATAGCGCGGCTGCTCTGTCAGTTTTAGCCCCGGCAAACGGTCAAACAGGATCGGCAGGGCGGTGCGCATTTCTAAGCGGGCCAACGGTGCGCCGATACAGAAATGCACGCCAGCGCCAAAGCCGACATTTGTTTGGATCGGGCGGGTTGGATCAAAAGTTTCTGCATCCCCCCAACGGGACGGGTCGCGGTTGGCCCCGGCAAGAATGCAGGCGACTTTTTCGCCTTTTCTGACAGTCTGGCTGCCCACCTCGATGTCTTCATAGGCCCATCTTTGGAACATGTGTACCGGGGGATCATAGCGAATTATTTCCTCAATGGTTTTGTCAATGTTACCTGCTGTCAGCCAGTCGCGGTTCAGCCCGGTCTGCAGCATAGCTGCGACACCATTACCGATGCTGTGCACCGTGGCCTCATGCCCGGCATTGAGCAGCAGGATGCATGTTGAGATCAGTTCGCTGGCGCTTAGTTTTTGGCCGTCTTCTTCAGCGGCAATCAGATGGGTGATCAGGTCATCGGCCGGGCGTTGGCGGCGGTAATCGATGTAATCGCGCATGAAATCAGAAAATTCGCTGGCAGCCCGGGCGGCGGACAGCTCCATTTCATGGCTGCGCCCGGCCTGATACATGCCAACCATATCATGGGACCAGGCCAGCAAATCATCGGCGCGGTTTTCCGGGATGCCCAGCAGGCGGGCGATGATGATCACCGGCAATTTCTGGGCGAAATGGGGCAGTAAGTCAAAATCTTCACCAGGCATGGCGTCGATTAATTGGTGGCACAACGCGGCTATTTCGGGCGCCAGCCCGGCTATCCGGCGTGAAGTAAAGGCGCGTAACACCAAGCCACGCAGCCGGGTATGGCGCGGTGGTTCCAATTCTAGCAATGAATGATCTTCTACTGCCCAAAAACCGGCCTGATGGGCGGGCTTGTCGGGTTCGCACCCTTTGGGTGTTTCGCGGCCAAACCGGCGGTCTTTCAGGATGGCCCAGTTAGCGGCGTAGGATACTGTGCAAGGCAGGCCAAATTCTTCCCAATAAAACAATTGTTCACCGTTGGCCCGCGCGGTTTCATAAAACCGATAGGGGTTTTGCACAAAGGCATCATCGGTGGGGGACTGGGAAAAGGATTTCAAAGTACGGCTTTCGTTGTCTCAGACAACTGTCAGCAAACTGTACGTGTTTTGCAAGTGGTGCGCCGGGGAATTCCCCCGGCGCGGCAGTTTTATTCAGCGTCTTTCATCGGGCAGGTTTTCAGCCCCAACAAAGTATAGACCGGGCAGCTGTTGATCATTGACGTGGCCAGCGGGATGATCCCCAGCAGCAACCAGTTACGATAGCTGGCGTCGGGCAGCAGGAAAAACCCTGCCAGTAGTGCCAGGCCAAGAACGGCGCGCAAAATTCGATCAAGTGAGCCCATATTTTTCTTAAGCATTGTTTGTCTCCAGATTTAAGTGATGGTGTCTGTCTATATTAATATATGATTAGCCCGTGTGACATGGTCACATTGCAGTTTCATCCGCAAGATAACGCAGCAATTCCGGGTTCAGAATGTTTATCCGCCCGCGTTCGCGACGTATACACCCCCGGGTTTCCAATGCCTCTAGTCGTCGTGATATGACTTCGCGGGCTGATCCGATGGCGGTGGCCAGGTTGGCCTGGGTGATATGCAATTCACCGGTGTTGTCAGCCTGATCCAGTAGGTAACTGGCCAGCCGGGCTTCTACTTTTTGAAAGGCGACCCTTTCCAGCAGGTGCATCATTGATTGCATGCGGGTGGCAAAGGCGGTGAAGACCAGGCGGCGAAATGCGGGCGAACTGTCGATCAGATCCAAAAACATATGGCGGGGCAGCAGAATTATGCTTGCATCCGTTTCTGCCGTAGCCTCGCCTGAATAGTCTTCCCCCCCCATCAGGCCCAGGGTGGATTGGATGCAGGATTGGCCTGGTTCCACCCGGTACAGAAGAATGTCGCGCCCGGTGGGGCCGATCAAATTTACAGCGATCTTTCCTGTCAGGACAATGACATATCCCTTTACGGCATTGCCTGGGCGAAACAGGATCGTGCCCTTTTGGATGTCGGCGGGTGCCAGTAGGTTCAGCTTTTGGCGCGCCTCAGGGTCCAGTGTTGATAGCCCGGTCGCGGCATCTGTCCAACTCATCCACGGCCCCTGTTTTCAAACCTTGGCAACATGGCGGAAAAATCCCGACCGCTGCCATCTTCGGCGTCGACAAAGGTTTCATAGAGCATGGTTGCTGCCTGGCCCATGGGGGTGTCGGCATCAGCATCAACGGCCGCCTGTTGCGATAGGCGCAGGTCTTTAAGCATTAGATCGGCCGTAAAGCCGGGCTGATAATCATTGTCGGCCGGGCTGGTCGGGCCGATACCGGGGGCGGGGCAATAGGTGTTCATCGCCCAACTATAGCCCGAAGACGTGGACACCACATCAAACATTTTTTGGCGATCCAGCCCCAGTTTGTCGGCCAGCGCAAACGCTTCGCAGGTGGCGATCATGGTGATGCCCAGGATCATGTTGTTGCAGATTTTCGCCGCCTGGCCATTGCCGGACGCGCCGCAATGCACGGCCTTTTGGCCCATCACATCAAACAGTGGCGCGACTTTGGCAAAACCTGCATCACTGCCACCGGCCATAAATGTTAGCGTGCCAGCAGTGGCGCCGCCAACGCCCCCCGAAACCGGGGCATCAAGGGCGTGCAAACCGGCCTTTTCGGCCAGTTCGGCAACGGCGCGGGCGCTTGCAACATCAACGGTCGAGCAATCTAGAAACACCGCGCCTTTGCCCATGGCGGAAATGATTTGCGCGGCCACCGTGCGCAGGATGTCGCCGTTTGGCAGCATGGTGATGACCACGTCCTGTCCGCGCGCGGACACGATACTATTTTCAGCCTTTTCAATGCCTTGCGGAAAATGTGCATTTGGGTCAAAGCCGGTCACCTCATGGCCTGCCGCGGCCAGATTGGCAGCCATGGGCCCGCCCATGTTGCCCAGCCCGATAAAACCGATTTTCATTGCGACCCTCCTATAGTTTCAGCGTGTTTTCCTTAAGCGGCATCAACATTTTACTGATTTCAATGGGGCGCACATCACTGATGGTTGGGTGCTGCCATCTGGGCGCATGGTCCCGGTCAATAACGGCGGCGCGGATGCCTTCGATAAAGTCGCCATATTGGGCGGCGCGGTGGGTGAAACGGTATTCCAGATCAAGGGCCCAGGTGATGTTGTCGTTGCCCCGAATGCGGTGGATCATTTCAATGGTGCAGGCCAGCGACAGCGGGCTGTGCTGGTTTAAGGTGTTCAGGGCCGCTGCGGAAAAATCGCCAGGTTCATGGGCAAGCGAACGGGCGATATCACCCATGGTTTCACCGGAAAAATGGCGGTCAATATCGGACTGCATTGCCTGCAATGGGCTTTGGGGCGGGGGCAGGGCTGCTTGATCAATCATGTTCAGGTTGCCGCTGATCTCTAGCGCGGTGATCAGGGCTTTCCAGTGCGCCTGTGGAACGTAATAGTCGGCGAATTCCGCCAATATTGCGTCCCCTGGCCCCATGCGCATGCCTGTGGTGCCCAGATATTCACCCAAGCGCCCCGGTGCACGCGACAGCAGCAAGCTGCCGCCCACGTCGGGCACCAGCCCGATACCGCATTCCGGCATGGCAATCTGGCTGTTTTCGCAGACAATCCGGTGGCTGCCATGGCACGAAACACCAACCCCGCCGCCCATGGTGTAGCCCTGCATGAACGAAACATAAGGTTTTGGAAAATTGAATATTTTTGCGTTCAGCCGGTATTCATCCCGCCAGTATGTGCGGCCATATTCATAGTCCCCGGCCGATGCCGTTCGATACATTTCGGCTATGTCACCGCCAGCGCAAAACGCCCTATCCCCGGTGGCGTCTATCACCACCAGCGCCACGTTGACATCATTTGCCCAAGTGTCCAATGCGGCCTGGATCGCCAGGCACATGTCATGGGTAAGCGCGTTCAGAGCGTCTGGCCGGTTCAGCGTGATGCGCCCAGCTTGCCCCGTGACGCGGATATCAATGTCACCGTTCATGGCCGACCTGCCAGCAGGGCGCGCGCGGTAATGACGCGCATGATTTCATTGCTGCCTTCCAGGATCTGGTTGACCCGTAAATCACGCACGATTTTTTCGATACCATAATCGGCCAGATAGCCATAACCGCCGTGCAATTGCAGGCAGTGGTCGGCCACCTTGCTGGCGGTTTCGGTGACGAGTTTTTTCGCCATGGCGCAGTGGGTTTTGGCATCGGGGGTGTTTGTGTCCAGTTTCCAGGCCGCCTGGCGCAAAAACACCCGCGCGGCTTGCAATTCAATTTCCATATCTGCCAAGCGAAATTGCAGCGCCTGAAACTGATCAATGGTTTTGCCAAAGGCCTGACGCTGGCCCATATAGACCATTGTTGCGTCCATTGCTGCCTGGGCGGCCCCAAGTGAGCAGGCGGAAATATTCAACCGACCGCCGTTTAACCCCTGCATCGCATAGGAAAAGCCTTGTCCTACATCGCCCAGCAGGTTGGTTGCCGGAATGCTGCAATTGTCCAGGTTTACCTGGCGCGTCGGTTGACTGCGCCAGCCCATTTTGTCCTCAAGCGCACCAAAGCTTAAACCATCTGTTCCCGCTTCGACCACCAGCGCCGATATGCCCTTGGGCCCGGTCGCACCTGTGCGCGCCATGACGAAATAGGCGTCAGAATAGCCACCACCGGATATGAACGCCTTTATGCCGGTCAGCGCGAAGCCGTTTTGTGTGGGTTTGGCGCGGGTTGTCAGGGCTGCTGCATCGGAACCGGCCCCCGGTTCGGTCAAACAATAGGACAGTAGTTTTTCCATGGACAGGGCGGCGGGCAGCAGGGTTTTCTTGAGCTGATCACTGCCAAACTGGTCAAGCATGGCGGCGCACATATTGTGGATCGACAGGAACGCCGCCACCGAGATACAGGACCGCGACAGCGCTTCAAACACCAGTGTTGCATCCAACCGCGAAAGCCCGGAACCGCCGCTTTGCTCAGACACATACAAGCCGCCAAAGCCCAGATCGGCCAGTTTTGGCCATAGATCGCGGGGGATTTCACCGTTCGCGTCCCATTGTCGGGCATTGGGCGCAATATGTTCTTCGCCAAAGGCGCGGGCCATATCGTAGATGGCCTGTTGTTCGTCTGAAAGTGCGAAATCCATCGGCCTGCTCCACGTGTGAACTGAACGTATGTTTAATTAGCGAGACTCTGAGATAGATATCAACAGGCAAACGTATTTCTTGTGGAAATTATACGGGAGTCTGAGCGGTAAAAAAAATATACTTTCGGTGATTCGTTAAATTACGATCTGCGCTGTGATTGTTTCCAATATTCAGCCAATGTTAGGGTGAGTTGTGGTTTGGGCCCGGAAATTTGCCTTATATTCAACCAGGGGTGGAGATTCAGGCAGAATTAAGGCGAAGGTTTTTGAAAAAGCAAAAAAGGCTGGTATGGTTCTGTTAATATATAAGTCGATTTTAGTGTGATGAGTTAGGGGTAGAAAATGAATAAATTAGTTTTATTAATAATTGCCGGTTTCTTTGGCTTTATAGGGGCTGCGCAAGCGGCGACATGCACCACATCCGGCGGTGGCGGTTCGATGTTTACTTTGACCGTCTCTAGCAATGCTGCTTGTATTAGTGGTGACAACGACGCTGGTGCAGGCGGATTTTTTGCGAGCAATCCGCTTTTGTTTGGTTTGAGTGGTTGGACGCTGGCCGACAAAAATGATGGCGGTGGCAACGGTAATATTCTGTTTGGCGGTTCAAGTGGCGCGCCAGTGAACGGGGCCACTAGCGGAAGCTGGTCGATCGGAAGCTATAGCGGTTACAGTAACGTTTTGATTGCTCTGAAAGCTGGCAGTGGATTTGGCGCGTTTCTTTTGGATGTAACGTCACTTTCGGGATTATGGAGTTCGAGCAAGGATCTATCGCATGCTTCCATATGGTACACTGGCACACCGAGCGTACCTTCGGTTCCGGTTCCTGCCGCAGGGTTGCTATTACTGGGCGGCTTGGGAATGTTTGGCGCAATGCGCCGGCGAAAAACCTGATACACAAAATATTTGAAAAGGGCGGGGTTGTTAACCCGCCTTTTTTTGTGCCTGTCGCTTGTTGGTGACTATCGATTTTCATTTAGTGTAACAGGCTGATTTTACTGTAAATAACCACGCGCGGCGTGCAGATTGCCCACAGGTCAAAAAGCCGTGGTTTCTAATGATTCCAGACAGAACACCAGACAATTATCAATATCCCATGGGGTGTCAAAATGTTGCCGCAATTTTGGCCTAAAATATATTAACAGTTGTTTCAATTGGGAATGATGATGAAAAAAATTGCTCTTTTACTTGCTGGATATGCAATCTGCATGGCAAGTGCTGCGCAGGCCGCCACCTGTAATACCACGGGTGGAGGTAGCGGGTCATTTTCAATGACGACTGCAAGCAGCGCGGTTTGCGTCAGCGGTGGAAAAATTTCTGGAAACAATGGGTATTTTACCAACAATCCAACGCTGTTTGGTCTGAGCGGTTGGACGCTTGCCGACAATAATGCTGGCGGCGGTGACGGCAATATACTGTTTGGTAGCGCGCCAGTTTATGAAACAACAAGCGGCAATTGGTCGATCGCCAACAGCAACGGCTACAGCAATATTATGATCACCCTGAAGGCCGGAAAAGGCTTTAGCGCCTTCCAATTGGATGCAAATGCGCTGTCAGGCGGGTGGCTTACAAGTAAAAACCTTGGGCAGGCATCGGTTTGGTATACGGGGTCACCAAACCCTTCAACGGTTCCGGTTCCGGCAGCGGTGTTGATGCTGCTGACCGGGTTGGCAGGGTTTGGCGTGCTGCGCCGCCGCAAGGTCTGATTTTTCGGCCTAAGTTGTAAAAAAAGGCGCGGGAATTTTCGCGCCTTTCTGTGCTTTTATGGCTGGATCAGTCCATGGATTTAAAGTGAAATTCCCCACCTTCTTTTATGCCTGAGGGCCAGCGCGAGGTCACGGTCTTGGTGCGCGAATAGAACTTGAAACTATCGGGCCCGTGCTGGTTTAGATCACCAAACACAGACTTTTTCCAGCCACCGAACGTGTGATAGGCCAGTGGCACCGGGATAGGCACGTTGATGCCGACCATGCCGATATTGATGCGGGATGCAAAATCGCGCGCTGTGTCGCCGTCACGTGTGAAGATCGCAACGCCGTTGCCGTATTCATGGTCCATGGCCAGCGCCAGGGCTTCTTCATAGTCATTGGCCCGCACCGTGCACAGAACGGGGCCGAATATTTCTTGTTTATAGATGTCCATGTCGGTGGTGACGTTGTCAAACAGGTGCGGGCCAACGAAAAATCCGTTCTCATAGCCCTGCAATTTGAAATCGCGATTATCCACCACAAGGTTCGCGCCCTGATCAACGCCGGTCTGGATCAGGCCAAGGATTTTTTCCTTGGCTGCCGCCGTTACAACCGGCCCAAAATCAACATCATCGCCATCGGTATAGGGGGCGACGCGCAGACGTTCGATGCGGGGCACAAGTTTTTCGATCAGCTTATCCGCGGTTTCTTTGCCAACCGGTACGGCCACGGAAATGGCCATGCAGCGTTCGCCTGCTGCCCCAAACCCGGCCCCGATCAGCGCGTCAGCCGCCTGATCCAGATCAGCGTCGGGCATGATGATCATGTGGTTTTTGGCACCGCCAAAGCACTGTGCGCGTTTGCCATTGGCAGTGGCGCGGGCATAGATATATTGCGCGATAGGGGTGGAACCCACGAATGACACACCTTGGATGGTTTCATTGTCCAACAGCGCATCAACGGCTTCTTTGTCACCATTGACCACGTTGAACACGCCAGCGGGCAGGCCTGCCTCTACAAACAATTCGCCCAACGCCAGCGGCAGGGACGGGTCACGTTCGCTTGGCTTTAGGATCACCGCATTGCCACAGGCCAGCGCCGGGCCAACATGCCAAAGTGGCATCATGGCCGGGAAGTTGAATGGCATAATCGCGGCAACAACACCCAGGGGTTGGCGCATGGAATACATATCAATGCCGGGGCCAGCGCTGTCGGTGTAATCACCCTTAAGCAATTCAGGCGCGCCAATGCAATATTCGATGACTTCCAGCCCGCGGGTGATGTCACCCTTAGCGTCGGGGATGGTTTTGCCGTGTTCGCGCGACAAAAGTTCGGCCAAACGGTCCATGTCGCGGTTCAACAGGCCAACCATGGCCATCATCACGCGGGCGCGTTTTTGTGGGTTGGTGGCACCCCAGGCAACCTGGGCCTTGGCAGCGTCGGCCACGACGGCGTCCATTTCGGTGGCGGATGCCATTGGGGCCTGTGATTGCACCTCGCCGGTGGCGGGGTTGAACACGTCGGTAAAGCGCCCTGATGTACCAGCGGTATAGGCGCCGTTAATGTAGTGTTTAAGGTCTTGCATGTCATTGCTCCCGAAGTTGATGGCTTTGCGATAGAATAGCCTTGCAATATTTAATGGAAAAGGGTCAATTTCCCAAAGGTATTTTGCAAAAATATAGGTACGTAATGGATGTTAATTGGGATGATATGCGTATTTTCCTGTCTGTCGCCCGGTTGGAAAGCCTGTCGGCGGCCGGGCGTATGCTAAAATTAGATCCGGCAACGGTGGGGCGACGCATTGGGCGGCTTGAAGACGGTCTGAGCGTAAACTTGTTCACAAAATCGCCGCAGGGCTATGTGCTAAGTGATGCCGGGCAGCGATTTTTGGCCCATGCAGAGCGGGCGGAACAGGCCATATTACTGGCCCGCGAAGACCTGGGCGGGCAGGGCGGCCCGTTGAGCGGCCAGGTGCGCATCGGTGCGCCCGATGGCAGTGCCAATTACCTACTGCCGCAGATTTGTGCCCGGATTGGCGCGGACAATCCGGGGCTGGAATTGCAGATCGTGGCGCTGCCCAGGGTGTTTAACCTGTCAAAACGAGAGGCAGATATGGCGGTGGCGTTAAGCCCACCCGACACCGGGCGACTGAACGTGCAAAAGATTACTGATTATCGCCTGCACCTGGCGGCAAGTCAGGATTATTTGGAAAAACACAAACAGATCAAAGGCATTGAAGACTTAGTCAGTCACAGAATTGTTGGCTATATTCCGGATATGATTTTTGACAAAGAGCTGGATTATCTGGCCGAAGCCGGGGCTAAACAGGTGAATACCGCATCAAATTCGGTATCCGTACAGATCAACCTGTTGCGACAGGGGGCCGGGGTTGGGGTGATCCATGATTTTGCCATGCCGTTTTGCCCGGAATTACAGTTGGTGTTGCCCGATCACGTCAGCCTGAAACGCAGTTTTTACCTGATACGCCATGTCAATGACGCCAAAGTGGCGCGGTTGAACCGGGTTGCCGACCTGATCCGTCGTGGCATTGCAAAAGAAGTGGCGCGCCTGGAAGCGGTACTTGACAGCGCGTGCGATGCGCGTGACCCTGTCATCACAACCACGTCATAAGGGAGTGCAAATGCTTGTTCGCCAGATACTTAACGCCAAACCCGCGCAGGGTGTGGAAACAGTGCCGCCAGAAACTTCGGTTGCTAAGGCCGCTGAGATATTGTCAGAACGAAAATTCGGGGCCTTGATTGTTTCTAAAGATGGCGAAACCGCGCTGGGGATCGTGTCGGAACGCGACATCGTGCGCGAATTGGGCAAACGCGGCCCTGCTTGCATGGGCGAAACTGTGGCGCATCTGATGACGACAAAGCTGGTGACCTGCACCCGCGATGAAACGGCCGATCAGGTGCTGACCAAAATGACCGACGGGCGGTTTCGCCATATGCCGGTGGTTGAGGATGGCAAAATGGTCGGGTTGATTTCAATTGGTGATGTGGTCAAGGCGCGATTGTCAGAGCTGGCCATGGAAAAAAATGCATTGGAAGGCATGATTATGGGGCATTAGCGCCCTTGTAATTACGTGCGCAATATTGTTGCCTAGGCAGGACTTAGTGGAGAGTTTTCAGCATGCGCATTGGCCTGTACCCCGGCACATTTGACCCTGTAACTTTGGGCCATATGGATATCATCAGACGCTCTTTCGCGCTGGTGGATCGGCTGGTTATTGGCGTGGCGGTGAACGCTGATAAGGGGCCATTGTTTGATCTGGATGAACGGGTCGCGATGATCGAGGCGGAATGCGCTTCCCATGCCGGGGAATATGAAACCGAGATTGTGGTGCACCCGTTTGACAACCTGCTAATCGATTGTGCGCGTGATGTTGACGCCACACTGATCATCCGTGGTTTGCGTGCGGTTGCCGATTTTGAGTATGAATATCAAATGGTTGGCATGAACCGTGTTCTGGATCCGTCGATTGAAACGGTGTTTTTGATGGCCGAGGCCCGGCATCAGGCTATTGCGTCCAAGCTGGTGAAAGAAATCGCCCGGCTGGGCGGGGATGTGTCCAAATTTGTGACGCCGGATGTGAATGCGGCCCTAAAGGTTAAGTTTCAGGGCTGAATTAATTGACCGTCGACGTCGCCTATTTGCGTTGATTTTTCATAAGCGGCACCATCCAGACAATGCAAGATGCTGTCCAAATCAGGCTGGCAATCACTGTCAACATATCTCCAGCCTTTAGCCCGACCACAACGAAAATCAGCCCCGCCAGGATAAACCCGGCAAGGCCAATAATCTGATAGGTTTCATCTTTCATTGGCGGGTCAGATCAACTTCCCCATGGCTACGGCGGTGTCACCCATGCGGTTAGAAAAGCCCCATTCGTTGTCATACCAGGTCAGGATGCGGACCATATTGCCGCCCATGACTTTGGTTTGGTCCATGTGAAAG
>JAZGFB010000046.1:0-13025 GCA_036479015.1 Paracoccaceae bacterium | reverse complement strand
CCGCTGCTCTGTGCAATGCGCACCGCATCACGCCGAAACTCGTCTGTGTATCTTATTGCCATTTCTGATCTCCTTCACAGCAATTATTGCTCTAAAGAGACCGGAACTAAACCGTGACAAGACCAGTTAAAAAAATACGGCGGGCCGATCCGGCAAAGAGAGCTGGCAACCCGCGCTCAAGAGGCGCGGAACCGCATGGAACGAAGCAAGGCCGAAACGTGAAAGTTTCAACACTTGTTTCAAAAAATAAAGAAAAGGGAGATAGCGAATGACGCAAGTCATTGAAAAGCTTGGAGGCGAGTACGAGATTCGAACTCGTGTACACGGATTTGCAATCCGCTGCGTAACCACTCCGCCAACTCGCCGAAGCCAAGGCGCGGTCTAGTACAACCTTGGGCGTCGCGCAAGCCGTGAAGCCAGCATCTTTTAAGTTCGTTTACTCCGGCACGTATGGTCGCGGGCATTTTATGGCATAACGGCTGGTACGGCGGCCCGTAGTCTGATTTTGTTTCGTTGCAGACTATATTCAAATCTTGCAGAGTGCTTGGTTGCCCGGCAGGGTTATCTGTGCAAAAATCGTCAGATTGATTCCGAACTTGAAAAGTGATGCAAATGGCCGACTTTGCTGCCCGCCGGACGACTATGGTTGATACTCAGGTGCGTCCGTCGGATGTGACTAAGTTTCCTATTATTGAGGCCATGCTAGCTGTTCCGCGCGAAGCCTTTGTACCGGATATGCACCGTGAAGCGGCCTATGTCGGCGACTGTATCAGTCTGGGCGCTGGACGGGTTGTTTTAGAGCCAAGAACATTTGCTAAGATGTTGGACGGGCTAAATATTCAACCAAATGAGCTGGTATTGGATGTGGGCTGTGGGCTGGGATATTCCAGCGCTGTGATATCACGCATGGCCGAGGCCGTTGTCGCCCTTGAGCAAGATCCGGATATGGCCCTGCGCGCCGAACGGCTGTTGGGTGACACTGGGGCCCATAATGTGGCTGTCATACAGGGGCCGCTGGACGCTGGATCGGCAAAGCACGGGCCGTATGACGCGATTATTATCCAAGGTGGCATTGAAGTTTTACCGGGCGCATTAGAGGCACAATTAAAGGACGGGGGCAGGGTTGCGGCTGTTTTTGTTGAAAATGCCCTTGGAAGTTGCAAAATTGGGTATAAATCTAATGGCAGCATTACTTGGCGCCAGACATTTGACGCCGGATTGCCGGTTCTGGCCGGGTTTGAAGCAACGCGCGCATTTGCGTTGTGATCCGGAGTATATTTTAGCGTGGGTCTGTTTGGGCCATTGTTCGATAAGGATTGTAAATTGAAAAAATCGGTCATTAAGGCACATCTGATGGTGGCGCTTATGTCGCTTGCCATGGCCACCACAGCCCAGGCGGAAACCCTGTCTGATGCGCTGGTGTCGGCATACAAAAATTCCGGCCTGTTAGAGCAAAATCGGGCACTTTTGCGGGCTGCGGATGAAGATGTTGCACAGACTGTTGCCAGTCTGCGACCGGTATTGAATTATGTTATTACCGCGAATTATTCATCTGTGACGTCAACTACCACCAGCAATTTACAGCTAAGTGCAAGTATACTGCTGTTTGATTTCGGCCGGTCAAAATTGCGCACTGAAGTGGCCAAGGAAAATGTGCTGGTCCTGCGGGAGGCGCTGATCGGGGTTGAGCAGGTTGTTCTGCTTAACGCGGTGCGGGCCTATGTTAATGTGCAGCGGGACACATCCATCACTGGGTTGCGTCAGAACAATGTGCGCCTGATCGAACAGGAATTGCAGGCCGCCAAGGACCGGTTTGAGGTTGGTGAAATCACCCGAACAGATGTGGCATTTGCCGAGGCCCGGCTGGCGGCGTCTAAAAGCGCCATGTCGGCCGCATCGGGAAACCTTGCAATTTCAAAAGAGGAATTTCGAGCAGCCATAGGCCACTATCCGGGTGCATTGTCTGGTGTGCCATCGCCGCCGGCGACGGCGGCCACGCTGGATGCCGCGCGCAGCATTGCGCGCCAACGCCACCCCGATGTGGCCCAAGCCAAGCATAGTGTTTTGATTGCAGAGCTGAACGCAACGATTTCGGATGCCGGGGTGAAGCCAACGCTTAAGGGAACGGCCCTGGCCGGAATTGACCAGGACGGGAATGCCGGGCATTCTCTGGGGATAACGTTTGCGGGGCCAATATATCAGGGCGGTGCGCTGGCATCAGCCCATAGAAAATCAGCAGCAATGCGTGATGCAGCGCGATCCGGGTTGCACTTGACCGGGCTGTCTGTGGATCAGAATGTGGGCAATGCCTGGGCCCGGCTGTCTGTTGCGAATGCCGGGTTGCTGGCCACGTCGCAACAGATCAGGGCATCGCGGGTGGCGTTTCGCGGGGTGCGCGAAGAGGCATCCCTTGGCGCGCGCACAACGTTGGATGTTCTGAATGCAAAACAAGAGTTGCTTGATGCTGAATCCAGCCAGATATCGGCTCAGAGCGACCGCTATGTCGCAGTATATTCAGTGTTGGCCGCAATGGGATTGTTGACTGTGGAACATTTGAAGCTTGGCATTACGACCTATGATCCAAAAGCCTATTACAATGCTGTGAAAAATGCACCGACCCACGATGTCAGTGCCCAGGGCGAACGGCTTGACAGTTTGCTGAGAAGCATCGGCAAAAACTAATGGAAAAAGCCGTCAGTTGTGCGATCTTCACAAGTTGGCTACTATACGTGGCGTGGGACGAAAGTGATTAGTATGCCAGATTCTACTACAAATGTTGAAATGGATGATGTCCTTTCCTCGGTGCGGAAAATGGTGTCCGAGACAGGCGTTGATAAATCACATAGGGTGCCAGTTTCTAAGGTAACAGAAAATGACCGATTCATTTTGACGCCAGCCTTGCTGGTGGGGCTGCCACCCAATGGGGCAACCAGCATACCTAATCCGGCGCTTAACATTGATGAAATAAAACTTTCCAAGACTGAGCACTTCGCCCGTCCAGATGAGCTGACAGGTGTTTTGGCGGCAGCTGCTGCCCAGACCGGGCAAGATGAAGCCGCCGGTGAAATGGCACCTGAGCTTACAGCAAATGACCCGGTATCACCCCAGTTTGAAGCCATGGAGCAGGCCTGGAAGGAAGAGCTTGCGCAGATCGCGGCCACAAAGGATGCGGCTACTGAAGTGGAACCCGTGGATGTGGATGCTATGTCTGATGCGGCGCCGTCATTGGAAAGCCGAATTGCAGAACTGGAAGAAGCTGTCGGTCACACACAGGATGAATGGGAACCAGATGGCAGTGAGCCGAAGGTAGTCCAGCCCCCCAGGCACCGTATTTTTGAAGTTATTAGCAATGCAAATACACGTGATTCCGACGATAATGATGACGATTCAAGTGCTGGGACACCGATGTTTTCCCATTCAAGCGTGCCGCGCCCCAAGCCCTATTTGCTGTCTGAAACTTTTCCCCCGCCCGAACCCGAACCCGGGCCCACGGCGCAAACTGGTGCAGATACTAGGCTAAATGCGCCTGTTGAGATTGATCATGCGTCGTCAAGCGTAGTTGAAGATGACGACGTTTTTTTGGATGTTGAGTCCTTGAGGACGATGATATCCGATGTGGTAAAAGAAGAATTGCGCGGCAAATTGGGCGAGAGCATTACACGAAATGTGCGTCGTATGATGCAGCAGGAAATTTCCCATGCGATTTCGCAATACGCCGTTGAAGAAGACGACGACGACGTTTAAATTTCAGCCGCAAGTTCTAATATTTGATCAAGATCAAGGTGTTGCTCAAGGTGGGCCGCCAGATCGTTGAGCGCGGATTGTACCGTTTCATCGTAGTTCATGTGGGCGGGCTTAGCCCCCAAAGTTGCCAAAAACCCCTGGCGAAACCCATCATTTGAAAACAGCCCGTGCAGATAGCAGCCCAACACCTGGCCGTTTTGCGATGCGGCGCTAATTTGGCGGCCGGGCAATGTGAGCCAGGGGCGATCACAATCTGGGCCGCTGGTTGATCCGATATGAATTTCATAGGCAGAAAGATTACACCCGGTAGGCAGGTGATGGGCCCGGCTTATGGACAGTTGCTTTTGGGGTGACATGGTGGTGGCAATATCAAGGTGGCCAAGCCCGGAAACTGTGGAGGGCGGGCCTTCGATCCCGTCTGGGTCTGAAATTGTTGTGCCCAACATTTGATAGCCTGCACAAATCCCCAATACATGGCCGCCGCGCCTGATATGGGCCTTTAGGTCTATGTCCCAGCCATTGGCGCGGAAATCCGCAAGGTCGGCAATTGTGCTTTTTGAACCGGGGATGATCACCAGATCCGCGTCCCCCGGCAGGGGCTGACCGGGTTCAATAAGCGCGATACTAACGGATGGCTCATTTGCCAGCGGATCAAGATCATCGAAATTGGCAATCCGCCCCAAACGCGGCACCGCAATTTTGATAGGGCCGCCGGTGGTGCTTGTTATGTCCATGACATCTTCCCCGGGCAGCTTGCCCGCATCTGCAAACCAGGGAAGTACACCCAATGACGCCCAGCCGGTCCGGGTGATGATTTCTTGCAACCCATCACTGAAAAGATCAGGGTCGCCACGGAATTTGTTGATAATAAACGCCTTTATTATGCTTTGATCCGGCATTGAAAGCACCATTTTGGTGCCGACAATCTGGGCGATGACACCGCCGCGGTCGATGTCGCCCACCAGAATGACAGGGATATTCGCAGCCTCGGCAAAGCCCATATTTGCGATATCACCCTGGCGCAGGTTTATTTCGGCAGGGCTGCCCGCACCTTCCACCAACACCAGATCCATCCCTTTGGCGATGGTTGCAAAGCTGTCCATTATTTTGGGCAGCAGTTGGTGTTTCATCTTGCCGTAGTCGCGGGCCTTTAGTGTTTTGTAGCGTTGGCCCCGAACAATAATTTGGGCCCCGGTTTCGCTTTCAGGTTTCAACAGAACCGGGTTCATATCAACCACCGGATCTAGCCCCGCGGCCAGGGCCTGCAACGCCTGGGCGCGGCCGATTTCGCCATTATCGATGGTTACGGCTGCATTGTTTGACATGTTTTGCGGTTTGAAAGGGGCAACGCGCAGCCCGCGCAAGCGATAAGCCCGGGCCAGGCCGGCAACCAAGATGGATTTGCCGACATTTGAGCCGGTCCCCTGTATCATGATTGACTTGGCCATTCATCCTCGCAAAGCTAACGTGGTTGGCAATAGACCGCGCGGTCGGAATAAAAAAGGTAATTTGTTTGAACACACCGGCCCATTTGATCTTTGGCACGGCTGCATTTGGCAGGCCGGGCCAGAAAGCAGTAACAATAGGGGCAATTCTTGGGTCCCTGGCCCCGGATATTTCATTGTATCTCATGGTGGTCTGGTCAGTTTTTGTGGCCGGGATCTCGCCCAATGTGGTGTTTGGACAGTATTACTATTCGGATGCCTGGCAGCAGGTATTTGCAGTGGACAACAGCTTTGTGCTTTGGGGTCTGGGCTTGGGCATTGCAATATGGGCTGCCAGGCCTGCCTATATAGCGTTTGCCGGTGCCGGTCTGTTGCATCTGATTTTTGATTTTCCGGTACATAACCACGATGCCAGAATGCATTTTTGGCCGTTAAGTGATTGGGTTTTTGTCAGCCCGATCAGCTATTGGGATGTACGGTTCCATGCAAGTATCGTTTCGCCGATAGAAATCACCGCGGCATTGTTGTTGGTGGCGGTGCTGTTGTTCAGATACCGGCGGTATTATGCGCGGTTTCTTATCTTGCTGGTGGCGGTGGTCGAGGTTTTGGCAACCGGTGCTTTTGGTCTGATGTTTTAATGTGTAACGGAAAAGGCGCCCCGATTGGGACGCCTTTGAATACAGAATATTGGTTGGATTAGGCGGCTTCGGCCTGCAATGCTGCATTGCGGCGTTCGCTTTCTTCGCGTGACAGGGCAACCGAAGTTCGCACACCCTTTGACACAAATTCCATCAGCCCGGAGACAACACGCTCATTTGGGTCGATCCCAGCGCAGGATAGAACTTCGCGGCCATCGCGTGAGCGTGACCAGCGGGCAATTTGCTCAGGGCCGTTGCCATATTTCTTATCATCAGCAATCGCATCGTCCAGAGCGGCCAGAACAACGGCAGCGAATAGCTTGCGCGCGCGGGTTCCCTGCTCATGGTTGAAAGCGGTACTGTCTATAAAATCTGCCATTCGTTTTCCTTGTTCTTGCTCTTGTATTTTCTGGCTTGGGCTTCTTATGACAGGTCTTTACCGATTCGGGCACCCCAGAAATGCATACCACCTATGCGCTCCATGCATGGACAATCCCTATGAAACACATGATATAGTTGCCTTGCCAGACGGACATAGCGGATATATAGGGGTGTCTGCAGCTTTTTCAACTAATTGCCATGGTTTTGACACATGCCTAAAATTCACGGAAATGAAATTCGAATCGGGAATGTCCTTGAGCATTCCGGCGGTCTTTGGGCCGCTGTTAAGGTCGATCATGTTAAGCCCGGTAAGGGCGGAGCCTTTGCTCAGGTGGAATTGCGCAACCTTCGTAACGGGTCAAAGCTTAACGAACGGTTTAGATCGGCAGATAAAGTTGAGCGTGTGCGCCTGGAACAAAAAGACCAGCAGTTTTTGTATGAAAACGCGGGCATGTTGGTTTTCATGGATAATGAAACCTATGAACAGATCGAGCTTCCTACTGAAATTCTGGGCGATCGGCGGCCATATCTACAGGACGGCATGACTATTAAGATTGAATATCACGAAGAAGAAGCCCTGTCCGCTTCGCTGCCGCAGAAAGTTATTTGCAAGGTTGTTGATACCGAACCAGTGGTCAAGGGCCAGACAGCCGCCAACAGCTTTAAGCCTGCGACTTTGGACAACGGAATTAAGGTGATGGTGCCGCCATTTGTCGGGCAGGATGAAGATATTGTGGTGAACACGGAAAACGGCGAATACGTCGAACGGGCCTAGTCCACCTTTTCATAAGTAACCGTCGCATCGCCCGCGTGCATTGGGCCAACAGCGCGCACGAAACGTAAGTAGGCGATGCCAAGCCCGCCCGCCTGGGTGTAAAGAACCCCCGCAGCTTTACCATTTGACAATATTTCTGTGCCCACAGGCGCCGCCCCGTCGACGCGAACCGTGGCAAAGCCTTTCTTCAGTTCGGTCTTATGCTTCATGCGCGCTGTTACCTCCTGCCCGACGTAACAGCCTTTTTTGAAATCAACACCGTTCAACCGTTCAAAGCCTGCCTCCAGAATGTAGGTTTCATTGGGGATCAGCTCGATCCCGCTTTCAGGTATACAGTTGATAACCCTGATTTCTGCCCAGTCAGTGTCATCTGTGGGCAGGGTGTCAGCACTATAAAGCCGCCAGCCAAGGCTGGGGTGGCGCGGGTCAGGCAGGGCGCCGGTTGGTGCGGGGCCGGTGCCGCGGGCAACGTTTAGGTCTGAGCGGTTAATATCAACATCGGCGCGCAGCTTATACATGCTGAGCCGGGTTAGCAGCGCATCGGCCATGTCATGGGCCACATCAATCAGTATCTGATCCGGCACTGCCTGCAGGAAAAAATCTACCAGGTATTTCCCTTGGGGGGTGAGCAAGGCTGCATATGTAAGCGCGGCCCCGGTGTTGGGGACATCGTTGCTGACAAGGCCCTGTAGGAACTTGGCGCGATCTGCACCGGTCACTGTTAGGATTGTTCGATTTTCTATAGTAGTGACCATTGCTTGCCATTCCCCCATCTGCACGTTCAATATAGGGCCTGTACGCCCAAGTGAAAGACCCTGATGCCTGCCCCGCTCTCAATTGTTATTCCAACGCTCAATGCCGCCAATTGCCTTGGGCAGGTTGCGGCCTGTCTGATGGAAGGTTTGAATGACGGTTTGGTGCGCGAATTGGTTGTCAGTGATGGCGGATCGGATGATGCCACGGTTGCAATGGCTGAAAGACTGGGGGCACGGATTGTGACCGGTGCTTCTGGGCGGGGCGGGCAATTGCGGCGCGGGGCCGATGCTGCCAAGGGTGACTGGATGCTGTTTTTACATGCTGACACACAGTTGTCGCCGGGCTGGTCGGTTGTGGTGGCAGATCATATTCAGGCGCAGGGGCAGGCGGGTTATTTTAGACTGCAATTTAACGCGTCCGGGTTTCGCCCGTGGTTGTTTGCTGCAGGGGCTAATGTGCGCGCCCGGTTAGGGTTGCCCTATGGTGATCAGGGATTGCTGATATCCCGTGATCTGTATGACCAGGTTGGTGGGTATGCAGACATTGTGCTGATGGAAGATGTGGCTATGGCCAAAGCCCTTAGGGGGCAGATGTGCATGTTAAAGGCCCAGGCTGTGACCGATGCAAGTCGCTATCAAAACGGCGGATGGTACCGGCGTGGAGTGCGTAACGTTTGGACATTGCTGCGGTATCAATTTGGTGCGGCACCTCAAAAACTGGCGCGCTCATACAATCGATTTTGATCAGGTGTCTTCGGCGAATTGCAGCTGGTACAGATTTTTGTAAATGCCGTCGCGTTTGATTAACTGGTCATGGGTGCCCTGATCGACAACGCGGCCATGGTCCATAACGATAATTTTGTCGGCCCCGCGCACGGTTGAAAGGCGGTGCGCAATCACCAGCGTTGTGCGACCCTGTGATAATTGTTCAAGGGCCGACTGAACGATGGCCTCGGATTTTGCGTCCAGTGCTGATGTGGCTTCGTCCAGTAGCAATATGGGGGTGTCGCGCAACAGTGCCCGCGCAATGGCGACGCGCTGGCGTTGCCCGCCTGACAATGCAGACCCACGCGGGCCGGTGGGGGTATCAAGCCCGTCTGATTGGGCTGGCAAAAAGTCCGACACATGGGCCGCGTCAAGCACGTTTCCCAACACCGGTTGACTGGTCTCATTGCCCAGCAAGATATTGGTTTTGATGGTGTCGTCAAATAGCTGTGCATCTTGGGTTACAACGGAAAACAAGCTGCGCAACTGTGCCAAGTCACAGGATTTTACCGCGACCCCGCCAACCAGAACCTGCCCGGTATCAGCATCGATTAGCCGGGTCAGAAGATTGAATATTGTGCTTTTCCCAGCGCCAGATGCGCCAACCAATGCGGTCGTTTTACCGGCCTGCGCAACAAAGCTGGTGTTGAACAATATCCCCTGGGCCCCATAGGAAAAGCTGACGTCGTTAAATTCGACATCAGCTGCCGACGGGTCAGCGGGTAGCGGGGCAGGTGAGGGTGGAGAGTGGATTTCGGGTTTGGTTTGAAACACCCCGTAAACCCGTTCAAGGCTGACAAGTGCCATTTGCCAGGCACCGGAAAGCGACCCAAGCCTACGTAATGGTTCAAACAACAGCGCAATGGCGGTGAAGAATGACATAAACTCACCGACGGTTTTTTCGTCGTCGATGATCTGTAAGCCACCATAGCTGAGCACCCCGAAAAACCCAATTGCCGCGACAACATCCATAAGGGCCGGAATACCGGCGACGGCGGCCGTGGCCTTTAGTTCGGCGTCAACCAGGGTTTTGATTTCGGTTGAGAACCGTTTGGTTTCATAATCCTCAATACCATTTAGTTTAACGGTGTTGATGCCGTGAAACAGCTCATCCAAGCGGGTGGCGATGGTTGCGGCGGTGTTGCGGACTTTTCGCGCAGTTTTACGGATCAGTTTTTGTAGGATCAGTACCGGAAAAAACAACAGTGGCGCGCCGGAAATAGTGATCAGGGTCCAGAACCAGTCAATATAAAGTGCCACTGCCAGCAGGCTGAACAGGCCCACAAGGTCACGCCCAAAGGCGGAAAACGTGGTTGAAATTATTTCAGCTGCGGCACCGGGGTCGCCGCGGACCCGTTCCATCAGATAGCCTGGTGAATTATCCTGAAAGAACCCCCCATCCAGCGCCACCATGTGGTTCACCAGATCGGTTTGAATTTCGCCAGACACGGTGCGTGCCACCCGCGCCATTAGGACCCGCTGCACAAAACCGGCAATTGCCCGGGCAATGAATATTAAAAATACGATTGCCGAGACCCAAAAAACCGCTGCCCTTTCCCCGGCGATGAATATTTCGTCAAACATCGGGCGGACCATATAGCTGAGCATGCCCAATGCGCCGCCCTCAATTGCCATCAGCAGAAAGCCAATGATCAAAAGCCCAAGTCGGTTGCGGACATAATTTTTCCAAAACCACTGGATAAGGGTTTTGGCGGGAAAATTGCTATGGATGAAAGTTCTCAGGATTTTCCCCGTTCGGCGTTAAACTCGGCAGTTAATTTTTGACCATCATAGCGGGTTTCAATCCAGTTGCGGATTGTTATGGGGCTATTTTTAGTATCAATTTCATAGGCGTTCAATACATGGTCCAAAATCCCTGTCTGTGTCGAGCGCAGATGCAGGAATTTGAAACTAAGCTGAATTTTGGCCTTTTCTAATGATGCACCCTGAATGTGTAGCAAATATAGGGCAGATGCCAGGCCAGCTCGGTCAGCACCGGATTTGCAGTGCATAACAAAGGGGCGGTCAATGGTTTCAAATACATCCAGCAGTTCCAGCAATGTGGTTTTGTCCACCAGGCTGCGGGCAGACATTCTGTGGCTTACCAAATTCATACCAAGTGTGTCGGCAGCTTCTTTTTCGAAAAGATAGGGGCTGCTGGTGTTCACCCCCCTTAGGTTCAAAACCGTATTGATCCCAATTTTCTGATATTTGCGCAGGCGTCGGGGCGAGGGTTGGTTTGATCGCCAGACGCCAGGCGCGATCTCGGCCAAGTTGGTCCAGAAACCCCGTAAAATACCGTGGTCCATAAGGTGAAAGTGCCAAAATGCGCGCCGACGCGCAGCCGGGGTTGATATGTCGCGCCCCAGCCTTACACCCAGGCTGTTTTCAGCTGATTTCAACTTGGCGGACAGCTTATTTAACATTGCGGCCTTTCAGGCAGTTGGGTGCAATATGACCGGTGCGTTGATGTAGCTGTAAATTGGGGATCAAGCAAGTGAGCGATGGATCAGAATTGGTTGGCCCGGGCAAGCGCGACCGGCAAAGCATTTTCCAATGCGTCTAGGTCTATTGTTGTGCCCGCAGAGATGCGGATATAGCGGTTTTGCGGTGCGGCAAAGGGCATGCGAACGAATACCCCCTGCGCGACCAGGGCATCCAGTACTGATTTGGCATATGGCCCGTCGCGACCACAATCTAATGCGACAAAATTTGCCGCAGAGGGCAGGGCGGTAAGGCCGTTGGCGGCACCAATTTTGGCGATGCGCTGGCGGGACTTTGCGACGTTTTGAACGGTGTCTGCCAGGTGCTTTGCATCGCCAAGGGCGGCAAGGGCCCCGGCCTGGCTGATACGGCACATACCAAAATGGTTGCGGACTTTGTTGAAGGCGGTGATCAGATCGGGGTGGCCTATGGCATAGCCAACGCGCGCCCCGGCCATGGCGTAAGCCTTTGAAAAGGTGCGCATTCGAATGACATTGGTCTGGGTTGGATCCAAGGGTGGGGCGGTGCACGCGGGGGCAAATTCGATATAGGCTTCGTCTAATATAAGCAGGCAATCAGATGGAACGCGGCGGATCATATCTGCAATGACATCGGCTGAATGCCAGGTGCCCATGGGGTTGTCTGGGTTTGCCAGGTAGATCAGTTTGGCGTTGGCTTTGAGCGCGCAGTCGATCAGGGCGTCGGGGTCTTCGTGGTTGTTTTTATAGGGCACTGTGATCAATTCACCGCCATACCCGGCCACATGGTAATTGAAGGTCGGGTAGGCCCCCGCCGAGGTGACAACGGCGTCACCGGGGGCGATGATCAGCCGGGTGAGATAGCCCAACAGCGCGTCGATACCTTCGCCGATCATGATGTTTTCAGGGTTGACTGTGTGGTGATGGGCCAGGGCCTGGCGCAAATCATGGCTTTCCGGATCGCCATACATCCAGGTTTCTGTGAGCGCATTTGCCATGGCTTTCAATGCCTTAGGCGAGGGGCCGAAGCTGTTTTCATTGGCACCGATGCGGGCGATGAAGGGCGCGCCCTGCTGGCGTTCCTGGGCTTCTGGCCCAATGAAGGGAACTGAGGCGGGCAGGGAGTGGGCAAGGTTGGTGTAGCGCGGCATGGGGTTTCCTAAGCGGTTTTGCTGATCAAAGCGAATTTCTGGCGGATCAGCAAGCTGTTACAGGAAAACGGAGCGCCCAAGGGGGCGCATTTTTATGAGCCCGTGCCGGGCGAATATGAGTATTTAAGCAAAGAAAAAGAGCGGCTTAGCTAAGATCATCCAGGCGTTGGATGGCGGCTTTTATTTTGTCGGCTTCTTCTGTTTTCATGGCCAGGTTTTCGCGGCTTTCAGCGACGACCTTTTCGGGTGCGGAGGCCACGAATTTTGGGTTGTTCAGGCGGCCTGAGAGTGCGCCGATTTCTTTGGTTAGTTTTTCCAAAGATTTATCAAGTCGGGATTTTTCTGCTTTTATATCAACGATATCGGCAAGGTTCAGCGCGAAAGTGCCGCCCTGGACCGGGACCGTGATGGCGCCCTTTGGGACGCTGTCGGCCGGTGTCAGGCTGTCAATGCGGGCGATACGTTTGATTAGGTCTTGGTTGTTGGCCCAGGCGGTTTGGCCGGACGTGTCCAGATCAATTTGCAGCATGGGAATTTTTGCGCCTGCGGGCACGTGCATTTGGGTGCGGGCCGAGCGGATTGCGTCGATCAAAGTGATCACCCAATTCATTTCTTGGTCGGCATTTTCATCAACAAGATCAGCGGCTTGGTAGGTGGGCCAGTCGGTGTGGATCAGCGGTCTTTCGTGATTTCCGGTCTGGGACCACAGTTCTTCGGTGATGAAGGGCATGATCGGGTGCAGCATGATCAGGCATTGGTCAAACGCCCAGCCCATGGTGGTGCGGGTTTCGGCCAGAACTTCCGGATTATCGCCATATAACAAGGGCTTGGAGAATTCTATGTACCAATCGCAGAAGGTGCCCCAGACGAAGGAATAGAGCGTATTGGCGGCATCATTGAAGCGGTGGG
>JAZGFB010000045.1:0-178892 GCA_036479015.1 Paracoccaceae bacterium | reverse complement strand
GAATTCCACCGAGCCCAGGTCGTTAATGGCGACGACTTCAATATCGGTGCGCCCGCTTTCGATGATGGCGCGCAACACGTTGCGCCCAATGCGGCCAAAGCCGTTGATGGCTACTTTTACGGTCATGTGAATCTCCTGACATCACTTAGGTTACGCGCGGCTTCTACCACTGCTTTTGGCGTGATGCCAAAGTGTTCGTATAGTTGGTCGGCAGGTGCCGAGGCGCCAAAGCTGTCCATGCCGACAAATGCGCTGTTATCCCCAAGCAGCGCGCCCCAGCCTTGCTGGATCGCGGCCTCAACCCCGATGCGCGGGGCTGCGCCCAGAACCTCCATGCGATAGTTCTGCGGTTGCTTGGCGAAAAGTTCAAAACACGGGGCGGATACCACGGCGGCCTTGATGCCGCCCTTGGCCAGTTCGTCAGCTGCCACCATGGCGATTTCCACTTCGGAACCGGTGGCGATAAGCGTGATATCACGCTTGCCAGATGTTTCGCGCAGCACATAGGCGCCCCGAGCGGTCATATTGGTGTCGGTGTGGTTGGTGCGCAGGGTTGGCAGGCCCTGGCGTGACAGGCACATAACAGATGGCGTGCTGTCGGACCCGGCGGCCAGTTCCCAACATTCAGCGGTTTCAACCGCATCTGCCGGGCGAAACACGTTCAGGTTGGGCATTGCGCGCAAGGACGCAATGGTTTCCACCGGCTGGTGGGTGGGGCCATCTTCGCCAAGGCCAATTGAATCATGGCTCATGACATAGGTGACCGGCTGGCCCATCAATGCTGACAGGCGAATGGCAGGGCGGGCATAGTCGGCAAACACCAGAAATGTGCCACCATAGGGCACGAAACCCTTATGCAGTGACAGCCCGTTCATGGCCGCCGCCATGCCAAATTCACGCACCCCGTAATTGACGTAATTGCCAGCGTAATTGTCGCTGGCGACATTGGTCATATTGGCGGTCTTGGTCAGGTTTGAGCCGGTCAGATCAGCCGAGCCGCCGATGCTGTTGGGCAGGGTGGCGTTCATCACTTCCAATGCCATTTGGCTGGCTTTGCGGGTGGCGACTTTGGGGGCATCCTGGGACAAGCGGCGGCGATACTCCGTGAGCGATGCATTCAACGCCACTGTGTCCGGTCCGGCGATGCTGGTGGTAAAGCTTTCGCCTTGGTTAGATGCCCCCAACCGGCGTGCCCAGCCGATCCGAGCAGATTGGCCGCGGGCTGCCACAGCAGCCCAGTCAGCATACACGCTGTCAGGTATTTCAAATGGCCCGTGGGGCCAGTTAAGGGTGGTGCGCGCCGCTGCAATTTCGTCATCCCCCAACGGCGCGCCGTGAGTGGCAGAGGTGCCTTGCTTATTAGGAGCACCAAACCCGATGATCGTTTTGCAGGCGATCAGGGTTGGGCGCGGGTCATTTCGGGCGGCGTCAATTGCCGTTGCAATTTCTTCTGCATCATGGCCGTTAACGGACAGAACATGCCAGCCAGCGGCGGTAAAGCGGGCCTGCTGGTCTGTGGATGTTGACAGCGATGTGGCCCCGTCGATGGTAATTTCATTGTCGTCCCACATGACGATCAACCGGCCCAGACCTAAATGCCCAGCCAGATCAATGGCTTCGTGGCTGATACCTTCCATCAGGCAACCATCACCGGCCATGACATAAGTATAGTGATCCACCAGATCATCGCCAAAGCGCGCATTATGCAGGCGTTCACCCAATGCCATGCCAACGGCGGTGGCAACGCCCTGACCCAGTGGGCCGGTGGTGGTTTCGATGCCTTGGGCATGGCCATATTCAGGGTGGCCCGCAGTGCGATAGCCCATCTGGCGAAAATTCTTTATCTGCTCAATGCCCATATCGGAATAACCCAGCAAATGGTGGATCGAATACATCAGCATTGATCCATGGCCAGCACTTAGAACAAAGCGGTCCCGGTCCGGCCAGCTGGCGTCAGACGGGTCCACATTCACGAACCGGTTGAACAGCACGGCGGCAACATCGGCCATGCCCATGGGCATGCCGGGGTGGCCAGAATTGGCGGCCTGAACGGCGTCCATGGTCAGGGCGCGGATGGCATTGGCCATCTGCGTTTCAATGCCCGCGTCAATTTTGCTTTGCTGGTTCATTTTTTTCCCCTTAGGCGCGTTTGGCGTGGCTGGTCAGGCGATGTATCAGCGGTGTCAGGATCAGCTGCATGGCCAGGTCGGTTTTGCCGCCCGGAATAACAATTGAATTGGCCCGGCTCATCCAGGAACCGTCGATCATGTTGGTCAGGTATTGAAAATCGATACCCTGCGGGTTGGCGAAACGGATCACCACCAAGCTTTCATCCAGCGTCGGAATAGAGCGCGAGATGAACGGGTTGGATGTGTCTACCACTGGTACCCGCTGAAAATTGATATCAGTTTGGGAAAACTGTGGTGTGATGCAGTTCACATAGGCATCCATCCGGCGCAGGATCACGTCAGTGATGGCCTCGGTTGAATAGCCGCGAACGTCCCGGTCGCGGTGCATTTTCTGGATCCATTCCAGATTGATCACCGGCACAACGCCAACTTTAAGGTCGGCATTATCGGCGATTTTGATACCATCGGTGCTGACCGCGCCATGCAGGCCTTCATAAAACAGCAGGTCTGAGTTTTCTTCAAACGGGGCCCAGTCGGTGAAGTCACCACTTGGCACGCCAACCTCGGCGGCTTCAGCATCAGAATGAACATAGATGCGGGTTTTACCGGCACCGGTTTCGCCGTATTCACGAAACACTCGTTCCAGTTCGCCCAGCTCATTGGCGTCATAGCTGAAATGGCTAAAGGAATTGTCGCCCGCATCTTGGCGTTTTTTCAGTTCGGCCTTCATGTCGACGCGGTTATAGCGGTGAAATGCATCGCCTTCGATTGACACAACTTTGATGTTTTCGCGGCGGAAAATCTGATCAAACGTGGTTTTGACGGTTGATGTACCGGCGCCAGATGACCCGGTGACAGAAATGATGGGGTGTTTCTTGCTCATATCAACAGTCCTTAGGTTCTGAACAGGCCACGGCCGCCAAACAGCGCCGAGACTTCGTTTTCGGGTAAATCGTGATAGGTGGCGACGCGGTCGACCATGTCGGCAGAACCAAACACCAGCGGTGTGCGGGCGTGCAGCGTGTCTACGGCCTGGCCCAGGATCGGGTCCTGGCCATCGGTGGCTTTGCCGCCTGCCTGTTCAATTACCATGGCGACAGGTGCACATTCATAAACCATGCGCAGGCGGCCGTTCTTATAACCCGGCCTGTCATCGGACGGGTACAGAAAGACGCCACCGCGCGACAATATGCGGTGGGTTTCAGCCACCAGCGAAGCAACCCAACGCATGTTGAATTCCTGGTTGCCGGGCCCTTCTGAACCGGCAAGGCAATCGTCAATATAAGCGCGCACAGGTTTGGACCAATGGCGGTAGTTTGAGGCGTTGATAGAATATTCATGGCTGCTGGGCGTAATTTTTACGGCCGCGTTAACCAGGATGAATTTGCGGGTGTCCGGGTCCATGACGTAATGCTGGGTGCCATTGCCAAAGGTGACAACCAGCGCCGTCTGTGGCCCGTAAATAAAGTATCCGGCGCCAATTTGTTCATCGGTTGGGCGCAAAAAGCTTGCAACCGGGTCGTCCACGGCGGGGAAAATGGAAAACAATGTGCCAATGGAAACATTGACGTCGATGTTGGATGACCCATCCAGCGGGTCAATGGCCAGGGCAAATTCCCCATCTGGATCTATGCCAACAACGTCTTCCTGCTCTTCCGAGGCATACCAGCGAATTGATTTCCCCTTCAGGGCGGCGGCAAATTCATCATCGGCCATGACATCCAGGGCTTTTTGACCATCGCCATCGGAATTTTCACCAACTTCGACACCCAATGTCTGGCCAAGGGGGCCACGGGCAATGGTTAAGGCCAGATTGTTGGCGACCTCGCACAGGGCCAGCATCGGGGCATACAGGTTTTGTGGTATCAAATCTGGCTTAAGTATCGGCGTGTCGTCTTTCATGGATACTCCCGGGTTTTGATTCTGGCGATTAGCATTGAAAGAACAGGTTTTTGGGGATAAAAGAATTTAAATATCCATAACGGGAATTAAATAAATTTTAATGAAAGCTTTAGCCGGGATCACTTTAAAGCAGCTGCGATCCGTTGATGCGGTGGCGCGCACCGGTTCAATCACCCAAGCCGCATCACTGCTTGGGCTGACCCCGCCTGCGGTTCATACCCAGCTGCGATCGCTTGAGGCACAACTGGGCTGCGTCATTGTTGAAAAGGGTGATAAGTCGGGCATGGTACTGACGGCTGAGGGGCTGCTTGTTCACAGGGCTCAAAGCTCAATTGAGGTCTGCCTGAAAGCATGCTTGAACCAGATCGATGCCATGCGCAAAGGAATGGCTGGATCAGTGGTTCTTGGGGTGGTTTCAACCGGCAAATATTTCGCCCCGGCACTGGTGGCTGGGTTGAAAAAATCGTTTGATAACATAGATGTAAAGCTTAGCGTCGGGAACCGTGACGAAATCATTGCCGCGTTAAATGAACGCTCGGTTGATATGGTGATCATGGGCCGACCGCCGCGCGAACCCATGGTCACAGCCAAGATCATTGGCCCGCATCCGCACTTGATGATTGCAGCGCCTGACCACCGGCTGGCGGGGCGAAAAATAATTGAGCCCGAGGAAATGTTGGACGAGGTGATTATTTCACGTGAGCCGGGGTCAGGAACGCGCATTATGATGGCCAGATATCTGGATAGAATTGGTGATGGTATGCCCTATGAAACCATCGAAATGGATTCAAATGAGACCATTAAACAAGCGGTGATTGCCGGGTTGGGCATCGCTTTGATCAGCCAACATACAGTGACAGAAGAGCTAAAGGCGGGACGTTTGGTCGCAATACAGACCAGCGAAATGCCGATCATGCGCCAGTGGTTTGCCCTGCACAGGGCAGATACCGGGCTGACAGCCCCGGCTCAGACGGTCTGGGATTTCATCAATGAAAATTCCGCTCAGTATTTTCCGAAATTGAATTGAATTTGCTGTTCAGTGCAATTGGCAGCCATTAGGGTTTCGTCAAACCAAACTGTGTAAGGAAATATGATGTCAAAAGGTTACTGGATTGCCCATGTAAGCGTGAATAGCCCGGATGAATATGCTGAATATGTTCGCCTGGATACGCCGGTGGTGGAACGGTTCGGTGGCAGGTTCATCGTGCGCGGCGGCCAATGTGAAACCCCGGAAAGCCCGCAAAAAGACCGCCATGTCGTGGTGGAATTCCCGGATTACGCCGCAGCTCTGGCCTGTTACAACAGCGAAGACTATCAGGCAGCCGCCAAAATAAGGCTGGCCCATTCTGACAGTGATTTCATGATCATTGAGGGCGTTTAGGTTAGGTTAGAATTGCTAGGGCAATATCGCCAGCCAAACCCAAACAGAAAATATTGACAGCGCCGTGGCGATCAAAACGGCCGAGGCCGCAACCCTTTTGGCGGCGCCGTACATATTGGCGAACAGATAGGTATTAACACCCGGTGCCATGGCCGCCGTCAGAACCGCAGATCGTAAATGCGCCTGTTCCAGCGAAAACACCCAGGTGCCCAGGCCAAATGTTATAGCCGGGTGAACAATCAGGGAGATACCAGTCACCCAAGCGATGGCCTTCATGTCACCCTCTGGGCGATAGCGTACCAGCACGCCGCCAAGGGCAAACAGGGCGGCAGGCAGGGCGGCGGTTGCCATGGTTTCAAGGGCAGATATGGCCGCATTGGGCAGCTGAATGTGCCCAATATTGACAACAAAACCCAAAAGGATACCGATCAGCAATGGATTGGTCAGCATAGAGCGCATGACTTTGCCCAAAACAAGCCAAGGCTTGCTGCCAAAATCAGAGCGGGCGAATTCCATCATGGTGATGCCAAAGCCATAGGTAATCAGCGCATGCACAGAGATGATGGCATAGCTTCCTGACAGCGCGTCTGCACCATAGGCCCGTTCGGTAATTGGCAGGCCCAACAGTACTGTATTGGAAAAAAGTGCGCAAAAACCTATGGATATGCTGTCTTGTAGCGTGCGTTTAAACAGGTGCCTTGCCCCCAGAAACCCCAAGACAAACCCGCTAAAGGCCCCGATATAGAAACTTGCCAACAGTGGTATATTGAAATCTGCTGCCAGATCAATTCTGGATATGGCCAGGAAAAGCAGGCAGGGCACGGCGAAATTTTGGGCGAACCGCATCAGGCCATCAACGGCGTTTTCGCTGAAATATTTGCTCCAGGCAACGGCGTAGCCAAAGCCGATAACGATGAAAACCGGCAGGATGACATCAATCAGCGTGCCCATGTCACACCTCGTAGGTAAGTGTCATGCCATCATAGGCTGGGGTGATATGATCCGGGGTTTCGGCACTAAGCGTGGCGTGGTCCAGGTCAATATGCATGTTGGTCAGAACCGCGCGTTTTGGGGCGATGCGACTGATCCATTCAAGCGTGCGTTCAAGGTGGAAATGGGTCGGGTGCGGCGTGCGGCGCAACGCATCAATGACCCAGCAGTCCAGGTTTTCCAATGCTTTCAACGCACTGTCGGGAATGTCTGAGACATCCGGCAGATAGGCCAGGTTTTCAACGCGAAACCCCAGCGCGTCCATCGCGCCGTGCTTAACCTGAAACGGGGTCAGGGTGATCGCGCCACCAGCGCCATCTATAGTGATGTTGCCGTCAATGGTGTGCAGATCCAGTATCGGCGGATAGGGTGATCCATCGGGCTGCACAAATGCATAGCTAAACCGGCATGTCAGCGCATTTTGGGTCGGGCTGTCGGCCCAGACAGCCAAGCGCTGCTTGGTGTTGAAAACGATCATTCGCAGGTCATCAATACCGTGCACATGGTCAGCATGGGAATGGGTGAAGACAACGCCATCCAGCATGCCAATTCCGGCATCCAGCAATTGGGCGCGCATGTCGGGTGAGGTGTCGATCAGCACACGCGTGGTGCCACCGGTGTCGTGCTTTTCCACCAGCATTGAGCAGCGGCGGCGGTTATTTTTCGGGTTATCAGGATCGCACGCGCCCCAGTTTCCGCCCAAACGCGGCACCCCGCCCGATGAGCCGCAGCCAAGGATGGTGAATGTCAGGCGGGCCATCAGGCGGGCTGCCAGGCGGCAGCTTTTGCAAACAGCCGGTTGAAATTAGCCTGGGTTTGCGCGGCAAAGTCTTTGTATTCCATTTCAAATGTTTCGGCTGCTTTGGCGGCGGTATGGGCGGTAAATGCCGGTTCATTGCGTTTGCCCCGGTGCGGCGGTGGCGCCAGATAGGGCGCGTCGGTTTCCAGCAATATACGATCAATGGGCGCGTCTTTAAAAATTGCGCGCAGATCGCCTGATTTGGGAAACGCGGTGATCCCTGACATGGACAGATAAAACCCTAGATCAAGCGCCGCTTGCCCCAGTTCACGGCTGGATGAAAAGCAATGCATGACGCAAGCGTAGGCCCCGGCGCGGTGTTCATCGGACAAAATTCGGGCCATGTCATCATCGGCGGCGCGGGCATGGATGATCAGCGGCAGCCCGGTTTGGCGCGCCGCTTCTATGTGAATGCGCAGGCTTTCGATCTGAATATCTTTGCTGTCGGCGGTATAGTGATAGTCTAGTCCGGTTTCACCGATACCAACAAATTTTGGGTGGTCTGCCAGCGCCACCAGATCGCTGACCGCGACCAAGGGTTCGTTTGCCGCATGCATCGGGTGGGTGCCTGCGGCGTAAAATACCGGTGCATATTCATCTGCAATGGCGCGCACCTGGGGTTCTTCGCGCAGCTTGGTGCAGATGCTGACGATGCGGGTGACGCCAGCGTCCTGAGCCCGCCCAATAACCTGGGGCAATTCAACGGATAGCTCTGGAAAATCCAGGTGGCAGTGGCTGTCGGTAATTTCGATGATGTCCGGCATCTTGCCCCTAGCGGGCGGCCAGTTTTGCCGCCGTATCGTTTATCTTAAAAACCATATCAAGTATGAGAGCGGCAGGGTCAAGGTTGACGGCCTGCCCATGGCGCGCGCGTGCGCTAAGGGTTTGTTGAAGTTCGGCCCAGACCCGGCCCGCATCCGCATCCGGGGAAAGCCGTTTCAGCAGCTCAGTTTCACCCGGTGCTGCCTGCACCAGCGGCGGACCCGACACCCCGGTGCGCGCCGTGCGGATCAAAAACAGATCCAACAGCCGCAACAGCAGATCAAAATGCGCCTGTTTGCCTTTGCCAACGGCGCTTTCGGCAAGTTTCAGGGCCTTGGGGCGGTCCAGCCGGGGCAGGCCGGTGAACAGGTCAATAATTCTGGCGTAGGTTTGCATGCCTTCAAGGTTGGTCAATCGCACAGCTTCGCCCACTGACCCGGTGGCCAATTCCGTCAGGGCGGCGGTGTCGCTGGGCTCAGAGCCTGCAGCACTCATGGCTGTGGCCATTGCATCTGCTGACAAAAGCTCACAGCGTAATTCCCGGCACCGGCTGCGGATGGTGGGCAGTAGGCGGCTGGGTTGGTGGCTGATAAGCAATAATACGGCATCTTCAGGGGGCTCTTCCAGCAGTTTTAGCAGCGCATTGGCAGCGCTGGTGTTCATGTCTTCGGCGCAGTCTATAATAACCACGCGCCGGCCGCCATCCGTGGCTGACAGGTTGAAAAAGCCCTTTAGCTTGCGGACCTCATCAACGGTTATACCTGATTTGAAACGCTTTTTGTCCTGGTCCCAGATCGGGCGCAGTAAAAACAGCGCCGGTTCAGACAGTGCCATGATGCGGGCATTGACCGGATGATCCGGCGCTATGTCCAGCGTGTCAGGTGCTGGCAGGGCGTCACCAAACATGCCGCTGGTATCGGCTGACGGGGTGGCCATCAGGAACCGGGCAATACGCCAGGCCAGTGTCGCCTTGCCAATGCCACGCGGCCCGGAGATCAGCCAACCATGGTGTAAGCGCGCGCTGTTAAATGCATCCAGAAATGCCGCTTCGGCGCTGTTCTGGCCAATGAGCGCACCGGTCTGGCGCGGGTGGGGCGCACCTTCTACCCGGTCAAATTCTGGAAGGGTTTCAGCGTCAGTCATGCCAGCGGGGCCAGCCGCGCCAGCGCCAGTGTCTTAACCTCATGTGCGACGGCGTTCATGTCACGGTCGCCGTTCACAACGACGCATCGGTCGGCAAATTCAATTGCCAAGGCCAAAAATCCGGCGCGCATTTTTTCCTGCATTTCAAGGCCGAAACCTTCAAACCGTTCTTCACTGGTTTGGCGTGACAGCGCCCGCGCAAGCCCTGTGGCCGGATCCATATCAATGATAAATGTCAGGTCGGGTTCACGGCCGATCATCAGGCTGTGCAACTGGTCAACAACGCCGCGCAACGCACCCCGGCTGATGCCCTGATACAGCCGGGTGGAATCAGCAAATCGGTCGCAGATCACAACTTTTCCAGCCGCCAAAGCCGGTTGAATGGTCTTTTCAAGGTGATCGCGCCGCGCCGCGGTAAACAGCAAAATTTCGGTTTCAGGCGACCAGCGGTCTGGCTCACCCTCAAGCACAAGCGAGCGAATTTGTTCCGCCCCGGTTGAACCGCCGGGTTCGCGGGTATGAACCACATCAAAGCCAGCCTGCATAAGCCGTTCGGCCAGCAGTTTGGCCTGGGTGGACTTGCCAGAGCCATCGATGCCTTCAAAGGTAATAAAAAGTCCGGCAGCCATCAATAAAGGTCCTGAGCCCCCCCGGCGTACCGGCGATAAAGAACATTGATAGCGGTGCGTAACCTGGGAAGAAAGCCGCCCCGCGCCACATCCCGGTCGGAATAGAGCGGTATGTGGGCGTCGGGCAATTCCTTAAGCGTTATCACCAGTTCAGCGACCTGCTGACCTTTGGAGATCGGGGCTTCAATCGGGCCGCGATAGACAATTTCACCATTTAGGGCATTACGTTCAAGGGCGGGCAGCAGCAATGACACATCATCAATTGTGACCAGGCCAATTTCGTCATGGTCGCCCATCCAAACCTTGGCGCGCGCGACCTCTGCACCGCTTTTGATCACAGGTTTTTCGACAAACTGGCGAAACGCCCAGTTCACCACACGTTCGGCTTCTTCAGCGCGTTCCTTTTCAGAATTTAGCCCGGTGATAACAAATACAATACGCCGTGTGCCCTGGGTTGCTGACCCGGCAAGGCCGTAACCTGCTTCGTTGGTGTGCCCGGTTTTCAGGCCATCTGCGCCAATGCCCAGCTTCAACAGCGGATTGCGGTTAAAGCGGTTGTCCGGCGTGCGCCCGTCATAGGCAAACTCTTTCTGGCCGAAGTAACCATAATATTCGGGAAATGTTGTGATCAAACGAGAGGCAAGTACCCCCAGATCATGCATGCTCATGCGTTGATTGGGGTTCGGCCAACCGCTGGCATTGGCAAAGGTTGAATTACCCATGCCCAGGTCTTTGGCGCGGTCATTCATCAGACGGGCAAAAGCGTCTTCGCTGCCCGCAAGCCCCTCGGCGACGACCACACAGGCGTCATTGCCTGAAAGCACAACAATACCCTGGATCAGCTGTTCTACGGTGGGGCGGTCATTTTCGTTCAGGAACATGCTTGAGCCCCCCATTGCCCGGGCCCGGCTGGATACACCAAACTGGGTTTCCAGTGTGATACGCCCGTCCTGCAGGGCTTCAAACAGCATGTTCAACGTCATCAGCTTTGACATGGAAGCAGGCGGCAGCGGAACATCGGCTTGTTTTTCAAGCAACACAGTTCCTGTGGTCAGATCAACCACATAGGCGGCGCGCGCCAGTGTGTCATAACCAGAAACCGCAGGCGCTGTGCACGCGACCAGCGCCACAAGAATTGCTACGAAACGAAACATAATCCTATGCATAGTGCTGGGGCTCCTTGGCTAGTTTGTTACGGCGTAGGCATCGGGGAAGCCCAACCCTTTAACTTTGGAAATAACCGCGGCCCTGTCCGCCGAATTTCCAATGGGGCCAACAACGACCCGCCAATAGGATTTTCCGTTGGAAGATGAGCTTTTGATGGTTGGGATAATACCGGATGACCGCAGCAGGTCCGACGTATCGTTGGCGTTGGCCTCTATGCTGAAAATCCCGATCTGAACAAAGGGTTTGGCCAATGCAGAAAGCGGCGCAGTTGTCGCCACGACAACAGGCGCGGGGGCAGCAGCTGCGGGGGCCGCCAAAGGTGCCGTTGCCGCAAGGGCCGTTTCGGCGGCGTTGGCCGGGTCGGGAAGCGAGGCTGCTGGGGTGCCAGCTGTTGCGGCCTCAATCGCCGAGGCAGCCAATGCCGCCACCGGATCAATCGTAGCCTCAGTGACATTTTGCGCAGGTGCGATAGTTTCAACTGTGGCAATGTCGATTTCTGGCGTATCAGCAAAAACCGGGGTGTCGGTGACGACGGGAACGTCCACCCGGCGCAGCGCAACAACGCTTAAATTACTTGGGGCCCCTGCCAGCATACCCAATTCGGCCGCCGCATCGGACGACACCTGAAACCGGGGGCCGGGGTTTTCACGCTCGCGACGAAACAAAGCACCGATGATGAATTTGCCGTTTTCTTGGTTCCGGATCATCACCCTTTCCGGCTCTATAACGTCGGAATGTGCGATCCAGACACCCCCCAGTGACGGGCGGCCATCCCAAAGGCCAGTGTCAGTTTGTGAAAAAACCTCGGGCGATTCAACATCATGCTCTACCGCAACACCGGCTTCGCCCGAAATCACGCCAGCTCCGCTATCCCCGGATGCCCCGCCGCCAAACAAATTGATTTGTTGGCCCTCTTCGCAGGCACTAAGTAATGTAATTCCTGCCAGTACCAGAGCCAGCTGCCCCTTGCGTGCGCTTGCCATCCCATACCCTTTGTTCTGTGCGGTTGTTGCCGCCATAGTTGCCCGATCGCCAGGCTGAATGCCTGATCGTGGCTGCACTCTACCTGCACAACCGCTGCATGAAAAGGTGTGCGTTGGGATTAGGCAAAAAACGGCCCTAAATTCTTTGCTTTCAGAATCGAAAAATCGCGGCTAAGTCTCCCGCTTGTCGGAGGAGTGGCAGAGTGGTCGAATGCACCGGTCTTGAAAACCGACGTAGGTGAAAGTCTACCGTGGGTTCGAATCCCACCTCCTCCGCCACAGCATTTGCTGTTATTTACATGGCTGTATTCAGCAAGTTTGCTGGCTTACCAGCCGGTTGCTTGCTTAGAAGTCTTCGCTTCCACGCTGGGCGGTATGGCAAATGGGTTAAATTTTTGAAAATTGAAAAAGCTGGGGCTGGATATGCAACGGGCAGGAAATTTTCATTTTCCCGGCATTAACAGAACTTTCAGCGCTGAAATGGCCCCCGCACTGCCAAGGCTGACAGTGCGGAGTGGCCGGTTTTTAGGCCAGATCAAACCGATCTGCATCCATGACTTTTACCCAGGCAGACACAAAGTCGGCAACGAATTTTTCGGCGTTGTCGTCTTGGGCATAGACCTCGGCGTAGGAGCGCAGAACTGAATTGGATCCAAACACCAGATCCATGCGCGTTGCTGTCCATTTCACAGCGCCCGATTTGCGGTCGCGGATTTCATATGTTCCACCATCCACCGGGTGCCAGGAATTGGCCATATCGGTCAGATTGATAAAGAAATCCGCTGTCAGCGAACCTGCGCGATCGGTGAACACGCCGTGGGCAGTGGCCCCATGGTTGGTGCCCATAACACGCATGCCACCCACCAGAACCGTCATTTCATGGGCGCTTAGGCCCATAAGCTGCGCGCGATCCAGCATCAGTTCCTCGGGGCTGACCACATAGTCCTGTTTCAGCCAGTTGCGAAAACCATCGGCAAGTGGTTCCAGCACGTCAAAAGATGCAGCATCTGTCATCGCGTCACTGGCGTCACCGCGACCGGCCGAAAACGGTACAGTTACGTCAAAACCGGCTGCTTTGGCTGCCTGCTCAACGCCGCTGTTACCAGCCAGTACGATGACATCGGCAAGGCTGGCACCTGTGCCGGCTGCAATGCCTTCCAGCACCGCAAGCACCTTGGCCAGGCGAGTTGGTTCGTTACCGGCCCAATCTTTTTGCGGCGCCAGGCGAATGCGCGCACCATTGGCGCCACCGCGCATGTCAGAGCCCCGATAGGTGCGGGCACTGTCCCATGCTGTGGATACCATTTCGTTTAGCGAGAGCCCACTTGCCGCGATGGCCGCCTTAACCGCCGCCACGTCGTAGCCGCTGTTTCCGGCAGGGATCGGATCTTGCCAGATCAGATCTTCCTTTGGCGCATCCGGGCCCATGTAACGTACATTAGGGCCCATATCGCGGTGGGTCAGTTTGAACCAGGCGCGCGCAAACGTATCGGCAAAATACGCGGGGTCGGCGATGAATTTTCCGCAAATACCGCGATAGATCGGGTCCATTTTCATCGCCATATCGGCGTCTGTCATCATCGGGCTAAGACGGATTGACGGGTCTTCCACGTCCACGGGCCGGTCTTCGTCTTTGATGTTGATCGGTTCCCATTGCCAGGCACCGGCGGGGCTTTTCTTTTGTTCCCACTCATAGCCGAACAGCAGATCAAAAAATCCCATGTCCCACTGTGTTGGGTGGGTTGTCCAGGCGCCTTCGATGCCGCTGCTGACGGTGTCTCGGCCGACACCTTTGCCGTTAGGGTTGCTCCAACCAAAGCCCTGCTGTTCAATGCCAGCCGCCTCGGGTTCCGGGCCCACCAGGCTGGCATCACCATTGCCGTGGGCTTTGCCGACGGTGTGGCCACCAGCCGTAAGGGCCGCGGTTTCTTCGTCATTCATGGCCATACGGGCGAATGTTTCACGCACATGCAGCGCGGTTTTCAGCGGGTCAGGTTTGCCGTTCACCCCCTCTGGGTTGACGTAGATCAGGCCCATCTGCACTGCGGCCAATGGGTTTTCCATGGTTGCCGGGTTTTCCAGATCGCCGTAACGCCCGTCACTGTCGGCCAGCCATTCTTTTTCAGCGCCCCAGTATGTGTCTTGCTCAGGGTGCCAGATATCTTCGCGGCCAAAGGCAAAGCCAAACGTCTTCAGGCCCGCGCTGTCATAGGCAACCGTGCCTGCCAGAATGATCAGATCGGCCCAGCTTAGTTTATTGCCGTATTTCTTTTTGATCGGCCATAGCAGGCGGCGGGCTTTGTCCAGGCTGACATTATCAGGCCAGGAATTCAGCGGCGCAAACCGCATGTTACCGGCACCAGCGCCACCGCGGCCATCAGCCAAACGGTACGAGCCAGCCGAATGCCAGGCCATGCGCACCATCAGGCCAACATAGTTGCCCCAATCGGCTGGCCACCAGTCCTGGCTGTCAGTCATCAGGGCGTGCATGTCTTTCTTAAGGGCGTCAACATCAAGGGTTTTCAGCTCTTCACGGTAATTAAAATCAGCCCCCAGCGGGTTTGTTTTGCTGTCATGCTGGTGCAGAATATCCAGGTTAAGCGCATTGGGCCACCAATCCATGACCGACGTGCCTGTTGCGGTATTTCCGCCATGCATCACTGGGCATTTGCCGGCAGCATTCATTTCATTTCCGTCCATGTTGATCTCCGATTCGTGGCTTTGTTGATGGAATTGGGCCAAGTTGTATGTGAATTATTTGATAAGTTAAATTTGCATTTTCTAATGACGGTGATAATTATTTTAAATGACTAACATCACCCTGAAACATATCAGATATTTTGAATCACTGGCCCGGCATTGCCATTTTGGCCGCGCTGCCGATGATTGTTCAATTTCGCAACCAGCACTTTCTGTCCAGGTGAAAGACCTGGAGGAATTACTGGATGCCCCACTGGTAGAGAGGGGGGGCAAACATATCCGCCTGACCAAACTGGGCGAAGAATTTGCGCAGCGTGCCCGGGATATCTTACGCTCGGTGGATGAACTGGCCGACCTTGCCCGCGCATCCCACAGCCCACTGCTAGGGCGGTTGCGCTTTGGTGTGATCCCAACTGTGGCACCATATTTTTTGCCTCAGTTTATTCGGAAACTAAATCAGCATTACCCCGGCTTGGATCTGCATCCACGCGAAACCGTTACGCAAAAATTGATCCAAGACCTGTTAGAGGGTAGCCTAGATACCGCAATCGTCGCCTTGCCTGTATCTGAACCCTCCTTGCATGAAGAGGTTCTGTTTGACGAAGAATTCCTGCTGGTCCGCCCGGCTCAAGATGCCAATAAACCGGTTCCAGACACAAACATGCTGCGCGAAATGCGCCTGCTGTTGCTGGAGGAAGGCCACTGTTTTCGCGATCAGGCACTGTCTTTTTGCAACATGTCTTCACGCGCCCCTCGTGACCTGATGGAAGGCAGCTCACTTACCACATTGGTGCAGATGGTCGGGGTCGGCATTGGGGTGACCCTTATCCCGGAAATGGCCGTGCAGATTGAAACCGGTTCGGCAAAGGTGTCGGTTGCCGCACTGCCTGCGCCGCCTCCGACCAGAACCATCGGCATGATATGGCGAAAGACCAACCCCCTATCAGACCAGCTAGCGCATATTGCCCAAATTGTGCGCAAAACTGGGCCGGGTTTGGCTGTCCAAAATTCCGTTACTTCAAAATAAGCTCTGGCCCCATCACTGCGTTTGGCAATGCGGTTGATATGAACGGGATATAGGTCACCATGATCAGGAAAATGAACAGAATGCCCAGCCATGGGAGGGCGGCGCGCACAACGCGCATCATTGGCATGCCCGCAACCCCGGATGTGACAAACAGGTTTAGCCCGACGGGCGGCGTTATCATCCCGATTTCCATATTCACCACCATGATGATGCCCAGGTGAATTGGGTCGATGCCCAGCTCTATCGCGACGGGAAACACCAGCGGCGCGACAATAACGATCAGGCCTGATGGTTCCATGAACTGACCGCCGATTAGCAGGATCACGTTGACCACAATCAAAAATACAACCGCACTAAAGCCTGCGTTCAACATTGATCCGGCAATTTGCTGGGGTATCTGCTGCTCGGTCAAGACGTGCTTTAAGATCAGCGCATTGGCGATGATGAACATCAGCGTAATCGTCAACTTGCCCGCGTCAAACAGGGTTCTGCGGGTGTCTTCGTGCCAGAATGCCGACAGGATCGCCACTGGTTTGCGCAGCAGCGAAATTCGGCCACGTCCGTCGCGTGCGGCCAGTGGCCCCATGTCGCGGTAGACAAATGAAGCAATAAGAAAGGCATAGACGGATGCCACCGCAGCCGCCTCTGTGGGCGTGAATATGGCACCGGTCACCCCGGGGATGCCGTAGATTCCCACCATGATGATCACCATCAGAAACAGCCCCCAACCGGCTTCGCGGCCCGAGGATAAAATTTCAGCCCAGCCTTTCCATTCGCCCTTTGGCAGTTTTTTGACCCTTGCGGTAATGTAGATCGCTGTCATGAGCATGGACCCGGCAAGCAAGCCGGGGATGACACCGGCCAGGAACATTCTGCCGACAGAAACATCTGTGGCAGCAGCATACACCACCATGACGATCGATGGCGGGATCAGAATGCCCAGGGTGCCAGCAGTGCATATGACGCCAGCGGCAAAGTCTTTAGTATAACCCTCTTCGCGCATTGCCGTGATGACAATAGAGCCAACGGCCACGACGGTAGCCGGGGATGAGCCGGAAAGCGCGGCAAACATCATGCAGGCAAACACCCCGGCAATGGCCAGGCCGCCGGGAAAATGCCCGACGCAGGCCACCGAAAACCGGATGATGCGCTTGGCGACGCCGCCGGTTGACATAAAGCTGGATGCCAGAATGAAAAACGGGATCGCCAGCAGGGTGAAATGACCTTCAAACGCCGAGAACAGGGTTTGTGCTACTGATGCAAGGGATGCATCTGAGAAAAACAGTAAAAACAGCGTTGAGCTTAGGCCAAGCGCCACAGCAATAGGAACGCCGATCATCATAAGCGTGACGATCATTGCAAACAGAAGTGCGACAGTCATTTGGACATCTCCCGATCAAATTTCTCGGCGGCGGCTTTGACTAATTTACCGGCTTCTTCGACGTCGTCTTCGGCCTCGTGGCTGACGATCAGAGAATCGATTTTGTCAGTCCAAAGTGCCCAGGCCGCTTGGATAAAACGAAACAGCAACAGCGCCATGGACAGGGGCATGACGGCGTAGGGTATCAAGCGGGGAATTTTTTCGTATCTTTCCCCCTCATTGAAAATGTCCGCCATCCATTGCAACACCTCTGGCATGACGACGCTTTCGACTTCGTACCAGCCTTTGCCGCGGTATTTGTCTTCAAAGCCTAACGGAAACCAGCGCCCGTCGGTGCCAGGAAGGTTGGCAAAGTTTGCCCAGTAATCCCATGCCCCCTTAAGCAGCAGAAAGGTGAAAATGATGCAGGCCGCCACTGCGATAAGAGCCATAAATTTCTTGATCGGGCGGGGCACAATATTGGTGACCGCATCGACCCCCAAATGCGCGCCAATTTTCACGCAATAGGAAACGCCCAGCAACACCATCCAGGCGAACATAAACACCGTAAGTTCAAGCGCCCAAAGGATATTGTCGTTAAATCCGTAGCGTGCCACCACATTGGCAAATGTGAGAAGGGTCATGCCCCCCAAAAGAGCCACGATAATGGACTCTTCGAGTGTATCAAAAAAACTTTTACCGGTTTCCATGGTTTTGTCCCCCCCTATATCCCAGTGTATTGGCGTATACGCGGCCAGCATCCGGCCGCGTATATTTTCTTATCTGCGCTTGGCGCTAGTTGTGCATATTGATGTCTTGCGCCGCGGCAATATTATCGATGCCAACGTCGCCTTCAAACTGGGTCCAAACCGGCTTCATCACCGCGACCCAGTCGTCGCGCTGATCAGCTGTCAATTCGCGCACAACACCGCCAGCGGCAACAACTGACGCCTTGGCTTCGGCGTTGATGCGGGTGCTTTCACCGTTGCGCAGCTCAGTTACTTCGGCAACGATCTGCAGGAACTGATCACGCACATCAGCGTCAAGACCTTCCAGCCAATCAACATTGGTCACCAGCAAATAGTCGATGATGCCGTGGTTGGTTTCGGTTGTACCATCCTGAACTTCAAAGAATTTTTTGCCATAGATATTTGACCAGGTATTTTCCTGACCATCCACAACACCCTGCTGCAACGCGCCGTACACTTCTGAGAATGCCATTTTCTGCGGGCTGCCACCGATGGCTTCCATCTGGGCGACCAGAACATCAGACGCCTGAACCCGGAATTTTAGACCGTTGGCATCAGTTGGGCTGACCAGTGGCACGTTTGCAGACATTTGCTTCATGCCGTTATGCCAGAACGCCAGGCCCTGCAGGCCGCGGTTTTGCATGCTGTCTTTCATCGCCTGACCGGTTTCGGACAGTTGAAATTCGTTCACCGCGTCAATGTTTTTGAACATGAACGGCAGATCAAAAATTCTGAACTGCTTGGTGAATTTTTCGAATTTTGACAGCGAAGGCGCTGCCAGCTGCACATCACCCTGCAACATGGCTTCCAGAACTTTGTTGTCGTCATAAAGTGTCGAATTTGGGAACACTTCCATGCAGGCTTTGCCGTTCATTTCTTCATTAACCCGAACCTCAAGCAACGATGCGGCTATGCCCTTTGGGTGCTTGTCAGTGTTTGTAACATGGGCGAACTTTATGACGACTTCACCGGCTTCGCAGCTTGCAATAGCGGCTCCGGCTGAAAATGTGACGGCTGCCGCCAGTGCGGCGCTTATCATATAACGCATGATTTTCTCCCTTGATGCGTGGACTTCTTTATAGAAGCTGGCGCCATGGTACTGTGTCGGTTCAAAATGACTTTACACCAAATGTTAATACCAAACAGATATCGCAAAATGGTTGGAAAACAATTACTTGATGGCGTCAGGGCATTTATTGAATGGCCGGTTTGTGCGAAATTTCGCACAAACCGAAACAGCAAACAGACGTGAATGCAGTCGATTCGAATCTAATTTTTACGAAAATCTGCGGCATTCAATCTGTGCCGGGCAAGCTTATCATACAGCGTTTTCTTTGGTAGCCCCAGCGCTTGCGCCACCTCTACCACCTTACCGTTATGGTTCCTTAGCGCGTCTTCAATCAGCAGCATTTCAACCATTTCCATCTGCGCCGTAAGCCCCGATTGCGGGGCCAATGTTTTTGCCTTTGCCACCGCATTTCGTTCCACTTCCAGCCGGCGATTTTGCAGAACCAAATGCCGCTTTTCCGCAGCGCGACCAACCGACGCCAATAGGCGTTTGGGCGAACATGGCTTTTCCAGAAAATCGTAGGCTCCGGCAAAGATCGCCTCAACCGCCATCGCGATATCACCTTCGCCAGTCAGAAAGATAACCGGCAAATCCTTATCAACCTTTTTGCACCGATCAAGCAGATCAAATCCATCCTTGCCCGGCATGCGGATATCGCTGACAACAACACCGGTAAAGCCCGGCGTTATGTGATCAACTGCCACAATATAGGACGCAGCCAAGGTCACGGTGTAGCCCGCCAATTCCAATGACTGGCCCAGCGCGTCACGCACGTCCCTGTCATCATCCACCAATAATACCGGCGCGGTGTTTGGTGAAAATTTCATTCAGCAGCCGCCAATTCAACCGTCATAACCGCACCGCCACCCGATCGGTTTGCGCCACGAATTTCGCCGCCAAAACTTTGGACAATCCCATAGGAAATTGACAACCCCAGCCCCAGCCCTTCACCGACAGTTTTGGTGGTGTAAAACGGGTCAAATATCCGGTCCGCATCAACCAGCCCCGGGCCGGTGTCGCTAATTTCCAACAGCACCCTTGCATCTACCTTTTGTATGGCAATGCCAATGTGGCGTCTGCCCGGCTGGTCAACCATGGCATCGGCAGCATTTGACAGCAGGTTCACAACAACCTGTTGCAAACGCACTTTCCCGCCGCTGACAATGACGGGCGGGTGTTGGGAATTCCAGTCCAGTATTGCCTTTTGCGCCGCAATTTTAGTGCCAACCAAATCAATGGCATCATTAATAATTTCAACAACATCAACTGGGATTGCCGGCTCACCTTCTTTGCGGGCAAATGCCCGCAGGTTTTTAATGATCCGTCCAATTCGTTCAGACAATTTTGATATCTGGGTCAGATTTTTCCCAACCGCCGCGGAATTTTCACGCTCCAAAAAAACCACAGCATTTTCCGCGTATGATTGAATGGCGGCAAGCGGTTGGTTCAGTTCATGGCTGATACCGGCCGACATTTCGCCCAATGCCGATAATTTGCCTGCCTGCACCAGTTCGACCTGGGTGCGGCGCAGGGCGGTTTCGGCCATTTCGCGTTCGCGGATTTGCGCACTTAGCAAAGCCGTGCGCTCTATCACCCGTTGTTCAAGCCTGGCGTTGGCTTTTTCTTCGATGGATAGTTGACGAATAAGCGCGGCCCGGCGCTGCCAGAAAATCAGCACAACCAACCAAAATGCTGACACAGCGATGGCCGCCAATGCGCCCCATATGAGGGCCAGAATTTCAGCGTCGCGCAGATCCACAAGAATATGACCCTGCATGCCAATGCGTGGCACTGGTTGTGTCAGCGATAATACGGCCGGTGGAATGTTGTGCGACGCGATGCTGCGCCAAATTGTTTGCCCGAAAAGTTGCGAAGATTTTCGCTGTGGAAAATTTTGCAAGGTGGCATTGAAATAGCGCTGCTCTGTATCTTTGACGTCGCCAAGCGTTACGGTGTCATTGAGCACATGGAACATCAGCCAGTTTCTGTTGGCCAAAAATATGACGTCATTTTCGTCGGTAAAGAACACAACATTCTTGTCGCCACGCCAGACGGTTTCTACCGCCTCAAGATCAATCTTTACCGCCACCACCCCGATGATAACATCCGCGCTATTGCGCACCGGATGGGCAAAGAAAAAACCCCGCTGACCAGACGTTACCCCGACCGCATGGAAATAGCCCAGCCCGCCCCGGATGGCGCGCTGATAATACGGGCGAAACGCCAGGTTCCGGCCGATAAAACTGCGCGGCAAGTCCCAGTTTGAGCTGGCAACAACCGTGCCGGTTGCGTCCAATACAAAAATATCCAGCGCACCTGCGGTGTCTGCGATTTGTTGAAGCAGACGATTATTGGCAAGTGCCGCGGCAGCATTTGACCCAGTCAAAATTGCTGCGATGTCAGGACGGGCGGCCAGAATGGCGGGCATCGGTTGATATTTGTCCAATTGCGCCAGCAGCAGGCTGGTGGCCTGGGCCAGGCCAGCCTCGGCCTGTTCGCCGGTTTGTGCAATGGTGTTGCGATAGGCAAGCCAACCGGCGACACCGCCCGCAAGGGCAATAGTTGCAACTATAAGCATGGTGAATACGACGCGGCGGATCACATTGTTCCTTTCATTTCGGCCAGTGTACGTGCCCATGCTTGGACAGGCAATTGGGCTGAAATTATAGGCCTGCACCCAGATCGCGCGACAGGGTATCGCTTGCTTGGCGAACCTGGGCTCCTATGCTGGCAAACCGATCCGGTGTCATCCTGTGGGTTGGCCCGGACACGGATATGCCGGCCACCGCTTCGCCGAAACTGTCGACAATCGGGGCCGCGATACAGCGCATGCCGACCTCTCGTTCTTCATTGTCCAGGGCATAGCCATTGGCACGAATTTGTTCCAGATCCTGCATCAGGGCCTGGGGGTCGGTAATTGTAAACGGCGTGAACCGCTCTAATTTTTGCTGTTTATGCAGCCGCTTCAGGCGTTCCTGTGAATAAAGCGATAGCAGGGCCTTGCCAATTCCGGACGCATGCATCGGGGATTGCATACCCGGCGGAAAAAACGCCCGGATGGTTTGGCGTGCTTCCACCTGGCTTATGAACAGCACCATGTCGGATTTTTCGATCCCCAGATTGGCGGTTTCACCGATCTGTTCCATCAGCAGGCGCATCACCGGGCGTGCCCGCTCTAAAATATTGCTCCGACGCAAAAAAGCCGAGCCAAGGCGAAACGCTGCCGGGCCCACATGCCAAGTTTGCTGGCTTGGTTCAATTTCCACAATCGAACGCTGCGCGAAGGTATTCAGGATCCGGTAAATCGTCGAAGGGGAGCGCGAAAGCTTGACCGCCAATTCGCTAAGGGTCAGCCCGTCCGCTGCGGCCAGTGCATCCAGAACATCCAAAGCCCCCGCAAGCGACTGGATCACATTTTTCTCGGCGGCTTTGCCATCAAAACTTTTGGGGCGGCCGCGTTGGCGTTTGGTGTCTGGCATCTGGTGTGTCCTGTTTCCTTCCAAATCATTATAACAGAATCATTTTCCGCCCAACAGAAAAATGTAAGCTCCTGAAAACATGCATGTTTCATGCAAAACAAGCGCCCTATATTACTTTCCCGAAAAAATTGTGCAGCGGGCAGTCTGCTTCTAACGTCTAAGGCAACCCAGAAAGGCACCGCGCCATGAGCTTTCAAAACCCCGTCTTCATCCCTGGCCCAACCAACATGCCCGAGGAAATCCGCAAAGCAGTGTATATGCCGACACTTGATCACCGATCATCGCAGTTCGCCGACATATTGCACCCGGCACTGGCGGGGGTGAAACAGATCTTGAAATGCGACACCGGTAGTGTGTTCATTTTCCCGTCCACCGGCACAGGCGGCTGGGAAGCGGCGCTCACAAATACGCTGTCGGCGGGGGATAGGGTTCTGGTGGCGCGTAACGGCATGTTCAGCCACCGCTGGATCGATATGTGCCAACGTCACGGGCTGGATGTTCAGGTGGTCGATGTGCCTTGGGGGGCAGGTATCCCATTGGATCAATATCGCGAAATTCTGACCGCCGACAAAGCCCATAAAATTAAGGCCGTGCTGGCCACACATAACGAAACCGCCACCGGGGTGATTTCCGACATCGCAGGTGTTCGCGCCGCGATGGACACAGCAAAACACCCGGCGCTGCTGTATGTTGACGGGGTTAGTTCCATCGCGTCGATGGATTTTCGCATGGAAGAATGGGGCGTAGACATCGCCATTACTGGCTCGCAAAAGGGGTTTATGTTGCCCGCAGGTCTGGCGATTGTTGGTTTCAGCACCAAAGCGATGGCAGCACTTGAAACCGCCACCCTGCCACGAACGTTCTTTGACATTCGTGACATGGCCAAGGGCTACGCCGCCAATGCCTATCCCTATACCCCGCCTGTGGGCCTGCTGAACGGGCTGAAACTGTCCACCCAAATGCTGTTGGATGAGGGGCTGGAAAACGTCTTTGCCCGGCATCACCGGCTGGCCGAAGGCATTCGTCGTGCGGTCGCTGCCTGGGGGTTAAAGCTGTGCGCCCACTCACCCGAGCTATATTCCGACACCGTCAGCGCCATCAAAACCCCAGACGGGTTTGACGCCACCCGCATCGTCACCCACGCTGCCGACAAATACGGCGTCGCCTTTGGTGTCGGGTTGGGGGATGTTGCCGGTAAGGTGTTTCGCATTGGCCATCTGGGATCATTGACTGACGTTATGGCGCTATCGGGGCTGGCGACAGTTGAAATGTGTATGGCGGATTTGGGCCTGGATGTTACGCTTGGCTCAGGCGTCGCTGCGGCGCAAAACTATTATCGCACCACCGCCTAGCCAAGGAGCCTTTGATGTATATTCCCACATATGACGACATGCTGGCAGCCCAGGCGCGGATCAAACCGTATATCCATCACACCCCGGTTCTGACCTCGCGTTTTCTGAACAACCTGACCGGGGCCAAGCTGTTTTTCAAATGTGAAAACCTGCAAAAAGCCGGGGCCTTTAAGGTGCGCGGTGCCTGTAACGCGGTGTTTGGCCTGTCTAACGCGATGGCTGGAAAAGGCGTGGCAACCCATAGTTCTGGCAATCACGCGCTGTCGCTGTCTTACGCCGCAGGCCGGCGCGGCATACCGTGTCATGTGGTGATGCCGCACACGGCACCGCAGGCCAAAAAAGATGCGGTGCTGGGGTACGGTGGGATCATCACCGAATGTGAGCCATCCACCAGCAGCCGTGAACAGGTGTTCGCCAAGGTTCACGCAAAAACCGGCGCAGATTTCGTGCACCCCTATAACGATCCGCGGGTGATTGCGGGGCAGGGCAGCTGTTCGGCCGAACTGATCGAGCAGGTTGAAAACCTGGATACCGTGATCGCCCCCATCGGCGGTGGCGGTATGATTTCAGGCACCTGCCTGACGCTGTCCAATCAGGCCCCGAATGTGAAAATATACGCCGCCGAACCAGATCAGGCCGATGACGCGGCGCGCAGTTTTCGCGCCGGACATATCATTGCTGACGATGCACCGGTAACGGTGGCCGACGGGCTAAAGGTGCCGCTAAAGCAACTTACCTGGCATTTTGTGTCCACCCATGTCACCGATATTCTGACGGTGTCCGAGCAAGAAATTATCGACGCCATGCGGCTTATCTGGAAGCGGATGAAATTAGTCGTAGAACCCAGCAGCGCCGTGCCGCTGGCGGCCATATTGAAAAACAAAGAAACCTTCGCGGGCAAACGCGTAGGTGTGATCATAACCGGCGGCAATGTCGATCTGGACGTGCTGCCCTGGATGAACGGAGAAACATCATGAATGCCCCAACCAACCTGAACGATTTTGAGGTCGGCTATGACATCCCGGCAAAACCCGGCATGGCAGAGGCCGACATTCAGACACCCTGTCTGGTGCTGGATCTGGACGCGCTTGAGCGTAACATCAAAAAGATGGGTGATATCTGCGCTGATATGGGGGTGCGTCACCGCGCCCATGGCAAGATGCATAAATCTGTCGATGTGCTGAAGCTGCAGCAAGACATGGGCCGCGCCGTGGGCGTGTGCTGTCAAAAAGTATCCGAGGCCGAGGTGTTCGTGCGCGGTGGCATCAAAGACGTGATGGTGTCCAACCAAGTGCGTGACCCCGCAAAAATTGACCGTCTGGCACGGATGCCAAAATTGGGCGCGCGCATTCTGGTCTGTGTCGATGATCCGGACAATGTCGCCGACCTGCAGGCGGCGGCTGCCAGACATGGAACCGAACTGGAATGTCTGGTTGAAATTGACGTTGGCGCCGGGCGCTGTGGCGTAACCACCAGCCAGGACGTGGTGAATATAGCCAAGCTGATTGACGCGGGCGATAACCTGAAATTTGCCGGTATTCAGGCCTATCAGGGCGCCATGCAGCACATGGATCTGTATGCGGACCGTGAGGCCAAGATTGTGATCGCCGTTGATATGGTGCGCGACGCGGTGACGGCGCTAAAGGCCCAAGGACTGGACTGTGACATCGTCGGTGGTGCTGGCACCGGGTCATATTATTTTGAAGGCAATTCCGGGGTTTTCAACGAAATGCAATGTGGTTCCTACGCCTTTATGGATGCCGATTATGGCCGTATTCTGGATAAGGAAGGCAAGCGTATTGATGACGGAGAATGGGAAAATGCGCTGTTCATCCTGACATCAGTGATGAGCCATTCCAAACAAGACAAAGCCATTGTTGATGCCGGGCTTAAGGCGCAATCGGTTGATAGCGGATTGCCCACGGTTTACGGGCGCGATGATCGCGTTGAATACCTGAAATGTTCGGATGAACATGGGGTTGTTGGGGACCCGGACGGGGTGCTGAAAATCAACGATAAACTGCGGCTGGTGCCGGGCCATTGTGACCCGACCTGCAACGTTCATGATTGGTATGTCGGTGTAAGAAATGGTTTAGTTTCAACGGTTTGGCCCGTGTCCGCGCGCGGACGGGCATACTGATATGATCATTGTCCCTGAAAATGAAATCGCCGGGTTGATCGGGCGCGACGCGTCTTTTGATGCGGTTGAAAACGTCTTTGCCGCCATGTCCAGCAAGGACGCCTATAACTTCCCGGTGATCCGCGAAGCCATCGGCCATGCCGACGCATTGTATGGTTTTAAATCCGGGTTTGATCGTAAATCCCTGGCCCTTGGTTTGAAATCGGGTGGTTACTGGCCTGGCAATGAAGCCCGTGGCCTGACCAATCACCAGTCCACCGTCATCCTGTTTGATGCCGACACTGGCCGCGTCAAGGCGCTGGTGGGGGGCAACCTTTTGACGGCCCTGCGCACGGCGGCGGCATCGTCGGTTTCCATCAAACATCTGGCCCCAAAGAAGGCCAAAGTTCTGGGCATGATCGGGGCCGGGCACCAATCAACATTCCAAATGCGCGCCGCCGTTGAGCAGCGCGAATTTGAAAAGATCATCGGCTGGAATTATCACCCGGAAATGCTGACCCGGCTGGCCGATCTGGCACGCGAACTTGACCTGCCATTTGAAGCGGTTGAGCTTGATCAGCTGGGGGATGAGGCCGATGTGATCATTTCAATCACCTCAGCATTTGCACCCAGTCTGCTGAATAAACACGTGACCGGCGGCACCCACATCGCCTGCATGGGCACCGACACCAAAGGCAAACAAGAGGTCGAGGCAGCACTGGTGGCCCGGGCAACCGTGTTCACCGATGAAGTGGCGCAGGCGGTTTCTATCGGCGAATGCCAGCACGCGGTTTCCAATGGCACGCTAAGCGAGGCCGATATCAATGAGCTGGGGTCGGTGATCAATGGCGATCATGCGGGGCGCAGGTCAGAGGATGAACTGACCCTGTTTGACGGCACTGGCGTTGGCTTGCAGGATTTGGCCGTGGCGTCGGCTGTTGTAGATTTGGCGGTGGAAAAGGGCGTCGCGATCGAGGTTGATTTTTAGAGCTTCGTTCGCTCAGATTTTGGGTCATACATCGGTTTAAGGGAGGCCTCGGCTTGGACGCGGGTGCCGGCGATCTCTATCTCATAGTTGGATGCCAAAACCTCCGCCGGTTTTTCACCCCTGCACGGTACATACCCCAGCCCAATCGCCCCGCCCAATGTATGGCCATAATTGCCAGAACTTAGGTATCCGACAATTTCGCCATCCCTAAGGATTGGCTCGTGGTGGTACAGCAACGGTTCCGGATCATTCAATTTGAACTGCACCAGCCGCTGATCTAAGCCAGCCTCTCGCTTGGCCAGAACCGCGTCGCGGCCGATGAAATTGGGTTTGTCGGTTTTGACAGCAAACCCCAACCCGGCCTCAAGCACATGATCCTCACATGATATGTCATGGCCGAAATGGCGAAAGCCTTTTTCAATGCGGCAACTGTCCATCATATGCATGCCGCACAGTTTCAGGCCCATGTCTTGGCCCGCCTCATGCAGCACTTCAAACACATGCGCGGCCATGTCTGTGGAAATGTAAATCTCCCAGCCCAGCTCCCCTACATAAGACACCCGATGCGCCCGCGCCAAGCCCATGCCGATTTCAATTTCCTGGGCCGTGCCAAAGGGATTGCTGGCATTGGAAAAATCGTTCGGTGATACTTTTTGCAGCAACGCCCTTGCATTGGGCCCCATGACCGCCAGCACACCCTCAGCGGCGGTCATGTCGGTGATCACGGCGCGAAATTCCCCCTGATGGCGGCGCATCCAGGTCTGGTCGGCCAGCCGTGTGGTGGATGGTGTGACCACCAAATAGGCCGTATCTGACAGGCGGGTGACAGTCACATCGGCCTCAATCCCGCCGCGCGTGTTCAGGAACTGGGTATAGACGATCTTGCCCACGGGCACGGACATATCAGCCCCGCAGACATGGTTCAGGAAGCTTTCTGCATCCGGACCTTCCACCCGAATTTTGCCAAAACTGGTCATGTCATACATGCCAACGTTTTCACGAACGGCCTGGTGTTCACGGGCTGAATTTTCAAACCAGTTCTGGCGTTTCCAGCTGTAGTCATATGCGCGCGTTTGGCCTGGATCGGCGAACCAATTGGCCCGCTCCCAGCCACCTGCCTCACCAAATACCGCCCCTTGGGTATTCAACTGTTCATGGAAGGGCGAACGCCGAATGCCGCGCGCCGTGGCTTTTTGGCGATAGGGAAAATGATCGGCGTAAAGCAGGCCAAGGGTTTCTTTGGAGCGTTCAAACAGATAGGTTTTGTTGCCCTGAAACGGGGCATTGCGGGAAATGTCCACATCCCCCAGATCAAACGGCTTTTCACCGGTTTCCATCCATGCGGCCAGTGCCATGCCGGCACCACCGGCTGACTGAATACCAATGGAATTGAACCCAGCAGCGACCCAGTAATTGTCCAGTTCGGGCGCCAGCCCAAGATGATAGGCGTCATCCGGAGTAAAGCTTTCGGGGCCATTGAAAAACGTGTGAATGCCCGCCTCGGCCAGCATCGGCATCCGGTTGACGGCGGCCTCTAAGATCGGCTCAAAGTGGTCAAAATCTTCCGGCAGCTGATCAAATTCAAAATCCGCTGGAATGCCGCCCATGCCCCAGGGTTTGGACACAGGTTCAAACGCCCCCAGTAACATTTTTCCGGCATCTTCTTTGTAATATGCGCATTCGTCAGGCACCCGGAGCACTGGCATTTGGGACAGTTCAGCAATCGGTTCGGTCACGATATAGAAATGTTCGCAGGCATGCAGCGGCACGTTGACCCCGGCCATGCGCCCAACCTCAAGACCCCACATGCCAGCGCAATTCACCACCATATCGGCGGCCAGAAACCCGGTTTCCTCACCCTGCTGCCAGTCAACACCCGTTACCTGACGCCCCTCGCGTCGAATGCCGCTGACACACACCCGCTCTAGTACTTGGGCCCCGTTTTGTCGCGCGCCCTTGGCCAGCGCCAGCGCAATATTTGCCGGATCAGCCTGGCCGTCGCCGGGAATATGCACCCCGGCCAGAACGTCGCTTGTGTTCAGATGCGGGTAGCGTTTTTTGACCTCATTGGGGTTAATTTCTTCCACATCCACACCAAAGGCCCGTGCCATGGATGCCTGCCGCAGAATTTCTTCGCGTCGGTGTTGCGACAATGCTACCGTGATCGACCCGCAGGCGCGCATGCCGGTGGCCACCCCGGTTTCGGCCTCAAGTGCGCCATACAGATCGGCGCTGTATTTCGCCAACTTTGTCATGGTGGCCGTCGCCCGCAATTGTCCGATCAGCCCGGCCGCATGCCATGTGGTACCGCTGGTCAGTTGTTTGCGTTCCAACAGAACAACGTCTTTCCAGCCCAATTTAGCCAGGTGATAGGCGACTGAACAGCCAATGACACCGCCACCAATGATGACAACGCGGGCTGTTTCGGGAATGGTGCTCATGCCCTTAGTCTTTTATTTTCGGGATCCCAAAGTGGTTGATCTTCCTGTACCACGGCCGGGCATCTAACACCGTAAATCTCTACCTCTAACTCGGTGCCTGGCTCTGCCAAGTCTGCCCGAACCATGCCCAAAGCGATGGATGCATTCACCCGGTACCCCCAACCGCCCGACGTGGTTTCCCCGATGATTTCACCACCATGCCACAGCGTTGACATATAGGGTGCATCCGCCGCCCCAGCGTCAATAACCAAGGTCACAAAGCGCTTGGCTACCCCGCGCTGTTTTTCGGCCTGTATTGCGGCCTTGCCGGGGAAATCTTGCGGCTTGTCCAGTTTGATGAAACGATCCAGCCCGCCTTCCAGCAGGGAATAGTCGGTGGAAAGATCACCCTTCCAGGCGCGATATCCCTTTTCCAGCCGCAGCGAGTTCAGCGCCCACATGCCAAACGGCTTGGCCCCCGCGGCCAGCACGGCGTCATAGATCACCGCCATATCGGCGTTTTCAGCATGGATTTCCCACCCCAGTTCACCGGCGAAACTGACCCGCAGTAAAAACACTGCTTGCCGGGCGATCACCCCGGTTTGGTTGCTAAGCCAGGGCAGGGACAGATCGGCGCTGTCCCCCACCAGGCCGGCCATCAGGTCGCGCGACTTGGGGCCGGTGACGATCAGCGTGTCATATTCGGTGGTGTAATCCGTCAGGTGCACGCTGCCATCATTTGGCAGCGCGTTGTTCAGCAGGTCCCAGTCATGCCATTGGGCAGGGGCAGCGGTGATCAGGGTGAACAGGTCATCGCCATGGCGCACCACCGACATCTCGGTCAATATTCGCCCGCGACTGTCGGAAAAATACGCGAGATTCATCCGCCCCACCTTGGGCAGTGCCCCGGTGATCAGACCGCGCAGCCACTCGGCTGATTTTTCGCCCGACAGGTTAAACCGTGAAAATCCTGGCAGGTCCAACACGCCAACTCCGTCGCGCACTGCTTCGCATTCTTCGCGAATGCGGGCTTGCCATGGCCCGGCGCGGTCCCAGGTCTGGGTGCTTTGTATGGATGTGTCATCGCCGGGTTGCGCGAACCAATTGGCCCGCTCCCAGCCCGAATAGGCCCCCATCTGACCGCCTAATTCCTTAACACGCCCATGCACCGGCGACAGTTTCTTGTCGCGCCCTTCGGGCCATTCATGCCATGGGAAATGCATGGCGTATTCATGGCCGTAAACCTCTTTTCCTTTGGCAACGCAGTATTTTTCATCGGCATAATCAGTATAGCGGCGTGGGTCCAAGGCCCAGCAATCCCATTCTGTTTCGCCCTGCATCACCCATTCACTTAATATCTTGCCTGCGCCCCCGGCCTGGGCGATGCCAAAGGTAAACACGCAGGCCTCAAAGGCATTTTTGACCCCTGGCATTGGCCCCAGCAATGGCAAGCCATCGGGCGCATAGGGTATCGGCCCGTTGATCACCCGTGAAACCCCGGCTTTGCCCAGCAAGGGCACACGCGCCATTGCGTCTTCTATATACCATTCCAGTCGGTCCAGATCATCGGGATATAGTTGAAAGCTGAAATCATCAGGCATCGGATCATCGGGCGTAACCCAATGGGCGCGGCAGTTGCGTTCATAGGGGCCCAGGTTAAAGCCGTTCTTTTCCTGCCGCAGGTAATATGAGCTGTCCACATCGCGCAATAGCGGCAGTTTTTTGCCTTGGGCGCTGGAAAATTCTTCCAATTCAGGGACTTCATCGGTCAGCATATATTGATGGCTCATGACCATCATTGGCACGCGGCGCCCGCCAAACGGACGGAACCATTCGCCAACCCGTTGCGCGTAATATCCGGCGGCGTTGACCACGAACTCACAGCGAATATCGCCCTTATCCGTGTGCACGATCCATTCGCCATTTTCCCGGCTGACACCCGTGGCTGGGGTGAAACGGTGTATCTGCGCCCCAAGATCACGCGCGCCTTTGGCCAAGGCTTGCGTCAGTTGTGCGGGGTCAATGTCGCCATCCGCGGGGTCGTACAAAGAGCCTTTCAAATCATGCAGTTCCAGAAACGGATAGCGGTCACGGGTTTCATCCGGCGACAGAATTTCCAGATCCATCCCCTGATACTGACCCATCGAGCGGGCGCGCATGAATTCCTGCATTCGTTCGGGCGAATGGGCCAGGCGAAGCGATCCGGTAACATGGTAATTCATTGGGTAATCAACCGCTTCGGCCAGTCCCTGATACAATTCAGTGGAATACCGTTGCAGGTTCATTGCGGCCCAGCCGGTGGCAAATGTCGGCACATTGCCCGCCGCATGCCAGGTGGACCCGGCCGTGAGCTCATTCTTTTCCAGTAACACACAATCGGACCAGCCAGCGCGCGCAAGATGGTACAGACATGATGCCCCGATAACGCCGCCGCCAATAATGACAACGCGGGCAGTACTGGGAAATTCAGCCATTTCGAAACCTTTCAGTAAACCGGGGGGGAAATAACCCATACCGCAACGGCAGGGGCATCATAGGGGTTGGCCCAGCGTAAAGCCTGGCCGCGAACACGAAAACTGTCACCGGCAAATATCTGAAACATTTCATCATCCAGCCAAATGTCCAGCTGTCCGGTAATCAAATAGGCAACTTCCTGGGTCGGTCGAATGGTTGGTGTCATATTGGCTGATCCCGGCATAAAACTGGAATGTACCACCTCAAAGCTGTCGGTCAGATCAGGTGAAATTAATGCCTCAACCAACCCACCATCGCGCTCGCCAATATGGCGGCGATTGGCGGATCGAACGATGCGTCCGACTTCGGTCTTTGGTCCGTCAGGTGCCCCAAAGAATAGTGATATCGGCACATCAAAAAACCCGGCCATCTTTTTCAGGGTTAAAGTGTCGGGGGTGGAAATATCGCGCTCTACCTGACTGATCCAGCCAATCGACATGTCCAGTGCCGTTGCCATATCCTCAAGTGTTAGCCCGCGCGATTTACGCAGGGCCCGCAGATCAGCGCCAAGGGTAGTGGGTATGCTCATTGCCGACTCGCGTGAAAAAATCTTCCGAATTTTCACGACATTTCCGTGAAAAAGTCAAAGCTTTTTTCACGCAGCCATTCTTCTTTTCATAAATATCCCCGCCGGAGGCATGATTTTTCGTAGAAAAATCGCCCTAACGTTGGTCGTAATACAGCCCGACCACATGTTCGGCTTCGGCAAAAAACAACCAACGCGACACGAACAAGCCGGCAATATGCAGCAATACAGCGATCAGTGCGCCCATATGGCCCAGACCGGTAAGTGACAGGATCAGCGCTGGCAGAACAAACGCACCAAGCAGGGCGATGATGCGCAAAACCCGTGCATGTTTGCGGCCGATCACGTGCACCATTTCGTGCAATAGGTAATTGGTACCGGTATGGGGCGGCTCATATTGGCGGGTTTTGCCGATCCGGCCCAGGCCAGTGGCGGTTTCAATAGTGCTGCCTGCGGCTTTGAAACGGGTGTCAGCATAAGCCCAGACCAGCAATTGGGCGGCACCAGTGACCAACAGCAACACCGTAGCGATCGAAACCTGACCAACCATCAATGCACCGCCCGATATCGAATAAAGCAGAAATATCAGCGGGGTGGCCGGGTGGCTCCAGCGGGGGACGGTTTTCATCTGGGTGTACATCATTGATGTGGTGAACACCGTGACCATGCATAGGGCGGCGGCGATCCAGCCCAAAATGGGCAGCTTTATGCCAAGAAATATAGCCGATGCGGCGTAGATGCCCATGGTGGACAGCGATATCACGGCCATCCAGGCCTCGCGTGATAACCAGCTGGTGCGCCACTGGGTAAACGCCTTAAGGGCGCGCTGCGGGTTGCCCAAATGGAAGGTGGAGGCCAGCAGGCCGGCGACGGCTAAGGCATATGAAATAAAGAAGAAAATGAACGCCGTGCGGCCAGTGACATCCGGCAGGCCAATGCCCAGCCAGGCCAGCATGCCAAAACCCAGGCCAGACAACACGGTGAAGATGATGACGGAAGGTGCGGGATGCATCAGTTGGATCCTTTCTTAGCGCCGCCCGGCAGGGCGTCTAGGGTTTTGTCCAGCCAACCCAAAAAGCCAGTGGCTTCCACCACTGGATCAAGGAATGGTGCAAGGATATCAATGGCATCCACGGCGTCTTTGGGACGCGGTGGCAGGTATTTATTGACGGGTTTTGTGCCCAGTTCCGGCATGAGATCTATGCCGCCACGCTCGGCTGTCAGGCGTGACACGTTGCTGTCGGGGTCAGCGAAATCACCAAAGTGGCGTGCCCCTGCCGGGCAGGTGCGTACGCAGGCTGGTTCGCGGTCTTCCTCGGGCAGGTTTTCATTGTAAATTCGATCAACACAGAGGGTGCATTTTTTCATGACACCTTCGGCTTTGTCCAATTCGCGCGCCCCGTATGGGCAGGCCCATGCGCAAAGGCCGCAGCCTATACAGCTGCTTTCATTGACTAAAACAATACCGTCTTCGACCCGTTTATAGCTGGCACCCGTTGGGCAGACCGTGACGCAAGGCGCGTCTTCGCAGTGCAAACACGACTTGGGAAAATGGATGGTTTGGGCCGGCGCGCCCTTGGGTGGCTGCACCTCATAGGAATGTACCCGGTTCAGGAAAGTTCCTGTGGGATCAGCGCCGTAAGCGTCCTGATCCGACAGGGGTGCGCCGTAGTTTTCGGTGTTCCAGCCCTTGCAGGAGATCACGCAGGCGTGGCAGCCGACGCAGGTGTCCAGATCGATAACAAGGCCAAGTTTGCGCTCGGTGCTTTGTGGGAGCTGGGTCATTTGCCAACCTTCCATGTCAGGTTCTTGGGTCCGCGACCAACCGGCGACTTAATCGGCGGCAAGGCCGGTTGTGCCTGATCCGGGGCGTCGACCTTTTCGATCTTCACCCGCAGATCAAACCATGCGGCTTGCCCGGTGATGGGGTCAGAATTGTTCCAGCGCAGACCGTCGCCCTTGGGCGGCATCAATTCGTGGATCAGGTGGTTCAGCAGGAAGCCTTTGGTGGCTTCGGGCGCGTCGTCTTGCAGCGCCCAGGCACCTTTGCGTTTGCCGATGGCGTTCCATGTCCAGACGGTATCGGAATTTAGCGCCGCCTGATGGGCGACCGGTACTGTGATATTGCCATGGGGCGATGACACCTTGGCCCAGTCACCATCGGCGAAGCCGTTGGCTTCCCAGATCTTGGTCGGCACATAAAGCGGGTTGGTGCCGTGCAATTGGCGCAGCCAAGCGTTTTGCGTGCCCCATGAATGGTACATGGCCATGGGCCGCTGGGTCAGGGCGTGGATCGGGTATTCGTCAGCGCCTTCGCTTGCGCTTGGGTACCAGATCGGCATCGGGTCCATCGTTGCCTTAACCCGCTCGCGCAGGTGTTCGGGGGGTTGCACATCACCATGGCCTTCTGCGGCCAGCTGGAATTTGCGCATGGGTTCGACGTATAGCTGGAACAGATAGGGCGCCGGGGCGTCAAACAGCCCGACCTTAACCGCCCAATCCTGATAGGCTTTGTTCCAAGGTTTGTAATAGGCGGCTTCTTTGGGGATGTGTTCCTCAAAGAACCCACCATTTTCAATGTAGCGGTTCAGCTGATCCGGGTTCACTTCACCGCGGCCAGCACCCGTGCCATCTTTGCCACGGAAACCGGCCAGCGGGCCAACGCCCGGTCGGCGTTCATGGTTGACGATGTAATCGGCGTAATCTTTGTATTTGGCGCTGCCATCATCGTTAACGAAACCCGGCAGGTTCAGGCGGTGGCCAAGATCGACGAGGACGGATTGGAAGCCGCGCACGTTGCGATCGGGTTCTATCACCGGCCAGCGGATGCTGTCTGCCATGGCGTCGGCTTCGCAGATCGGGCGATCCAGCATGGAAATACAGTCGTGGCGCTCAAGATAGGTGGTGTCGGGCAGGATCAGGTCGGCGTAGGCGACCATTTCTGAGCTGTAGGCATCGGAATAGATGATGTTAGGGATGACGTAGTCGCCGTTTTCATCCTTATCCGTCAGCATTTTAATGACGCCGGATGTGTTCATGGACGAATTCCATGCCATGTTAGCCATATACATGAACAGGGTGTCGATTTTGTACGGGTCACCCGCGTGGGCATTGGAAATAACCATATGCATCATGCCGTGGGGCGACATCGGGTTTTCCCAGGTGAAGGCTTTGTCGATGCGTTTGGCGGTGCCGTCTTCATTCAGCAGCAGGTGTTCCGGGCCCATCGGGTAGCCCAGATGCGGGCCATCAAGCGGCTTGCCAGGTTGCGCGCCGGCGTGGGGTTTGGGGTGGTTTTCGGCGGCCTTGGGGTAGGGTGGTTTAAAGCGGAAGCCGCCGGGGACTTCGACGCTGCCGAGCATGATCTGAAGAACGTGCAAGGCGCGGGCGGTTTGAAAGCCGTTGGCATGGGCAGAAATGCCGCGCATGGCGTGGAAGGCGACCGGGCGACCGGTCATGGATGTGTGTTTATGGCCGCGGAAATCTTCCCATTCTATGGGCAGCTCAAACGCTTCTTCAAATGCGGTGTGGGCCAGTTCGGCCGCCAGACGTTTGATCTGGGCGGCGGGGATGCCACAGCGGGTGGCAACGGCGTCGGGGGCATATTCCGGGGCCAGATAGCGTTCGGCCATCTGCTGGAACACTGTTCGATATGTGATACCGCCCTTGCGGAAATGCCCCGATAGGTCGGGGTAAATGCCGGTTTTGTCAAAGGCGACCTTTTTGCCGGTCTTGCGATCGATGACCAGTGGCTTGTCATTTTTGTCGCGCAGGAACAGGCCGAAATCCGGGCTGTCGGGGTCTTCGTTCAGCAGCACCGGGGCGTTGGTGAACTGGGCCAGATAGTCCAGATCAATCTTGCCCGCCTTAAGCAATTCATGGACCAGGGCCAGGATGAACAAGCCGTCGGTGCCCGGTGTGATGCCGACCCATTCGTCAGCGATGGCATTATAGCCCGAGCGGATCGGGTTGACGCCAACGATCTTGGCACCGCGTTCCTTAAGTTTGGACAGGCCCATTTTAATGGGGTTGCTGTCGTGGTCTTCGGCGACGCCAAAGATCATGAACATTTTAGCACGGTCCCAGTCGGGTTGGCCGAATTCCCAGAACGCGCCGCCCATGGTGTAGATACCGGCAGCGGCCATGTTGACGGAACAGAACCCGCCATGGGCCGCATAGTTTGGCGTGCCATAGGACTGGGCCCAGAAACCGGTGAAGGATTGCGATTGATCGCGGCCTGTAAAAAACGCCAGTTTTTTCGGGTCAGTTTCGCGGATGCGGTTTAGGTGGCCCGAGGCAATATCAAGCGCTTCGTCCCACGAAATTTCTTCAAACTCGCCGGAACCACGGGGGCCGGTGCGTTTTAGCGGATTGGTCAGGCGGCTGGGCGCATTGATCTGCATGATGCCAGCGGAACCCTTGGCGCAGAGCACGCCTTTGTTCACCGGGTGGTCGCGGTTGCCTTCGATATAGGCGACTTTGCCCTCTTTCATATGCACGTTGATGCCACAGCGGCAGGCACACATATAACAGGTGGTTTGGCGGATTTCGTCCGATACCTTGGGGGACGTGTCCAGTTCAGGCTGTTGGTGTTTGGTCATCTCATTCTCCCAGGGTATCGCTTTGCCTGTGTTATTCTATTTTATGCATGTGTTCGAGGTTTATTTTCAAGTGGCGTCAATATGCCCGGTCACAGGATCTGGCGTAGGATGCTCAGACTGGCAAGCGTGATGAGTAGGATCAGGCAAAACGGTTTATAATAGGGCTCGAAACGCTCGGTGAACAGTTGTTGGCCAAGAATGACACCGATGGCGGTGGGGGCGATGAAGATCAGCCCGCGCAGGGCGGCGGTTTGGTCCATGACGCCGAAAGCCAGATAGGTGATCATCGAAATGATAGAGCTAAGGAACAAAAACAGCACCAATGCGGCGCGCATTTTGCGGGCCGGGGTGTTTTGGGCCAGAACGAACAGTGCAATTACCATGCCACCGATGCCGGCCAGACCGGTGACGATGCCGGCCATTAACCCGGCGCTGTAAAGCCCGGGCTTTGTGGCCAGAAATGCCAGGCGTATTTTGCCAAGCTGGGTGATCGACAGGGTCACCACCAGCGCCAGGGCGATAAGTTTTGACACATCGACCGGCAGCGATGTTGTCAGCGCGATGCCGAGGGGGGTGCCGATTGCTGAGGCGAGAACCAGGCCAATAACGATGCGTCGGTCGGCGTCTTTCCAGCCGCCCCGCAGCATCATCAGGGACGCGGTCATTTCCAGCCACCACAGCACTGGGATCAGCGCAATGGGCGGCAAAATACTGGTGCCCGCCGCCATGGCCACGGCTGAAAGCGCAAAGCCGGAAAACCCGCGCACAAGGCCGGCCAAAAAGCAGATAGCAGCCAAGATTAGCAGGTCAGTGGGGCCCAGGCCGGACAGGGTGGAAAGCCAGCTCATCTAGCGGCGCTGAATTGAATGGCAGCAAGGGCAGCTGAGGCAAGGCGCGCCGCCGCCGGATCAGCCCGGCTGGTCAGCAATATTGGGACTTTGGCCCCGATGACAAGACCGGCAGCGCACCCACCGGCAAGGTAAACCAAAGCTTTGAACAGGGCATTGCCGGTGGTGATATCAGGCACGATAATGGCGTCGGCGTGGCCTGCGACCGGGTCATCGGTCAGGCCCTTGATGCGCGCGGCATCAGGGGACAGGATCAGATCAAGCGCAAGTGGTCCGGAAAAATGTGCATTGGGTATTTCTGATTTAGCCCAGACACTTAGGGCGCGAGCTTCAAGTGAATTTGGCACTGACGCAATCGGGACTTCGGTGGCTGAAAGGAACGCGACACGCGGTTGTTCGGTGCCCAATTGGTGCAGCAGATCAACCACTGCGCGGGTGGCGTTGCGGCGGGTTTGTATGTCGGGGGCGACATTGACGGCGGCGTCAGATATCAGGATCGGGCGGCTGCCATCGGGCGGAGATATGTGGAAAACATGCACCAAGCGCGCGCCGGTGCGCAGGCCCGCATCACGGCTTAGCGCGCCCTTTAAAAAGACATCGGTGTGCAGATCACCCTTCATAAGAACGTCGGCACCACCCGCACCACAAAGGCCAGCGGCGGTGGATGCCGCGGCGGTTTCGCCATCGGCAGGGGTGACTTGAAAACCGGAAATGTCCCAGTTCAGCGCGGCGGCTTCGTGGGCGATTTTTTCGGTGTTACCGATGAATATAGGGGTCATGATGCCAGCATTGGTGGCGTCATGGGCGGCCTGCATCGGCAGGGGGGCACCCGCATTGGCGATGGCGACGCGGGGGGGGGATTGCAACTTGGCTTTTGCCAGCAGAGCGGGCGGGCAACTTGGGGTCTGATCAGATAAAAATGTCATGCCTGCATCCCCTGTGTTGGTCGACTGTGTTGGTCGGCGCCCCGTTTAGCCGGGACGCCGAGTGTCACTGTCTTTAGGCGCCTTTTTGGGCTACCATGTCGGAGGCGTCAATTCCGGCAACCGAAACAGGTTTGGTCATGGCGTCACGGCGGAAGGGTTCGCCCAATTCTTGATTGAGCATGACCTCAATGAACGTGGTTTTGCCATTTTCCATCTGATCCTTGACCGCTTTGGCCAGCGCGTCAGTCAAACCTTCCATTGACGTGGCTTCGACGCCGATCACGCCACACGCCTTGGCGATGCCAGCGTAAGAGACGTTCACGTCCAGCTCGGTGCCAACAAAGTTGTCCTCATACCAAAGCGTTGTGTTGCGCTTTTCGGCACCCCATTGGTAGTTGCGGAAAATCACCATGGTGATAGCGGGCCATTCATCACGGCCGCAGGCTGTCATTTCGTTCATTGAAATGCCAAATGCGCCATCACCAGCGAAACCGACAACCGGAGTATCTGGGCGGCCAATTTTGGCACCAAGGATGGCCGGAAGCGAATAGCCACAGGGGCCAAACAAGCCAGGTGCCAGGTATTTGCGGCCTTCTTCAAAGGTCGGATAGGCGTTGCCGATGGCACAGGCATTGCCGATGTCAGAACTGATAATCGCGTCCTTTGGCAGGCTGGACTGAATGGCACGCCAGGCCTGACGGGGTGACATGTGCTTTGGCTTATCGCCACGGGCACGTTCGTTCCAGGTGGTGCCTGGATCGTCGTCTTCGTGGTCCATACTGGTCAGGGTCTGTGCCCAGGTGGATTTTGTTTTAGAAATGGTATCAAGGCGTTGCACACGGTCTGTGTCGCCTGCTGTGCCAGACAGTTGGGCCAATATTTGTTCGGCTACCTGTTTTGCGTCACCTGCAATGCCCACTGATACCGGCTTGGTCAGACCAATGCGATCTGGGTTCATGTCAACCTGAATGATCTTGGCGTCTTTGGGCCAGTAATCTAAGCCGTAACCCGGCAGGGTGGAAAATGGGTTCAGCCGGGTGCCAAGGGCCAGCACCACGTCGGCGCGCTGGATCAGCTCCATGCCGGCGCGGCTGCCGTTATAGCCCAGTGGGCCGGCGAACAACGGGTGGGAACCGGGGAAGGCGTCATTGTGCTGATACCCGCAGCAGACCGGCGCATCCAGGCGTTCGGCCAGGGCCTGGGACGCGGCAATGGCGCCACCGATCACGACACCTGCACCGTTCAAAATGACGGGAAATTTGGCGGAAGACAGCAGTTTTGCCGCCTGGGCGATGGCGTCGGTGCCACCGGAGGGGCGTTCAAATTCAACGATCTGGGGCAGGTCGATGTCAATGATTTTGGTCCAATAATCGCGGGGGATATTGATCTGACAGGGGGCGGACAGGCGCTTGGCCTTTGTGATCACCCGGTTCAGCACCTCGGCCATGCGGGTAGGGTCGCGCACCTCTTCCTGATAGGCGACGCAATCGGAGAACATGCGCATCTGCTCCACCTCTTGAAAGCCGCCTTGGCCGATGGTTTTATTGGCCGCTTGCGGGGTGATCAGCAGCATTGGTGTGTGGTTCCAATAGGCGGTTTTCACCGGGGTCACCAGATTGGCGATGCCGGGGCCGTTCTGGGCAATGGCAATGGCCATTTTGCCGCTTGAGCGGGTGAACCCGTCGGCCATCATCCCGGAGGTGTATTCATGGGCGCAGTCATAAAATGTGATGCCGGCCTTTGGGAAATAATCGGATATGGGCATGAAAGCCGAGCCGATAATGCCAAAGGCGGTGTCGATACCATGCATTTGCAGGACCTTGATAAAGGCTTCTTCGGTGGTCATTTTCATGGGCGTGATCTTTCATGATGCGGGTGTGCGGGTGTGCGGGTTGGGTATGGGTGTTAAATTCTGGGTATTATTTAGCCCGGCATTGGCCGCAGCGAATAGGGCCAGAATGTACGTTGGTATAGGGCCAGTTACGACAATATCCGGGCAATACGGCTGATGCCTTCGGGTATGCGATCGGCGGGAATAGAGGAATAGGCAAGGCGGTAAAATTGATTATTATCATCGTCTTGGGAAAAGAATACCCGCCCGGGTTCAATGATAACCTGCTGACTGCGCAGGGTATCGGCCAGCTGTGCTGTGTTAACGCCGTCGGGCGCCTTCATCCAGATGCTGGAACCACCGGCACTGGCGGGGCCGGCGGTGGTGAGCCCGTACTGGGCGATGGCCGCGTCCATCACGGCCCGGCGGCGTTTATAGGCCCGCCCGGTTTTGGCGACCTGGGCATCATAATGGCCAAGCGACAGAAAATAGGTAAGCGTGCGCTGGATATGGCCCGGCGGGTGGCGCAGGACCAATGCGCGTAGGGCGCGGGCCTGGCGGATAAAGGGTTCAGAGCCGACCAGATAGCCCAGCCGTAACCCGGGAAACAGTGATTTGGAAAACGAACCAATATAGACGACGCGGCCCTTGGTATCTAATGATTTCAGCGCCGGGGACGGGGCGTGCAAGAATGACATTTCAAATTCATAGTCATTTTCAACAATGATAAAATCATCAGTTGAGGCACGCACCAGCAATTCATTTCGCCGCGCCAGGGGCATGGTGGCATTGGTGGGTGCGTGGTGACTTGGGGTGGTGAAAACCACATCGGTATCGGCGGGTATTTGGGCAGGGGGCAGGCCCTGTTGGTCAACGTCGATCGACAGCGTATTGCACCGTGTCTGGCCCAGAATTTCGCGCAAGCCCGCATAGCCAGGGTTTTCCATGGCGGCGGTGCGCCGCTGGGTCAGTAATATTTGCGCCGACAGCCACAGGGCGTTTTGAGCACCCAGTGTCAGCAGCACCTGCTCGGGGCGCGCAGATATTCCACGTCGGGGCAGTATGTGACGGGTAATGAATTCAATAAGCTTGGGGTCATCGCGATCATAATAGTCCGAGGTCAGCGAAATAAAATCTTTTTGGCCAAGGGCTTGCATGGCGCAAAGCCGCCAATTCTGATGGTCAAACAGTTTGATATCGGCTTGGCCATAAATGAACGGATACCGATAATCGCGCCAGTTAGGCGGCCGTGTAAGGCCGGAATAATTGGCAAAATACTGGCCGATACTGCGCTGCCAGTCGACGTCATCGGCTTTGGGGCTTTCGGGCAGGTCAAAGGCTGGCAGGCCAGGGGCGGTTTCGGAAATAAAATAGCCAGAGCGGCCGCGCGCAGATAGGTAGTCGTTGGAAACGAGTTCTGCATAGGCCAGGGTAACAGTGATCCGGCTGATACCAAGATGTTCAGCCAATTTACGACTGGAAGGCATACGCTCGCCAGGTTGGTAATGGGTGCTTAGAACAGCCTCAATTACCGTGCGCTGGATCTGCTGTTGCAGGGTGCCTTCATAGCTTTGATCAAGAAAAAATGTTTCAACGGATATCACCATGTTTGGACTTATACCCGTGTTGTTCTGGACTTAAAAGTGCGGTGCCTCCGGCAGGGATATTTAGCGAAAAATGAACACTACAATCTTTGTTCGCTAAATATCCCCGCGCGGAGCGCATCTTGCCCGCAGGGCTTATCTAATGTGCCGCAGGCACTCAGTTAAAGACCGTGCCAAGGGCGGTGTCGATGGCATTGGTGATCTGGTCTATGTCATCAATTGTGGCGATCAGGGCCGGGCTAAGGCAGAGCGTGTTGTTATAGCCGGGCACCGAGCGGTTGGTGGCGCCAATGATGACCCCTTGTGCCATACAATTGGCCACAACCGCCTGGGTCAGTTTTTCATTAACCGGTTCTTTGCTGGTGCGGTCTGACACCAGTTCAACGCCGCAAAACAGGCCCTTGCCGCGGACATCGCCAATAACCGGGTGTTTGTCCGCCAGGGCATGCAGGCTATTCATCAGGTGTTCGCCCATGGCGGTGGTGTTGGCCAGCAGGTTTTCGTCTTCAATTATGCGCAGGTTTTCAAGCGCGGCCGCCGGGCCAGCGGTGCAGCCGCCAAAGGTGGAGATGTCGCGAAAATAGCCAAGCGGATCATTGCTGTCGTCTTTGAATTGTTCAAACACCGCTTCGGTGGTGACACAGCAGGCGATGGCTGCATAGCCCGATGCGACACCCTTGGCCATGGTCACGAAATCCGGCTTAATCCCGTAATGTTGATAGCCGAACCATTCGCCAGTGCGGCCGACGCCGCAGACCACTTCGTCGATATGGATCAGGATGTTGTGCTTTTTGCAAATTTCCTGGACCCGGTCCCAATAGCCCTGGGGTGGCGGGATGACGCCGCCCCCTGCGGTGACCGGCTCCAGGCAGAGGGCGCCGATGGTGTCGGCACCTTCGCGTAAAATCACCGCTTCAATGGCATTGGCTGCGGCCACCCCATAGCTTTCTGCATCGGGGTATTGGTTATGGTATTCTAGGCAGTGGGGCACTTCTACAAACCCCGGTGTGAACGGGCCATATTGAGCGCCGCGTTCTTTCTGGCCGCCCGCCGACAGGGTGGTAATGGTCGTGCCGTGGTAATCACGATCCCGGAACAGTATTTTGGATTTCTTGCCGCCATGGTGTCGGTGCGAGATCTGGCGCACCATTTTAAAGGCTTTCTCATTCGCTTCAGATCCGGAATTCGTATAATAGACGCGGCTGAGGCCGGGCATTTTTTCAATCAGGCGCTGGGCAAATTGCGCGCCGGGAATTGACCCGGCAGAGCCGGAGAAAAAGTTCATTTTGATCAATTGATCGCGCACCGCATTGGCAATGCTTTCGCGGCCATAGCCAACATTGACAGTCCAGACCCCGCCCGACACCGCGTCCAGGTGCTCGCGACCGGTGGCGTCCCATATGCGCATGCCTTTCCCTTCCACCATGATTTTTGGGTCGGTGGTTTCAAACGGCTTGTGTTGTATCAGATGGTGCCAAAGGTGGGCGCGATCGGCTTCTACCACGCCAGAAATATCATTGGGGCTAAGTTGGGCATCCATGGTTGAATTCCTTATACTGATGGTGGTGCATATTGGGCAAATAATACCGGGTCTTGCCCGTTAACCAGATCATATCAAAGGGCAGCAAAGTAGGGCCAGTTAGGGGCGGGATATATAACCAGAATGCCCGCGCTGAAGTGTGCTTTTGGCGCACGTTTCTGGATTATCCTTACAGGATAGTGACATAGGGCACCGGTATTGATAGGCACCGGGCAAGGCCATAGTATTAAAAGGTGTTATGTTGGAAGCCACTGAAACCCCATTGCCGGGATTGATAGTCATTACCCCCGCCAGATTTGTTGATAAACGGGGGTTTTTCAGCGAAAGTTACAGCCGCGCCAGGCTGGCAGAGCACGGCATCACCAACGAATTTGTTCAGGACAATCATTCAATGTCCGGGGCGGTTGGGACGCTGCGCGGGTTGCATTATCAGACGCCCCCCCATGCCCAGGCGAAACTGGTGCGCTGTGGGCGGGGCGCTTTGTATGATGTTGCGGTGGATATTCGGGTTGGGTCGCCAACATATGGCCAATGGTACGGGGTCGAGCTGTCGCACGAAAATGGGCGGCAGCTGTTTGTTCCTGTCGGGTTTCTGCATGGCTTTGTGACCCGCGAGCCTGACACAGAGATCATTTATAAATGCACTGATTATTATGCGCCGGAATGTGATGGAGCGGTGCGATTTGATGATCCGGGGATCGGTGTTGACTGGGGAATTTCACCGGAAAGCGCCATTGTTTCTGATAAAGATGCCAATGCACAATTACTGGCGGATTTGGACAACCCATTTCAATTTGGATCGGTATAGCATGGGCATTCTTGTCTTTGGGGAAACCGGTCAGGTGGCGCGCGAACTGGCGCATGCGCCGGCGGTTACATGTCTGAACCGGCAGCAGGCTGATCTAAGTGATCCGGCTGGATGTGCTGCTAAGATCCACGAAATTCGACCCGAGATTGTGATAAATGCCGCCGCCTATACGGCTGTGGATGCGGCAGAAGAACACCAGGATCTGGCGCAGGTTATCAATGGCGATGCGCCCGGCGCGATGGCGGGTGCCTGCAAAGAACTGGATATTCCATTTTTGCATATCTCAACTGATTATGTCTTTGACGGAACTGGAAAAAGCCCCTGGCAGGTGGGTGATGCGGTGGGCCCATTGGGGGCCTATGGGCGCACAAAACTTGCCGGTGAACGGGCGATTGCCGCGGTGGGTGGGCGCTATGTTATTTTGCGCACGTCCTGGGTGTTTTCGCCCCATGGTGCAAATTTTGTAAAAACAATGCTGCGCCTTGGGGCTGAGCGCGACCAGCTTTCAGTGGTGGCGGATCAGGTTGGCGGGCCCACAGCGGCGGCAGATATTGCGCGGGCCCTGTTGGCGGTGGCTAAGAGTTATAGCGCCGGATATTCTGGCAGTGGGGTCTATCATTATTCAGGGGCACCGGATGTAAGTTGGGCGGCATTCGCCAAAGAAATTTTCAAACAAGCCGGGTTTCAGGTAACGATTAACGACATTGGCAGCGACCAATTTCCGACCCCGGCAACGCGCCCGCATAATTCACGGCTGTCATGCACAGCTTTAGAGCAGGACTTTGCGATTTCACGCCCGGATTGGCGTGTCAGCCTGTCTAAGGTGCTGGCGGAGTTGCCGTGAAACAGGGTGCAATAAATGTTCGTTGACATAAATTTGTCTTGAAGTCGGATTAAATGCTGAAAAATAAACGGTTAAATGCAGGCAGGCACATGAAAATATTGATCACCGGGGGCGCTGGATTTATCGGATCAGCCGTTGTGCGCCAGGCTATTGCGGATGGCCATGATGTGGTAAACTTGGATGCGCTGACCTATGCTGCCTGTCTGGATAACCTAAGCTCGGTCGCCCAGTCGCCGCGGTATCATTTTGAACAGGCTGATATCAAAGACGCGGCTGCGCTGGCGCGTATATTCACCACGCACAACCCGGATACGGTGATGCATTTGGCGGCTGAAAGCCATGTGGACCGATCCATTGATGGGCCCGGCGCGTTTATCGAAACCAACATCACCGGGACTTACCAGCTGCTGCAAGCCGCCCGCAGCTATTGGCTGGCCAAAGGCCGCCCTGACGGGTTTCGCTTTCACCATATTTCCACAGACGAGGTTTACGGATCACTTGGGGCCACGGGGCAGTTTACCGAAACCACACCCTATGCGCCCACCAGCCCCTATTCGGCGTCCAAAGCGGCCAGCGATCACCTGGTGCGGGCCTGGTATGAGACCTATGATTTCCCGGTTGTGATCACGAATTGTTCCAATAATTACGGGCCCTTCCACTTTCCTGAAAAACTGATCCCGGTGATCATTCTACGCGCTTTGGCGGGGGACAACATTCCGATTTACGGGACCGGTAATAATGTGCGCGACTGGCTGTATGTGGAAGATCATGCTGATGCATTGCTGACGGTTCTGGCCCGGGGAAAGCTGGGGCGCACCTATAATATCGGCGGCGAAAACGAAGCCAGTAACCTGGAAATTGCCCAGTGGATTTGTGAAATTCTGGACCGTTTGCGCCCGCAAAAGCAGCCCTATAGCGACCAAATTACCTTTGTCGCTGATCGGCCGGGGCATGATCTGCGCTATGCGATTGACCCAAGCCGCATCCGTGATGAACTGGGGTGGCGACCGTCCCTGACATTGCCCCAGGGGTTGGAAAAAACCGTGCAGTGGTATCTGAATAACGAAAGCTGGTGGCAGGCATTACAGTCGCGCGCCGGGGTCGGCCAAAGGCTTGGCGGTGTAAATGTTGGAGAGAAAAGTGAAAAAGCGTAAAGGTATTATTTTGGCTGGGGGCTCTGGCACCCGGCTGTACCCGGTGACCATGGGCGTATCTAAGCAGCTAATGGCGATTTACGACAAGCCGATGGTTTATTTTCCGCTGACCACGCTGATGTTTGCGGGTATCCGTGACATTGCGGTGATCACCACGCCGGGCGATCAGGATCAGTTCAAACGCCTCCTTGGGGACGGATCACAATGGGGTTTGCAGTTGGAATATATTGTCCAGCCCTCGCCGGATGGGTTGGCGCAGGCGTTTATTTTGGCAGAGAAATTTCTGGACGGGGCACCCAGTGCGCTCGTTCTGGGGGACAATATTTTCTTTGGTCATGGCTTGCCCGAAATGCTTGCAAAGGCTGATGCTAAAACAGACGGTGGTACGGTATTTGGCTACCGGGTATCGGACCCGGAACGCTATGGTGTTGTGGGTTTTGACAGCAACGATGCGGCGACTTCGATCATTGAAAAGCCAGAAATACCGGCGTCAAACTATGCGGTGACTGGCCTGTATTTTCTGGATGAAACCGCACCTGAAAGGGCCCGCGGCGTCAAGCCATCAAGCCGTGGCGAGTTGGAGATTACCACGCTGTTGGAAACGTATCTGGACGCCGGGGAATTGACCGTTGAAAAAATGGGCCGGGGCTATGCTTGGCTGGACACCGGCACCCATGACAGCCTGCTGGACGCGGCCAACTTTGTGCGCACATTGGAAAAACGCCAGGGTTTGCAGGTTGGATCGCCCGATGAGGTGGCGTTTTCAATGGGCTGGATTGATGCAGAACAATTGCGCGCGCGGGCGACTGAATTCAAGAAAAACCACTATGGTGATTACCTGTGGGCCCTGGCCAATGGTTAACGGGCACAGGCCACTGTTAATTACACAAACAGAAACACATCGCTCAGGTCCGCCAATGTGCTGATACCGTCGATGCTTATGGTGTCGCCGCCGCCAAAATCTAACAGTGCTGTGTCGCCAGACAGGCTGGCATAATCGGCCAGCACTGCGGCACCGGTGGCAGCCGTGGCCCCCAACAGCGCTGTGTCCAGCTGCAACCGGTCTTGGGCCGCGTCGAAATCTTTAATTATGTCCGCGTCAAAGCCCGTGGCAAAAATGAAAATGTCATCCCCCGCACCGCCAAACAGGGTGTCGTCCCCTGCGGCCCCGGTCAGGCGATCATTGCCGGCGTTTCCGATCAGGCGATTGGCGCTGGAATTTCCGCTTAGCTGGTCATCAAACTGTGATCCGGCCAGGTCTTCTATGGATGAATATGTGTCACCTGCCGCAGTGCCGGTGTTGACTGCGCTGTTGCCAAGATTGGCGATAAGTCCCTGTTTTGACGTGAAATATTGAGCCCGGTCAATGCCTGCGCCACCATCCAAATTATCGGCCCCCGCGCCACCATCCAGCACATCATTGCCACTGCCGCCATAGAGGGCGTCATCGCCACCCCGCCCTTGCAACCAATCATCACCCCCATTGCCGACAATGGTATTGCCCCCGGCGTCACCATAGATGCTGTCGTTAAAGTTTGACCCGGTCAGATTTTCAATTGAGGTAAAAGTATCGCCATCGGCCTGGTCGGTGTTGCGCCAGGAATAGCTTAGATCAACCCGCAGGCCATTGCTGGCGTCGATATAGGTGGCCGTGTCGGTTTGAGCACCGCCATTCAGCGCGTCTGCCCCGTCGCCACCGTTTAAGATGTCATTGCCATAACCGCCATTCAGCGTGTCGTCGCCACCCCGGCCACGCAATGTGTCAGCACCATTGCCACCAAACAGCGTGTCGCTGCCGTTGCTGGCGCTGATTTGATCGTCAAACCCGGTGCCTTGGATGGCCTCGATCGAACTAAACGTGTCGCCAGCCGCGTCGCCGGTATTTAGCCCGCCATTCAGCCAGTCAAACACAATGCCGCTGGTGGCGGTTGTGTAACTGGCGGTATCATAGCCAGTACCGCCAAACAGCGCATCAGCCCCGGCCCCGCCGATCAGCATGTCGTCGCCGCCATTGCCAGACAGGATGTCGTCGCCCGAGGTTCCCACCAGTGTGTCATTTGCACCGGAACCAATTTGGGTCTGGCCACTGCCCGTGCTGCCATTTCCCAGAACCAGTGCCGGGCGATCAACATTAAACGGGTGAATTGCGATCAGTTCTGCCAGGGTCAGGGGGTTAAAATCACTGGAGTGAATAAAGATGCTTTCACCCTGAAAAGTCAGGCTGGCCCCATAATATGTGGACATATATCCCAGGCTGTTGGGGTCATAGAGCAGCGGAAAAAATGACAGGTCCAGCGCGTCAATGCCGCGCTCAAAATCTTGAATGGTGTCGTCATCACCGTCGGGGTCAAAGGCGAATAGGTCTGCACCTGCTCCGCCGATCAGGGTGTCAGACCCAGCGCCATCGATCAAAATATCATTGCCCGCGCCGCCTGAAATGGTGTCGTCCCCAGCCCCGGCAAGAATGACGTCATCCAGGGCGGTGCCGTTTAGGATATTGGCAGCAGAAGAGCCGGAAATATTGGCCCCCAATGCTGACAGGTCATAGGAAAAATGCGACACGCCAATTTCTGTTGAGGAGGCAAAAAACAGCCGCAGATCAGTGCCATCCAGCCCCATGGCGGCGGCAGACACATTGTCCAGCGTCAAGCTGGCGGTATCGGCAACCGACGTCAAATGGCTTAGGCGTCCGTCGTCGAGCAGCCGGAACAGGGAAAACCCGTCATCTGAACCAGAGGCCAGCACGAATGTTGCGTCACCGACTGTGGTGATTTCCAGGGTTGTCGCTTGGGCGAACCGGGTGCTGAGATCATCAAGAATATGGTCGGTTGGGGTAAAACTGCCATCTGCTTCCAGGCGCAACACGCTGAGCGAATTGCTGTCACTGCTGGCCAGAACCACGTAAGGCTGCCCCTCAAGCATGGTGGTGGCCAGGTTAACCGGCGTGTTCACCCCCAGCCCGTCGGGGGCACCGAAACTGAAGTGTTGGGCCAGGGTGCCGTTTGCATCAATTGTGTAGCTGAGCACAGTTTCACTGGTCAGCGACGTGGCCAGAACCCAGGTTTGCCCATAGGCGGTGATGGTATTCAGGTCAGAGATCTGTCCAACTGCCGGATCAGGGGGCGGGGTAAGCCGGGACAAGACGGAACCACCCAACCATTCAAACACCTGCAATCCCGCCCCATTGGGCCGCGAAGACACCAGAAATGTGGTGGCCCCGGTATCCACCGCAATCATTGCCACCTGATCAGCCGCCTGCCCGGTGTTGGCCCCGGTCAGATCAGTGGCGTCCTGGGGGTCACCGGGGGCGACGTCAAGAACGTTTGCAATGCGGGTATTGGACAGGTTGAGGGTCACAGTACCATAATCTGCAAGCGCAAACCCGTCAGTGCCGGTGCCAAGAAAAGCCTGACTGTTAAAGCTGGCAGTGCCGGAAATGTCAAAATCGACCAGCCGTGTTGATCCGTTATTGCCAGCGAATACCTGCAGCACCGTACCCGCGCCGCCAATGCCAAAATCCAGGTCAAGGATATCAGCGCCATAGGGAACAAGTGGCCCGCTGATGGTTTCAATAAATTGTGCTGTGGTCATGATATCAAAGCCCGAAACGCATCGACGTGATGCGTGTTTAATTTGGACTCAGAAAATTAATGCCCCGTCTATAGATCATACCCGCCAACGGTTATTTGATTAAAATTGTAGTTAAATTGAGAATGGCAGAGCTGGCTTCCCTATAGTTTACTGCCCAATGGTAAATAATTATTGGCACAGACGTGAATATTGCTGAGCGTGTAAATCACCATATTTCTAAAACGTCGCCAAAGGTGATCTGTGATGGTTGCATTGCCCTGGCATTGGGCCTGCGGCATCAGCAGGCAAACCGGGTGACGATGGCGCTGGCGACCACCGGTGAATACACGCGGCGCAAAGGTATTTGCGATATTTGCTCAAAGGAACGAACGGTTATTTGGCGGGTTTGACCAGGGGGTGAAAAGATCACGTCCTTCGGCAAATGCGCGCAGCCAGGCTGGCGGCGATGGCGCCCATTGGTAGGGCTGAAGCCTCCGGCGGGGATATTTGTCAAAAGAAGAAACGAAATTTTAATAAAATTGTTTGTAAATCAAGTTGCGGTACAGGCGGGGACGCCGATGGCCGTAAAAGGAGAAGTCACCCTATCCCTGAAAATGGGGTAGGGTGTTTGCCGTGTCTTCTTTTCCTAAATATCCTCGCCGAAGGCACTTAATTCAAGCCTTTTGGGTTGCGTTAGAGCCGGGTGTTCTGGACATTATCCATCACCCAGATTTAGCCAAGTTTTGGTGCTGGTACGCCCGCGTTTAGTTGGGCGTTTGCACAATTGTATTTGGCAGTGTGCGATTTTTTCTGATTGACGGATCAATAAAAAACCAAAATACTGGCGCTGTTGATTTTGAACAGGAGTGCGCATGCCAAAGGTTGGACAGGAACCCATTCGCCGCGCAGCGCTTGTGTCAGCGACGATCAGTGAAATTGGCCGGGCCGGGTCGCTGGATGTGACGGTGGGTCAGATCGCGAAAACTGCTGGAATGTCCACCGCCTTGGCGCATTACTATTTTGACAGTAAGTCGGCGCTGTTTTTAGCGGCGATGCGCCATGTCTTGCGTGAATTTGGCGGCTCGGTCAGGCGCAATTTGAAACAGGCAGACGGCCCGCGCGAGCGGTTGGATGGCATCATTGACGCGTCATTGGATGCGGATCAGTTCAGCGAGCATGTGGTCTGTGCCTGGTTGGTGTTTTACGTTGAGGCGCAGCGCTCCCAAGGCGCGGCGCGGCTGTTGCGAATTTACACGCGACGTTTGCACAGCAATCTGATGCATGAGCTAAAGCAACTGACCAATGCACCAACAGCAGAGCGTGTGGCGCAAGGTGCGGCGGCGATGATTGACGGGATATACCTGCGGGTTGCCCTGCATGATGCGCAGCTGGATTTGCGCAATGCGGATGGGTTGGTGCGTGATTATCTGGATCTGGCGCTGGCCGGACCGGGTGCAAAAATAAGGGGAATAACATGACACGGGCACAGCCAAAGGCCAGCCATTTCATTGATGGCGCATATGTTGAGGATACCGCCGGTGTGGAATTTGACTGCGTTTATCCGGCAACTGGTGAAGTGATTGCGCGCCTGCACGCGGCAACGCCGGCGCTTATTGAGCGCGCCGTGGCATCGGCGGCGCGCGCGCAAGTTGATTGGGCGACATGGAAACCTGTTGAGCGGGGACGGGTGCTGCGCCGGGCAGCAGATATGATCATGGCGCGCAACCGTGAGCTAAGCGAGCTTGAAACCCTGGATACCGGCAAGCCGTTGCAGGAAACGCTGGTGGCGGATGCCACCAGCGGTGCCGAGGCGTTGGAGTTTTTCGGCGGCATTGCGGCGACTATTAATGGTGAGACCATAAACCTGGGCGGCGATTTCGCCTATACCAAACGGGTGCCTTTGGGCGTGTGTGTTGGCATTGGTGCCTGGAATTACCCGACGCAAATTGCCTGTTGGAAGGCGGCACCGGCCTTGGCCTGTGGCAATGCGATGATTTTCAAACCGTCAGAAACCACGCCGCTTTGTGCGTTGAAAGTGGCCGAGATTTTGCATGAGTCTGGCGCGCCTGCCGGGTTGTTCAACGTGGTTCAGGGCATGGGGGCTGTGGGCGGAGCTTTGGTCAACCACCCCGGTGTGGCCAAGGTGTCGCTGACAGGTTCGGTGCCGACTGGGCAAAAAGTTTACGCAGCCGCCGCGGCGGGTGTGCGCCATGTGACGATGGAGTTGGGCGGCAAATCCCCGTTGATCATATTTGATGATGCCAATCTAGAAGACGCGGTTAGTGGCGCTATGCTGGGGAATTTTTATTCCAGCGGGCAGGTCTGTTCCAACGGCACCCGGGTGTTTGTGCAGTCGGGTATACGCGAGGCATTTCTAAAGCGGCTGGTGCAGCGCACTAAGGCCATTCGCCTGGGTGATCCGATGGATGAAAATGTGCAAATGGGGCCGTTGGTGTCGCTGGCGCAACTGGCCAGGGTGTCGGGTTATGTCGAGGCTGGAAAGGCGCAGGGCGCGACCTGTCTGACCGGCGGTGGCACGCCGAAGGTGCCAGGGTTTGAGGCTGGTTATTTCATGGAGCCGACGGTGTTTTGCGGGGTGAAAGATGGCATGACGATTGCGCGGGAAGAAATATTCGGCCCCGTCATGTGCGTGCTGGATTTTGAAGATGAGGATGAGGTGATAGCGCGCGCCAATGACAGCGAATTTGGCCTGGCGGCCGGGGTGTTTACCAACGATCTGAGGCGCGCGCATCGGGTGTGTGACAGGCTGCAGGCGGGGACGTTGTGGATCAACACCTATAACCCGGCACCGGTGGAAATGCCGTTTGGCGGCACCAAGATGTCGGGCGTGGGGCGGGAAAATTCCCGCGCGGCGATTGAGCATTACACCGAGATCAAGACAATTTATGTGGGCATGGGTCCTGTGGATAGCCCCTATTGACGTCGCGCCCCAACATATTGATTTTTATGACGGATCAGCTGAATGGCACGCTGTTTTCGGATGGCCCCGCCGACTGGTTACATGCGCCCAACCTAAAAAAGCTGGCGGCGCGATCGACGCGGTTTGCCAACGCGTACACCGCCAGCCCGTTATGTGCGCCTGGGCGGGCAGGTCTCATGTCGGGGCAATTGCCGCGCCGCACCCGGGTCTATGATAATGCGGCGGAATTTGCATCGGATATTCCAACCTATGCCCACCATTTGCGTCGGGCCGGGTATCAGACCTGCCTGTCGGGCAAGATGCACTTTGTTGGCCCCGATCAATTGCACGGGCTTGAGCAGCGCCTAACCACGGATGTGTACCCGGCCGATTTCGGCTGGACCCCGGATTACACCAAACCGGGTGAGCGCATCGACTGGTGGTATCACAATATGGGTTCGGTCACCGGGGCCGGGGTGGCTGAGATTTCCAATCAGCTGGAATATGATGATGATGTCGCCTTTCAGGGGGTGCAAAAGGTCTATGATCTGGCACGCGGTGCTGACGCGCGCCCCTGGTGTCTGACGGTGTCGTTCACCCACCCGCACGACCCCTATGTGGCGCGCAAGAAATATTGGGACCTGTACGAAGATTGCGAACATTTGCTTCCGGATGTTGGGGCGTTTGAATACGCTGATCAGGACGCCCATTCAAAGCGGATATTTGATGCTAATGACGGGCGGTCATTTGACATTTCAGAGCAAGATATAAGGCGCTCACGTCGAGCTTATTTCGCCAATATATCCTACCTGGACGACAAGATTGGCGAGGTGTTGGAAGCACTGGAAAGTACCGGGCAGGAGGCGGTGATCCTGTTTGTATCAGACCACGGTGACATGCTGGGCGAGCGTGGGCTTTGGTTCAAGATGAACTTTTTTGAAGGGTCGGCGCGGGTGCCGTTGATGGTTGCCGCGCCGGGGATGCCAGCCGGGCTGGTAACTGCACCGGTTTCAACGCTGGATGTCTGCCCGACATTGGCACAACTGGCCGGGGTTGATCTGGGGCAGGTGGCACCATGGGTTGACGGTGAAAGCCTTGTGGCATTGGCCAATGGGGCAGAACGCACCGCCCCGGTGGCGATGGAATATGCGGCCGAAGCGTCGTTGGCGCCGCTGGTGTGCCTGCGCTATGGCAAGTGGAAATATGTGCATTGTGAGCTGGACGCACCGATGCTGTTTGATCTGGAGGCTGATCCGCATGAGATGCACAATTTGGCAGGGGTTCAGGCCCATGCCGGGACGGTGCGGGTGATGGCGCAAAAGGTGCGCCAACGCTGGGATATGGCGGCGTTTGACGCCGAGGTGCGCGCATCGCAAGCGCGCCGGTTGGTGGTCTATGACGCCCTGCGCAACGGGGCGTATTACCCGTGGGATTATCAGCCGTTGCGCGACGCCTCTGAACGCTACATGCGCAACCATATGGACCTGAATGTGCTGGAAGATGCTCAAAGGTTTCCCCGTGATGGAGGCTGATTTTGTCATCATCGGGTCGGGCTCTGCCGGGTCAGCGCTGGCCTATCGGCTCAGCGAGGACGGCAAGTATTCGGTGTTGGTGCTGGAATTTGGCGGCTCGGATATCGGGCCGTTCATTCAGATGCCGGGGGCGTTAAGTTTTCCGATGAATATGGGGATGTATGACTGGGGGTTTAAATCGGAACCCGAACGTGCGTTGAACAACCGCCGTTTGGTGGTGCCGCGGGGTAAGGTTATTGGTGGCTCATCCAGCATTAACGGCATGGTTTATGTGCGCGGACATGCGCGTGATTTTGACCATTGGGCCGACAGTGGTGCTGTGGGTTGGGGGTACGGTGATGTGCTGCCCTATTACAAACGTATGGAAAACTGGGACAGTGGCGGCCATGGCGGTGATGCCGGTTGGCGCGGTACGGGCGGGCCGTTGCATGTGAGGCGCGGCAAGCGGGAAAATCCGCTGTTTCAGGCGTTTGTTGATGCCGGGGTACAGGCCGGGTTTGAGCGCACCGATGATTATAACGGCGAAAAGCAGGAAGGCTTTGGGCCGATGGATGCGACCATCCACGATGGGGTGCGTTGGTCGGCGGCAAATGCCTATTTGCGGCCTGCGCTAAAGCGAAAAAATTGTGATCTGGTGCGGTGTTTTGCGCGCCGTGTGGTCATTGAAGAGGGCCGAGCGGTCGGGGTCGAGGTGGACCGGCGCGGGCAACGCGAAGTGATCCGGGCACGGCGCGAAGTGATCGTGGCGGCCAGTTCCATTAATTCGCCGAAAATTCTGATGTTGTCGGGGATCGGGCCGGGGGCGCACTTGGCGCGCCATGGTATTGATGTGGTTGCCGATCGCCCAGCAGTTGGCGCAAATTTGCAGGACCACCTTGAGGTTTATATCCAGCAGGCCAGCATTCAGCCGATCACGCTTTTTAAGCATTGGAACATGATTGGCAAGGGCACGGCCGGGGCGGAATGGGTGCTGAAACATACCGGTCTTGGGGCCAGCAACCATTTTGAAAGCGCTGGGTTCATTCGGTCCCGCGCCGGGGTGCAATACCCTGATATTCAGTTTCATTTCCTGCCCATGGCGGTGCGTTATGATGGCACTGCGGCTGCTGAGGGGCATGGCTATCAGGCCCATGTCGGGCCGATGCAGGCGGCGTCGCGCGGGGCGGTGACGCTGGCGTCGTCAGACCCGCTGGACAAGCCGGTGATCCGGTTTAACTATATGTCTGAAGACCAAGACTGGGTTGATTTTCGCCATTGCGTGCGGGTGACGCGTGAGGTTCTGGGCCAGGAAGCCTTTGCGCCCTACCGGGGTCGCGAAATTCAGCCCGGTGCAGGCATTCAAAGTGATGATGAGATAGATGGCTTTATAAGGGAACATGCCGAAAGCGCGTTTCACCCCTGCGGCACCTGCCGGATGGGGGCCGCCGATGATGGCGGAGCGGTGGTTGACCCCAAGGGCCGCGTTATCGGGGTGGATGGGATGCGGGTGGCGGACAGTTCGATCTTTCCGCGCATCACCAATGGCAACCTGAATGCGCCTTCAATCATGGTTGGGGAAAAGATAGCAGATTTTATTTTGGGAAAACCTGCGCTTGCGCGGCAAAACGCGCAGGCCTGGATCAACCCAAGGTGGGAAATTTCCGACAGGTGATATCCGATAATAAGGGGTGATTTTTCTGCGAAAAATCAATGCCTCCGGCGGGGATATATTGGAACAATGATAAAGCTGTGTCAGTAGCGCAGATCTGCCACCACGGCGTAGTGATCGCTTGGCCAGATGCCGTTGATCGGGGCTGTGCCCTGGAGCTGGCAGTCTACGATATGGCCAGCCCCCTGGCCCCGGGCCCAGCCGGTGAAAATGTAGTCAATACGCCGATCCGGTTCAAAACCATCAATGACGTGGGGGTTGGCGTTGTCCCAGGTGAAACCAGGTTCTGCCGGGTGCATGAAGGACCAGGCATCATGGAATACCAGGTTCTTGACCGGCACAGTGGTTTGCCCGGTGAGCATACGAATTTCTTTGGCTTGTGGGTCGGCGTTGAAATCGCCGCACAGGATGGGCGGGTAGTTCCAGGGGCGTTTATTGTCGATGAACTGCGTCACTTCAGCCACCTGTTCCTGGCGGATATGGCTGTCTTGTTGGCGCCAGTTCAAATGGCTGCAAAATGCCGGGATTTTGCCGCGCGGGCCGTCAATTTCGGCGTAGAGCGCCACCCGCATTTCCGGGGCTTTTGGGTCATCATAAAGCGGCGTTATATCATGCTGGCTGATCGGCCAGCGCGACAGAATGGCGTTGCCCATATGGATGCCATTTGGGCGTGCGCCGGGCGCAAAGGCGTAGTGGTACCCTAATTCCTGGGCCAATTGAGCGGCAAAATTGGTTGTGCCATCATCCCAAACCTCTTGCAGGGCAATGATGTCAGCATCGATGTCTTTTAGGGTTGCAACAATGGCGGAGGTACGTTCCTGCCATGGGCCAAACCGCCACCAAAGGTTCCAGGTGGCGACGCGCAGTCGTGTTTGGATCGGGGCGTCGTTCATCAAGGCCTCTGAGATTTTTATCATGGGCTATGTGATGCCAATTGGTGGCCTTTTCAAGTCGGTAATGGCTTTGACGCAGGGTTTGCGGTGAAACGCACGATTATTTGACCGGTGCAGGTGGCCAGAAACGAGGGGGGGGTCGGTCCTGATACTATCTGTGTCGTGCACAGTCATTGTGCATCTGCAGAATGGGGTTACATTCCCGATGTCATTGATTAGGGGCAAAAAATGAACGCTGGGAAACGCTCTCACACTCAGAAACGCGATGTCAGTCTGCCCAAGGGACGCCAGGTTGAAGACGGCGCATTGGCTGAGGTGGCGATGCTGCTGGGGGGCATGGACCGCCGCCCGGATATGCTGATTGAAGCATTGCATCTGGTGCAGGATGGCATTGGCTGTTTGCAGGCGCGCCATCTGGCGGCTTTGGCCGAGCTGTTTCGCATGGCACAGGTGGAAGTGTTTGAAGTTGCAAGTTTTTATCACCATTTTGATATTGTCAAAGAAGGGCAAGATGCCCCGGCACCGCTGACGGTACGGATCTGTGATGGGCTGAGCTGTGCCCTGGCGGGGGCGGCTGATCTGATTGGCAAATTGGAGGCCAGCACTGATCCGGCGCGGGTGCGGGTGCAGCATGTGCCGTGCATTGGTCGCTGTGATCACGCCCCAGCGGCGCAGGTCGGCAAGCGGGCGGTAGATGTCGCGGATGTGGGAAAGATCATCATGGCGACGGCGACGGCGGATACGCCTGACATTCCGGATTATGAAACCCTTGAGGCCTATCAATCGGTCAGCGGTTATCAGGTGCTGGCGCGTGTTCAGTCGGGTGAAATATCGGGTGATGATGCCATTGCCACCATGTCTGATGCCGGGCTGCGTGGCCTTGGCGGAGCCGGGTTTCCTGCCGGTAAGAAATGGGGATTTGTGCGCGGCTATGAAGGCCCGCGTTTCATGACGGTGAACGGGGATGAGGGCGAGCCGGGGACGTTTAAAGACCGCTGGTGGCTGGAAAGCACGCCGCACCGGATGCTGGAAGGCGCGCTGATTGCGGCCCATGTGGTGGGGTGTGAACGGATATATATTTACATGCGTGATGAATACCCGGCGGCGCTGGAAATATTGCACCGGGAAGTGGCGGCGCTGGATAAGGCCGGGCTGCTGAGCACCCCGATTGAACTGCGCCGGGGCGCGGGCGCCTATATCTGCGGTGAAGAAAGTGCGATGCTGGAAAGCATTGAGGGCAAGCGCGGATTGCCGCGCCATCGCCCGCCTTACATCGCCGAAGTTGGGCTGTTCGGGCGGCCCACCTTGAACCACAATATTGAAACCCTGGCCTGGGTGCCGGATATTTTGGCCAATGGGGCCAAATGGTTCGCGGATCAGGGTGCCGGTGAAGGCCATAACGGATTGCGGTCCTATTCGGTGTCTGGGCGGGTACGTGAGCCGGGTGTAAAGCTGGCCCCGGCGGGCATCACCCTGAACTGGCTGATTAGCGAATATTGCGGTGGCATGGCCGAGGGCCATGAATTTAAGGCGTTTTTACCCGGTGGGGCCTCGGGCGGGATATTTCCGGCATCGATGGCAGACCGGGCAATGGATTTTGGCAGTTTTGAGCCGGATGGCGGTTTTATCGGCAGCCACGCGGTGGTGATCCTGGGGCATCGCGATTCAGTGCGCGACGCGGTGTTGAACACCATGGAATTTTTTAAACATGAAAGCTGTGGCCAATGTACGCCGTGTCGGGCCGGAACCGACAAAATGGTTCGATTATTGCAAGAAACCGCCCCGGATCAGCCGCTAATGGCGGAACTAATGCAGGTTATGTCTGATAGTTCGATTTGCGGATTGGGCCAAGCGGCACCCAATTGTGTGGCGCATCTGATCAAATTCTTCCCGGAGGAGCTGACATGAGCGGGTTGGTGAAATTCACGCTGGATGGCGTGGCGGTTGAGGCCGCAGCGGGCGAAACGATCTGGGCTGTGGCCAAGCGCCAGGGCACCGATATTCCGCATCTGTGTTTCAAGGATGATCCGGAATATCGCAGCGACGGCAATTGCCGGGCTTGTATGGTTGAGGTCGAGGGCGAGCGGGTTTTGGCCGCAAGTTGCGTGCGGATGCCAAGCGCTGGCATGGTAGTAAACACCGGCGGCGCGCGCGTGCAAACCAGCCGCAGGTTGGTGTTTGACTTGCTGGCCAGCGACATGCCGGCGCGTGACGTTAGCCCGGACCCTGACGCGCATTTCTGGGCTCAGGCGGGGTTGGCGGGGCTGGACGTGGCGCGTTTTCCATCGACCCGCCCCGGTGCGGGCGGTGAAATTCCGGTGGACAGCATTTTCCATGATGCGTCGCACCCGTCGATTGCGGTGAACCTGGATGCCTGTATTTCCTGCACCTTGTGCGAACGGGCCTGCCGCGATGTGCAGGTCAATGACGTGATCGGCATGGCGTCACGCGGCATGGGCGCGGTGCCGGTGTTTGATCTGGATGATCCCATGGGCCTGTCATCCTGTGTGGGCTGTGGTGAATGCGTTCAGGCCTGCCCGACAGGGGCGCTGATGGAAAAGACGTTGCTGAATGATGACGCGACAAAGCGTGTGGTTTATGCCGATAAGACGGTGCAAACTGTCTGCCCGTTTTGCGGTGTCGGCTGTCAGACTGAGATTTCCGTCAAAGACAACCGCATCGTCAAAGTTGATGGCCGCAATGGCCCCGGCAACCGTGGCAAGCTGTGCATCAAAGGCCGGTTTGGTTATGATTATGTGCTGAATAAGGATCGGCTGACCAAACCGCTGATCCGGCGCGATGATGCGCCAAAGAAGGGCGATATGCGGCTGACGCCGGACACTATGATGGATGTGTTTCGTGAAGCCAGTTGGGAAGAGGCCATGCAAGTGGCCGGTGACGGGTTCAACGGCATCATCGGAACGGACGGTGGCGGGGCGCTGTGTGGCTTTGGTTCGGCCAAGGGCAGCAATGAAGAAGCCTATTTGTTTCAAAAGCTTATCCGCCATGGCTTTGGCACCAATAACGTCGATCATTGCACCCGGCTGTGCCATGCATCCAGCGTCGCGGCGTTGCTGGAAGGCATTGGGTCCGGCGCTGTTTCAGCACCATTCACCGATGCGGGTCATGCCGATTGCATCATCATCATTGGCGCCCGACCCGAGCAAAACCACCCGGTTGCGGCGACATATTTCAAGCAGGCGGCGAAACGTGGTGCCAAGCTGATTGTGATTGATCCGCGCAGTCAGGGGATAGGCCGCCATGCCAGCCATCCGGTTGTTTTCAAGCCCGGAACTGACGTGGCACTGCTGAATGCGATGATCAATGTGATCATCAGCGAAGGGCTGAGCGATGACGCTTATATTGCCGCCAATGTGGATGGGTTTGCGGCGCTGAAAGCCAAGGTTGCCGATTTTACGCCCGAAGCAATGCAGGATGTTTGCGGCGTTAAGGCGGATTATGTGCGCGAAATCGCCCGGCTGTATGCCACCAGTGACCGTTCAATTATTTTCTGGGGCATGGGGATTTCCCAGCATGTGCATGGGACTGACAATTCGCGCTGTCTGATTGCGCTGGCGTTAATCTGTGGCCATGTGGGGCGACAGGGCACCGGTTTGCACCCGTTGCGCGGGCAAAATAACGTGCAAGGTGCGTCTGACGCCGGGCTGATCCCGATGTTTTTTCCAGATTACAAATCGGTGGAAGACGCTGATATCAGGGCAAAATATCAGGATGCATGGGGGCGCACGCTGGACCCGGCACGCGGCTTGACCGTGGTTGAGGTTATTCACGCCATCCATGATGACAAAATCAAAGGCATGTATGTCATGGGTGAAAATCCGGCCATGTCGGACCCGGATCAAAAACACGCCCGCGCTGCATTGGCCAAGCTGGACCATCTGGTGGTGCAGGATATTTTCCTGACCGAAACCGCCTGGCACGCCGATGTGGTCTTTCCGGCCAGTAGCCAGGCAGAAAAGACCGGCACCTACACCAATTCAAACCGTCAGGTTCAGATCGGGCGGCCTGCAATCACCCCACCGGGGGATGCGCGCCAGGATTGGGAACTGATAGTGGAACTGGCGGCACGTGTTGGTGCGAACTGGGAATATAGCGATATTTCAGATGTTTACGCTGAAATGTCCGCGATGATGCCGTCGCTGAGCAATATAAGTTGGGATCGGATCATGGCGCAGGGGGCGGTGACCTATCCGGCCAAAGCGGCAGATATGCCTGGCGATGCGGTGATTTTTACCGATGGATTTCCAACCGCAAATGGGCGGGCGCAGATTGTGCCTGCTGATTTGCTGCCACCGGATGAGTTGCCGGATGATGACTATCCGCTGGTGCTGACCACGGGGCGGATGTTGGAACATTGGCATACCGGATCAATGACGCGAACATCGGCGGCGCTGAATGCGCAGGAACCAACGCCTGTGGTGTCAATGCATCCACGCGATATTGGGCAAATGGGGTTTGAACGGGGCCAGCAAGTGACGGTTGAAACCCGTCGGGGTGCTGTGACGCTGACGCTGAGGGCAGATCGGGATGTGACGCCGGGCATGTTGTTCATGCCGTTTTGTTTTGGCGAGGCTGCGGCCAACGTGTTGACCAATGCAGCGCTGGACCCGTTTGGCAAGATACCGGAATTTAAGTTCTCTGCCGCCCGGATAATTTCTGCGGCAGAATCAGTGGCTTAGGCTAGTATTTAGGCTTCTTCGGCAGCGGTATTGACCAACCAGCCACCTGGGCCAGCGATGGCATCCGGCAACGCAACAATCATGACTTCACGCAGGGCAACACATGCCATTGTGGCCAGTGCGATCTGATCGAATGTGATAATAGTGAATTCCATTTTTACTCTCCAACAAAAATCTTGAGACCGTTTTTCCAGCCAATCGGGGCAGAAAAAGGGCAGCACCGTGTATCGGCTGATATGGCCGAAAACTGTGTGATTTTTGTCGATCAATGTCGATTTGTGGTTAATACTGTTTCTATAGGCTAGTGATATTGCCTGTAAAATAAGGGTTTTTTCCGGATTGGCAGGTCCGGGGCATTAAGAATCAGTTACCAACAAATGGGTCCGGATCATAGGTAACAGCGGCCAGATACAACCCCTGTGGCGGACACACTGTTCCACATTTGGCGCGATCTCGGGCCTGTAAGGCATGCGCAACCTGGCCCGGTTGCCAGCTGCCGGAACCCACATGTTCAATGGTTCCAACAAGGCTGCGCACTTGGTTATGCAGGAAGCTTTTGGCGCGAACATGAAAGTTATATTCGGTACCGCCGGGGTATGGTTTGGCCGTTATGTCCAGCTGATCAAGGGTTTTAGTCGGGCTTTTGGCCTGGCATTCGGTGCTGCGAAAGGTGGTAAAGTCATGGTGGCCCAGCAAATGTGCCGCCCCTTGGCGCATGGCGTCCAGATCAAGCGGGCGGGTTACCTGCCAGACCAGCCCGCTGTCATGGGTTACCGGTGCGCGCCGGGAAATCAGGCGAAACATATAACGCCGTTCAAGCGCCGAAAACCGGGCGTGGAAATCATCTGGTACAGGGCAAACATCAACAATTGCGATGGGCTGTGGTTTAAGGTGGAAATTCAGCGCCTGGTTTAAGCGAAACGGATTCCAGTCTTTTGCCAAGTCGCAATGGGCCACCTGGGCCAGTGCGTGCACGCCAGCATCGGTGCGCCCGGCCGCGGCGATATCTGGCGCGTTTGGTTCCAGCTTGCGCAGGGCAGTTTCAATTTCCTGCTGCACAGAGGCGTGGGTTTTCTGGCGTTGCCAGCCGAAAAACGGCGCACCGTGGTATTCAATTTTAAGGGCGTATCTGGGCATGGGGGCGCAATAGCGCGCGCAGTGGCCGGGGGCAATGGCTGGCGGGTCTGTTGCTTGCAATGCCCCTACCAAAGCCGTGCGCCCGCCCTTATATTGGACAGCAATAACAAAAGGGCGGGCGTTTTGGTGATCTCTGATATTTCAGATCGATTGGTGCGGCGGGTGGATGCGGTACAGGCCTCGGTGTCTGAGGCGCTGTTTGAGCCGACAATCCGGCTGGGGGTCACGGGGCTGGCGCGGGCCGGCAAGACGGTGTTCATCACCTCGCTTTTGGCCAACCTGATTGACCGGGGCCGGATGCCACAGCTGCTGGCCGCGTCAAATGGTGCGATCCGGGCGGCGTATCTGCGCCCACAGCCCAATGATACGGTGGCGCGGTTTGATTATGAAAACCATCTGGGGGCCCTATTGTCGGACACGCCCCATTGGCCTGAAAGTACCCGGGCAATATCTGAGCTGCGGCTTAGTCTGCGGGTTCAGCCGACGGGGATATTGGGGGCGGTGTCGGGGCCGCGCACGGTGCATATTGATATTGTAGACTATCCGGGTGAATGGCTGCTTGATTTGGCGTTGCTGGATAAGTCCTATGCTGAATGGTCGGATGAAACGTTTGCGCGGTTGCAGGGCCGCGACATGGCGGCGGGTTTTCTGACGCTGGCGGGGGAAACCGATGGCGCGGCCAGGCTGGATGAACCTGTGGCCCAAGGGTTGGCGGCGGCGTTTGCCAGCTATTTGGCTGTGGCGCGTGATGCCGGATATTCCGATTGCACGCCGGGGCGGTTTTTGCTGCCCGGTGATCTGGCGGGATCGCCGGTTTTGACATTCGCGCCGCTGCCCGGCGGGCAAGGGGCCAAACGGGGCAGTCTGTACCGCGAAATGGAGCGCCGTTATGGGGCGTATAGGTCAAAGGTGGTCAAGCCGTTCTTTCGGGACCATTTTGCCAAGATCGACCGGCAAGTGGTGTTGGTGGATGCGCTGGGGGCGATCCATGCCGGGCCGCGCGCGGTGGAAGACCTGCGCCGGTCCATGGCTGATATCCTGGGGGCGTTTCGCCCGGGGAGTAACCGTTTTATGTCGCGGCTGCTGCGGGGCAAGCGGGTGGAAAAGATACTGTTTGCCGCCACCAAGGCCGACCATATGCACCATCATCAGCATGGGCGGTTGACTGGGATCATGGAAGCATTGGTGAAAGACGCACGCGCCCGCGCCGATTTCAAGGGGGCCGATACGGCGGCAATGTCGATTGCGTCACTGCGGGCGACTGTAGAGGAAACAAGGGACCATAAGGGCACGGCGCTGGACTGTGTGCGGGGCAGGTTGATCAGTGGCAAACAGGCGGCGTTTTACCCCGGCGAATTGCCAGATGATCCGGCGCGTCTGTTGGGCCCGGCGCGTGCGGGGGCCGCAAAATGGCTGGATGCGGATTTCAGCGCTATGGCTTTTGCCCCGGCGAAATTGAGCCTGAAACCGGGGCAAGGCCCGCCCCATATCAGGCTGGATAAGGTGGCGCAGTTCTTGCTTGGGGATCGGCTGTGACCGTATTGATAGAGCCGGGGGTGGCGGCGGATGCGGTTGCGATAGCCGGTATTTTAACCGGCTGGATTGATGAGACCGACTGGATGCCGCGCGTTCACAGCCCCAGTTCATATCTGGGGTTTGGCCAAATGTTATTGGCAACATGTGATGTAACTGTGGCGCGAGATGGCGCGGTTGTCGGGTTTTTGGCCCGCCAAGGGGCGGATATTCAGGCGTTTTATTTGGCGCCGGGGGCGCGTGGGCAGGGCCTGGGCACGTCTTTGCTGGACCATGTGAAGGCGCAGGTGGATATGTTGGATCTGTGGACGTTTCAGGCGAATGCCGGGGCGCTGCTGTTTTACGCGCGCCACAGGTTTGTGGAAGACCAGCGCACAGATGGCGCCGAGAATGATGAAAAACTGCCGGATGTGCATATGAATTGGAGGGCTGAAAATGGTTAAGCCGCAGGGGCCGGTTCTGATAGATCTGGACGGTGAAAAGCCAACAAAGACACGCGCGAAAGCGGCCCGGCCCGATACAGCGCCGCCGGTGCCGGAAGCGATGGAAATCGCGCCAGGCGGGCATGCGATGCAGGGGGCGTTTGCCATCGCCACCCGGCGCGGCTCACGGTTGGGGCGCTGGTTCTTTGGTTTGCTGGGGGCGATCCTTAGTTTCGGGCTGTCGCTGGCGGCGTGGGATTTTGTAACCGGGTTGGTGGCGCGAAATACGGTGCTTGGATATGTCGCGATTGCATTGGTGCTGGCGTTCTTGCTGGTGTGCGCCGGTATCATTATCCGCGAATGGGCTGCGTTTTCACGGCTGCGTCGGATTGACGGGATCAGGTTGGCGTCGAGCGCTGCGCTGGCATCCGGTGATCTGGGTGCAGCGACCGCGGTGAACAGGCGCCTGTTGGCACTATATGCCGGACGGGTTGAACTGGAATGGGGCCGGGCGCGGATGGCGGAGCGGACAGGCGATGTGTTTGACGCCGATGGATTGTTGGGGCTGGCAGAGGCTGAAGTGTTGGCACCATTGGACGGGTTGGCGCAGCGCGAAGTTGAAGCGGCGGCGCGCCAGGTGGCCACGGTTACGGCAATAGTGCCACTGGCGCTGGCCGATGTGGCAACGGCATTGGTGGCCAATGTTCGGATGATCCGCCGGATCGCAGAAATTTACGGCGGCCGGGCTGGGGCGCTGGGCAGTTGGCGGCTGGCGCGATCAGTGATGGCGCATCTGGTGGCCACCGGGGCGGTGGCTGTGGGGGACGATATGATCAGCTCTATTGCCGGGGGCGGGGTTCTGTCCAAGCTGTCGCGCCGGTTTGGCGAAGGCATCATCAACGGTGCGCTGACGGCGCGGGTCGGGGTGGCGGCCATGGAAGTCTGCCGGCCCTTGCCGTTTCGGGTGCAAAAGCGCCCCGGCGTCACCGGGCTGGTGAAGCGTGCCTTGGTGGGGCTGTTTGGCGGGAAATAGTTTCCATACGGATTGTGGCCGGATTTGGCGGTCGGCATTTCGAAACGCACTGGTTTGAATTGATTTATTCCGCATAAATATTCTTGTGATCATTTGATTTCGCGGCATTTAACGCACTTTTAACGGTGTTTTCCCGCAATTCTGCTTGAAATTTGCCGACGCTTTAACAGGCATGATCCAGATTGGTGTCAACGAAACTGACCACCAATCAGGAGAAACACAATGACAATCACTTCACTGGACACCCGCGACGAAATTACCAGAAAGCAAGAAATCATCAGTCACTTTAGTTCGCTGATTGCCAAATTCATGACGGCGATCAAAGATTACCACGAGACGCGTAAAGCCAGTCGGGCGCGTTCTTTCTATCAACATCATGACGCTCAAAAACTGGAATCCGCCCGTCGGGACGTAAACCGAGTGTGGCAGGGGCGGGTTTAAGTATTGCCCCTACCGTTTAGGCTTTCGTGAGCGAAACTTGTACCCATACTTGGCAAGAAGTTCGTCGAATCGTGGGTCTGCGCGAAGCGGTTCTAGATCGGGATCCCGATATTTCATCCACCGAACTTTTAGTTCATTACATCCCAGTTTCAGTGTGGTTTCCACCCCTGCCAGAGCGTCGTCAATCAGCCCCATATTGGCGTTCAGGCAGGCCAGGTTGTAAACCATCGCGCCATCTTCGGAGTCAAATGCAGCCGCCACGCTGGCCCAATGTTTGGCCTCTTCCGGTTTCCCCAAATCATTGAGCGATATGGCAATGATATAGGCGGCCTTGGCATCGTGTGGATCCAAAGAAAACTTGCGTTGGGATATTTTGAGGAGCTTTTCGTTGAGCGTACGCATTTCGTCCCAATTTTCCATGCCGCGCAAACATGTGGCCAACATCATACCATCGGATATATCACTGGACAGCTCAAACGCTCGTTTGTAGGAAAAATATGCCTGTTCAACGCCTCCGACCGTGTTCAGATGCAGATGACCCATGTGGAAATGCGCTTCAGCTAGATCGGGCGATAATTCCAACGCTTTTTCAAGATCCTCTTTGACTAGATCAAAATTCTTGGCGAAAATTCGGGCGTGGCCCCGTGCGGCGTAAGCTTCAGCCAGATCCGGTTGAAGTCTTAAGGCCGTGTCACAATGTTCCAACGCCTCGGCGAGTAATTCGCCGGCAACATCATAGTGTAAGTGAAGTGCAGCCGCGCATGTCGCAATGCCGCAATAGGCAAGGGCATAATTCGGATCAATAGCTACTGCTTGTTTATACAGATCATGGGCCAGTTGAAGGCTACGTTTTGATCGATATTGCTGTGCAACCTGCCCGCGCAGGTAATATTGATAGGCCTCGACATTAGCGGTGGTACGTTTTTCGGTGACGCTGGCGTGGCCGGATACAAAGGTTAACCTTAATGCGCCGACGATGGCTGTCGAAATTTCGGTTTGCAGATCAAATATGTTTTCCAGACGGCGGTCGTAGCGTTCTGACCATTCCTGCCGGTTTGTGTGCGCATCGGTCAGATGCGCCGAGATGCGCACCTGATCACCGGCTTTGCGAACACTGCCTTCCAGGATGTAGCGCACCCCCAATTCAGCCGATATCTGCACCGGGGCGACCGTGGCACCGCGATACATCTGGCTGGCGCTTTTGGCGGCAACGGAAAGCGCGCTGAGGCTTGAAAGATCGGTGATGATGTCTTCTGTTATGCCATCGGCGAAATAGTTTTGTTCAGCGTCCCCGCTCATGTTCACAAAGGGCAACACGGCAATTGAGGCGTTCTTGGTTTCGGCAGGCGCGCTTTTAGGCCGATGCGAGTTATGGGCAGGTATTGATATTTGCCGCAACGATGTTGCCTGGCGGTGCAATTCGCCAGAAGCTTCCGGGTTTTGCAACGCGATTGAATCTGCCAGTGACTGGGTTTCTGGTGCTGGCACTGTATCCAGTTCATGCTTCAAGAGTTCTTTGCAGGTTCGGTACTGAGCCATTGCCATCGCCCGTTCGCCGCTGGCCGCATAAAGCTGCATGATAGTGCGATGGGTTTGTTCTTTTAGCGGTTCAAGTGCCAGGCATTCGCGCATCAGACTGATTGCAGGTTGATATTTTCCTTTGTCTGTCAAACGATTGGCACTGGTTTCGAGAACTAAAATGGCCAACTCTGCACATTCAGTTCGTCTACCACGAAGCCAGTCCATGTAGTGCTCGTCGTCATATTCGTAACCGGCCAAAAACGGACCGGTATAAAATTCGTCAAGTTTTTTGGCAGCATAGGCATTGGATGAAATCAACTGTATCGTGTCGTAGTCAGTCGTCAGGTGACCGGGCCGCAAGCGCACAGTGTCTTGCTCAACAATCAGCGCATCCTCTCCGAGCGCATTGCGAATACCCGAGAGCGCGGTCCTGAGGCTACCGCGGGCCTGTTCGTCCTGACGGTTGCTCCACAGCAAAGTTGCCAGTTGATCGCGGGTTCGAACCTGCCCCGTGGGCACCGCCAGATAAGCCAACAATAAGCGACTTTTGCGGGCTTTGAGTTCAATCGCTTGGCCGGTTTTGTCGCGCAGTTCGAACCCGCCCAACAATTGTAGCGTGGCCGCGCCAGAAACCGGCGATTGGGTGGTGCTGGGTGTACCGTTTGTTCTGGCCATTTCAACCGCCAGAATAGGGGCAAATTCTGAATTGTCACGCAACAGATGAATGTTCGAAATTCTTGGCAGCGTGGACTTCTAATTGAATTGAATACATTATGCTGTAAGCGGTGCGCCGCCCCCACATACCGTTGAGCTTTCTGGTGTGCGATTCATGGCCTTCATAGATTTGAAGGGAGTTTCTCAATGGGAGCTACAAACGAGTTTTTAGCAAGGATACCACGACGCAAGGACGGCAAGCGGAATTGGCCGATAGAGCTGAAGGCGCGGATTGTTGCGGAGACACTCATCGAAGGTGAGACGGTCAGTGCTGTTTCCAAACGTTATGAGGTGACAGCCAGCACTATTTCGGATTGGCGGCGCATGGGCAAGCTGGTTTTGCCAAATCTTGAAGGTATGGATTTCGTGCCGGTGCAGATTGAAGAAGCCAAGCTGCTTGCGGCGGTTCCAAACCCAATACTCCACTCCAGCACACTTGATGTGATCAAAGGCGACGTGACCGTTCGGCTGGATGCTGGCACAACACCTGAACGCATTGCTCAGATAGCAGCAGCCCTATGATCCACCCATCGCATGGCGTGAACATTTACATCGCCACCAAAGCGGTCGATTTCCGCAAGGGTCACGATGGCGGTTGATCGACGTCTGGGTCTGCCATTGCTGGGCCTGTTTGTGCAGGCGGGCGTCGTGGTGATCGGTTGGCGGTTGGTGTTGGATCCGGGGATATTTTGGGCCAATGACGCGCCACTGTGGGAGATTTTGTTGACCTATTTGGGAGCGGCGGGTTTGATGTATGCCGCCTGGGGTGAATTGGCTGAGCGGGGCCGCAGCAATGCCCGCCTGGCGGTGGAAAGCGGTATTTGGGCGACGCTGGGGGTGTTTGGCAGTGTTATGCTGGGGCGCGTGCTGGGGTCAGATTTAGAAAGCCACTGGGGGCTGTCGCTGTTTGGGTCGATTTGGCTGATACTGATGTTTGTGCAGATGTACCGGATGCAAGCAGGTGGTTGGATGCGCTGGGTGCGGGTGCTGTTGGCGGGGATTTACGGTGTGGTTGCGACGCTGGTATTTGCTTTGATTTTGGTTTGGATGAACCCGTTGAACCTTAGCTATGATGCTGTGGTCGGGCCGCCGATCTTTGACAGCCTGCTGGTGGCGTTTGGTGTGCCGGCGCTGATACTGGCCATCGGGGTTTGGCAGCTGCCAGAGATGCGGCGTTGGCTGCGGGTTTGTTTCATGGCGCTGTCGGCGGTGTTCAGCGCAGCCTATCTGGGCCTTGAAATTCGGCGGTTGTGGCAGGGGCGTGATCTAAGTGCGCCCGGAGTGATGGATGGTGAGCTGTACAGCTATACGATTGCGCTGTTGCTGGTATCGGTGGGGCTGTTGTTTTTCGCGTTTAACCGGCGCTCTGTTGCGCTGCGCCAAATTGCGACCATCGGCATCGGGCTGACAATTGCCAAGGTGTTCCTGATCGACATGGCCGGGTTGGCCGGATTGCTGCGGGTGGCGTCATTTTTGGGGTTGGGTCTGTCGCTGGCAGGTCTGGGCTGGGTCTATCGGCGGATGGCGGATCAGTGGGACCCTGACCCGGATTAAGCGGCGATTTTTCTGCGAAAAATCATGGCCTGCCGTCTAGGGGGGTGCCTGCGGCGCGGATATTTTGGGAACAAAGATATAAGGTTCAGCGCAGGATCGGCGGGCTGCCCGCTGGCTGTCGGGCCATGGCGACGCCGTCCTGCATGGCGTCCCCGATGCGGCGCGCCAATGCCACCCAGGGGGTGGCGGCGGTTTCGGGCAGGCTGCGGTGTGCAACGTCTTCAAACAGATTAAGCCAGATCGGAAAATGTTCCGGCTGCACCGATGGTGTGGCCATATGCACCTGTTGTGGGCGCCCGTCATAGCCGCGCTCATGTAAAATAGCGTTGCGCCAAAAGCTGGCGATTTTTTCCTCATGGGCGGGCCAGTCGGTGATTTTGGCAGTAAATACCGGGCCAAGCACCGGGTGGCGGCGAATTTCGCGGTAGAATGCAGCCATCTGGGCGCTGATCTGATCCGGGGTGATGTCAAATCTTGGTGGCATGGCGGTCATGGGGTGGGCTTTCATGCTGTTGGGCACTTATTTATGCACTTCGTGCCAGGTTTGTAGGGGTGGCGGTGTCGCAGGCACTGGACCATTTTGGCGGGCACTTCTATAACCATCCCTATGGCTTGCATATGTGCAATTATCATTCGAATTATTACCCCGGCGCCTTGATACAAGGGTCGTCGGGACAGGGCGCATGGGTTAACCGCGCCGCAGCTTTCGTAATTTTACTGACATTCAGACTGAGGGACGCCAAAAATGTGCGCCGAAAAGACAGAATATAAAGACACGCTGAACCTGCCAAAGACCAGTTTTCCCATGCGGGCGGGCCTGCCCAAGCGCGAGCCGGGTTGGTTGGAGCGCTGGGAAAATATCGGCGTTTATGACAAATTGCGCGCCGCCAAAGGGCGGCCACCGTTCACGCTGCATGACGGCCCCCCCTATGCCAACGGGCATTTGCATATTGGCCATGCGCTGAACAAGATCCTGAAGGACATGGTGGTGCGCAGCCATCAGATGATGGGGTTTGATGCGGGCTATATTCCGGGTTGGGATTGCCACGGTTTGCCGATTGAGTGGAAAATAGAAGAGCAATACCGCCAAAAGGGCCGCGATAAGGATGCAGTGGATATTGTGGATTTCCGTCAGGAATGCCGCAAATTTGCGGCTGGCTGGGTGGATGTGCAGCGCGAAGAATTCAAGCGCCTTGGCGTCACTGGTAACTGGGATGCGCCGTATCTGACCATGGATTACCACGCTGAAGCGGTGATCGCGGCTGAGTTTCAGAAGTTCCTGATGAATGGCACGTTGTATCAGGGCTCAAAGCCGGTGATGTGGTCGCCGATTGAAAAGACGGCGCTGGCGGAGGCTGAGGTTGAGTATCACGATAAGGAAAGTTTTGCCATATGGGTGAAGTTTAAGGTTGTGGGTGCTGCCTATGAACAGCCTTTGATGGACCGTATCCCCGATGACCTGCCGGGTGCCTATATCGTGATCTGGACAACCACACCTTGGACAATTCCAAGCAATAAGGCCGTGGTTTACGGTGAAGCCTTTGACTATGGGCTTTATGAAGTCATTGCTACCCCCGAGGAAAGTTGGGCCAATGAGGGTGATCGTTTCATCCTTGCTGATAAGCTGGCGGGCAACGTTTTCGAAAAAGCACGGTTGGACAATGAGCAGTGGCGCCGGGTGAGAGGCGTGTCCGCACAAGAGTTGTCAGGTCTCAGTCTTTCCCATCCACTGGCTGGTTCCGAAGGCTCAAATGGTGAATGGGATGAGCCGCGCGATTTTCGCGCCGCACCCTTCGTCACCGATGAAGACGGCACCGGCTTTGTGCATTGCGCCCCATCCCACGGTATGGATGAGTTTGAGCTGTACCGCGACGCCGGGATGCTGGAGCAGGTGATCACCTATAACGTCATGGAAGACGGGTCTTTCCGGGCTGATCTGCCGTTCTTTGGTGGCAAGCGTATTTTGAAACCAAATGGCAAAGAGGGTGACGCCAATAAGGCGGTGATTGATAAGCTGGTTGAGGTTGGCGGCTTGCTGGCGCGTGGTAAGATCAAGCACAGCTATCCGCATTCTTGGCGCTCAAAAGCGCCGGTGATTTACCGCAATACGCCGCAATGGTTTGCGGCAGTTGATCGCCCCGTGGGCGATGGCCAGGACCAGTTTGGCAAGACCATTCGTGAACGGGCGCTGACGGAAATTGATAACGTCAACTGGACGCCGAAATCTGGTCGCAACCGGCTGCATTCTATGATCAAAGCCCGCCCCGATTGGGTGCTTAGCCGCCAACGGGCCTGGGGTGTGCCGCTAACCTGTTTCGTACGCAAAGGCGTGCTGCCAACGGACGCAGGATTTTTGCTGCGTGACGCGGCGGTGAACGCCCGTATCGTGGCGGCGTTTGAAGCAGAAGGCGCCGATTGCTGGTACATGGACGGGGCCGCGGCGCGGTTCCTGGGCGGTGACTACAATGCGGATGATTACGTTCAGGTCATGGATGTGTTGGATGTTTGGTTTGACAGTGGGTCTACCCATGCATTCGTGTTGCGCGACCGGGCCGATGGCACCGATGATGGCATTGCGGATGTGTATCTGGAAGGTACCGATCAGCACCGTGGTTGGTTCCACAGCTCGCTGTTGCAATCGGTGGGCACCACGGGCCACGCGCCGTACCGCAATGTGGTGACGGCGGGGTTCACGCTGGATTCCAAGGGTATGAAAATGTCCAAATCCATCGGCAATACCATCGCGCCGGAACAGGTGATCCGCCAGTATGGTGCGGATATTTTGCGGCTGTGGGTGGCACAGGTGGATTACACCAGCGATCAGCGCATTGGTGATGAGATTCTGAAAGGCGTGGCTGACAGTTACCGCCGGCTGCGCAACACAATGCGGTTCTTGCTGGGGTCACTGAACGATTTTTCTGCGAAGGATCAGGTGGCTGCTGGCGATATGCCCGAGCTTGAACGCTGGGTGTTGCACCGCTTGGCTGAATTGGATGAAACCGTTCGCACCGGCTATGGGTCTTACGATTTTCAGGGGGTATTTCAGGCGATATTCACCTTTGCCACTGTTGATCTAAGCGCGTTTTACTTCGATATCCGCAAGGATGTTTTGTATTGTGATGGTGACACGGCGGAACGCCGGGCGGCGCGCACGGTACTGGATATGATCTATCACCGGCTGACAAAATGGCTGGCGCCGATATTGGTGTTCACCATGGAAGAGATTTGGCTTGAACGCTTTCCCGGGGACGACAGTTCGGTGCATCTGTTGGATTTTGCAGACACGCCTGCCAGTTGGTTGGACGCAGATCTGGCGGCGAAATGGGACGTGGTGCGCCAGGTGCGCCGGGTGGTCACCGGGGCGATAGAGGTTGAACGCACGGCCAAAAATATTGGCGCCAGTTTGGAAGCAGCCCCAGTTGTTTACATTCAGGACGACGCGACCCGCAATATTGTGGAAGGCGTTGATTTTGCTGATCTTTGCATCACGTCAGATATTGCGGTGTCTGGTGATGTGGCCCCGGGTGGGGCTTTTGCATTGCTGGATGTGGACGGTATTGCGGTGGTTTTTGCCAAAGCAGATGGTGAGAAATGCCAGCGCTGCTGGAAGATATTGCCAGATGTGGGAACCCATGGGCACGGCGATGTGTGTGGGCGGTGTGAAGATGCGCTTGGGTAAAGACGTCTGATGCCTGTCGCCCTGGTGGACAGCCCGTTTGGGCAGTTGGCGGTGCATGAGGATGCCGGGGCGATTGTTGGGCTGTCATGGCGGGGGCTGGCTGACGGGGCAGAGACCGGGTTGCTGGCCCGTGCGCGGACGCAACTGACTGCCTATTTTGAGCACCAGTTGGAGCAATTTGATCTGCCGCTGCGCGTGGCAGGCTCGGATTTTCAGCGCGATGTCTGCGACGCCATGTCGGCGATCCCCTTGGGCGAGACCCGTACCTACGGCGATATCGCCAAGCAATTGAACGCTTCGGCCCAGGCCGTTGGCAATGCTTGCGGCGGCAACCCGATCCCGATCATCATCCCGTGTCACCGGGTGTTGGGCGCGGACAGTCTGGGCGGATTTTCCGGCGCGGGCGGCGTGGAAACCAAGGTGGCGTTATTGCGCCATGAGGGTGCGGCGGGGTTGCTGATATGACGCTGACGGTGTTTTTCGCGGTGCTGCTGGCGGCGCTGCTGCATGCGGTGTGGAATGCGTTGATCAAGACCGGTGCCAGCAAGATGACGTCGATGCTGTTGCTATCAATGGGCGACGGTTTGATCGGGCTGGTGGTGGCGCTGTCGCGGCCCATGCCTGAAACAAACATTTGGCCGTGGGTCATTGCGTCAGGTGTCATCCGCATGGGCTATCAGCTGTTTTTGACATTCGCCTATGAGCAGGGCGACCTAAGCCGGGTGTACCCGATTGCGCGCGGTGCAGCGCCGTTGATGGTGCTGGTGGTTGGGGCGTTTGTGCTGGCGGATGTGGTTCGCCCAGGCGAGGTGCTGGGCATCGTGGTGCTGGGGGCAGGTATATTACTGATGGCGCGGGGCGTGTTCACCAGCGGTGAAAGTCGGCGCTTGGTGCCGTTCGCGTTTGGCTCGGCCATGGCCACGGCAGCCTATACACTGGTGGATGGCACCGGCGCGCGCCTTATGGGTGACCCGATCGCGTTTGTCGGCTGGGCACTGTTTGTGACGTCGGTGTTCTTTGCGCCGGTGGCGTTGGTTAGCCGGGGCGTCGGGGTGCTGCGCGCGGACAGGCGCACATGGCTGTTTGGCTGTGTCGGTGCGAGCGCGTCCTATCTGGCCTATACAATTGTGGTTTGGGCCATGACCCAGGCACCGATTGCGCTGGTTGCGGCGCTGCGCGAAACCTCGATATTGTTTGCGGTGTTGATCGGCTGGATATTTTTCGGTGAGCGGATGGGTTGGGGCAAGGGGCTGGCGGCGGCGTTGATTGTGATTGGGGTTGTGTTGACGCGGGTGTGAATTGTGACCGATTGACGCCGTAAAACCCGCCGGGATCACCGACGGTTTGGCCGCCCACTACCCCCACCGCACCAATCCGATAACCGCACTGGTGGCATAGAAAAACTGCAGCGTGAAAAACGCCCAGCGCCGGTCAAGAACAGCCCAGATGGCGAACAGGCAGGCGGATATGAGAAGGAGGGAGAATCCCAGTATTTCATGGCCGGTGTTGGACGCGATCAGCAATGCGTAAAGGATGGCAAGGGCCGAGCCGGTGACTTCAAATATTGTGGTCAGGCGGCGGTTGTTCATCGGGTGGCGCGCGCCGGGATGATCTGCTGCGCGACCCCGGCAAACACGATGTAGATCGAGGTGACGACCAGCCCCCACAGCGCCCAGCTTTGCGGGTGGAAATCGACCCAGGCGGCCCAGCCGGCAAATATTGTCCAACCCAATGTCATCGGCAGCGACAGCCAGCGCCAGCGCACCGTGCGCACCGGGTGGATGAACTTGAACGGGATGAACATAGACGCCGCCAGTGCCACGACGACCGCCAACATGACCCAAAAATTAGGTGTCAGGGCGAACAGAACCAGCACCACCATGTTCCAACAGCCGGGAAAGCCCGAAAATGAATTATCTTTTGTTTTCATCCGTGTATCGGCGAAATACAGGGCACTGCCAAAGGTGATGACGATGATGGCGATCCAGCCAGTCCAGCCGGGCAGCAGCCCGGATTTGAACAGCGCGTAGGCGGGGACAAACACATAGGTCAGGTAATCAATGATCAGGTCCAGCAGCACGCCGTCAAATTGCGGGGCGTATTTTTTGACGTCAAAATGCCGGGCCAGGGGACCGTCAATGCCGTCAACGAAGAACGCCACCACCAGCCACAGGAACATCAGGCTCCAATCTTCCTGCACGGCGGCCAGCATCGCCAGCATGGCGAAAACCGCACCGGTGGCGGTAAGCAGATGGACGGCAAGGGCGCAGGCTTGTTTTGTCATGGGGTGGGCATGGCGGATATTTGGCTTTTGTGCAACCGCGCGGGGATGAATGCCCCTGCCACGGGGCTTTTTCTTTGTTTAAATACTCATGCGCGTCAGCGCCCTCGCACAGGGTGCGAGCAGAAAAATAATGCGCCGGTACGGCGCTCAATTAGGTCAGACCCTTGGATGGGTATTTTGATAAATTTCCAACAACCGGGCGGTGTCTACGGCTGTGTAGGCCTGGGTTGTGGTCAGCGACGCGTGGCCCAGCAGTTCCTGAATAGAGCGCAAATCACCACCTGCATTCAACAGGTGGGTGGCAAAGGAATGGCGCATGGCGTGGGGTGTGGCCGTGGCGGGCAGGCCCAGTTGGGCGCGCGCAACCTCCATTACCTTGGCAATTGAACGGGCGTTCAATTTCCCGCCGCGGATGCCGCGAAACAGCGGTTCTGCCGGGGTCAGATCATAGGGGCAAAGCTGCGCGTAGCGGGCGGTGGCGGTTTTGACCACGGGGATCACCGGGACGATACGCTCTTTTCCACCCTTGCCGATGATGCGCAGGGTGTCGGGCAATTGGGCCTGTGCACCGGTCAGGCCTAAAGCCTCGGAGATGCGCAAGCCACAGCCGTAAAGCAGGGTCAGAACGGCGATGTTACGGGCAGCGACCCAGTCTTCATTTGCCAGATCTCCGACCCGGTCGATCATGGCGCGGGCGGCATCTTTGGCGAGTGGGCGGGGCAGTTTGCGTTTGAATTTAGGGGACCTGATAGACAGGACAACGGTGGCGTCAAAGCCTTCTTTTTCCGACAGCCAGCCATAGAATGTTCTGACCGCTGACAGCGAACGCGCCAATGACCGGGCTGACACGCCGCGGCCGCGTTCATGGGCCATCCAGGCCCGCATGTCGCGAATTTGCAGGGCTTTTAGGGTGTTTAGCCCGGTGCTGTCACCGAAATGAGTGCCAAGAAAACCCAGGAAACCCAGAACGTCGGTTTGGTAGGCGGTTAGCGTATTTGGTGCGGCATTTTTCAGGGCTTTTTCGTGGGTCAGCCAATTGGCCAGCGCGTCGCTGGCAGCCGGGGATATGTGGTTTAGGCCAGCCAACGGCGCATGGCTCGTTCAAAGACACCGGCAAAAAATTGCATAAGATCAGTGCCTTGCGTTGGTTTGAACTGATGTGGATCTTCTGAGCCAAACACCAGCATGCCCGGCAGGGTGCCGGGGCCAAAGTCCAGCTTTAAGCAGGCCTCTGATCTGATCCAATCGGCGTTTTCACCGTAGATGTCGCCGTTTTTTGGTTGAATTTGGCGCAGGGTGACACTGCGGGTCGGGGTGTTGCGACCGCGCAGAATATACTGATCGACGGTCCCCTTAGGGGCGCTGACCATAATATCCTTGAGCGGGGCCAAAGCGGTATTTGGACCTTCCTGAACCGTTTCAAGCACCAGGCGCACCATATCGACCCGCATGATGTCGGCAATTTCCGTCAGGTTTTCCATGAAACCCACAAAGTCAGTGGGTTCCAAAAGTTGCAAAATGGCGCGGTGTATTACATTGGTTCCCGCCAGGTTTTCGTAAGCGGCGGCAATGACGCTGCGGTGGGTGTCTTCCAGGCGATCCAGCCGGGTTTCCAGCCGGTCCAGCGCGATACCGCGCAGATCGACAATATTGCCCCCCAATGCCGACGGGTCTGCGGCAACAAGGGCGCGCATCATACCCGGGTCTTCCAGAATGAATTCCGGATCGGCAATAATCTTTTCGCGGATTTTTTCCGCTGTGTTGGCAGAATTTGTCATGTCAGACCCTTTATTGCCCCGGTGCCGGGTGTGCCCCGATCTTACAGAATTTTCTGACCTGTTTTAGCCCAGTCTTTCATGAATGCGTCCAGTCCTTTGTCGGTTAAGATGTGGTTTGCCATGGCTTTTATTACCTTTGGTGGCGCGGTTGCCACATCTGCACCAATAAGGGCGGCGTCTTTCATGTGGTTGGCCGAGCGGATGGAGGCAGCCAATATCTGGGTTTCAAAGCCGTAATTGTCATAAATCGCGCGGATGTCGGCGATCAATTCCATGCCATCGATATTGATGTCATCCAGCCGCCCAATGAAGGGAGAAATGAACGTGGCATCGGCCTTGGCGGCCAGCAGCGCCTGATTGGCGGAAAAACATAAGGTGACGTTGACCATGATATCGTCAGCGCGCAGGGCCTTGCATGTTTGCAGCCCGGCCCATGTCAGCGGCACCTTAACGGCGATATTATCGGCAATTTTCGCCAGCTTGTGACCCTGCTTTAGCATGGTTTCAGCGTCCAGTGCGGTGACTTCGGCTGAGACCGGGCCCGACACGATGCTGCAAATTTCCTTGGTGACTTCCAAAATATCGCGACCCGATTTCAGGATCAGCGATGGGTTGGTGGTGACGCCATCGACCATGCCCAGGTCGTTCAGCTCTTTGATGTCATCAACATCGGCGGTATCAACAAAAAATCGCATAGTTTTGGCCCCGTGGTTTTAATTGTGCTTCATAACCGCTTTTATCGTAGCCCAACTGGCGCGGAAAGGGCAAAAGGCTTGCATGGCTGAAGTTTCGTTTTTTGATGAGGGTGATCTGGTTGGGGTTCTGACGGCGCAGCCGCTTGGCCGAATTCTGGATTACAAAGCCCCCGAAGGCGGCTGTATGACCGGCGCGTTTGTCGAGGTGCCGCTGGGGCCGCGCAAGGTTTTGGGCGTGGTCTGGGGGGCTGGCGTCGGGGACTTTGATTACGCCAAGGTGCGCGCGGTTATTCGGGTGCTGGATGCGGTGCCAATGCAGCACGGCATGCGTGAATTTCTGACCCGGGTTGCCGATTATACATTAGCACCACTGCCAGCGATGTTGCGCCTGGCGACGCGTTCACCGGGGTTGGGCGACCCGATGTCGATGCGCAAGGTGTACCGGCTGGGCAGCGGCGTGCCGGATCGCGACACTGACGCGCGCCGGAGGGTGCTGGCGGTGTTGGGTGATTATAGCGGTTTAGCGTTTACCTTGAAAGAACTGGCGGAAACGGCCGGGGTGTCGGCTTCCGTTATTAAGGGCTTGGTGAAGCAGGGGGTTGTGGCAGAAGAGGAAAGCCCGCGTGATGTGGTCTATCCGCGGTTGGACGCGGAATTTGGCGGGGTTGAATTGTCCGCCGATCAGGGGGCAGCGGTGGATCGGTTGCGCGCCAAAGTGGCGGCCGGGGCCTATGGGACCACATTGCTGAAGGGTGTAACCGGGTCGGGCAAAACCGAAGTCTATCTGGAAGCGGTGGCGCAAACACTGCGCTGTGGCCGACAGGCGTTGGTATTGTTGCCGGAAATTGCCCTGACGGCGGAATTTTTAAACAGGGTGCAGGCGCGGTTCGGGGCGCGGCCCGCCGAATGGCATTCTGGCGTCACCATGACCGAGCGGCGGCGCTGCTGGCGCATGGTTGGGGAAGGCGGGGCCCAGTTGGTGGTGGGTGCACGTTCAGCCCTGTACCTGCCGTTTCGCGATCTGGGGCTGATCGTGGTCGATGAGGAACATGACACGTCCTATAAGCAAGAGGACGGCGTGGTGTATTCGGCCCGCGACATGGCGGTTTTGCGGGCATCTATTGATGGGGCGCAGGTGATTTTGGCGTCGGCGACGCCAAGCTTGGAAAGCTGGGCCAATGCCGAGGATGGCAAATATGAACGGCTGGAATTGAGCAGCCGTTTTGGGCCAGCGGAATTGCCCCAAATGCGGGCCATCGATATGCGGGCCGAAGACTTGCCAGGGTCGCGCTGGATATCGCCGACGTTGCAAAAGGCGGTGGCTGTGCGTCTGGCGGCGGGCGAGCAGGCGATGCTGTTCTTGAACAGGCGCGGCTTTGCGCCGGTGACAATTTGCCGGGCCTGCGGGCATCAGATTGGCTGTGATCACTGTGATGCGCGCATGGTCGAGCACCGGTTTCAAAAGCGGCTGATGTGCCACCAATGCGGCGAAACCAAGCCGATGCCGCTGGTGTGCCCGTCTTGCGACGCTGAGGACCGTCTGGCCCCGGTTGGCCCCGGGGTTGAGCGTTTGGGCGAAGAGGTGAGCGCGCTGTTTCCCGAGGCGCGGGTGGCGGTGTTGTCGTCGGATTTGTTTGGCTCGGCGCGGGCGCTAAAAGAGCAGATATTGGCCATCGCCAAGGGCGCGGCTGACATCATCATCGGCACGCAACTGGTTGCAAAGGGGCATAATTTTCCGCTTTTGACCCTGGTGGGGGTGATTGACGCTGATCTGGGGTTGCAGGGGTCGGATTTGCGGGCCGCCGAGCGGACGTTTCAGTTGATGCGCCAGGTGTCGGGGCGCGCCGGGCGGGCCGAAAAGCCGGGGCTGGCTTTATTGCAGACCTTTCAGCCGGAACACGCCGTGATCCGGGCAATACTGGCCGGGGATGAGGAAGATTTTTGGCGCGCCGAGGCCGGTGAGCGCCGGGCCGCCGGGATGCCGCCCTATGGGCGGTTGGCGGGGATTGTATTGTCATCCCCTGACGTGGCGGTGGTGTTTGATTTGGGGGCAGAGATGGCGCGCCATGATGCGCCGTTGCAAAGAATTGGGGCCCGGGTCTATGGCCCGGCACCGGCCCCTATCGCCCGGATCAGGGGGCGTCACCGGGTGCGGTTGCTGGTTAAGGCGGATAAATCGGCACCCTTGCAAAGCGCGTTAACTGCCTGGGTGGCGCAGTTTAAGCTGCCTGCGAACCTGCGGCTGACCATCGATATCGATCCGCAAAATTTTTACTAAATTGAGGCGGGCAAGGGCCCGCCATTATATAAGCCCGTGCCGGGCGATTTGCGCGGCGCGCGGCGAGTACTTTGCAAAGAAAATTTCGGGGGTAAATAGCGCTCGCGCCGGGTTGGAAATAGGCATATTGCGGGGTAATGCGTATCGTTTCCACAGAAAATGCCCATGAGTTGCCGGTTTGGCGTCGCCCGATTGCGTTGCTGTTTCTGTTCGCTTTTGCCATGCCGATTGCGTTTAATACCTGGTCGGCGCTGTTGAATAACTTTGTCATTGAGGCGGCCGGTTTCACCGGGGTTGAAATAGGCTGGTTGCATACGGTGCGCGAAATCCCCGGTTTTTTGGCCGTGGGGGTGATCGCGCTGATCATGTTCATCCGCGAGCAGGTGTTGGGCATTGTGGCGCTGTTGATGCTGGGGGTGGCCACGGCGATCACGGCGTGGTTCCCAAGTTTTGGCGGCTTGCTGACGCTGACCATGCTCAGCTCGATCGGATTTCATTATTTTGAGACGGTGAACCAGTCTTTGCAGTTGCAATGGATTGACAAGAAACGCGCGCCGCAGGTGTTGGGCTGGATTGTGGCCGTTGGCTCGGGGGCGTCTTTGCTGGCCTATGGTTTGCTGGTTTTAACCTGGCAGGCCTTTGATCTGTCTTACAATTTTGTCTATCTGGTTGCCGGTGGGGTAACGGCGGCGGTGGCGTTGTTTTGTCTGTTTGCCTATCCGCAGTTTGAAACGCCGCATCCGCAATTGAAAACCTTTGTGCTGCGGCGGCGCTATTGGTTGTATTATGCGCTGCAATTCATGGCAGGTGCGCGCCGGCAAATATTTGTGGTGTTTGCCGCCTTTATGATGGTTGAGCGGTTCGGCTTTGAAGTGCATGAGCTGACGGCGCTGTTTTTGATCAACTATGCCGCCAATATGGTGTTTGCGCCATTGATGGGCAAAGCTGTCGGGGTTTGGGGCGAGCGCCGGGCATTGATGTTTGAATATGTCGGGTTGATTACGGTGTTTCTGGCCTATGGCGGTATCTACTATTTTGGCTGGGGGCTGGTGTTGGCGGCTGTTTTATATGTGATCGACCACATGTTCTTTGCGCTGGCATTTGCGTTGAAAACCTATTTCCAGAAAATTGCTGATCCGGCGGATATTGCACCAACGGCCGCCGTGGCCTTTACCATCAACCATATTGCGGCGGTGTTTTTACCGGCGTTGCTGGGGTATTTATGGGTAACAAGCCCGGGCGCGGTGTTTGGCATGGCGGCTGGTATGGCGTTTGTGTCGCTGCTGTTGGCACTGTTGATCCCGCGCCACCCCGCGCCGGGGCATGAAACTGTGTTCTCAAGCGGGCGTAAAGATCTGTTGGCTTAACATAGCGGCGCAATGCACCCTATAGTGTGACGGAGCGACAAAGGGAGCCAAGCGATGTTTGGATTTAGCAAAACTGACAGGGTAACGGCGACAAACGCATTGGCCGGGCGCGGCGATGCCATTGCCACAGCTGAGCAGCACTTTGTTTTTAACCGCCCCCTGAACGGCGATATCCCACAGGGCATGGATCAGGCCATGTTTGGCATGGGCTGTTTTTGGGGCGTTGAGCGGATTTTTTGGCAGTTGGACGGTATCTGGATGACCCGTGTGGGATACAGTGCCGGTTTTACACCCAATCCTACCTATCAGGAGCTGTGCACCGGGCAGACCGGGCATAATGAGGTGGTGCATCTGGTGTTTGACCCGGCAGTGATCAGTTATGGCGCGCTGCTAAAGGCGTTTTGGCAAGGCCATGACCCAACCCAGGGCATGGGCCAGGGCAATGACCGGGGCACGCAGTACCGCAGTGGTATCTATACCTATGGCGAAGATCAGGCGTTGGCGGCAGCGGCAAGCCGGGATCTGTATAATGGCAGGTTGTCAGCCGCGGGGATCGGGTTGATCACCACCGAAATTCTGCCCGCACCGGTATTTTACCATGCCGAAGCGGCCCACCAGCAGTATCTGGCGAAAAACCCTGGCGGATATTGTGGATTGGGTGGCACCGGGGTCAGTTGTCCGATAGGGGTCGGCACCGCCTAAGGGGCGGCACTGTTTTGATCACCGAACCGGGGGAAATAATGCCAACATTTACTGCTTTTACCACGCTTGACGGGCGCGCGGCGGCTGAAAAGCTGGGCCTGGCGCTTGAGCGGCTGACACCTGAACCGATGGGGGTTGGGGTTATTGATATGGAGGACGGATCAGGGCGCTGGGAGGTGGGTGGCTATTTCACCGAGGCACCTGAGCTGGCCGGGCTGCTGGTGTTGGCCATGGCGTTTGAGGCGAAGCCCTTTGTAATATCGGAATTGCCGGAAACTGACTGGGTGTCGCATGTGCGCCGGGAGTTGTCGCCGGTTCAGGCGGGGCGCTTTTTTGTTTATGGCAGCCATGATGCCGATAAGCTGCCGGCCACATCAACAGGTCTGCTGATCGAGGCGGCGATGGCCTTTGGCACCGGGCATCACGGGACCACGCTTGGGTGTTTGCAGGCGCTGGATCGGTTGTTGGACAGCGGTTTTGTGGCGCGCTCGGTGGCGGATATCGGGTGTGGTACGGCTGTGTTGGCGATGGCTGCGGCCCATAGTTTTGACGCTGGGGTGATTGCCAGCGATATTGATCAGGTGGCGGTGGATGTTGCACGGGCCAATTTGGCGGCCAATGGATTGGCGGATCGGGTGACATGTGTGGCAGCGGCCGGGTTTGACCACCCTGACCTTGCCGGGGCTGCCCCCTTTGATTTGATTTTCGCAAATATACTGAAGGGGCCACTGATTGATCTGGCACCGGGGATGGCCGAGGCCAGCACACCGGCTGGGAAAGTGATTCTTTCAGGCATTTTGACGACACAGGCGGACGAGATTGTGGCGGTTTATGCGGCAAACGGATACAATCTTTGGGAGCGCACAGACATTGTAGACTGGTCGACCCTGATTTTGGAGAAAAACCGCCTATAGCCCTTAAAATATGGCTATTTTTGGGCGCTTGCCTTAATTGTACCCCATTAACAGGCGATGTTTCAGCCACAGGCAATAATTAAGAGCATAATGAGGTTACAATGACTGACGCTAAACAAATGCAATTTGGACAACGGCTGCGACGCATTGATCACAACCACCGTAAACTTGCAAAAGGCTTCGTCACTTCAATGAACCACGATGGGCTGCTGATTGCGCGCCCGGTCCGGACAGACCTGCGTTTTACGTGGCGCGGTGTTGCTTATGTAATCATTGTGATGATGGCGTTTAAAATATTTCTGCACGCCCAGATTGGTGCAGAGGCATATCAGGCGCGCGTTGTGGCATTGCAAAACGGATCTATTACCGCGCAGTTAGGTGCCTATGCTATGACGGCGGATCCCATTACCGTCGCCTTTGCAAATGCGATGGGTAAAGCTGCGGATTAGAATTTCTCTGACGACGTTTCGATAAGGTAAGTAAATTGGGTTCCCTGCGAGGGGGGCCCTTTTTGCTATGGGGTCGGCGGGTTTTTTGGATCTTGACGCTAGGTGCTGCGCCACGGCTGCGCCGTGTCGCGGGCGATTTTTCTGCGAAAAATCGGTTGAATCTGGCGGAGATATTTGTGGAAAAATGATAGCCAACCAGATTTCATCTGGAATTGTGTTCCCAACCCGATCCTTGGTGCAGGATCGGGTTGGGACGGGCTGGAACATACAGTTATGCGCCAAAATTGGGCCGCGAATGAAGCCGCTTAACCCGATATAGCCTATTTCAGGCCTAGCGGGTGATCTGGTTTATGTCGCTGCGCAACAGGCCGATATCCTGCAACTGATGGTCCGAGAGCTGGCCAAGGGATTTGCGCGTCGCGCGCAGGTCATTACGCAAGGAAAGTGTAGAAAATGCAGCTGTCAGGCGGGTGCTAAAGCGCGCGCCAAATGCAATAGGGCCGGTTGTTTGAATATGTGCCATTATGGTGATCCTTAAAATATGTCAGGCGCACTATTGCGTCTCAATTGCCCACTTATGCCCGGTATATCCCCCCGACAAGTCATTATTTTTGCAAGGCTCATATGCAATTTTTGCATAGCGGAAAGTTGTCGGTAAGGCTTTGGTTAATAAGGGAAAAACACCACTTTGAAATGTCGTTTTTAGATCAAAAAACGGCGAAATTAGGCAATTTATTATCGCTTGAGTATCAAGTGCTGTGCACGGGGGGCGCATAAGATGTTCTGGCGGATGTTCGCGTTTCGTGCTAATTGCTGAAAAAAACAACAAGAGCAGGGAAAATCATGCGCGTTTTGGGGATCGATCCCGGGCTTCGCAATATGGGCTGGGGCATCATTGACGTTGACGGCGCGCGGTTGGCCCATGTGGCCAATGGCGTGTGTAAGTCTGACGGTGATAATTTGGCAGAGCGGTTGCTGAGCCTGTTTAACCAATTGTCAGAAATTGTGGTTCGATACCGGCCACAATCGGCGGCTGTTGAGCAAACATTCGTCAATAAGGACGGGGCCGGAACGCTTAAGCTGGGGCAGGCGCGCGGCATCGCTATGCTTGTGCCCGCGCAGGCTGGGTTGCCGGTGGGCGAATACGCCCCCAACACCGTGAAAAAGGCCGTTGTTGGTGTGGGCCATGCCGATAAGCGGCAAGTCGAACATATGGTGCGGTTGCAATTGCCCGGGGTTGATATTGCCGGGCCGGATGCGGCGGATGCGCTGGCGATTGCAATTTGCCATTCCCACCACGCGCAATCTGCCGGACGGCTGGAAGCAGCACTCAGGCGGGCAAGCGCATGATCGGCAAAGTGGCAGGGCGGATCGATTATAAGGGCAGCGACCATGTGCTGATTGATGTGCGCGGGGTCGGCTATTTGGTCTATGTTTCCCAGCGCACCATGGCCGGATTGCCGGGGCCCGGCGAAGCCCTGGCGCTGTATACTGAATTGCTGGTGCGTGAAGACAATCTGCAACTGTTCGGCTTTACCACGCTGGTGGAAAAGGAATGGCACCGGTTGCTGATCGGGGTGCAGGGCATTGGTGCTAAGGCGTCCATGGCGATCCTAAGTGCGCTGGGGCCGGACGGCGTGTCGCGTGCCATTGCGCTGGGCGATTGGAATGCGGTGAAAGCGGCGCAGGGCGTGGGCCCGAAAATTGCGCAACGGGTGGTGAATGAGCTGAAAGATAAAGCACCAGCCGTGATGGCTATGGGCGGCGCGGCAGCGCCAGCTGGCGCGCCGGTCGGCGACGAAGTCGACGAAAACCCGGTGATAGAAGTGGCAGCCCCTGCGGCGGGGTCCAGCCCCAGCGCCCAGGCGGATGCCCTGTCAGCCTTGCAAAACCTGGGCTATGGTCCCGGTGATGCAGCCGGGGCCGTGGCCCAGGCGGCGGGTGAGGCCCCCGATGCCGATGCTGCTACGTTGATCCGGGCGGCGCTTAAGCTGCTGGCACCGAAAGGCTAGACGATGAACGAGCCGGACCCAGATATGCGCCCAGAGCCCCGCCCAGGTGACGCCGACCGGGCGTTGCGCCCCCAGGCGCTGGATGATTTCATTGGTCAGCAGGAACTGCGCGCCAATCTAAAAGTGTTCATCCAAAGTGCGCGGATGCGTGGTGAAGCCATGGATCACACCCTGTTTCACGGCCCCCCCGGTTTGGGCAAAACCACATTGGCACAGATCATGGCGCGCGAGCTGGGGGTGAATTTTCGCATGACGTCCGGCCCGGTTCTGGCCAAACCCGGTGATCTGGCGGCGATCCTGACCAATCTGGAAGCCCGCGATGTGTTGTTCATTGATGAAATTCACCGGCTGAACCCGGTGGTGGAAGAAGTGCTGTACCCGGCGCTGGAAGATTTTGAGCTGGATCTGGTGATCGGTGAAGGCCCGGCGGCGCGCACGGTGCGCATTGAATTGCAGCCCTTTACGCTGGTGGGGGCAACCACCCGGCTGGGGCTGTTGACCACACCGCTGCGCGATCGGTTCGGAATACCAACGCGGTTGCAGTTTTATACGGTTGAGGAATTGCATGAGATCGTGACCCGTGGCGCACGCCTTATGGGGATTGCCACTGATCCGGACGGCGCGTTGGAAATTGCCCGCCGGGCAAGGGGCACGCCGCGCATTGCCGGGCGATTGTTGCGCCGGGTGGTGGATTTTGCACTGGTGGAAGGTGACGGGCGGGTGACCCGGGGTGTTGCTGACGGCGCGCTGACCCGGCTTGGGGTGGATCATCTGGGGCTGGATGGCGCCGATCGGCGGTATTTACGGCTGATTGCGGAAAACTATGCAGGTGGCCCTGTGGGTATTGAAACCATGTGCGCGGCTTTGTCGGAAAGCCGGGATTCTCTGGAAGAGGTGATAGAGCCGTTCCTGTTGCAGCAGGGCTTGATCCAACGTACCCCGCGCGGGCGGATGTTGGCGGCCAAGGCCTGGGTGCATTTGGGGATGGCGGCACCTGAGCCTGCCATTCAAAGTGAATTGTTTGGCAAATGATGGATGCCTCCGGCGGGGATATTTATGAAAAGAAGAAAACGGTGCGACAGATGACGCCTGAAGCGGTGGCGGCGCATTTTTTGGATGTCGATGGCGGCTATCGGTTTGCCCGTTGGGGCCGCGCAATTGTGCCGGTGGTGTTTGGTGTGGATGATGCCACATTGGCCGTTGTTAAGGGCGCGATTGAGGCTGTTGTCAGCCTAAGCGGGCAGGGGATTGGCGAGACTGACGTTGAAATGGGCGCCAATCTGATGCTGTTTTTTGTGGCTGATTGGGATGAATTGGCGGCAGTGCCTGATTTGGATGGCTTGGTGCCCGAATTGGGCGGGCTGCTGACGCGCTTGAAATCGGAAAACGCCAGCCAGTACCGGATGTTTCGCTTTGAGGCGGACGGAACGATCCGGGCGGCGTTTGTGTTTTTGCGGATGGGGGATGCCCTGACGGATATGGCGGCAGAAGATCTGGCGCTGGCTCAGGCGGTGCAGGTCATATTGTTGTGGGGGGCAGCGGCGTTTGCCCAGGCTTCGCCCTTGGCTATGGCGCATGGGGTGGCGGTGTTGCGCCCGGAAATAGCGGGGCTGATCCGGGCCGCCTATGACCCGGTTTTGCCGGGGGCCAGTGTCGATGCCAGCCATGCGTTGCGGGTATTTGCGCGGATGGGGGCATGATGCACAGGTTTCAATTGCGTATCTATTATGAAGACACCGACCTGGCGGGGATTGTCTATTATGCCAATTACCTGAAATTCATTGAGCGGGCGCGTTCTGAGTTTGTCCGCGAGCTGGGCTTTGATCAAAAGGCGCTGCATGCAGAGCAAGGCATTGTCATTGCCGTGCGCCGGGTTGAGGCAGATTATCTGCAACCGGCGCGGTTTGACGATGAGCTGGAAGTGCAGACAATTGTTCAAGCGGTGAGCGGTGCCCGGTTGGTTCTGCACCAGGATGTGACGCGCGCGGGCGTGGTGCTGTTCAGCGCTGTGGTGACACTGGTTGCCTTGACCGACAGCGGCACCCCCACCCGGATGCCAGCAGAAATTCGCTTACTTTTGCAATAGATCGCCATTGGGTGCCTGCAATGACGCAGATGTGTTGGCAATCGTCGCCAACTTGCGATAGTTACCATGTCAATCAGAGCCGCCATAAGGTGGCCCCAAAATGAGCAGGTAATATGGAAACCGAAACCCTTGCGATAGCGCAGGAGATTGATTTCTCTTTTCTGGCGCTGTTTTTACGTGCCACGCTGACAGTAAAGCTGGTGTTGATCATGCTGGTCATCGCGTCTTTCTGGTCGTGGTCGATCATCATTCAGAAACATTTGAATTACCGCCGCGCGCGGACGGCCTCGGGCGATTTTGACGCGGCCTTTTGGTCGGGTGAGCCCCTGGATGAGCTGTATGACAAAATTGGGGCCAACCCCACTGGTCCGTCTGAAACCATATTTGCCGCCGGTATGCTGGAATGGCGGCGCAGCCACCGCGATGATGGCGGGTTGATCGCTGGTGGGCAGTCGCGCATTGACCGATCAATGGATGTGGCAATTGCCAAGGAAGTTGAAGCCCTAAACGGCGGCTTGTCGTTTTTGGCAACTGTCGGTTCCACCGCGCCGTTTGTCGGGTTGTTTGGCACCGTTTGGGGCATAAAGAACGCGTTTGAGGAAATTGCCATTCAGCAAAACACCAACCTGGCCGTTGTGGCACCCGGCATCGCCGAGGCATTGTTGGCCACTGGCATGGGGCTATTGGCGGCGATCCCGGCGGTGATATTTTACAATAAGCTGACGGCCGATAGTGAACGGATCGTATCGGGATATGAGGCATTTGCCGATGAGTTCGCCACCATCTTAAGCCGTCAGATGGACAGTTAGCATGGCCGGGGGTGCGGTTCAGGGTGGCACTGGCGGGCGCCGGGGGCGGCGACGCAACCAGGCGCGTGTGATGTCAGAGATCAACATCACGCCCTTTGTTGATGTCATGTTGGTTTTGTTGATTATCTTCATGGTGGCAGCACCGCTTTTGACTGTTGGCGTGCCGGTTGAGCTGCCAAAAACTGCCGCCACGCCGCTGGCGACCGAGCAGGAAGAACCGCTGACCATCACGCTGACGTTGGACGGTGGGTTGTTGATCCAAACGACTGAAACCGCACCTGAAGATCTGATCGGTAAGCTGCGGGCAATTGCGGTTGAGCGCAAGGATAACAAAGTGTTTTTACGCGCCGACGGGGCGATCCCCTATGAGCGGGTGATGCAGGTTATGGGCGCGCTGAATGCCGGGGGATTTCGTGATATTGGTCTGGTGACCGATGCCGGTGGGCCCCGCTTTGACGGGTCTGACGAGTCTGACGGTTAGGTGGCGCAGGATGACGCGGGGCGCATATATTTCCGGTTTTGGCCACGGGGCGTTCATTTTATGGGCGCTGTTCGGCGGTTTTTTCATATCCGCACGCGATCCGTTGCCGGTTCAGGCGGCTGATGTGTCGCTGATTTCCAGCGAGGAATTTGCCGCACTGAGCTTGCCCAATGACGCGCCGATTGTGCCGTTTGATGCGCCCGTGCCGGTGGAACCTGGGGCCCCCGATGACGCGCCTGACATTGTGCCGGCAACTGAAACCGCACCTGAGCCGCCCAAACCCGTGGTGGTTGAAACCCCGGATCAAGAAACCCCACCGGTGGCACCCCAAGAAGTATTAGAACCGGCAACAGATGTAAGCGATCAGCCGCCAGCGCTTCAAACCCCACCGGAGGCGCAAACGTCGCCAGATGTGGCCCCATCTGATGACACGCCGATCCCGGCCCCTGCACCGCGCGTGGCCCCTGTTGCGGCGGCACCGCCCGCGCCGGACGTTGAAATAGCTGACACTACTGCGCCAGAGGTGGTGCCAGATGAAACAGCCGATACAGTGGCCGAGCAAACACCGGCAACCGCCCCACAGGAAGCCGCAACTGAAATTGTGACCGAGGCTGAAACCCCAAGTTCGGCACCTGTGGTGTCTGTGCGGCCAACGGCGCGCCCGGCGCGCCCGGTTCAGGTGGCCGCGCCCGTAAGTGATCCGGTTGAGAACGCAGTGGCCGAGGCCGTCGCCAGCACAGCGCCCGACCCGGTGACACCAACCGGGCCGCCCCTTACCGGCAGCGAAAAAGAAGGTTTCCGCGTTGCCGTGGGGCGATGCTGGAATGTGGATGGCGGGTCAGCGGCGGCACGTGTAACGGTGACGGTTGGCTTTAGTCTGGATCGCAGCAGTAAGGTTGTGGCGAACTCGCTTAAGCTTATTGAGGCAACAGATGGCGAAGCCCGGGCCGTTAATGCGGCCTATGAAGCGGCGCGCCGCGCGATAATCCGCTGTGGTGCCAAGGGCTTTGATTTACCGCTGGAGAAATATTCCCGGTGGCAGAATATTGAAATGACGTTTAATCCCGAAGGGATGAGGATCAAATGAGAACACTATTGGCGATGATGATGGGGGTGGGGCTGTTCTTGGCCGCACCGGTATGGGCCCAAGAGACAGGCGGACCCTTGCGCATTGAGATCACCGAAGGTGTGATCGAACCCTTGCCCATTGCGGTGCCAGATTTCATTGCAGAAAACCCCGCGGCGGCCGAATTGGCGGTTAATATCGGCCGGGTGATCGCGGCTGATCTGATCGGCACCGGGCTGTTTCGTGAAATTCCGCATGCGGCTTACATTTCCACACCCACCAGTTTTTCCGCCCCGGTTCAGTATTCTGACTGGAAGGCGATCAATGCCCAGGGGCTGGTATCTGGGGCCGTAAGTACGGGCAGTAATGGCGAAATTACCGTTAAGTTCCGGGTGTTTGACGTGTTTTCGGATGCGCAATTGGGCGATGGCCTGCAATTTGGCGGCTCTGCCAACAGTTGGCGGCGCATGGCCCATAAGGTGGCGGATGCGGTTTACAGCCGGATCACAGGTGAGGGCGGATATTTCGACAGCCGCGTGGTTTTCGTGTCGGAAACCGGGCCTAAGAACCAGCGCGCCAAACGCTTGGCGGTGATGGATTATGACGGCGCGAATGTGCAGTTTCTGACCGATGCCAGCGCCATTGTGCTGGCACCGCGGTTTTCACCCACCGGTGATCGCGTGCTCTATACCAGCTATGAAACCGGGTTTCCCCGGGTCAATATTTTGGATGTGGGCACCATTGAACGCCGGGCGCTGAATGTGCAGGCGGCAACGCTGACATTTGCCCCGCGTTTTGGTCCAGATGGCAGTGCGGTGGTGCTGTCGCAATCCCAGGGTGGCAACACTGATATTTATCGCACTGATGTGGATGGCGGCCCGATGGTGCGCTTGACATCGGCCCCCTCCATTGAAACCGCACCGGGGTTTTCCCCCGATGGCGGCCGCATCGTGTTTGAAAGCGACCGCAGTGGCACCCAGCAACTGTACGTGATGGATGCAAATGGCGGCGAAGCAACCCGGATAAGTTTTGGTAAGGGGCGCTATGGCACGCCGGTCTGGTCGCCCCGTGGCGATCTGATTGCCTTTACGAAACAGGCCAATGGCCGGTTTCATATCGGGGTTATGCGCACTGATGGCTCAGAGGAACGGCTGTTAACAGCGTCGTTTCTGGATGAGGGGCCGACCTGGTCACCCAATGGCCGGGTGATCATGTTTACCCGCGAAAGCAAAGGTGCCGCCGGTGCGCGGGCGCTGTATTCGGTGGATATAACCGGGCGCAATCTGCGCCGGGTGCCGACCGATCTGGCCGGGTCTGATCCGGCCTGGTCACCGCTGTTAAGATAGGCAGCATTCCAAATCTTCAATGGCAGTGGTAGGCTGCCAATAATTGAGCAGTAAAATGGGAAAACCCAACATGAAAATAAACAGCAAAGCACTTTTGATCATTGGCGCGATTGCGCTGTCGGCCTGTTCCAACACTGATCGGTTCGGGGGCCTTGGCGGCAATGCTGCCGGTGGCGCGAACGGGGCAGGTGACGCGAGCGACCCAACCAGCATGGCCTATTTCCAGCAAACCATCGGGGATCGGGTGTTGTTTTCGGTTGATCAGCACACCCTGACACCAGAGGCGACAGTACTGCTGGACCAGCAGGCAAGCTGGCTGATGGCCAATGTTGAATTCACCGCCGTCATCGAAGGCCACGCAGATGAGCAAGGCACATCAGCCTATAACCTGGCCCTAAGTGGTCGCCGGGCCAATTCGGTGATCGAATATTTGGTTAGCCGGGGCGTGTCATCGGCACGTTTGCAGCCACTGCCGCTGGGCAAAGAGCGCCCGATCGCCATTTGCAGCGAAGAAAGCTGTTATAACCAAAACCGCCGGGCTGTCAGTGTCGTGGCCGCCGGTGGGTTAAGCTAGGTTAGGGTCCAAAGATGCAGCGTTTCATAGGAATGGTTTTGGGCTTGGCATTGACCTTAGTGGTCAGTGGCCCGGTGCAGGCACAGGATGAAACGCTGGCTGACATTCGCCAGGAGTTATCGATACTATTTGTTGAATTACAACGACTTAAGCGGGAGCTGTCCACCACATCTGGGGTTTCATCCGGGCTAAGCGGTGGCACAATATTGGAACGTGTCGATCAGGTGGAAGCCGAGTTGGTACGCCTGACAGCCAAGACCGAGCAGTTGGAAAACCGCATCAACCGGGTGGTCAAGGACGGCACCAACCGGGTGGGCGATTTGGAATTTCGCCTGGTGGAACTTGAAGGCGGCGATATCAGCGCATTGGGTGAAACCAGCACGCTGGGCGGTGATGTTGGCAACACGCTAACGGCGGTGGTGCCCCTGGTTCAAACCGGCGAAGCACCCGAGCTGGCCATGGGTGAGCAAAGCGATTTTGATCGGGCACTGGCCGCGCTTGAGGCCGGGGATTTCGCCGGTGCCAATATGGCGTTTGCTGCATTCACCGACACCTATACCGGCGGGCCATTGACCGGGGATGCGCATTTTTTCCGTGGCGAAGCGCTGTTTGGCCTGGGCGATACCGGCAATGCGGCGCGGGCCTATCTAGAAAGCTTTTCCGGAACCCCGGGTGGCAAAAAGGCCCCGGCGGCACTGTATCGGTTGGGCGTTGCGCTGGGCAAGCTGGGCCAAGCAAATGAGGCCTGTATTTCATTGCGTGAAGTCGGCGTTCGGTTTCCAAACGCGGACGCGGTGGCAGATGCTCAGATGGCCATGTCTGAGCTAAATTGCCAGTGACCCTTGCGGCAGATTTTGAAAGTTCATTAGCGGCACTACTGGGCGCGGGTAAAGTTGCCAGGTTGGGTGTCGCCGTGTCTGGGGGCAGTGATTCAACCGCCCTGTTGCACCTAGGCTCCCAATGGGCCCGGCGGTCGGGGTGCGTGTTGCAGGCGGTAACTGTCAACCACGGCGTGCGCGCGCAAGCGCAGGCAGAAGCCGAGGCCGTGCAAGCCCAAGCGATGGCGCTGGGGGTTTCCCATGACATTTTGAATTGGACCGGCTGGACCGGTCAGGGCAATTTCCAAGATCAGGCACGCCGGGCGCGGTACCGGCTGATCGGCAGTTGGGCCAGAAAAAACCAAATTGAGCACGTGGCACTGGGCCATACCCAGGGCGATCAGGCAGAAACCGTGCTGATGCGGCTATTGCGCGGCTCTGGTGTGGATGGGTTGTCGGCCATTCCGACGCACCGCCATGGCGATGGTGTGCACTGGATCCGCCCGGTGCTGGGGATCAGCCGCGCTGATCTGCGTACCTATCTGCAGGGTCTTGGTATCGGCTGGTCCGATGACCCCAGCAATGATGACCCAAAATATGACCGGGTCAAGGTGCGCAAAATATTGGAATATTTAGATTCCCACGGTTTCGGCGCACAGGGCCTGGCCGACACCGCAGGGCGTATGGCTTCGGCCCGAGCGGTATTGGAACGCTCGGCGCTGGACGCAGTTAAAAATCTGGCCCAACTGCGCGGCGGCGCTATTGTTATAGATGCCGCTGGTTTCCTCGCATTGCCGGGCGAAACCCGCCGCAGGGTCATGGGCAATATACTGTGTTGGATCGCGACGGATATTTATCCGCCGCGCCATTCCGCACTGCTTGGTCTGGAAGCCGCTATCGCTAACGGTAAGACCACAACACTGCATGGCTGTATTGTGACTGTAAAAAATGGCCAGGCCATTTTTGGGCGGGAACCGGCGGCTTTATTGGAAGTAACGGCCCAACCGTCAGAGATATGGGATAACCGCTGGCGCTTAACAGGGCCTAAAAAACCCGGCCAGTCCATCCGTATGACCGGTGATAAGGGCTTGAAATCATGTCCTGATTGGCGCGAAACCGGTTTGGACAGAACCACGGTTTTGGCAGCACCAGCGGTTTGGCTGGGGGGGGAATTGATTGCGGCACCCCTGGCCGGTTTGCCCAATGGTTGGAGCGCTAAATTGGTGCATAGTGAAAATCATTTCTTTACAACCATTTTATCGCATTGATCTAACCGCAATCATGCCTATTTTAGGACGTAAGCCGCATATGGCGGGAAAAACCGGTTTCACGAAGGAGAGTTGCCTTGGGTAACGCACGAAATATCGCATTTTGGGTCGTATTGTTTTTACTGATCCTGGCGTTGTTCAATGTCTTTAGCGGTGGCCAGTCGGCCATCAATTCACGCACGATCAGTTATTCTGAGTTTATCAACCTGGTGGATGACGGCAAAGTTGCCAGTGTGACACTGGATGGTGAAAAGATATTGTTCCGTGGCAGCGACGGTCAGGACTATTTGACCATTCAGCCGCGCGGTTCTGAAGTTACCGCAGAAGTCACCGACCGGTTGATTGCCCATAACGTGCCGATCACAGCGACTGCACAGGAACAATCTGGGCTGACCTCAGTTATCATGAGCTTCCTGCCGTTCCTGTTGTTGATCGGGGTGTGGATTTATTTCATGAACCGGATGCAGGGTGGCGGTAAAGGCGGGGCCATGGGCTTTGGTAAAAGCCGGGCCAAGCTGCTGACGGAACGTCAGGGGCGCGTCACGTTTGACGATGTTGCCGGGATTGACGAAGCCAAGGAAGAGCTGGAAGAAATTGTAGAATTCCTGCGCAACCCGCAGAAATTTTCGCGCCTTGGTGGGCAAATCCCCAAGGGCGCATTGCTGATCGGGCCGCCGGGCACTGGTAAAACATTGCTGGCACGCGCCATTGCTGGCGAAGCCGGAGTGCCGTTCTTTAATATTTCGGGTTCCGATTTTGTTGAAATGTTCGTTGGTGTGGGTGCGTCCCGTGTGCGCGACATGTTTGAACAGGCGAAAAAGAACGCGCCATGCATTGTGTTTATTGACGAAATTGATGCTGTTGGCCGCTCGCGCGGTGCCGGTTACGGCGGTGGCAACGATGAGCGCGAACAGACATTGAACCAGTTGCTGGTTGAAATGGACGGGTTTGAGGCCAATGAGGGCGTCATTATTCTGGCCGCAACCAACCGCAGCGATGTGCTGGATCCGGCGCTGTTGCGCCCGGGCCGCTTTGACCGCCAAATTCAGGTGCCTAACCCCGACATCAAAGGCCGCGACCAGATTTTGCAGGTGCATGCCCGCAAGGTGCCGCTGGGCCCCGATGTTGATCTGCGCATTATTGCGCGCGGAACGCCCGGTTTTTCAGGGGCTGATCTGGCCAATCTGATCAACGAAAGCGCGCTGGGCGCGGCCCGTGTCGGGCGTCGTTTTGTGACCATGGAAGATTTGGAACAGGCCAAGGACAAGGTGATGATGGGGGCCGAGCGGCGCTCTATGGTGCTGACGTCTGAGCAAAAGGAAAAAACCGCCTATCACGAGGCCGGGCATGCCATTGTTGGTCTGTCCCTGCCCAAATGTGACCCGGTCTATAAGGCCACGATCATTCCGCGCGGTGGCGCGTTGGGCATGGTGGTATCCTTGCCGGAAATTGACCGCCTGAACTGGCATAAATCGGAATGTGTGCAGAAACTGGCCATGACCATGGCCGGAAAAGCCGCTGAGATCATCAAATACGGTCCAGATGACGTATCCAACGGACCTGCCGGTGATATCCAGCAAGCGTCCAGCTTGGCGCGCGCCATGGTGTTGCGTTGGGGCATGTCGGACAAAGTTGGCAATATTGATTACCAGCAAGCCCATGAAGGATATATGGGCAATGGCGCTGGTGGGCTGTCTGTGTCAGCGGCAACAAAAGAGTTGATTGAAGACGAAGTGAAGGCCTTGATCGACGAAGGCTACAAAACGGCGTTTACGATCATCAAGAAGAAGAAGAAAGAATTCGAGCGTCTGGCGCAGGGTTTGTTGGAATATGAAACCCTAACCGGTGATGACATCAAAAAGGTCATTAAAGGCGAGGCGCTAAGTTCTGGTGATGACGATGATGACAGCCCGGATGAGGGCAGCGCGCCATCGGTGACGGCCATACCTAAGACCAAGCCCAAGCCCAAGAAAAAGCCCAAAGGCGGTCTGGAACCGGTGACTTAGGTCAGAACAGTTACAAAGCCCCGCAGCCAAACCGGCGCGGGGCTTTTTTTATGGAATATTGGGGCGTTAAATGCCGGCATTATTAGCAACACCTTTTAGGGCCACGGTCATTTGGCTGGGACAGGTTGTTGATCGGGGGGCACAGCTGGCGTCCACGTCGGTCAAAGACCTAAACCTGACATTCGCCGGGCCAGATGGCGAAGATCACAGCGGGCTGACCCGCGCGTCCTGCGCCCGTGTGACATCGCAATATGATCTGGGCTCTGAAATTAGGAACACCCGGCAGATTTCCATTGTCAGTGCCGAAGAATTGGCTGTGATTGCCAAAAATATGGGGTTGGCTGAAATTGATCCAAGTTGGATAGGGGCAAGCATTGTTGTTCAGGGCATTCCTGATTTTAGCCATATCCCGCCCTCATCGCGGCTACAGGTGATTGGCGGTGCCTGTTTAGTGGTCGACATGGAAAACCGCCCCTGCCAATTGCCAGCTCGGGTGATTGAGACGGCAAAACCCGGTTTTGGCAAAGCCTTCAAGTCGGCATCCAATGGGCTGCGCGGCGTGACGGGGTGGGTGGAGCAAACGGGCGCAATTGGGCTGGGCGACAGGCTGGTATTGCATGTGCCCGATCAAAACCCCTGGCCGCATCTAGCGAGGGCAAGGGCGTTGGAATAGGCATTTTCAGCGCTGATCGGTGTTTGCAATGTTTTGCGACGATTTAAGCGTGAAAAATGTCGGTAATGCGCCGAAGTATGTGTCTGGCAACCGCTACATCGGATAGTGAAGCGTTACCATTATTCGGGGATCCCCATGGCCTATTTAAGTGATATCGAAATTGCCCGCGCGGCGAACAAAAAATCGATCCAGGAAATTGGTGCAAAAATCGGCATCAGCAGTGACGATCTGCTGCCCTATGGCCATGACAAAGCCAAAATAAGCCAGGATTTTATCAATTCGGTTCAGAACAAACCGGATGGCAAGCTGATCTTGGTGACGGCGATCACACCGACGCCTGCGGGCGAAGGTAAGACCACAACCACGGTTGGCCTGGGTGACGGGCTGAACCGCATCGGCAAGAAAGCGGTTGTGTGTATCCGCGAGGCGTCATTGGGTCCGTGTTTCGGTATGAAGGGGGGCGCGGCCGGGGGCGGATATGCCCAGGTCATCCCGATGGAAGAAATGAACCTGCATTTCACCGGTGACTTTCATGCCATCACCAGTGCCCACAACCTGCTGAGCGCGATGATTGACAACCATGTTTACTGGGGCAATGCGCTGGATATCGACATCCGGCGGATCAGCTGGAAGCGGGTCGTTGATATGAACGACCGGGCGCTGCGCGAAATTACCGCGTCCCTTGGTGGTGTGGCCAATGGGTTCCCGCGTGAAGCCGGGTTTGACATTACTGTCGCCTCCGAAGTCATGGCCTGCCTGTGTCTGGCGACAAACCTTAAAGATCTGGAAAAACGACTGGGTGATATTATTGTGGCACAGCGGCGCGACCGCACCCCGGTTTATGCCCGTGATCTAAAAGCAGATGGTGCCATGACTGTGCTGCTTAAGGACGCGATGCAGCCCAACATTGTACAAACCCTGGAAAACAATCCGGCGTTTGTACATGGCGGTCCGTTTGCCAATATCGCCCATGGCTGCAATTCGGTTATTGCCACCACGACGGCGTTAAAACTGGCGGATTACGTGGTGACCGAGGCTGGATTTGGCGCTGATCTTGGGGCCGAAAAATTCATGAATATTAAATGCCGCAAAGCTGGGCTTGCGCCCGATTGCGTGGTGCTGGTGGCAACCGTTCGGGCGATGAAAATGAATGGCGGCGTGGCGCGGGCTGATCTGGGGTCAGAAAATGTGCAATCGGTGATCGATGGCTGTCCAAACCTTGGCCGCCATATTGGAAACCTGAAAAGTTTTGGCGTGCCGGTTGTGGTGGCGATCAACCATTTTGTCACTGACAGCGAGGATGAAATCAAGGCGATCCGGGATTACGCAGAAAGCCAGGGCGCCGAAGCTATCCTGTGCCAGCATTGGGAAAAAGGCAGCGAGGGAACGGTTGAACTGGCCACGCGAGTGGTGGAAATTGCTGAATCAGGTGCCAGCCAGTTTGCCCCGCTTTATGCCGATGATCTGCCGCTAATGGAGAAAATTGAACGCATCGCCAAATCTATATACCGGGCTGATGACGTGATTGCAGATAAGAAAATCCGCGATCAGCTGCGCGCCTGGGAAGAACAGGGCTATGGGCATCTGCCGGTTTGCATGGCGAAAACCCAGTATTCATTCAGCACTGATCCCACCCTGCGCGGCGCCCCCACCGGCCATACAGTGCCGATCCGCGAAGTGCGCCTGTCGGCCGGTGCTGGCTTTGTTGTGGTGGTCTGCGGTGAAATAATGACCATGCCGGGCCTGCCGCGCGTTCCGTCGGCTGAAAATATAATGCTGAACGATGCCGGCGATATCGAAGGCCTGTTCTAAGCGTATAGAAACGTGGCCATGTTGATGAAAATGCAGCGCTTGCGACGCGGATGAAGATAGCGCATTACAAGGCTAGCACTGCCAGCCAGACGGACGAGCCCATTCAACGGAGAACAGAATGACCGCGAAAATCATCGACGGAAAGGCCTTTGCAGGCCGGGTGCGTGAACAGGTAGGCACCCATGTGGCGCGCTTGAAAGCCGATCATAATATCGTTCCGGGTCTGGCTGTGGTGCTGGTGGGCGAAGATCCTGCCAGCCAGGTTTATGTGCGTTCAAAAGGAAAAATGACCCAACAGGTCGGTATGAATTCCTATGAGCATAAGTTGGAGGCAGACACCGACCAGGCGACGTTGCTGGCATTGATAGAAAAGCTAAATTCTGATCCAAAAGTTCACGGTATTCTGGTGCAATTGCCGCTTCCCGATCATTTGAACGAAGACCTGGTGATAAATTCAATTGATCCGGCCAAGGATGTGGACGGGTTCCACATTTCCAATGTTGGGCTGATGGCGACCGGGCAAAAATCTATGGTGCCCTGCACGCCGCTGGGTTGTCTTATGATGTTGCGTGATCACCACGGCTCACTTTCTGGGCTAAACGCGGTTGTGGTTGGGCGTTCCAATATTGTTGGCAAACCCATGGCGGCATTGTTGTTGCGCGACAGTTGTACCGTCACCATCGCCCACAGCCGCACCAAGGATATAGAAGCGCTGTGTCAGCGTGCAGATATTGTGGTTGCCGCAGTGGGCCGCGCGGAAATGATCAATAGTGACTGGATAAAGCCGGGTGCGACGGTTGTTGATGTTGGCATTAATCGCATTGATGCACCGGAAAAAGGCGATGGGAAAACCCGCCTGGTTGGCGATGTCGATTTTGCATCTGCCGCTGCCATTGCCGGGGCAATTACCCCGGTTCCTGGTGGCGTTGGCCCGATGACCATTGCCTGTTTGCTGGCAAATACTGTTACGGCATGTTGTCGGGCAAATGGCTTAGATGAACCAAAGAATCTAACCGCCTGACGAAAATTAACCGAGCCGATTGAAATTCTGTTAAATTATTGATATATTCATATTTGAATATAATTTTTATTAATGAGTAGTTAGGTGGGCGATATTTTCTCGCAATTAAAAGATCACTTGTTGTCGCCGGTTAGGGCAATAGGCGTTTTGGCAACGGCCATTATTCTGGCCATTGCCGGGCCGTTTGGAACCTTTATGAGTATGGCATTTTCGGAACGCCTGTTATATTGGGGCGCGGTTGTTGCGATTAGTGCCATCTTTGTTCAGTTTGTTAAAGTGTTCATTGATATCAAATTTTCCAACCAGCCAACCTGGAAAAAAGCCTTGGCAGTTTCCACACTGCTCACTGTTTTCTTAACCCCAGTTCTCTATTTCCTGACCATAAAAGTGAACCAATTACGCCCCGGATATTTTGCACCAATTTGGTTGTTTGCGGTGTTAACATTTTCGCTGACCAACATTGTGATCTTGTCGCAGAGTTTTCTAGGCTACAACATATTCAAAGACAAACCGCGGTTATATCAAAGGCTTAGAAATTCAAATACTAAGAAAATCTATCGGCTTTCCGTCCGTGATCATTATGTGGATGTCTATTCTGAGACGGGAAAAGAAACTATACTAATGCGGTTTTCCGATGCGTTGATTGAATTAGATGGGCAATTGGGAAAGCAAATTCACCGATCCCATTGGATATCTTGCGACGAAGTGCATAAGCTTAAGAAGATCAAAGGCCGCTTGTTCGTTTGGCTGAAAGACGGTTCGCGCCTGCCCATAAGCCGCTCATACCAGCAAAGCTGTCTGGCTGAATTTCAGTCGTTGCAAGGCGTGGGTATCACGTAGGCTGGTATACCAGTAAGTGCTGTTATCGCGCCGTGTGCCTGTTGTGGCGAAATGTAGATCCTGTGCAATAACTGCGCTGGGACAACCCGCAAATTCACCCAGGTTAATGCAGTAGAATATATAAATACCTACCGCCCCAGGGCTTTAGTGAACGATGACCTCTTCTTTCACGAACATATTGGCCCAGGCCCGTTCGATCAGATCAGGCGACATCTGGTAAGGGATGCCTTCAAATTCGCAAATGGCGATCATCTGATCGATCAAAAAGATCGGCTGATAGTTGGCATATTCATTGTTGATGGTCGGGTATTTGGTTTTCATCAGATAGATTAGCGCCTCTTCGTCCATCGGTATTTTGCGCTTCTTGGCCATCATCGCGAAAATTTTCAGGTAATCTTCCTGGCAGGGTCCGTCAATTTTGATCTTAAAGAAGATCCGGCGCAGGGCGGCTTTATCGAAAATTTCATTGGGGTGGAAGTTGGTAGAAAACACCACCAGCGTGTCAAACGGGACTTCGAATTTTTCCCCCGATTGCAGGGCCAGAATATCTTTGTTTTCTTCCAGTGGTAAAATCCACCGGTTGATCAGGGCCTGAGGCGGTTCGGACTGACGGCCAAGGTCATCCACGATAAAGATGCCGCCGGTAGACTTCATTTGCAGCGGTGCCTGATAGGTACGTGATGTGGGATTATAGACCAGATCAAGCATATCCAGCGTCAGTTCGCCACCGGTGACAACTGTGGGACGTTCGCACAGGACGTAACGGCGATCATAGCGGTTTGAGGTGCGGCGCAAACTGTTGGGATCATCCACCAGCTCTTCGGCTATGTTGTGAACGATCGGATCGTAAACCGTGATCACCTGCCCGGAATATTCAATGGCGCGTGGGACGAAAATATTGTCACCGATCGCATCACGTATTCCGTTGGAGATCGACGATTTACCGTTGCCCGGAGGGCCATACATCAAGATTGAGCGACCGGCTGAGACCGACGGCCCCAGATGGCTAAGCAGCTCATCTGGTAAGATCAAATGCCCCATAGCGCCGGTCAGCATTTCCCGGGTCACCTGAATGTTGCGGATCGACTGGCGTTTCACCTGTTCTGCATAAATATCCATTGGGATCGGCATCGCACCAAAATATTCTGACTGTGACAGGGCGTCCAGGGCCCGCGATTTTCCAGCATCGGTAAGTTGATAACCCATTTCATTGCCTGAATTGGCATGCAGGGTGCCGGTGGATTGCAACAGCGCCTGATCGCGGGCCAGATCCACCAGTTCCTGTACCACATTCACCGGCAGGCAGATCACGCGCGACAATTCGGTGACCATGTCAAGGTTCATGCGGAACATTGTTTTCAGTAGGATGTCGCGCATCATCACAATTGTCAGACCGGTGTCTTCCAAAGTGCGCGGTGCGGGCGGCTCCATTACTGGTCGGGTCTGCATATTCATCGTGTCACCTCAGATTTTCATGCCTGTTCGCCGGAATTTGTGCCCAAACTAGCGCTGCTGCGTCAATTAGGCGACAAACCCGCCGAAGGGTTTTAACTTTGCCCGGCAATGCCATAGGGTCACAAAAAATGACAACGGATGGCAGATATGGGCAAGGCGAATTTCACTGGTTTATTTGGCTTTTTTGTGGCGATCATCGTTGTATTGTGTGGTGCATCGCTGCTGAAGGGCGGATTTTACATCGGTAAGCATGAGGGGGACACGTATCACCTGTTGCAAATAGTTCTTCGCATGGCTGAGGGGCAGGTGCCGCATCTGGATTTCATGACACCCATAGGGGTATTGGCATTTGCGCCGATATCGTTTTTTGTGAGCCTTGGCTTCGGGGTTGGGGCGTCTATTTTGTTGGCGCAAACCCTGGTTGCCATAGTATTCTTGCCTGCGTTGTTTTGGGTCGCGTTTAGCCGTCTGCGCGGCCCTTTGCCGTACTTTTTTGGCTTTGTGGTGTTGGTATTGATCAGCGCGCTGGTGCATGGTGAAGCACAAGGCAGTGTTTCGATCTCTATGCACTACAACCGCTGGTCTTGGGCGGCGGCATTCATCGCTATTTCCGCAGCTGTACTGCCCAGCATTGGGGCAGCCCGGCCCAGGGTTGACGGGGTGATTATTGGCTTGGCTCTGGCATTTTTGATGTTAACAAAAATCACGTATTTTGCGGCATTTTCAATTCCGATTGTGGTGGCACTGCTGGCGCGCCGATCCGCAGGCACGCTGATTATGGCTTTGATTTCCGGGGCCAGCGCGTTGGCTGTGGTGACGCTAATTTATGGGCCAACATATTGGTTGGCATATTTTGGCAATGTGTTGACTGTTGCGGGTTCTGATTTTCGTGCCTTTCCAGGGGAACCAATCGGTGCAGTAGTGGGGGCGCCGGCCTATATTGGTGCCAGTCTGTTGCTTGTTGGCGGGGTGGTGTTGTTGCGCCAGTCAGGCAAAGCTGTGGGCGGCTTGTCATTGTTATTATTAACGCCCGGGTTTTTCTATGTGACCTATCAAAACTTTGGCAATGACCCGCAGTGGTTGTTGCTATTGGCTGTGCTATTACTTGCCTCACTGCCCGCAGCCGATACCCGCAATGGCCTGGGGTGGGACATGCGTAACGCCGTCAGGGTCACCGCGTTTATGGCGCTGGCAATGGCAGCGCCTTCATTTTTTAACCTTGTCTTTAGCCCGTTTCGGCATCTGGCTGCCGATGTCACCGAGTACACGCAATTGCTGCCGAAATCTGAGCAGCATTCAGATATTTACACAACCAACATTCGGGCAGCACGCACCAATATCCAGGTTCCTTTGGTTAAGGTCGGATCGGCATTTGACGCTTATACAGATCTTGCAGATGATGCTGAGCTGTCTGTATTTAAGGGCGAGGTCCTGCCGCATTGTGAGCTGCTAATCGGCCTCACCGCATGGTTCGATGTTATTGTTACCGATCTGGATCAGGCCGGTTTTACACAGGGAAAAGGCATATTCGCCGCTGATTTGTTTTCCAGCCACTGGCTGTTTGGCAATTCTGTTCCGCTAAAGGGTGGGTCGCCCTGGTATTACGGCGGGCTGCCGGGATTGTCCGATGCCGATTATTTGTTAGTGCCGCTTTGCCCGATATTACCGGGTGTGCGCCAACAAATATTGGCTGAGATCGAAGCAACTGATCTGGAATTTAGCGAAATACATCGCACATCGCTGTATATCTTATTTGAACCGGCCAAGGGCTAACATCAGGCCCCCCAAAGTGCGCCAGTGATCAGATAAATTGCCAATGTACTGCCAAGGGCAAGCCCCATGGGGAAATCGCGGCGCGTCCAGGATTCCCAGTCAGGCGTCAGCTTCTTGATCGTGTCACTGCGCCGGGCCAGCCTGTGGGTGATAAATGCCGCCAATACAATGGCTGCAAACATATACAGAAAGTCTGGCAGGTCACCCAGTGCAACAAACGGGGCCATAGCGGCGGCAAATTTGGCATCACCCGCCCCAATTGCCCTGATCATGTTAAGGGCAAAACCAATAGCCAGGATGACCACAAAGCTTAGCAAACGCCACAAATATTCAGGAAAGGGCAGGGCGATCAGCCCGATAACGACAAAAACTACCATCAACGCCAGCACGGCCATATTGGGAATTTTCATGAATTTCATGTCGTTCCACGCCACCCATATTGAAATGGGAAGCGCGAAAGGTAAAAACCAAAATGCGGACCATGCAGTGATCGCCATGCTTAGTTTGTCACGTTGTTTTCAAGCGCTTTAAGCGAGCGGACTGCCGCTTCAAAATACAGCGGATGGGTGTCGATGCTTTCCTGAAGCAGGCCTTTTCCAGTGACAACATCACCCTGCTTGATCGCTGCCAGTGCCAGCGTATGCAGCAGTTGTGCACGTTCAATCTGCGACATCGGAATGATGGGCAAATCGTAATTACGTTGGGCACCACGGGCCAGAACCAGGTTATTTTTAGCGGTGTACAGGCCGCTGTTATATTTCAAGGCGTCCATAAACATGGCTTCGGCCGCTGAATAATCACCACGGGTAAGTTTTGAATAGCCCCAATTGTTGAGCACACTTGAAGGCTGGGTTGTCAGCCCGGCGGCTATTTCATAAAAGCTGTCGGCTTTTTTCCATTCCTCATTGCCATCGGCAACCATCGCCTCAAGGCGGTAGCGTTTATATGTTTCATAGGTGGGTGGAATTGTATCAAGTACAGTTTCAGCCATGTCCCATTCACCGGCCCGGATCAGGGCGTCGGCATGGGAAACCTGATCTTCAACATTGGATTCAGCATGGGCCGTCACCTGCGCCCAGGCCTTGGCGGCCTCGGTTGGGTTTTTGGCCCTGATAAGTGAACTGGCAAGTCCGCGCATGATATCAATGCGGTCCGGGTGCTCGTTAATCGTACGGTTGAAATAGGCGACGGCTTCATTTGGATCGGCAGCCGATAGCATGATGTCGTTTAGGTTGCTTTCATCGATCACGTTCACACCCTGAAACGAGCGTTCAACCTCTGACCCTGATCCCTGCTGATCACATGCGGAAAGTGCGACTACACCGGATAGGCATAGTGAAACTAATATTTTCTGGCGCATTTGCCTGCGTCCTTCTTACTGCTCAATGATGTTCGCTGGTTTTTATGGTGTCGACAAAAGCAGGTAGTTTCCCTGTCCCCGACGCACCAGTGCGAACGTATAATTATTGGTCCCAGAATAGTCAGGTGTTTCCATATTTTCGAGTGCTAAGCGCAAATTATCGCGAATTTCGTCACTTTCACCGCTGTCCAGCGCAAATGCGGTACGAAAGACACGCTCGGCTTCGCCAAAATTGCTCTGTTCCATCAACACAACACCCAAATTGTTCCAAGCCGGGGCAAAGTTTTCGTCGGCTTCGATTGCCCGGCGCAGCAATTTCTCTGATTGGCCAAGGCGGCCTAACTTAAGGTTTACCGATCCAAGAGCTGATAGAACATCGACATTCAGCCCCTGTTCGCCGCCCGCGCGCAGATATGCCTTTAGGGCCAATTCATATTCACCGACCGCCATCAACCGATGCCCCACCAGTAACCCGTCAACTGAAACTTCGTTTTGGTCAATTCCGGTTGGTGCAAATGGGTTTTCATTGTCCACAGCAAAGCCGCCTGCGTTTTCGCAAGCGGCTAAAAGCCCTAAGGCAACCGTGATCCCCATCCAATTTTTATTTTGCATTACATTAGAAATTCGCGTTTTTGAATGTTTCCACAATCTGAAAGATTGACGGGCCAATCAGAATGATCAGCAATGGTGGTACTGTAAGCATCATTGTGGCAAGTGTCATCTTTGTGGGCAAGGTATTTGCCTTTTCTTCGGCCCGCATCACACGTTTGTCACGCATTTCGTTGGAATAGACCCGCAACGCATCGGCAACTGAAGTACCAAAGCTGGCAGACTGGATCAACACGGTCACAAAACTGGACACATCAGGCACACCGGCCCGTTCAGACATGTCACGCAAAACCTGAATACGGTCTTTACCTGCCTTCATCTCATGGGCAACCATTTGAAATTCTTCCGCAAGGGCAGGGAAGCCTGCGCGAAGCTCGGTCGCCACCCGGACAATTGACTGATCAAGTGATTGGCCAGCCTCAACACAAACCAGCATCATATCCAATGCGTCCGGAAACCCGTTGACGATTTCTTCCTGGCGTTTTTGCTGGCGTTTGGTCACCCAGTATTTCGGTATCATGTAGCCAATTAGCCCAGGCATAAGAATGGTCATCATGGTCTTTTGGGTAGAGGGGTCACCAGTAGAGCTTTGAATAATAGCGACAATAATGCCGATCCCCAGCAATGAAACACCCAGCGCAAACTGCAGAAAGTGATAGGTCCGCACAGCTGTCTTACCGCGGTAGCCGGCCTGCAATAGTTTCAGTTTTACGGCTGAATATTCTTCTTCATCCTTGGGCTCAAGAAAGTCAGAATATTTTTCCAACTTATCCTTACCGTTGCCTTGGCGCAGTTTCTGGGTAACTTCGGTATTTGCTGGTTGGGCATTACCTTTGCGCAATTTGTCCAGCGGATCGACCCGCTTTTTCAACAGGACTGGCAATGTTAATAGGATCAGGAACATTCCCAGGATCCCGACGACCAGTAGTGGGCCAAACGGGCCCAACTGTTCAGTCAGCATTGTTTGTAAGTTATCCATCATAATAACCCCCTATACTTTTATATTCACCAGTGAACGCATGACGAATACGTTCACCACCAGAAAACCCGCCACAACCAGACAGGCAGGAATGAATGCTGCGGTCTCTTTGACATCGTCAAAATAATTCGGCTGGATGACGTTGATCATGACCAATGCGCCAACTGGGAAAATCGACAGGAACATACCTGACCATTTCGCCTCGGCGGTGATGGCGCTGACCTGGCGGAACAGTTTAAACCGTGCCCGGATAACTTTGGCCAACCCGTCCAGGATTTCAGCCAAATTACCACCTGATGTCTGTTGAATTGTCACAGCCATCGCCAGGAATCGCATATCTTGCAGGTCAAGTCGTTCAGCCATGGCTTTGAGCGCTTCGCCCACTTCCCGGCCATAGGCGTTTTCATCCGATATGACCCCCATTTCTGAGGCAAGCGGATCTGGCAATTCTTTTGCTACCATGGCCAGGGCGGCAGAAAACGGGTGCCCCACGCGCAGTGAACGCACCATTAGCTCCACAGCATCGGGCAGTTGTTCTTCTATCATCGACAGGCGTTTTTTGGCTTTGTTATTCACCCAGACATATACGCCGCCAACCCCCATAAGCACCGAAACGGTCACGCGGATTGCGATGCTGGCCCCGGTTCCAAATGTCAGGCCGATAAAGGCAATCACGCCCAAAACGCCCATCAACATTACCAGCTGTGGTGGTGTGAAAGCGATGTTTGCTTTTTGCGCCTTTTGGGCCAGAATTGAATAAAGCGGAATTGAACGAGACTTAATGTGTTGGCCCATTTCCTTGCGGAGCTGTTCCAAAACCTGTTCACGACCGGCGCCCTTTTCAAGCATATCCAGACGGCGGTTTACCCGGTTGTTCAGGCTAATGGATTTACCAAATACCGTCAGGTAAATGCCTTCGACAATAACCAAAACGGCGATAAATATCAGACCGTATATAAGTGGTTCTGCGCTAATAACCATAACTGGTACTATCCTTCAAAAGGTTCAAAGATGTTGGCGGGTAAGTCGTAACCCCACATCCGGAAGCGTTCCGAATAGTGGCTGCGCACGCCATTGGCTGTAAAGTGACCGATGATTTTGTTGTCGGGTGTTAGGCCAACCCGCTGGTAGCGAAAGACTTCTTGCATAGAAATAACTTCGCCCTCCATGCCGGTGATTTCTGTGATCGATGTCATGCGACGCGAACCGTCCTGCAATCGGCTGATCTGCACGATCAGGTTTACCGCCGAGGAAATCTGGGCGCGCACGGCTTTGAGTGGCATTTCAATGCCGGCCATAGCGATCATGTTTTCCAAACGTGACACACCATCGCGCGCAGAGTTGGCGTGAATGGTGGTCATTGATCCATCATGACCCGTGTTCATGGCCTGCAACATGTCGATAACTTCTTCGCCGCGGGTTTCACCCACGATGATCCGGTCAGGTCGCATCCGCAGGGCGTTTTTCAAGCAATCGCGCTGGGATACAGCGCCTTTGCCTTCCACATTTGGCGGACGGCTTTCCATCCGGCCCACATGGGTCTGTTGTAGTTGAAGTTCCGCCGTATCCTCGATTGTTAGGATGCGTTCGTTGTTATCAATAAAGGATGAAAGCGCGTTCAGGGTTGTGGTTTTACCTGAACCGGTACCACCGGATACGATGATGTTCAGCCGGGTGGACACTGCGGCCTGCAAGTACGCGGCCATTTCTTCGGTGAAAGCACCGAATGTGACCAGGTCATCGACGGCCAGTTTTTCTTTTTTGAACTTACGAATTGAGACCAGTGAACCGTCCACCGCGATCGGCGAGACCATGGCGTTGAAACGCGATCCATCGGCAAGACGGGCATCCACGTAGGGGTTGCTTTCATCGACGCGACGGCCAACGGCCGACACGATTTTGTCGATGATACGCAGCAGATGGCGTTCGTCTTTAAAGGTGGTGTCTGTCAGCTCCAGTTTGCCGTCGACTTCTACGAACACCTGTTGCGGGCCGTTTACCAGAATATCGTTGACTGTCCCATCTCTTAACAGCGGTTCCAGCGGGCCAAGCCCGGTTACTTCGTCATATAGTTCCTGGTTCAACATCGCGCGTTCATCGCGATTCAGAACCACGGCCATTTCTTCCAGGGCTTCCCCGGCAATTGCCGAAATTTCCCCGCGCAGGTCAGCTTCGGTTGCGCCTTCAAGGGCGGCCAGGTTCAGGTTGTCAAGCAGCCGCTTGTGCAGCTCAACTTTGACTTCTCCCAAACGCTCTTTGCGCTTTTTGGCCTTGTCCACCGGTACGATACGCGCTGCAGCTTTTGGCGCTGCCGTTTTCGCTGGCGCGGGTTTTGCGGCAGGCGCTTGTGCGCTGCCGCCAGATTTGGCCTCGGTGGGCAATTCAACCAGCTTTGGTTTGCTATCGTCCGTTTTTTTGTATCGTGAAAACATATTTGATTACCCCTTGATCAGTTGGCCTGCGCGACTGATAGGTTGAGTTCATGAATGGATACCGCAAGTTTGTTGATTTCCTTGCGCGTTGGATTTTTGGCAGAAGAGTCAGCCAATGGAACGCCGTTATCGCCCGCTTCCATAACCTGCTTGCCGCCGTCCGGGATCATCACTTCGATGTCGATATCCAGGCTTTCAGCCATGCGTTTGACCCGGCTCTTACCATTCATATCGGTGAATTTCGGCGCCCGGTTCATCACATAGCGCAGTTTTTCAAATGGCAGTTCTTCTGCTTTTAAGGCACGGATCATGCGCAGGGCATTTTGTGCCGAACGCATATCAAGTTCTAGCGGTGCAAAGTAAACATGGGCCGCATGCAACATAACTTCGGTCCATTGGACAACGGTGGACGGCATGTCCACAATGACATAGTCGAAATTGGATTTGGCTATATCAACAAGGCGCTGCACATCTTCTGAACTGATAATGTCCAGTGGCAACATTTCTGCCGGTGCCGTCAGTACGTATAACGTGTCGCTATAGGTTGTCAGCGCCTGCAGGAATGAATCGTTGTCCATAGATCCCGTGTCTGAAAGCAGTTCAAAAACCGCTTCGCGCCGGGGAATATCCAGGTAGGTGGCAACTGAACCCGCCTGAAGGTCCAGATCCAGCACACACACGCGGGCTGGGTCTTTTTTGTCGATGGTTGCAAGTTCCCATGCCAGGTTGGTGGCAAATGTTGTTGCGCCCACGCCGCCGGCCAGACCCTGCACTGCAAGGACAACACCATTGCAGGATCCCGCAGAGGAATTTGCGGTGCTAACAGTGTTGGTGGCCACGGGGTCTGGCGCACGCATGCGTTCAATGGCGTCGTGCAACGCCCCATCCGGAAGCGGGTAGGGGACAAATTCTTCTGCGCCCAGCTTTAGCAATTGATGCAATGAAATCGGGCTGACTTCTTCGGCAATGACCAGGACTTTCACCTTGTGCTCATTGGCCATGCGGATCAGATCGGATATTTTTGCCAAGTCTGTTTCATCTTCGGCATCCATCGCGATTGCGACGAATTCCAGACTTGATGCATCAGGTTGCCCCAAAAATTGTTTGGCGTCTTCAAATGATAGATCGCCCCAGTTTTCGCCAAGCTCGCTTTCCATATCTTCGATCAAAAGATCAAAGTTCTGAACGTCCCGTGATATCGTACATGCGACGATCGGGGCGGGTTCTGGCTGCAATGCTGCACTGCTCGTCATTGCCGTAGTCCTTCTATTACCTACACGTATGGCGGGAAGGACGTTTAAGATATTGTTCGGGTCCCACCGCCGGTGCTGTGTGCGACTCACAAATTGCGCACTGCTCCTGGGGTGAAATTTGAAGGGTAATCTAGGCAAGATTGGGGCCAAAAAACCGTTATTGTTCGGTTTTTTGGCCCAAAAGTCAGTTTATTGTGGAATTGTCAGCCGCCGGACACTTGCGTTTGGCTGATATCCAGTTGTGGCCCTGGCACCGCGCTGGCAACATATTCGCGAAAGATCACTGCTGCGTATTTGCCGTTTAGCAGGGCAGGGTTTTTTTCAACCAAACCAGATACTTCTGTAACAGTTCGCCGGTTTCTAAGTTCCCGGTCCTGTGTCACGACCAATGGCTGTGTTTCGCCAAATGACGCAACGGCCTGCAGACGACTGCGGCTGATACCTTTACTTGAAAGATATGAAACCACAGCACGGGCACGGCGTAATCCAAGGTTTTTGTTGTAGGCGTTTGAGCCAACCAGATCAGTATGCCCAAATACCTTAAAGCGTATTTCCGGGAACTGGCGGATCCAATCCGCCTGTTTGTCCAGAATTGCCCTTGCATTGGCGTCAAGACTCGCGCTGTCAAAGGCAAAGTTCACCATCGGTGCCACGTCACCTGCAAATCGCAGGTTCAGATCAACAACAAAGCTGCGTTCACCCGTCTGAATAAGGGTGTTGTGCATCGTTGGGTTGCCAAACTTGCCCTCGTCAACGAACGACCCTGCTTCGCGGTTCCAGCTGTCAAAAACTGGGCCTTCGGCAAAGAAATCTTGGCCTTCGCAGGCGGACAGAGCAAACAGGCTTACTGCCGCCAATAGTGCTTTTTTATTCCCATCCATGTCGATCACTCCATCACGTAGCCATAGGACCCACTAAAGTCTTGCTTAGCGACTTCTCCGGCGGCGCCGGATGTTGGGCGATTGCTTGATGCCGTTCTACCGAACAGGAACAGTTCTGCTTCTGTTGGCGGACGAACACGATCGGTTGGCAGGGCCAAAGCTTCCCCCCGGGTAGGGGAGACAAGATGTGGCGTGACAATGATCACAAGTTCAGTTTGGTTGCGTTCGTATTCAGAGCTGCGAAACAGTGCGCCCAGGATCGGGATATCACCCAGCCAAGGCACTTGGCCCGCAAGATCTTTAAAGTCATCTTGCAACAACCCGGCAATGGCAAAGCTTTCGCCGTCACGGATTTGAACCGTTGTTGCCGTTTCGCGGCGTTTGAAACCAGTGATGGCAAAGCCGTTACCCTGGAAGGTGCTTGTTGGATCGATACCGGAAACGGCTGCTGCCAGTTCCAGGTTGATAACGTCACCATCAACAACTGTTGGGGTAAAGTTCAGCTCAACACCAAATGGTTTATAGTCAACTGAAACCCGACCGTCGCCATCAGCGACTGGGATCGGATATTCGCCACCTGCGTGAAACTTGGCAGTTTGACCAGACAGTGCTGTCAGGTTTGGTTCGGCCAATGTACGTACAAAACCCTTACTTTCAAGGGCTTCCAGCATCACACTAAGTTCGACACCACCAATTGAAAAGCCAACACTTGCACCGCCGACTGCTGTCGGTGAAACCGTTTGGGCCGAACTTATGGCACCGCCTGCGCTGGTCAAGCCACCGCTGCCGCCGCCGGAAGCAACGTTCAGATTTGCACTGGTAAAGTTAGCCGTCAGGCCACCTTGCAGGCTTTTGGACACTGAGCGGCTCATTTCGGCGAACCGAACTTTCAGCATAACCTGCTGCGTGCCGCCAACCATCATCAGGTTGGAAACACGATCCGGTGCGTATCTGTTTGCCAGATCAAGCGCGCGATCAAGACGCGCGGTGCTGGAAACGACACCGGATAGCACGATGCCATCATTGGCGGTGCGCACTTCGATATGCTCATTAGGAAGAATTTGGCGCAGGCGCTCTTTGAATTCAGCAATGTCGGGGGTTACATGTATCTCGACATTGGTGATCAAGCTGCCGTCCGGTCCCAACAGGGTAAGCGTTGTGCGCCCCGGTGCTTTGCCAAGTACATATAATGTACGATCCGAAAGCGCGTTAATATCCGCAATTCCGGGGTTGGCAATTGAAACCTCTGCAAAGGGTTGGTCGGCTTCGACCACCACTGCGCGATTCATTGCTACATTTAAGGCACTGGATGCGGAACCCTGCATAACTCGTAAAGTTTCTGCATTGCCCACAGGCGTTGTGCCAAGTGAAATAGTAAAGCCTAAAACAACGGCTTTTAGGAATCTGTCAATTTTCATGTGACCTGCCTCTCCGATCACGCCTCGTTATGGGTCATTTAAATCGCCCATTTGTTGTCACCATGCTTGAATCTGATTTTTATTGCAAGAATCAATCCACTATACTGCTCAGCTTATGTGGATAAGTCGCAACACCATCACAACATGTTGCTGTTTGAATGATGGGGCGGGCCACATTTGGCCCGCCCCATCCAGTTTTTTTGGTATTAATTTTCGGCAGCACACTGAATAGGCATCTCGATGATCTCGGCACCTTTGCGGGTTTTAACTGTACAGACCCGTTGAACCTGTGCCGCGACGACCTGGCGTTCCTGAATGCCAAGCAGATCGCGGCCGTTAATTGAGACTGCTTCGGCGACGGAGTCTTCTTCTGCGCCAACAAGTGACAGGGCAAGTTTGCCCGTCGCCTGGGCCTGGGCCAATGCGGCAACTTGTTGTGGTGTTGCTTCAACCGTAACTGTGCGCGCAATTCTGGCCGAGTTGCGATCTTGATCTGCAATTTGGTCGATCGCCAACAGTTTTACGGCTGTTTCTATCAGCTGCGTAATGTCACCACCGCGGCCTTCATTGTCGGAACTATAGTTTTTACCGGTCCAATAAACATCAACCCGGTCGCCTGGACGCAGAAAACCTGAAACCCCGGAAGACACGTCAACCTTTAGGGCGAAGGCGCGCATGCCTTTTCCCAGTCGGGAAGACACACCGGCATCTTCACCTGGTCCGGTGATTTTAATGGCCAAGACGGCTTCGCCTTTTTCCATCGCTCGAATGACGGTACGAAGGTCATTTTCAGCTACACCTTTCGGGAATAATGCATCCATTTGATGGAAAACACCCTCGGGCAGTGATTCAACCGGCCAACGTACTTCGCGTACATCAACGTCACGCAAACGCTCGCCGTATTTCAGCGAGCGGGTTGAGACAAAAACATTTACGGTTTCGATCATCTGCGAACGCGCTTCGCGCTCAATGGCCAGCTCGGCCTGATATTCTCCGATATATCCACGGGCCAGGAAGACGGCGAAACCCGCCAGTGCCATGCCCAAAACTAAAACCAGTCCAAATACTAAACGCATCTTACAGCCCTTTCAGAAGTCAGCTTGCCGGGCCCGCTGGGGGGATGAGGGCAAACTAATAAATTTCGATGCCCAACGGGTACCGGCCAATTGCGGCATAACCTTGGACAAAGAATGTCTGATGAGAGGATTTTCGTTGATATGACAACAGTGATGTCGTGGCATGGAAAAGGGCGCCAGTTAGCTGGGCGCCCTTTTTGATATACAATCAGTAACTCGAAACGTCTTTTTCATTTAAATTAGCAGCAAGGCCATCCGCGTGGTTAAGCGCACCGCCGCTGATGCTTGAAATAACGGCCAGACTTAGGCCGATAATGGCGCCGGTCAAAACGACCCAGTCAACTGTGACCGCACCAGTTTCTTCTTTGACAAAGCGCGTTAGTGAGCTCCGCATGGTATCCCTCCAATTTATTCGGACCGATGGCCGAACTCCCACATCCCAAATTATTTTTATTCAGATTATGGGGCAGAAATGGGGCAGTCGGGCAAAAATAAAACATTTTCCAGGAATTAATTGCCAGCAACTGCCTTTAACTTGTTGGCATAAAAAAGTGGCCGCGCTTTTGCAAGCGCGACCACCTATCAGTCTGAAAGACTTAGATATTAGTAAGTCGCAATTGACTGACCAGCAAGGTTCGAGCTGATCTTATCTGCGAGGCTAGTTGTGCCGCTAGAAACAGAAGCCAGAACTGCGATGCCCAGGCCAACGATGGCTGCGGTCAGAACAACCCAGTCAACTGTTACGGCGCCGTCTTCGTCATTGATAAAGTTAATAAGTGTCATAGTATTTCTCCAGATTGGGTTGCGACGCAGTATACGTCTTAGTGATGTTATTCGTTAAGGTAGGTAGGTTAGAGTTGATCTTTTTCTCCAAGCCCGTTCGGCAACTTGGTATGCCGCTAATAGGCCGTCAGAATGGGGCAAGAGTGCGGCGTCAGTCGGGTAATTTTGTAAACAGTTAATAAACCTGCCAAGACTGCCATTTTAATCATATAAATAAGGGGAAATTGTATTTTTGTGGCGACTCTATTGATCAACAAACGCGAACAATAGCACCAAATAATCTAGGATTTTAGCTTGTTTGAGAACAGATGTCTGGATTGTCGGGCGTATTTTTGCGAAAAGTAATAAAAAATAATCTAGGCAGGTAGCACTTTAATGAAACGCAGATTATTTGTTCTGTCGCTGTTGATCTACACGCAGCTGCCCGGTGCGGTTTATGCTGACGAACCCGCACCATTCCCTGACTTTACCTTTCGGCGGGTCACAGTGCCAGGGGCTGGAACAGGTGACCTGATAACCATTCAAATAGACCCAAGCCAAAAGCCACCGCCGCCGGTTCCGGCGCTGCCACAAACCCCCAAACCAAGTGTTACAGAATATTCCTGGTTCTGGGATCATGTTTCGCCAAAGCTGGAAGATGCCAGTGGCGGACGTTTGGAGCGGGCGGTTAATCATCTGACCAATGAGGGGCAGAAAAATGGTTTGCAGGGGCCACGGCTGCAGTTCATGCAGTCATTGGCGCAAAAATTTGGCAACGACATATTACTGGCCACCATCGGAACAGATGTTTCACCGGCACTTGTATTGGCGGTCATGGGGGTTGAAAGCAGCGGTAATATTGATGCGCTTAGTTCAGCAGGTGCCCAGGGTCTGATGCAGCTGATGCCAGCCACAGCTGAACGATTTGGGGTTACCAACACGGGCGATGCCGCCGACAATATCCGCGGTGGGGTCGCCTATTTGAATTGGTTGATGCATGAATTCAACAACGACCCGGTTTTTGTGCTGGCGGCGTATAACGCTGGTGAGAATGCGGTAAAGTCACGCGGTGGTGTCCCTGACTTCCCAGAAACCAGGGCATATGTGCCAAAAGTTCTGGCAGCATGGACTGTGGCCCGTGCTTTGTGTCAAACCACACCTGAATTGGCATCTGACGGATGCGTGTTTGCTATACAAGAGGCGCGAAATTAAATGACACTGAAAAAGCCGCTGGTTCTGGACGTCGATGGTACGTTTTTGAAAACAGATATGTTGTTCGAATGTTTTTGGGCAGCACTTGGCAAACATCCGCTTGCAACGCTTGCGACCTCATTTAAGCATATTACCAACCCGGCGGTGCTTAAGCGGGAACTGGTTGATCTGGCTGATATGCGCATTGATCTGCTTCCGGTAAATGCTGAGCTTTTACAATATGTTGAAACGCAAAAAGCAGTGGGTCGCGACATTATCCTTGCCTCGGCATCGGATGAAACTCTGGTCAAAAACTTGGCAGAGACCCACGGTTTATCTGCGGATATTCTGGCTTCAGATGGCAAGACAAACATGAAGGGCGCCAAAAAAGCCGCCGGGTTGGTGGCGCGTTATGGGCACCAGGGGTTTGATTACGCTGGCAATGAAACCGTTGATATACCGATCTGGGAGGTCTCAGAAGACGTCTTAATCGTTGGCCAGCATCCGGCCATTCGCAAAGATATGGCTGGCCAAGGTAAAACCGTCACGGAATTTGGCGGTGACTGGGCCTGGCGCGATCTGGGGCGCGCGCTTAGGCCCCACCAGTATGTTAAAAATGTATTGCTGTTATTGCCAATGCTTGCCGCGCATGACTTTTCGTTAGACACGCTGCTGGTGGTGGTTTTGGGGATGGTCGCGTTTTCGGCGGCCGCGTCGTCTATATATACTGTCAACGATTTGCTTGATCTTGAGGCGGACCGTTTGCACGCAACCAAACACAAGCGTCCCTATGCCAGTGGGGCAGTCCCCATTCGGGTTGGAATGATCGCCGGGGGCGCGCTTGGGGTGATCGCTTTGGCAATTGGCGCTTATCTGGGGCTGTGGTTTTTTCTGGTTGTGGCGCTTTATATGGTGTTGTCGCTGGCCTATTCGCTGCGTTTGAAGCGTCTGCGCTGGATCGATATTGCCATGTTAGCAACATTATACACTTTGCGGGTCGTCGCTGGGGCCGCCGCAGGCAGCCTGGATGTTTCAATTTTCATGCTTGTGTTCATTTTTCCGGTGTTCATCACATTGGGCTGCGTCAAACGGATGACTGAACTGACCTTGGCCACAGGTAACGATAAGTTGCCCGGGCGCGGTTACGGGCGCGCTGACAGGGGGGATTTGCTGAATGTGGCCTGGATCGGAACTGTCGGGGCGCTGGCTATCTTTTTTGCCTATACCATGACCGAGCAGGCGCAATTATTATACCCGACCCGCTGGATATTGTGGGTCGCTATGATCCCCATAGCCATGTGGCTGGTGCGTATGCTGCGGCTGGGGTATTTCGGCAAGCAAGATTATGATCCGATCGTTTTTGCCCTGCGTGACAAACGCGGTATCGGCCTGCTGCTATTGACGCTGTCTTTGATGCTTTTCGCAGCCGGGCAGTGGACGGTATAGGCCGCCGCGCCAAGCCGGGGTTAGACTGACAGCTTTTTAAAGATGAATTCCGGGATATGGATGATGATCAGCATGATATAGCGCCAAAAGAACGGTGTGTAGATCGTGTTCTTTTTCTTTTTGACAGCTTTAAGAATGTCTTCGGCCACCTTTTCAGGCTTGGCCACCAGGAACATTCCTTCGATCCCCCAGGTCATCGCCGTGTCGACAAAACCCGGTTTTACCGTCACCACATGGCCACCTGATCGGGTCAAACGATTGCGCAGACCGGCCAGATAGGTGTGAAACCCTGCCTTGGCAGAGCCATAGACATAGTTGCCAATGCGCCCGCGATCCCCCGCAACAGAACCAACACCAACAACCGTGCCGCTGCCGCGTTCTTCCAGCACAGGTGCCAGCATTTGCAAGAACCGGGCCGGGCCGGCGTAATTGTCGATCACGGTGCCCTCGATCAGCGCCGGGTCCTGGTCAATTTCATCCTGTGTCGGCATTGAGCCGACGAAAACAATGGCGTTTATTTGGCCGTCTTCAGATTGGGCGCGTTTGATAATGGCCCCAAAGCCAGACGCATCACGGGCGTCAAATTTCACTGGCTCGGCGATCCGTGCGCCATGGGCCAGGCAATCGGACGCGGTTTGCGTGATGTCAGCCATATCGCGCCCGGCCAACAGTACACCATCGCCTTGTAGGGATACCGCGCGGGCAAAAGCGCGCGCCATTGAAGATGTCGCACCAAGTATGATCCAGGTATTTGTCATTTTGCGTCCCTAAGCTTTAACCGTCGTATTAAGTCTGTTGTCATAGCCGCGTCGGGGTCGGCTTTGCTCACGGCTTTTAGCCATTTTTCATGCTCTGGGTACATGGCGCGGGCCTGCTCGGCGCTGCATGTTGCATCTTTTGCGAAATATATGCGCCCTGCGGCGTCGCTGGTCATACGTTCCAGCTGCGCGATCAGCGACACGGCCCGGGGCCGGTTCGGAAAATCCACGGCCAATGTGTAGCCTTCCATCGGGAAAGACATATACCCGGCGCGCCCGTCGCCCATACGCTTTAGAACCGCCAGTGGCGAGGCAAGGCCTGAATTGGCGATCATATCCAGCATCTTTCGCAGGGCAGGGGCCTGATCCACCGGCACCACGCATTGAAACTGATGAAAGCCGCGTTTGCCATAAAGCCGGTTCCAGTTATGAATTTTATCCAGCGGGAAAAATGGTTCGGAAATTGGTTTGACGCTGGTGCGCCCGGTGGCAGGGACGCGGCGGAAATAAGCGGCATTAAACAGGCGCACAATCGGGGCAGACAGCGCCCAATGGGGGGCATTAAACGGCACTTCGCGTGACTTGCCTGATGTGGGGGAAACGCCAGATGTGATTTCGCCCTCTTCTAAAATACCCCGGCCCAGATTGTCACCGGTGGCGGTGGCGTCAATCCAGCCGACATTGTAATCGGCTGAAGATGTGTCCAACACCGACAGGAATTCGTCCCAGCTATCAACCCGGCGTTCGGTCAGGACCATCATGTCGCCCTTGCAGGGCATCAGCTGAATTTTGGCGCTGGCGATAATGCCGGTCTGGCCCAAGCCGCCGACAGTTGCGCGAAACAGGTCGGCGTTTTTGTCCAATGTGATCAGTTTGGGTTTACCGTTCACCAGCAGCGTTATTTCGGTGATATGTTGACCAAATGAACCAACGACATGGTGATTTTTGCCATGCACATCATTGGCAATACAGCCCCCCACAGTGGCAAAGCCAGTGCCCGGCATAACCGGTGGGATCCAACCAGTTGGGGCAAATATTCGCCCCAGCTCACCAATGGCCGCACCAGCTTCAACTGCCACAACCCCGGTTTTCTTATCGAAATCCAGTATGCGGGTAAGGCGGGTCATATCAATCGCCCGGCCACCGTCATTTAGCGCGGCATCCCCGTAGGAACGGCATTGGCCAATGGCAGGGCCCTGGCCGCTGACCGCCAAAAGCGCAGATTGCCTTTCGGGTCGTGCCATTTCGCTGCGCGCAGTTAACGCGCGGCCCCAGCCTGAATATTCAGTCGTTTTCCAGCGCATGTGCAGCCCTTTTTGATACTTTTTCAGCGATTGGGAAGGTGATCAACCCGATCGCAATTCCAAACCATAGCGTGGTTACCCGGATGATCGCGGTGGCGGCAAGGCTGGTTTCAAACGGTACACCTTCCAGCGCCAATAGCGCCAGCATGGCCGCATCAGCCCCGCCAATACCGCCGGGTGCCCCGGTTAGGCCACCAACAATGATTGCAAACAGAAATATTGCCGTTGCCGTGGCCAGCGATACGTCGGCGCCCATCCATGACAGCAATAGATAAAATGCATAGGCCTCTGCGAACCAGCCCACAGCCCCGACGATGGTTGTCGTGCTTAAAAACAGCGGGTTAGAAAATGCAGAAAGCGCGCGCGCAGATTTGCGTATTTTGACAAACAACCGTGGCCAGCGCCCAATCAGCCGATAGCCAAGCTCGGCCAGTCGAGCCAACAGGCGGGGGCGCGTGGCGACAAAGGCAAGGCCTAGCGCCAGTATTGCCACCGGAACGGCCCCGACAATGCCACCGTCCGACAGTATAATGGCGGCCCCAAGCAGCAGTGCCATACCCGTCAGATCAGAGGCGCGATCCATCAGCACCAGCGGTATGGTTTTTTCGTGGGGCCAACCGGTTTCGCGTTTTATCCAGCGCATGCGCACCAGTTCGCCGACCCGCCCTGGGGTGGTGATCATGGCAAAGCCGCCCAGAAAATGGCGCAGGTTCTGTACCAGTGCGGTGCCCAAGCCCAAGCGCCCTGCAAACAGGTGCCAGCGCCAGCCGCGAATCGCGTAATTTACCAGGCTAAGCCCCAGCAATAGCAGCACTTGAGCCAATGAAAGTTTTGATATTTGCCCAAGGGTTTCTTGCCAACCCGTTGCTGCCGCCAACCCGACAAGACCCAATACCATAAGCCCCAAAAGCACCGCCATGGCGACGATGCTTTGTTTGCGGCCGGTGAAACCGGTGCGCGGTTTTTGCCGTGTATTTGTATTGCTCATTGTCATTGGCCGCTTTGCTAGTGGCGAATTCTGGCGACAATATGAAACTGTTTCCAAAATCAAAACAACCCGGCATTTTTTGTCGCGGGTTTTCAGATCAAGGTGGCGTCCGTGGCGGCCACAATGTCGGCCCGGCTGACACCGGGGGCCAGTTCGCTGACTTTCAACCCGTCTTTGGTGACCTGCATCACCCCCAAATTGGTGATCACCATATCCACCACCCCAGCCCCGGTCAGCGGCAGCGTGCATTCTTTCAATATTTTACTGTCGCCGTGCTTGTTGGTGTGATCCATCACCACAATCACCCGGCCGACACCGGCCACCAGATCCATGGCACCGCCCATACCCTTGACCAGCTTACCCGGGATCATCCAATTGGCCAGATCACCATTTTGAGCCACTTCCATAGCGCCCAGAATGGCCATGGCGATCTTGCCGCCCCGGATCATGCCAAAGCTGGCCGAGCTGTCAAAATATGCGGTTTGCGGCAGTTCGGTGATGGTCTGCTTGCCAGCATTGATCAGATCAGCGTCAATTTCGTCTTCCGTCGGAAACGGTCCCATTCCCAGCATGCCGTTTTCGCTTTGCAGCGTCACATTCATGCCGTCAGGGATGTGGTTTGATACCAGCGTTGGAATGCCGATGCCCAGGTTCACATACATGCCATCTTGCAATTCCTGCGCGGCGCGGGCGGCCATTTCGTTTCTGTCCCAAGGCATGATCTAACCCTCCCTTACTGTGCGCTGTTCAATGCGTTTTTCGTGGTCACCCTGAATGATCCGATGCACATAAATGCCGGGCAGGTGAATGTGGTCGGGGTCCAGACTGCCGGTGGGCACTATTTCTTCCACCTCAACCACACAGACCTTGCCGCACATGGCGGCAGGCGGGTTGAAATTGCGGGCGGTTTTGCGAAACACCAGATTGCCGGTGGGGTCGGCTTTCCAGGCCTTGACGATGGCCAGGTCGGCGAACAACCCGGTTTCCAGAATATAGGTTTCGCCCCTGAATTCTTTGTGCTCTTTGCCCTCGGCGATCACCGTGCCAACGCCAGTTTTGGTGTAAAACCCCGGAATGCCACAACCAGCAGAGCGCATGCGTTCGGCCAATGTGCCCTGTGGGTTAAATTCCAGCTCAAGCTCCCCCGACAGATACTGGCGCATAAATTCAGCGTTTTCACCGACGTAGGAGCTGATCATTTTTTTGACCTGGCGGGTTTGCAGCAAAATTCCGATGCCAAAGTCATCGACCCCGGCATTGTTGGACGCAAACGTCAGATCTTTGGTGCCAGCGTCTTTGATGGCCTCAAGCAGCAATTCAGGAATGCCGCACAGGCCGAAACCACCGGCCGCAATGAACATGCCATCCTGTAACAACCCGTCCAGCGCCGCTGTGGCTGAGTCAAAAACCTTATCCATGAAATTCCCCCGGGTATTGTATTTCCTGATTACTCGGGAATTAGCGCGGGTAAGTCAATTGGGCAGTTGCGTTGGAATGGGGATTTACCTGTTTTAACAGTTCAGGCCTTTTTCTTTGCCGCGGGTTTCTTTTTTGCAGCAGGTTTTTTCTTGGCAGCGGGTTTCTTTTTCGGGGCCGCTTTTTTCTTGGCGACCTTCTTGCGCCCGCCCTTTTTGGCGGCCCGTGCCGCGATCAGCTCAACCGCCAGTTCCATTTTCACATCTGCAGGCTCGGTTTCTTTGGGGATGGTGGCGTTGACCTTGTCCCATTTAACGTAGGGGCCATATTTGCCATCCATAACATTGACCGGGCCGCCGTGTTCCGGGTGTTCGCCCAGCTCAAACAGCGGTTTGGCCGCCGCACGACCGCGCCCGCCACCCTTGGCACGCTTTTCTGCGATCACTTCCACGGCGCGGTTCATGCCGATTGTGAACACCTCTTCCACATCGGGAATATTGGCGTAAAGTTTTTGTTCTTTACCGTCCTCATTCACGGTTGTGTGCATGACATAGGGGCCATAGCGCCCCAAGTTGGTGTGTATATTTCCGCCCTCTGGATGTTCGCCAACAAAGCGCGGCAGGTCCAGCAGCGTCAGGGCTTTTTCCAGGTTGATCGTGGCAGCATCCCAGCCTTTTGGAATACTGGCGCGGGGCGGTTTAGGCACATCTTCGGTGGCTTCACCCCGTTGCACATAGGGGCCAAAACGCCCGGTGCGCAGGGAGATTTCGTCACCTTGATCCTGGCCCAACACCCGATCACCGGCCTCATCCTCATCGCCTGTTGGGGCTTTTAGGGGGCGGGTAAAGCGGCATTCCGGATAGTTGGAACAGCCGATAAATGCGCTGCCTGATCGGGCAGTTTTCAGGCCCAGCCGGCCTTCGCCGCATTTTTTGCAGACGCGTGGATCAGTGCCGTCTTCAGTGGGCGGGAACACGTGGGGTTCAAGAACTTCGTCAATTTTATCCAGAACTTCGCGGATGCGCAGTTCGGACGTTTCACCGATTGCGGCTGTGAAATCCCGCCAAAAACGGCCCAATACATCCTTGTAATCACGGTTGCCCGCTGACACGTCATCCAGTTGTTCTTCCAGATTGGCGGTGAATTCATAGCCGACATATTGGCGGAAATAATTCAGCAGGAATATCGTCACCAACCGTCCCTTATCTTCTGGGATCAGGCGGTTTTTCTCGCTGCGGACATATTCGCGGGTCTGGATCGTGGTCACAACAGAGGCATAGGTTGACGGGCGGCCAATGCCCAGTTCTTCCATGCGCTTGACCAGCGACGCCTCGGTGTAACGCGGCGGTGGTTGGGTGAAATGTTGTTCCGGGGTTATCGCGCCTTTTTCGGCTGGTTCGCCCTGGGAAATCTGCGGCAGACGCTTGTCATCATCATCAACAACCACATCATCGCGCCCTTCCTCATAGACCCGCATAAAGCCGTCAAACAGCACCACTTGGCCGGTGGCGCGCAGGGTTATCTGGCCATCTTCGCTGCCAATATCAACGGTTGTGCGCTCCATACGGGCGGCGGCCATCTGGCTGGCGATGGTGCGTTTCCAGATCAGATCATACAGCTTGCGCTGATCGGCATCGGTTATTTTCAGGTCAGCGGCTGCCTTGGACAGCTCAGTCGGGCGGATACATTCGTGGGCTTCTTGGGCGTTTTTGACCTTATTTTTATACATGCGCGGGCTGTCAGGCACATAGTCATTGCCGTAGCGCGCATCAATCGCGTCGCGCGTGGCTGTCAGGGCTTCGGGCGCCATATCAATGCCGTCGGTCCGCATATAGGTGATCAACCCGGCCTCATATAACCGCTGGGCGCTGCCCATGGTTTGGCGCGCGCCAAAGCCAAATTTTCGGCTGGCTTCCTGTTGCAGGGTCGATGTCATGAACGGGGCGGATGGGTTGCGGTTGGCTGGCTTGGCCTCAACCGACTGCACGCTTAGATCGCGGCTGCTGATCGCCTGCACCGCCAATTCGGCCTGGGTGGTGTTTTCAATGTCAAACTTTTCCAGCTTTTTGCCAGCCAGAACCGTCAGACGCGCCTCGTAATTTTGGCCGCGCGGCGACGTCAACATCGCCTTTACGCTCCAATATTCGCGGTTCTTGAACGCCTCAATCTCCATCTCGCGCTCAACGATCAGGCGCAGGGTAACTGATTGCACCCGCCCGGCAGATTTGGCGCCGGGCAATTTGCGCCACAGCACCGGCGACAGGTTGAACCCCACCAGATAATCCAGTGCGCGGCGCGCCAGGTAAGCATTTACCAGTGGCATATCCACCTGGCGCGGGTTTTTCATGGCCTCAGTCACGGCCGATTTGGTGATGGCGTTAAACACCACACGGCTGACGGGCGTGTCTTTTTTGATGATCTTGCGTTTGCGCAGGGCCTCTTCCAGGTGCCAACTAATGGCTTCCCCTTCGCGATCCGGGTCAGTTGCCAGGATCAGTTCATTGTCGTCTTTCAGGGCGTCGGCAATGGCTTTGACATGCTTTTTACTGTCGCTGCCAATTTCCCATTTCATTTCAAAATCGTTGTCGGTATCGACGCTGCCGTCCTTGGGCGGCAGGTCACGAACATGGCCAAATGAGGCAAGAACAGTATAGTTATCGCCTAAATATTTGTTTATTGTCTTGGCCTTAGCAGGGGATTCTACGACGACGACGGGCATGAATTTCCTCTCGACTCAGGGTCAGATGATATGGCGGGCACAAATGCGTGGGTTATAGGTTGGATGTCAATGCCAAGGTTTCACCTGCCATCCTAGAAACTAAAAATGTCAAAAATTTGTACGCCAAAGACATGCGCGCTGGGTTTTATGCGAAAACCGGCGATCGTCGGATCAGACCGCCAGGTTAAGCATGCCGCCGGGTTGGCGGTTGATCTTGCCGTCAAGTTCAAGATTGATCAGCGCCGGTGCAACCGTTCCGACCGGCAGCGCCAAGTCTCGGATCAGCTGATCTTCGGCCACCGGGCAGGCGCTCAGACGGGACAGGATATCACTGTGCAGATCCGCAATTTCCCGCAGCGGTTTTTTGGTTTTAGCAGGCGGCGGCGCGGGCGCTGTCACCGGTTTGGCCTGGCCTATTTGCTTGGTTTGATCCGCCAGCATATCCAGCACATCCTGTGCTGAACGCACCAATGTTGCACCGTCACGTATCAGAATGTTGCCCCCAGATGCCCGCCCATCAAAGGGGTGGCCAGGCACCGCCCAAACCTCGCGGCCCTGATCAAGGGCCGAGCGCGCGGTGATCAGGCTGCCCGAGCGCAGCGCAGCTTCCACCACAATAACACCTTGGCACAGGCCTGATATCAGCCGATTGCGCTGGGGGAAATGCCGGGCCTGGGGGCGCAGACCCATGGGGTGTTCAGAAATTCGCAGGCCGGATTGCAGAATTTCCTGGGCAAGAACCGCATTTTCTGCCGGGTAAACCACGTCGACCCCGCCCGCCATAACCGCAAGCGTGCCTTTAGGTGCGGCGGCAACATGGGATGCGGTATCAATGCCACGGGCCAACCCGGACACAATGACATACCCGGCATCGCTTAGATCAGCGGCCAGTTTGCGCGCCATGCGCGTTCCGACGCTGGATGCATTGCGCGCCCCGACAATTGCCAACATCGGCCGTTGTAAAACCGCACGGTTCCCCAGGCACCACAAAAACGGCGGCGCGTCGCTGATATTGCGCAGCAGTTCGGGAAAGTCCGGCGTGCCGGTGGCCAGCAATTGGGCCCCGGCCAGCTTGCCGGCTTTCAATTCGGCCAGGGCCACGGCTTCTGGGCAGACCTGGTAATCTTTGACACCAGCGGCGCGCGCAACTTCGGGCAAGGCGCGCAGCGCTTCATCGGCGGTGCCATGGTCTTGCATTAATCTGAAAAAAGTCGCCGGGCCAACGCGGCGGGATCGTAAGAGGCGGAGCCAGGATAACCATTCTTCCTCGGGGTGTGGTGGGGTGAGGGGGGGTGGGGAAGGGAATAAATCCTTGGTCATTTCTGTTTCCGTCTCTTACGGGAATCAGAATGCCTTGGTTTTGGTTAACGTTAGGTGAACAACGTACTTTCTTTGTGAAAACACTTGCGAAGCCAGTTATAAATAGGGTGCAAATTGGTTGGCATTTTCAGAAATAACCCCAAAAATTCCTAACAAATAAAGGCTAAGTTGACGATCCGCCCACAGTCAGACCACCAATCAGCAGCGTTGGTTGCCCAACCCCCACCGGCACCCATTGCCCGGCTTTCCCGCATGTTCCAACCCCCGGATCCAGCGCCATATCGTTGCCGATAGCGCGAATCTGACGTAATGCAGTGGCGCCATCGCCGATCAGGGTTGCACCTTTTACCGGGGCACCGATTTTGCCGTTTTGCACCCGGTAAGCCTCGGTACAGCTGAACACAAACTTGCCGTTGGTGATATCCACCTGACCGCCGCCAAAGCCAACTGCATAAATGCCATCTTTAATATCAGCCACAATATCGCCCGGGTCGCCGTCGCCGCCCAGCATATAGGTGTTGGTCATCCGCGGCATTGGCGCGTGGGCATAGCTTTGGCGCCGTCCGTTACCTGTGGGGGCTACCCCCATAAGGCGGGCATTCTGACGGTCCTGCATATAGCCCACCAAAATACCATCTTCGATCAGGGTGTTTTTGGCAGAGGGCGTGCCTTCGTCGTCAACCGTCAGTGATCCGCGCCGATCCGGGATGGTGCCATCGTCAACCACCGTCACGCCACGGGCGGCGACTTGCTGCCCCAACAACCCGGAAAAAACCGAGGCCTTTTTGCGGTTTGCGTCGCCTTCCAACCCGTGCCCAACGGCTTCGTGCAGCAAGATGCCGGGCCAGCCATTGCCCAGGGCCACATCAAATTGTCCGGCAGGGGCCGGTACGGCGATCAGGTTCACCAGCGCAATGCGCAGCGCTTCACGTGCTGCATCCTGCCAATGGGCCGGGTCAATCAGCCCGGTCAGGGCGGCGCGCCCGCCAGCCCCGTGGCCCCCGCTTTCGCGGCGACCGTTTTCTTCTACAATCACCGAAACATTCACCCGTGTCATTGGCCGCGCGTCGCGCACCAGCGTGCCATCGGGGCGCAGTATTTCGATCTCTTGCATTGACGCGGCGATGGTGGCCGATACCTGCACCACGCGTTTATCCAGATCGCGGGTAAAGGCGTCTATGTCGCGCAGGGTTTCGATTTTTAGCGGAAAACTGGCCCCCTCCATCGGGTTTTCGTCCGAATACATCTTACGGTTGGTTGCAATTGGCGCATCCGCCAAGGTGCCACCGCCGCCGCCCACTGCCAGGCGCGCCGTTTCAACCGCACGTTTCAAGGCGGGTTCACTGACATCGGTTGAATGGGCATATCCGGTGGTTTCCCCCAGTACAGCGCGCAACCCAAAGCCTTCGGATGCATCATAGCTGGCGTTTTTGACCCGGCCGTCATCATAGCTCAGAACCTCTGAGCGGCACCGTTCAATAAACAGCTCGCCATCATCGGCACCGGCCACTGCCTGGCGCAGCAAAGCCAAGGCACGATCCTGGTCCAGATTGGTTTCAAAGGGGCGGAATTGCTTGGAAGCCATGACTTACCTCATGAATTATTGAAAAATCCGCCATAAGCGTCTGTTTGCCGCAAGGGATATGCTTGTCTACTGGCATCTAATATGGTTTCAAACCGCCAAGACACAACGGGATTCCCTATAATACTTTGGAAAGCCCGCAGCACCGCGGAAAATCCGCCGTTCGAACAGGAAGAAATGATGCGTTTATTTTCGACACTATCGGCCTTTTGGGCATTTGCAATTGCAACATTGTCAACCGGGGCTGCTTGGGCTCAGGATGGGATCACCGGACTTGAGGTGATCGGCAAACCCGTGCCTAAAGGCACCGGGTTCCAACCCGCCGCTACCGAACTGGCGCGCGATTTGCAGTGGCTGGACTGGTTTGTGCATTCCATCAGCGGGGTCATCGTGGCTTTTGTGACATTGCTGATGCTGTATGTGGTTGTCCGCTACAATTCGAAATCCAATCCGACCCCAGCTAAATTCACCCACCACACCCCGGTAGAAGTTGCATGGACCATCGTGCCGATTATCATATTGGTGTTTGTTGGTGCTTATTCCATGCAGGTTCTGTTCAAGCAGCAGGAAATTCCACAGGCAGATATCACCATCAAGGCCACCGGTTACCAGTGGTATTGGGGCTATGAATATCCCGACAGCGAATTTGGCTTTGACAGCTTTATGCTGGCCCGCGAAGAGCTGGAAGAATACGGATACAGCCAGGATGAATATCTGCTGGCAACTGATACGGCTGTTGTCGTGCCGATTAACAAAACCATTGTGTTGCAGGTCACCGGCGCTGACGTGATCCACAGTTGGGCAATGCCTGCCTTTGGCGTAAAGCAGGATGGCGTGCCAGGCCGATTGGCCGAGCTGTGGTTCAGTGTTGAAAAAGAAGGCGTGTATTTCGGCCAGTGTTCTGAACTGTGCGGCAAAGACCATACCTACATGCCGATCACCGTCAAAGCCGTCAGCCAGGAAGTTTACGACGCATGGCTAAAGGGCGCGATTGAGGAATTTGCAGGCACACCGCAAAACGTCACAGTGGCCGCAAATAACTGATTTGGCAGGCCCACAGGGCCAATGAAAGAAACCGATGTCTGACAGCACCAGTATCAGCTATGAAAACGAGGCCCAGTTCGGCGATTATTTCGCCCTGCTCAAGCCCCGTGTCATGTCACTGGTGGTGTTCACGGCATTGGTCGGGCTGGTGGTTGCGCCAGGCGGGGTGAACCCGGTGGTTGGCTTTGCCTCGATCTTGTTTATTGCCATTGGTGCCGGGGCCTCTGGTGCGCTGAACATGTGGTATGACGCTGATATTGATGCGGTGATGCAGCGCACTGCCAACCGTCCGGTGCCTGCAGGTAAGGTTGGCGCAGGCGAAGCCTATGCCATTGGCATTACCCTGTCGGTCATGGCTGTTATTATGCTGGCGCTGGCGGCAAATTTCTTTGCGGCCGGGTTGCTGGCATTTACTATTTTCTTTTACGCCGTGGTTTACACCATGTGGCTAAAACGCTGGACACCGCAGAACATCGTTATCGGTGGTGCGGCCGGGGCCTTTCCGCCGATGATCGGCTGGGCTGTGGTAACCGGTGGCATTTCCATTGAAAGCAGCCTGATGTTCGCGCTGATCCTGATGTGGACGCCGCCGCATTTCTGGGCGTTGGCGCTGTTCATGAAGGAAGACTATTCCAAGGCCGGTGTGCCGATGCTGACAGTGACCCACGGGCGCGCAGTGACACGCAAGCACATTCTGGCCTACACACTGATCTTGCTGCCAATTGCTGTTGGCTTGGGTTTCACATCTGTTGGTGGGCCGTTCTATCTGACGGTGGCCGTTTTGATGAACCTTTGGTTCCTGAAAGGCGCTATTGAGATTTTGCGCCGCCCTGAAACTGCGGCAACTGCAGATGATTATAAGGTCGAAAGAACGTTCTTTCGGTTTTCAATATACTACCTGTTTATAAGTTTTGGCGCGCTACTGGTTGAAGCGACGCTGAAATCCTATGGTTTGGGGGGCTGGTAATGGGTCTGTCACAGGAACATGAGATTCACAAACGCCGCTTTAGCCGTAATTTGGGTGTTGGCATTGTATTGGGTGGCTTTGTGGCGCTGGTTTTTGCGCTGACCATCGCCAAGGTGACCGACGGTCGGCCCACGCAAGCGTTTGATCATTCTGTACGCATTGAACAATTGCCAGCTACCGAATGAGCACAAGCGCAAATACCAAGACCCTGCGTATGACCGTTGGCGTTGTGCTGACCATGGGCGCGCTGGCCTGGGCCTCGGTGCCGTTTTACAACTGGTTTTGCAGCGTGACCGGCTTTGGTGGCGCCACATCGGTGGCTGACGCCGGGTCAGATGAGGTGCTTGAGCAAACCATCACCATCCGTTTTGATGCATCCCTTGATCGCGATATGCCCTGGACGTTCAAGCCGGTGGTGCGCGAAATGGAGCTGAAAATAGGCGAGACGGGGTTGGCGTTTTACGAGGCGCATAACCCCACAGATCGCCCGGTTGCCGGCACTGCCAGCTATAACGTCGCCCCGTTTCAAGCCGGTGGGCACTTTACCAAGATCGACTGCTTTTGCTTTGAAGAACAGGTGCTTCAGCCCGGCGAAACCGTGCTGATGCCGGTAACGTTCTATGTCGACCCCGAAATCACCCGGGACCGGGATGCCAAGTTTGTAAAACACATCACGCTGTCCTACACATTCCACGAAACTGATCTGCCCGAAGAATTTGCTGAACTGTCAGCCGGTTCCGATGGCGGTTCCAACTAAATCCCAACAGGGGAACGCACATGGCGCACGAAAAGAACCACGACTATCACATTTTGGCCCCTTCGGTCCTGCCACTATTGGGGGCGATTTTCGGTGCCTTCATGTTGTTTGGCATTGTCATTTGGGTGTCACCGCAAGTTGAAAGCAACCACCCGTGGTTCTTTGCCATCGGCCTGACAGGTGTGCTGTATGTGATGTATTCCTGGTGGTCCGAGGTCGTGGTGGAAAGCCATGCCGGTGATCACACGTCGGTTGTGGCCATAGGCCTGCGCTATGGCGTTGTACTGTTCATCATGTCCGAAGTGATGTTCTTTGCTGCTTGGTTTTGGAGCTTTTTCAAGCATGCGATGTACCCTATGGGCCCAGATTCACCCAAGATTGATGGTGTTTGGCCGCCCATTGGCATTGAAACCTTTGACCCTTGGCATCTGCCCCTGATTAACACGTTGATCCTGCTGTGTTCCGGTATGGCCGCCACCTGGGCGCACCATGCGATTGCCCATGAAAACAACCGTAAAGATCTACAAACCGGGCTGATAATTTCTGTGGCATTGGGGATATTGTTCACCTTCTTCCAGGCCTATGAATATTCCCACGCGGCCTTTAGCTTTTCCGGTAATATCTATGGCGCTAACTTTTTCATGGCCACAGGGTTTCACGGTTTCCATGTTCTGATAGGAACTATTTTCCTGGCCGTTTGTTGGTTCCGGGCCCGGGCAGGGCATTTTACACCCGAAGCCCATGTGGGTTTTGAAGCGGCGGCTTGGTATTGGCATTTCGTTGATGTGGTTTGGCTGTTTCTGTTCGCAGCGGTTTACATCTGGGGCGGTTAAGACTTCTTGCCTTCGGCGAGGATATTTTGAAAAAGAAGATGCGGCGCGGAGGGTTTTCTTCGCGCCATTTGCTTGGAGACAGTACCGTGGCAAAAGCGATGATCGGCCCTTTGGTTTTTGGTGTGCTAGGTGTCGCCCTGTTGCTATGGCTGGGCAGTTGGCAGGTTCAGCGCCTGGGCTGGAAGCAAAATGTGTTGGCTGAAATTGCGACACAGATCGCCGCAGATCCAGTCTCGCTCCCAATTTTACCGGACGCCAGTGCAGATCGGTTTTTGGCGGTGTTTGCTGAAGGTCGATTTGACAGTGCAGAGGTCCATGTTTTGGCCAGCAATAAAGACACCGGGGCCGGATACCGGGTGATTGGCGTATTGCTCAGTGATGGTCGCCGGATCATGGTGGATCGTGGGTTTGTTGGACTGACTGCAAAAGATGATCTGCGCGGCGGGGGCCAGTTGCAGGTGGTCGGCAACCTGCATTGGCCGGATGAGGTGGATAAATACACGCCTAAAACCGACGGGGCGGCTAATATCTGGTTCGCCCGCGACGTGCCGGCCATGGCGCTGGCTTTGAATGCGGAACCGGTTTTAATTGTCGCCAGCCAAGCCACAGGTGACGGTGTGGTGCCATTTCCAGTGAACACAGCCAGCATCCCGAACAACCATCTAAATTACGCCATTACCTGGTTTTTATTGGCTGCTGTATGGTTTGGGATGACAGTCTATCTGCTGTGGCGTATTAAGCGCCAAACCAACCAATAAAAGCGCCAACAATATGCAGTATATTTCGACCCGCGGACAGGCCCCTGTTCTGGACTTTGAAAACACCATGCTCACCGGGCTTGCCCGTGATGGTGGGTTGTATTTGCCTGAGACAATTCCCCAAATGTCGCGTGGCGATATCGCGGCACTGGCCGGGCTGTCTTACGAAGAGATCGCATTCAGGGTGATGCGCCCGTTCATAGGCGACACGTTCAGCGACAGCGAATTTGGCGATATCATTGGGCGCGCCTATGCCGGGTTTCGACACGATGCCCGCGCGCCACTGAAACAGTTGGACAGCAACCATTACCTGCTGGAACTGTTCCATGGCCCAACACTGGCGTTTAAAGATTTCGCTATGCAGCTGATCGGCCAGATGTTCCAATCGACGCTGACAAAACGCGGTGAGCGGGTCACGATCGTTGGGGCCACATCCGGCGATACCGGATCAGCCGCAATAGATGCGTTCAAGGGGCTGGATGCAGTGGATGTGTTCATCCTGTTTCCCGACGGTCTGGTGTCTGACGTACAGCGTCGCCAAATGACCACGCCAGACCAAGACAACGTGCATGCGCTGGCACTGGCCGGGGATTTTGACGACTGCCAAGCCCGCCTGAAAGACATGTTCAATGATTTTGACTTTCGCGATGGCGTGCGCTTGGCTGGGGTGAACTCGATCAACTGGGCCAGGGTGTTGGCGCAGGTGGTGTATTATTTCACATCCGCCGTGGCGCTTGGCGCGCCGCACCGGGCGGTTAGCTTTACAGTTCCGACCGGTAATTTTGGCGATATTTTTGCGGCCACCATTGCCCGCAAAATGGGCCTGCCGATAGATCAGTTGGTGATTGCCACCAACCAGAACGACATATTGCACCGCACATTGACCAGCGGCTCCTACACCAAACATGGCGTGACACCCTCTATGAGCCCGTCAATGGATATTCAGGTGTCCTCCAACTTTGAGCGGGCCTTGTTCTATGCCTATGGCAGTGACGCCAATGCCGTGGCCCAACAGATGCAGGCGCTGGATCAGGGCGGCTTTGATATTTCGCAAGGGGCCATTAACTGGCTGCGTGAAACCTATGCCTCCGGCCGTGCGTCTGAGGCTGAAACAACAGCCACCATCCGTGACATACATGCCCGCACCGGGGAAATCCTGTGCCCCCATAGCGCGGTTGCCGTGAAGGTGGCGCAAGAACATATCAAAGTCTCAGCCCCGATGATCACCTTGGCCACGGCGCATCCGGCCAAGTTCCCGGATGCGGTGGATGCCGCGATTGGTCAGCGCCCTGATCTGCCAGCCCACATGGCCGATTTGTTTGACCGCCCGGAACGCATAACCCAGGTCGCAAACGACTTGGACAGCCTTGAAACACTGATACGGGATCGGACCAAACAGTGAGCGTTCAAATTAATACATTATCCAACGGCTTCAAAATCGTAACCGAAAAGATGCCGGGGTTAAAATCAGCCTCTATCGGGATTTGGGTAAACGCAGGTGGGCGCCATGAAAGCCGCCCCCAAAACGGCATCGCGCATTTTCTGGAACATATGGCGTTTAAGGGCACAGCGCGGCGCAGTGCCTTGCAAATAGCCGAGGCTATCGAAGATGTGGGCGGCTTTATCAATGCCTATACCAGCCGCGAAAACACCGCCTACTACGCCCGTGTGCTGGAACAGGACGTGCCATTGGCGCTGGATGTGATCGCCGACATCGTGCTGAACCCGGTCTTTGACCTGGACGAAATTGAAACCGAACGCGGTGTGATCTTACAGGAAATCGGCCAATCCCTGGACACACCGGATGACGTAATATTTGATTGGTTGCAGGAAGCGGCCTATCCAAACCAGGCAATGGGGCGCACAATTTTGGGGCCCGCCGAGCGGGTTTCAAGCTTTAACCGCAAAGATCTGTCGACCTTCGTGGCGCAACATTACAGCCCCGACCGCATGATCCTGGCCGCAGCGGGCGCTGTAGATCATGACGCGCTGGTGCAAGAGGCGGAAAAACTGTTTGGCGCATTGCCGGTGGCGCAGGCATTGATATTGGAACCGGCGCACTATGTTGGCGGTGAGCAGCGCGAGGCCAAAGACCTGGAACAGGCGCATTTTGCGCTGGCACTGCCAAGCCCGGGCTATTTGGATGACGACATCTATGCCTCACAAATTCTGGCCAGCACATTGGGCGGCGGTATGTCGTCACGCCTGTTTCAGGAAGTCCGGGAAAAACGCGGCCTGTGCTATACGATATTTGCCCAGGCCGGTGCCTATGCCGATACCGGCATGACAACAATTTATGCCGGCACAAGCGCCGGACAAATCGGTGATCTGGCGATGATCGTTGTTGATGAACTTAAACGCGCTGCTGATGATATGTCAGAGGCAGAAGTGGCGCGCGCCAAAATTCAAATGAAATCGGGGATGCTGATGGGGCTTGAAAGCGCGTCATCGCGTGCGGAACGGTTGGCGCGAATGGTGTCTATTTGGGGCCGGGTTCCTGACCTGGATGAAGTGGTCGCCCGCATTGATAATGTTCAGCGAAATGATGTGCGTAGACTGGCCCAAGATCTGACAACAGGCGCACCGGCGCTGGCGCTTTATGGGCCCATCGACCTGGCACCTGATATGGCCACGCTAAAAGCCAGACTGGCAGCATGATACACCTGCGCAAAAGCAAAGTTCGCATTGAAACCGAGCGGATGGTTTTGCGCCCCCCTAAACATTCTGACTTTCGCAACTGGGCAGCGCAGCGCCGTCAAAGTGCTGATTTTTTGATGCCATGGGAGCCCACATGGTCCAATGAACACCTGTCGCGCAAATCATTTGCCAACCGGGTTTACTGGGCACAGCGTTCTATTGCTGGTGGCACCGATATACCGCTGTTTTTGCACCGGCGCGCGGACAATGCGTTGTTGGGGGCAATCACGCTCAGCAATATCCGCCGCGGCCCGTCCCAGGCGGGCTCTTGTGGGTATTGGGTCGGCCAGGCTTTTGCTCGCCAAGGCTATATGCGCGAAGCTCTGGACGCGGTGGTGCATTATGCGTTCACCACGCTTGACCTTAGCCGAGTTGAAAGCGCCTGCCTGCCGGAAAACCTGGCATCCCGTGGCGTGTTGGAAAAATGCGGTTACAAATACGAAGGCGTGGCGCAAAGCTATTTGCAGATCAACGGGCGCTGGCGCACACATGTGCTCTATGCCAACCTGCGAAACGACCGGCGCGGTAAAACCGAAACCGGCTGAATTAGTCCTTTGGGATGACGTGAATGGATATTTGGATAGCCTTGCTGAAAGGCGTAAATGTCGGCGGCAATAATAAACTGCCCATGGCGGATTTTAGGGCCATGCTGATGGGGCTGGGTTACACCGATGTGGCCAGCTATATCCAGTCTGGTAACGGGGCGTTTCGTGCCGGGGGTCAGGCCGCTGATATCGCGCGCACCATTGGTGAGGCGATTGAAAAGAAATTTGGTTTCAGGGTGGATGTGTTTGTTTTATCGCAGGCGGATTTGCAAAATGCGCTGGATGCAAACCCTTTCCCGCAAGCAGACGCCGACCCAAAGACCCTGCATTTGTTTTTTCTGGCCGACCCGGCGGCCAATATTGATCTGGCCGGGATGGCAGAGCTTGCCACTGGTGGCGAAGACTTTCAGCTGATCAACAACGTGCTGTACTTTTATACGCCAAACGGCTTTGGAAAATCATTACTGGCGGGAAAACTGGCGCGGTTCATCAAGGTTTCAATGACCGGGCGCAACCTGCGATCGGGTCAAAAGATCATGGAATTGGCGCAATCACTATGACGTTAAACCCGGTTACAGATGCGTTTCTGGCACAGCTGCGCGGCAATATCCCCGCAGCGGCGTTTCGCGACAGCACGCCGCATTATTTGCAGGAACCGCGCGGGAAATTTAGTGGACAGGCCGGGCAGGTGCTGGCCCCGGCATCCGTGCAAGAGGTGAGCACGATAATCCGTGCCGCCAACCACGCCCGCATCCCGGTGGTGCCTTACGGTGGCGGCACTGGCCTGGTGGGCGGGCAGGTGATGCCAGACGGGCCCTTGCCGTTGGTGCTATCGCTGGAAAGGATGAACAAAGTCCGCGCCACGTATCCAGATGAAAACGTGATCATCGCCGAGGCCGGGGTGATCTTGGAAAACCTGCAATCCGCCGCGACTGACGCTGATCGGTTGTTCCCATTGTCGCTGGCGTCCCAAGGGTCCTGCCAGATCGGCGGCACCCTCGCCACCAACGCTGGCGGGGTGAATGTGTTGCGCTATGGCAATGCCCGTGACCTGTGCCTGGGGCTGGAAGCGGTGCTGCCAAACGGCGATATCTGGCATGGGTTAAAGCGGTTGCGCAAAGACAATACCGGCTATGATCTGCGTAACTTGCTGATCGGGTCCGAGGGCACGTTGGGGGTGATCACCGCCGCCGCGCTGCGGCTGTGCCCGATCCCGGCCCAGGTTGGGGCCGCACTTATGGTGGTGCGTGATCCTGCGGCGGCGATTGAGCTGTTGGCGCTGGCAAGCGCCCACCTGGGCAACACCATTTCAGGCTTTGAGCTGATCCATGGTACCGGGCTCGATTTTCTGGCTGAAACCATGCCCCAGATCGCCCAACCTTTTGAACAACGCCCCGAGTGGTCTGTGTTGATTGACCTGGGTATGGCGGCTGGTGCGGACCCGGCTGAGCACCTGAGCCAGATATTTGAGATCGGCCAGGCGGCAGGGCTGGTCAGTAACGGGGTGGTGGCCCAAAACCTGGCACAGCGTCAGGGTTTTTGGACGGTTCGTGAAGCCATTCCTGCGGCCAATAAACGCATCGGGCCGATTGCGTCCCACGATATTTCAGTGCCGATCAGCGCACTACCAGAGTTCATTAAGAATGCCGGGCAAGCCATTGCTGAAAAAGGAAATTACCGCATCAATTGCTTTGGGCATTTGGGCGATGGCAACCTGCATTACAATATTTTCCCACCCCTTGGCGGCAGCCGTGATGACGCGCCTGAATTGGGCGAAGAAATCCGCCGCTTGGTGCATGATCTGGTGGCTGAATTTGACGGTTCTTTCAGTGCCGAACACGGGCTGGGGCGGATGAAAGCTGGGGAATTAAAGCGTTATGGCGACCCGGCCAAACTGGCCGCCATGGCGTCAATCAAGGGCGCAGTTGATCCAAATGGCATTATGAACCCGGGCGCTGTTCTGGCCTGATCAGGTGCCTTCAAAATCGCATAGGATATGCACGTCATAACCCATTTTTTCAAGTAAAACCCGCCCGCCAAGCTCTGGTAAATCAATGATAAAAGCGCATCCGATAATTTCAGCACCAAGGCGTTCAATCAGGTTGATACCCGCCGCAGCCGTGCCGCCGGTTGCCAGCAAATCATCCACCAGCAGAACCTTTTCACCGGGTTGCAAGGCGTCTGAATGCAGCTCCATTATGGCTTCACCATATTCCAGTTTGTATTCCTGGCTGATGGTCGCGCCGGGCAGTTTGCCCTTTTTGCGCACGGGAACGAAACCAAGGCCCAGCTGGTGGGCAATTGCACCGCCCAAAATGAAACCCCGGGCCTCCAGCGCCACAACCTTGTCAATCTGCATGCCCGCATAAGGGTGCAACAATTGATCCACCGCCATACGCAAACCGCGTGGGTCAGAAAACAGCGTGGTGACATCACGAAACATGATGCCCTCATGGGGGAAATCAGGGATGGTGCGGATGTAATCTTTGACCTGTTTTTTCATACCGATGCCCCTAACACGCGCCCGGCCACAGCGTCCAGCTTGGCCAGCAGTTTGGGGTCACGGGCCTCGGGCGCGGTCATAATGGCGTATTCAAGGGCGCGGTCGCAGCCGTGTTTGCAGGGCGCGCGTTCGGCGTCTAGCAGGGCAGGCAGACGCGCTACCAAGCCACGGGCATTGGCGGCGTTTCCGGTTAGAACCTTTATGATTTCGGTAACATCAACTTCACCGTGGTCCGGGTGCCAACTGTCGTAATCGGTGACCATGGCAACGCTTGCATAACAAAGCTCGGCCTCGCGGGCCAGTTTGGCCTCTGGCATGTTGGTCATGCCGATCACATCAGCGCCCCAGCTTTCGCGGTACATGCGGCTTTCTGCCAATGATGAAAATTGCGGGCCTTCCATGGCCAGATAGGTGCCGCCTTTATGGACGGCCACACCCTGGGCCTTGGCGGCTTTATGGGCCGCATCCGACAGGCGCGGGCAGGTCGGGTGGGCCACCGAAACATGGGCCACGCAGCCGCTGCCAAAGAACGATTTTTCGCGCGCTATTGTGCGGTCAATGAATTGATCCACAATAACAAAATCACCCGGTGCCATTTCTTCACGAAACGATCCAACGGCGGAAATTGAAAACACATCCGTCACCCCGATGCGCTTTAACGCATCGATATTGGCACGGTACGGCACTGTGGTCGGGCTGTGCACATGGCCACGCCCGTGACGTGGCAGAAACGCCATTTTGGTGCCATCCAGCACGCCGGTCAGGATCTGGTCAGACGGATCCCCCCAGGGCGTTGCAACAGCCTGCCATTTCGCATCATTAAGCCCGTCAATGTCATACAGGCCAGAGCCGCCGATAATACCGATCATGGTTTGCATTTTTTGTCCCTGGAAAAAATTCAACCCAAGAATAGGTCATGTATTGCGCTGATGAAAGCCCGGTATTTGGGCATTTGGGCGATTGTTCTTACTTTGATCCTGTGTATAGCTTTGGCCATTGGTCAGATAGACGCGTGGACAGGACAGGCATCATGGGTTTCAGGTTTTCAAAGTGGATATGGGCAGGCTTATTCCTGTCACTGGCGGGCTGTGATACAAACCTGTCCAAAGTAACATATCAAGGCCGTGTTCAGCCCCAAAATGCGGCAGAAGTGGCGTTTGTAAAGACATTGCTGTCTGGCCTGCAATCGCGCTCAATCAGTGAGAACCGTGAATATTGTGGGTTTATCCTAGTGAACACTGCCGGTGAGCTGGTCGCCAGCCCGCCCATTCGCGGGCAAGAGGCCGAGTGCCGCCCCGAAGAGCCCGACCAAGGGGCAACAATTTTGGCGTCCTACCATACGCATTCTGCCTATTCGCCTGATTTTGATAGCGAAGTGCCATCATCTAACGATTTGCGGGCGGATATTTTGGAAGGCATAGACGGTTATATTTCTACCCCAGGGGGGCGTATCTGGTATAATTCGGCCAAGTTAAAGCGCGCAGATTTGTTGTGTGGTGAAGGCTGCGTCATATCTGACCCCAATTACCTGGCTGATGCCGAATACCCGGTGGCTGACCGCTATGACCTGATAACCCTGAAGCTGCGGCATTCGGGCTGATGTGTCAGGTGGCAGTAATTCGCATCTGGTGGTTCATTTCTTAACAAAGGTCTGCTAGACAGCCGCAAAATACGCGAAACCCTTAATATCCGGAAATTCCCAGTGAAAAAATCACCGCTGGCGTCCTTTGCAGGGCGCCTTTCTGTTCCAGAAATAAAATTAACCCGCAACCGGCTTAGCCCAATGCAGATCAAGACCGAAACATTGTCGGGTTTGACTGTGGCGCTGGCGCTGGTGCCGGAAGCGGTGGCGTTTTCTTTTGTCGCCGGGGTGCACCCGTTGGTGGGGCTCTATGCGGCGTTTATCGTCGGCTTGATCACCGCGCTGATTGGCGGGCGACCCGGGATGATATCCGGGGCGACGGGCGCCTTGGCGGTGGTGATGGTGGCGCTGGTGGCGCAGCACGGCGTGGAATATCTGTTCGCCACCGTGGTGCTGATGGGGCTTATTCAGATCGGGGCTGGGATATTTAAGCTGGGTAAATTTATCCGCCTGGTGCCACATCCGGTGATGCTGGGCTTTGTGAACGGCTTGGCGATCGTGATTTTTCTGGCCCAACTGAGCCAGTTTCAGGTGCCTGGCACAGGTGAAGCCGGTGGCCACGGCATGGCCGGGGGTGACTGGATGACCGGTTGGCCACTGGCAACCATGCTGGGCCTGGTGGCGCTGACCATGGTCATTATCTGGGGCATACCAAAACTGACCAAAGCAGTGCCAGCACCATTGGCCGGTATCGGCATTGTGGCCGCCATCGTGATCGGTTTTGGCATTGATGTGCCACGGGTCGGTGATCTGGCATCGATCAAGGGCGGCTTGCCGCTGTTTCACATTCCCACGGTGCCGTTCAATCTGGAAACCTTGGAAATCATCCTGCCCTATGCTCTGATCCTGGCGGCCATTGGCCTGATAGAAAGCCTGCTGACGCTGAACCTGGTGGGCGAAATCACCAACAAACGCGGCGGGGCGTCACAGGAATGTATTGCCCAAGGTGTGGCCAACACCGTGACCGGTGTGTTTGGCGGCATGGGCGGTTGCGCCATGATCGGGCAATCGATGATCAACGTAAAATCTGGCGGCCGCACCCGGCTTTCGGGAGTAACTGCTGCGCTGTTTTTGCTGGCGTTCATATTGGTGGGCTCTGCCGTGATTGAACAGATCCCGCTGGCGGCATTGGTGGGGGTGATGTTCATGGTGGTGATCGGCACGTTTGCCTGGAATTCACTGACCATCTTGCGCCGGGTTCCGCGCACCGACGCCTTTGTTATCCTGCTGGTGACGGTGGTGACGGTGGCCACTGATCTGGCCACAGCGGTTGTGGTTGGGGTGATCGTGTCGGCCCTGGCCTATGCTTGGCAAAATGCCGCCCGCATCCATGCCACGACCTATGTGTCCGACGATGGTGCCAAGGTGTACCGCATCGTCGGGCCGCTGTTTTTTGGTTCCGTTGAAGGGTTTAATGAACTTTTCAGCCCGGGAACTGACCCGGATCATGTGATTGTGGAATTTGCTGAAAGCCGGGTTGCTGATCAGTCGGCATTGACGGCGATTGAAGCGCTGGCAGCTAAATATCAGGCGGTCGGGAAAAAACTGCAATTGCGCCACCTAAGCCGGGATTGCCATGAATTGCTGGCCCGCGCCGGGCAGTTGATGGTGGATAGTGACGATGACCCGGATTACGAAATTGCGGTGGATTATTCCGTGCGTACCGGCGTGTTGGCCGGGGGGCATTAATGAAATTGAGCGCCCAAAGCGGGCGCATTTGATAAGCCCTGCGGGCGGGTCCGCTGCCGCGGGGCGAGTATTTCAACAAAGAAAAAGCCAGCTTAGTCGTCGGGTCGGGCCAGTTCAAAAAGGCTATCAACGACGGAATAGTCCCGATAACCAAGGCGCGACAGCGGGCGGAATGTGGTGACGTCAAAGCGGCCGTCAACGATTGTATCGTCGCGCAGGTGAATTCCGGTCACTGTGCCAAAGATCACGAAATTGGCGTCGCCTTCCAGTTTGATGATCTGGGTCATCTTGCATTCAAGCGCGGCTGGGGCATCAGCGACCCGGCAGCAGTCGATGGTTTCACAGGCCGCAGATTTCACCCCGGCCAGTTCAAATTCGCTGATATTTGCATCCACCCCGGCGGCGCTGGAATTCATGGCGTCGCGCATTGCATATTCAACGATGTTGACGCAAAAGGCGCCGGTTTCCTGAATATTGCTTAGGCTGTCCTTTTGTCCGGTTGAGGCAAACATCACCTGTGGTGGGGCATAGGAGACACCGTTGAAAAATGAATAGGGTGCCAAATTATCGACACCCGCCCCGGTGCGGCTGGAAATCCAGCCGATGGGGCGCGGTGTGATGATGGCATTAAACGGGTTGTGGGGCAGGGGGTGGCCATCTTTGGGTTCATAAAACATATACGCGTTCCTTCATTCGTTGCCCCCGGGTTAGCCGCGTGTTAGCTGGCATTCCAGTCCAAAATTGGCAAGAATTGGGGCAATTGTGGTCAGGTTAAGTCCAGAGGTACCCGCTGATTGGTGGGAAGTGGAAGCATTACTTGACCTGTGCTTTGCGCCGGGCCGTGAGGCGTTGTCATCTTATCGGCTGCGCGATGGGGTTGATCCGGTGGCTGATCTTTGCCTGGTGGCACGTGATGATCTGGGGGTATTGGCCGGGGCTGTGCGGTTTTGGCCGGTGCGGGTTGGCGATGATACGGCCCTGCTACTGGGCCCCATAGCCGTGCACCCGACACACCAGGGCGAAGGGCTGGGCGCGGTTTTGATCGGCGACAGCCTGGCGCGTGCGTCACGCAATTGGGATCGGGTGATTTTGATCGGCGATGCCCCCTATTATGGGCGGTTTGGGTTTCAGGTTCTGGCGGGCGTCACAATGCCACCGCCAACCAACCCAGCCCGTGTGTTGGGCTGTGCCTTGAAGAATGGCAGTTGGGACGGCGTGGTTGGACAGGTGAAGCGCTGGGGCTAACTGCTTTCTAACCAGTTGCGACACGCGGGGCTAAGTTCACGGGTTGCCGCGCGGTCGTAATCCGCCAGGTCATCCACCGTCAGCACAGTTTTCCAGCGCCCGTTTGTGCCTTTGTTGATAAAGGTTTTGGCACCGCCTTCAAAGGCGCCGGCCGGATCAGGTGAAATTTGTTCAGCGTCGCGTTTCATAGAACTAAAGCTAGTTTTGTCGGCGATAGCTGCACACATATCGGGCGCGCATTTAATGCCCAGATGGTCGGCAATGCCCGCGATCTGACCGGGCAGGTCGGCCAGCATGTCATTATAGTGCAGCAGCATAATGTTTTCGGTGGCGCGCGCGTCCCACCATGTTTGCACATGGTGCATGTTTGACCACCAGGGATAGCCTTCGCTTTCCCAACCAAACCAGCCCCTGTTGATCCAGGTATGCCAGAAATTACGGATGTCATCGGGGCAACGGGGCAGGGGCGCGCCGATGCTGGTTTGCGGGTTGTTATGGCTGGCGTAAGCCACGTCGGTGTACTTTGAATAATGGTTCCACATCGACATGAACACATCGCGCGGGTCACGGGCAACAACCAGTATGCGGTCTTGCGCGCGCCAGGCGAAACCGTCCAGCGGCAGGTGGCATTTAAGAACCCGGCGGTGGCTTTGGGCGTCTAGCCGGGCGCGCAATTTTTCCATGGGGCGGGTATTATTGTCGACCCAGTAGGAATAGTCATCAATGCTGCGCGGCTGTAGGTCCTGAAAAATTAGATGCAGGACAATGGCCTGAGTCCAGGTGGTGCCGCATTTATAGGGCGTGGCGACAACGATATCATCATCGCGACGGGTGAAATTGAGCCAGCGTTCACTGTCCAATGTGTGGTTCTGATAGATACGGGTTTTTTGCGGCAAGCCGGACATTCTAGCGCTTATTTTGGATGCGCAAGTAATCCATTACCGCCGGGCGCACAGATTGGGCGCCGCTGTCGCACGCTGCCTGAATGATTTCACGTAATTCATGCAGATCTGTGCGCCGGATCAATGACTTTACCGGTCCAATTGATGCCGGGCGCATGGACAGCGCAGTCATGCCAAGGGCGGCGAAACAGGTGGCTTCCACCGGGCGGCCCGCGTCTTCGCCACAAAATGACAGCGGCGTTTCGGTTTCCTGGCAGCGCCTGACAATTTGCTGGATGAATGTCAGAAAGCTGACATTCAGCGTGTCATAGCGGCGTCTTACCCGCTCATTTTCCCGATCAGCGGCAAAGAAAAATTGTTTCAAGTCATTGCCGCCGATGGAAATAAAATCAGCCATTTCAAAGAATTGCTTGGGGGCGAAGGCCAGGCTGGGGGTTTCCAGCATGGCACCGATTTCAACACTTGCAGGCACGGTATGACCCATGTTCATTTCGCGTACCACTTCGTTTTCCAGCTGGGCACGGGCCTCGCGGAATTCGTCAAACTGGGCAATGAACGGAAACATCACCGTAAGGGGGCGCCCGTTTGCCGCCCGGATCAGCGCCTGTAACTGCATCCGCATCATGCCCTTTTTGTCCAGCGAAACCCGGATGGCGCGCCAGCCCATGGCCGGGTTGGGTTCATCCTGTGGGGTCATATAGGGCAGTACTTTGTCAGAGCCGATATCAAGCGTGCGAAACGCCACCCGCTTGCCGTTGGCGGCGTCTAAAACGCTGGCATACAGGGCTGCCAGATTGCCCCGGCGAGGCACGGTTGAGCGGGTCAGGAACTGTAACTCGGTGCGAAACAGCCCGACGCCTTCGGCACCCGAACTTTCAAGTGATGGTAATTCCGCCATCAAACCGGCATTCATATGCAGGTTAATGCGGGTGCCGCAAAGCCCGGTGGCTGGCTTGTCGCGCAGGCCGACGTAGCGTTGCTGAGCCTGGGCCAGCATGGCGATTTTGTCGCGAAATGCGGCGGCGACGCTGTCTTCGGGGCGCAGATGCACAATGCCCTGATCGCCGTCCAACATAATATGGTCGCCGTTTAGGGCTTCGGTTGTGATCTTTTTGGCATGGATCAGCAGCGGAATGGCCAGGGCGCGCGCCACAATGGCCGCGTGGCTGCCAACCGAGCCCTCTTCCAGCACAATACCCTTAAGCGAGCGGCCATATTCCAACAGTTCACCGGGGCCGATATTACGCGCAATCAGAATTGGATCATCGGGCATTTGCGCACCGGTATTTGCGCCCTGTCCTGTCAGGATGCGCAACAGCCGGTTGGACAGATCATCCAGATCATGCAGGCGTTCGCGCAGGTATGGGTCTTTGGATTTTGACATCCGGGAACGGGCCACAGATTGTTCTTTTTCCACCGAAGCCTCGGCGGATAACCCGCGCGCGATGTCTTCCTCCATTCGGCGCATCCAGCCTTTGGAATTGGCAAACATCCGGTAGCTTTCCAGCACCTCGGTTTGTTCTTTGTCACCAGTTCCAGCAACTGTCAGCATATCATCGACCGAAATGCGCAACGCACTTACGCCGTCTTGCAGGCGGATTAATTCGGCGCTCGGATCATCAGCCACCGGGTTTGTCACCACCACACGCGGGTCATGCAGAAAAACATGGCCCTCGGTCACACCTTCCTGGCCGACGCTGGCGCGCAGCAAAACATGATGTTGATGGCGCGCTGAAAGGGCGGCACCTTCCCCCTGAAAGGCACCAAGTTCGGTCATTTCAGCCAGCACCATGGCAACCACTTCCAGGGCATAAATTTCATCGTCAGAAAATATGCGCGGTGCGCGGGTTTGCACCACAACCACGCCCAAAGTGTCGCCCAGACGCTGGATTGGGACGCCTAGAAAGGAAGAAAATACTTCTTCGCCAGTTTCCGGCATATAGCGAAACCCCTTGGAACTGGGGGCGTCATCGGTGTTCACGGGGGTTGCGGTGCGGGCCACGCGCCCCACCAGACCTTCGCCGACGCGCAGGCGGGTTTGGTGTACCGCGTCTGGGTTCAACCCTTCTGTGGCGCAAAGCTCTAGCGTATCGGCATCGCGAAACAGGTAAATGGAACACACCTCTGAACCGGTGCTGTCGGCAATCAGATGGGTGATCCGATCCAGCCGGGTCTGCCCGGCGCTGTCTTCGGCCAGGGTGTCACGCAACCGTCCAAGCAGTTTGCGGCTTTGGGTTTCGGTCTGTTCTGTCATGTGCCCCTTGTCGGCAACTGAACTTAGGTTGCCTTTTCCAGTTCAAAAGCATCATGCAACGCCTGCACCGCAAGTTCGAGGTATTTCCGGTCGATCAACACAGATATTTTAATCTCAGATGTGGTGATGACCTTAATGTTGATACCTTCCTTATGGAGCTGATCAAACATTTTTGCGGCCACCCCAGCATGGCTGCGCATGCCGATCCCCACAACCGAGACCTTGGCAACATCGGTGTCGGCCAGCAGATCGTGGAAATTTATTTCACCACTTTTCTTGGCTTCATCCATGGCCTTTTGTGCCCGCGACACCTGATCAACAGGGCAGGAAAAAGTCATATCGGTGCGACCTTCTTCCGAGATATTTTGCACGATCATGTCCACATTCACCCCGGCCTCAGACAGGGGAACAAATATTGCAGCGGCGATGCCTGGGCGGTCGGCCACTGAAATCAGGGTCATTTTTGCCTCATCTCGGGAAAAGGCGACCCCGGCGACGACGTTGCTTTCCATGATGTCCTCCTCTGAGCAGACTAGGGTGCCCGCATTTTCGTTATTGTCTTCAAAGCTGGACAACACCCGCAGTTTAACGCCGTAACGCATGGCCAGTTCAACTGAGCGGGTTTGCAGCACTTTGGCCCCCAAGGATGCCAGTTCCAGCATTTCCTCAAAAGCGATTTTGTCTAGTTTGCGGGCCTTGTCGCAGACCCGTGGGTCGGTGGTGTAAACGCCGTCAACATCGGTGAAAATATCGCAGCGTTCAGCCCCGAAAGCTGCGGCAAAAGCAACGGCTGTGGTGTCAGAGCCACCGCGCCCAAGCGTGGTGATGCGCCCCTCATCCGAAACACCCTGAAATCCGGCCACCACAGCGACGCGCATGCCTTGGCCAAATTTGCTGCTGATATTGTCGGTTGGAATTTCTTCTATGCGGGCAGCGCTATGGGCTGATGTGGTCTTTAATGGCACCTGCCAGCCCTGCCAGCTGCGTGCCGGGATGTTCATTTCCTGCAAAGTCAGGGCCATCAGCCCGGCGGTGATTTGTTCGCCCGATGACACCACGGCGTCAAATTCGCGGGCATCATAGAACGGGCTGGTTTCGTCGACCCAGCCCACCAGCTCATTGGTTTTTCCGGACATTGCCGAAACGATAACGATGACGTCATAGCCATTTGCCACCTCACGGCCAACGCGTTTGGCGGCGCGGCGGATGCGGTCAAGTGTGGCCACGGAAGTGCCGCCGAATTTCATGACGAGGATGGGCATTGTCTGGCGGGTGTCCTTTGGGCAGGTGTTGGCGGTTTCCTACGGCGTGGTGCGAAAAAGGGCAAGGGTGGTTGCGCCGCGCTTTGCGCGTCGCGGTGCGAATTTTCTGCGAAAATTCGGGTGCCTCCGGCGGGGATATTTTTGAAAAGAAGAAAACCGGCTAATAGGATTGTGGTCTGCCGTCCCAGCACCGGAAGCAACCTGTTGTTGCTTTTGACAGTTCTGCAAAACGATCGCTAAGCCCTTTGACAGAGGCCGCAACCGTGATCTCTGCACCGCTTCCGCCCATATCGGTAACCACCCAGCCAGGATCATAAATGCCAACCGCGATGCCGTCGTTGTGCAGATCAGTGGCCAGATTGCGACCCAGATTAAGCACCGCGGCCTTGGACGCGCGGTAGATATATGAGCCGCCCGGGGCACGTTCATGGCTGGCCATTCGCGATGAAATTATTGCGATCTTGGGGGCGTTCACCCGGCGCAGGTTGGGCAGCAGGGATTGCACGGTGCGAAACACCCCGGCAACATTGGTGGCAAATGTTTGGGCCCATAACTCGCCAGCATAGCCGGTTTCCAGGCTTTCTGCCTTATCCAGGTAGACACCGGCATTGCAAATCAGCAGGTCCAGCGCCGTGCCCTGTAACCGGTCGCCTAATGCCGCCAGCGAAGCACTGTCACAGACATCAAGCTGTTGAAATGGGGCCGCTCCTGCGCGCGATGTGCCCATAACCGGGACGCCATTGGTGCGATAGTGGTCATACAGCCCCCGCCCGATGCCCCGGTTCGCCCCGGTGATCAGCACAGTCATCAGTTGGTTTTGCGGGTGGGCATGAATGGTAAGGGGGCCACGGGCACGCCGTCTTCCACCAGTTTTTTGGCTTCGCTTGTCTCAGCCTCGCCATAAATTGAGCGTTCCGGGGCATCACCATCATGGATGGCGCGGGCTTCGGCGGCGAAGTCGCTACCGACATATTCGGAATGTTTTTGTATTTTACGCTTGAGATCATTTATCGCCGCCTCGGCAGCCGAGGCAGGGGTGGAAAGCGCATGCATGTCGCCTGCGCCCGGAACCGGGTCAGTATTGCTGCGCGACGCGGTGACCTGGGGGGTCATTATTGCCTTTTGAACATCATTGACGCCGCAGACCGGGCAAACAACCAAACCTGTGGCCCGCAGTTTTCCATAGGCGTCACCTGATTGGAACCAGCTTTCAAAGCTGTGATCCTGCGAGCATTTAAGGGCGAATTTGATCATCGTGTTCTCTGGTTAGGGTGAAGCGGTCATTCTTTCTATCAGTAATAGCGTGGTCTGGCGGGGCAGCGCAATATTCATTCAAGCTCAAAACCCTTGATCAATTGGCCCAATTCCGGGTTATCCACCAGTTCAGCGGCCTTCTTGCGGCTGAGCCATTTTCGTTTTCGTTTGCCCTTTTCCGGAAATATCGCATGGATGCGTTTAACCTTTAGGGGAAACACCGCCACCACACAGGGCAGTTCATCGCCAGCCAAATCCTTTGTGTACGAATAAATCCCCAGACATTTTTGGTTAACTTTGCCTTCAACGCCGGCCTCTTCAAAGGCTTCACGCGCCGCCGCCTGGGCGGGGGTGGCGTTGTCCATGGGCCAGCCTTTGGGCAATATCCAGTTTTTGCCAGACCGCGTGGTGACAACCAAAACCCGGATTTTATCTTTGCGCAGCCGGTAGCATAGGGCAGCAAACTGGGTGCGAACTTCACGCTTGCCAGCAACCGGTAGTTTGATGGGCTGTTGTTTTGTCTTACTCACACCCAAGCCTTTTACTGGCGATCATTGCCGGTTTGTCTGAATTTATACTTAATCTAGCAGGGATTTTTCAATGGCTCCACCGCTGAGATCATTCAGCTTGGACATCAGGGCGGCCATGTCGTGGTTCGCCATCCCAAGCTGGTCTAATGCCGCACGGGCCCGCATATGAATTTTCCGCCGGTTTTTGTCTTGATGCAAGCGCATAATCAGACCGGCAAGATCAGGCGCGGATGTGGCGGAAAATGCAGCCCCGTTATCGGTAAGCGCCTGGAAGGGGGCATGATGGTTGGATGTGTCCGGCCCGTGGACAACCAGTGAGCAAAATTGAACGGGCTCAACCGGTGTATGTCCGCCCTTGTTAACAAATGACCCCCCAACGATTGTTAAGAACGACAAAGAATACCAAAGCGGCATTTCTCCAATAGTATCAGCAATATATACTGGCTTATTGATGTTCGGTTCTGGCGTTTCAGAGCGGCGGCAATAGCCAAGTTTGCGGCTGTTTAGTAACCTGGCAATACTGTCGGCGCGCTCAGGATGGCGCGGCGCCAGTATCAGCCGTAATTCAGGCTGCGTGCGGCGGGCTGTCTGAAAAGCGTCAAGCATGATTTCATCTTCGCCGACATGGGTAGAGGCGGCCAGTATGGTGTTTTCACGTTCAAACAGGTTTGCATAGCGCTTCAGGGTATCAGCGGGGGGCGGGGTTAGCCGCACCGCGGGTTTTAGGTTAACAGGCGCACCGATTTTAGCCAAAGGAACACCCAGACCTGCAATTCTTGCACCGTTTTCCTGATCTAGCGGTGCCAGCGCAGTGATAGCGCCCAAGGCCTTGCGCGCCAATCGGCCAAACCGGTGCCACATGGCGGCAGATTTCTTTGACAGCCGTGCCCCCACCACCACCACTGGGATATTGCGGTTTTTGCAGGCCAGCATGCGCATTGGCCAAAGCTCATTTTCAAGGGTAAAGGCGATGGCGGGCTGCCAGCGGTTCAGGAAACGGCGCATGATCCAGGGGCTGTCCAGCGGGGCCAGGCGGGCCTGAATGCGCGGATCGTTCCAGCCCTGAACCATATCACGCCCGCTATAGGTGTTGGCCGTGACGATCACCTGCAGGTTGGCGTGCTGTTCCAATAGGTGTGCCAGCAGCGGGCGGGCAGCGGTCAGTTCGCCCAACGATGCCCCATGCATCCAAGCCGTTCGCCCAGCAGTTGAGGGCATGGCCCCAAACCCCAGCCGTTGGCACAGGCCGGGCAGGGTTTCCTTGCCTGACAGCAGCCGCACCAGGAACCGGGCTGCCACAAGCGGCGTTAATATCAGTATTATTAGTCTGTAAAAATACACACAGGGCCCCGGTTTTTGCTGACTCTCAGTACTGCCAGCGGATCACGCGCACAAGGTGGCGGCCAGGCCATTGGTTTTGGCGCGTCAGTTGGGGTAGCATCCGGCGGCCCGTGCCTTTTGAACCACCTGGGCCAAAACCCTGTCCAATGTGGGTGTTGGGCAGTCAGCCAAAATTGCCAATTCTTTGACGGCCGACACCAGGGCATCAATTTCCATTTCTCGGCCTGCTTCAAGGTCTTGCAACATGCTGGTCTTATGCTCACCCACTGCCGCGGCCCCGGCCATGCGTTTTTCAACCGAGACGCCAAACCTGGCACCAAGGGCTTCACCAACAACTTTAAGTTCAGCCATTATATCGTTGATAATACACGATGTTTCCGGATTTTCTAACATTTGCTTCAATGTTAATCCGGTCAACGCACTGATAGGGTTAAGCGACGCATTCCCCCATAGCTTAAGCCATATTTCATCGCGCAGCCGGGGGCGAACCGGTGCCTTTAGCCCGGCCGTTACCATCAGTGCAGACAGGGTTTGCGCCCGGGCACTGCGGGTGCCGTCGGGTTCGCCCAGGGAAAACCTGTTGCCGGATTTGTGTGCAACAACACCGGGTTTGATAACCTCGCATGCCGGGTAAACCACACAGCCCAGTGCCCGTTCCGGCCCAATACCGTTCCAGATTTCCCCACCCGGATCGACGGTTTTTAGATGATGGTCGGCAAATTTTCCGTCCAATCCATAGAAATACCACCATGGCACGCCATTAACGGCAAAAACAACCGTCGTTTCGGGGCCCAGTAGCGGCTGCATCTGGCTGACAATGGCCGGTATGGAATGGGCTTTTAAGGTGACGATCACATAGTCTTGCACCCCCAACGTGGCCGGGGTGTCGGTGGCCGTGATCTGTTGGGTGTGACTTTGCCCAGCTTCAATTAGCGTCAGCCCGCCCTTGCGAATGGCCGTCAAATGCGGACCCCGCGCCACCAATGACACATCCGCATCGGTGCGCGCCAGCTTGGCCCCCAAATAGCCGCCAATGGCACCGGCCCCGTAAATGCAGATTTTCACCATCAGCTTAGGCCCAATTTGTCGGCCAAACCAATGCGTTGCAGCTTGCCGGTGGCACCCTTGGGGATTTCATCGCGGAATATGATAGTGGCGGGAACTTTGAACGCGGCCAACCGTTCGCTGGCATAGGCTTTCAGCTCTGCCGCAGTCGCTGATTGCCCGTCTTTCAACACCACCACAGCGGCCACGGTTTCACCCAGCTTGGCGTGGGGCAGCGCGAATGTGACAATCTGCTCAATGGCCGGATGGGCCTGCAAGACGTCATCAATCTCTCGCGGTGCAATCTTTTCGCCGCCTCGGTTTATGATCTCCTTAAGTCGCCCCGAGATGGTTAAATACCCGTCCGTATCCAACAAGCCCAGATCGCCGGTTCTGAACCAGCCATCGGTGAACGCCGTGGCATTGGCATCCGGGTTATTTTCGTAGGACGAAAAGACGTTGGCACCACGGATCACAATTTCACCGCTGCTGCCCTGTGGCTGGATATTACCGGCCACATCCATGATGGCAATTTCCGGGCCCGCGGCGATGCCGACAGTTCCGGCTTTGCGCGCCTTCGGGGGCAGGGGGTTGCAGGCCATCTGATGGGCGGCCTCGGTCATGCCGTAGGCTTCAATCACCGGGCAGTCAAAGCTGGCTTCCAATTCCCGCATGACAGATGGCGGCAGCGATGACGATGATGAGCGGGCAAATCGCAAGCCCATGGATGTTACGATGTCAGTGTTACGACTGGCGCGCGCCAATATGGCCTGATGCATGGTGGGAACGGCGGTGTACCAGGTTGGTTTGACGGCATCGACCCAGCCAAAAAACTTTAAGGCGTTAAACCCCGGCGTACACACAACATGCGCACCACCCTGAAGCGACGCCAGCAGCGACGCAATCAGCCCGTGAATATGAAACAGCGGCATGACATTCAGGCCAGTATCACCGGGCGTTAGTTCAAGCGACGCCTGAATGTGGCGCGAAGAGGCAAGTATATTCGCCGTGCTAAGCGGCACAACTTTGGGGCGCGACGTGGTGCCGGATGTGTGCAGAACCAGCGCATCATCTGCAGCCTCAGACCAGCCGGTTTTGCTGGCGACCCCGCTAAGCCCATTTGAATGCAGGCTGAAAGACCCAGCCGGGTCCGTTGTATCCCAGTTCAAGGTGGCCACAGGAATGCCAAGCTTTTCTGCCGCCGCCAACACAGGCGACGTGCTGCCCGCCTGCACCAGCACCAGCTTGGCGCCCAGATCATTCAGATAAAATGAATACTCATCCTGTGTGTAAGCCGGGTTCAACGGCGCAGCCGATGCGCTGGCGGCAACAGCCAAAAAACCTGTCGCCATTTCCGGCCCATTGGGCAGAACGATCGCCACCCGGTCACCCCGGCCAATGCCCATACCGTTCAGCGCCGCCCCGGTGCTTTGCAACAGGTCTGCCAATTGCCCATATGTCAGGTTGGCCCGGCCCGGCGCGCCGATTGCAAGCTGCGAAGCCGAAGCTGCAATCACAACATTATAAATTGAGGACATTAAGCTTCTTTCCTGGGGCAGTAATCTAAAGGGCAGCTTAACCTGCCCGTGGCCCACCGCATAGCCCTGCATGTGGTGCGTTTATGTGGCGATGTATTTCAATGTGATTAGGAGCAGCTGTCAGGTAATATAGGTAAACGGCACGTCTTTGCTTCTGCTGTGAAATGTTATTGCTCAACAACGAAAGAGGCCAAAGTGGCAAAATCATCCAACAATCCGGCATCAGGTACAGAAGCAAGGGACAATAATTTTCAAGATCTGGCACAGAGATCCGGGCCAGACATAATGGCTGCAATCCTAACTGGTCAGTACCGGGCAGTTGATGCTGCCCGCGCGGCTATCCCGGAAATTGACCATGCAGTTCAGGAAGCATTGGCCAGGCTGTCGGGGGGCGACGGTCGGCTCATTTACACAGGGGCCGGCACATCAGGGCGCTTGGGCGCACTTGATGGCGCTGAATTGCCCCCAACCTTCAGCTGGCCAATTGAACGGGTTCGTCTGCTTATGGCGGGCGGGGAAAAGGCGATAACGCGCTCGGTTGAAGGTGCAGAAGACGACCAAGATGCTGCCAGTGCAGCGGTTGCAAAAATGGGTATCACAAACAGCGACGTTGTGATCGGTATCGCGGCCAGCGGGACAACACCGTTTACCCGCCAGGTCCTGCGCCTGGCCCGTAAAAATGGCGCCCTTACCATCGCCATTGCCAACAATCCGGCGGCCCCCATGCTGGGCGACGCTGACATCAGTATTTTACTTGAAACCGGGCCTGAAGTTTTGGCCGGCTCAACCCGACTTAGCGCAGGAACCAGCCAGAAAATCGCACTTAATCTGTTTTCGACCAGCCTGATGATAGGCATGAACAAGATTTATCAAGGCCATATGGTCGATATGGTTGCAAGCAACGATAAATTGCAAAAACGGGCGGTCAAAATAGTTTGTGACATTACCGGCTGTGGGGGCGCAACTGCCACCAGGGCGCTAAATGCATGCAACTTTGAAATTAAACTGGCGATACTGTTTGTTCATGGTGTTGAACCGGCGCCTGCCAGGGAAATGCTGGCTTTGAATGGGGGCAATTTGGCCAAGGTTATTGCGCAGGTTTCTAAATCAAACCCATCGTGATGCGGCATATTGTATTAGCCGGTTGACCAGGCTCGGGGCTGTTTCATGCCCGCAATCTTGCAGGCCTGTTTGACATAGCCATAGGGAAACAGCTCAAAAAAGGCGGCTTTTGAACCGGATTTGCTAAGGTTGAACTTATTTGCAAGCAGCTTAAAGACAAACCTGGCATCGGGGGTGACGCCCTTATCGATTTCGGAAAACCTAATATATTCAATGATAAACAGGTGTTCCGCGGTCAAGATAATGTTTTCAGCGCGGGCCACGTGCTCGGCAAATTCTGGCGTCCACAGTGTTGGGTCCGTCAGATAACCATGGCCGTCAACTGTTACACTTCCAGTGGGCAACGGGATTGTCGTGATTATGTCAGGTTGGGTTCGCATGTTTTTCTATCGTCACTGTGTCATGGAACGGCTGCGCCATTGCTGCTAAGGTTTATACATAAACTTTGGGTTGTTCGGGGGCCCAGACGGGGCGCTTTACCATCGTGTTCACAAACCGTTCGGACGCTTTGAACTGATCCAGCCACTTTATCAGCTCGGGCCAGGGTTGTGCGGTGAACCAGTCAATATCAACATGGGCAAACTGGCGCACGAATGTGGCGATTGCAATGTCTGGCAGGCGCGCGGACTGGCCGTACAAATAGGGCTGCTTGGCCAGCATCCCATCCAGTTCTTGCAAAAACTCTGATGCTTTGGCGCGGTCAGCATGCAGATCAGCATCCGCAATGCGGCTGGCATATTTGTAGCGGTCCAATGAGGTTTTGAAATCGGCGTCAGCTTGGGTGATCAGATCATGGGCTGATGTCGGGACATCCAGCCAGTTTTCCGGGTCGTTCTGGGTCAGCGCCCAAAGCATGATGTCCAGACTTTCGTCAATGACCCTAGCGTCTGTGATCAGAACCGGAACAGTGCCCTTGGGCGATGCGGCTAACATCTGTGTCGGCTTGTCGCGCAGCACGATTTCGCGATGCTCGACCGTGATCTGGGCTGAGGCCAGCGCAAGGCGGGCGCGCATGGCATAAGGGCATCGGCGAAAACTGTATAATATTGGGGTCATCCCGGCAGGATCACCGGGAAACAGCTGCAAGGCAAGCGCAGATTTGTCGTGCGATAATGGCTTATGCTGGCTTGTGAACGGCAAACAGATGGGTGAATTTTATGAACTGTGCTTTCACAAAGTTTGTGATGGCAACAACACCCGCTACCATTGCTTCTGCGCGCAGCTCGTGGGCACGGGCTTCGTGGGCGTGGTATTCTTCGGGTGTGATGGCTGTGTATTCGATGGGGTTCATGGGGCGTTCCTTTTTGTGTTGTTAAGTACATAGACCCGCCATGGATGTATGACATCAGCCAATAGGGAATTGCCGGTATGCGGCGGATGCATGGGTTGGGGCGCCACCTAACCCGCTGATATTGACCATTTATCCAGTGCACCAACCAAATCGATACCTGCCATTCAGTATGTAAACTTGATCGGTTTGGCTGCGAGCGGTACACTCAAAATATTCATCCTCTACATTTCAAAGGAATAAATATGTCCAATCAAAGCGCTTACCCCATAACTAATTTCGTCTGTAAAACCTGTGGTGAAAACTCCTATGCGTTGGCCGAAGGGGGCGGGTCGATGGGGACTGAACACATAATGTCCATCAACGGGGACACCGACCTTTCGGCCTGTGTAACCGGTAAATCCGATGCCTGCGTTTATACCGTAAGGCTGGTGCGTTCGGCAGGCTGGCCCTATAAATACTCGGTGCAGGTGGATGCAAAGGGCCCAAAGGGTTCAGGCTCGGGCTGGTTGAACCTGGTTTTTGAAGATGTGTCGGGCGATCGCTATAAACTGGGAATTTACAGCAGCGGACGCAAGACCCATGCAGTCAGTTACAGCAGCAAAAAACCAGATCTAGTGCGAATGGATTGGAGCAATTAGGTGCGGGTGGCGCAGAACGCTTAAGCCCTGGCCCTAGGTGACAATTAACGCCGTCATCGCGGTACCTACACCATACCCGGCCCACATCATCAGCATGGTCTTGGCAAAAAATGGCCAGCGTTTAAAACCGATCATCGCGGCCAAGCCGCCAAGAAACAGAACAAGATGGGTCAGGGCGACAAATGCAAGCAGGTGGTAGAAATAGACCCAGTCATTGGTTGCTTGCATATACATGGGCCGCAAAACAGAGGCCATTGCGCCCAGTGGTATCAGTATGAAACCGGCCAAAATATGGGCCAATAGCCCGGGTCCGGGCGTGACCGAATGTTCGGCCAAACGGGGTTCTTCAGTCTGGGGTTCCACTGTTTGGGCCGGCCCGGCACCATTAAGGCGTGACAGCCGTTCCTGAAATGCTTCGCTGCTCATTTATCTGCCTGTCTGTGTGTTGCCGGGTGTGGGCCAATAAGCAGGGAATTGGGGCCGATATTTGGCGTTTGTTGGCGGGTTCTGGGGTAAAGCAAAAGAATGGTCCTGATCTTGCGGGGGTGTGCAAGTAGGATGGGTGATTTCACCCATCGTTAACCATATCGGCGCGAACTTGACGCCATGACTAATTATCGCCGTGCTCGCATCCGTGGTGGTACGTATTTCTTTACCGTCAACCTGGCGGACCGATCGGCACACACTCTGGTTGATCAGGTTGACGCCCTGCGCGCGGCCTATTCCAAAACCGTTGCCGAGCGGCCCTGGCGGACGGATGCAATTGTTGTCCTGCCAAATCATTTACATTGCCTGTGGACGCTGCCGCAGGGGGACCAGGATTTTTCAACGCGGTGGCGATTAATCAAAACCCGGTTTGTGCGGGCCATTGGTGGCTATGGAAAAACCAGCCCATCCAAACGTGCCAAGCAGGAACGCGGCATCTGGCAAAGGCGGTTTTGGGAACACGCCATTCGTGATGAGGCGGATTTTACCGCGCATATGCAATATTGTTGGGGCAACCCGGTCAAGCATGGCTACGTGGCGCGCGCCGCAGATTGGCCGCATTCATCCATCCACCGGGATATCCGATTGGGGCGGGGCGGGGCGAAATGGTCAGGTGATGTTGGCACGTAGGATGGGTGATTTCACCCATCACGTATTGTGGTTGGTGCGGGAGTGATGGGTGCAAGCACCCATCCTACGGGATGCTAAGTTTCCTTGGTGGCAAATTCACCATTGCCAATAGCCACAAGAAATTCACTCATTGTATCCCACTCTTCTGACAGCATTAGAAAAACGTGCTCAACTGGAATTTGAACCCAGTCCGCAATTTCTTCTCGCGTCTTTTTATCCGCTTCAATGCGACCGCGTGCCAAATCCCGGGCCGCTTTGGGAAACAATAGGTTCAGAGCTAGATACTGAGCGAGTTTATCTGTTGCGGCCATCAAATCGGTAATCTCAGTTGATTCCGTTTCGAACGGGCCAACTACTTTATTTGCCAGCTCAATGACTTCCTGGTCGGTATTTGTTCTTACAATTTGTTTGTCGCAAACATGAATAAGTTCTTTAGCGCAGATAACCCTTTGCCAAATCGGGTCTTCATTCTCTGGATAAACGATCAGGGTATGAAATTCGGGGTCAGCGTAAACACCTGCTCGTCTTGTATACTGGTAGAATACGCCACGAAGTGTACCGGTCTCTAACTCTTCTGCGGAAAACACTATTTGATCTTGGATACCGCATTCAACAACGGCATCGCGAATTTCCCCAATTTCAATTGGGAGATCCACAACACCTTGAAATTTTTTTACCAGTTGTCTTAGCATATTGACCCTGCACACAAAATAGGCCCGGTTAGTTAACCGGGCCTACCAGAACTGGTGTTATGTTTCCAGCTAAATACTTGTTTTTTCTCGTCCAGTATGTGGAACAACATCAATTGGACCCTTGTCCAGGGCCGAACGAATTGCTTTATCAGCAGCATTACACAGCTTTTCAGCAGTCAAACCCCGGTCGGTGCCAGGGAAGAACTTAATATTTTCAAGCTGCCTCCCTTCTTCAAACAGAAGAGAATGCAAGCTTTCGGGTGCTGCATCCATCATTTCTCTCTCCTTTAACTGGACTTTTTAAGTCCTAATACATACGTAAGGTGAAAATGCGGCGGATCAAGGAATCAGCCATATGTCAACCCTCTACTCGCTATTTTTTTCATAACTTGAGACAATTAACAACCCGTTGACATTTTTTAACATTGGGAACGAATCATAATTATCGCACAAACTTCTTAAACTTAACCCGCGTCGGCGCGGCCGCGTCAACCCCCAACCGTTTCTTCTTATCTTCCTCGTAGTCCTCAAAGTTGCCTTCAAACCACTCCACATGGGCGTCGCCCTCAAACGCCAGGATATGCGTGCAAATCCGGTCCAGGAAAAACCGGTCGTGGGAAATCACCACGGCGCAGCCAGCGAAATCGACCAGCGCGTCTTCCAGCGCGCGCAGGGTTTCCACGTCCAGATCATTCGTGGGTTCATCCAGCAGCAGCACATTGCCGCCCTCTTTCAACAGCCGCGCCATGTGGACGCGGTTGCGTTCGCCCCCCGACAGGATGCCAACCTTTTTCTGCTGGTCGCCGCCTTTGAAATTGAACGCCGAGCAATAGGCACGCGAATTCACCTCGGCGTCCCCCAAATGGATAATGTCCTGCCCGTCGCCGATGGCCTGCCAAACGCTGTCATCCGGGTTCAGCGCGTCGCGCGATTGATCAACATAGGACAGCTGCACAGTATCGCCGTATTCAACGGTACCGGCGTCGGGGCTTTCCTGCCCGGTCAGCATGCGAAACAGCGTGGTTTTACCCGCGCCGTTGGGGCCAATGACACCGACAATGCCGCCCGGTGGCAGGCTAAACGACAGGTTTTCGATCAACTGTTTGTCGCCCATATGTTTGGCAAGGCCTTCGACCTCTATCACCTTAGCCCCCAAGCGCGGCCCGTTCGGAATGATAATCTGGGCGCGCGCCAGCTTTTCACGCTCGGACTGACCTGCCAGTTCGTTATAGGCGTTGATGCGGGCCTTTTGTTTGGCCTGGCGGGCCTTTTGACCCTGCTGCATCCATTCCAACTCCCGTTCCAGGGTCTTTTGCTTGGATTTGTCTTCGCGGGCTTCCTGGGTCAGGCGCTTGGCCTTTTGCTCCAACCAGCTGGAATAGTTGCCTTCCCACGGCACGCCGTGGCCACGATCCAGTTCCAAAATCCAGGACGTGATGTCGTCCAGAAAGTAGCGATCATGGGTGACAACCAGAATGGTGCCTTTGTAATCCATCAGGTGCTGTTGCAGCCAGGCGATGGTTTCAGCGTCCAGATGGTTTGTAGGTTCATCCAGCAGCAGCATATCGGGGGCTTGCAGCAGCAAAGCGCACAGTGCCACCCGGCGGGCTTCGCCACCCGAAAGCGTGTCAATCGCGGCGTCGTCAGCGGGGCAGCGCAGGGCCTCCATAGACACATCAATCTGCGCATCCAGGTCCCACAGGTTCTGGGCGTCAATCTCATCTTGCAACTGCGCCATTTCATCGGCGGTTTCATCGGAATAGTTCATCGCCAACTCATTATAGCGGTCAAGGATGTCCTTTTTTTCCTTAACCCCCAGCATGACATTTTCACGAACGCTCAGGGTTTCATCAAGTTTCGGTTCCTGTGGCAGGTAACCAACGCGCGCGCCCTCAGCGTGCCAGGCTTCACCGGTGAAATCGGTATCAATCCCGGCCATAATGCGCATCAGCGTCGATTTACCCGACCCGTTCGTGCCGACGACACCGATCTTGACGCCGGGCAAAAATGACAGGCGGATGTTTTCAAACAGCTTTTTGCCGCCCGGATAGGTCTTTGAGACACCGTCCATGTGGTAAACGTATTGATAGGCTGCCATTTGGGTTTGCTCCGAAAACGTGAATGTTGAGCAGTCGTTTACGCGCCCAGGCCAGCTTACGCAAATGTGATTGTCAAAATTCGCGGGGGCCATCTAATGCTGGAACAATTGGCACTGTGGGGAAACATGGGCAAAGCTGGGTTAATATTGATCTGCGCACTTGGCTGGATGCTGGCCCGACCGGCGCATGCCCAGTTCAATGATATGTCCTGCATCACAGTGTCCCAGCTGAAAAACACCGACACGCCGCCGCGGCTGGCGCGCTCGGTGCGCGATTGTGTTGCGCAGGAACGTTACGCGGACGCCATGCAGGTGTTTCTGGCCTATTCGGTTTACGGCACGTTTGATCAGCAGCGGGTGCGCGACGTAAGCGGGCATGCGGCCTTTGTTGAGCTGAACAGTTGGGTATTTGGCGGCTACCAGCGCGATACAGTGGATGAGCTGAAAACCGTGTCGGCGAGGTTGCGCGCGGGCGGTGATTTTTTTCAGGACACCTGCAAAGCAATTCGCCGGGCCGGGTGGCCCAACTATCGGCCGACATACATGATTGAACGTGGGATCATGCCGCGAAAATCTCAGGATGACTGGGAACAGGCCGGGTTCGTGGCGGCAGCGGCCTGGGAAAAGGCGCTGGTCGATGTGAACGGCTGCCCCGCGGGGTAGGCGCTTTGGCTTGCTCAATGGGCGGGAATGGCGCACAAATTACGCTAGGATGTTTATCAACCCAAGGCTTTCCCCATGACCAAAACTGACCACCCAGCCCCCGCTTTTCCGACCCTCTACCAAGCAGCGCCAGATCGCTATGATACAATGGCCTATCGGCGCTGTGGCAATTCGGGTTTGCAGCTGCCCGCAGTGTCGCTGGGGCTGTGGCACAATTTTGGCCAAGACACGCCGCACGCAACCAAACGGGCCATTTGCCGGGCGGCGTTTGATGCGGGCATCACCCATTTTGATCTGGCCAATAACTATGGCCCGCCACCGGGGGCGGCAGAGACAGCATTTGGCGAGATTTTGCGCACCGATTTTGCGCCCTACCGGGATGAGCTGATTATTTCCAGCAAGGCCGGTTATGATATGTGGCCCGGCCCCTACGGCGAATGGGGCAGCCGCAAATATCTGATGGCGTCCTGTGACGCGTCGCTGAAACGCCTGGGGCTGGAGTACGTGGATATTTTCTATTCGCACCGGTTTGACCCGGACACACCGCTTGAGGAAACAATGGGCGCGCTGGACAGTATCGTGCGATCGGGCAAGGCGCTGTATGCCGGGATATCATCATATAATGCGGCCCGCACCCGCGAGGCCGTGGCGATATTGCAGGATCTGGGCACGCCCTGTCTGATCCATCAGCCAAGCTACAACATGCTGAACCGTTGGGTTGAACGCGACGGGCTACGGGAAACATTATCCGGGCTTGGGGTCGGCTCAATCGCGTTCACGCCCCTGGCGCAGGGGGTTTTGACAGGCAAGTATTTGAAAGGTGTGCCCGCGAACAGCCGGGCAAGTCAGGGCAAATCACTGGATCCGGGGATGCTGAATGATGAAGTGCTCGCCAAAATCCATGGCTTGAACGACATTGCCAAAGGGCGCGAGCAAACCCTGGCGCAGATGGCAATTGCCTGGGTGTTGCGCGGGGGCGGCATCTCCACGGCGTTGATCGGCGCATCCCGGCCCGAGCAAGTGGTGGAGTGTGCAGGTGCCGTGGAAAACCTGGAGTTCAGCGAGGCCGAGCTTGCGGCGATTGACGTCTTTGCGCTGGATGAAGCGGTGGTGAACCTGTGGGAAGCATCATCGCGGGAGTAGGAATGTGGACCCCCATTAAGTGCAAGAGATTAGAACATAGTCGAGGTGATTTTTCTGCGAAAAATCAAGGCCTGCTGCGGGGATATTAAGGGAAAAAAGAAGGGCCGGCCTTGGCCGTAGGGTTGGTATTGTCGCGCTTAGTCAAGGAAACCGGCTGGCCATGGGGCGTGGCCAGATAGGCGCGCTCCCAGCTGGCTTTGCGAGAATTAAGCGCCGGTTGGTCAATGGCCGTATTTCTTGCGACCAGTTGTTCCAAGGTATTGATTGCACAGTGATAATAGGTTTCGGTGGTGTCGGATTCGCCCTTGGCATCGGCTTGTTTCAGGGCCGCACCCAGGGCCAGTGCCCAATCATCAGCGCTAAAAATTCCCGCCTGCACCATGGTGTCAGCAAGTGCCAGTGTCTGGGCGTGCCAGGCCTCATCAAACACCGCATCACGCGGTTTCAAGGGATCGTCAGGCCTAAACAAAATAACTTTCCCACAGCTCTAACGTGACAGTGTCTATTGGGTTGGCGTCTTTGCCCCACAGCTCAGGAGCGCCAAAGGAAACCGTGTAAAGATGTTCGGCTTCGTGCAGACCTTGTGCGCCTTTATCGGCCAAAAGATGGGCACCGTGGTGACGGATGACCGTGCCGGTGGCGTTGCGGGCATAGGCGGGCAGGCGTGTGTGGTTGGCGTTTATGTGCCGCCGTGTGGTGACAGTGTCGTTTAGCCCAAAACGCGCAGGCGTCATGGTTTCACAGCTGAAATCTCGGGTCTGCTTGCGCCCGGCTGCGATGACTTGATCCAGCGTTAGGGCCGGGGCTGGTTCGGCCGGGGTGTCCATATGACCCGCGGCAATTTCATCCAGGGTGATAAGCTCAGCGTCCAGTGCCAACATAAGATGCGTGGTGCACCATTTGTTGAAATAGGCGAGCGTCAGATAGTTTCCGGGGGCCATGGTTTCGATGCTGTGGCGAAACCAGTCGATGGTACAGCCCGGCGGCAACACATCCGAGCGTGCAATGGCCCACATCCGGCGTTCCCAATCATGGTGAAAGCACACATTGTCGCCAATGGGGATTGGGCCAAAACCCTGTTTGCCGCCAAGATCGTGGATTCCGTCCATTATTCCACCTGTGCTTTGAGCACCCGATCAGTGCCGATCATCGCATTACGGGTGACGGTTTTGGCCAATGCTTCTGTGTCCCAGCCATCTGTTCCAGGGGGGCGCTGTGGCAGTACAATATAGCGGATTTCGGCGGTGCTGTCCCAGACCCGCACGGCGACATCATCACCCAATACAACGCCAAATTCGGCCAGAACCGCACGGGGCTCACGTACGGCGCGGGCCCGATATTCGATCGATTTGTACCAACTTGGCGACATGCCAAGAATGGAAAACGGGTAGCAGGAACACAGGGTGCAAACCACCAGGTTATGGCTGGTATCGGTATTTTCAACCGCAATTAAATGGCCCGTGGCGCTGCCTTCAAAGCCGAAATCCTTTATGGCCTCTGCGGCATTGTCCAGCAGGCGAGCTTTGAAAGCGGCGTTGTTCCAGGCGCGGGCCACAACCTGGGCACCGCGCATGGGGCCGATATGTTCGCTATAGGCCTGAACCCAGGCATCAAGTGTTTCGGGGGCCACCAGCCCGCGTTCCACCACCAGGCTTTCAAGCGCCTTAACACGCAGGGCCGGATCAGAGGGCAGGTGGCTGTGCAGGTGCCGGTGAATAGTGGCGGCTTTGTCGGATGAAAAAGTTGGCATGGCTGTTTACCTTTACCGGTTCAGGTGATGTATTCCAGCACGCCAAGTCAAGTATTTTGTACCGCTAGTTTGACATTGGATTGCTGGAAGTTTCATGAAGCGGGCAAGAAATTGCAAGGGCGTATAACGCGGTGCTGGCACGACCAAAACAAATTATCGGCTTGCTTGGCGGCTCATTTGATCCGCCCCATGTGGGTCATGTGCATATCACCCATGAGGCCCTAAAGCGGTTCCAGTTGGATCAGGTTTGGTGGCTGGTCAGCCCCGGCAACCCTTTGAAAACCGACGGACCTGCGCCGATGGCACAGCGGATGGCGGCGGCGCGTGATCTTATGGATCATCCCAGGGTGAAAATCAGCGACTTTGAAGCCAAGGCGGGCACACGGGCCACGGCCGACACGTTGGCGGCCTTGATGGCACGCCACCCGGGTGTGCGGTTTGTTTGGTTGATGGGGGCGGATAATTTGGCGCAGCTGCACCGTTGGCAAAACTGGCGCTGGATCATGGAAAATGTGCCTGTTGGGGTTGTGGCGCGTCCGGGTGACCGGATTTCAGCGCGCAATTCCCCGGCGGCAAACCAGTATGAACGCTATCGTTTGCGGGGGCGGGAAGCCGCGCTTCTGGGCCGCTCTATGGCCCCGGCATGGTGTTTTATTAACCTGCCGATGATCAATGTTTCATCAACAACGATCCGCAACCGCGGCGACTGGCGAACAAAGCCTTGATCCGCACTGGCTTAGGCGGTTTAAGCGGCATCTATGACAGATAGGAATGTATCACGCCGCACCGTTTTGGCGGGGCTTTTGGCCGGGGCCGGGCAAACCGCGCTGGCCGGTGCGCCACAAAGCTCGCTTGTGCCGGTGGCGCGCCCTGGCGTCGGGGCTTTGGCACCCGTGGTCCCGGTTGCAGGTGCCGACAGTCTGATAAAAGCTGCACGCCTTGGCGGCAAGATTTCCTATGTGGTTGCCGACGGGGCTACGGGTAAGGTTTTAGAAGCCCATAACCCGATATTGGGTCTGCCCCCGGCCAGTGTCGCTAAGGCAATGACAGCGCAATATGCGCTGGAATCCCTGGGGCAGGACCACAGGTTCGCCACCCGGCTGCTTGCCATGGGCGACGTGGAAAATGGACGGCTAAATGGTGACTTGGTGCTGTTGGGGGGCGGTGATCCGACACTGGATTCAACCGCACTTGCGCAAATGGCGGCAGGCCTGAAAGCGACGGGACTGCGCGAAGTTTCGGGGCGGTTTTTGGTGGCAAGCGGTGGCCTGCCCCATGTGCATCAGATTGATGCCGCGCAACCGGCGCACTTGTCTTATAACCCGGCAGTTTCCGGTCTGAACCTGAACTTTAACCGGGTGCATTTTGAGTGGAAAAAAACCAGCGGTGGCTACACAGTTCTGATGGATGCCCGGACGGTAAAATACCGCCCGCAGGTGATGTTGGCCCAAATGAAAATCATCGATCGCGGGGCACCGGTTTATACCTATGCCAATGGCGGCGGCACCGAGCGTTGGACAGTTGCGCGGGGCGCACTTGGCAAAGGTGGCAGCCGTTGGTTGCCGGTGCGCCAACCCGAGCTGTATGCCGGTGAGGTTTTTCAGACATTCGCGCGGGCGCAGGGGATTAAGTTACCTGGGCCGATATTGGACACCGCGCCGATGACAGGAACCGTGCTTGTGGATCGCCAAAGCCCGAAACTGGTAGATATATTGCGGGCAATGCTGAAACATTCCACCAACCTGACCGCAGAAGTAACCGGGCTAAGCGCCTCAGTGGCGCGTGGCGCAACTGTCGGCGGATTGGGACAATCGGCGCGGGAAATGTCGCGCTGGATGCGCGATGATCTGGGGGCGCCAAACCCGCGGTTTGTGGACCATTCCGGGTTGGGGGACAAAAGCCGGATCAGCGCGACAGATATGGTGAGCGCCTTGGTCAGCGTCGGGACGGATAGCATGTTGGCGTCGCTGATGAAAAAGATCGAGCCCCGCGACAGCAAAGGTAAGTTGATGCTGGGCGAGGGGCGCAGTTTGCGGGCGAAAACCGGGACCCTGAATTTTGTCAGCGGGCTGGCCGGATATGTTAATGACGCCAAGGGCCGGGATCTGGTGTTTGCGATATTTTCAGCCGACTTGCCAAGACGTGCTGCAATATCGCGTGCAGAACGTGAACGCCCGGCCGGTGCCCGGGGCTGGAGCCGCCAAGCACGGGCATTGCAATGGCGGCTGTTAGAACGATGGGTCAGACTTTATGGCTGAGGCGGCAGATGATTTTTCGCAGAAAAATCAAGCCTCCGGCGGGGATGTTTCTGAAAAGAAGATATAGAGCAGTGCAGGCTTTGGTGACCCCAGGCATCTGACCGCCAATATAACAAACCCAGAAGGTTAATGGTAAATTGCCGGGACAGAGCGGGCAATATTTCGATTGATGATGCCCCTCTGCCAGCCAGTCAACTGGTGCAGATCGTGGGCCTCTTGCGCCAAGCGTTTGCGTGTATTCTGAACATATTCACGCCCCGCTTTACAGGTAATTTCACCGTCATAGGGGTGGTTCATCACATAGCGGCCCTGAAAGTTTTCGCGATCATCGGTTTCGCTCAGGATCAGGTCCTGCCTAAAGGAATTTTTACCATAGCGCAGGTGCAGGCGGGTGACGAACACATCCTGACCGGCATTTTTATCAGCAATTTTAAGCCAATTGACGCCCAGTTCTTTCAGTTCAGCCTTGCTAAGCGGGTCGGCGGCGCAGGGGTCGCACCAGGCCATATCCCAAGCATATTCCAGTATTGCGCCGCTTTTGGGGGCCAGACGATTGAACATATCGGTGTAAAATTCACCAAAGAAGTGCTCAACAAAAACCGGCACGGATGTCCCAGTGGGGATGCGTTCAACGTCATAGTTGGCCAGATCGACGCGGCCGTTTTTTGTGAGCGTGTACAGCAACATGTCCTGGGAACCGGCGGAATTGATTTTGCCCAACTGGATCGGCAGCATGAATTTGTCGGAGCGGAAACTGATTTGCAGCGGCGGCAGGTCCTGGGATTTTCCGACCTGGTGGCGGGACAGGTTGACCCGGGCAACGAAGAATTTCATGCCGTCTTTTATGTAGGATTGCAGCGCCTGATCGGCCCCATCTGGGATGGTGTAGCCGTCATTGCGCAGAAACGTGATCAGCCCGTCGGATTGTTTGGCCTTAAGGATGGCAATGTCATAGATGCCGACGGCGTATTCGGCCTTAATGGTGACGCCCAGGGCGCGGGCACCGCGGTTGCGGTCAGGTGCGGAACGGTTGCTAAAAATTGAGGCGGATTCCTCCATCACCGGGGCTGCAAATAGCTGGGGCTGGCAGGGGTCATGATCAAAGTATTCCACCAGTCGCGGGGCAGTGTAAGCGTCCAAGTGATCAACCGTTTCTGGTTTAACGGTTTTCACCTGATCGCGCCTTAGCACACGCGGTGTGGGGACGATCATGGCAAATTCATTGGCCGCGCCGCGGTAATCGGACGACATGGTGATCACCGAGCGGCGGCCGTTTCGCGCAATCACAACTTTTGAGGCTTCGTTATAAAGTTCACCATCTGCGCGGGCCACGTAAAAGCCGCAAAAAGCCGTGGCAGGGGCGGCAAAACCAGTGAGCGTTGCGACAAAGGATATAAGGGCAATAATAGACAGGCGCATAAAACTCTCCGATTGAATGCCCTGAAATTTGCAAATTACCGGTCTTGGTGCAACCCGAAAATATATTATTAGGCCACCATATAGCGCGCCCGTGCGCCACGCTCGATGGCGGCGGCGTGCAGGCGATCTATGGCCAGCTCATAGCGGATTTCTTCCAGCAGGCGCAGTTCGGCTTCCATCAGTTTGCCGTCTGATGCGGCGACGTCACAGGCCAGTGCATAGGCAGTCTCGTTCAGGCTGGCGGGCAGATTATCGCGGATCAGCCCGAATAACGCATCAAGCCCGTCTTCGACGCCGAACAGGTCAAATACAGTCTGAGAGACGGGTTTGATGCGGTCAGCGTCGTAATTTGCAAAAACGGGCAAATGGTTCACAATTGCTTCTATGGTGACAAGTTCAGAGGTGCGAATATTCTGGTCGGATGCTGAAATGGCGACCATGACAGCGATCAGGCAATCCTGCGGGGTAAGAGATTTGGAAAATTCGGTCACGTGTGTACTTCCTTTGAACTGATTTGTTGCGGTGCAGAATATTGACCCGGATGCCATACGGCAATAGGGGTTGGCCCTGGATGGGAACCCCCCAAGTTCATATGGAATAAAACGATGTCTGATCTGCGCGAAACAGCGATGAAATCAAAGGCTTGGCCGTTTGTTGAGGCGAGGACGCTGCTGAAACGCTACAAAAATGGCGCACCGGAAAAGGGTTATGTGCTGTTTGAAACCGGCTATGGGCCAAGCGGTCTGCCCCATATTGGCACCTTTGGTGAGGTGGCGCGCACAACCATGATCCGGCGGGCGTTTCAGGTTTTGTCAGATATTCCAACGCGGCTGATTTGTTTTTCCGATGATATGGATGGCATGCGCAAGGTGCCGGGCAATGTGCCCAATCCGCAAGCCTTAGCCGAGCATTTGCAAAAGCCGCTATCGGTGGTGCCGGACCCGTTTGGCACCCATGACAGTTTTGGTGACCATAACAACGCCATGCTGCGCCGGTTTTTGGACACGTTTGGTTTTGAGTATGAATTTTATTCAGCGGCTGAATTTTATAAATCCGGGCAGTTTGATGCGGTGCTGCTGCGGGCGGTCGAAAAATACGATGAGATCATGGAAGTGATGCTGGCATCCCTGCGCGAAGAGCGCCGGGCGACCTATTCTTGTTTTTTGCCGATATCGCAAAAGACAGGGCGGGTTATGTATGTGCCGATGACATCGGTGGATGCGGATGCAGGCACGATTACCTATGAGGAAGATGGCGCAGAAGTCACCACATCCGTCACCGGCGGGCAGGTGAAGTTGCAGTGGAAACCGGATTTCGGGGCGCGTTGGGCCGCACTTGGCGTGGATTTTGAAATGTATGGTAAGGACCATTCCACCAACACCCATATCTATGACAAAATTTGCCGGATATTGGGGGCTGCGGCACCTGCGCATTTTGTCTATGAAATGTTTCTGGATGAAAACGGCGAGAAGATTTCAAAAACATCTGGCAACGGCATATCCATCGATGAATGGCTGACCTATGCCAGCGCCGAGAGCCTGTCATATTTCATGTATCAAAAGCCCAAAACCGCCAAGCGGTTGCATTTTGATGTGATCCCCAAAGCGGTGGACGAATACCACCAACAGCTGCGCGCCTACGCCGGTCAAGACACGGCAGCACGTCTGAACAACCCTGTGTTTCATATCCACGGCCATAATGTGCCGGCCAGCAATATGGTGGTGCCGTTTGCCATGTTGCTTAATTTGGCGGCCGTGTCGGCGGCGGAAGATAAATCGCGGTTATGGGGGTTTATCAGGCGTTATGCGCCGGATGCGTCGCCCGAAACCCATCCCGATCTGGACGCGGCGGCTGGGTTCGCGGTGGCCTACTACAATGATTTTGTGAAACCAACCCGCGTGTTTCGTCTGCCTGATGACCGCGAGCGCGCGGCGCTGGCGGATTTACTGGAACGGTTACGGGGCTGGGACGGTGGCGCGGACGCTGATGCGCTGCAGTCAATGGTTTTTGCTGTCGGTAAGGCGCACGGGTTTGACCCGCTGCGGGATTGGTTCAAAGCGCTGTATGAGATATGCTTGGGGGCAAGCCAGGGCCCGCGCTTTGGTGGGTTTATTGCGCTATATGGTGTGGATGAAACCATAAAGCTGATTGAAAAGGGGCTGGCGGGGGAATTGGCCAGCTAAGGGGAAATCATGCGCGAACGGGTTGCGGTTGGTGTTTGCAAATAGTGTCGCCAATGCAAGGGCGCTAAAACCAAAGCCGACAACCCGGAAGAAATTGCGCGCCTGACGGCGCATTTTATTTAGGCCCTGCGGGCCGGTGTGCTCCGCACGGGGATATTTTTGAAACGAAGAAGCGGCGCGCGGTGGCTTTAGCCACTGTTAAAGCCGCGCTGGTAGCCATTTCGCGCAACTGGGCAGATACCTGATCTATTTCCTATATTGAAAATTGAGCATTCGGTGGCTGTCTTTCGGTCAACGAATACAGGCATTTGCGACCCAGTAAGGTATTTGAAAAGGGCGCATAATGAACAAAGCAATAACAGATGGGTTGGTGTTTATGCCGCCGGCATTTGCAGGTGGGTTGGATGTTTGGTCTAGCGAAGACGGGACAACGGGTGCCGCGACCTATGAGTTTGACCCCAATGCATCCCTTATTGCGGCGGACCAGGATTTTGGTGGTTGCGTCGAAATTCTTAAGGCCAACACGGTGCAAAAACTGCGCTATATGGGCCAGACCACGATTTTGCCGGGGTGCTACCTGCGTATAACTGCGCGGGTCAAAGCCATCAGTGGCAATCTGCCATCGGTGCAGATCGCAGCCTGGGCGGGGGGGGCAGGAAATGTAAATGTTCCGGGGCTGGTTGAGGTGGGGCCAAGTGTGTCGCTCACCACCTACGGCGATGTGGTTGAGATCAGCGCAATTGTTGGCACCGGCACGCGCGGCGGCGTTGATATGATCTGGAACCAAAGCACAATTTATGGGCACTTCGGGCTGGATATGACCGGGGCCAACGGCGGTTTGGTGCGCATTGATGATCTGGTGATCGAAGATATCACCAGCGCTTTCCATCGCACTATGATGGATTGGGTGGATGTGCGCGATTACGGCGCAGTTGGCGATGGGGTCACAGATGACAGTGGTGCCTTTGAAACGGCTGATACTGCCGCGGCCGGGCGCGATGTACATGTGCCAGCCGGGGACTATTTTTTGGCTGATAATGTATCAATGTTGAACCCTGTGCGCTTTGAAGGCTCGGTCAGTATGCCGGTGGATAAGCGCTTGGTGCTGCGTGGAAACTTTGATCTGCCATCCTATATCGACGCCTTTGATGACGAAGTCCTGGGCTTTAAAAAGGCCTTTCAGGCGTTGCTTAATTTCAGTGACCATGACGGTTTGGACATGGGTGGACGCCGCGTTGATGTGGACGGTCCCATTGATATGCAAGCCGCTGAAGGTGTGAAAACCACGTTTGAAGTGCGCCGGGTGCTGCGCAACGGGCAGTTGAATGCCGTGGCATCATCGAACTGGGATCCAGTAGTGGCCACAAGCCAGGCCAGCTATTCAACAGGCAGTCCCAAGACCCTGACAGGTGTCGCCAATGTCGCAAATATCGCGGTTGGCTCATTGGTGACAGGCAATGGCGTGGGGCGCGAAGTTTATGTGACGGCCAAAAACGTTGGCGCGGGAACGGTGACGATCAGCCAGGCACTTTATAATGCTGCCGGGACGCAGACCTATACCTTTACCCGGTTCCAATACATTCTGGATTTTTCTGGCTTTACCAAGTTTTCCAAGTTCACCATTTCGGACGTTGAATTTCAATGTGCGGGCAATGCCAGTGGCGTGTTGCTGGCACCCGCCGGGCAGACATTTCATCTGAAAGATTGTTTTGTCACCAAACCGCGGGATCGTGGGGTGACCAGCCATGGCCTTGGCTGTCAGGATCTACAGCTGGACCGCTGCCATTTCGTTTCAAATGAACAGACGGTCGCGGCAACGGCCCGCACGTCAGTTGCCTTTAACGTCAACGCAAATGACAGCAAAATCCGCGACAATCGCTTTGAACGGTTTGGCCATACCGGGGTGCTGTTTGGCACCGGGCATTTGATCGTCGGAAATCACTGGTTCCAGGGTGATGATCTGGTGGATGCACCGCGTTTGGGCGGGATGATATTCACCTACCCCAATGTTAAATCGGTGATCACCGGCAACTATATCGATAATTGTTCCATCGAATGGACGAATGAACATGATGAGGCCCCGGATTTCGGGGTTGAATTTTCCTTTGGCGGGTTGACCATCACCGGTAATATTTTCACCGCCAGTGATGTGGCCAGCTGGTTCAAATGGCTGGTGATCAAACCCTACGGAACCGGCCATTTCGTGCAAGGGCTAAGCGTGATTGGCAACACGTTCAAAGCCATCAATGGCAATATTGACCGGGTTGAAACGGTTGATACATCGATTGCCGGGTTGGATTTTGGCCGCTCGCGTAATGTGGTGTTTGAAGGCAATACTTTTAATGCCGTAAGCCAGGCAACGATCAACCCTGTGACGCTTGAATTCATTCAAGGTTCGGACGATGTGAACTGGGTGTTTGACCCCAGCGGCTACATGCCATTTGCCGGTTGGACGCGCAATGTGACCTCGGTGGTGACAGAAAACGCCATCACCAATGGTGCAGCGGCGGCGGTGTTTGCCAACCCCTATGTGACCACCAATTTCGGGGCGTCGAACAACTTGGTGCAACTGACATGGCCCGAGGCCTGCAAAGGCCGGGTGATCGTAACCACCCGGATGGACAACCCATTCTAAGGTACTGACACTAATTAATAAAATCGTTTTAGCCGGGGTGTTATGCCCCGGCTTTTTTATGCCAGATCGGCGGCTGTCAGGGTATAAGCCTTGCCAAAACCACCATTAAGCGCAGCACTGGCCACGGTGAAACGAACAAAATGGAAATCGGAAAAATCTATGTATAGCTTTGCCTTGGGGTGGAATTTCAGGTATGCTTCGCGCAGCGCTGGTTTTTGATCAACGGCCAATATTACGGCGGTTGCCGCCAGTGTCATGCGCGGGAATGCCAAAGCGTCACCCTTGGCCGGCGGCTCACCGATCAGTAGCGAACAAGCAGGGTTTTTCTGCAAGGCCGAGGTGTGAAATGCCAGCGTAGAAATCAATGAGACAGGTCTGTTTTCTGCATCCATAGCAAAATTTATGCGGGTCACAAATGGCGCGCTGGTCTTTGGATCACTCACCCCAAGGGCGGCAAATCTGGCGCCCGCTAACAGGGTACGTGCAAGCATGCAGGCGGCATCATCGGTTGGGCGAATGGGTGATTTTTCCATAAATAAGCCTAACCCGGCGCATCGTATGGTGAAACCTGAATGCGACGGATTGCCCCAAATAGCCAACTTAGCTTTTGTAATTATTGAAATTTCCCGTAGCCTGTGGGTTCAATACCAATGGGCAGGGCAGAATATGAAAAGCAAACGTTTCTTAATAGTCGGTTTCGCAGCGCTTATATTTCTGGTCCTAGGTTGGAGCCTGACAAGCATTGCCCCGTCGATTGAAATTGCCTGGGTTCTGTCCCTTCTGCTGTTGACGGTGTTCCTTTTTGCTTTTGAAATCATACCGATAGACGTGGCTGCACTGACCATTATGGTGATGCTTGGCCTGTCCTCGATCATGGCCCCGGTGATGGGGCTAGATGAAGGGTTGGTTGATATTAACCGGCTGTTTGACGGGTTTTCATCCAATGCGGTGATCTCAATCATTGCTGTCATGATCATCGGGGCCGGGCTGGATAAGACTGGCATCATGAATATTGTGGCGCAGCGGATGATAAAAATCGGCGGCACCACTGAAAAACGCATCATTCCGCTGATTTCAGGCACCGTGGGTGTTATTTCCGGCTTCATGCAAAACGTTGGCGCGGCGGCACTATTTCTGCCGGTGGTACAGCGGATTTCAACACGCTCGCGCATTCCAATGTCGCGGCTTTTGATGCCCATGGGGTTTTGCGCCATTTTGGGCGGCACCATTACCATGGTGGGGTCCAGCCCGCTGATCCTGTTGAATGACCTGATCATTAACGCCAATTCGGCGCTGCCGGCGGATCAGCAGATTGATCCGTTTGGCCTGTTTGCAGTCACACCGATCGGGTTGGCGCTGATCGTGTCGGGCATCCTGTATTTTGTGCTGCTGGGTCCGTTCGTTTTGCCCAAAGGCAAAGACGTATCCCACGCCGAACGCACCACCGGCGAATATTTCAAAGACGCCTACCATATTGATTATATCTTTGCCGAAATTTACGTACCGTCTTCTTCCGGGTTGATCGGGCAGGTGCTGGATGGTTTTGAAACCGAACATGGGGTGCGTACCATTGCTGTGACCTCTGGTCGTAAATTGCGCATGGGGTCGGGCGGATTGTCACCGCTGCTTGAGGTGCAGGCAGCAGATGTTTTGGCATTGGTGGGGGAACGCGGTGCCGTTGACGCGTTTTGTAAAACCTATGGGTTGGATCTGAAACGGGATCTGGATGCTTTTTCGGAATTGCTGGCGCCCACCAGCTCTGGTTTGGCCGAGATCGTCATATCGCCCACCTCGCCACTCGTGGGCGAAAGTGCGCGCACATTCCGGCTGCGCGCACAACACGGGGTGTCCACCCTGTCCATCATTCGCGGTGGCGAAGTGTTTCGCGAAGGTCAAGACGTGCGCAGCGTTGAATTTGCCGCAGGCGATACCGTGTTGATATTTTCCGATTGGCCCAGCCTGGAACGGTTTCGCAGCGGCAACAACATCGTGGTCACCACCGAACACCCCCATGAAGAGGTGCGCGCCAATAAGGTTTTCCATGCGCTGATATTTTTTGCCATCGCCATGGCGCTGGTCCTGTTCACAGATCTGCGCCTGTCGGTGGCGCTGCTGGTGGGGGCGCTGGGCATCATTATCAGCGGCGTGCTGGAACCCGACGAAGCCTATGCTGCCGTCAGTTGGAAAACGGTATTTTTGTTGGCCAGCCTGATCCCGCTGGGGCGCGCAGTGGAAAACACCGGCACCGCCGCCTGGATAGCCGATCAGATATTGGGCGCATTGGGTGACGTGGCGATTTGGCAGCTGCAACTGGTGATCGCCGTTCTGGCCACTGCATTCACGCTGGTCATGTCAAATGTTGGGGCCACAGTTCTGCTGGTGCCACTGGCGATATCCATTGCCATCCGCGCCGGGGCTGATCCGGGGGTGTTCGCGTTGACGGTGGCGCTGGCCACATCCAATTCGTTCCTGCTGCCAACCCATCAGGTGAATGCGCTGATCATGGGGCCGGGGCACTATAAGGTGGTTGATTTCTTTAGGGCCGGGGGCATCATGACAGTGATATTCCTGACCGTGCTGATGGTGATGATGCAGCTGTTTTATTGAACCGGCTTTGCGTGCTATGCTGCCCCCAGCAGGAGGATAAAGATGCTGACAATATCCAAAGACGCCCAGGCCCAAACGGTTATTACCACCTTCGAAGTAACCCCGGCGACCTGCCAGCACCTGCTGGATGAGCTGACCAGCGCTTGCGGGCATGTGATCAGCAAGCGACCGGGCTTCATCGGCTCGGCGTTGCATGTGAACGACGCGCGCACACGGGTGGCCAATTATTCCCAGTGGCACAGCCGTGAGGATTTTCAAGCCATGCTGCGCAGTGATGAAATGATCACCCGCAACCAGCGGATCAATGAGATCAGCAAGGGTTATGCGCCGGTGATGTATGATGTTGTGGAGGCCTTCGAATGAAGCGGATATTGGCCCTGATTGCGGTGGCGGTTTTGTTAACGGGCTGCGGCGTGCCGCTGGTGCCGTTTATTTAAGTTGCACAGGCAGGATTGGTGCGAAATCTTCAAAAGATTTCGGCTGCGCTTTCTTTTAAAGAAAGCGGCTCTGCCGGTTCAACTGCCGTCAACCACCGTACCGGCGCACGATTGCAAAATATGATGATCTGCCCCGAATTTTCTGCAACCTGATAGCCCCGGCGGCGAATTTCAGCCATGAACCGGTCCATCCCGGCAAAGCGTTCAATGTCGCGCGCCTGCCGGCGGATCACCCCGCCACGTTGCACGGCTTTGCTGGCGAACAGATCGGCCAGCCAGATGTCGGGCGATAGTGGTGTGTTATGGTTGCGCATGGCAGATTATTGGCGCGGGTATGGTTAAGGGCGGGTTAAACGCGTCATTGGGATGTGCAAGCCAAGGGTAAGGCATGGTTCTTGGGATTCGATTAATGGGTGGGTGATTTCACCCACCAATCGGTGGAAATGTTGGCGGGTTGGCGATGGGTGCTACGGCAGTTAATTATTTCAGAATTTCATTTAAATTGTTCGTCACATCTTGGACACCTTCGATGTTCCATACATCATCTCGAAGGATGAATTTGGCGCTGTTGGTTCTTTGGACATGATTGGAATGATCAACAACTGTTTGCCAAGGCACCAGCGCAGCGCGAAACACCGAAAAATCACGGTTGAACAAAACACCCGCAAGAGAATCAAAGAGCTGTCATTTCAAATCCCGAATTGCCGAGAGTTGCCGGGTTCCGTTTTCGACGGAAAGTCGGCGCGCCTTAACTTCGAAACGGGTGCCGTCCGATGCAATCGCGTCATGACCCTTTGTGGATTTACTTGTCAGTGACCAACCAAAGGCTTCTGCAAACAAATGCTCGGCAAAATCGCCAACAGGGTTGTTGTTTGACCGAATGATTCCTGTCGACCTCAATTCGGTGAGTATGGTGTCATATACGCGCAATAATCCCATTACGCTTTTTGATGATCGGTTCGACATCGGTTTGATTTGCCCACCTAAGGTTAAGAAATTGTTAATGCTGAATGATTATCTCTTCCCCCATCTTCCCCGCGACCCAGCCTTGCCAGCCTTACTCCGCCCTTTACCCTTCACCGCAACCTCACTCGCCGCCGCAACTGCGTATTGTCGCGCCATTGGGTCATCCGCCACGGCCAGCTCCACGGCTTCCAGCCGTTTCACTTCATCCCTTAACCGCGCCGCTTCCTCAAATTCCAGGTTCTCGGCGGCTTTCAGCATGTCGGCGCGCAGCCCGTCCAGGTGGGTCAATAAATTCGCGCCCATCAGCGGCTTGTCGATCTTGGCAGTGACGCGCGACTGGTCCGTGTCGCCCTTATACAGCCCCGACAACACATCATCGACGTTCTTCTTGATCGTGGTCGGCGTAATGCCGTGCTCAATATTATACGCCTCTTGCTTTTCGCGGCGTCGGTCGGTTTCCGCCAGCGCGCGCTCCATGCTGCCGGTGATCCGGTCGGCGTACATAATGACCCGGCCATCAACATTGCGCGCGGCGCGCCCGATGGTCTGAATAAGCGAGGTTTCAGAACGCAAAAACCCCTCTTTATCGGCGTCTAATATGGCCACCAGCCCACATTCCGGGATGTCCAGACCTTCGCGCAGCAGGTTGATGCCGATCAGCACATCAAACGTGCCAAGCCGTAGATCGCGCAGAATTTCAATGCGTTCCAGCGTGTCGATATCGCTGTGCATATAGCGCACCCGGATGCCCAGCTCATGCATGTATTCGGTCAGATCTTCGGCCATGCGCTTGGTCAGGGTGGTGACCAGCGTTCGCATGCCTTGGGCCGCGACCAGCCGCACCTCATCCAACAGATCATCGACCTGCATTTCCACCGGGCGGATTTCAATTGCCGGGTCCAATAACCCTGTAGGGCGGATCACCTGCTCGACAAATACACCCTCTGCCTGTGCCATTTCCCATTTCTGCGGCGTGGCCGACACAAACACCGATTGCGGGCGCATGGCGTCCCATTCTTCAAATTTCAACGGCCGATTATCCATGCAGCTGGGCAGACGAAACCCATGTTCGGACAGGGTGAATTTGCGCCGATAATCACCTTTGTACATGCCGCCGATTTGCGGAACCGACACATGGCTTTCATCGGCAAAAACAATGGCGTTATCGGGGATGAATTCAAACAGGGTGGGGGGCGGCTCGCCGGGCGCGCGACCGGTTAGATAACGGGAATAGTTTTCGATGCCGCTGCAAAACCCGGCAGCATCCAGCATTTCAAGATCAAAGTTGGTGCGCTGTTCCAGCCGCTGTGCTTCCAGTAGTTTACCCTCAGATTCAAATTTATCCAGCTGCACGCGCAGTTCATTCTTGATCGAAATAATAGCCTGTTTCAGGGTCGGTTTCGGCGTCACGTAATGGGAATTGGCGTAGATACGAACACTCTCAAACCGGTCGGTCCTTTCCCCTGTCAGCGGGTCAAATTCGGTGATGCCCTCCAGGTTTTCACCGAAAAATGACAGCCGCCAGGCCCGATCGTCCAAATGCGCAGGCCATATTTCCAGACTGTCACCGCGCACCCGGAAAGACCCCCGCACAAAACCCGCGTCATTGCGTTTGTATTGCTGTGCCACCAGATCAGCCATAATCTTGCGCTGGTCGTATTCTTCACCCGCCACCAGATCCAGCGTCATTGCACCATATGTTTCAACGCTACCGATGCCGTAAATGCACGAAACCGACGCCACGATGATAACGTCATCGCGTTCCAATAAAGAGCGCGTCGCCGAATGGCGCATGCGGTCAATTTGTTCGTTAATCTGGCTTTCTTTTTCAATATAGGTGTCAGAGCGGGCGACATAGGCCTCTGGCTGATAATAATCATAGAACGATACAAAGTATTCGACAGCATTGTCCGGGAAAAACCCCTTCATCTCGCCATACAGCTGGGCGGCCAGGGTCTTGTTGGGGGCCAATATGATGGCGGGGCGCTGAGTTTCTTCAATCACCTTGGCCATGGTAAAGGTTTTGCCGGTTCCAGTGGCCCCCAGCAGAACCTGATTGCGCTCACCATCGGCCAACCCTTGGGTCAGCTGGGCAATCGCTGTGGGCTGGTCGCCTGCGGGCGTAAAATCCGTATGCATGACCAAACGTTTGCCACCCTCAAGCTTGGGGCGGGGCGGGGTTGGTTTTGTCGGCGTGGCAAGGGGCGTGTCGGACATTGGTGATTCCTGTCTAACAGCTATTTTGACCCCTTTTTGTTCTTTTGCAACCGGTTCCGTTCGCTCTTTGGCAACAAGCAACACCCTGCTGGCAAAAAGTGTTCTGTTGCCGGGCGTAGAAGGGGGGACAAGGTGGGCACCAATATTTACCACGGCCGGAGCCATCTGAATACGATCAGAAATACAACCTAAAGCAGAAATTTCCTTGCCATTCACACAAGCAGCTCCTAACCTGATGGGGCAAGTAGCAGATACGGTTGCTGACCGGGGCACGTTTCCCACCCACCCATTACTCCCTTGTGCTTTGGTCGGCAGCCGAATTTCACCAGGAAAATTTAATTCTATGAATTGGGTGGCTTGTGCTTGCACTTGAATTTCTGCGATACTTGTGTCGATATTTACCGGAGACAGGCCCATGCGCGCTAAAATTTTTCAACCTGCCAGAACGGCCATGTCGTCTGGCACCGCCCAGACAAAAGCCTGGGTGTTAGAGCATGCACCAAATAGCCGCCGCGAACTTGATCCGCTGATGGGCTGGACCTCAAGCGATGATACCCAGACCCAGGTGCGGCTGGTATTTGACAGCAAACAGGCGGCACTTGATTACGCTGAAAAGCACGGCATTGACGCGGTGGTGTCCCACCCCCAGACGCGCAAACAAAACATTCGCCCGGGCGGTTACGGCGACAATTTCGCCACCAACCGGCGCGGCGTCTGGACCCATTAAGCCAACTTGCAGTGCCGGGCCATGGCTTGGTTGTGGCTGCCCATCAGGGCGATCGGTGGGATCACACCGGCTATAAAACTGAAACTAGCCGCGTAATTCTACAAGCGGGCCCCGTTACAAATGGGTGGGGATTACCGGTAGTGGTTCGTTTCCTAAGGTCTTGGAATCCGGGATTCAATTCATGTCGGCTCGTGAACTATGTAAAAGCTTGGAGGAATTGTCTCCTTTAAGAAGAATCGTACCTGAAAAACTGCAGATAAAGGCCTCTTCTAACGTCCATTTTTTCCAGATAGGGAACATGGCCTTTTTTAGTCAAAAAAGCTTAACAGGAGTTATGGTATCTGGTTTGCACTGTTTGGTCTTGTCCCGGTTACGTTCCGGTCTCTCAACTCATTTATGCAGCCTTTCGTTCGAATGCCAAGGGGCTTTTGCCGCCGAGCGATGAATGGCGGCGGCGTGGATTGTAGAACCCGTTGATATACT
>JAZGFB010000044.1:0-2216 GCA_036479015.1 Paracoccaceae bacterium | reverse complement strand
CGAATTTTCGCAGAAAATTCATCTTCAGTTCCTCCCGCTTTCATATTCTCCTTTGGCTATGTGAATGTCCAGAGAAACCCGGACAGATTAGGGTTGCGACCGGGGCGTAGGCGGGTCAGTTTGCACCAGGACAGGAGAAATTGATGACGGCAATCTTGGACGGAAAACACGCAATTGTAACTGGCGGTGGCTCTGGTATCGGCTTGGCAATTGCCTCGGCACTGGTCGGGGCTGGTGCTCAGGTAACCATCACTGGGCGGCGATTGGATGTCTTGCAGCTAGCGGCCAGTGACATATCCGGATTGCACGGCATCAGCATGGACGTAAACGTTGAAGCCAGCGTGACAGATGCCGTTGCCACAGCCGTTGCAGCCAATGGTCCTGTTGATATCTGCGTCGCCAATGCAGGCATCGCCGAGGGGCGCGGCTTTGGCAAAACCGATCTTGATTTTTGGCGCAAGATCATGACCACCAATCTGGACGGCGCATTCCTGACCATCCGGGAATGTATGAAAACTATGCATGAATTGCCCTGGGGCCGGGTGATTGCGGTATCGTCCATCGCCGGTCTGCGCGGCACCAATGGCACCGCCGCCTACACCGCGTCAAAGCACGGCGTCATGGGGCTGATCCGCGCCATGTCAGAGGATTACATGGGCAAAGGCATCACCTGTAACGCGCTTTGCCCCGGCTATGTGGACACGCCGATCATTGAACAAAACGTCACATCAATCACCGGGCGTACCGGCATGAGCGACGCCGATGCCCGCGCCCTGATGGTGGATCAAAACCCGCATGGGCGTTTGATCGCCCCAGCCGAAGTTGCCGCCGCCGCCCTGTGGCTGTGTGCGCCGGGGTCTGACAGCATCAACGGACAGGCCATCGAAATTGCCGGGGGTCAGGTATGACAAATTTCGCCAAGACAAAGACCATGTTTCATTTGCCCAAGGGCATGATTTATTTGGATGGGAATTCACTGGGCCCACTGCCCAAGGCCGCCGTTGAACGTGTGCGCACTACCATGCAGGACGAATGGGGCGAGATGCTGATCACCGGCTGGAATAAGGCCGGCTGGATGGAACAAACCACAAAATATGCCGACAGGATCGGGCGGCTGATCGGGGCACCGGCAGGCACCATGGTTTTGGGGGATACCCTGTCGATAAAAGTCTATCAGGCACTGGCCGCTGCACTGGAACTGCGCCCGGAGCGTAAAGTGATCCTGTCGGACACCGGTAATTTCCCAAGCGATCTGTACATGGCCGACGGTCTGATACGGTCGCTAAAACAGGGCCATGTCCTAAAAACAGTGGCACTGGAAGATGTGGCCGCAAACATCAACGATGACGTCGCCGTTCTGATGATCACCGAGGTCGGCTATGGCACCGGCCGGATGCACGATATGGCGGCGCTGACCAAGCTGGCCCACGGTGCGGGCGCAATTACCGTTTGGGATCTGGCCCATTCAGCGGGTGCGATTCCGGTAGATGTTACCGGGGCCAAGGCGGATTTCGCCGTTGGCTGCACCTACAAATACCTGAATTCCGGCCCCGGCGGACCGGCCTTCATTTATGTGGCACCAGAACACGCCGATGTCGCCCGCCCTGCCCTGTCCGGCTGGCTGGGCCACGCAGCACCCTTTGCCTTTGATCTGGATTACCGCCCGGGCCTTGGCATCGAAAGCATGCGCGTGGGCACGCCCGCCGTGTTGCAACTGGCCAGTCTGGGGGCGTCTTTGGACATCTGGGACAAGGTGGATATGGCCGATATTCGAACCGGGTCGATCAACCTGTCGCAACTGTTTATTGATCTGGTGGAAAAGTCGTGCCCGATGTTAACGCTGGCATCGCCGCGCGACCCGAATCTGCGCGGATCACAGGTATGTTTCACATTTAAGGAAGGCTATGCCGCCATGCAGGCGTTGATTTCGCGCGGCGTTATTGGTGATTTTCGCGCCCCGGACATCATGCGGTTCGGCTTTACGCCGCTTTATATAGATGCCGATGATGTACGTGGTGCGGTGGAAATCCTGGCCGATATCATGGCGACAGATGCCTGGGACACGGTAGAGTTCAAAACCAAGTCTAAGGTGACTTAGGGCCTATCACTCAATCCCGTTTGCCCGCTGCAAAGTGCGCACATAATCCACCACCATTGCCACATCGCCGTCTGTCAGCCCTTCAACCGGCGGCATGGAACCAAACCGCCAGTGGTGT
>JAZGFB010000043.1:0-2878 GCA_036479015.1 Paracoccaceae bacterium | reverse complement strand
CGAATTTTCGCAGAAAATTCATCTTCAGTTCCTCCCGCTTTCATATTCTCCTTTGGCTATGTGAATGTCCAGAGAAACCCGGACAGATTAGGGTTGCGACCGGGGCGTAGGCGGGTCAGTTTGCACCGGGACAGGAGAATTTGATGACGGCAAACTTGGACGGAAAACACGCAATTGTAACTGGCGGTGGCTCTGGTATCGGCTTGGCAATTGCCACGGCACTGGCCGGGGCTGGCGCGCAGGTAACCATCACCGGGCGGCGGCTGAAAGTATTGCAGCAGGCAGCCAGTGACATATCCGGATTGCACGGCATCAGCATGGACGTAAACATTGAAGCCAGCGTGACAGATGCCGTTGCCACAGCCGTTGCAGCCAATGGTCCTGTTGACATCTGTGTCGCCAATGCCGGTATCGCCGAAGGCCGCGGCCTCGCCAAAACCGATTTTGCCTTCTGGCGCCGAATCATGACCACCAATCTGGACGGCGCGTTCCTGACCATTCGCGAATGTATGGACAGCATGCACAAACAGCCCTGGGGCCGGGTCATCGCTGTGTCTTCGATTGCCGGGCTGCGCGGCACCAGTGGCACATCCGCCTACACCGCATCAAAACACGGCGTCATGGGGCTGATCCGTGCCCTGTCCGAAGACTACATGGGCAAAGGTATCACCTGCAACGCCCTGTGCCCCGGCTATGTGGACACGCCGATCATCGAACAAAACGTCACATCAATTTCCGGGCGCACCGGCATGAGCGCCACCGACGCCCGCGCCCTGATGGTGGATCAAAACCCGCACGGCCGCCTGATAACCCCGGAAGAAGTCGCCACCGCCGCCCTATGGCTATGCGCGCCGGGGTCAGGCAGCATCAACGGACAAGCCATCGAGATTGCTGGGGGTCAGGTATGATTAAGCTCCACTATTACCCCGGCAATGCCAGTTTCGCCCCCCACGTCATGTTGCGCGAACTGGAAATCCCGTTTGAACTGGTGCTGGTGGACCGCGCCAACGACGCCCATAAATCACCGGATTACCTGCGAATAAACCCAGCCGGACGCATCCCCACCCTAATCGACGGCAATCTGGTGTTGTTTGAAACCTCGGCGATTTGTCTGCATCTGGCAGATAGCAACATGGCCGGAAATCTGTTGCCACCGCTGGGCACCCCGGAACGGGCGACTGTCTACAAATGGCTGATGTTCATGGCCACAACCATCCAGCCCGATATCCTGATGTATTACTATAACCATCGCTACACAGTGGATTCCAATGGCGGACCGGCGGTGCAAAAGGCCGCAGCCAAACGCCTGATGGGCTGGTATGACATTGTCGAAGCCGAACTTGGCGATGGCCCATATTTCATGGGCGAAGACTTTAGCGTACTGGACATTTACCTGCTTATGCTGGCCCGCTGGGGCCGCCCGCTGCCAACGCCGCCTCGCGATATGCCAAAGATCAATGCGCTGGCCCGCCGGGTGCTGAAACGTCCGGCTGTCCAAGCCGCAATAGAAGCCGAGAACATCGAAGGCGACTATCTGACTTAATCCTAAATTAACGAGAGCCCGAACCCATGGATTTTACTGCCACCAAAGCCCTGTTTCACCTGCCCGAGGGCATGATTTACCTCGACGGGAATTCCCTAGGCCCCCTGCCCAAAGCGGCACCGGCACGGGTTGAAAATTGCCTGCGGGATCAGTGGGGCGAAATGCTCATCACCGGCTGGAACCGCGCCGGATGGATGGACCAACCCGGTGGTCTGGGGGATCGCATTGGCCGCCTGATAGGCGCACCAGCTGGCACCGTGGTTTTGGGTGACACCCTGTCAATCAAGGTCTATCAGGCGCTGGCATCAGCCCTTGAAATGCGCCCCGACCGGCGGGTGATCCTGTCCGATACCGGCAATTTCCCAACCGATCTGTACATGGCCGAAGGGCTGATCCGGTCACTGGATAAAGGCCATGAGCTGAAAACCGTGGCCCCGGAAGAAGTAGAAAATAACATCGACGAAAACGTCGCCGTTCTGATGCTAACCGAAGTTGATTACCGCACAGGCCGCCTGCACGATATGGCGGCACTCACCAAAAAGGCCCACGAAAACGGCGCAGTGGTGATCTGGGATCTCGCCCATTCCGCAGGCGCTCTGCCCGTCGATCTGACAGCCTGCAACGCCGATTTCGCCATTGGTTGCACGTATAAATACCTAAATTCCGGCCCCGGTAGTCCGGCCTTTATCTATGTCGCCCCCAAGCATATCGACAACGTCCGCCCGGCCCTGTCCGGCTGGCTTGGCCATGATGCACCTTTTGCGTTTGATCTGGATTACCGCGCCGGTTCCGGCATCGAACGTATGCGCGTCGGCACACCGCCAGTCCTGCAAATGGCAGCGCTTGAGGCATCCATGGATATCTGGGACAGCGTTGACATGGCCGCCCTGCGGGCGCGCTCTATCGAACTCACCGACCTGTTTATTACTTCGGTGGAAAAATCCTGCCCGGACCTGAAACTTGTCACCCCTCGCAAAGGCACAGAACGCGGCTCCCAAGTCTCCTTCGCCTTCGAAAACGGTTACGCCGCCATGCAGGCACTCATCGCGCGCGGCGTCATCGGCGATTTTCGCGCCCCTGACATCATGCGCTTTGGCTTCACACCACTTTACACTGATGCGGATGATGTGCGCGGTGCCGTTGATATTCTGACCGATATCATGGCAACCAATGCCTGGGACACGGTAGAGTTCAAAACAAAGGCTAATGTGACTTAGGGCCTATCACTCAATCCCGTTTGCCCGCTGCAAAGTGCGCACATAATCCACCACCATTGCCACATCGCCGTCTGTCAGCCCTTCAACCGGCGGCATGGAACCAAACCGCCAGTGGTGT
>JAZGFB010000042.1:0-51956 GCA_036479015.1 Paracoccaceae bacterium | reverse complement strand
AACCGTCAAATGATGCGGCAACCGCCTTCTTAATCTCCTGCGCGGCGAACAGCTCATGGTCCCCCAGCGCGATGTCGTGGTTCTTGCCCAGCAGCAGGTGCAGGATGTCGATATAATCCTCGCGCGTCTGCGGACCATCCACCAAAAACCGCGCCCCCGCCCGCTGGCGCAAAGCGTCATCAACATTCTCAGGGTAATTGGAAAACATCCCAAACGTGCAATTGCCACGCACCACCGTATTGGCCCCGGCGAACGCCTCCATCAGTACCGCCGTGACTTCCTGTTGCCCGGCCGAGCTTTGCCGATCGCCGCGTTTCCCAGCGACCTGATCAATGTCATCAATCGTGCCAAACCCGATCACATTCGGGTCCATCACTGACGTGATAAACCCCTTGGCATTCTGCCCGGATTTGCCCTGATAACTGTCGATCTGGTCAATGGAAAAGTTCTGATACCGGAACGGATAGTCCGCGACTTTGCAGTAATCATTGATCATCCCCGCCATCATCTGGATCATCAGCGTCTTGCCGGTGCCGGGCAACCCGTCGCCCATGAAGGTAAAGATAAATCCGCCCATCTCGGCAAACGGGTTCAGCTTACGCTCAAAATCGTATGCCATCAGCATCTTGGACAGCTTCATCGCCTGATATTTGGCGATGTGGTTGCCCACCACCTGCTCTGGCTTTTTAAAGCTCATGATCAAAGAACCAGTCTTGCCCCGCCGTGTAGGTGTGAACCCGGCAATGGTCAGATCATCCGCCTCTACATGATACCGCGCGCCAGAAAACGCCCCCAACCGCGGTGCATCCGTGGCCCGCAACGCCACCTTGTCCATCAGTTGCTCAGCATAGGCCAGTGCTGTGGCCACCAACCGCGCCTCATTACTGGCAAAGCTTTCCAATTCCTGATCCAACTCCCACAAACAGCCATGCAAGGCCAGTTGCAGGTTATCCGTCAGAACCTCCTCAACCCCACCAATTTCAACCGAAACCTCACTGCCAGAAGACGCCAGTAAAAACGCCAGCGCATTGGCAAACGTGTACATCCCGGCCAACGCTTCCCCTGCCAGCAATTCCGAAAATTCCGCCGTTTTCCCCTTGGCCAACCGCCCCTCAAGGTTCTCGCGCTTCAACTCCGCCAACCCGGTCTGCTCGGCATACCCTTCGCCCACAGCCAGCCCTATCGCTAACGCCCGGCGCAACGCCTGCACCACGGTCGCCTGCACCGGGGATACCAATGGATCATCGCCGTCAGACGCCTCAATCCGATCAATCAGCCGCACGCCTTCTGGCCGCGCCGTCGATCGCCCCGCCAAACCCGGTGTGGTTGACCGAAACCGCCGCGTGCGGGCGATACCAGGCGACTTAGCAGCCTTAGAAACATCCCGCGCTTTCGCCACCCGTGGCGTATGATCAACGCCCTTTAGCATCGCCGCCGCCGCCGCGTAATGTTTGACGATCTCTTCCTCACGAAGCTCCATCTGATCAACCGGAATGTTCATCTAAATACCCTTACAACTTCTTCTTTTCAAAAATATCCCCGCCGGAGGCTCCGGCCTTCGTCGCAATCAATACCCTACCGATAGCTCACAACCCGCCCTGCCTTGCTCACCACGAACTTACGCACATCACCAAACCCCGGCGGATCCATTTCCGCCAACACCTGATAAGGCCGCTCGGGCATAATTACCGAGCGCACAGTGCGCGTCGCCCCGGTATCCACACCGCGCCCGGCGAAAGGGTCTAACGCAAATATTTCACGCTCAGCTTTACTGAACCAACCGCTTTTCACACTTTCCACCCGCTCGCTTTCCAGCTCTTCCAGCGTCCAGGCCAATGTCCAATCTTCGCCCGTCGGCGCATTTGCCCCCTCCAACACTTCGCGGATCGGCCCGGATTGTTTGGTAAACGCGCTGGAATACATCGGCCCCACATGGATACGGCGTAACCGTTTCGGGTGCAGATCGTCAAAATCCCCGTCGAACCCCTGGGCAATGGTCAGCAATTTTAGCCCGGCCACCGATTGCGCCATCAGATGCGCTTGCGCCTCGGGCCAACGGTGTTGGTCCTTTGGCAGCGCCGTGCGCCCGGTATCTTCTAGTTCCAGCAGGTAAATCGTCGGCAGGTTGATCTGGCTGTCATAGACCGCCCAATGCACCAGATAGCGTCGGCGCCCCTTGCCCGCTTCGCCTTGCCATATCGCCTGCGGATCATTTTGTGCCCAGAACAGATCGCCGGTCAAAAGTTCCTCATAATACAGCCGCTGGCTTAGGGCGTATTGTAGCTTTGTCGGGACTGCCAGATCACCGACAATTGCGCCCACCATCTCGCTTTTCAGATCGGCCTCTGACATGGTACCGCGCAGGTGCTTTTCCCCCTGTAATGCGTCATTGGCCATGGTCATCAGCTCGCGAAACACCGGAAACCCGCTTTCCACGGCGTCAAACGCCATCCCGCCAAAACCCGCGCCAGCCCCCCGCCCGATCATCAGGTATTTCATCGACAACGCCTGAAACGTCCGCCCGATACCTGCCACATAGCTGGTGATCACCGACACATCTTCGCGCGACAACCGCCGCTCTTCGCCCATCGTCGCGATCACCTCATCCAGATGCCCGGTGATCCGCTCAAACTTGCGGAAATACCGCCGCGCCGCGAAGGTGTCGCTCAGGCCCACATGGTCGCGGGACAGATTGGCGTTTATCTTTGATCCGCTATTTTGACTCATTTTTTGTCCCTAGGTGCCAAGCGCGACTGATCCAATAGTACAGGCTCAATCCGGCAAAGGGCGCCATCGGCATGTTTGTCATTGATCCCATTAACAAATAAAACAGGATCAAAAGACCGCCTTGTAAAAACAAAATCGCCCAACTCGAAGGCCAAGCGTCAAACAGTTTTCTGCCTGACAAATCATGTCCCATACAGATTCTTGTCATGCTTCTCGACAATCTGCTGGAACCGCCGCGCGAACCGCTCATCCGCCTTGGCTTTCTGCTCCAACACCTTGCGGGCAAACACCATGTGATCCTCATGGGCTTCCATCATTTCGGCCATGCGGGTGTTGGTGGCCGACCCGATCCCGGCCATCGCCGCCTGCGCCTTTTGGTCAGTCTGCACACCAATTTCATTGATCTTATGGGCCACATCCTGTTGCTGCGCGGTTTTCAGCGACTTGGACAGCGCGTCATACAACACCACCCGTTGCTTGGTATCTGTCTGCAGCTTGTTGATCAGAACCATCTGCGTCGCCGCCTGATTTTGCAAACTATCGGTCCAGGTTTTGCCCTTTTCGATGTAGCGCTCCAGCGTCTGAGATTTCGCCAGCATCACCTGTTCCTGCTGAACATTTTCATTGTATTCTGAATTCAACGCCGCCAGCGCGCTTTCCAGCTTGGTGCGCGCCGCCGCGTCCTGTTCGACAGAGATTTTACCTTCAAGCGCGATGATCTTTGGGTCCATCGCCAGAATAGTCGCGCGCAACCCTTCCAGTGTTCCCACCGTGGCTTCGCGCTCATCCAGCGTCGACGTCAGATTGGTGCCAACGCTTTCCTTCTGCTCATTCAACATCGCCAGCTGCCCTTCAAGCAGCTTGACGATCACATCTGATTTTCCAATCAAGTCCTGCAACTTGTCGTCAATCGACGCCGTGCGCATCCGTTCCTGGCGCATGCTGTCCGCCTTGGCCCCAGAAAATACCCCGACAAAACTTTCCCAGCCGGTCTTATTGCGCATTTCATCAAAGTCTTTTGAGAACCCAGTGGTCACATCATCCAGGCCCATAATCAGCTCGGCAATATTGGCATTCATCAGCTCGGTATGTGCATGCACATCGTCCAGCGTCGCGTTTTCGATATCAATCTGGATATCATCGCCCGCCTCCAGCTTGACCCGCGCGGTTTCTATCCGGTTGCTCAGCTCTGAAATTTTTGATTGGGCAGCGGCCACCTGGCCCTGACTTTCCTTAATCTGTGCACCAAAATCGGCCATGAATACTCCCTGCTTTTTCTATCGTTAGGTCATTATATGGGGGTTCTTAACGCATTTTTCATCACCCGGTCACCCGATTTTCGCCCAAAAGCCTTGCCACTAGGGCACTTTTTGGGTCGGCAAGCGCATCTATTACATCAAAATGGTGCTTGCCCGGCTCTATATACAGCGCCCCATCCCAGGCATCAGCCAACCAGCCTGCCTGCTCAATAAACACCGGGCGCTCATTGGCACCCACCCAGACGTCAACGCCAACTTTCGCCACGGGTGCGCACAATACCGGGCTTTCCGCGGCCGCCTCGGCGTCATCCAGCCGCAAAACTTCGTTCATATCCAACCCCAGCAGGGGACGCAAATCCGCCACCGGTGATATTGGTGCAACACGTGCAATGCGCCCCTGAACCCCAGGTGCCAAACCAACCCCATCACAAACCATCCGGGCAGACAAATGCCCGCCCGCGGAATGGCCCGTCACCGCAATGGGCCCGGCAATCATTCCTGCCGCCATCTCAAGTGCTGCGACGATATCCTGTGTAATGTCAGCAATGCGCACATCCGGTGCCAGACGGTAGGACGGAACCGCCACCGCCCAGCCCCGCGCCACGCATCCAGCCGCCAGATGCGACCAATCCTTGCGCCCGAATGCCTGCCAATACCCGCCATGGATGAACATCGCCAAACCCTTTGGCCGTTGCTTTGGTAGGAACAAATCCAATTTCTGGCGTGCGTCCGGACCATAGGGAATATCTAGCCGCGCATTTGCATGCTCACGCCAGTTTTGCGCCTGCTGCTGCCATTTTAGTGGAAAACTCTCAGCGTGTTTAATATATGCAGCATTTGCATAGGCGGCGTTGGGGTCCATGTGCTTCCTTTTGTGTGCATTCCAGATATAACGGGCCAAATTCACATTGCCTATGGGCCAAAAAGGAAACCCCAATGTCCCAATCCGCAACTGATCTGGCGGGCCGCCTGACTGATCCTACCCTTTTGGTTTCCAAAGCTTTCGTTGCCGGGGATTGGGTAGATGCCGACAACGGCGAAACATTTGCTGTCACCAACCCAGCGCATGGCCATACCATCGCTAGGGTGGCCAACTTAACCCGTGCCGAATGCGGGCGCGCCATTGATGCGGCATATCTCGCGCAGCCGGATTGGGCAGCAAAGACCGGCAAAGAACGTGCTGTGACCCTTCGAAACTGGTATGACCTGATCGTGGCAAATGCCAACGATCTGGCGGCTATCCTTACAACGGAAATGGGCAAACCGCTGACCGAAGCGCGCGGTGAAATTCTTTATGGCGCGTCTTTCGTAGAATGGTTCGCCGAAGAGGCCAAGCGCGTCTACGGCGAAACCATCCCCGGTCATCTTCGCGACAAACGCATCACGGTAATCAAGCAACCCATTGGTGTCGCCGCCTCTATCACCCCATGGAATTTTCCCAACGCTATGATCACCCGGAAAGTTGGCCCGGCACTGGCTGCTGGGTGCACCTTTGTGGCGCGCCCTTCCGAACTGACACCGCTTTCCGCCCTGGCCCTTGGGGTGTTGGCCCAGCGTGCCGGCGTACCTAAAGGTGTGTTATCCATTATCCCCTCCACCCATGCCTCTGACATCGGCAAAGAATTCTGCGAAAACCCACATGTACGCAAACTGTCCTTTACCGGTTCCACCAATGTTGGCCGCATATTACTGCGCCAAGCCGCTGACAGCGTCATGAAATGTTCAATGGAGCTGGGCGGCAACGCCCCGTTCATTGTCTTTGACGACGCCGATCTGGACAAGGCAGTTGAGGGCGCGATGATCGCCAAGTACCGCAACAATGGCCAAACCTGTGTCTGCGCCAACCGTATTTTTGTGCAGGCGGGGGTCTATAATACCTTCGCCGCGAAACTGAAAGCATCGGCAGAAAGCATGGTTGTTGGCGACGGCATGCAAGGCGGCACCAATGTTGGCCCCTTGATTAGCGAAGCCGCGGTTCAAAAGGTCGAAGATCACATCGCCGACGCACTGTCCAAAGGTGCCACCGTCACCACGGGCGGCAAACGCCATGCGCTGGGGGGCACATATTTTGAGCCCACCGTCATCACCGGCGCCACCCGTGACATGGCGTTTGCCAGCGATGAAACCTTTGGCCCCCTGGCTCCGCTGTTCAAATTTGACACCGAAGAGCAAGCGATTGAATTGGCCAATGACACCATATTCGGCCTTGCTGCGTATTTTTATTCCAACGACCTGTCCCGGGTGATCCGCGTGCAGGAAGCCCTTGAATACGGCATGGTCGGCGTCAACACCGGCCTGATCTCAACCGAAGTCGCCCCGTTTGGCGGCGTCAAACAATCCGGGCTGGGGCGCGAAGGCTCGCACCATGGCATGGATGACTATCTGGAATTGAAATATATCTGTACGTCGGTTTAGCCTTCGCGATTATCCTGCGAATAATCGTAAATTTTGGCCAATGCCAAAGTTTTTCCAAGGATTGACCCCGCCCATCCGTCATACAACTGTGATGCGCATGAAAACGAGCGACGAAGATCTGGCACTGGCCGCCGCAGGCGGTGACCGCGATGCGTTTGCGGCGCTTCTGGCACGGCGCTATGATGATCTTTTCAATCTAGCATTCCGGCTGACCGGAAACCGCACAGACGCCGAAGATATCACCCAGGATGTCTGCGCGGCCCTGCCCGCCAAGCTGGTCAATTACCGGAGCGAGGCGCGCTTTACCACATGGGCCTACCGGGTAGTGGTCAATGCTGCACATGACCGCCGACGCCGCGCCGCCACCCGCAGCCGCGCCGCTGACGGGTGGGGCAGTTGGGAAATCAACCGCCGCGCCGTTATTGCTCAGGGGCAGGATCAATCCGACTGGTTGTCAAATGTAATGTCGTCGCTTTCCAATGAGTTACGCGACACAATAGCCCTGTTATTAGAGGATGAACTGACCCATGCTGAAGCCGGAAAAGTGCTGGGCGTCAGCGAAGGAACCATAAGCTGGCGCATGTCCCAAGCCAAAAAGCACCTGCGCGCACTTGCCGAAAAGGAGGCACGTTCATGACCGACGAACTGGACAGATTAAAGGCCGCCATGGGTTTCGCCACGCCCGGCCCGTCAGCTGAAAGCCGCGCCCAAAACCTGGAACTTGCCCAGAAAAATTTTGAAACTCTCCAAGGATCGCGCGCTGCCACACGTCCTACATCTGATCGCCCCCCAATCGGGTGGCTTATTTCAGGAGTAGCAAGAATGTTTAAATCCCTTTCCAGCCGCGGTGCCTTGACCGCCACAACCGCCCTTGTCGCCTTTGGCCTATTCATCTATTTTCCTCAAAATCGCGATTTATTATCCCCGGTTTTGACACCCCAAAGTGACAATAAACCCATTCAGACAGCACCCTCAACACAACCCCAAACCGATGACACCGGACGCGAAAGAGCTGATGACATCGCCCTTGAATCACAAGCACCGCTTATGGAGCTGGCCGATAGGCAGAGCCCGGACATACCAAGCCAAGTCTTTGAATCTAAAGAAGATAAAAGCGCTCATCTTTCAAGAATTCAAAGCCAAGAAAGCGATGATTTTGCCGGCCTTACCGCCCCCTCACCGGCTTCGGTCCGGACTCTTGAAATCGAAAGCTCAGACTACGCGGAACCCGACGCCGAAGCCTTCGCCAACGAACCCGCTGCATCGTTAAAGATCACGACCCAAGACCCGGTTTCAACATTTTCAGTTGACGTGGATACAGCCGCCTACGCTGTCATACGATCGTCCCTCATGGCCGGCTACCTGCCCCCGGCAGATGCTGTGCGGATTGAAGAGATGATCAATTATTTCCCCTATGACTATGCCGCCCCGACCGCAGATGATGCACCGTTTTCACAAACCGTAACTGTTACGGGAACCCCTTGGAATGCCAACACCCAGCTGGTGCATATCGCCCTGCAAGGCCAAATGCCTGCCATTGAAACCCGCCCGGCCCTTAACCTGGTTTTCCTGGTCGATACTTCGGGTTCGATGCAGGATGCTAATAAATTACCTCTGCTAAAACAAAGCTTTAAATTGATGTTGGGCCAATTACGCCCAACCGATCAAGTGGCCATTGTCACCTATGCGGGCAGTGCCGGTCAGGTGTTGGAACCGACGCCCGCATCCGAGCGCGCAACAATTCTAATGGCGTTGGAAAATTTGGCATCTGGTGGATCAACAGCCGGGCAGGCCGGGTTACAACAAGCATATTCAGTAGCACAATCCATGGGCACAGATGGAGAAGTCACCCGCGTCATCCTGGCCACAGATGGTGATTTTAATGTGGGAATTTCCAATCCCGATGCATTGCAAGATTTCATCGCCGACAAGCGGGACACAGGCACCTATCTGTCAGTACTTGGCTTTGGGCGCGGCAATCTGGATGACGCCACGATGCAGGCACTTGCCCAAAACGGTAACGGCACCGCCGCCTATATCGATACATTGAATGAGGCACAAAAGGTGCTGGTCGATCAATTGTCAGGCGCGCTGTTTCCCATCGCTGGGGACGTTAAGATACAGGTTGAGTTCAACCCCGCCACCGTCGCCGAGTATCGCCTAATTGGCTATGAAACCCGGGCGCTGGCCCGGGAAGATTTCAACAATGACAGGGTCGATGCAGGCGACATTGGTGCCGGTCATTCTGTCACTGCGCTATATGAAATCACGCCCATCGGGTCACAGGCGGTGCTGAATGATCCGCTGCGATATGGCGGCAAGACAACTGCCATTGAAACATCGGATGAACTGGGCTTTCTGCGATTGCGTTACAAAAACCCCGGTGAGGCAAACAGCCACCTGCTTGAAACCCCGATCATAAACTCACTGACAAGCGCCGGGCCAGATGCCCTGTTTGCCACCGCCATTGCCGGTTTTGGCCAGTTGCTACGCGGGTCTGATTACCTGGGCCACTGGTCCTGGGGGCAGGCGATAGATCTTGCAAATGGCGCTCTTGGTGATGACCCTTACGGCTATCGGCGCGAAGCTGTCAGCCTGATGCGTCTGGCCCAAAGTCTGTCACACCAATAAGATGAACCAGCCCAGTCGGATCACGACGACTGGGCCGGACACCCCGCTGCATATTTCGTTACCCGACTAGCGGGTTAGTTAACATCGATGCGCATATCCCAGCTATAAGCGGCATTATCCCGGGCGGCTTGTGCATCCCTTACAACCTGACCTACGTCTTTGGCAGGCACAGTCCGCGCCCGGCTTTGATAGCTCCAGGTCAGGTCCATGTTCCCACCTTCCCAGGCCTTGGCCGTGAAGCTTTGATCAAAGGCGGGGCCGCCAATGCCAGACGTATCAGGCGCTTCAAATTCAATTGGCGCATTGCGCACACGAATTTTGTGAACCAGTTTCTGTGAATGTTGGACCGCCAGTGGATCACGGCGCTCGCCAATTATCAGGTCGGGATAACTGTCGTAACTATTGGCTGAGATGAACGGGAAGTCGGTCAACAATTCCAGCTCCATCAACCTTGCACGGGGGATCAAATAGGTCTCTGTGACGCTGATCCTGTTTGCATCCCGATCATCGACCATTTTTGGCGGCGCAACGGCTTGGATACCGGGATAGTTACGCGCGTAATATGTCAAATATTCAGTTTTGATATTCTCGACCGACGTCGCGGCCCAATAATCGCGCTGCCAATTTGCACTTTCGCCCAGAAACTCTGTTTCAACACTTAGGAACGCGCCCGCAAATGTGAACCAAAAGTTTTCGGTCATTTCCCGGCTGTGCCGCGGTGTTTTATTTGCCGAAATCTCAACCAAACCTGGGCCCGAAGCATCCATCGGCAAAACATAACCATAATCAGGCTCGGTGGCGGTATCTTTGCCGCCGCCCTGATAGGACGCCGTCGGGTCCATCCAGAACATCCCGCTGTCCAACTTAGCGCCGACAATCATGTGATCAAATGGTTGCGTACTGGGCAGCCGGTTCACCACCCCGTAACCCTGATCCAGACTGACCAATGCCACTGTCGCATCAACACCCAAATCTCGCAGGATCGTTGTCAGTAGCAGCGACTTGTCCTTACAATCGCCAAACGCGTTTTCCACCACGGATTCCGGGCTGCGGGCAAAATATCCGCCTGCGCCGACTTCCATTCCTACATATCGGATATTGTCCTGAACCAGACGCAGTGCTGCAAAGGCGCGGGCTTCGGGCGTGTCATGCGTACGAGCAATTTCATCCACCTGGCCACGCCACATCTTGGGTACAGAGTATGCTTGGTTATAGTATTCGACCAAGGGGGCGGCCACATCAGACCAATCATCAAACGCTGAATATTCAACCGCCGCCCAGGGATCATATTCTGCCGGTGTGTTATCATCTATCAGTTGTGGCTGTTGATTGCGGGCGATCCATTCATAGCGCCTGCTGCCAGATTGTTGAGTTTCCTTGAATTCCACATTTTCAGGCGTTTCCCCCAAGTGTAACATCTGGTTTTCTGGCTGATGTACAATAAGCCGGTTCAATGCGACGGGGATTGCATATTCCAACTGATACCGGCCAGAAAAGTTATGTCCGGCAAAATATTCCTCTGAACGCCAGACAAAGGCTGCATCGACAATGTCACCAACCCTAACGGAAGGCACCGATATATGGGCAGTAAGTGAACCATCAAGAATGCCCTGTTCAAGCCGTGTCTCACGGCGAATGATATTCTCAACCACATTGTCGCGCAGATCGGTGCGAACCCCATCACGTACAATATCAAGCCTGACCAATGTCAGGCTATCAATGTTTGGATCAAAGTCCCGTGAAATTGTCGCTATAGATTCCAACCCATTACGATTTACCGCCTCGGTCGCAACGCGAATATAGATTTCACGCACATTACCAACCCAGCGCACCTGCCGATCAACCAGTAGAAAATTTTCACCACCATCCACATGGCGATACAGCTCTGACGCCATGACTGGCACCTCTGCTATATCCACCCAGGCTGGGGTGTCCGTCCGCAACAGGGCCTGACCGCTGACAGGTAAAGCTGACCAGAAAACGAAAATTGCTACCAGAATATTGCGCATGCCAGGCTCCACTACTTGTCGAACCAGCAAACCGTAGGCGGCGAATGGTAACCGATCAACGAAAACCAGACATGTTAGTTAAAATACGGGGGCAATTCGCATCAATTGCCCCCGATTGTCTTGATTGTATCGCTGCTTACTTTTTGGCTTTTGCCTGTAAAGGCTTGGCATCCAGCGTGTCGGCTGTCGTAATTTCAATCCGGCGCGGCCTTAATGCTTCAGGCACTTCGCGGTGCAGATCAATGTTCAGCATGCCATCAGCATGGCTGGCACCAACAACACGCACATGGTCTGCCAAATGGAACCGGCGTTCAAATGCACGCGTCGCAATACCTCGGTGCAAATAGGCTTTTTCCGCGTCTTCCTTGGCCTTCTTAGCCTTCACAACCAGTGAATTTTCACGAACTTCAACATCCAGTTCCGTTTCCGAAAACCCGGCCACGGCAATAGAAATTCGCCATCCATCTTCGCCGATTTTTTCTATGTTATATGGTGGATAGCTGGGTTGGGCGACATCATTTGTCAAAACCCGGTCCATCAGGTCAGCTATCTGGTCAAATCCTACAGACGCACGGTGTAGGGGTGCAAAATCAAATCCTCGCATGGGTTATCCTCCTATAAAGCGATACCGATTTAATGCCTTCCACTATGGGACAGGCGGTCAATGTCAGGCCCGTTTCCAGCACCTGCAATTATCAGGTAAGAACCCCAAAACAGGACTTCAACCCCTACAATTTACGGCTTAACGAACTTGGCACTGCCCGTTGAATTGTTGTCACCTATGGTAATTCGGCGCGCACCCAGTGATTTTACGGGGTAAACCCCACGGCCCGCCTGAAAATCCTTTAGGATTTCTGCAAGTGGTTGACGAATATCCATCCCATATGACACTTGCCGTCCGTTGACATGTCCAAGCGCCGACACCAAAGAGACAATTCTTTGATGGCCGTCCCGGTTGGCAAATACCGGCGCCCCTGAGGACCCGGGCACCACATCACAAGACATCACAACCAAGCCCTCTGACGTATCCAGAACATCGCATGCCTTTTGTCGCGAAGGGGCGTCATTTCGTCCGGCTCCGTAAGAAACAACGCTCACTTTCTGTCCTGGCCTGACCCCACCATCAGATCGAAACGGGTTGGCATGGGTGGCCTGTATCGGCGTGGCCAACTGCAACAGCGCCACATCATTTCTAACCTTGTCACCTGTGGGTCGCCCGCTTGTAACGTATTGTGAATGAATAATCGCAGCTTTTCCCATCCGTAACGCAATGGATTTGCCATCGCGCCAACCAGCCCTGAATTCCACCAGATGCGGTTGGGTCAGACGACCAGTGTTGCTGTCAAACAGGCAATGGGCCGCCGTCAACACCAGATCCGGCCGGATCATCACCCCGGTACAGGTGGCCCGACCAGCAATATCCAGCAATCCCACCCCTTCCCAGCCGCGGCTTAGGCCCCAGGTGTCCAGGCTTTGCAATTTCGTGTCCTGTGCAACTGCCGCCGAGGCGCACACTAGCACACACAAAAGCGCGCCAATTCTTTGCAATGAACTCATCCCAATACCCCCTTATGGCCGCACAAATTTTGCGCCGCTATTACCGTTGGTATCACTCAATCGTAAAACCCTAACAGTTACGACAGGCTCAGATTCCACGGCTTCAGAATGGGCAACCAAAGCCATCAAGTCTTGCAGCGGTTTTTGCATATTGGTCCCAAGCGCCACTTCCCGGCCACTGACTTGGGCCTTGGCGACAATAACCGATACAATGCGCGCCACACCATCTTCGCCAATTATGAAAACCGGTGCCCCAGAGGACCCATGTTCAACATCACAGGACATGACCAAGGTTCCAGAACGCCGTGCCAATACTTGGCATACTTCCTGGATTGAAGGTGTATCAGCCCGTCCGCGGCCATAGGATACAACACCAACATCAGCGCCTTTTCGCGGCATGCCGTCAGTTTCGAACGGCTTCACCGATGGGGCTCTGATGGGTTGTGTCAGCTTTAGAAGCGCGAGGTCATTGGCAATTCTGACGGTTTGATCGTCGCTTGTGAACTCAAAATCAGGATGAGCGATGACATGGGAAACCTGCCCCCGCGCATCGGCCCGCCCGTTGCGCCATCCTGCCAGAAACTCAATTTCATTTGACTTGTAGCGATAGCCGCTTACCCGGTCATACAGGCAATGGGCCGCCGTCAGCACAAGGTCAGGCGCGATCAACGCACCGGTGCAATATGACTGGCCTGCAAAGTTAAGCCGCCCCACAGCTTCCCAGCCGCGATTGTCGCCGATGGTCATCAATGAACGTAAATCTGAATTATCCGCAGCAGAGCCCGTCGACGAAACCAACGTCAACATCACCGCCATGAACCAAGATTTCACCATGCGCGCCCTCATAAATATCAGATATGTGGTATCGGCATGTTCAGGCGGAATTATGGCCTGACTGTGGGCAAAGAACGGGGCGTGGGCCCGCCTGTGGCCCAGTCCAATAGTTCAACTATATGCACCACAGGCACATCAGATCCGCTTGCAATTTGCACCATACAGCCGATATTTCCAGCGGCGATAACCTGGGGTTCAGTAGCTTCCAAAGCCGTAACCTTCCGCGATTTTAAGGTCGCCGAAATCTCTGGTTGCAGCAGGTTATATGTTCCCGCAGAACCGCAACACAAATGTGAATCCGCTGGTTCCACAACCTCAAATCCGGCCTGTTTCAATAATTCCTTGGGCAATAGTTTTATCTGCTGCCCATGTTGCAACGAACACGCCCCGTGATAGGCCACGCGCATTCCCATATCCGCTTGCGGCAGCTCTAGTTTTCCCAGAATCTCGGTGATATCCATCGCCATGCCCGAAACCAAAACAGCATCCTGTGCCAACGCGGTGTTGCGCAACATATGCCTATAATCTTTGACCGTGGTGCCACAGCCAGAAGCGTTGATCACCACCGCGTCCAAACCGTCGCCCTGCACCTCAGCCATCCAAGCCGCGATGTTTTTGGCAGCCGCCGCATGGGCGTTATCCTCTTGCCCCATGTGGTGTACCAATGCGCCACAACACCCCATTCCGCGGGCGACCACAACATCGCATCCCAACCGTGTCAGTAGCCGAATAGTGGCATCATTGATGTTAGTGTTCAGCGCCTTTTGCGCGCACCCCGTCAGCAGGGCAACGCGCATTTTTCGCGCACCTTTGGCCAAAAACACCTGCGGATCATCGCGGCGACTGACCGGCGGAATATGCTTTGGCGCCATTTCCAGCATTGCGCGCAGCCGCCGATCCGGCACCAACGCCCGAAACGGGCGGGCTATCTTTGCTGCCACCAGCGCCAGCCGAAACCGGCCGGGATAGGGCAATATGGCGGCAAGAACCCATCGCAATATTCGTTCAAATACCGGCCGCCTGTAGGTCTTTTCAATATGCACCCGCGCGTGATCCAAAAGATGCATATAATTCACCCCGGATGGGCATGTGGTCATGCAGGCCAGGCAACTTAGGCAGCGGTCAATATGCTTGACTGTTTTTGAATCCGCAGGGCGGTTGTTTTCCAGCATATCCTTGATCAGATATATCCGGCCGCGCGGGCTGTCCAATTCGTCCCCCAGCACCTGGTAGGTTGGGCAAGTCGCCGTGCAAAACCCGCAATGCACACAGGCGCGCAATATGTCATTGGCTTGGGCAATAGCAGGGTCACGCAACTGCTCTGGGGTGAAATTTGTTTTCATATCAGGGCCCCATCAAGCCAGGGTTCAATATCCCACGCGGATCAAATTTTTGTCGCAACCCGGTAGTTATTGCGGCGATCTGGGCTGGCTCTGGCTGGAGCCGGCTAAAGCCCAATGGGCCATCACGCAGGGTATGAACAAGCGTTGCATGGCCGGAAAAACCGCCGATTTCTGTGCGCAGATCTGTCCCCTGATCACAGGCCGCCCAAATCAACCCACCACCCCAATCATACCTAACCCGGGTCCCGTCTGGCATTTTGGCTACGATACCGGGTGCATCTGTCGGCTTTACCGAAATCCGCCAGATATCCTCACCACTCCCTGCCCACTCTTCAACGTCCCGGATTGATCTCCACTGTACTGCCACCTTGTCAGGGTCGCTCACCAGAACAACATCCCCCAACCCAGCCAGCAATTCACGCAACTTCCCAAGCCGGTAAGTCACCGACGCCTGCGTCCCTTCAACACGTATGATGGTTATCGGCCAGCCTACATCTGTTTGTGTGAAATGCACCGCCCCAGTCACCTCATAGGGTGATCCAAGCGCCACCGACATCGCCCGCACCGCGTCGTGATCGCTGGCGCTCTCTTTTGCCCAATACAGCATCAAACTCTCCGTCACATCTGGCTTGGGCAGTACTTTCAACGACACCTCGCTCAACACCCCCAATGTGCCAAAGCTCCCTGCCATAAGCTTGGTCAAATCATAGCCGGTAACATTCTTCATCACCCGCCCGCCGTTTTTGATGATGCGGCCCTGCCCATCAACGAACCGCACCCCCAACAAAAAATCCCTGCACGCCCCAACAGCCACCCGTCGCGGCCCCGACACATTGCCGACCACAACACCGCCAATAGTTGGTTCACCAGTACGGCCCAGCAAAACCCGGTGATCCATCGGCTCAAACGCCAGCCGCTGACCCTCAGCATCCAGCGTGGCTTCGATCTGCGCCACCGGTGTTCCGGCTTGCGCAACTATGGTCAACGCGCCGGGATCATAACGGGTGACCCCGCTCAGCCCAGCGGTTGATAACACCTGCCCTGACAAAGCGAGCATCCGCGTACCGCCCCCCTGCACCACCAAAGGGCCGGTCGCCCGGGCCACCACCTCAGCCAATTCCGCTTCGCTTTCAGGTGTCAGCACAGCTATACCCATCTTTGTTCCTATAGTATCTTCGGGGGTCAGGGGGCAGGCAGCCCCCTGGTTTTTCAACGCCCACTGCCATCACCAGCCCGGCGCAACTGCGTTGCTTCAAGTGGAAATACCTTCGCAGGGTTCAGCAACCAAGCCGGATCAAACACATCCTTCACCGCCATCTGCGCCTCAAGGTCCAGCGCCGAAAACTGACACCCCATCAGGTCGCGCTTTTCAATGCCAACACCATGTTCTCCAGTCAAACAGCCACCGACGTCCACACACAGCTTTAGAATTTCCGCCCCAAAGGCCTCGCAGGTTTCCAGATCGCCCGGTTTGTTGGCATCATACAAGATCAGTGGGTGCATATTACCGTCCCCCGCATGAAACACATTCGCCACATCCAGGCCAAACTGCTTGGACAGCTCTGCAATCCGCTTCAAAACGCCCGGCAGTTCAGAAACCGGGATCGTGCCATCCAGACACATGTAATCATTGATCTGCCCCATGGCACCAAATGCCGATTTTCGCCCCAACCAGATGCGAGCACTTTCATCCGCTGATTTGGAAATCCGCATAGCGACAGGGTTATGCTTTTGTGCAATCGCACTGATGCGCGCCAATTGCGCGTCTATTTCCGCCTCTGATCCTTCGACCTCTACAATCAGCATCGCTTCACAATCGGGATAGCCGGCTTTGGCGAACTCTTCGGTAATTCGAATGCAGGGACGATCCATAAATTCGATCGCCACAGGCAATATTCCGGCGCGTATGATGTCTGATACACAGGCCCCTGCCACCTCATTTGCATCAAACCCAATCAACATCGGGCGCGCCCCTTCCGGTTTGGGCACTATTTTCAGCACCGCCTCGGTCACAACCCCAAGCTGCCCCTCTGAGCCACAGATCAGCCCCAGCAGATCAAGCCCACCGGCATCCAGGTAGGCACCGCCAATTTCCACAACACTGCCATCCATCATCACCATCGTAACCCCCAACAGGTTATTGGTCGTCACGCCATATTTCAGACAATGGGCGCCACCGGAGTTCATGGCAATGTTGCCCGCTATTGCACAGGCAAGCTGTGACGATGGATCTGGCGCATAGAAAAACCCGTTTTCTTCAACCGCGCCGGTAACTGACAGGTTGGTACGCCCCGACTGCACCCGAATGAAACGGTTGTCATAGTCGGTCTCCAAAACATCCGTCATCCGCGCCACACCCAGTATGACACAATCGGCGGTCGGCAAAGCCCCACCCGACAGCGATGTTCCGGCCCCGCGCGGCACCACCGGCACGCCCATTTCATGGCATATGGCCAGAACTTCTGACACCTCTGCCGTGCTGCGCGGCAGTACAGCAGCCAGCGGCGGGCAGCGATAGGCGCTTAGCCCATCACATTCATAGGCGCGGGTCTCAGTGGGGTCATGGATCACCGCATCTGCTGGCAGCACAGCCAGCAACCGGGCGACCAACTGCGGTTTTAGCGCCATAATGCGATCGTCAGGTCGTGGCATTTCCATTTTGATTTTGCCCCCGTAAGTATTGGTAACAAAATACTACCAATTATTAAAATTCGCAACCCGACGTTATTGTGTTTGGACATTATCGCCATGGATGTGACATATTCTGCCCATGAAACATATCCTAATGATACCCCTCCTGCTTGCCTTTCCGGCATATGCCGATGCGCCGGTAGTCAAAGACGTAGGCCTTTCCCAATCGGGCACCAGCTGGACAATATCTGTCACGCTCAGCCACCCGGACACCGGTTGGGACCACTACGCCGATGGATGGGAGGTGCTTGACGCCGATGGCAACAGCCTGGGCATCCGCGTTCTGGGCCACCCCCATGTCAACGAACAACCCTTTACCCGATCCCTTGGATCAGTCGACATCCCCAGTGGCACGGCGTTCATTTCAATCCGGGCACGGGACAATATTGACGGCTGGTTTGACGGGCTTTTTAGGGTCGACCTTCCCGGCTAGCGCTGCGTTATCTGCGCCCTTCGCGCAACCACGCGCCAACTGACAGCAGCGCAGAAAGCAGCAATAGCAACCAAGCCGGCACCAGCGGCGCAATCGTCACATCCGTCGTCAAATACGCGTCGCGTGGGGTGATGCCAATCCAGCCACGGCCTGCAGCAACACGGCCAGCCCGCACCGTTCTGATATCCGGCATCCCGGCCTCCAACGCCAGAATGCCGCCCCGGGTCGCCTGCACATGGGCAGCCAATTTTTCCCCGGTTGCCACGGTTTCCTCAAATTCCCGGGGCGATGACGGCCCAAGCGCTATGACGGCATCTTCGCCCGCTTGCGCCAACCGATACAGGCCAATCTGGGGCGCTGCAAACTCAGTCACAAATCGCCCCGGCGCGACCTCTTGCATCGGCAACACCGTCAACGTGCCATCCGGGCCGACCACTTCAACCGAGCGCGGGCCATCCCCCAGGCTGCGCCGGGTGATCACCATATTTTGCCCCTCGGCAACAGCCGTCAACGCCTCTTCTTCCAGCTCGGGTTCCTTCATCATCCAATGGGCCAGACGGCGCAGCAATTCCTGTTGCGGGCCACCTCCCTCATATCCCCGGCTCCAGAGCCAAACGTGGTCAGATGCCAGCAAAGCTATGCGTCCTTCACCCACCCGATCCAGCACCAACAAGGGCTGTTCCTCAGCGCCAGTCATCACAGTGTTTCCCGCCGTTGCAGACAGCTCAACCTGACGGAACCACCGGCCCCAGCCAGGGCCTTCTTCTGTTTTCTTAACCTTCTCATCCAGTCCCTGGGTCACCGGGTGCTTCTGACCAAGCTCGGAAATCATTGGCTGGAACCCACCTTCTATTATCCGTGACGTCGGCTCGGCAGGCATTACTTGCCCCAGGGGCGAGCGAAACAAACTGTCCGCTGACGCAAATGCCGGCCCGGCAGCCACCAGAACAGCGCCGCCATCTTCAACGTATTGGCGCACGCTTTCCAGATAGATGGCCGGCAAAATTCCACGGCGTCGGTAGCGGTCAAATATGATCAAATCAAACTCATCCACCTTATCCAGAAACAGCTCGCGCGTTGGAAACGCTATCAGTGACAGCTCGGCCACCGGCACCCGATCCTGTTTCTGCGGCGGGCGTAAAATTGTAAAATGCACCAAATCAACAGAACTGTCTGATTTCAATAGGTTACGCCATGTTCGCCCACCTGGATAGGGCTCTCCGCTGACCAAAAGCACCCGCAATCTGTCGCGCACCCCATTGATCTGAATAACAGCGGAATTGTTGCGGTCTGTCAGTTCACCAGGCATGGTTTCTACCTGGAATTGGATGACATTCATGCCGCCATGTGCAACATCAATTGGAAAGTTCACATCTTCGCCAACTGGCAACCTGATCGATTGCGCCGCCCCCCCATCAACCGAAATACTGAGCGTTGCTACTGCTCTAATACCGGCTGGAACCAGCCCCTGATCCTCAATCCTTACGGTCATTTCAACCGGTTCGCCCAATATGGCAAATGCCGGCGCATTTTTGACGATCAATCGCCTGTCCCAATCATCCTGATGGCCTGTAAGCAGCAGGTGCAGTGGTGCCCCAATATCGGGTTCAGCAGCCAGATCATGCACCTGACCATCGCTCAGCATGATCACTCCAGCCAGGCGCGATTGCGGAATTTCCGCCAATCCCTTTTCCAGCCGCGACAACAGTAATGTGCCGCCATCACCATCAGCATCGCCAAGTTCCAAAACCTTAAGCTCGGTATTCGGTCGCGCAGAGATACGCTCAGTAACCGCCGCAATTGCCACATCAACCTGGGCCGGCCTGTCAGAAATGACCTGACTTGCAGTACGGTCCACAAGCAATACAACGATATCGTCTAAAGAAGTGCGGTTTTCCTGTTGCAATGACGGGTTTGCCAGCGCCGTCAGCAGCACAAAAAACGCCACCCCACGCAACCACCAACCGCCCAGCCCGCGCCAAACAGCAAAGGCCACAATCAACACCACCAAAACGCCAGCGCCAAACAGCAAAGGCCAGGACACCAATGGGCTTAATATGACGGTCCCCTGCATCTACTGCCCCAACCGATCCAGCAATGCCGGAACATGCACCTGGTCCGATTTATAGTTGCCGGTCAGCGCGTACATGATCAGGTTTATGCCAAAGCGATACGCCAATTCACGCTGGCGCTCGCCAGTGCTGCCCCGCCCGACAGGGAACATCAAACTACCAGCTTCATCCACCGCCCATGCAGCAGCCCAATCATTGCCACCAATGATCACCGGGGTCACATTATCGTTTAGGTTTCTAAACGGCATGCCCTCGGCCAGTTCGGCACCCGGTGGCGCGGCCTCCACCCATACATCGGCTGACCTGTGCCGTCCGGGGAAAACCTGCAACAAATAAAATGCGCGCGTCAGAACATGATCCGATGGGATCGGCTCAAGCGCCGGAATGTCCAGCTGACGGGCCAATTGCTGCAGCTTGCGCCCATTGGGTGCCGCACTACCAAAACCGGCTATGTCTGCGTCCTGGGTGTCAAACAGGATCATACCGCCTGTGCGCAAATACCGGGTAAGCTTGGCATAGGCCTTAGCCGATGGTTCCGGCTGGCCCGGCGTCACCGGCCAGTAAATAAACGGGAAAAATGACAGTTCATCAGTTTCAAGATCAATCGCAATGGGGTTCGCCGGTTCAATCGACGTCCGCGCGAACAGAACGTCTGACAACCCGCGCAACCCGGCATGGGCCACCAGATCCAGCCGCGCGTCACCCGTAATAACATGGGCCAACACCACATCCGCCGTAGCATCCAGCGCGAACTGGTCAGCCTGTGCATCACCCGGAACCGGCTGGGAAAACACCAACAGCAGCCCCAATGTGGCCGCACCAACCGGTGCCCCCCTTAGCCTGCCGCCAATCCAAAGCGATGCAATGACATCGATCCCCAACAGCAGCAACGCCGCTACCAGCAACCAGGCCTTCAGCGCCGTTTCCACCAGTATGCTTAGCCCTTCCACTGATGTTCCAACCGGCCAGCGCGTGGCCTTCAACACCGTATCCGACCCAATGACATTTACTGCAACCCGACGCTCACTCCCGGCATAAAGGCCCGGCAACAACCCCGGCCCCGTGACACCCCCAGCAAGCCGATCACCGCTGACACCTGCCAGGTTCTCTGCATCCTTAAGCGCACCAAACGCATCCAGCACCTGCGCTGCCTGCCATGTTGTCCCGGCCAGATCAGCGGCATCGGGACGGGCAGAAACCGTAGAAACGGCCAACCGCTCTAACATCTGCACAAACAGGCCAGACAAAGGCAGGCTGGACCATTCAGCATTTGCCGTCACATGGAACAGTACAACCTGTCCTTGTCCCAGCTTTTTTCGCGTCACCAGCGGCGTGCCATCAGTCAACGCTGCAATCACCCGCTCTGACAATTGCGGGTCGGGTTCCGCCATCACCTGTGCATTGATGCGAACGTCGTCAGGGATCGCCAGGCCAAAAAATGGCGATCCTTCTTGAAATGCGCGCAACGCGCGCGGCTCACCCCAGCTTAGCGCACCGCCAACAACGCGCCCGCCAGCGCGCAAACGCACAGGCATCAAAATATCTTCCTCGACACGGCTCACATCGCTGGCCGCCAGTCGCGGCCCGGCAAACCGCAGCAACAACCCGCCTTTTTCCACCCATTCAACGATCCCATTGCTTTCAGCAGGGGCCAGCGTCGCCACATCCGCCAGAATTATCGCGTCCGGATTGGCCAGCAAAATATCACCGATAGTACCATCAATCAGATCTGCCGTCGGTTCCAGCGCCTGTTGCAGAAAATGGGTGGGGGCCAATAGTTGCAAACCCTCACGCTCGGATCGCCCGCCCACCAACGCAACTTCGCGCCGTTGCAATCCATCATCCGCCAGACTTACCGCCCCTGCCGACCTGATATCATCAACTGCAAACCGGGTGATCCTGTTGCGCAGCTCAGGTGGCAAAGACAACTGAACCTCGCCAGAAATTGCACCAGCGTCAAATGTGACAGCCCCCTGTGCCAACACACGTTCAATACCCGCCGGGTCAGGGCCATAGGCCAAAACCTGCACCGTATCTGCAGCCACCGCAGCCGCCCGTTGCACAACCAATTTCACTGCACTGTCTTCAAACACCGCAGGCCGTAACCCATATATAGGAGCATCGCTTTCAATGATCCTTACCGCGCCATGGGCAGACAATTTTTCCAGCAAATCCCTTTGCCCATCACGCTGCAACCCATCTGACAACCAATACGTTTCAAATTCACCTGTCAGGCTTTCTGCCCAAGCTTTAACCAGCTCTTGGTCAGGCTCCCAGGGGTTGGGGGCAATTCCCGGCAGGCGCGTGCGCCAGTTCCCCGCTGCCTGAAACGGGATCACCCCCGGGGCAAGATCGCTCAAACTTACAATCGCCACAAGCCGCGCAGCCCGTTCGGCATCATTCAACAGCGCTTCAATCCGCACAACCCGTGCTTGCCAGTCCCGTGCGTCACCCCAAGTGGCATCCAACACGATCAGCACCGGCCCCTCCCCGGCCCCATCGGTGGTTGGGTTCAATACTGGCCCGGCAAACCCAATGATCGCCGCCGCCATTGCCAGCGTTCGCAACACCAGCAACCACCACGGTGTTTTGTCGCTTTGACTGTCATCATCTTGCAGGCCCAACAGCAACACCACGCCCGGAAATTGCCGCCGCACCGGCGCGGGCGGCACAGCACGTAGCAACACCCACAGAACAGGCAGAACGATCAACCCGATCAAAAGCAGCGGCGCGCCAAATCCTATGCCGAACAAACTGAACATCAGTGCGCTTTCTCTACTGAGCCGTAAATCCACAACAATGCCGCCTGTGCGGGGTCTGATGTGTGATAGCAGCTATAGTGCCAACCGGTGCTCTTTGCCAATTCCGCCAGTTCACCTTTGCGGGCCGCCAACCGCTCTTGATAGCGCACTCGTAACTCTGACGCTTTTAGGGTTTCATGCCTAACAGAGCGGCCCATGCTTTCAAATATTGTGCGCCCTGCAAAGTTAAATGTTTCTTCCAGCGGGTCCAATATCTGAACCATAGCGCCCTTGATCCCACGATCAGCAGCGCTGCTAAGCTCGTGCGACACCGCAGCCATATCCCCTAGGAAATCAGACACAAAAATCGCCCGCGAATTGGCCTGCAAAGCACCCAAAGAGGGACTGCCATAATCAGCGCCATCCCCCTTTGCCACCAACCCGTTCGCAATCTGTGCCAGTTGTAATTCACCTTGCCGGGGCGGCTGTCCCAATGTTGCCAGTGATACTCTCTCACCACCACGGATCAACAATATCGCCGTTGCCATCGCCAACAGACGTGCGCGATCCGCTTTGCTTGGCAGGCCCTTGTCAGAGGCGAAATCCATAGACTGACTGCTATCCACCCAAAGCATCACACTTTGGGCTGCCTGCCATTCCTTTTGTTGTACAAAATTGGCGTCCGATCGGGCTGATCTGCGCCAGTCAATCAACCGCGCCGCATCACCAGTGGTCGCAGAACGGTACTGCCAAAACTCATCCCCCAACCCGGCCCTACGCCGCCCATGGTCCCCCAACATGACAGTTGCTGCCAAATGTTCGGCATCCGCCAGTAGCGCGGGCAGATTCTGTGCCAGATTTTCAGCACGGGCGCGAAGGGCAGTTGACCGGATCATGCCGCAGCAGTTACCCGGGCGACATCCGCCACCGTCATGTCGATCAGGTCAGCCAATGTTTCACCACGCGCTCGGGCGGCAAAATTCAGCGCCATTCGGTGGCTTAGAACCGGGCGCGCCATGGCCGCCACATCATCTGGTGAAGGCGCAAGCCGACCGTCCAGCAAGGCGCGCGCCCGCACTGTGAGCATCAGCGCCTGTGCAGCCCGCGGGCCGGGCCCCCAACTAACACTGTCTTTCACCGCCATCGACGCGCTGGGATCATCCGGCCTGAACGCCCGTACCAGGCTTAGAATTTGCTCTAATACAGCCTCGCCCACAGGCATCCGGCGCAACAGCTCCTGCGCGCGGATCAACTCTGACACCTCAAAAACAGCATGGGCCTGCTCCTCTGTCGCCCCGGTTGTCGCGACCAAAATATCGCGCTCGGCATCCCGGTTTGGATAGTCCACATCAATCTGCAATAAAAATCGATCCAACTGGGCCTCGGGCAATGGGTAGGTGCCTTCCTGCTCTATAGGGTTTTGCGTTGCCAATACATGGAATGGCATACCAACCCTGTGCTCTTGTCCGGCCACTGTGACAACCTTTTCCTGCATCGCTTGCAGCAACGCCGACTGGGTTCTGGGCGAGGCTCGGTTAATCTCATCCGCCATCAGCAGCTGGCAAAATATCGGCCCCTTGATAAACCGAAATGACCGGGCCCCATCCGCAGCGGTTTCCAGCACCTCGGAACCTAAAATATCCGCAGGCATCAAATCCGGAGTGAACTGAATGCGCGCCCCGCCCAGCCCCATAACCGTTGACAGCGTGTCCACCAGTCGGGTCTTACCCAAGCCGGGCAACCCAATCAATAATCCGTGCCCGCCACACAAAAGCGTCGACAACACCAGATCAATGACCTGTTCCTGACCGATAAAACGTTTGGCTATACTTGCCTTTGCAAGCGCCAACTTTCCGCTCAGCGCTTCAATATCCGCCACCAGGTTCGACGCCTCGGCCATTGTCATTCTCCTACAGTCTTTGACAGGGGTAGTATTAGGAATTATTGCTCTCCTTACAAATGGCAAAGCACATGAACAGACAAAATATCGTTACCCCAAGCGCACAAGGCATCGCCGCGGCCGCCAAAAAAGCCAACCAAAGTGGACCCGCACCGGTACATCTGTGGAATCCACAGTTTTGCGGCGATCTTGATATGCGTATCGCGCGTGATGGTACCTGGTTCTATCTGGGCACCCCCATTGGGCGCCCAGAACTGGTAAAGCTGTTTTCCAGCGTTATTCGCCGCGATGGCGATGACTATTTCCTGGTCACCCCGGCGGAAAAAGTTGGCATCACCGTCGATGACGCCCCGTTTGTCGCCGTCGATTTTGACATTACAAACCCCGGCCTCGATCAAACCCTGACATTCACCACCAATGTCGGCGATACCGCCACCGCTGGCCCCGACAATCCGCTCCGCGTGGAACGTAACCCCGAAACCGGTGAACCGTCCCCTTATATTCTGATCCGCACCAACCTATGGGCGCTGATCGATCGCAAAAACTTTTATCGGCTGGTGGATATTGGGGGAAACCGGAACCATGATGGAAAAAACTGGTTTGGCCTATGGTCGAACAATCAGTTTTTTCCTATTATTCTGTCCGCTGAGCTAAGTTAACGGGCAGAAAGTTTCAGTCATAGTCGTGTGGCCTACACTTCGTCACCGCCATTATTCCTACCTTCAGATTCACCCGGATCACCGCCATCATCACCATTGCCACGCCCGGCATCCATCTTTTCTTTACTTTCTATGGGCGGTTTTCCGGTAGGTGGAACACCTTCAACCACTGGTATGGCAGGTGGCGAAGTTCCTTCAACCAATTGGGCTGGATCAAGCACCCCGTTAACAAATGTTGTTACCCGTCGGTTTTCCAGGTTTCTTAGGTCAGTTTCAACAACTGGCATTTCCTCACCAAGGGAAGTCATAGCACTCAGCCGGGCACCGTTCACCCCGCGACTCACCAGATAGGCAATGACAGTTTCCGCCCGGCGCATTCCCAGGTCCATATTATAGCTCATATTCCCAACTTTATCGGTGTGGCCATATACGCTGAATTTAATAAAATAATGTTCAATCATCCACTCAGCCTGTTCATTCAAATAGGTCTTGGCATCCGAACTTAGAACCACCTGATCAAAGTCAAAATTCACGGTCTCTGTAACGTCCTGCCGAAATTCCAGATCAAAACTGGACAGGGACCGCTCGCTTACTTGAAATTGGGGGGCGTTGCTTCGGCTCACATCAGGTGCTGTGCTGCACCCCGCAATTCCTATCAACGCTATCAAAAATATTATTGGTCTGATTATTGTTTTAGACATTACTATATCTCCACTAATTATACTCTTAAATCTCACCCCAGATCATGAAATATTACGATTTGGTCACAGCAAATATTTGCCTGCCAAAAGCGTTGCCGCTTAGACTTGAAAGTGATTTGCTCATGGGAAAACGGAAACATACTGGTTCCAAATTCGAAACGCTCCCGCTCTGGTTGCGTTGCTAGATTAGCACAGCTTACAGTCAAACAACTTGGTTTGATTGCTCCAACTCAATGCCTAAATACTGAACGGGAAACGGTTTTTCACCGGACTCGCGAAAAATTAATCAAAAAAGCAGTATTCGCCTGGAAATTTGAATTTTGACTAAAATTGGCTTAAACGGTGCCGAAACCCCAATTTACCCCGTTTATGTTCGGCAATAACCATGGAATGACTAAAACAGTTAATGCGCCTGGGCCCAATTCGCACCCTGCCCTGCATCCACCGTCAACTTCACATCCAGCGCTACGGCAGGCATCGCCGCATTTTCCATAACATCGCGCACCCGCTCGATGGTCGCGTCAACCGCGCTTTCTTCGACCTCAAAAATCAATTCATCATGCACCTGCAACAGCATTTTTGCGGGCAGGTCTTCAATCGCCGGGTGCATTCGCACCATGGCCCGCCGGATCACATCGGCAGCCGTGCCCTGAATGGGTGCATTGATCGCCGCGCGTTTGGCAAAACCCGCATGTGGCCCTTTGGCGTTCATTTGCGGTGTGTGAATTTTACGGCCAAACAGGGTTTGCACATATTCATGCTCTTTCGCAAAGGCCACAGTGTCGTCCATATAGGTGCGTATGCCCGGGAAGCGCTCAAAATATTTATCGATAAATGCCTGCGCTTCTTTGCGTGGAATGCGTAGATTGCGCGCCAGCCCAAAGCCTGAAATCCCGTATATCACCCCAAAATTGACCGCCTTGGCTTGCCGTCTGATATCCGGCGTCATCTGATCCAACGGCACATCAAACATTTCGCTGGCCGTCATCGCATGAATGTCCTGCCCGGCTTTAAACGCATCCTTCAGCGCATCGATCCCGGCGATATGCGCGAGTATCCGCAGTTCAATCTGTGAATAGTCCAAGCTCACCAGCACTTTACCCTCACCGGCGATAAACGCTTCACGAATGCGCCGCCCATCTTCGGTGCGCACCGGAATATTTTGCAAATTTGGATCGGTGGACGCCAGCCGCCCCGTATTGGCCCCGGCAATTGAATAGGACGTGTGCACCCGGCCCGTGTCCGGGTTAATATGGGTTTGTAGCGCATCCGTATAGGTCGATTTCAGCTTGGCCAACTGCCGCCAGTCCAACACCCGCGCCGGCAGTTCATATTCCCCGGCCAGATCTTCCAGAATGTCCGCCCCCGTGGCGTAAGCCCCGGTTTTACCCTTTTTACCGCCGGGAATTTCCATTTTATCAAACAGAATTTCCCCCAGCTGCTTGGGCGACGCCACATTGAATGTGCCCCCGGCCAATTCATATATTTCGGCCTCTAGCCCGGCCATTTTTTGGGCAAACGTGTTGGACATACGGCTCAGCACATCGCGGTCCACCTGAATACCGTCCATTTCCATGCGCGCCAGTACCGGCACCAGCGGGCGTTCTAATGTCTCATAAACCTTGGTCACACGGGCCCGGTGCAACTTTGGCTTGAATTCCTGCCACAGCCGCAGCGTAATATCGGCATCTTCAGCAGCATATTTCACCGCATCCTCGACCGGCACCCGATCAAAGGTAATCGCCGACTTACCGCTGCCAAGCAGCGGCTTAATCGGAATGGGCTCATGTTCCAGATACCGTTTGCTCAGTGTATCCATACCGTGATTATGCAGGCCCGCATGCATTGCGTATGACATCAGCATGGTGTCATCAATCGGGGCCACAGCCACGTTGTAACGCGCAAAAATCTTGGCATCATATTTCATATTTTGCCCGATTTTCAGCACCGCCGGGTCTTGCAAAACGGGCCGCAGCATATCCAGCGCCTCATCCACCCCCATCTGCCCTTCGGCCAGATCACCCGAACCAAACAAATCATCCGCCGCAGATGTTTTGTGGATCAGCGGAATATAGCAGGCCTCCCCGGGTTTAACGCACAGCGATATCCCCACCAGATCGACAACCATTTCGTTCAAGCCTGTGGTTTCGGTGTCCACCGCCACAAACCCGGCACCATTGATCCGGTCAATCCAGACCTGCAACGCAGCGGCATCCTTGACCCATTCATATTTTTCCGTATCAAACGGCACCGCTTCCGCCGCACTTTGAGCAGCGCCGGTCGTATCCACAATCACCGGGGCCTGAACCCCCAGCTTGTCCGCCACCCGCTTAGACATAGTGCGAAATTCCATGAGCGCCAGAAACGCCAATAGGGCGTCTGGCTCTGGTTCCTTCATCTCAAGCGCATCAAAGCCGAAATCCAACTCCATATCGCAATCCAGCTGCACCAATTGCCGGGACACCCTGATGAGGTCCTGATTGCTCTGCAGGCTTTCGCGCCGCTTGGGTTGTTTAATTTCACCGGCGCGTTCCAGCAGCGTGTCCAGATCGCCATATTCATTGATCAACAGCGCCGCTGTTTTGATGCCGATCCCCGGCGCACCGGGCACATTGTCAACACTATCGCCTGCCAGCGCCTGCACATCGACAACGCGCTCTGGGCCAACGCCGAATTTTTCCCATACCCCGTCACGATCAATGCGCCGGTTTTTCATGACGTCCAGCATTTCGACGCCACCACCGACCAGCTGCATCATGTCCTTATCCGAAGATATGATCGTCACCCGCCCGCCTGCATCGCGCGCCCGACAGCTAAGGGTGGCGATGATATCATCGGCTTCAAAGCCCTCAACTTCAACGCAGGCGATGTTAAACGCCCGCGTTGCATCACGTGTCAGCGGAAACTGCGGCACCAGATCTTCCGGCGCAGGGGGGCGGTTGGCTTTGTATTTGTCGTAAATATCGTTGCGAAACGTCTTGCCCTTATGATCAAAAATTACCGCCACATGGGTTGGCGCGTTATCGCCTTTGGCCTCTTCCACCTGCTTGAACAGCATATTGCAAAACCCAGACACAGCCCCGATCGGCAAGCCGTCCGAGCGCCGCGTCAATGGCGGCAGCGCGTGATAGGCCCGGAAAATAAACGCCGAGCCATCAATCAGATGCAGGTGGTGACCCTTACCAAAACTCATATCGTCCCCCTGAACCTAGTCTATTTAAGGTCGCTTTCAAAATTCCGATGCACGAATTTTTTATCACAATACCCACATTCCACGAACCCGGTTTCGTGGGATATCTGCAGCCAAACCCGTGGGTGGCCATGGGCAGCTCCGCCACCATCACAGGCGATGCGGTTGGTGTCGACTATTTCGGTCTCAGGCGCATCTATGGTCATGATCTCTCCGGATGTCATTGGCAGGATTTTCCCCATGATACCAAGCCAACACAGGGTCGCAACACTTGTTACGGGGGCGCATTGCCTGCAAAGGCTAGCTGCTGGCTGGCAACATCCGCCCCAACGGGTTGCCCCCCAATATATGAACATGCATATGCGGCACATCCTGAACCCCGTGCAACCCGGAATTGGCAATCATACGAAACCCAGCGCCAGTGTCCAAACTTACGCCAGCTATTTTGCATATCTCACCAACTGCACGGGTAAAATCGACAATTTCAGCGTCCGAAGCCGCGCGCGCGAAATGGTCATAACTTACATAAGCTCCCCTGGGGATCACTAAAATATGCTCTGGCGCCTGCGGGGCAATGTCGCGAAACGCCAGTGTATGCTCTGTTTTCAACACAGTCTTATTGGGAATTTCGCCGCGCAGGATTTTTGCGAAAATATTCTGGTCGTCATAGTCGTAACCCATGGGTCCCCCTAGTCAGCAAACAAATGTTCGGCTGCCGCAATTTGTTGCGCCTGATCGGCTGAGATATCTAAAAACTCTGCCAGCGGTCCAGCGTTTTCTGTGGCCGACAGGCTTTCACTTAATCGAAAAAAGTTTGGAAAGTTTGCGTCCTTAATCCGGTCAATTTCATGATAAACATCCGCCCGGATCGTTGGCAACAGGCGCTCGGTGGCATCGGCCCCAGCTTTATCACCAATCAGTTCCACCCGCTTGGCGTGACCAAGCAGGTATTCATCGCTAAATTCACATTCGATCTGCAACAGTTTTATGGTGCTGCGGTCGGTGTAGAAATCCTGCAGCAAATCCATATTGTCCGGGTCCAGACAAAAGATCAGCTTATCGGTCTCATAATAGTCAAACAGCATCCGCATTAGGGCGCGCCTATGCCGGGTGCGCTTGCCAAGGGTTTTTTGAATGCCTCCCAGATCAGGTAGGCTGGTTGCTTCTTCGTCAAACACATATTCGATTGCTGGAACATTGGTTACCTGGCGGACCTGGTGCAACAGCCGTTTGGCAACATGCCATTTTTTGCACGTCACAATCATCAGCTCGCGGTCCCGGCCCAGCGTGCTTTCAGTTTCCCAGAACCGTGGCGCATACCGCCGGCCTTCCCGCCCCCGCGCAGTCAGGAACTTAAACAGGTTGCGTCCCTCATTTGAAATAGCGAATTCCACATCTTTCTCTGCGAACAGCTCCCCCAGCCGAGATTTTAGTTCTTTCGCCTCGGGTGAAATTTTACGGGCAAACAGATAATTCTGACTTAGCAACAGGTCGTAGTGGTCATTATAAAACGTCACCGGCATCCCATAGTCAGAGAACATCAAAAACGTCAGTGAGCGGGCGTAAATTTCGGTTTCCGGAACCAAATGGCGAACCAATGTCTGAAAGAACGTCTCATCCGGTATCCAGGTTGTGCGAAAGAATTTCATGACATCTTTTCGCAGGGCACAAAACACCAGCACTTGCTCAACAGTTTGCCGCCGTAGGCACCACCACTGACTGCCTATCATCATTTGCAAATCATGGGGTATCGCCCGGACCAACCCTGCTTTTTTCTGAAGATTGATCGACTGATAGAAAAGCGGTTTATTCTTACGTTCATTAAAATAGTGCCGGTAGATCAGGCGCTCTTCTTTAAATCCGGTTTTGATCCAGTCACTGTCAAAATAATCAAAGCTCTCGATGAAATCAGCGTCTTCGTTGTCCAGAAGTTCATGGCAATACTCTGATGATTTTATTGCCATGCAATCACCTGACAGCATGTAAAAATGCGTGGCCCGGGGAAACCCGGCAACAGCAGCTTCAACGGCGTGTAACGTTGCCTGAACCAAGCTCCATTCACCCCAGCCACATTTGATGCGCTTATTGGCAAAAGCAACATTCGGATTGCCACCCAACGCGCCCTTGATCCGATTAAAATCCGCCGGCCGGGCCCGGGCATCAAAGTGAATAGCCAAATAGTCCCCGGCCGCCGTCAACCGGGTGGCCTGATCTATGATCGCCTCTGGGTCCTTGTGGCAGAGCAATATGAAGGCAATCTTTGCCATTTTTGATTCACATTCCAATTATTCTTGCGATTGTGCCATTGTTAACGTGAACAGCCATTGAACAAACAGGTTTTCTTTGCTTTTTTCACCGTAATTTATTTTGTATAGCCGCCATAGGCGGGCAGCGCTTTGAAAGTGAGTGATATTATGGGTTTCCCTGGTACATGGATGACCGAAAGCCAAAGCACAGTCTACCGGGTTGTGCCCAAATGTGCTTGTTCGACCATCGGGCAAATCATGTATTATTCAGATCACGGTGAATTCTTTGATGGCGATATCCATGACGCCGACCACGGCATCCACAAATGGGCAATGCAGGACAGTCAGAAACTGATTGAAACGAACGTACAGAACCACAATTCCTATACGTTCACCTGTGTTCGCAATCCCTATACCCGGATATTGTCATCGTTCTTTGACAAAATTTGCGGCATCCAGCGCAATGGCAAACGCTACCGTGGCAATCTGGTACCCCTGCTCATTCAGAAATACGGGATTGAGGTGGAAGGCGACTTTGATCAGATCAAAAGCTTTCGGCGGTTTTTGCTGTTTGCACGGGACACCGTGAAATGGCGCAAGCCCATGGACCCAGACCTGCACTGGTCGGCAATGGCCGGGCATGTTTCAACTCTTATCGTCAACGGCGGCACCTATGACAACATCGTCTTCACCGAAAAATTCGACGAAGGTATGCAAAGTGTTCTGGACAAGATAGAGGTCGCCAACCAGGTCGACCTAAGCAAAATACCCCGCTTCAATGAAAGCGAAGGCCATGGCCCCAAACGGGCACATCCGGTGGAAGACTATTTTGACGATCTGTCACTGCACCTGGTCCGTGAAATGTACAAACGCGATTTTGACCTGTTCAAATACGACATGGACGCCCCGGCCAACAAAATGCCCGTGGGTGAAATCGATCTGGACGAAGTACACGCCAAACTGGGTGACTGATCCAATTGAACGCGGCCAGGGCCCGTATTAGATTGTCTGATCAAGGGCTTTCAGCCCCTCTTCGCCAAGGGCGAATTCACCCCGAGGATATATTTGGAACGCCGATGTAATACCCCTAGATCAACTGATGCTGTCTGAATAGGCTCGCCAGGTCTGCCTCTGGTCGGGCACCAATATGGCTGATCACCTCTGAGGCAGCTACGCAGGCCATTTTGCCGCAGGTTTCCAGATCAAAGCCATTGGTCAGCCCCCAAAGAAACGCACCCGCAAACAGATCGCCCGCGCCGGTGGCATCCAGCACAGTGGTGGGTACTGCCGGTATATGCCAGCGCCCCGTGGCGCTTAAAACATGGGCGCCGTCCGCAGCATCGGTGCAGGCCACAATATCAACATCCGCCAGTGCACCAGCCAAGGCCGTTTCAAAATCGTCGGTTTGATACATCGACATTATTTCAACCCGGTTGGCGAACAACAGGTCAGCGTCCTCACGCAAAAGACGCGCAAATGCATCCCGGTGCCGATCAATGCAGAACGGATCAGACAGGGTAATAGAAACCTTACCACCGGTCGATTTCGTGGCCGCTATTGCCTTGGAAAACGCCGCGTGGCTGTCAGGGCCGTCAAACCGGTAGCCTTCCAGAAATATCCATTCGGCATCCGCCATCATGGCTTCGTCAATGTCATCAGGCCCCAAAAATTCTGACCAGCCCAAATAGGTGTTTAGTGAGCGTTCACCATCCGGGGTCACCAGCACAATACAGCGTCCGGTTTCAGCGTCACTGTCGCGCGCGCCAAGTGCTGTTTCATACACAGCCCCCTGGGCCCGCAGGTCATGGGCAAAAATCGCCCCCAGTTGATCATCCTTGACCTTACCAACATAGGCAACCCGCCCGCCCAATTGGGCGGCGGCGGCAATCGAATTGGCCGCTGACCCGCCACTGATTTCCTTGGAAGGGCCAACTTTGGCATACAAGTCCACCGCCCGGTCCATATCGATCAATTGCATGATGCCTTTTTCCACACCTGCCTGTGCCAAAAATCCATCGCTACATTGCGACAACACATCGACAATCGCGTTACCGATGCCAACAACCTGATATTTCTTAGACAACTGTTTTCTCCTTGAACGGGCACAGATCATGAATGATGCAGGCCCCACATTTTGGGTTTCGCGCCACGCAGATATAGCGGCCATGTAAGATCAGCCAGTGATGCGCGTGGTGTTGGAATTCGGCCGGAACATTGTCTTCGATGGCACGCTCTACCGCGTCAACATTTTTGCCAGGTGCCAGACCTGTGCGGTTACCAACGCGAAATATATGGGTATCCACCGCCTGCGCCGGTTGCTTGAACCACATGTTCAGCACCACATTTGCGGTCTTGCGCCCGACCCCAGGCAGCGATTGTAACGCGGCACGTGACGATGGCACCTGACCGCCAAAATCTTCGACCAATATCCGCGACAGCTTAATCACATTCTTGGCTTTTTGCCGGTACAACCCAATGGTCTTAATATGCCCGATCAGCGCCTCTTCACCCAATGCCAACATCTTTTCCGGCGTATCGGCAATTTCAAACAACGCCGCCGTCGCCCGGTTCACCCCAATATCGGTTGACTGCGCCGACAGCGCCACCGCCACCACCAGGGTAAAAACATTCACATGATTCAGTTCGCCCTTCGGCTCGGGCTCACTGGCCTGAAACCGGGAAAACACTTCATATATGACGTGATAGTTCATTTGCTTGACCATGGGGCGCTCTATGCCCTGCCCGTTCACTAGGCGCAAGAAACGGATCGACCCCGTGTAAATTATTGCTAGGGTGAACGTCGAAAAGGACAACTGATGCCTGATGAGACCGGTTATCATTATAGCGTTATTCGCCGTGCAATAGACGCCATTGACGCCAGCCAAGAACCACAAACATTGGATGCGCTGGCCAGCAAATTGTCGATGAGTCCAACGCATTTTCAACGGGTGTTTTCCCGTTGGGTCGGCGTGTCACCAAAACGCTATCAGCAATATTTGGCACTGGATCACGCTCGCAGCTTGCTGGCGAACAACTTTACCACCCTTGAAACCGCCCATGAGCTGGGCCTGTCCGGCGGCAGCCGCCTGCATGATATGTTTGTAAAATGGGAAGCCATGACCCCAGGCGAATATGCCCGCAAGGGCGCCGGGCTACAGATCAGTTACGGCTGGTTCAACAGCCCCTTTGGCCGGGTTCTGGCACTGGGCACAGACCGCGGCCTGTGCGGATTGGCATTCGCCGAAGAAACCGGGGACGCCACGGCCCTGGCTGACATGACATCCCGTTGGCCAAGGGCGACCTTCACCCATGGTCCCGAACGGGTTGAAAAATGGGTAAACCTAGCATTTGGCCCAGCACAACCGATGCAACTGCACCTGATCGGTGCGCCGTTTCAGATCAAGGTATGGCAAGCACTGCTGGCCATCCCATCAGGCACCGTCACCACATATTCAGAGATTGCCACTGCCATAGGCAGCCCCCGCGCCGCACGCGCAGTGGGCACAGCCGTTGGCAAAAATCCGATCAGTTGGCTGATCCCATGCCACCGCGCCCTGCGTAAATCCGGCGGGCTGGGCGGATATCACTGGGGCCTGCCGGTCAAACGCGCCATGCTGGCCTGGGAAGCGGCCCGCTTGGAAGCTAAGCCCTGCAACACAAGTCTGTAATAAGACTTGCGGAATTCCGCCGATCCGGGCCTAATGGCTTTGAAGTGGAAGCAATCCACGCATAATAATAAGCGCCATAAAGCTGGGTCAACAAAAACGACCAACTGAGGAATAAAATGACATTCATGAAAATACCCGCCCTGGCCACGACGGCCGGTCTGCTGGCCCTGACGGCCTGTACCGATATCAATACCAATACTGGTAATTCTAATACCCGTGCCAACGAAGGTGTTGGTGTTGGCGCGGCAACCGGTGCCCTTATTGGTATCCTGCGCGGCAACAATGCCCAGGAACGCACCCAGGGGGCCATTATCGGCGGCATTCTTGGCGGCGCTATTGGCGGTGCCATCGGAACAAACCTTGATCGGCAGGCGGCCGATTTGCAGGCCACCCTTGGCGATGGCCGCATTCAGATCATCAACAACGGCGATCATCTGATAGTCCGGATGCCACAGGATATCCTGTTTTCGGTTGACAGTTCGACATTACAAAACACCCTGCGCAGCGATCTGGCGGCACTGGCCAATAACATTCAGCGCTTCCCAGGCTCTACCATCATAGTCGCTGGCCATACCGATAATACTGGGGCCGCATCCTACAATCAGGAACTATCCTCGCGCCGCGCCAACGCGGTGGCGGCTGTTTTGGTGTCCAACGGAGTGTCGCGGTCGCGCATTCGGTCCGTTGGCCAGGGCGAAGATCAACCGATAGCATCCAATCTAACGTCGGCTGGTCGCGCCCAGAACCGGCGGGTGGAAATTGTAATCCGTCCAAACGGCTAATCTAATCCGGGCCGGGTTCACCCCCGGCCCAACTTGGCTGTTGTTGCCTGCCCCTGCATTGCTATGCTCGCCTGGCAATAATCTTGGGCGCAAATCATGCCATATACCAAAATCCAGTCTGAAAAACTGTCAGCCGCCGTGGTTCAGCAGATTGAACTATTGATCCTGCGTGGCATCCTGCGCCCAGGTGATCGCTTGCCTGCCGAACGGGATCTTGCAGGCAAACTGGGCGTTTCCCGCCCCAGCCTGCGCGACGCCATTGCCGACATGTCCGGGCGCGGCCTGCTGAACAGCAAAGCGGGTTCTGGCATCTACGTTGCCGATCATCTGGGCTCGGCGTTCTCACCAACCCTTACCACCCTGTTTTCGCGCCATAGTGAAGCGGTGTTTGATACCCTTGATTTTCGTGCAGATATGGAAGGGCTGGCCGCTGAACGGGCGGCGCGACTTGCGTCTGACACCGACAGATTGGTCATCGCCTCAATATTCGCCAAAATGCAAACTGCCAGCAACCCGGAAGCCGAAGCGCGCCTGGACGCTCAGTTTCACATGGCGATTGTTGAAGCCAGCCATAATGTCATCATGTTACACATGATGCGCTCAATGTATCAGCTGTTGCGCGACGGCGTGTTTTATAACCGGCAGGTGTTGTTTCGCCAAAACGCCACCCGAAAACCATTACTGGATCAGCACCGCGCCATAAATGACGCCATTCAGGCCCGTGATCCGGGTGCTGCCCGCGCCGCCGTTCAGGCCCATTTGGGCTATGTCAGGCAGGCGCTGCAGGATGAACAGAAAGCCACGAAAAACGAAAGCATTGCCCGTCAAAAACTAGGGCGCGAACAGGGCTAAGCGGCCCGACGTCCACCACCCGAACGCCCGCGCTGTGGCCGTCGGCGGCGTTGATTGTTACCACCGGGTTTGGCCTGCTTTTTGCTGATTTCCTCATCAGGCCCCCAGGCGCGGCCACCGGCCACTGGGATGTTCTTTTTCATCACCTTCTGGATAGCACGCAGTTCTGACATTTCACCGGGGCCACAAAACGCAATGGCTGTGCCCGCTTTACCGGCACGCGCCGTGCGCCCGATCCGATGCACATAGTTTTCCGGCACATTGGGCAGATCAAAATTGTAAACATGGGTAATGCCAGGAATGTCAATTCCGCGCGCCGCCACATCGGTGGCCACCATCACGTCAATTTCCCCGGCACGAAACGCCTTAATAGCGCGTTCACGCTGGCCCTGGCTTTTGTTGCCATGGATAGAACTGGCATTGATACCCTCGGCAATCAGCACCTTTTTCAGCTTTTCAGCCCCGTGCTTGGTGCGCGAAAACACCAGCGACAACCCTTCAGAATGTTCCTTTAGCAATTCAATCAGCAACCGCGATTTCCCCGCCTGGGGTACATAATGCAAGGATTGGTTAATTTTGTCAGCCACCTTACCGGGGGGGGACACTTCTACCCGCACCGGGTCTTTCAAATAGGCACCAGCAAGCTCTGACATAAGCTTGGGCATGGTTGCTGAAAACATCATCGACTGGCGGTCGTCCGCCAGCAATGGTGCAATCTTACGCAGCGCGTGGATAAACCCCATGTCCAACATTTGATCGGCTTCATCCAACACCAGATATCGGGTTTCATTCAGAAACACCGCGCGGCGATCCAGCAGATCAATCAACCGCCCCGGCGTTGCCACCAACAGGTCAGTGCCGCGTTCCAACCGGATAATCTGCGCCTTGATCCCGGCACCACCCACCACCAGGTTTACCTTCAAATGCGTGCCCTGGGTATAAGCGGTCAGATTGTCAGCAATCTGTTTGGCCAGCTCGCGCGTTGGCGCAAGTATCAAACCGCGCACGGTTTTCGCGTCGGGTTTTGTGCCTGCCTTTAGCAGCGCATCAATCATCGGCAGGCCGAAAGCCGCGGTTTTGCCGGTGCCGGTTTGCGCCAGCCCCATAACATCGCGCCCGTTCATAGCATGCGGAATTGCCTGCGTTTGAATTGGCGTCGGTTCAGTTATGCCCTGCTCGGCCAATTTGGCCACAAGACGGGGATGAAGCCCCAACATATCAAAATCCATTCTTGGATTATCCTTTCAACACGGCCGCCATTTTTAGGGGCCGCAAATATATAACTGCCCGCCAAATTGGCGGTGCAGCAAACTAAGGGTTGCGCGCATGCCAGCCTGCGGGCCGAATTGCCCGTTGTCCGCATACAGCGCCGGACCCCTGCGTGAAGTGGGAACCAAATTCTCGATGATCCTGTTAGAGCTGCAATTGGATTGCGCCCAAACGGCTGCTCACGCGGCGCCGGATCATCGGTTGGCGCCCATATGTGCCTGAAACCGCAACAAGTCAAGGCAACTTGGCAATCTTTGTTCGCCAAACACCCCCGCCAAAGGCATATCTGACAGTCGCAAATAAAAAAGCCCCGACCAGGGTCAGGGCTTATCTTATTACATAAGGGGCTGCGATTAATGCAGTTTTTCGCCCACAGTTTCAATCGCTACATCAATTAACGCATTGCTGTCAGCGGCGCTCATTTTATCCGCGATCACTTGACTTGCGGCAGCAATTGCAACTGACACGGCTGTATCACGCACCTCTTTCACAGCAGATGCTTCTGCCGAAGCGATCTGATCCTGGGCTGCTGCCAGACGGCGCTCAATTGTTACCTTCAGGTCTTCAAGCGCCTTGGCCGCGCCAGCCTGGGCATCCGCCTTGGCTTGCTCGACAATACGATCAGCCTGTTGCTGAACTTCCCTTTGCTTGCGCTCATAGGACGCCAAAATTGTCTGCGCCTCTTCGCGCAACGCTTTGGCTTCGTTCAGATCAGCCCGGATACCATCAGCACGGGCATCAAGCAGCCCCATCAAGACACCCGGCACCCGCAGGTAAACGATCACACCAATGAATAGTAAGAATGCGATTATAACCACATAGTTGGTATTATAAAGCGATGTGAACGGACCAGATGCTGCCAGCGCTGGTGACGCAAACAGCATGGGAATAAAGGATAGTTTTTTCATGTCCTTATCCTTTCGTGCGGGCGTCAACCGCCGCTGCAATCGATTTGGCATCAGCCTTGCCACCCATTGCCAGAACAATTTCTTTGGCAGCATCCTGGGCAACAACTTTGACATTTTTCATCGCACTCTCACGAATTTCGCCAATGGCGACTTCGCTTTGGGCCACTTTGACCGCGATCTCAGCATCTGCCTTAGCCGTGGCCACATTCAGCTCGCCCTGAATATCAGCCTTGGCCTGTGCAACAATTCGCCCGGCTTCCACACGTGCATCTGATAAGGCCAGTTCATAGGCCGCTTCAGCTTCTATCGCTTTTTGCTTCAGATCTTCAGCCGCAGCGATGTCATTGGTGATCGCGCCTTGCCGGTCGGAAAGAACCGAACCAATGCGCGGCAAAGCCACCCGTGACAACACAAAATAGATCACGACCAACGTCACCACCAACCAGAATATCTGGTTAGGAAATGATGTAAAATCCAACTGCGGCATGCCAACGGATTCGCCGCCATGCCCAGCCGCATCAGCGGCGTGACTATCGGTTGTTGTGGTTTCTGACGCCATGTTTTCCTCCTGGAACCCGGATGTTACCGGATGGGCCACTGGGGCCCATCCAACATACGAAAACTCGTTTCAGGTCTTAAACAGCAAACATCAGCAAAAGCGCGACCAGGAACGAAAAGATCCCCAGCGCTTCTGCAAACGCAATACCGATAAACATAGTCGCAGTTTGACCGGCAGCAGCCGATGGGTTGCGTAATGCACCAGAAATGTATGTGCCAACAACGTTGCCCACACCAATAGCTGCACCACCCATACCGGTACACGCTATGCCTGCGCCGATGAATTTCCCCATTTCTACGATATCGCCTTCCATGTCGTCTTCTCCTTTTGGAATTTGTTAGATTGATTGAACGAATTAGTGTGCTGGATGCAGTGCATCCTTCAGATAAACACAGGTGAGAATTGCAAACACATATGCCTGAATAAGTGAGACCAGGATTTCCAACGCATAGACAGCTGAAATGGCTAGAACTGGCGCGATTGCCCCAATCCCCATCACTCCGGCAAAGCCCGCGAAAACCTTAATAACCGCGTGTCCGGCCATCATGTTCCCCGCCAGTCGGATCGAATGGCTGACCGGGCGAACAAAATATGAAATGACTTCGACCAGCGCCAATACTGGCCGCAGCGCCAACGGCGCAGCCTTAACCCAGAACAACCCGAAAAATGCTAAGCCATTTTTATAGAAACCGATAACGGTCACAGCAAGAAACACCGCCATCGCCATTAACGCAGTGACCGCAATATGGCTGGTGGTGGTGAAAGCCATAGGCAGCAGGCCCAGGAAATTTGCGAACAGAATAAACACGAACAGCGTCATGATATAAGGGAAATATTTCAGCCCATCTTTACCGGCCACGTCTTCAACCATCTTATAAATAAAGCCATACATCAGCTCGGCGATTGATTGCACCCGGCTTGGCACGATGGCCCGCCCGCGTGTTCCCAGCACCAGCAGCGCAACAACCCCCAGCACCGACAGCGCCATCCACAGGGTCACATTTGTCGGCGTGTAAAAACTGACCTGCTCACCACCAAAAAGCGGCGTGACAATGAACTGATCCATCGGATGGATCTGCAAACCTTCAAGCGGGCTGTCGGTGACAAGGCCAATAACAAACAACAGCGCAACCAACGCAAAAATCGCCAACCCCAAAACCGACTTGGGCTTAGATTTTGCTGTCTCTGTGGCCTGGTCTGCCATGTTACTTCCCTTCAGCTTCCGCCTGGATTTCCTTAACCGATCGCAGCATCACCCGCACCCCGGCCACGAAACCCAGCAATACAAACAGCACCAGGAAAATCGGCAACGTGCCAAACAGCACATCCAACCCGTACCCAATGCCAAAACCAATGACGATCCCCGCCACCAGCTCGATCACCATGCGCCAGGCCAGATGGGCCTGCGAATGATGGTCTTCCATCGTTGGGGCGGGTGCATCTGCACCTTTCAAATCATCAATCCGCTTTTGCAAGCCTTCAAGCCGGTCTTCGTCGGCGGGATCAACCATTTTCTAGCCCCTTGGATAGTCGGGCGGACACTAGGAATGGCACCGCCTAGAGTCAAGCGGGTCATGGCCAACCCAAAACCAGGTTATACCGTTGAATGTATTGGATATTTAGAAAAAGAAGAAAGGGCCAGGTAAGGACAGAATGTCACGTCTCGGCCAAAAATGGCCCCCAGCGATATTTAACCAGTTGGTTGACGATTGCCTCACCACAGGCTTAATGCGGCCATGGCCCAAACCCTTGATAGCATATTCGCCGCCCTAGCTGATCCAACCCGGCGCGCCATCCTGCAGATGCTGCTAGAGGATGACATGGCTGTCACCGATGTTGCCGAGCCGTTTGAAATGTCGCTGGCCGCAATTTCCAAACACCTGAGTGTGCTGAGCCGGGCGCGCCTGATCTCACAGGAAAAGCGCGGCCGGGTGAAATGGTGTAAACTGGACCCCGACGCCATGAAATCCGCCAGCACTTGGATGCAAGGTTTCGGTCAGTTTGAACCCGTGGATTTTGACGGCTTTGAACGCTTTCTGGAATGTGAACTTGATGCCCCTGAACCATGATATCGATATCCTGGTTTCGGCGCCGGACGCCGAACTTTTTGCTAAAAACTGGCAATGCCCCACCACCGCGAACACTGGCTCTGAATGGTTCCGCTCTCAGGTTCTGCTAAAACCGGGTTTTGGCTGCTTCCCGGTCGAAGTAATGGCAGGGCTTGAATTTCGTGCTCTTGGTAATTGGCAACACCTGTCCCCGAAAACCCGCCAAGAATTCCACCACGGCACCATCAGCTTATTTGCCCCCAATCGCCCTGAGCTCATCGCGATATTGCTATCCTTCGGTCGCGAAAAGGACATCAGGCGCGCAAATTTGCTGTCTTCCTAACCATCATTGTTCCATAAATATCCCCGCCTAAGTACCGCTCAAGGTGCTCATTTGAGCGGCGACCCCTTCGAAAGCCAACGGGCTTTTCCTCCCCTTTGCAATATGTTGTCAGCGCGGGTTGTTGAAAACATTGATATTTAATTACTTACTTATCGATTAGTGATAAACATATGAAATGTAATGATCTATAATCAACGATGCCTGCTCACACTTACCATATATAAAGGACATATTTAATGGCGCGCATTTCCGCCTATGAAAGCTTCAAAGATAGATTGATGACGGGTGAGCTAAAACCAGGTCAATTTGTAACTCAGCGCGAGCTGGCGACTTTGGCCGACGTGCCCCTTAGCATCGCGCGCGAAGCCATACAGAAGCTGCAACATGAAAAGCTGCTAAAAGTGCACCCACAGCGTGGCATTCAAATTACCGATATCACCACCCGGTTCATCCGCGAAGCCTTCCAAATCCGCGAAATCCTGGAAAGCAACGCCATTCGTAATTTCGCCGAAAAGCATCAGGATGAAGCAAAATCCCTGCTAGATAAAACCCGTGAAATACTTGCCAGCGCAAAAAAAGACACATCAGTAAAGGTCCTGGAAAAGGCGATCGAAGTCGATTGGCGCATGCATGACATGGTCATTGAAAAAATGGACAACAGCCTGCTTACTGAAATGTACCAGATCAATGCGACGCGTCTGCGGCTCATCCGCGTTAATATCCGCTTTTCCCCAGACCGTGTATTGGGGGCGCTAAGTGAACATGTGGAAATATTGGAAAGCTGCGCCCGTGGTGATGCTGATAGTGCTGAGAGCGCCGTTGCCATTCACATAAACACCGCATTGGGCCAGGCCATAAAAGGGGCATAAAATGACTGAAATTACACGGATCCGGTTTGCAAAAAACTAAGCTGCCCACCCTACGGTTCACGTATACCTTACCCATTTCATCATACAGAAATGTATACATGGCCGGTGGCTATTACTTCCGTAGCTTTGTCACCAATTTCCCCATCGATCTTAACCAATTCACGGTAAATACCATGCGCCCCTGCAAACAGAGCACCAAAAACAGCTGGTTCTTGAAGTCCCTAAGATGAACCTTGATAAAAATTAGCGACAACCAGGCACATATTGTTTGGTGACCACCATTTTGCATGTAATCAAGCAGGCCATCATATCCGGCATGAAAAGCATTGCTAGCTGGTGACTCAGATGCCTCCTCAAGATCACTGTTGCATGTGCTGCAACATGGGGTTTTGTAAGTTCCGCATTTAGCCCGGTTTCTGTTCGGCAGCGTCAGTGTTTCGTTGTAAATATCACATTTCTTCAGCAGCCATTTTGGGAATACGTGTTCGTAGTTAAATTATTCACTTGGGTGAGCACCACAAACAAAGCAGTGACCCTTGTTGCATATTTCTTCTTTAAACCGCTCAAAAGAAAAGAATATTGTACGCCCATCAATGTTTTTAGCGCTTCCATATGGGGTTGCAACGAAGGGCATTGCTTCAGTTCTGACCATTTCCACCTCTTGAAATGTCGAACATTTATTGACGGAAGAAATGTTCAAAGGCCAATACGCCAAGCTTAAGCCCCAGAACTGGCCCTGTCACGAAACGCGTCTTTCAGGATTTTCAAGAAAGCCTGAACTTTGTTGGTTCGGTGTATATCCACATGGGTTACCGCACAAATGTTGACCACCCAATCGGGGCGCGGTGCAACCATTTCAACCAGCCCTTGTTTGTCCAGCTTTCCAATTGACCCCAAAAACCCGATACCAGCCCCGGATCGCACGGCGCGATCCATCAATCCAAAATCATTGCTGCGTGTCATCACCTGCTCGCGCGGCACCGCTTTGGCCAGCCACTGCATAAATGGCGCCGGGTGATCTTCACGGTCGTGACCCACAAACCTGTGCTCGGAATAATCACCACCCAGCTCAAGCCGACCGTTCCGGGCCACATAGACCTCGGACGCATAAAGGCCGATCTGAAGTTTCCCCAATTTCTGCACCACATTGTCAGGTTGCTGTGGCGCGCTACCCGCCCGGATGGCCACATGGGCTTCACCATAGTCCAACCGGGCAATGCTTTCATCCGTTAATTGGCGCACAACTACCCTGGGATTTTCCAGCTGAAACCGGGAAATAACCTGCGCTAAAAGCGCCGGCTCCCCGGGCGGTGACGTGATTACCAACTCACCACACATAGTTTCTATCTGACCACGAATACGCCCTTCCATTTGGCCGAACTGATCGGCCGCAACAGCTGCCACCTGCAATAATTCCTGCCCGGCTTGGGTTGGGGTATACCCCCGGGCGTGACGCTGAAATAACCGCACACCCAGTTTTTTCTCAAGCGCATCAATATGGCGGATCACCGTTGCATGGTGCACCCCCATCACCTGGGCCGCACCGCTGACTGTCCCTTGCTTGGCCACATGATAGGCCGTGTGAATTTCATCCCAGTTTCGCATTGCCATTTATGTGCACCCACTAACAGTAGTTGTATAATTTTACAGAATTGCGCGAATACGCACAATAATGCAACCTCGTACAGACAGAAGATAAATTATGGAAAGCCAACAATGACAAATATCATTAGCAGATTTGCCCTGCCCACGATCAAAGCCCTGCTAACCCTGGCTTTCCTAGCGGCTGGGATCGCAAAACTCGCCGGTGCCGACATGATGGTTGCCACGTTTGATGCTGTTGGCATTGGCCAGTGGTTTCGCTATGTCACCGGCATCATCGAAATCAGTGGCGCCATCCTGCTTTGGGTGCCGGGACTGCAACTGTTCGCCGCGGCCCTGCTGTGCGCCACCATGGGCGGAGCGGTGCTTGCCCACTTCCTGATCCTCGGGCCATCGGCCCTGCCCGCCACCTTACTTGGGCTGTTGTCACTTATCGTGGCCTTTTCCCACAAAGATCAGCTTCCCGGCACAGAATGACCAACCGCTTCCTAACCTAAACTTCAAAACTTAAGGAACCCCCCATGCCCGCATCTATTACCGTCGTTAAAGACGGCCCCCTTGCCCTTACAGATGTCCCGGTACTAACCCTGTCGGATGGCTCGGCAGGTGAAACCAAAGACACCATGTATCTATGCCGTTGTGGCTTGTCTGCCAGCAAACCTTTTTGTGACGGCTCACACGCCAAACAGGGCTGGTCAGAATAGCGCAATAACAACACCACCCACATTTACCGTATGGGCGTGTTTTCAGATTTCGATTTCAGCGCCACAACCCGCCCCCACAACCCGCCCGTTGACTCTGCCTGCCAAACTCTTTAGCAGCCCCCCAACACCCGGAAGTCCGTAAACTTCCGGTCCCCACATGCCGGGGATCGCCACCAGTCAGCGCGTTGCGCCCACTGGTGCATTTGTCGTTTGAACCGTTGCCCTCTATAATGGCGACACCTGTTACTACCGGCGAAGGGGCCGCATGATGTTTGAGAACCTGTCAGACCGCCTGGGTGGCGTTTTTGATCGCCTGACCAAACAGGGCGCCCTGTCCGAGGATGACGTCAAAACCGCGCTTCGTGAAGTCCGCATTGCCCTGCTGGAAGCCGATGTTTCCCTGACGGTGGCCCGTGATTTCATGCACGCCATTCAGGAAAAAGCATCCGGCCAGAACGTCACCAAATCCGTCACCCCCGGCCAGCAGGTCGTGAAAATCGTCCATGACGAACTGGTGCATGTGCTGGCGGGCGACAACAAAGACCCGGGTGAGCTAAAAATTGACAGCCCGCCAGCACCCATCTTGATGGTCGGGCTACAGGGCGGCGGTAAAACCACCACCACTGGCAAACTGGCCAAACGCCTGACTGAAAAGAACGGCAAACGGGTGCTGATGGCGTCGCTAGACATCTACCGCCCGGCAGCGATGGAGCAACTGGCCATCCTTGGCACCCAAATTGGCGTTGACACATTGCCAATCGTTAAGGGCGAAAATCCGGTCCAGATAGCCAAACGCGCCAAACAACAGGCGACCATGGGCGGCTATGATGTCTATATGCTCGACACTGCCGGGCGCTTGCACATCGACGAAACCCTTATGCAAGAGGTCGAAGACGTCTCCAAGGTCGTCAACCCGCGCGAAACCCTGCTTATTGTTGACGGGCTGACGGGGCAAGTTGCAGTAGAAGTCGCCGAAGAATTTGACGCTAAGATCGGTATCACCGGCGTCATCCTGACCCGGATGGATGGCGATGGCCGCGGTGGTGCAGCGCTTTCCATGCGGGCCGTAACCGGTAAGCCAATCAAATTCGTTGGCCTTGGCGAAAAAATGGACGCCCTGGAAGAATTCCACCCGGAACGTATTGCCGGGCGCATCCTGGGCATGGGCGACATCGTATCCTTGGTGGAAAAAGCCCAGGACACAATAGAGGCCGAGCAGGCCGAACGCATGATGAAGCGTTTCCAAAAAGGCCGTTTCAGCATGAACGACCTAAAAATGCAGCTGGAGCAGATGCAGAAAATGGGCGGTATGGAAGGCGTCATGGGGATGATGCCGGGCATGAAGAAAATGTCCAAACAGGCGGCCAGTGCCGGTATTGATGACACAATGCTAAAGCGCCAAATCGCCCTGATCCAATCCATGACCAAACGCGAACGCGCCAACCCACAGCTGTTGCAGGCATCGCGCAAAAAGCGCATTGCACGCGGCGCTGGCCTGGAAGTGCGCGAACTGAACCAATTGATGAAAATGCACCGGCAAATGTCGGACATGATGAAAAAGATGGGTAAAATGGGCAAGGGCGGCATGTTAAAGCAGGCCATGAAAGGCATGTTTGGCGGCAAGGGCGGCGCCATGCCCGACATGGATGATCCTGCGGCCATGGAAGCAGCAGCCAAAGCCCTTGGCGGCAGTATGCCAGGTGGGTTGCCCGGCCTTGGCGGCGGCGCAGCCCTGCCCCCCGGCCTATCAGGCTTTGGGAAAAAGAAATGACGGGCGCCCCCACCCTAACAACCGACCGCCTGGTTTTGCGTGGCCCCCAAGCCCAGGACTTTGAAGCACACGCCAGCTTTTTTGCCGACAAAGAACGGTCCTGGGGTTTCGGCGGCCCGGAAAACCGCAACGGCGCCTGGCGCTGGTTTGCCAGCAATATCGGACACTGGGCCTTGCGGGGCTATGGTTATTGGACCATCACCGACAGCAAAACAAACGCCATCTATGGCATCACCGGGTTGTGGCACCCCGAAGGTTGGCCCGAGGCCGAACTGGGCTGGGTTGCATTTGAGGGTGCCGAAGGTAAAGGTATCATCCATGAGGCCGCGACCGCCGCCCGCGCCTACGCATTCGCGCATTTAGGCATTACGAAATTGCCCAGCTACATCATGCCCGGCAACACCCGGTCCATCGCGCTGGCCACCCGCATGGGTGCCACCTATGAAACCACTTTCGAAAACGTCAGCCACGGAACCGAACTGATCTACCGCCACCCAACCCCGGAGCAGCTATAATGATCAACGCAAGCACCCTGCTGAAAGACCACCGCAACAGCATCGACCGGCTGGATGCGGTGCTGATCCACACCCTTGCCGAGCGTTTTGCACAAACCCAGGCCGTGGGAAAACTAAAGGCGGAACACGGGCTTGCCCCCTCCGACCCAACCCGTGAAGCCAAACAAATTGAACGCTTACAAGCCATGGCAAAAGACGCCGGACTTGACCCGAAATTCGCCAAAAAATTCCTTGGCTTCATCATCGAAGAAGTCATCCAACACCACAAGAAACACCAGGAATAACAGCGGGATACCCCCGCGTTACACGCACATGAAATAGGAGAAATAAATCATGGCAATGAAGATCAGACTGGCCCGTGGCGGCTCAAAGAAACGCCCATTTTACCGCATCGTGGCTGCCGACAGCCGCATGCCGCGCGATGGCCGTTACATCGAGAAACTCGGCACTTACAACCCGCTGCTGCCCAAAGACAGCGAAGAGCGCGTGAAAATGGATGTTGAACGCATTCAGTACTGGCTTGGCCAAGGTGCACAACCAACTGACCGTATCTCGCGGATGCTGGAAGCTGCTGATCTTATTGCGAAAAAAGAGCGCAACAACCCAAAGAAGGGTGAACCACACGCAAAAACAAAAGAGCGCACCCAGGAAAAGGCTGACAAGGCCGAAGCTGCAAAAGAGGCCGCAAAAGAGGCCGCCGCCGCCCCAGCAGAGGCTCCGGCCGAAGAAGCGACCACTGAAGAAAAAGCTGAATAATTGGCAAAGCAGTCTAAACAACTGTTTTCCGATGATTTTCGGGCTGAGTTTGACCGGCTGATACGGTGGCGGCGCGATGTGCGCCGCTTCCGTACAGACCCGGTCAATGAAGACCTGATTGAGCAGTGCCTGGCAACCTTCAACCACGCGCCCTCGGTCGGGTTGTCTGAACCCTGGCGTGTTGTCCGGGTTCAATCTGACACCGCCCGCGCCGCGGCACTGTCCAACTTTCAAGCCGCCAACGAACAGGCTTTGGCCGGGTATTCCGGTGACAAGGGGCAGCTGTACGCCGGGTTAAAGCTAAGCGGCATGCAGAATGCGCCGGTGCAGCTGGCAATATTCTGCGATGAAACTACGCAAAAAGGCTCCGGTCTTGGCGCCGGCACTATGCCCCAAATGCGCCGCTATTCAGTTGTTGGTGCGATCAGCCAGTTCTGGCTGGTCACCCGCGCCCATGGGTTGGGCGTTGGTTGGGTGTCCATCCTTGACCCGGAGCAACTGACACGTGATCTTGATGTGCCTACCGGTTGGGCGCTGGTGTCCTATCTCTGTATTGGCTGGCCCCAGGAAGACGCCGACACACCAGAACTTGAGCGCGCCGGTTGGGAAACGCGCAATACCAAACTAACACCGCTGCTTCGATAACACACAGGAAACTAAAATGGCTAAATTGATAATGTTTGTCATCCTTGCGGCGGGTGTCTGGCTTGGCATCAAGACCGATCGTTTCCTTCTGCAGGAACGCTGCAGTGATGCTGGTGGTACCATTGCCGATAATGGCATTTGTGTTGGGGTGCCGGCGCTATGACCCAATTAATTTGTGTGGGTGCGATTGCGGGTTCCTTTGGGGTAAATGGCGAAGTCCGGCTGAAAAGCTTTTGCGCGGATCCTGCAGCAATTTCCGACTATGGCGCCCTTTGCACCCAAGACGGCTCACTTTCCTTTGACGTCAAAATATTACGCCCCGTCAAAAACGGCTTTGCCACCCGCCTAACCGGGGTGGAAACCAAAGAGCAAGCTGACGCCCTGCGCGGCACCAAACTGTTTGCACAGCGTGAAACGCTGCCATCCCTGCCGGATGATGAATATTACCACACGGATCTGATGGGGCTGGCCGTACTTGATACCGGCGGGATCGCATTGGGCATAGTAAAGGCTGTGCAGAACCACGGTGCCGGTGATTTGCTAGAAGTCCAGACACCCCACAGTTCAGCCACGGTACTGGTGCCGTTCACTCAGGCCACAGTTCCAACCGTTGATCTGACAGCCGGACGTATTATCATTGATCCAGCTGATGGATTGTTCCCAAAATGACCCGCATCCCTGACGCTGAAACCATCGTGCTGTCGCGAGCAACCTTTTCAGGCGTCATGCCCGACCATCCTGACGTGTCGGTTGTCACCAGACAGGCACCCTCCGCCATTCTGTTTCAGGGCAGGGTATCATGAATAAACCTGCCAAATCCCATGGCCGCAAGGCGATCACTTCCAGCCGAAAACCACAGGCCCTGATGACCGAGCGCCCAGACCTGAAAGGGGCATGGAAAGCCCGCGTCATCACCCTATTGCCCGACGCCTTCCCCGGCATCCTTGGCGCGTCCGTCATCGGCAAAGCACTTGATCAAGGCCTATGGCAACTTGAAACCATTGATCTGCGACCCTTTGGGCAAGGCAAACACCAGAACGTTGATGACACCCCGGCAGGGGGGGGGGCCGGCATGGTACTGCGCGCCGATATTGTCGGCAAAGCCCTTACCCAAGCCGCCAAAGGCACGCCAAAAAATCCGGAAAAATGGCCCGTCATCTACCTGTCGCCCCGGGGTAAACCATTCACCCAATCCATGGCCCAGAAATTCGCAAATGCCGACGGCATCACCCTGCTGTGCGGCCGTTTTGAAGGTGTCGATGAACGGGTGTTGGAAGAATTCAACGTGCAGGAAGTCAGCCTTGGTGACTTTGTCCTCACCGGTGGTGAAATCGCCGCTCAGGCCTTGATTGATGCTACGGTCCGTCTTATACCCCGCGTTCTTGGGAATCAGGCGTCCACCGTTGAAGAATCATTCAACGACGGCCTGCTTGAACATCCACACTATACCAAACCCGCCACCTGGCAGGGCCGCGACATTCCTGACGTTCTTCTGTCTGGGCACCACGGCCACATAGCTGACTGGCGACGGGCAATGGCCGAAAGGCTAACAAAGCAACGACGACCTGACCTCTGGCGGGCATATTGTGAAAGCCACAATCTGGACCCGGGTGAAGACACAGAGCAATGAGGACGCGCAAAACTTCGCGGAAAAAACCGTGAGCATATATTAAGGAGTGTATCAGATGAACCTGATCGCAGAATTAGAAGCCGAGCAAATCGCCGCCATTGGTGCCGAACTGCCGGACTTTAAAGCGGGTGACACCATCCGCGTAGGCTACAAAGTCACCGAAGGCACCCGTTCACGGGTACAGAATTACGAAGGCGTTTGTATTGCCCGCAATAACGGCAAAGGCATCGCCGGGTCGTTCTGCGTACGCAAAATTTCCTTTGGCGAAGGCGTCGAACGTGTGTTCCCGCTGCATTCGCGAAACATCGACAGCATCACCGTGATCCGTCGCGGCCGTGTACGCCGCGCCAAGCTGTATTACCTGCGCACCCGCCGTGGTAAATCCGCCCGTATCACCGAAGATACAAATTACAAACCGCTGAAAAGCGCGAAATAGGAGAGCAGAGCGATGAAAACTGACCTGCATCCCGAATATCACACGATCAACGTCAAAATGACCAATGGCGACCTGATCGAAATGAAATCAACTTGGGGCAAAGAAGGCGACACATTGGCGCTGGACGTTGACCCAACCGTGCACCCCGCCTGGACCGGCGGCGGCACACGTCTGCTGGACACTGGCGGCCGGGTTTCCAAGTTTAAGAAGAAATACGAAGGTCTTGGTTTTTAGAGAAACCACGATTTTTCTGCGAAAAATCAAGCGCCGCTCCTGTGAAGGGGGCGGCGTTTTTTGTTGGGTGTTCAATATAACTGGTTGCTCAACTTGAACTGAGGTATTGCTCCTAAATGATTATTGTTATTCTGCCTGGTTTAGATGGAACTGGAGAGCTTCTTTCGGAAGTGTCAGATCTGCTCGCAACAAGGCATGATCCTATTGCAATTCAATATCCATCGAACTTATTCCGGTATGAGGATATTCAGGCTTGGGTGGAAGAATTCCTACCCAAGGATGACTATATCATTGTCGCAGAGTCATTTTCTGGACCGCTCGCAGTCATGATTGCCGCAAAACGTCCATTCAATTTGAAAGGGGTGGTATTTGTCGCGACTTTTGCAAAGGCCCCAAAGCGGTTTCCGATCTTCCTAACCTATTTCATTGAAATCTTGCCCCTTAAATCAAAAATATTGGCGCGGATGGCGCAGCCACTATTAATGGGAAGATGGACAAGAAAAGAGTTTACGACCAATTTTCAAAAGGCACTTAGTATTGTGCCGCCTTCAACAATTGCCGGGCGCCTGAGAGAAATTCTTAATGTCGACGTTCGGAAACAACTTCATACATTGAATGTGCCAGCTATTTACCTCTCGGCCGCGAGCGATCTACTGGTTCCAGCCAAAATGGCGTTAGACTTTCAGCTCGCTCCGGGTGCGATATCGCAACTAGAGGGCCCACATTTTTTACTGCAGGCAAACTACTCAATGGCTGCCAAACGTATCTCCGAATTTGCATCAAGTTTGGGTTGAGTGAAAATATGTTCCTTTGGGCATAACACTGGCTTTGGTAATCCCCCCTCAAATTAGTGGTGTTCCCGCGTAGAATTTTCTTGGCATAATATCTGAGGAGATTTTGAATGAAGAACAAACGATACAGCGACGCGCAGATCATGCATTGCCCGGCAGGCGATGT
>JAZGFB010000041.1:0-3432 GCA_036479015.1 Paracoccaceae bacterium | reverse complement strand
GTATATCAACGGGTTCTACAATCCACGCCGCCGCCATTCATCGCTCGGCGGCAAAAGCCCCTTGGCATTCGAACGAAAGGCTGCATAAATGAGTTGAGAGACCGGAACGTAACCGGGACAAGACCAGGTCGCTGCGCACCCCCGTTTGATCCCCCAGGCGCAGGGTTAAATGTCAATCGCATGGGATGGCCAATTTGCCAAATGCTGCACTTTGGGCAACCGACAGTCACAAAACCCTTTGCCATATATCACCCCTCGCGAAACGCCCTTGTGAAGTAGTCGGTGAGCGGCTGGGTCAGGTATTCCAGCGGGGTGCGCTCGTTGGTTTTAATGAACACTTCCACCGGCATGCCGGGCAGCAGTATTTGGCTGCCAAGTTTCTCTGCTTCACCGTCTAGAATTGCCACCCGTGCGCCGTAGTAGCGCACGCCTGTCGCCTCATCGGCGAAGGCATCAGCTGAGATCTGGGTGACCGCGCCAAACAACTCAGGCGTGCTGCGCCCGTCAAAACTTGGGAAGCGCAGACTTGTCGACTGTCCAATGCTAATCTGGTCGATATCAACGGCATCAATACGCGCTGAGATGATCAGTTCCTGGCCCACGGGCACCACATACATGATCGGCTCAGCCGCGCGGATCACTGAGCGTAGGGCAAATACCGTGGTGCCGTGAATGGTGCCCGCCACCGGCGCGCTGATTGCCAGGCGCGCGTGCCGCTCAAGCAGGCTGTCCCGGCGTTGCGACAGCTCAATCTCCTGCTGGCCAAGGTCGCGCAGCTCGGTGATGGCGTCCTGACGACGCACGGTTTCTAGGCCGATCAGCCGGATACCGACGGCGGTTTTTTCGCGCAAAAGGCGGGCGTTCTCAGATGTTAGCGCGCCGATTTCGCCTGACAGCCGTGCCACTTCCCGCTTCAGGGCAGAAACACTGCTGGCCTGGGTGAGTTTTTTGTCAAACAGCGTCTGGGTGTTGTCTAAATCATGCTCGACCAGTTGCTTTTGCTGGGCCAATGCGTCCAGTTGCGCCGCCGTTCCGGCGACTTGGTTATCAACCTGTGCCATGTCTTCGCGCAGCAGCTCTGATTGTTCCCGGTGCAATTTTGCTCGGGCGGTAAAAAGCCGTTCTTGGCCGGCCAGGATTGACGCGATATTGGCGTCGGTGGCGGCGCGTTCTGCCAAACCTTGGGTTGGCGTCAGCGCCGTTTCACCGTCGCGCTCGGCAATCAGGCGTGCACTGCGCGCCAGGGTTTCAAACAACTGGGCTTCGACCACTGTCAGCTCTTTTTGCAAAAAGGATCCGTCCAGCCGAATGACAATATCACCTGCGGCAACTTTATCGCCATCACGCACCAGAATTTCACCAACCACACCACCGTCGGCATGTTGAATAACCTGGCGGTTAGATTTAACCTCGACGATCCCAGTGGACACGATCGCCCCGGCAATCTGGGCGTGCACGCTCCAGGTGCCAATGACACCGACAAGAACCGCCAGGGCAAACACACCAACCGCAAGCGGCATTTTGGCCGGCCAGGCTTGTGTGCGGCTGGTGCTGGTCATGGTGTCGCCTCTTTAAGCGTGTTCTGCACCTGACGTGTATTTCGCAAGGCCGATTTCAAAACCTCATCGCGGGGACCAAAGGCGTCTACGCGGCCATTTTTAAGGATAAGGATCATATCGCATTCAGAAATAGCCGTTGGCCGATGGGTCATCAAAATAATGGCGCGGCCATCACCTTTGAACTGGCGGATGGTGCGGTTCAGCGCGGCTGAGCCCTCTGCATCCAGGGCTGAGTTTGGTTCATCCAGCACCAGCAACACCGGATCGCTGTAAAGCGCGCGTGCCAGCGCGATGCGTTGCTGTTGGCCACCCGATAGCAGCATCTTGGATTGTAGCAGTGGTGTATCATAGCCTTGGGGCAGCGCCAGGATCATCCCATGGGCATTGGCCTTTTTGGCGGCTGCAACAACTTTGTCATCTTCCGGTTCCAGCGCCATGCGGGCGATATTTTCGCCAATGGTACCGTCAAACAGCACGATGTCCTGGGGTAGATAGCCCACGTGATCGGCGTAAGCTTCCGGGCCATATTGTTGCAAGGTGGCTTGCCCAAGCCGAACATCACCACGCATCGTGGGCGTTATGCCCATAATCACCTTGGCCAGCGTGGATTTGCCAGAGCCACTGCTGCCAATCACCCCCAGTGCCGAGCCGGGTTCCAGTTTCAAGCCAACCTGGCTGAGGATCGGGTCTTCCCGATCAGGCGCCATCACGGTTGCATCGCGCAGCTCAAGGCAGGCCGCGGGTCTTGGCAATTGGGTTGGCGTTTTGGCCGGTTCAACCCCGCCCAGCACAGTTTTGATGTTTGACCAGGCTTGCCTGGCGCGTTGCAAGAACGCCCATTGGGTGATGGATTGTTCAATCGGTGCCAAGGCCCGCCCCATCAGGATTGAAGCGGCGATCATCGCGCCACCGGTCATCTCGCCCTGAAGCGTCAGATAGGCCCCCAGACCCAGAATTGCCGATTGCAAAAACATCCGCAGCGTTTTGGTTAAAGACGCAAACGCACCTGTCCAGTCACTGGAGCCGATGGTTTTGCCAAGTGCTGCATCCCTATGTGCCAACCAGCGGCTTAGCATCGGTGCCTGCATGCCCTGCGCCTTCAGGATCGCCGCCCCGGTCTGCGCCTGATTGGAAAATCCCCGCGCGGCGTGCGAAGCGGCCTGTGCGCCCTGGGTCATGTTCCGGGTGATCAATTGATTGGTCAGTGCGATCACCACCAGCAGCGCGCCACCACCAAGGGCAAACCACCCGAGCCAGGGGTGAAAGACAAAGATGGCGGCCAGGAAAAACGGACTCCAGGGCAGATCAAAGAACGCCAGGAACACCGGTGAGGAATAGAATTGCTGCACGGTTTCGACATCGCTCAGAACGGTGCCCGCGCCTTTGGTGCTGGTTTTGCGGGCACCCAATGCAATACTAAAAGCCACCGGGTCAAGCTGAGATTGGTACCGCGCCCCGATCCGCGCCAGTAACCGCCCGCGGGCAAAGTCAAGCAACCCCATCAGGAAAAACAGCGCTGCAATCAGAATGACCAGCGCCACCAAAGTTTCCTCCGAGCCCGATCCCAGCACCCGGTCATAGACCTGCAACATGAACAGTGGCCCGGTCAGCATCAACAGGTTCACAAAGATGCTAAACACAAACGTCCAGCCAAACAGCCCGCGGCACCGGGCGATGGCGATCTGTAAATCCGTCGCGCCAGGTTTCAAATTGGGGTCTCACTATTTTTTAGGGGGCAAAAGGGCGCTGGTCTTGTCCCGGTTACGTTCCGGTCTCTCAACTCATTTATGCAGCCTTTCGTTCGAATGCCAAGGGGCTTTTGCCGCCGAGCGATGAATGGCGGCGGCGTGGATTGTAGAACCCGTTGATATAC
>JAZGFB010000040.1:0-110322 GCA_036479015.1 Paracoccaceae bacterium | reverse complement strand
ACATCGCCTGCCGGGCAATGCATGATCTGCGCGTCGCTGTATCGTTTGTTCTTCATTCAAAATCTCCTCAGATATTATGCCAAGAAAATTCTACGCGGGAACACCACTAATTTGAGGGGGGATTACCGGCCCATAGTCCAATATTTTCGTCAAATGGATTAAGTATGGTTGGTAATGTTATCTTGCGTATTTCAAAGCTATGAATTCACAATCCGTATTTTTAACAATTCTCTAAATAGTAACGTCCACGTTGGCGAAACTGCTGTTTACCAAAGGGCAACTGCCAGTTTTGAGGTTAATTTTCTGCTTCCTGTTGACCAAGGGCACTTCTACCCTTAGCACTTACGCATAAGTCGGCCAGTCCGACAGGGAGAACTACAAATGGAAAAGGGCCTTTGCGGGCTCTTTTTCTATTTTGGCATTTCGTTATTTTGACGGCCCCAATAATCGGCGGAATTCTACTTGCAATCAGGGTGGTTGAAAATCTACTCTGACAGCGAAATCTAACCATGATATATGCCGATGAACATTACTAGAATATGTGGATACCCAATATGACAAACCGGAATTTATTGACCGCAGCAATCACTGCATTCTGCCTGGTCCTTCCTGGCGCAATGGTCGCCCAAGAAACATCATCAGATGCCCCCAGCGGTGAGGCCGAACCGGTTGCCCCGGCGGCTGAGCTGCAACTTGGTGAAGAACTGGTGGATGGTATTGTTGTTGGCAGCACCTATATCCTGGATCAGTTTGGCGATTGGGAAATGCGCTGTGTGAAAACCACGGATCAAACTGACCCCTGCCAGCTGTATCAGCTGATGAAAGATGCCAACGGTAATACTGTCGCTGAGATTAGTTTGTTTCAACTGCCCGCAGGCCAACAGGCCGTGGCAGGCGCAACGATTGTTGCACCACTGGGAACGCTTTTGACCGAGCAGGTCACCGTATCAGTTGATGGTGGAAGTTCAAAAAGATACCCGTTCAGTTATTGTGCGTCCCTGGGGTGTTATGCGCGTATTGGTTTCACTGCTGATGACATAGCGGGTTTTGAGCGCGGTGCGTCGGCCACGGTAATTATTGTACCGGTGGCGGCACCGGATCAGCGGCTGGGGTTGGATCTGTCTCTGGCGGGTTTCACAAACGGATACGCCGCGATCAAAGCGTCCAACGCCGCTATTGCTGCGCAGTAGCGGTAAATTTAGTCGGCACGCCTAAGCGCGATGACGGCGTTCAACCCGCCAAAGGCGAAGGCGTTGCTAAGAACCGCATCAACGCGGGCCTCGCGCGCGGTGTTGGGCACAACATCAAGCGCGCATTCCGGGTCTGGTTCCTGATAGCCAATTGTTGGCGCGATAATACCATCGCGAAGCGCCATGATGCAGGCCAATAGTTCAACCGCGCCGGTGCCCCCGATCAGGTGACCGTGCATGGATTTGGTTGATGATATCATCAGTTTGTTAGCATGGTGGCCAAACACATCTGCAACGGCAGCGCATTCGGTTTTGTCATTGGCAGTGGTTCCGGTGCCATGGGCGTTGATATAGCCGATGTCTTCCGGGGTCAGCCCGGCATCCGCTATTGCGCCTGCAATGGCGCGGGCCGCCCCTTGCTTTGAGGGCATCACAATATCTGCCGCGTCCGAGGTCATGGCAAACCCGGCCACTTCCGCCAATATTTCAGCGCCCCTGGCGCGGGCGCGTTCATATTCTTCAAACACAAATACCGCGGCACCTTCGCCTTGTACCATACCGTCACGGTTGGCAGAAAACGGCCGGCAGGCGTGTTTTGACATAACCCGCAACCCTTCCCATGCTTTTACGCCGCCAAAGCACAGCATTGCTTCTGATCCGCCGGTTAACATAACGTCGCTCATGCCTGATCGGATCATGTGAAATGCTTGGCCCATAGCGTGATTGGATGAGGCGCAGGCGGTGGCGACGGTGAATGTCGGGCCCTTTAGGTTGTACTGCATCGACACATGGCTGGCGGCGGCATTGTTCATCAGTTTGGGCACGACAAAGGGATGCACCCGGTTTTTACCGTCTTCATACACTGACCGGTAATTGTCGTCCCAGGTGTTCACACCGCCACCGGCAGTTCCAAGAATGACGCCAGAGCGCGCCGAGAGTGAGCCCGTGAAATTTAGGCCTGACTGGGCAATTGCCTGTTTGGCGGCCAACAAAGTGAACTGGGTAAACCGGTCATAAAGAGAGATTTGTTGCCGGTTGAAATGCGTTTCGGGGTCATAGTTTTTGATCTGGCCACCGATGCGCACCGACAGGCGCTCAACATCGCGTATTTCCAGGTCTGCAATACCACATTGCCCATTGGCCATTGCCGAGAGGGTGTCGTCAACATTGCTGCCGAGCGCATTTATGGTGCCAGCACCAGTGATCACCACGCGTTTCATATTGCCTGTTCAGCCACCAATTTTTCGATGCCAGACACAACACTGCCAACCGTTGAAATATCAAACCCGCCCATGTCAGGATTGTTGGCATTGAACGGCACATCAATGTTGAACGCTTCCTCAAAGGCAAAAATGCTTTCAACCAGGGCAAGGCTGTCTATTCCCAGGTCAACCAACGTTCGATCAAGCGAGATATCTTTGACATCAAGCAAGGCCTGGGCAGCGATTATTTCAAGAATTTTCTGTCGGGTTTTCTGAGACATATGTTCAATTGGCCCTTTGGGCGGAAATTTCCGGGATTTTCCGATGCTTTGTGTATGGGGTTTGCCCATTGGGTTACTGCAGATCACCTGTCGCACCGCTTAGCCGCCAAGATAGCGCATTGGTTTGGCGCTGCAACCCATTCCATGGGGCCGGTCGGAATTCAGGTGTGTTTTATAGGCCATCCGGTTTTTTCAAGGTCAGCCAACCCGGCGCGGATAAGGTCTGGCAGGACTGTCAGGTCTATGTCGGCCAGTTTGTTTACATACCAGCACGACTTGCCGCGTTTGAATTTTCCAAGCCGCGTGGTGATGTCGGTGTAATCCTGGTAGCCTGGCAGGATGTGCAGCGAGAACTTGGCAGCACCAGGGGAAAAGCCGGTGGCAAGGAAATCTCCTTGGCGGCCACTTTCGTAGGTGTAATGATATTGGCCGTAACCAAACAATTTTTTGCCCCACATGCGGGGCTGCCAGCCGGTGACTTGGGTGAAGATATCATTCAAGATGCGGGCCTCGGCTTGCATGTTTGGCTTGGGGATGGCGGCAAGGGTGGTTTCGACGTTTTTCATTGTGTCCACTCTGGTTTGCGGGCGAAGTAGGTCACATATCAACATTCGTCCACGGTTGCGCGGTTTAACCCATCTGGCGCATTTCGCCGACCTGGATGGCCGCACCTTCCATGGCCAGATACGGATCGCCCATGGCCATTTCCACGGCTTCGTTCATATCGGCGGCCTCTACAACCATGAAACCGGTCATGGCATTGGGGTCGGTATTATCTGCCGCGCCGTTTGCGGTGACAACCTTGGACCCCATCAGGGGGGCGGGCATGCTGACGACGGCGTCGCCCAGCCCGCCCATCCAGTCTTTCCAGGCCTGCATATGTTTTTGCTGATCCTCGGGTGAGGGCGGGCTGCTGGGTTTTGGGCTGCCCAGGTAGGCAATGATGAACTTAGGCATTGGTTTATCCTTTGCTATTGGGTGTTCAGTAAATTTTCCAGCTTTGGGTGCTGCCTTTGATTATGTCTTCTTGGGGCAGGCCGGTTTGTGTCAGGATCAGGTGCAGCATATTCCAGTCTTTGGGTTTGGTCATGTGCAATCCTTGTCATGATGTTGTTACCTAACCTATGTTGGAAGTGAAAATTTTCAAAGGAAAATAGGGTTGATCGCCAGCATCAACGGCCCTGCCAAAAATCGGCAGGGCCGCGGGTTTTGTTGCGGGCTAAGCCTGCCAGAACATGCGCCGGGCTTCTTCGCGCGCTTGTTTGCGGGTAATTCCGATGTCTTGCAGGGCTATATTTGTCAGGTTTTTCAGCGCGCGTCGGGTGCGATGGCGCTGCTCCCATGTCAAAACCGTGGTTGCCACTGCAATTACAATTAGGGCCAGCACGGAATAGGGCACGTGGACATGTAATTTCGAATATTGTGCAAGCTGTGGGGACTGGATTGACATTTTATTCTCCTGCGTATTGTATTGATACAATTCCTATTGTAATGTAATTTTTGGGTACAATAAGCCCATTCTAGCGTCAAATGAAAGATTGTGATGGATACAATGTGGCATCCCGACCTGTCCTTGCCGGGGCAACCAAAGTATCTGGCCCTTGCAGGGGCGATCGCTACGGGAATTGTATCAAAGCAACTTAGCGTGGGCGAGCGTCTGCCCCCGGTGCGGGATCTGGCCTGGCAACTGCATGTAACGCCCGGAACCGTGGCGCGGGCCTATGCCAAATTGGTAAAAGACGGGTTGCTTGAGGCCGTGGTTGGGCGCGGGACGTTCGTGGCCAAGCCAATGGTACAGCCCGACTGGGCCCCGGCCGATGAAGTTAACACATCTGAGCCAGAAATGATCGAGCTGGTATCGCCAATGCTACCAGATGTGGGGCAGGACGCACTGATCCGGCGGTGTTATGCAAAGCTATCACAGATGCCTAACCAGAATTTGTTGCGATACCCCAGTCAAACATCAGAGGTCGCGGCGAAACGGGCGATTTATCGGTGGTTGAATGGGGTGAATTTAGGACCGTTTGAGGCTGAAGATATTGTTTTGGCCCATGGTGGCCAGGATGCGATCATGCTGATCTTACAGTCGATCCTTAAAGGTGCCGAGCCGGTGATCCTGACCGAAGAGCTAAGCTATGCCGGGTTTCGCCGTGGGGCGCAATTACTGCGTGCCCGTGTTGTTGGCGTGGAATGTGATCAGCATGGTGTGCGCCCAGATAAATTTGAACTGGCGTGCAAAGAGCATGGGGCACAGGTGCTGTGCACCTCGCCCGAGGTGCATAACCCAACCACTGTGCATACCGGGCAGGCCCGTCGGCAAGAGATCGCAGAAGTGGCACGGCGGTACTATTGCCATATTCTGGAAGACGATTGTTATCAATTGCAAGAAAGCGGGTTGCCGCGGTACCGGGAATTGCTGCCGGAATTGGGGTGGTATGTTTCATCCCTGTCCAAGTCTCTGACACCATCGCTTAGAGTTGGTTTTGCACTGGCACCCAGGGCAATGACGCATGACCTAAAAAGGGCCGCCAGGTACAATCATTTTGGATTGGCGGTTCCGATCTGCGATGTGACTGAAATGTTGCTAAACTCTGCTGTTTTGCCGGACATGCGTCAGGAGCTTCGGGCGCAGGTAAACAGCTATATCCATGTAGCGGTGAATGTTCTTGGGGGGTTTGACCTGAAGTGGCGCAAAGATGTCCCGTTTCTGTGGCTGAAGCTTCCCCAGGGGTGGCGCACGACTGCGTTTTGCCGCGCCGCCGAACAAAACGGTGTACGAGTCAGGCCAGCAGATGATTTTGCCTTGTTGGACGGGCGCGCACCGCATGCGGTGCGCATCACCATCAATGGGCGTTTGTCTTTGCCGGTATTTGAAAAGGCGGTGTCGGTGTTGTTGAAGTTGCTTGATAACCCGGATGACGATATTGAGATTTAATTGGGGTATTATCATACCTTATTTGCAAGTCATTGATAAGCAACAATAAATACAGCACTTGAGAGCTTGACTGTTTGGTTTAGATGATTGATACACCGGCAATCAATCCCACCTAAGGGTACTTATTATGAAAACATTCTCGGCCACTCCGGCAGACATTGACAAGAAATGGATCCTGATCGACGCAGAAGGCGTTGTTTTGGGCCGTTTGGCGTCTATTATTGCCATGCGCTTGCGCGGTAAGCACAAGCCAACATTCACCCCGTCCATGGATATGGGCGACAACGTCATTGTCATCAATGCTGATAAAATCCAGCTGACCGGCAAGAAACGTTCTGACAAGATTTACTATTGGCATACGGGCCATCCGGGCGGCATTAAGCAGCGCACGGCCGGGCAAATTCTGGAAGGTAAATTTCCAGAGCGTGTGGTGACCAAAGCGGTTCAGCGTATGCTGCCGGGCGGTAAGCTTAGCCGTACACAGATGACCAATCTGCGGGTTTATTCTGGTGGGGACCATCCCCATGAGGCACAGGACCCAACTGTGTTGGACGTGAAATCAATGAACTCCAAAAACACACGGGAGGCATAGACATGACTGAAGAAATTAAATCACTGGAAGAACTGGATACGGTTGCAGAAACTGTAGAGGCCGTCGTGGTCGAAACAGCGATTTTGCGTGAGCCGGTGCGTGATGCATTGGGGCGTGCCTATGCCACTGGCAAACGTAAGGACGCGGTTGCCCGGGTTTGGATTAAGCCAGGTTCTGGCAAGGTTGTCGTCAATGGCAAAGCTATGGATGAATATTTTGCTCGTCCGGTTTTGCAGATGATCCTGCGTCAGCCGTTTCAGGTGGCCGGTGTTGTTGATCAGTTTGACGTGATGGCCACTGTTAAAGGTGGCGGGCTTTCAGGACAGGCCGGTGCGGTAAAGCATGGTGTGTCCAAAGCGCTGCAACTTTATGAACCGTCGCTGCGTGCGGCACTTAAGGCTGCGGGCTTCCTGACGCGCGACAGCCGGGTTGTGGAACGTAAGAAATACGGCAAGCGCAAAGCGCGTCGTTCTTTCCAGTTCTCAAAGCGTTAACCATAGGGGCGCTGTCCTTTACAAAGACTATCAAAAAGCGTTGCATTTTTGCAGCGCTTTTTGCGTCTTACAGGCGGTGTATTGGTGGCCTTATTCAAGCAATAGTCGGGTATTTTGCGACAATAGACGTGATCCGATTGGGACTGTTTCTAATCCAGCAGCAGTGGCACAATTTTGTACCAGTTTGCCCAAGTCCGACGCAGGGCTGGCCAATTTCCGGCCAAATTATCTAATAGACCTGATGGCAACACAAACAGCACCGAGAACAACATGCCGTCTGCCCCCGAACACCCTAAACATGAACCCTATATTGGCTATTTTGCAACGATAGTACTGGCGCTGATATCCAGTGGTTGGATTGCAGGGTTTCTGGTTGATCAGTTTGCCGCTTTGGTTTCGCTTGCAGCCCCGGCAGTGTGGAAGATCAACCTAGCAGCTGGGTTGTTCCTGGGTCTGGCGGCAGCTAACCCTGTTGGGGTGCTGCTTGAGCGTCGCAAAGGCAGGCTTCCGTTGGCACGGTTCGTATTGGGGTTTGGTATTGGGTTGGCGGTTCAGGTGTTGGTTCTTACGCCCTATGTTGGCAATGCCATGTCAAACTTTATGCTTATCCTGCTGGCCAGCCTGGCGGTTCCCTACAATATTTTTGCCAAATGGGCGCGGCTTAAGATCCCGGTCATGGATGATGTTCCGCTTGGCCGAGTTGGCCATAGGCTGGCAAAAATTCTGCACAGTTCTGACCGAGTTATTTTTATCGTGCTGATGTCCTGCAGCTTTGCTGGGTTCTGGATATACACTAATACCGGTGCCCAGGTGCTGGTCGTGCTGGGTGTCGTGTTGACTAGCCTTGTCATTTACGTTGCTCGCAAGGAAGTTGATGAAGAATATTATGAAGATTTGGTTGAAGTGAACCATCAAGTTTGGTTGGAAATGGACCCGGAAGTGGTAGAGTCTGATCCGGTGCGCGACGCCTATTTGCGGATCAAGCGCATTGCATTTGGCCTGCTGCCAGGTGCTGTGTTGTTTGCGGGTGTCACCAAGCTGTCGGTTTATTTTCTGACGCTGGTCTACCCAAATATTTCGTTGGATATGGCAGACCCTGAAACTGCGCTGCAAGGTTTTGGAATACTGCTTGCCAGCGGGGTGGCGACCCTATTGTTTGGGTTGATCGCCGCCCTTGGTACCTGCATTCTGGTATTGCGGGTGGTCGGCGCGTTCAAACGCTGGCCTGCAAGCCACATGCGCGATGTCTATCTGCAGATCGTCAGTTTGATGTATTTCCGCCCGATCGGGCATTACTGGAACTAACCGAACGGTTTTAGCCATCCGGTGGAACCAAGCCCAAACCCCGTAAATATATGCCAATACCGCTTTCCAACAGGTCCTCTGGTGGAAACGGTGATTTGGTGCCAGGTGAGCCGCGGGCAAAAAGTTCAACCACGCCATGGCACAGGGCCCAGATGTGGGCCGAGACCATCTGAGCAGGTGGTCGTTTGTCTGTAGGGATGTGGTCCGATAGTTCCAATGCTGCACGCTCTAGAACGCCATGGGCGCGGTTGGCAACCATGGCCAGTTCCGGGGTGCGATTGATGGATATGCCGCTTTCAAACATCGCCACATAGTGCCCTGGATATTTGCGGGCAAACGCCAGATAGGCGCGCCCTGTGGCTTCAAATGATGCCAGTGCTGAGGGCTGACCCTTGGCAAAGGCAAATTCCATCAGGTCAGCGAATACTTCGTAACCTTGACGCGCACATTCTGCGATCAGGTCTTCGCGCCCTTCAAAATGACGGTAAACAGCGGCCGGGGTGACGCCAGCAGTTTTGGCGGCCTCAGACAGCGTAAAGCCGGTCGGGCCCTTTGCTTCGATCAGCTTGAGCGCGGCTTCAACCAACGCCTGGCGCAAATTGCCATGATGGTAGCCTTTTCTTTTAACCATCCCAGATATCGGGGCCTCCGCAAATGTTTTTATCAGGTTCACAGGCTATATTGGGATTTTTCCCCTGATATTCAATACCTTGAAGCACGGCGCGGATGGCGGCGATGCGGGCGCGTTTTTTGTCATCGGATCGGATAATGGTCCAAGGAGCGGCTTTGGTGTGGGTTTCATCGAAAGTTTCAACAATTGCTTTTGAGTATTCGTCCCATTTTTTAAGGCCTTCAACGTCGATCCTGCTAAGTTTCCATTGTTTTAGCGGGTCTTTTTCGCGGCTTAGAAAGCGGCGCAATTGTTCGGCACGTCCGACATTCAACCAAATCTTGACGAAATGGATGCCCTCATCCACCAAAGTGTCTTCGAAACTTGGCAATTGGCGGAAAAATGCGGCGCGTTGTGTGTCATTGCAAAAGCCAAATACCTTTTCGACCACACCACGATTATACCAACTGCGATCAAATAGAACGATTTGCCCGGCTGATGGCAGATGTTTGATGTAGCGTTGAAAATACCATTGGCTGGATTCTGTTTCCGTGGGCTTGGACAGGGCGACGGTACGGGCAACGCGTGGATTAAGATTTTCCCGTATCCTCTTGATTGTACCGCCTTTTCCGGCGGCGTCCCGACCCTCAAAAACAATAACAACCCGTTTGCCTGTCGCTTTGACATCGGCCTGAAGTTTAACCAACTCTTGTTGCAGGGCTGACATGGTATCCCGATAGTCGTTGCTATCCATCTTCCTGGCATAGGGATAGCTGTCGGACAGGATGTCTTTTTTACCGCCGTCCTGAATGGCCTGGCGCAGTTTGCTTGGTGCGCTGACGTTAAAGTATGCGCTGATGGCACCGTCAAAGGGCAAGATCATGGCCAGGTTTCCTATGGGTTATTGGCAGTATGGACGGGGCTAATGTGTATGGCAATCTTGCTAGGTTATCCGCGAAGGTCTGTGGTTTTGCTGCCGATTTTGTCCATATCAAACGGTGTGGTCAGATAGATTTCGCTGATCCAGTTACCATAAAGCAAATGCGCATGGCTGCGCCACCGGTTCTGCGGTTGTTTGCTGGGGTCATCATCCGGATAATAGTTCGCGGGTATGTTTATCGGGGTGTTGCTGGCAATGTCGCGGTCATATTCTTCCTTTAGGGTGCCGGTGTCATATTCAAAATGGTTGAACATATAAAGCGCGCGGTGGTCCTGATCTTGCACCAGACAAGGGCCGACCTGATCTGAGCCCAGCAGGGTTTCCAGCCCATTGGCGGCAGCAATTTCAGTGGCCCGCATTTCTGTCCAACGGCTGACAGGGATAACGCAATCATCGGAAAACCCCCGCAGATAGGGTGAGCTGGGGGCAAGGTTGGTGTGGCGAAAACAGCCAAATGCCTTTTGGTCCATCATGTGTTTGTTAACGCCGTGGAAATGGTAGGCCATCGCCATGCCGCCCCAACACACGCCAAAAGTAGAATGAACATTCGTCTGGGTCCAATCAAAGACCTGTTGCAATTCATTCCAATAGGTCACGTCTTCAAATTCCAGGTGTTCTATCGGGGCACCGGTGATGATCAGGCCGTCAAACTTTTGATCCTTGATTTCGTTGAATGGTAGGTAAAATTCATCCATATGCGCCGGTGCTGCGGTTTTGGGGCGGTGGCCGCTCATCCTGATCAAGGTCAGGTTTGCCTGTAATGGCGTCGCCCCAAGCAGGCGGGAAAACTGGGTTTCAGTCTGAATTTTCTGCGGCATCAGGTTCAGCAGACCAATCTTCATCGGCCGGATGTCCTGCTTGGCGGCGCGCGATTGCGCCATTACCATTACGCCTTCATCTTTTAGGATGTTAAAGGCGGGAAGATCTTTGGGCAGGGTAATGGGCATGGCAGGTTACATTCACTGGTTGTCGGGATGGCTTTGATAGGGTCAGGTGTGGTGTTTCTCAAGGGCGTTGGCGATCATGGCGTCAAAAGCGGCCGGGGTCGTTGCTGCTGCCACGTCTTGGGCCGACACGGTGATACCCCAGTTTTTGGCCATTGCGGCGTAACGCGGTTGGCGCTGTTCTATGGCTTGTGCGAAGGCCCATCGCATGAATTGATTTGGGTCAACGTCATCGGCTAATGTATTGTTTTTGGAAAGATATTCGCTCCAAAGCTGTACCATAAATTTGGTTCTGTAGCACATGGGTTTTGGGGCGGCATCAAAACGGCTGATCAGTGAGTTTGTATGTTCATCGCATCCTTTGATCCAGACCAGCAACAGGGAATTTGACAGCTGTGATAGTACGGGGTCATTTTCATTTTCTGGGTCAACAACTTCACAAATTGACCCGCCACTGTCACAAATAAAATTGCTGATTTCATACAGTTCACGGGCGCGTTCAATGAAATGCGGTGCATCGAGCAGTGCTGCGATCTCGGCTTTTTCATGTTGTACTTGTCGGCGTTTATATTCGTCTATTTTGATACCCCCCTTTGCCGGATCGCCGGGCTTTCCCAGATAGCTGGAAAGCGGGGCCAGATCATCAAAACTGATGTTTGAGCCCAAGTGGATTGAATCAGAACGCAGGAGTCCGGCCAAAAACGGGTTTTTCATCGCCTCGCGTTTCAGATTGTCATCGATGGCTTCACCCATATAGCGGGTGCCAATGCGGTAATCGATGGAATAGTGAAACCAGTCACCATTGGCGCGTAACATGTTGGAAACATGTGTTTTGCCAAGTCCGGACATGCCGAACATGAGGACTTTTTTCTGCGGGTCATTATACCAGTCGGCAGCGGATTTATAGATCATGGTCATTTCCATATCACGGTTGTCAACTTGGTAGCGGTTTGGTCCGGGTGATGGTAGAAAAATATGGCCACTTTAGCGGGATTATTGGCTGCGCAAAAATCTTGTGCCCATCCGGTTTCAAAGCCCGAGGCCGTGGGGAACCACACATTGTTGGGCAGCTATTTTTTGGACGTGGCGCTAAGGCTAAGATAATTTGCGCCTATTATCATTGTGCTGCCGATCACCAGGGCGATGCTTAGATCTTCACTATAAAACAGATACCCCACCAGGGCGATCAGCGGCAGGCGGGTAAAATCAACGGGCATTACGACGGCTGCCGGGGCCAGGGACAACGCCTTGGTAATACAGAAATGCGCCACCAATCCGGCCAGCGACACCAGCACTATCAAGGGCCAGGCTTGCGCGCCGGGCCAGGTGATATCGCCATCATAGCCGGCACATATCAGGGAAAACACCAACTGCATGCTCACCAGCCAGAACAGGATACAGGTGACAGTTTCGCTGCGGGTCAACAGGCGCGTAAAAACGGCCGTGCCGGCAAAGCCAATGGCGGCCAGAGCCGCGGCAATGATACCCAGGCTAAGTGGCGCGCCCCAGGGTTGGGTGATGATCAGAACGCCTGCGAAGCCAAGCACGGCTGTGGTCAGCCTGATTTTGGTCAGGCTTTCCCCCAGGACCAAAACCGCCAGAAACATCGCCCAAATCGGTGCGGTGAATTCAAGTGCAAACACCTGTGCAAGTGGGATCAACCCAAGGGCAAAAAACCAAAGGTTTTGCCCGGTGAAATGTGCAATGTTGCGGATGAAATGAACATGGATAGACCGGGGCGACACTTGGCCCAAAGTGCCCGCAACCCGTGCCACAAGCACCACCACAACCAGACCAATTGCCGAGCGGTAAAGCATGATCTCATATGTATCGAGCCCGCTGGCCAATTCGCGCCCGGCCACGGCCATTGCGCTGAACGATATGATTGCACCGGTCATCCAAATTGCGGCGCGCAGGGGCTGGGCAGGGGGCATTGTCATTTAGAGCTATGGGTCAGCTTGCGGGGAATGTGTTTGGTTTTCTGCCACCAGGATGACGCCCGGGTGCGTGCTGTGTGCAGATCAAATGCCGCCTGATCTACAAAGCATTCCGAGACCAGAAATGTACAGGATCCGGGGGCGGACTGCCTGATGTCAAAGTCGATGTTACCGACTTCTGCGCGGGTTAATGCAATATGTTCGGCGACTGCCGCCTGAAACATGCCCAATTCATCCTTGGCACAGGTGATAGTGCCGTTGATCACATAGTTTGACACTGAATGTCCCATCATTGTTCTAAAAATATCCTCGCCGAAGGCCCGAAATCTTAAGGTAAAAGCAAAGTGCCTTCGGCGAGGATATTTGTGGAACCAAGATTAATCAATTGGTAACCAAGAACGGCAATTCTATCGGTGCGGTACAGGCGGGGACGCCGATGGCCGTGAACGAAGATGGCGCCCTGTCGCCGGTTGCGGCGGCGGGGTGTTTACGCAGGTTCAGACTTCTGAAAATGAAAAGGAGTAACGCATTAGCTGCAGACCCTATTCCCACTCAATCGTCCCGGGCGGTTTTGAGGTGATGTCATAGGTCACGCGGTTGATGCCCTGAACTTCGTTAATGATCCGGGTGGCGGTTTCGCCTAGGAATTCGTGGCTGAACGGGTAGTAGTCGGCCGTCATCCCGTCCACCGATGTCACCGCCCGCAGCGCGCAGGCGAAATCATATGTCCGCCCGTCGCCCATGACGCCGACGGTGCGCACCGGTAGGATGGCGACGAAGGCTTGCCATATCTCGTCATACAGCCCGTGCTTGCGGATCTGATCGATATAAACCGCGTCGGCCTGGCGCAGGATGTCCAATTTTTCGCGGGTGATTTCGCCGGGGCAACGGATTGCAAGGCCGGGGCCGGGGAAGGGGTGGCGGCCTATGAATGATGCGGGCAGGCCCAATTCATAACCCAACGCACGGACTTCGTCTTTGAAAAGTTCGCGCAGGGGTTCCACCAGTTTCAGGCCCATCTTTTCGGGCAAGCCGCCAACATTGTGGTGGCTTTTGATGGTGACGCTGGGGCCGCCTGAAAAGCTTACGGATTCAATAACGTCAGGGTATAGCGTGCCCTGTGCCAGGAACTTAGCACCGCCGACAGCCTTGGCGTGTTTTTGGAACACGTCAATAAATAGGCGGCCGATGATCTTACGTTTGGTTTCCGGGTCAGACTGACCGTCCAGTTCCCCCAGGAACAGTTCCTGTTCGTCCGCATAAATCAGCGAAATATTGTAATTGTCGCGGAACATTTTGACCACATCTTCGGCCTCGTTCAAGCGCAACAACCCGTTGTTGACGAAGACGCAGGTCAGCTGATCACCGATTGCTTCGTGCAGCAGCATGGCGGTGACCGAGCTGTCAACGCCCCCGGAAAGGCCGCAGATGACTTGGGCATCACCGACCTGATCGCGGATCGCTTTGATTGCTACGTCTTTATAGGCAGACATTGTCCAGTCGCCGGAGAAACCAGCCAAGCGCACGAAGTTTTCATAAAACTTAGCGCCATTTGGGGTGTGATGTACCTCGGGGTGAAATTGCACGGCATAAAAATTACGTGCCGGATCGGCGGTGATGGCAAAGGGCGCATTGGGCGAGGTGCCGTAAACCGCAAAGCCAGGCGCGATTTCTGAGACATGATCACCATGGCTCATCCAGACCTGTTCTTTGTCTTGGTCAAACCAGCCGTCAAGCAGCGGCAGGGTGTCACCGCCTGGTGTCACATAGGCGCGGCCAAATTCGGCTGTTCCGTGGCCACGTTCAACTTTACCGCCCAGCATTTCCATCATCACCTGCTGACCGTAGCAGATGCCCAGGATTGGAACGTTGAGCGAAAAAACAGTTTTGGGCGGGCGCGGCGCACCGTCATCAAACACGCTTGCCGGGCCGCCTGACAGGATCACGGCTTTGGGGGCGAATGAGGCCAGGAATGCATCATCGACATTCTGGTAAGGGTGGATTTCGCAATAGACGTTCAGTTCACGCAGGCGCCGGGCAATAAGCTGGGTTACCTGGCTGCCAAAGTCGATGATCAAAAGGCGGTCATGGGATGTTTTTTTCATGCTGTGTGATTAGGCGGGGCCGGGATCAAGTGCAAGAGGTTGGGGGAAGTCTGTCCATAATCCACAGAGTATATTTTGCGAAATGTGTGACCATTGGAGGCAGAATGTCGTTTTTGCGTCGGAACGGGCGGATATTGGCGTGGGAGGTTCGCCGGTCAGGTTAAAAGTAGGTGCAAGGGAAACGCTAAGTTTGAGGAAATGCAAATGGCTGAGGTGAAAGCAGGGCGACGTGTGCGGGGCGGTGGTGGTGCTGCTCGCCGGGCGGAACGTACTGCTGTCAAAATTGAAACGGCCCGTTTTATTGAACGCGGCATACCTAATTTTGAAATTCTGAATGATGAAGCGCTTGAAATCATCGAGGCCAATGCCGAAACCGTGCTGGAAGAGATCGGCGTCAATTTTGTAGACAACCCGGACGCGCTGGAAATCTGGCGTCAGGCGGGGGCGGATGTTCGGGGGGAGCGCGTGCATATTCCGCGCGGTCTGGCGCGCAAACTTTGTGCTACGGCCCCCTCAATGATCACCCAGCATGCCCGCAACCCTGAACGAAGTGTTGAAATTGGCGGCCGTAATCTGGTGCTGGCCCCGGTCTATGGCCCGCCGTTTGTGCGCGATATTGCTGGCGGGCGGCGTTATGCTACCATGGCGGATTTCAAGAATTTCGTGAAATTAACCTATATGTCAAAATGGGTGCACCATTCGGGTGGCACTGTGTGCGAACCCACGGATGTGGCGGTCAACAAGCGGCATCTGGATATGTTATTGGCGCATATGACCCTATCGGACAAACCCTATATGGGCTCGGTCACCGAACCAGAACGGGCCGTGGATTCGGTTGAAATGTCAAAAATCCTGTTTGGCGAGGAATTCGTTGACCAGAACACGGTGATGACCAGCCTGATCAACATCAATTCGCCGCTGACCTTTGACAGTATCATGATGGGTGCGCTTGAGGTCTATGCCCGCGCCAATCAGGCCTGTATCATTTCACCGTTTATTGTTGGTGGGGCTATGGCCCCGGTATCGGTGGCCGGCACATTGACGCAAGTTCTGGCCGAAGTCCTGGCAGGTGTTGCCTATTCGCAATTGATCCGCCCCGGAGCGCCGGTGATTTTTGGTGCGTTTGTGACGTCAATTGATATGAATTCCGGCGCGCCGACATTTGGCACGCCTGAAGCTGCGCAAATCACCCTTGGTGCTGGGCAGTTGGCGCGCCGCCTTGGGTTGCCGTACCGGTCGGGTGGGTCATTTTGTGGCTCAAAACTACCGGATGCCCAGGCGGGTTATGAAACCGCAAATTCGCTGAATACGGCGCTGTTGGCGGGGGTGAATTTTATGCTTCATTCCTGTGGCTGGCTTGAGGGCGGGCTGGTTAGTTCCTATGAAAAATTTATTATGGATGCCGATCAGTTGGGTGTTTTGCACCACGTGTCCAAGGGTGTTGATATTAGCGAAAATGGTCAGGCCATGGGCGCAATAGCTGAGGTCGGACCTGGCGGGCACTATTTGGGATGTGAACATACCCAAGATAATTACAAATCAGCTTTTTGGCGCTCTGAGGTTTTTGATTATAAACCGTTTGAGACCTGGGAAGATGACGGTGGGTTGGACACCCAGGCGCTGGCCGCTGCCCGGGTGAAAAAACTATTGGATAATTATCAGGCCCCGGCGCTGGATCCAGCAATTCATGAGGCCCTTGTTGACTATGTTGCACGCAAAAAGGCAATGTCTCCTGATGCATTTGTCTGAACGGTGTCTGCTCTATATTTGCTGGGGTGGCCGCGACAATAGCCGGGCCTCTGCCATGAGCGCGATCAGCACCTCAACATGGCGACTTACACTATAGATTGAAGCACCGGTCTGGCGGGTTTCTTCAAGCAACGCTTCTTCTGCCATAAGGCTGTTAAGGGCCCGTGCCGGTGATGGTGCGGTGCCTGTTTTCATGACCCGTTTAAGATCTCGGTCACGGTTATATTCTTCTAGTCCAAATCGGGCGGCACGTATTAACAGTTGTGGCCGGTGAAGGTTTTGTAAGATTTGCAAAATGTCGCTCATGTCTGTTTTCCCATTCAGTTTACAGGACCAGTGTGGTTCAACCTGAGCGGGTGTTGCCGATTGTGCCCGAAAAGCGAGCGGTCGTTTTTGACTAATTTTATATTTAGAACCAATCATGCATTGTAAGAGAAAAATTAACTTTGTGGTAACACTTACAACCCTAGGTAGTTTCACCAATTGAAACAACGGCGACGAACGTTAATTTCAACGGGTCATTTGCCATACTTTTGGGGGCAAAGGCACAGTAGAATGTGGGACGTAAATTCGAATGAATCTATCAGTAATGGTGGTGGGGTTTCCGCTATTGGTTTGCCCGGTTGGGTTCCAAAATCAGCCCTGCATTACATTGTTCACACGGAGGCTGGTATGTCCATTCGCCGGCTTGCCAAAGGCGCGGGTTGCCACGCCTCAACCATATTGCGACAGGTCCGCAAGATAGAGACACAGCGCGATGATCCACTGATTGACGAAGCGCTTACGGGGCTGGTGCAACCGGCCGCTATGGCAGGAAATTCAAAACAAATCAGCTTTAAGGACAGTCACTTAATGACCCAACAAATACGGTTTTCTACCACTGCTCCTGATGATGAAACAATAAACCGTGAGGGGCGGCGAATTTTGCGGAGGCTACGTGAGCCCGGCGCTTTTCTAGCGGTGGCAAAAGATCTGGAAAAGGCGGTGATTGTACGGGAAACGGATCAGGGTCGGACCGTGAGGACAGCCGTGGTTGACCGTCCTATTGCCCAGGCAATGGCGTTGAAAGGCTGGATCAGTTGCCCATCCCCGGCCCGAATTTCGCGTTACAAAATTACCAGTGCAGGTAAGGCAGCGTTGAGCAAGCTGTTGGAAGATGACGATGGGGCCAGAGTTGGTTTTGCCGAAGCACCCGCACGGTTTGAGCCGAAATTTGCCACCGGGGGCAATCAGGGTATGATTTTGGAGGCAGAGCTCACGCAGGGACGCACCAGCAGGTATAAGTTTACTGAATCGCCTGTTTCTTCTATGGCCCGGCGTAAAGATAAGGCCGGAAATCCATTTCTAAGCCCGGAACTTGTGACTGCTGCCGAGCGGCTGCGTGAGGACTTTGAAGTGGCACAAATGGGCAGCAAGCGGGCACCCAACTGGGAGCAGGTGTTAACTGGTGACACCGATGAAACTAGTGAAACCTCGTCAGGAGCACGCAAGCGTGTTTCAGATGCGCTGCGCGATCTGGGTCCGGGTCTGGGTGATGTTGCGCTGCGGGTATGTTGTATGCTGGAAGGGCTGGAAACGGCCGAAAAACGCATGGGCTGGTCGGCCCGGTCTGGCAAAGTGGTGTTGCGGATCGCGTTGCTGCGTTTGAAACAGCACTATGATCGCAACACTTCCGGATCACTGATTGGTTAGGCTGGTGTCGGGCCACGGTTAAGTGGCCCGACACTTGTTTAAGCGTTAGGCCGCGTCCTGGGCGTTGGTTATGCCCATGGCGTAAACCAGACCAGCCAGACCACCACCAACAAGCGGGGCGACGATAAACACCCAAAGATCGCCCAGGGCTTTGCCACCAGCAAAAACTGCCGGGCCAATGGAACGGGCCGGGTTAACAGAGACACCGGTGACGTTGATGCCAACCAAATGGATCGCTGCCAGGGTCAGACCAATGGCCAAACCGGCCATTGCGGCTGGGGCACCTTTTTGAGTCGCGCCAAGGATAACTGTGACAAAGATAAATGTCATGACGGCTTCAAACAAAAGGGCCGCCATCAGGGTGTATTCGCCCAGGTATCCGGCACCATATCCGTTCTGTCCGAGGCCATTTTGGACGACTGAATAGTCGGCCTTGCCAGAGGCAATCAGCAACAACACACCAGCAGCGGCAATTGCGCCTGCGATTTGGGCGATGGAATAGCTGATGAAATCAGCAATGCTCATCCGGCCAGCGGTGACCATGCCAAAGGAAACGGCAGGGTTCAGGTGCGCGCCGGATATGGCACCGATCGAGTAAGCCGCTGCGATGATTGACAGGCCAAATGCCAGCGATATGCCAAGCATTCCAATGTGTTCGCCCATCAATACCGCTGAGCCACAGCCAAACAGTACGAGTATGAATGTGCCGATTAATTCGGCTGTCATTTTCTTTCCCATGTTGGTCCCTCGTGGTAATATCCACGCCTTTACAAGTTATGCCCCAGTTGCAGGGCGGAAATGCGCATTGCTGGTTTGCTTATTCGCGCAATTACTCATACCCATGTCGACGTTATGCACATAAGGGGAATATTTCTTGCGCGATCTCAGCAAACCCGACCAGCGCCATCCTGAAAAGGCGCATCGTCCCGATAACGCGCCCTTGCGCAAACCTGACTGGATTCGGGTAAAAGCCCCGAATTCAGCGGGTTACAAGGCAACCCGTGATATTCTGCGCGACAATAATCTGGTGACCGTGTGCCAGGAAGCAAGTTGCCCAAATGTCGGTGAATGCTGGTCCCAGGGCCATGCCACCATGATGATCATGGGCGAAGTTTGCACGCGGTCGTGCTCATTTTGTAATATTGCCACCGGGAAACCCCCGGAAGGTTTAGATGTGTTTGAGCCAGGGAGGGTGGCGGATGCGGTGAAAAAGCTGGGGTTGAACCATGTTGTCATCACCTCGGTTGACCGGGATGATATAGCCGACGGTGGGGCGGAACACTTTGCCCAGACCATCCGCGCCGTGCGGGCGCAATCCCCCGGCACAACCATTGAAATTCTGACGCCTGATTTTCTTAAGTGTGCACCAGAAGTGCTTGAAACTGTTGTGAAAGCCGGACCTGATGTTTTTAACCACAACCTTGAAACGGTTCCCGGGCTTTACCCGAGCGTGCGCGCCGGCGCGCGGTATTTTCATTCACTGCGACTGTTGCAACGGGTCAAGGAAATTGACCCGGCCATGTTCACCAAATCCGGCATCATGGTCGGGCTGGGGGAAGACCGCCAAGGTGTCTTGCAGGTGATGGATGATATGCGCGCCGCTGATATCGATTTTCTGACCATCGGGCAATATTTGCAACCGACGCCAAAACACCATGGGGTGGCGCGGTTTGTTACACCTGAAGAGTTTAAATCCTATGAAACCGCGGCCTATGGTAAAGGATTTTTAATGGTGTCGGCGTCGCCGCTGACCAGGTCCAGTTACCATGCCGGCGATGATTTTGCACAGCTTCGTGCCGCACGGAATACAAAACTGGGGCTGGCTTAGCGGCTATTTTATGGCCGGAACTGCCCGCAAGTAGGCGATGATGGCGGCCAAATCGCTGTCTGGCAGCTGCGACAGGTTTTCGATCACTTCGGACATCAACCCGCCAGCGGTATCAAAATCCGGGGTAAAGCCGGTTTTGAAATAATTCAGCAGGTCGGCGTCTGACCATGTCAATTTTGCCGGTGTGATATTGGGGACGGTGCCACGCCCGGTGGGGTTGGGCGCGCCGGTCAGCCATTTTGATGTTTTCAGTCCGCCTAGGATGTTGCGTGGTGTGTGGCATTCGCTGCAATGGCTAAGCGCTTCAACCAGATAGCGGCCGCGTTCGATTTCAGGCGTGTCGACTGTTTTTAGAACCCAACTGGACCTCATGAACAGCAGTTTCCAACCGCCAAGGCTGGCCCTTACATTGAACGGAAATCCAACGTCATGGGGCCGGTTTGCGCTTGAAACGGCGGGCAGGGATTGCAGATAGGCGTGCAAGGACACGATATCTTGCAGGCTGGCGCGGCTATAGGATGTGTAGGGGAAGACCGGAAAATAGTGCTGCCGATCCGGCGAGGTTCCATTTTTCATGGCGTTGGCCAGGTCAATGGCTTGCCAGGTGCCGATACCATGGATTGGATCGGGTGAAATATTTGGCGCGTAAAATGTGCCAAACGGGCTGGCAAATGCTTGCCCGCCGGCCAATTGCAGCCGTGTGGTACGGGTGGCGTCTGGTGCGGCGTGGCATGATGCACAACCACCGGCAGCAAAGACCTGTGCCCCTGCCGCAATATCAGGTTTCAAACCGGAAAGGCTGGACGGATCAATCCGTTGCGGCAAAGTCAGAAAATAAGCAGCAGCGCCAGCAATAACCGCCGCCGCTGCCAACCACTTAAGTTGTTTCACGGATTACTCGGAACATATGGTTCATTGCGATACCAGTATCTGTTTCGCGATGTCATTTTGGCTCGCGATAGGTTTTGTGGCAGGCACCACAGGCGGCACCAAGGGGGCCCATTGCGGCCTGCAAGTCGCCAAGGCCATTGCCAGCAGCCCCGGCCATAGCGGCAGCCGCCTGGACCAAAGCGCCGCCTTTGGCACTAACATCGGGGAAATTTTCCCAAATGTTTGGCAGGGCGCGGGTATTGTCGACCGACATAGCATCAGAGCTGGGTGGCCAATATGTCGCTTGATTAAGGGTGGTAAGGGCAGCCAGGTTTGTTGCAGCGGCGGATGCGGCAGCCGCGTCATAGTCAAGTGCGCCCTTGGCCATGCCGCCCAAAATGCCAAGATTATGGGCGTATAGCTGCATGTGCGATTTGCGGGCTGTAATTGCGCTATCAAACGGGCCGGCGTGACCGGCGGCGAATACGGCGGTTGCTGCGACAGCAAGACCGGCGGCTGCAATTGAAGTTTTTCGGATCATTGTAAACTCCCTTAGGAAAATATTTTGTAGGTTTAGGATAGATGTGGGGTAAATAATGTGGAGTCGGAAAATTCGCATTGGGGTCACTAAATATGCACAGCGCTGAAAACTGGGACCATCTACGATATTTGCTGGCCGTTGCTGAGGCAGGGTCAGTTAGTAAGGCGGCCCGAAATCTTGGGGTGAACCATGCAACAGTGTTGCGCCATGTGGCGGCGTTTGAAGACAATGCCGGTGCTGCAATTTTTGAAAAATCTGCCACCGGATACGCGGTCTTGGGGGACCGGTTGCGGGTCATCGACGCGGTAAAAGATGTTGAAGCGGCGGTGCAGGCAGTAAAGCAGATTGTAAATGGGTCAATAGCGCCGGTGCGGGGGGTGGTTCGGGTGACATCCACTGATGCGTTCTGCCAGATATTAATGCCGCCAATCATTCAGCGCTGCCGAAACCAGTTGGACGGGTTGTATATTGAACTTATGTCAACAAATTCACGGTTGGACCTTTCGCGTCTAGGGGCGGACATTACCCTGCGTCCGGCTGTCAAACTGGAAGATGATCTACAGGGTGAGATTGCCAGTAAATTGGCATTTGCCGCTTATTCTGCGCAGGGGGCCAATCCGTCCAGATGGTTGACGTTGGCGGGGTCGCTGCAAAAGTCGGAAATCGCCCGCTGGATGTCAAAGAATATTCATTTTGATGAGGCTGTCGCCTCGGCTGATAGCTTTTTGGCGCTAAGAGAGATGGCGGCCATCGGTTTGGGCAAAACGATACTTCCATGTTTTATAGGCGACACTGACAGCAGGTTGACGCGGATTGGTGAAACTGTGCCCGATTTGGATGTTAGTATCTGGATTGCAAACCACGTTGATTTGGAAAATGTTCCCAGAATAAAAGCGGTTCGTGAGTTTTTGGTTCAAGCGGTTGGTGAGCAGTCGGATCGGCTGGAAGGCAATATTTAGAGCAACGTGGTGCAGGCGGTGGCAGGTCTGGCGCCAGCCAGCACGACCAACTGCTACAATGGTTGACGTACAGGGCATCTGCTGCCAGTTTATCCAAATATTTAATAAATACCTTAGGAGTGGTAAAATGAAACTACGTCATATTATTGCAATGTCACTGGTGTCGGTCGCTATTGGTAGCGGCGCGATTGCCGGGGATGCGTTGGTTCCGGCAATGGGTCTGGAAGAGCTGACAATCGCAACCCAATCCGGGCCAGATGCTGGTTCCATGGTAGCGCAGATATTCTTGCTGCTGTTGGTGATCGCAGCGCTAAGCGTGACGGTTGATGCACCTGTTATTAGTGAAGGCTAAAAAAATCTCTACGTAAACCGTACTTTGCCGATATAGGGCAGGTTACGGTTTCGCTGAGCAAAATCAATGCCATACCCGACGACAAATTCGTCGGGTATTTCAAACCCTATCCAGTCGGCTTTTACGTCAGCTTCGCGCCGGGTTGGTTTGTCCAGCAGGGCGATGGTGTGCAATTTGCGGGGTTTGCGCGATTCCAATAGGCCGACCACGTGTTTCAGGGTAAAGCCGGTGTCAACGATATCTTCCACCAGCAACACGTCTTTGCCGCCGATTTTACCGCGCAGGTCCTTAAGAATGCGTACCTCTCGGCTGCTTTCAGTATTGTCGCCGTATGATGATGCTTCCAGAAAATCGACTTCGATATTCAAATTTATTTCGCGCACAAGATCGGCGATAAACACAAACGACCCCCGTAAAAGCCCCACCACAATCAGCCTATCGCAGTCTTGAAATGTGGTTTCTATTTCGCGGGCTAAGTCTTCTATGCGAGCGGCTATGGTTTTGGCCGATATCATCGGGTCAATTTCATATGGTCGGTGCGGCATGTCATCCCCTTGCAAATTTGTGTTTAGTTTACGAGATGTGGCTGACAAGTCATCAGCCAAAAGGCCGCAATGCCAAAACATTCTGAAATAAGACCGGTGCGCTATACAGCGGTACAAATGTATTCTCTGGTGGCGGATGTCGAGCGGTACCCTGAATTTTTACCGTGGTGTTCGGCGGCGCGCATTCGATCAGTTGAAAAGCAGGGCGACGCCGAGGTCATGGCAGTTGATCTGGTGATATCGTTCAAGGTGTTTCGTGAACGGTTTGGCAGCACCGTAACATTGCGGGCTGGTCAGCGGCGCATTGATACCAAATATCTGGACGGGCCGTTCAAATATCTGCAGTCAACCTGGGCCTTTAGCGACACCGACACCGGCAGTGACGTTGACTTTTCGGTTGATTTTGAGTTTCGCAACGTGATGCTGCAAAAGGTTATCGGCGTGGTGTTTGACCAGGCAATGCGCCGCATTGTGCGGGCATTTGAAGACCGGGCCGCAGCCCTGTTTGATCAGTGATCGCCTGAATTAGGAGGCGTGGTCATAGGCCCGTTCACCGTGTTGGGACAGGTCAAGGCCGTTAACTTCGGCTTCCTGATCAATGCGGAACGTAACGATGGCAGCGCACAGTTTGACCAGCACAAATGTCACGACGATTGTGAAGACCCCAACGATTGCAAGCGCACCAAACTGGGCTGTCCAGGTGGCGTCATTGGCAAAGCCAAGCGAACCAAATACCGCGATCATGATGGTGCCGAATATACCGCCAACACCATGCACGGCGAAAACGTCTAGCGTGTCGTCGATTTTAAAGCTGTTGCGGATAAGGCCGACGGCCTCTTGGCACAGGATGCCGGCGATTGCGCCAATGATCAGGGCCTCAACCGGGCCAACAAAACCGCTGGCCGGGGTGATGGACGCCAGCCCGGCAATGGTGCCGGTGACGATGCCAACCAGTGATGCCTTGCCATATTTGATGCGTTCCCACAGCGCCCATGTCAGCGAAGCTGCGGCTGCGGAAATGTGGGTGACGGTTATCGCCATGGCTGCACCGCCGTCTGCGGCCAGTTGTGAGCCGCCGTTAAACCCGAACCAGCCAACCCAAAGCATGGCGGCGCCAATCATTACATAACCAGGGTTGTGCGGTGGTTTTGAGCGGTCGCGCCGGGCCCCAAGCATGACTGCAATAACCAATGCGGCCAGGCCTGCGGTTTCATGCACCACAATGCCACCTGCAAAGTCGCGTGCCCCAACAGCGCCCAGAATGCCGCCATCAGACAACATGCCGCCGCCCCAGATCCAATGCACAACCGGTGCATAACATAGCAGCATCCACAGTGTGGAAAACAGCACCACAAAGCCAAAGCCGATGCGCTCAACATAGGCCCCGACAATCAGCGCCGGGGTGATGATGGCAAATGTCATCTGGAATGCAAAGAACAGTATTTCTGGTAAGGTGCCGCTTAGGCTGTCGGCGGTGACGCCGCTGAGAAACATCTTATCCAAACCGCCCCAGTAACCAGACCCGCCAGAGCCAAATGCGATAGAATAGCCAAGGGCCAGCCAGGCAATGCTCATGGCGCAGGCGATGGTGTAGACCTGCATGAAAACGCTTAGAACGTTACGCGCCCGGGCCAGCCCACCATAAAACAGTGCCAGTCCAGGAAGCGTCATGAACAACACCAGAGCTGTTGCGGTCATTATCCAAGCTGTGTCTGCGCCATTCATGATTTTGGTCCCCGTTTGTTTTTGTGGTTTGGTGTTATCAACCCGATGGTCGGCTTTTTGCATAGTTATGTATGGCAAACCAAGCGAGCTTTAATGTTCCGCACAATTTGCAGGCATGTTTAAGGGGTGAAAATCAAAAATGCCTTAAAAATAGGCGACATTGTTACAGCGCGGCGATGAGTAAGCCAAGCGCATATAGCACCGATTCTGTGCGAACACGAGATCTGCCAAGGGCAGAAAACTCAACCGTTACACTGTGTGTTGGATGCCCTGATTGGGCCAGCGCAAAGCAAACAAGACCTTCTGGTTTGTGGTCTGTGCCCCCAGGACCAGCAATGCCGGTGATCGCAATTGCGATGTCCGCCTGAGCGGCTGACAATGCGCCCGTGGCCATTTGCTGGGCGACATTTTCTGAGACAGCGCCATATGTATCCAGAACCTGCGCACTGACGCCAAGCATGGCGATTTTGGCAGCATCTGAATATGTTACATAGCCGCGCTCAAAAATGGATGAAGAGCCAGGAACGTCGGTAAGGGCTGCTGCTAGCATGCCGCCGGTGCAGCTTTCGGCCGTTGTGATGGTTTTTCCAAGCTGGCTGGCGCGCTGGTTTACAGTTTTTGAAAGGGTTAGAATATCCACGTGGCATATTCCCAGATGACACCGCCCCAATGGGCAAGTGCGGCGGCAAAAAATACAACCAATGCCGCCATGACGCCGGCAATAACATCGTCAAACATCACGCCAAACGCATCATTGCGTTTGTCCGCCCAGCCCACGGGACCGGGTTTCCAGATATCAAACAGGCGAAACATGGCAAAGGCAACGATCCAGCCCGGATAGGGGAACACCCATGGGTCAACGCCTGCATGCCACAACCCTGCTGACAGCGGCCAAAGGGCGATCCATTGGCCGACAACTTCGTCAATTACGATCTCTGATGGATCATGGTCATCCTGGCCCCGGGTTGCCGCGGCAGTGGCCCACCAGCCGATGAAAAACACCAGCGTAGTCAGGGCCGCGAATGTCGGAAACCCCCAAAGGCTGTGTATGACCCATGCCAATGGGATGGCGGCGGCTGATCCCCAGGTTCCGGGGGCCGGGCGCAGCAAGCCGACGTAAAAGAATGTGGCGATAAATCTGCTCATGGTTTTATCAGGGTGGCGGTTGCGTTGGCGGCGATGCCTTCGCCCCGGCCGGTAAAGCCAAGCCGTTCGCTGGTGGTGGCTTTGACGCTGATCCGGTCAGGTGCGACGCCAATGATAGTGGCGAGGCTAGCGGCCATGGCCTGCGCATGGGGGCCAATCTTTGGTTCTTCGCATATCAGTGTTACGTCAGCATTGGACAGTGAATATCCGCGCGCGCGGGCACGCTTGACCGCGTGTTCCAGAAATATTTTGCTGTCGGCGCCGCGCCACTGGGGGTCGGATGGAGGAAAGTGCTGGCCGATATCACCATCCGCTATCGCGCCATAAATCGCGTCCGTTAGGGCGTGCATCGCAACATCGGCGTCCGAGTGGCCCGATAAGGTGTGGCTATGGTCTATAGTAACGCCGCACAAGGTCACGCTATCACCGGGGGCAAATCGGTGCACATCAAAGCCATTGCCAACACGAATATCCATGTTTGTGTCCAGCATCCTTTCAGCGCGGGTGAAATCATCTTCTGTGGTGATTTTCAGGTTTATTTCTTCGCCCTGTACGATGGCCACGTCAAGCCCGGCCCGGCGCGCCACTTCCACGTCGTCATCGGCTGGGGATTGATCAGCGCGATGTGCGGCCAGAATTTTGCTTAAGCGAAACCCCTGGGGGGTTTGGGCGCGGTACAACCCGGCGCGGTTTTGGCTGCCAGTGACCAGACCGTCGCCCCCACGCCAAAGCGCGTCGGTTACCATAAGGGCAGGGGCGGCTGCGTCTGATTTGGATAGGGCCGTAATCACCCGGTCTATGACGGTGGCGCTAACCAGTGGGCGGGCAGCATCGTGGATCAACACCTGATCAACGACGCCTTCAAGTGCTTGTAGCCCTGCAAGCACTGATGCTTGCCGAGTCTGACCACCCGTGACGACCTTGGCCTTTGGACGTCTTGGCCAGTGATCAGTCTGAATGTCATCCGGATGCAGCACCAGCACCAGTTGGTTAATGTCGGGATGGCTGGCAAATGCATCCATGCTGCGTTTTGCCACCGATTTTCCGTGCAGCACCCGCCATTGTTTGGCGATATCGCCACCAACCCGCGTGCCCCGACCCGCGGCTAATATTACAGCGCCAGTTTTCATGTTATTCCTGTTATAGTTGGGCCCTGTTTAAGGGGCAGGATGGGGCGGGGCAATGTTTTTGGTTGGGTTTTCAAGTTGCTCTTTGTGGTAGGGTATGAAGATTTGCCTTTTGACAAGTTTTTCGTTAGCACCGACGTTTCTGCATAAGGATTAGGCATTTGTCTATTCAAGTGGCACATTTAGAGCTGGACGCTCCTGTATTGCTGGCACCTATGGCTGGGATCACTGATTTGCCATTTCGAAATATCGTGCAAAAATTCGGTGCCGGATTGGTTGTCAGCGAAATGGTGGCCAGTCAGGAAATGGTACAGGCAAAACCCGGGGTGCGCGAACGGGCAGAGTTGGGGTTGCAGGCGGAAAACACCGCAATTCAACTTGCCGGGCGTGAAGCCCATTGGATGGCCGAGGCTGCCCGCGTGGTTGAAGGCCAAGGGGCCGCAATTATTGATATCAACATGGGTTGCCCGGCGCGAAAAGTTACCAATGGCATGTCTGGCTCGGCTTTGATGCGAGATCTGGATCACGCCATGACGTTGATTATGGCGGTGATCGGGGCGGTTGATATCCCGGTGACGGTGAAAATGCGACTTGGCTGGGATGACAACAGCATGAATGCGCCCGAATTGGCCCGTCGCGCTGAGGCGGCTGGGGTGGCCATGATCACAGTACATGGCCGTACAAGGTGCCAGTTTTATAAGGGGCAGGCGGATTGGGCGGCAATTGCACGGGTTAAGGATGCTGTTGATATTCCGGTTATTGCAAATGGCGACATTACCGACGCTGCCAGCGCGCGACAGGCGCTTAAGCTGTCTGGGGCGGATGGCGTCATGGTGGGGCGCGGTATTCAGGGGCGGCCCTGGATGTTGGCAGAAATTGGCGCGGCGGTATTTGATATGGCGGCACCGGTTATACCAATCGGGCAGGCGTTGGTGGTGCTGGTGGCAGAACACTACCGGGCGGCATTGGATTTTTACGGCCCACACCTGGGCAACCGCGTGATGCGTAAGCATCTGGGTTGGTATATGGCTGACTTAGAGATCCCGCCATTAATGCGCCATGCGATATTGTCAGAGCCAAACCCGCAAAAAGTATTGGATATACTGCCAGATGCCATGGGATATGGCAGGCGGTCAGCAGCATGAGCCTGGATAACGCGGCACTGTGGCAGTCACTTCCGGTTCCTAGTTTTACCATAGACAGTTCCGGGGTTATCACTGATTTGAACCCAGTAGCTGAGGTGTTCATGAACCTGTCGGCTCGAAAGTTGATCGGGCGTGGGGTGTTTGAAGCACTGGTTATTGATACACCACTAGACGAGGTAATGGGCCGAGTCCGCGCTGATCATTCGGCGGTGTTTGTTACTAATGTGAATGTTTCCGGGGATAAAATTTTGCCCCAGCAATGCAACATTCAAATAGCCGCTATTATTGGCAGCCAAGGTGATATTTTGATGATGGTAATACCGTCCAAGATTGCCGTTGGTCTGGGGCAATCCATTGCCGCCAAGACAACGGCCCGGTCTGCAATTGGTATGTCAGAGATGCTGGCCCATGAAATAAAGAACCCGCTGGCAGGAATAACCGGGGCTGCCCAGTTGCTAGCGATGAACCTGAAGGCCAAAGATCGGGAGATGACTGATTTGATCGTTGCAGAAAGCCGCCGTATTGTGGCCTTGCTTGATCAAGTGGAGCAGTTTGGCAACGTACAGCCACCGCAGCAATCCATAACCAATATCCATGATATCTTGGACAGGGCACGAAAATCTGCTTCCGTTGGTTTTGCGGCCAATATGTCCTTTAAGCTAGAGTATGATCCGTCATTGCCGGCAACGCTTGTTGACGCCGATCAGATCATGCAGGTTTTTCTGAACTTGTTCAAAAATGCTGCCGAGGCTGCTGGTGTTGCTGGCGGGAAAATTACAGTGCGCACATTTTATGACCACGGGTTGCGTTTGCGCCGCCTTGATGGCTCGGGCAACAGGTTGCCGTTACAGGTTGAAATCATCGATGACGGGCCGGGTTTGCCCCCGGACATCGCCGCCGATGTTTTTGAACCTTTTGTTTCGGGTCATGAAAACGGAACCGGATTAGGGTTGGCCTTGGTGAATAAGATTATTTCGGATCATGATAGTTGGATCGCTCTGGAATCTGTTCCTGGGCACACGGTGTTTCGTCTTTCGTTTGCTGTTGCTGAGATGAAAAGTTTTGGATCCACAAAGGGGTGAAATGATGGACGGAACTGTACTGATCGCCGATGATGATCGCACTATTCGTACTGTATTAACGCAGGCGTTTACCCGAGCAGGTTGCAAGGTTCACGCCACCTCGTCGCTTGTTACTTTATTGCGCTGGGTTGCTGACGGTAAGGGCGACCTGGTGATCAGTGATGTGGTAATGCCCGACGGTAATGGTTTGGAAACGCTACAAAAAATGGGCGAAATACGGCCTGACCTTCCGGTTATTATTATATCGGCACAAAACAATATTATGACGGCAATTCAGGCAACTGAAGCGCAGGCCTATGACTATTTGCCAAAACCTTTTGATCTTCCAGACCTTATGAAGCGTTCCGCGCGGGCCCTGAAAGCAAAGCCCCATTCTGGCGTATCCAACGATATTTTGGACAATGGTGAGGATCTGCCACTGGTGGGGCGAACTGATGCGATGCAGGCGCTGTATCAGCTGGTTGCGCGGGTTATGAACACAGATCTACCGGTTTTGATCACAGGGGAAAGTGGCTCCGGTAAATCGCTGATTGCACGGGCGATACATGATTTTTCTGACCGACAGCCTTTGCCATACGTGGTTGTCGGACCGACGGACCTTTTGACTGCTGAGACGCAGGTGGCGGTGGTTGCACGGGCCAAAGCGGGTACCTTGGTATTTGATGAAATAGGTGACATGAGCATTCAGACACAGGCCCAAGTGGTGCGAATGTTGGATGGGTTGGGTGACGATGCGCCCCGGATCATTACAACCACCCAGGCTGATTTGCCCGAAAAATTGGAAGCAGGAACATTTCGGAACGATCTGTTTTACAGGATCGGAGGTGTAACTATTTCTGTACCACCGCTGCGGGAACGTGTTGAAGACATTCAGCTGTTAGCAGAATATTTTCTGACCCGTGCGCAGCGCAGCGGGTTTGTGATGCGCAATTTTAACACCGAGGCATTGGCCTGCATTCGTAAATTTACCTGGCCTGGAAATGTGCGTCAGTTGGAAAACACAATTCGTCGATTGGTTGTCACCTCATCAGAGCCGGAAATCTCTGTTGCAGAAACAGAGGCGGTTTTGAAAAACCAGCCGTCAATTGAGGCAGTTTTAGGTGAAGATGGTAATGAACGGTTGGGTGCATGTGTCGAAAAACAGTTGCGACGGTATTTCGATTTACACGGCGGTGTGTTGCCGCCAGCCGGGCTTTACCCACGAATATTGCGGGAAATAGAGGTTCCGTTGATCACTTTGGCGCTGGATGCAACGGGTGGAAATCAGGCGAAATGTGCTGATTTACTTGGGATTAATCGCAATACCCTGCGTAAAAAAATCACTGAACTCGATATCCACGTGACACGACGTCGTAAGTTGATGTAAAAGGGCAACAATAGAGTGGCATTTCGGCACGGCCCGAGAGTAAGTCACCATGGTGGTAACGCTGCAATAGCGGCTAAAGATGAGGTGTATCGTGCGGGCATCCGTCCGAGCGGGAACATGGGTGCGTCTGAATAAGCTCAGGCGATTGCGGCGATTGCAAAACGCCGCAACTGTCAGCATGTTTATTCTTGGCCCAGCATTGGCGTTACTGACATTCCTGATTTTGGGCCCGCTTGATGAGGGCGCGACCTCGCCTAAGCTGCGTATCGTTTTGCTGGCAGATTTGGTTTATGTGCTGGTGGTGGCTTCGCTGGTATTGCAGCGGGTAGCGCAGATGGTTGCGGCGCGGCGTGCAAAATCTGTCGGTTCTCGCCTGCATATGCGTTTGACCGGCGTATTTGCGACTGTGGCCTTGATCCCCACTGTACTGGTCGCTGTCTTTGCTGCCCTGACCGTCAATATTGGGCTGGAAGGCTGGTTTTCTGATCGGGTCCGTCAGGTGGTTGGGAATTCATCCTCTGCAGCCCAGGCCTATGAGGCCGAGCACCAGCAGGGTTTGGTTCAGGATGCACAGGTTTTGGCCCGATTTATCAATGCCACCCAGAGAAGCAGGGCATTTGTTACTGATGGTGAAATCCGTCAAATACTGAACCAGGGTCAGTCCCAAATCCAGCGTGGGTTGCGCGAAGCTTTTGTCATTGATGGGGCCGGGGATATCAGATCACGCGGTGAAAATTCTTACCTGTTTGATTATGAACAACCAACCCAGGCCCAGATTGCCCGCGCCTTGGGTGGCGAAACTGTTTTGATAAAGGACTGGGAAATCAATGAATTTCGGGCCCTTGTATTTTTGTCATCTTTTGTCGATCGCTATCTGTATATCACCAGAGATGTTGATGGCTCAATCCTGAGCCTGCTGGATGAAACTCAGGAAACGATCGTATTATATAATCAGCTCGAAAATGAGCGCGGTCGCCTGCTTTTTGAATTTGGCCTGCTTTATGTCGGTTTTGCGGTGATCTTGATACTGGCCGCCATTTGGCTGGGGATGTGGTTCGCCGAGCGCCTGTCGCGCCCGGTTGGCCGTCTTGCAGGGGCTGCCCAACGGGTTGGCGGGGGTGATCTGGACGTGCAGGTCATTGAAGAAAATGGCGACGATGAAATTGCTATGCTTGGCCGATTGTTCAATCAAATGACCCGGCAGTTAAAGGGTCAACGTGAAACATTGCTGGTAAACAACAGACAGATTGAAGCGCGTGAACGGCTGTTTGATTCAGTCCTGTCATCGATAACCGGTGGCGTCATTGGGCTGGACAGTGACAGCCTGACAAGTTTTGTAAACCGTTCTGCCGAACGGTTGTTGAAGCTTGACGAGACTCCTGCACAAAAGTCGACCTTGGCCAGCATTGCAATTGAATTTAGCCCTCTGTTGTTGAAATTGAAATCATCGGGCTCAGAAGTGGCACAGGAAGAAATTCGCCTGACCCGGCGGGGCAAGCAGGAAAACTTACTGGTACGCATGGCAGTCATGCGAAATTCCGAAAATCAGTTGGATGGTTATGTTGTGGCCTTTGATGATGTGACTGATCTGGTGGCCGCCCAACGTATGGCTGCTTGGGGTGACGTGGCGCGCCGCATTGCCCATGAAATCAAAAACCCATTGACGCCGATTCAATTGTCAGCCGAGCGATTGAAACGAAAATTTGCACCGCTTTTGGGGGATCAGGGCGACGATCTAAAACAGTATTCTGATGTAATTATTCGCCAGACAAATGACCTGCGTCGGATTGTTGATGAGTTTTCCAAATTTGCGCGGATGCCAAACCCTGAACGGCGCGAGCATGATCTAAACAAGCTGGTATCTGATGTTGTGTTGTTGCAAAGAAATGGACAGCCAGATGTCAGTATATCTCTGGATGCTCCCAATGTTGAAGTTTGCGCTGAATTTGATGCGACTATGATAAACCAGGCTTTGACAAACATGATTAAGAACGCTGGTGAAGCGATTGAAACCCGGGTGGAGAAGAAGGTCAAAATACCGTTCGACGGGGAAATCAGGGTGGTTTTGACCACTACAGACAGGCTGGCGACCATTACTATTTCTGATAACGGAATTGGCCTGCCAGAAGACAGGGCCCGCCTGTTTGAGCCATATGTCACAACCCGCTCTGCGGGCACCGGGCTGGGCCTGCCTATTGTTAAGAAAATTATTCAGGAACATGGCGGAACGCTGGACCTGACAGATGCGGACCCGTTTGACGCAAAAACGCCCCATACCGGGGCAAAAGCGGAAATTCGATTACCAATTGGCCAAAAGCAGAAATCGACTGCTAAGGCCCAAAAGAAAATAACTGTAAAATGAGGATTAGTAATTATGGGTGATATTCTGATCGTAGATGACGAGCGCGATATTCGTGAACTCGTTTCTGATATACTTAGGGATGAGGGCTATACTACCCGACTGGCCGCAAATTCGGATGAATGCATGGATGAGATTAGCAATGATCCGCCGGCAATGATGGTTTTGGATATTTGGCTGAAAGACAGCGAAATGGATGGGATCGACATTCTGAAAACTGTCAAATCGGACAATCCTGAAATTCCGGTGGTGATCATTTCCGGGCATGGCAACATTGAAATCGCGGTGGCTGCGATCAAGCAGGGCGCCTATGATTTCATCGAAAAACCGTTCAATATTGACCAGTTGCTGGTGGTCATTCGCCGGGCGATGGAAACGGCGATACTGCGGCAGGAAAATGTGCAGCTTCGGCGTAACGAAAGCACATCCTCAGAGATGATCGGCTCAAGCTCTATTTTCAAAGCCCTCAAAGGTCAGCTTGACAAGGTCACCAAATCTAACGGACGGGTCATGCTGACCGGACCGGCGGGGTCAGGCAAGGAAGTGGCCGCGCGCTATATTCACGCCAATTCAAACCGCGCAAGCGGGCCATTTGTCAGTGTAAATTCTGCGTCTATAGAAGCGGACCGTATGGAAGAAGTTCTGTTTGGCCGGGAAGGTACGGAACGCGGGGTTGAGCCCGGGTTGCTTGAGCAGGCAAATGGTGGCGTGCTGTACTTTGATGAAGTGGCAGATATGCCGATTGGCACCCAGTCTAAAATATTGCGGGTATTGGTTGACCAGCGGTTTCAGCGCTCAGGTGGATCGGAAAATGTTGATGTCGATTTGCGGGTTATTTCCAGTACCACGCGCGATTTGGTTGAAGAGATTGAGCTTGGTAGGTTCCGGGAAGAACTATTTCACCGACTAAATGTTGTGCCCATTGCCGTTCCATCATTGGAGGACCGGCGCGAAGATATCCCGGAACTGGCACGTTATTTTATTGAGATGCTCAACGCAAATCAGGGCCTGGCAATGCGAGAGTTGTCAGAAGAAGCCATCGCATTATTACAGACAATGCCGTGGCCAGGTAATGTTCGTCAGTTGAAAAATATGGTTGAGCGGGTTCTGATATTGGGGGATTCTACCGGTTCGATATCGGCAGCTGAACTTCCAACAGGCGAAGACACCCCAGATGAAGAGGGCCGCGTCGTATTGTCCGGTTCACTGGCGACACGCCCCTTACGCGAGGCACGAGAACTGTTTGAGCGGGAATATCTGCTAACTCAGATCAACCGGTTCGGTGGCAATATCAGCCGCACGGCAACGTTTGTCGGAATGGAACGTTCAGCTCTGCACCGTAAATTAAAGTCATTGGGAGTGGTGACAACCAATAAATCTGGTGGCCGCGTGGCCTATGTTGAAGAAGCCGTAGATTGAGCCGATTACCCGGGGCCGTTTGCATACTAACCGATGTTAACAAAGGACCATTGGCATGAAAATCATCATCTGTGGAGCAGGTCAGGTGGGCTGGCAAATCGCCCGCCATCTGGCAGGTGAAAAGAATGACGTTACCGTCATCGACAATAAGGCCGATCTGGTCGCCCGTGCCACCGATACGTTGGATGTGCAGGGTATTGCCGGGTTTGCCAGCTATCCTGATGTTCTGGAACGGGCCGGGGCGAAGGATGCGGATATGATCATTGCCGCCACCCATTCTGACGAAGTTAACATGGTGATATGTCAGGTTGCCCACTCGGTTTTTGCAGTGCCTCGAAAAGTTGCACGCCTGCGCAGCAAGTCTTACCTGACGGCGATCTATTCTGACCTTTATCGGCGTGATCATATGCCAATTGATGTGGTGATCAGCCCGGAACAGGAAGTGGCAGAGGCCGCATTGCGCAGGCTTGCGGCACCGGCTGCTTTTGACACCCAGTCATTCCTAAGCGGGCGCGCCCAGTTGATAGGCATTGAGCTGGATGAAGATTGTCCAGTGGTGAACACACCGTTGCGACAATTGACCGATCTGTTCTCGACCTTGCGCGCTGTGGTAGTTGGTGTGCGCCGAAAGGGGCGGCTGTTTGCCCCCAATGCCGGTGACCAGCTGTTTGTGGGCGACGATATTTACTTATTTTGCCATTCAGACGATTTGAACAGGTCGTTGGAAATTTTTGGAAAAACATCGCGAAAACAAGAGCGTATAGTCATTGTCGGTGGCGGTAATGTCGGCCTGACAGTTGCCAATGCATTGGAGGCACGCACTGAAAAAGTTCGTGCCAAAATTATTGAAAAAGACCGAGAAATTGCCGAACAGGCGGCAGATGTGCTTGAGCGGACCATCGTATTACATGGCGACGGGCTTAACAGTGAATTGCAATCAGAGGCGGGTATTGAACGGGCTGACGCCATTCTTGCTGTCACGGACGATGACAAAACTAATATCCTGGCCTCTGTCAGGGCCAAGGCTGCAGGATGCAAAATGGCCATTTGCCTGATCAATGACCCGACGTTGGCACCTATGATGCGTACCTTGGATATTGACGCTTATATCAACCCGCGCTCAACCACTGTAAGTTCGATACTGCGCCACATTCGCCATGGCCGCGTACGAGAGGTGTATTCAGTAGGGGACGCCGAGGCCGAGGTGATCGAAGCACAGGTTCTGTCGACCTCACCGATTGCCGGGCGCGCTATTCGAGATATTGATTTTCCAGATGGTGTTTTGGTGGGGGCTGTCATGAAAGGTGATAAGATTGAGCGCCCGACCGGTGCCACCCGGATCGATGAAGGCGACGTTATCTCAATATTCGCGATGGCGGCGGATGTGCCGGAAGTCGAGCGCCTGTTACAGGTTTCGATAGATTTTTTCTGATGATGACCGCTATTTTTTCATTACCATTGATTGTTATTCTGATGGGGCTTGGTGCATTTGCGATGTATCTTCCAGCTGCCCATGCCGCTATATTGCAGGACTTTGCAACGATGCGGGCGTTTTTCCAGTCTGCAAACTTATTCCTTATTCTGACAGTAATGTTGGGCATTGCCACTTCTAACCGGGTTATTCGAAGGCGCGGTAGAAGTTATCTGCTGGCTTTGATGACGGCATTTATTGTTTTGCCGCTCATGTTGGCTGTGCCGTTTCATTTTGCTGTTCCGGACACCACATTTCTAAACTCTTATGTGGAAATGGTGTCTGATCTAAGCACCACCGGGGCGACACTGTTTGATGACCCGCACCGCTTACCGGATTCTGTTCATCTTTGGCGTGCGATGGTCGGGTGGCTGGGCGGTTTGCTAATGCTTGTTGCTTCTGTGGCCATATTGGCACCTATGAATTTGGGGGGCTATGAAGTGCTTGCAACAACAACTCGGGGCAGGGGTGCCTCGGTGCAGTCACAGGCCGCTTGGGAAGGTGACGGATCGCAACGGTTGTTACGCTATACCGCGAAGATATTTCCGATATATGCTGGACTGACAATGGCATTGTGGATTGTGCTTTTGATTTTGGGTGATCCACCTTTGGTGGCGATTAGTCACGCAATGTCTGTGTTGGCCACAAGCGGTATTTCACCTGTTGGCGGGCTGCATCATGCACCCTCAGGTATCAATGGTGAGTACATTATATTTTTTGTACTGATTTTTGCTATCACACGGCAGGCCTTTGGCACGGAACAAACCGGTTTTAATCTGCGTAACCTGCGCATGGATCCTGAATTCAGGATTGGTATGTTTATTGTTGTGGTTGTGACGTCTCTATTGGTAATGCGCAATTGGGTGGGGGCAATAGAAGTGTCCAATGTTTCGGACATGAAAACTGCACTCCGATCCCTGTGGGGCGGCGCGTTTACCGTAATGTCGTTTCTGACGACCACTGGGTTTGAAAGTACGGCATGGTTAGATGCGCGTGACTGGACAGGACTGGGCACTCCGGGCATTGTTTTGATGGGTTTGGCTTTGTTGGGAGGCGGTGTTGCGACCACGGCGGGTGGCGTTAAATTGCTGCGGGTTTATGCGCTTTACAAACATGGGACACGGGAAATGGACAGGCTGGTTCACCCATCATCGGTGGGGGGGGCAGGCAACCAGGCACGGCGTTTGCGACGTCAAGGGGCCAGCGCGGCATGGGTGTTCTTCATGCTATTTGCGATCAGCCTTGCATTGGCAGTGACGTTACTTGGACTAGCGGGCCTGGATTTTGAAACTGCACTGACACTTGCAGTGACTGCTCTGTCTACGACGGGCCCGATTATCAAAGTTGCAGCACAGACGCCCATTTCGCTGGGGGAGCTTGGCGATAGTATTAAGCTCATTTTCGCCGGCTTCATGGTTTTGGGCCGTTTGGAAACGCTGGCAATTGTTGCGCTGTTAAATCCAGAGTTCTGGCGACGTTAACCGTATTATCACCTGCCGGACAAAGCTTAATTTTTGGGCTGGAAACTCTGAACCGGGCGTATCATACTATTGGGCAATAACTAACGGCCTGCCGTAGAGAGGCAGAACGCAACAAAACCGCGCAATAAAAAGGCTTAGACAATGGCTGGTGATAAACAAAATCTGCAGGATGTGTTTTTAAACAACGTCCGGAAAACCAAAGTCCCTGTGACAATCTTCCTGATTAATGGCGTCAAACTGCAGGGTGTTATCACCTGGTTTGACAATTTTTGCGTCCTGCTCCGCCGTGACGGGCAAGCGCAACTGGTCTATAAGCATGCGATTTCAACAATTATGCCATCGCAACCGATCAGCCTTTATGATGGTGAAGAAGTCTCGTGAATGAACATGACCCGCATGTGACACGCGCGTGGGTTCTGCATCCTGACATAAACTCAAGACCAGCCCGCGCTGCATCAGCGGCGGCCCTGGAAGAAGCTGTTGCCCTAGCGGCTGCTTTGCCCGGCTTGACGGTCGCGGGCTCTGATGTTGTGCGCCTTGCAAAGGTGCAGCCGGGCCTGCTGTTTGGCAAAGGTAAAGTCGCAGAGCTAAAGGCGCGGTTTGAAGCGGATGATATTGAATTGGTGCTGATTGATGGCCCGGTTTCACCGGTTCAGCAACGTAACCTTGAAGAAGCCTGGAACGTAAAATTACTAGACCGAACCGGGTTGATACTGGAAATATTTTCCGACCGGGCCCAAACCCGCGAAGGTGTCTTGCAGGTTGAAATGGCCGCCCTTAGTTATCAGCGCACACGCCTGGTACGGGCCTGGACCCACCTTGAACGCCAACGCGGTGGTTTGGGTTTTGTTGGTGGCCCTGGGGAAACACAGATAGAAGCCGATAGACGGGCGATCGATGACGCTATTGTCCGTATCCGTCGCCAGTTGGCTAAGGTGGTCAAAACCCGGGCGCTTCATCGCGCCGCGCGTGCAAAGATACCCTTTCCGATTGTTGCATTGGTTGGCTATACAAATACTGGGAAATCAACGCTGTTTAACCGGCTGACCGGGGCAAATGTTGTGGCACAGGATATGCTGTTTGCCACGTTAGACCCGACTATGCGGGCCGTAAAGTTACCGACGGGTAAGGACATTATTCTATCGGACACGGTTGGGTTTATTTCAGATTTGCCAACGGAATTAGTGGCGGCATTTAGGGCGACACTGGAAGAGGTGTTATCGGCAGACCTGATTGTGCATATTCGTGATATCAGCCACGCGCAATCTGCGGCCCAGGCGCAAGATGTGGAAACCATTTTGCAAACTCTTGGTGTTGGTGAAAACGTAACCCGCCTGGAAGTTTGGAATAAAATTGACAAACTGAGCAGCGATGATCGGGCTACGTGCATGGCTCAGTCACAGCGCACGCCCGGGGTTCTTGCCATATCTGCGCAAACTGGCGAGGGGCTGGATGAGCTGATTGAATTGATCACAGAATTGCTTGACGAAGAGCGTTTTCAGCGGGAACTGACCTTGAAATTTGCCCGCGGCCGGGAGCGTGCCTGGTTGTTTGAAGAAGGTGTTGTTGAAGCCGAAACTCAGATCGAAGATGGCTATCGATTGTTGGTCAATTGGACGCCTCGTCAGGAAAAGCAGTTTCGCGAACTGGCACCAGCCAAAAGGTAACCATCTATTGTGACGGCTGGGGCAGCAAAGTTGTGACCCCGACAGCCGCTGCGCGGGCAAGATCTTGATCCAATGACATGGGTATGTATTCGCCCCGTCGCCACAACTCGCCCAGATCATCATAGTGGCGTGAAAAAGGGTGGCCGGACTGGCCCGTAGAAATCACAAAAACAGAGCTGTCCGGGTCGGAAAAATCATAGACTCCACGATACCCCGCGCCGTGGACATTTTGAAATGGTGTCGGGTCCTGTCCTGATGTGCGTCCACGCAACAACGTGTTGTCACCACCGCTGGTGGATTGGCGAATGTTGACCAGAAATTTGAGCAACGGAATTTCACCAAGAACGGGGTGATCATGGGCCGCCTGGTGGGCGTCCCCCCAGCGCAGTGTTTCCACAGCACCACTGTGGTTTTCATCAATCCATATCAGCGCATCATCCAGGGCTTTTTTTGCGATGTCTGGGCAGGTTTCCACCCGGGCAGACTGTATAACATCACACCAAACCTGCGCCCCATCTACATTGCGGAATACGCGCTCGATGAACAAGGGTTCAACATGGCTGAATTCCTTTGCCAGCGGGCCAAGTTCATCTTGGATCAATCTTTCCTGGAGCGCGCGTAGCCAGGCAGCATAGATCAGCGGCTCTGGCAGGTGCTCATTCATCTCTCCATTCCAGTCAGCCAACAGGCTTAGGGCAATTTGGCGTTGGCGTTCCTGGGTTCCTACAGGGGCTGCATCGCTGGTAAACCACAGCTCGGCGGCGATTAGGGGCAGCAGGCTGCGCGCGGTGTAGCTAACCGTATCAAGTTGGGCTTCAATAAAGCTGTCACGGGTGTGTACTTGGCGGATTTGCATCAACCTTTTCCAGCGTTCAACCCGTTGTGTATCACCCCATAGATATGAAACATGCAATGGAAACGGGCGGTCGATGGTTTTGTTGTTGGTGTTGCCAACAATGCCGCCGACGGGCGCTATAAATTCAGGGTTATCGCTATAGTCAAATGTGCCCTGCCAGCGATTTTCGATGATCCAGCCCGGTGTTGGCAAGCGGCCGAATGATTGATGTTGGGCTGACCGGCGCGGCATTTTTCCTATGGTTTTCATGGCAACAGTTTCGCGGTCGGCAAGTGTTAAATTCTGGGCTGGGGAAACGTAGTATCTGCCAGCCTGCAACGCTTCGGCCACAGATTGGGCGGCCATCAAGTGCTGTCCATAGATCATTGAGGTGTCAGTGTCGTCCAGTACCGTCCAGCCCAGTGACGCCACATGCCCGGCCGGGATGACAGCCGCCAAGCCATAGTGTGACCCTGGAATGATCGGGCCATTTTCGGACCATTGAAGGGTGATTGTTTTTGGCGGCTCATCTTTGATCTTGATAATGGATGTGCGGCTGCGCAAGGGCTTGTAACCATCCGGAGTTAACACTTCATTTGGATTGTCCGGGTTTAGCTTTTCGATAAAAATATCCTGATCATCCAAATAGGCTGATGTAAGTCCCCAGCCCAGTGCGTCGCTGCGCCCCACAAGGATTGACGGAACACCCGGAATGGTACCACCTATAACGCCGCCGGTTGCCAGCTCTAGCCGGGCTAAGTACCAGATTGTTGGGGCCGTCAGCCCAAGGTGGGGGTCATTTGCAAGCAGGGTTGAACCTGTCGCCGACCGGCTGGGACTAGCAGCCCAGGCATTGGACGCGCCCGCCAGTGGTTTGCGATTGAACGGCGACAATGGATCAGTTTTTTGCAAGGTTAGGGCAGAATATCTGGGCATGTCTGGAAACAGTGCCGAATATTCTGGTAGCGCGTTAATGCCGTCACCGGGTACATTGGGCAAGATGTCTAAAACACGTTCAGGTGGCAGCAGCAGTGAAGTTCGGGCCAACAAAATTTCTTCGTCAAGATGCGTTGCCATTTGCAGCGCCATAAGCTTAGATATTGCAATGGAATCAGCAGGTTGCCAGCGGGCGATTTCATTTGAAAACAGGAAAAATTCAGGCGCACCGCGTCCCAATGAGCCCTTATTTACTTGCGCCAACCAGGCGTTCACCCCCGCTGAATAAGCGTCCAGAACGTCAAGAGTTGGGCCATCCAGGGCTTCTACTGAGCTGACCGAAAGGCCATATATATCCAACCGGCGCAGCATTTCATCAACAGCCACTGTGCGGTTGCCAAATATTTCTGATAGTCGCCCCTGTGCCGTGCGGCGCAACACCATCATTTGCCACAGCCTGTCCTGGGCATGGGCAAACCCCAGGCCAAAAAACACATCGGTCCCGGCATCGGCAAATATATGTGGAACATTGGCGTGGTCACGGACAATCTCTACCGGGCCAGAAACGCCGCTTACCTTGTAGCTGGCGTCATAGTCAGGCACCGAGCGTAGGCCCAACCAATAGACAATAATCAACACAAACAGCACCAGAAATATCGTGGTGGTGAAAAGCCGAAGCAGCCAGCGAAAAAGTGTTGCCATGGGACCCTGAAATTGACCAAGCTAAGGTTAGAGTTACTAACACGTGACATAGATTAATTGCGACGGGGAGTGAAGCCAATGGCAACAGTATCTTTTTTGGGGCTTGGGGTTATGGGCTATCCCATGGCTGGGCATTTGCAGGCAGCGGGCCACGATGTGACGGTGTATAACCGTACCGCGGACAAATCTGCAAACTGGGTGGCGCAATATGGTGGCGCGGCGGCAGGTACCCCGCGCATGGCGGCTAAGGATGCCGATTTTGTGCTGGCATGTGTTGGCAATGATGATGACCTACGCGCCGTCACATTGGGCAAAGAGGGGGCATTTTCCGGCATGGCGGCGGGCACGGTTTTTGTTGACCACACAACAGTTTCTGCTGCGGTAACACGCGAATTATTTGCGGTGGCTGCAGACCTGGATATTTCTTTTGTCGATGCACCCGTATCGGGCGGCCAGGCGGGGGCAGAAAATGGCGCATTGTCAGTGATGTGTGGGGGCGAGCGTGAAGCCTATGAAAAGGCTGCGCCTATCATCGCCAGCTATTCCAAGATGTGCCAGTTGCTGGGTGATAGTGGGGCGGGGCAGTTGACCAAGATGTGCAATCAGATTGCCATTGCTGGTGTGGTTCAGGGGTTGGCTGAAAGCCTGCATTTCGCCCAAGCCGCAGGGCTTGATGGGCGCGCAGTCGTGGATGTGATCAGCCAAGGCGCTGCCGGGTCCTGGCAGATGAGCAACCGCTATGAAACCATGTTGCAGGATCATTTTGAGCATGGGTTTGCGGTGGACTGGATGCGAAAAGACTTGGGTATCTGTCTGGATACGGCGGACGAAAATGGTGCCAGCCTACCATTGGTGGCACTGGTTGATCAGTTTTATAAGGATGTGCAAAAAATGGGTGGAGGCAGGTGGGATACGTCCAGTCTGATCCGCCGACTAAAGCTGCCAGATTAGGATGCCTGCGGCGCGGATATTTGAAGAACAAAGATGCCGGGCGTCAGGGGAATTAACCCCCGGTTCCGCCCGGCAATTAGTTAACTTGCAGTCACCGTAAAACTGAGCGCCCGGCATATTCTGCTGTTTCACCCAGCATTTCTTCGATGCGGATCAGTTGGTTGTATTTTGCCAACCGGTCTGAGCGCGACAACGAGCCGGTTTTGATCTGGCCGCAATTGGTGGCCACTGCAAGATCGGCGATGGTGGCATCTTCGGTTTCACCTGAGCGGTGGCTCATGACGTTGGTAAACCCGGCGCGGTGCGCCATTTCAACGGCGCGTAGGGTTTCGGATAGGGTGCCGATCTGGTTGACTTTGACCAGCATTGAATTGGCTGATCCCAGTTCAATACCGCGTGCCAGGCGGGCAGGGTTGGTGACGAACAAATCATCGCCAACCAGTTGAACCTTGTCGCCAATGGCGTCGGTAAGCGCCTTCCAACCATCCCAGTCATCTTCGTCCATGCCGTCCTCAATGGATATGATCGGGTAATCTGCAGCCAGCTTGGCTAGATAGGCAACATTTTCATCAGACGAAAGCGATTTACCTTCGCCTTTCATTTCATATTTGCCATCTTTGAAATATTCAGAAGCCGCGCAATCCAGTGCAAGATGGATGTCTTCACCGGGTTTGTAACCAGCTTTCTCTATAGACTTCAAAATAAAATCAAGCGCGTCCCGACTGCTGGACAGGTTGGGGGCAAAGCCGCCCTCATCGCCAATACCGGTATTGTGACCTGCATTTGACAGTTCTTTTTTCAGGGTGTGAAACACCTCGGCACCCATGCGGATTGCTTCACGGATATTGCCCGCGGAAACCGGCATGATCATGAATTCCTGAATGTCGATCGGGTTATCCGCGTGTTCACCACCGTTGATGATATTCATCATTGGTACCGGTAAAATGCGTGCGGATGAGCCACCAACATAACGGTAAAGCGGCAGGGCCGAAAAATCTGCCGCGGCCTTGGCTGTGGCCAGTGATATCCCCAAAATTGCGTTTGCCCCCAGGCGGGCCTTATTTTCGGTACCATCCAATTCGATCATTGCGGCATCGATGTCTTCTTGATCAGAGGCGTCCATGCCGACCAATCCGTCGGCCAGCTCGCCGTTTATGGACTCTACAGCGTTCAAAACACCCTTGCCAAGATAACGGTTCTTGTCCCCGTCACGCAGTTCAACCGCCTCATGGGCACCTGTAGATGCTCCCGATGGAACGGCGGCGCGCCCCATTGTGCCGTCGGCCAGGGTCACGTCAACTTCGACGGTCGGGTTGCCGCGACTGTCCAGAATTTCACGGCCAAATATTTCAATAATAGTGCTCATTTAGTGTCCTTTTTTAGCGGTACGCCGTATAATTCCAACCGGTGCCCCTTTATTTCATAGCCCAGTTTATGGGCAATTTTTTTCTGCAATGCTTCAATGTCAGCATCCACAAATTCGATAACTTTACCGTTGTTCAAATCAATCAGGTGATCATGGTGGTCACGGTCCGACGTTTCATACCGGGCGCGGCCGTCACCAAACTCGTGCTTATCCAGAATGCCCACTTCTTCAAACAGGTTTACTGTCCGATAAACCGTGGCAAGTGATATTTTGGGATCCAGAGCTGAGGCGCGGGCATACAGTTCTTCCACATCCGGGTGATCTTTGGAGTTTTCAAGAACTGCTGCGATGATCTTGCGTTGTTCGGTTAGGCGCAGGCCTACTTCCTCACATTTTGCAATAATGGCGCTTGTCACGGCATGTCCTTATGATTTGTTCGTGCTTTCTAACTGAGCTGTGGACAGAACTAAACCAATAACGAAAGCAACCGGTTGATTGGTGCCTGGTTAAACGCTTATATTTTTTAGCTACATCAATTCCGGTTCGCGCCCAAGGCGGCTTGCCAGGCGGGCAACCGTAAGCCCTTGTACAATAATCGAAAAGATCACCACAAAATAGGTGGCGGCCAAAATAATTGGTTTCCATTCTGAATCAGGCAGCGACAGGGCTAAAGCGACCGAGATACCGCCCTTAAGCCCGCCCCATGTCATAATCGGAATGACACCGGGTGAAAAATTTCGAAAAGGGCGCAACATCAAAACCGGTATGGCCACAGCTGCAAGCCTGGCCAGTAGTGCCAGCATTATTGCCATAAGACCGGCGGTTATGGTGTCAAGGTTTAGGGCAACGGCGAAAACTTCGAAACCGATCATCAGGAACAAAATTGCGTTCAATATTTCATCGATCATGTGCCAAAATGCCTGCACATATTTACGGGTTTGTTCGGACATGCCATGTTTGGTGCCAACATCACCGATCAAAAGCCCGGCACAGACAGCCATGATTGGGGCGGAGACATGCAGATAAACCGCCAGTTCATAGCCGCCAAAAGCCAGGCCGAGGGTGATCAAAACTTCAAGGGAATAATCATCTATTCGTCGCATGACGCGAAATGTTAGCCACCCCAGTACAATGCCAAGCAAGGCCCCGCCAATGGCTTCCTGAACAAACAGCTTGGCGGCACCCTGTAAACCGGTGCCGTGGTGCTCACCTGTGGGAAAGGCTATGCCGACCAGGATAAGAAACACAACGTAACCGACACCGTCGTTAAACAGCGATTCACCGGCGATTTTGGTTTCCAATGATTTGCGTAAGTTTGCTTCGCGTAATACGCCCAATACAGCAACGGGATCTGTGGGCGATATCAAAGCACCAAACACCAGTGCCACCAGAATGGGCATGCCGGTTAGCCAGCTGAAGCCAAAGCCAAAGACAATTGTGGACAGGGCAATGCCGATGGTTGCCATTAGAAATACAACCCGCCACTGTTCGCGCAGGTCTGAAATTTTGACATGCAGGGCACCGGCGAACAACAACAAGCCCAACATGCCTTCCAGCAGAGCCGATGAAAATTCGATGCCATGGACAATACCGCGCACGGTGTCGGCCATGCCTAAAGCTGGCAAAAGTTGATCAAGGCCAAGCACTACAAGTGATGCTGACAGGGCAACGATAAGAATACCAATTGCGGCAGGAAGCCGTAGGAACAGATAGTTTATTGCCCCAAATGCCCCGGCCATCACAATAAGTAGCGACGTCACTTGTAATAAATTCATATTGCCCGCCCGGTTTGTTTTTACCTGTCTAGCATGGGCATCTGGCTAAGCAAACTGGGTTGGCCCTGCAATTTTCTTGCTGTTAATTGCAGGCAGTTATGTACCACAAAATGTTTGGCGCACTATCTCTTCTGGTTTTGGCGGCAGGCGATAATGTTCAAATCCTGTATGTTCGCAATAGGGTGTCTTAAGAGTGTTGTTAAGTTCGTAAAATGGTTGATAATCCCCGGAAACCGCCGCTTTTATGATCGCCTCAATCCGATGGTTGCGAGGAATATATGCCGGGTTGGTATCCGTCATGGTTTTAACGGGGTCCTCTGTCTCCAGTTCTAATCGCGCCAGCCATTCTGACCGCCAATCTTGCATTGCTGTTGGGGCTTTGTGATCCGAAAGGTCGCGAAAACCGTTGGTAAAGTCTGTGCCCGTGGCGGCAAGGCCGTGAAGGAAACCCGCGACTAATTTGGCATCGCCTTTGCGGGGGTGAGTAATTCCTATTTTTCGTAAAAATGCCTGTTCCCGTTGGCTTTCAAATATGGCTGGGAATTTGTTCAACGACGCAGTTGCCGCCTGCACGGCGGCGTCTTCGTCACCCATCAGAGGTAATAGGCAGGACGCAAATTTCGCCAGGTTCCAAACGGCTATGTCGGGCTGATTACTATAGGCGTATCTGCCATGCTGATCGATTGAACTAAAAACAGTGTCCGGGTGAAACTGGTCCATAAATGCGCAGGGGCCATAGTCGATTGTTTCGCCCGATATTGCCATATTGTCGGTGTTCATGACGCCATGAATAAAACCGACTGACATCCATTTTGCGATCAGGCAGGCCTGGTGTGAAATTACTGCATCCAACAGTTGTAACGGTGAGCGTGCTTCTGGGTAATGCCGATTGATTACGTGGTCTGTCAGTATCTCTAGCGCATCGGTATCTTGGCGGGCCGCAAAATATTGAAATGTTCCCACCCGTATATGGCTGCTGGCGACCCGGGTTAGCACGGCACCTGGACGCGCGGTTTCACGTTGGACATTTTCCCCAGTGGCAACCACAGCCAATGCCCGGGTTGTGGGTATGTTTAGGGCATGCATGGCCTCGGATACCAAATATTCACGCAGCACCGGCCCAAGCCAGGCCTTGCCATCGCCGCCACGGGAATAGGGCGTGCGCCCCGAGCCCTTTAGCTGAATGTCGCGGCGTTTGCCTGTTGTGTCCACAACTTCGCCCAATAGAAGCGCGCGACCATCACCCAACTGCTGGCTCCAACCGCCAAATTGATGCCCGGCATAGACCTGTGCCAAGGGTTCTGATCCCGGGGGCGGGTTAGTTCCGGAAAACATCGCCAGGGCCTGTGACCCGGCAAGCCATGCTGGGCCAATATTTAATGATTTTGCAAGCTGTTCATTAGTTATGATGAGCTTTGGGTCCACTGGAGCCGTGGGTGGTTGTAGGGTGAAGAACCGGTCCGGCAATTTTACATAGGTATTATCAAAAGTAAGAGGGATTTGGGCTGTCACAATCTGGCCAATCGTTCCGTCAGCAAATTGAAAAACCCGTCGGCATCGATATCACCCATGAACATCGCGTTGGCAGGTCGGTCTGTCACCCGCCACCAATCGGCAACGGTCATGCCCAGTGTCAGGTCGCTCACTGTTTCAATCTCAACATTGATATGGCGGCCTTTGAACAATTCTGGCGCCAACAGATAAGCTATGACTGTTGGATCATGCAAAGGGGCACCGGCAGAGCCATATTTTTCCTTGTCAAAACGTTCGAAAAACCCGGTCCAACCGGTAACGATGTTACCAACAGGGGTATTAAGGCCAAGAAAACCATCAACAATCTTTTTTGTCACAAGCGCTTTGTGGGTCACGTCCAGGGGCATTACCGTTAGCTTAATACCAGATTTAAAAACAATATCAGCGGCTTCTGGATCGACATAAATGTTAAATTCAGCCGCCGGTGTTATGTTGCCCACTTCAAAGTATGCGCCCCCCATCAGCACAATTTCACCGACCCGTGTGGCGATATCTGGTGCCTGTTGTAGGGCTGTTGCGATATTTGTAAGCGGCCCAAGTGCACAAATGGTAACGCTGCTGCTTGCTTCTTTTCGCAGGGTGTCGATGATGAAATCAACGCCGTGTTGCTTTTGCAATTGTAGTATTGGATCGGGTAGCGCCACCCCATCAAGGCCTGTTTTACCATGGACATGTTCAGCCGTGACCAGCGGGCGCTGCAACGGTGCATCACAACCGGAAAATATCTTGATATCAGACTTGCCAGCTACTTCGCAAATCATGCGGGCGTTCTTGCTGGTAAGGGCAAGCGGCACATTCCCAGCAACACAAGTAATACCGATGACGTTTAGCTGTTCAGGACTTGCCAAAGCCAGCAATATTGCAACAGCATCGTCCTGGCCCGGATCGGTATCAATGATGATTTTGCGTGTCAAACTAGCCCCCTTGAAGCAGGGACAGTGTATGAGCCGTTGGCGGATGTAAAGTGGTCAGCCGCTAACGCCCATTATTGACTTAGCCGTCGAAATCTACTTCCTGTGCCAACCGCAAAGCGTCAGCACGAAATTTGGCCATTTCCATCAGGTTTATCGTATCAGGGGTGAATTCCCCCCAACCTGAAACCAGTTCAGACGGCTTGGTTCCGGGGGCAATGGGATATTCATAGTTAGCTTCAGCATATATTTCCTGCGCAGTCGGTGAGGTTAAAAACTCCATAAATTGCAGGGCTTGAACCGGATGCGGGGCGGCTTTTGTCATGGCGACACCTGATACATTTACATGGGTGCCACCATTAACGAATGTCGGAAAGACCAGACGCACCGCATCAGCCCATTCAACCTGTTCAGGATTGGCCAACATCTTACCAAAATAGTAATTGTTACCAAGTGAAATATCACATTCTCCGGCCCAGATCGCCTTAATTTGTGCACGGTCATTGCCCTGTGGCCTGCGGGCCAAGTTGGCCTTTAACCCGGTAAGCCAGTTGCGCGCACCATCTTGGCCCAGATGCGCGATAACGGCGGATGTCAGGCCATTTGAATAGGCATGGGTGCCTGAACGGGAACAAATGCGTCCGGCCCATTTTGGATTTGTCAGGTCTTCATATGTGGTGATTTCGCCATCAGATACGCGGTCTTTGCTGGCGTAGATAATGCGGGCGCGGGTTGTTAGGCCCCACCAGTGACCATCTGGGTCACGAAAATCGGCAGGGATATTGGCTTGCATGATATTGGATGTGACAGATTGGGTAACTCCTACCTCTACGGCCCTTGCCAGACGCGATATATCCACCGTCAATATGACATCAGCCGGTGATCTGTCGCCCTCTGCCAACAGACGCTCGATCATACCTTTGTCCAGATAAGCGACATTCACGTCAATACCCGTTTGGGCAGTAAAGGCATCCGTAAGCGGCTTTATCAATTCAGGTTGCCGGTACGAATAAATGTTTACTTCGGATGCAGCAAGCGGCGTGGCAAGTAGTGCTGCCACGATAAGGCCAGGCAGGTATTTAAGCATTACAAGCTCCCAATATTATTTGCCCTTATTTAGCCTGTCTCCGTTAGTCAGGTCAATACCTGATAAAAATAATAAGGTTTACCCATTCGCGCGCTTTTCAACATTCCAAAGTGCGTCCATTTCCGCCAGATCAGACTGCTCGGGTCGCTTGCCAATTGCAGCTAGACGATCTTCTACTCCATTGAAGCGGCGAATGAATTTTGTGTTTGCCTGGCGCAACGCGGCCTCTGGGTCTATATTTAGGTGACGGGCGAGATTGGCCATCACAAACATCAGGTCACCAAATTCTTCAACGACGTGGTCGTGTGATTTGATTTCCAGAGCTTCTGTCAATTCACCTGCTTCTTCGGAAATTTTATCAATCACCTGCCTGGTCGACGGCCAGTCAAAACCAACACGCGCAGCACGGTTTTGCAATTTGACAGCGCGTACTAATGCTGGAAGCCCGGCCGCCACCCCGTCCAGCGTTCGCTTTTCTTCACTTCCCTCACGTTCCGCCGCCTTTATTTGCTCCCAGTCAATGGTCTGCTGATCTGCTGATTTGTCACGACTTTGATCGCCAAAAACATGGGGGTGGCGTGCCACCATTTTGTCGGAAATATTTCGAACAATGTCGTCAAAGTTAAAGTGCCCAGCAGATTCAGCGATTGCCCCGTGATAAACGGTTTGCAGCAGGAGATCGCCAAGTTCACCTTCTAAATCGGCCCAGTTTTGCCGCTCTATTGCGTCGGCGACTTCATAGGCCTCTTCTATTGTGTAGGGCGCAATTGATGCAAATGTTTGCTCTATATCCCATGGGCAGCCGGTGTCTGGGTCGCGTAAGCGGCGCATTATTTCGCGTAACCTGGGCAGGCCACCGTCAGGATCATTGATTAGTTCGTCATTGGGTTGTGCCATTGAAAGCCCCACAAATTTCAGCTGTTAATGACTTATCTTATGCGCATGGCGTTATGTCCATGTGTTCGGTGTTGATTGAAACGCTGAAATTGCTATTTATGGTGTGAATACAAGTAGGCAGTAAGCGGGGTCGGATATGAATTGGCTGAACTGGATTATGATTGCCGCATTCGTTGTGCTGGTTTGGATACGGATTGCGCCATCATCGACTGAAAAATGGCATGATGCGATTATTGACAAATCAGCGCCTAAACGCTTGGGCTATCTAAAAGTTGTTCGAATACGAGGCTCCGTTGCTGAAGCACTATCCGCGATTGATGCGGCGGCATCTGCGACCCCCAGGACCAAAGTGCTGGCAGGCCGCATTGAGGAAGGTAAAATAACTTATATCACACGTTCGCTGTTTCTGGGGGCACCTGACTATACAACAATTATGGCAGAGCGCGGCGGCGGCGGCAGTCAGCTAATAATATATGGTCGGTTACGTTTTGGCCTGTCTGATGGTGGGGCCAACCGGAGACGTATTAAGAATTGGCTGCAGCATGTTGAAACGGTGCAATAAACCAGCGGACGGGCAACCGTCTTGAACCTTGCGCCACATGGGGTTGTTCAAGCTCATGTCACATTTGGCAAGCCACGTCTGGGTGCAACTGTTGTTTATCAGGCAAACTACTTCGCCAAGTTCGTGACGTGCACCATCTGAGCCGGTGCAAAAGTAGTCATAGGGCCCCTGAGAGTAATTGTTGGCGGCGGCAATGTCCTCTGCCGCACCCGCAAACGTCAGATTGGGAACAAAGATGAATATTGCAAGAATTTTCAACATGACAGAAACCTAGCACAAATTCGTAGAAATTTCCACCCCTTGACCCGCCGGGTTGCAGCGGGCAACAGGCTGTCATGGTACCTTTAGACAAACTCAGACAAATCACTGAACGCTTTGAATTCCTTGAGGCCAGCATGGCCACGGGCGGGGGCGACATTGCTGCATTGGGCAAGGAATATGCAGATTTGCGCCCGGTAGTGGCCGAGATTGCCGAGTATAGGCAGATATTAGGCGATATTTCGGAAGCAGAAGAATGGGCCAAAGACCCTGAAATGAAGGAGCTTGCCGAAGAAGAATTGCCGGGCCTGAAAACCCGATTGCCCGAAGTAGAGCATAATTTACGCATAGCGCTTTTGCCAAGGGATGCAGCAGATGCCCGTCCGGCAATAATTGAAATTCGTCCGGGGACCGGGGGCGAGGAAGCAGCGCTGTTTGCCGCGGATCTGTTGCGCATGTACCAGCGCTACGCCGATTCAAATGGCTGGCAGTTCAACATTATTGAAGAAAGCCAGACTGAACTGGGCGGCATCCGCGAAGTGATCGCCAATGTCAAAGGCGAAGGTGTCTTTGCCCGCTTGAAATATGAAAGCGGCGTGCATCGGGTGCAACGGGTGCCAGAAACTGAAAGCGGTGGGCGCATCCATACATCGGCGGCAACGGTTGCTGTTTTGCCAGAGGCGCAAAAGGTTGATATCGACATTGCAGCTAAGGACATTCGCATTGATACCATGCGCGCCAGCGGCGCTGGCGGGCAGCATGTGAATACCACAGATTCTGCGGTGCGCATTACCCATTTACCCACCGGGATTATCGTGACTAGTTCCGAAAAGTCCCAGCATCGCAACCGCGAGCTGGCAATGGAAGTGCTGCGCACCCGGCTGTATGACGCAGAGCGCCAGCGCCAGCATGACGAACGCTCGGACGCGCGCAAAAGCCAGGTGGGATCCGGCGACAGATCAGAACGGATCCGTACCTATAATTTTCCCCAAGGCCGCATGAGCGACCACCGGATCAATTTGACGCTCTATAAGTTGGATCAGATCATGGGCGGTGAATTGAACGAAATTATCGATGCATTGATCGCTGACGACCAGGCCAGCATGTTGGCCGAGATGGGGGCGTGAGACCGGGCGTCACTGCCGGAATGACCGTCGTGCAGGCCCAGTTTGCGGGGGGGCGGTATTTGCGTGCGGCTAAAACGGCTGATCCGGGAACTGATGCACGGGTATTGCTGGCCCATTCAATTGGTGTAACACGTGATCGGCTTATACTGGCCGGTGATACTGTATTGTCCGATGAAATGGTACGCACTTACCAAAGTGCCTTGGAAAAACGGGCATCTTTTGTGCCGGTCTCTCATATTACGGGGCAGCGCGAATTTTATGGCCACAAATTTGTGGTGGGTCCTGATGTTTTGGACCCAAGGCCAGAAACCGAGCTGCTGGTTGATGTGGCCTTGGAACAAAGCTTTCAAACAATGCTGGATCTTGGCACCGGATCGGGCTGTATTTTGTTGTCATTATTGCTGGAACGCCCAGGGGCAGCAGGTATTGGAATTGAGAAATCTGTGGCTGCTGCAAAAATTGCAGCGACCAACCGTGATGCCATGGGACTGGCAGGGCGGGCAGATTTACAGCAGGGGGACTGGTTTGATGGCTTAACCAATGCCAGCTTAGGGGGCGCACCCAAATTTGATCTGATCGTTTCAAACCCGCCCTATATTTCCATAGATGAAATGGCTGGTTTGCAGCCTGAAGTGCGGAACTATGAGCCGTCGATCGCGCTGACCGATGGGGGGGATGGGCTGACGGCCTATCGGGTAATTTGCAACCGTGTCATGGACCATCTTGAGACAAGCGGCAGGTTGATTGTTGAAATTGGTCACAGGCAGGGGGGCGCGGTTCAAGAAATGTTCACCCAAGCTGGACTAACAGATATTGAGATTCGCAAAGACCTGAATGGTCTGGACCGCGTGGTAATTGGACACAACGGCAGCTAATTGGCTACATTTGGCCCGGTCATGGTTATAAAACGAGCTTATTCGCTGTTTTTACTTGTTTTCCACTATTTAGCATGCATATTCACCACCACGCGGTATTTGGAACTTGGATTCCTGACCGCCACATAAGCTGCAAATCCAATCGAACCCGATTATCTTTATAGCCGTTGTCTAACCACGGCACGGGTTCATACATAAGCCAAAAGGCTGGACCAAAATCACATGAGATCTTCTAAGTCGCGCTCGCGCAACAAAAATAATAACCGCAACCGCCATTCGGGTAACAACATGAACCGGGTGTTTGACAGTTCCGGACCCGAGGGGAAAGTGCGTGGCACACCCCAGCAAATCATTGAGAAATACAGTCAGTTGGCACGGGATGCGACACTGGGAAATGATCGCGTTGCCGCGGAAAATTTCCAGCAGCATTCAGAGCATTATACAAGAATGCAGGCTGAAGCGCAGCGCGAAATTGATGCCAAACGAGAAACCCAAGAGCGTGAGCATCGTGAACGTCAGCAAACCCGTTCAGAGCAACCTCAGCAGGGCCATGATAGCAATCGCGGTGAGCAAAACCAGTCCAATCAACAGCCGAAACAACCGGCAGCGAATGTTGATCCATCCCAAGCTGACCAGCCGGATTTTGTCCAGCCCATGGTTAACACCGGTGACAGCGGGTTGGTTGAAACGCCAGAGGCCGCGCCGGTCAAACGTCGGACGCGCAAGCCGAAGACTTCGCCGGTTGCGACAACAGGCAATGCTGCCCAGCCAGCAGAACCCAAGGCCGCTGAATAGGCCGACGTCACATTTTTAGGACTTCGTATACACCCCGCAATAGGAAAATTGCGGGGTGTAGTTATGACGGCTATGCAGACAGTGCAGTTTGCAGGTTGGTGTCGATTTTTTCCAGGAAGCCTTCGGTGGTTAGCCATTTCTGATCGGGGCCGACCAGCAATGCCAAATCTTTGGTCATGTGGCCACTTTCCACGGTGTCAACGATGACCTTTTCCAAAGTTTCGGCGAAATTTGCCAGCGCAGTATTGCTGTCCAACTTGGCGCGGTGCTTTAGCCCACCGGTCCAAGCATAGATCGATGCGATGGAATTGGTGGATGTTGCTTCGCCTTTCTGGTGTTGACGGAAATGCCTGGTGACTGTGCCGTGGGCTGCCTCTGCCTCAACAATTTTACCGTCCGGTGTCATCAGCTGACTGGTCATCAGGCCAAGGGAGCCAAAACCCTGGGCAACGGTATCAGATTGCACGTCACCATCATAGTTTTTGCAAGCCCATACAAAGCCACCAGACCATTTCATTGCCGCTGCCACCATGTCATCGATCAGACGGTGCTCATATGTGATGTTTGCATCTTTGAATTTGGCCTCAAATTCTTCCTCAAACACCTTTGCGAACAGGTCCTTGAACCGCCCATCATAGGCTTTCAGGATGGTGTTTTTGGTGGACAGATATACTGGCCAGCCCATTTTCAGGCCATAATTCATAGATGCACGGGCAAAATCGATGATACTGTCATCCAGATTGTACATACCCATGGCGACACCTGCACTTGGGGCGTCAAAGATGTCTTTTTCAATGACCGAGCCGTCTTCACCGACAAATTTCATCGTCAGCTTGCCTTTGCCGGGGAATAGAAAATCAGTGGCTTTGTACTGATCACCAAAAGCGTGGCGGCCAATGACAATCGGTTGGGTCCAGCCGGGTACAAGGCGGGGGACATTTTTGCAGATAATAGGCGCGCGAAAGATTGTACCCCCTAGGATGTTGCGGATGGTGCCGTTCGGGGAGCGCCACATTTCTTTCAGGCCAAATTCTTCGACACGATCTTCATCGGGGGTGATTGTGGCGCATTTTACGCCGACGCCGATTTCTCTAATTTTATTCGCTGCATCAATGGTGATCTGGTCATTGGTGTCATCGCGGACCTCCATGCCCAGGTCATAATACAGCAGATCAATATCCAGATAGGGCAGGATCAGTTTTTGCTTGATGAAATCCCATATGATCCGGGTCATCTCATCACCGTCCAGTTCAACTATCGGGTTTTCGACTTTGATTTTGCTCATGGGTTGTCCTTTGATGGCGGGATTCGGTTGTGGCCTTCTAGCCTAATATCTGGCGGGTGCAAATGCGGTATGCGATTGCATACCGATATGGTAGAAAATTAACCCAACCCGTTGGCCCGAAAAAACTCTTCCACTTGTGGTTTAATATGTGCCCAAAGCTTTGGGGCGCCGCGGGTCACTTTGACACCGACACGGGCTTCTATTTGATCAAGTGTCGGGCGGTATTGACGCCAGGATGCGCCACCGGAATGCAGGTTCTGCAAAACCGGGGCCAACCGGTCTATGGCTTTGGCGAAAACTGCATCGGGGCTTTGGGCGTCTTCAAATTCATCCCACAGGGCGCGAAATTCAGTGCTTTGATTGGCGGGCAGTAGGCCAAATAACCGTTCAGCAGCGGCGGCTTCTTCGATGGCAACCTGGTTAGCATCAAAAGCCAGATGAATAGGATGGTCGCCAGCGTCAATTTCCACGATGTCATGCAGCAACAGCATTCTGATCACCCGATTGATATCGACGCCCGGTTCGGCAAATTCCGCCAGTGTCAGGGCGAACAGGCAGATATGCCAGCTGTGTTCGGCGCTGTTTTCCGGGCGGGAAGCATCGGCCAGCGTCGTGGCGCGACTTATCGCCTTTAATTTGTCAGCCTCCATCAGAAACGCGAACTGGCTGTCCAGCCGCGTCCCTGCAGGGTTCAACGGGTGGTTTCCGTCAGCCGGCGGCGCACATAAGTGTCTACATTACCGATCATGGTTTCCATATGCGGGTCTTCAAAGAAATGACCGGCACCTTCAATTTCCTGATGGGTGATGGTGATGCCTTTTTGCTCATGCAATTTGTCGACCAAAATCTCGGTATCTTTTGGCGGGGCAACTCGGTCTGAGGTTCCGTTGATGATCAGGCCAGAGGCCGGGCAGGGGGCCAGGAATGAAAAGTCATACATGTTGGCCGGAGGTGAGGCAGATATGAACCCGGTAATTTCAGGGCGGCGCATCAACAATTGCATGCCGATCCATGCCCCAAATGAAAACCCGGCCACCCAACAATGTTTAGAGTTTTGGTTCATTGACTGCAGATAATCCAGCGCCGAGGCCGCATCAGACAATTCACCGACACCCTGATCATATTCACCCTGGCTGCGGCCCACACCACGAAAATTGAACCGCAATACGGTGAAGCCCATATTGTGAAACGCATAGTGCATATTATAAACAACGCGGTTGTTCATCGTACCGCCAAACTGTGGGTGCGGGTGCAAAATTATTGCAAGCGGCGCATCTTTGGTTTTTTGGGGATGGTAACGTCCTTCAAGGCGGCCTTCTGGGCCAGGGAATATTACTTCGGGCATTGCATACTCTGTGCTGGGTCAAGATGTCATTTCGAATTCTTGACGAATTCACTCAGACACCTTAGAACAATTCTAAGTTTGCCATTTGGCGGCGGCTTTTAGTCTACCGTGGCGTAATGAAACTGCTGCCTGCCGTCAACAAAATTAAGGGATTTCAGAAATGAAGCTGAGTACCAAAGGCCGTTATGCAATGGTTGCGTTGGCTGATTTGGCCACCCAACCCGCGGATGGACTGTCTTCGCTTGGTGAGATTTCGAAACGGCAGGATATTTCGCTGCCCTATCTTGAGCAACTGTTTGTAAAACTGCGCCGGTCCGGGTTGGTTTTATCTGTTCGCGGTCCCGGTGGTGGTTATCGTCTAGCAAAACCAGCAGCGGATATAAGCGTTTCTGCAATTTTGGATTCAGTTGAAGAGACGGTATCGGCGATGCATTCCGGTGGCGGTGTGTCAGGCGGGGCTTCTGGCACAAGGGCGCAGTCAATGACCAATCGGCTATGGGAATGTTTGTCTGCAAACGTTTATGTCTTTTTGCAGAAAACCAGCCTGGCTGATGTGATCAAAAACGAATTGGTACCGTGCCCTGCTGTGCCTGATTTGTTTGAGCTTATGGATCAGCCAGCATAATTTTTCGGATCATATTAAAAATACCATGAAAAATAAGGAACGCAATTAATGTCTGGCCGGGTCTACCTAGATTGGAATGCATCAGCGCCGCTATGTGCGGCAGCGAAGGCTGCGATCATCAGGGCCACTGACGTGGTTGGCAATCCGTCCTCTGTGCATGGGGCAGGTAGGGCGGCCAAAAATCTGGTTGAAACTGCCCGCAAACAGGTTTCGGACGCATTTGGAGTCAGCAATGGGGATGTTGTATTTACCTCGGGCGCGACTGAGGCAGCAGCGATTGCGCTGGCGGGCCGTAATTTGACATGCAGCCCCGTTGAACATGACGCGGTTTTGGCGTGGTGTACGCAGAACCTGATCACGGATGCAGCTGGTCAGATATTAGCCCCGGAACCAGCCAAAAATTGCGTGCAGATGGCGAATGGTGAAACCGGTATTGTGCAACATCTGCCACTGGGGCTTGCCGTCTGCGATGCAACCCAGGCATTTGGCAAAATTCCGCTAGATTTTGACAGCCTTGGATGCGAAATGGCCGTGATATCGGCCCATAAATTTGGCGGACCAACAGGGGTTGGGGCGCTGGTGCTGAAAAAGGGATTAGATGTTGTCGCACGCAACAGGGGTGGTGGTCAGGAAATGGGGCGCCGGTCAGGGACCGAAAACCTAATCGGAATTGCCGGGTTTGGGGCGGCAGCGCAATCTGCGGTCAAGGATGTAAAGGATGGGATTTGGGAGCAGGTGAAAGTGCTTCGCGATCGTATGGAAGCGGCGATGTTAACAAGTGTTCCCAGCGCCAGAGTGATTGGTGATCAGGCCAACAGGTTGCCCAATACCAGCTGTATAATAACCCCAGATTGGAAGGGCGAAACGCAAGTCATGGCCTTGGACCTTGCTGGTTTTTCAATATCCGCCGGTTCGGCCTGTTCCAGCGGTAAAGTTAAACCCAGCTTAGTTTTACAGGCTATGGGGGTATCTGCCCAGGCCAGCCAATGCGCCATCCGAGTGTCGCTGGGGCCAGACACGACCGAGGCAGAAGTTATGAAATTTGCAGATGCCTGGGCTCAGGCACAAAAGCGGTACGTTGCTAAGGCGGCGTGACAAAGAAAGCGAACAGGAAGATGTCAATGAGCGAAGATATGAAAGTCAAAGATGGCGTTGATCAGGAAACGGTCGACGCGGTCCGGTCAATTTCGGGGGTCTATAAGCATGGCTGGGAAACTGACATTGAGATGGACTATGTACCCAAGGGTATTGACGAAAATATTGTGCGCCTCATCTCTGAGAAAAACGGCGAACCTGACTGGATGACCGACTGGCGCCTGTCTGCATTTGCACGCTGGAAGCAACTGGAAGAACCGACCTGGGCCATGGTTGATTACCCAAAAATAGACTATCAAGACTTGTACTATTATGCTCAACCGAAAAGTATGGTTGAAAAGCCAAAATCAATTGATGATGTTGACCCTAAGCTTCTGGAAACTTACAAAAAACTAGGCATTCCTCTTAAAGAGCAAATGATCCTAGCAGGGGTTGAGGGTGCTGATACGGCCCCATCTGAGGGGCGCAAAGTCGCGGTGGATGCGGTTTTTGACAGCGTCTCATTGGGCACTACCTTCAAAGATGAGCTGGCCAAGGCAGGGGTCATATTTTGCTCCATAGGGGAGGCCATCGAAAACCACCCTGAACTGGTTAAAAAATACCTGGGATCAGTGGTGCCGGCGTCAGATAATTTTTTTGCCACACTGAACTCTGCGGTATTTTCTGCCGGGTCATTTGTCTATATTCCCCCCGGCGTGCGATGCCCGATGGAACTAAGCACCTATTTTCGTATTAACGCTGAAAATACCGGCCAGTTTGAACGCACATTGATCATTGCCGACAAAGGTTCCTATGTATCCTATCTAGAAGGGTGCACAGCGCCGCAGCGAGACACCAATCAGCTGCATGCAGCTGTGGTGGAAATTGTTCTGCTGGAAGATGCGGAAGTCAAATATTCCACTGTGCAAAACTGGTATCCCGGCGACGAAAACGGCGTTGGTGGTATCTATAATTTTGTGACCAAACGTGCCGATTGTCGTGGGGATCGTTCAAAGGTGATGTGGACACAGGTGGAAACCGGTTCAGCCGTGACCTGGAAATACCCGTCCTGTATTTTGCGTGGCGATGACAGCCAGGGCGAGTTTTATTCCATTGCCATCGCCAACAATATGCAACAGGCCGACACCGGCACAAAAATGGTGCATTTGGGCAAAAATACCAAAAGCCGGATCGTGTCAAAGGGCATCAGCGCTGGCCGGGCGCAAAATACGTATCGTGGGCTTGTGTCTATGCATCCCAAAGCCAGTAATAGCCGGAACTACACCCAATGTGACAGCTTGCTAATTGGTGACAAATGCGGCGCTCACACGGTTCCGTATATTGAAGTTCGCAACAATTCCAGCCGAGTCGAGCATGAAGCAACGACGTCCAAGGTTGATGATGAGCAACTGTTTTATTGCCGCCAGCGCGGCATTGACGAAGAAGCGGCATTGGCGCTGATCGTTAATGGGTTCGCTAAGGAAGTGTTGCAAGCATTGCCGATGGAATTCGCCATGGAAGCGCAACAGTTGGTGGCGATTTCGCTTGAAGGATCGGTCGGGTGAACACTCGCATCGATATCGAATTGGGCAGCGATACCTGTCGTTCGCAAGTGGGGATAATTGTCTCGCCAGGTCATGTTCAGTGCGCAATTCAGGCTACGCAATTCTTACCCTATACTAGTGTAAGCCGAAAAATCGTGCCGTCTACGCCCAAATTTCGCCAAAAACATGACCTAAGCACAGTCTGTGGAAGTCAGTGGGATCGGGACTATGTTTGCAGACGGAATGCGGAAAAAGCAGTTTCAGGACCGCTTGAAAAAGGTGGCCGCTGGCGGAGCGAATACCACGACTCAGATGTATGCCGGGGTGAAAGAATCATCCCAAAGACGCAAGCGCTACGAAACCAGGACAACTTTGCAGGATACGTCCGCAGATCAAAACAGACCCGGCCCAGGTTTTCTAGTATCGCTGGTTACCGGCCTGCTCATCGGTGCCGGTGCCGTCATATTAGCACGATACGTACGTTTTCGGCTAACGGGGGGCACAATAATTGGTCCGGACGCCGACCTATTAATGGCGGTGGATATCGTTCTGGCTATTACAGCAGCGATAATTCTGCGCATGGTTTTCCGGATCAAAACAAAAGTCCACGGGATATCAAAGCTGGTGGGCGTGGTCGCGACAGTTCTGCTGATGCACAATGCCGTTCATTTGGTGCCGGGACTGTTCGAACGAATTTATTCGGTTCAATGGGTCAGTCAAATCATAACCGGCACGACACCACTTTCGATTTTGGTTGCCGGAACGTCATACGACCTATCCGATCAAGCCACATCGACCAACCAGGTGCCAGTCGAGGTGCGCTAAAGACTGCGCAACCCTACTTTTCCAACGCACAGTACAATAAAGCGCACGGCCCGCATCATCATGCCTGCTATTGGCAATTCTGTAGCACCAATTTGCCTGCCAATTGTACCATATACGGGCCCCAAAATTCACAAATAATTGAAACATCTGATCCGTGCGCATTCGCATGCGGACAGTCATACTATGCAGATAGGTAAACAAATGCTGGAAATAAAAAACCTTCACGTCAAACTGGAAGATGAGGACAAGCAAATATTAAAGGGCGTCGACTTGACGATTGAAGCCGGTAAAGTCCATGCCATTATGGGCCCAAACGGGTCAGGGAAATCGACACTGTCCTATGTCCTGTCTGGCAAGGGTGGATATGAGGTTACCCAAGGGTCTGCACATATTGATGGCTTGGATCTGCTTAGCATTGATCCTGAGGAACGTGCAGCTGCCGGGTTGTTCCTGGCGTTTCAGTATCCGGTCGAAATTCCGGGGGTGGGCAATATGACATTTCTGCGCACTGCGGTAAATGCTCAGCGTAAGGCACGCGGCCAGGCAGAACTAACAGGTGCTGAATTCCTGAAGGAAGTGCGTGCCAAGGCCGCGGATCTGAATATTGATGCGGAAATGTTAAAGCGCCCGGTCAATGTTGGATTTTCCGGCGGTGAAAAGAAGCGAAACGAAATACTACAAATGGCTATGTTAGAGCCAAAAATGTGCATTCTTGATGAAACAGATAGCGGCCTGGATGTGGACGCCATGAAACTGGTTGCCAAGGGTGTTAACGCCCTGCGTAGTGCCGGGCGTTCATTTTTGGTGATCACCCATTATCAGCGCCTGCTGGACCATATTAAACCAGACGTGGTACATATTATGGCTAATGGCCGCATGGTAAAAACTGGCGGGCCAGAGCTTGCCCTTGAGGTTGAGACCAACGGATATTCCGATATTTTGGCAGAGGTGGCCTGATGCGCGCGCTGAAATCAAACAGTGATGATACAGATGCAAGGTTGCAGGATCTGACGATACCGCCGGGTACAGCCTGGGCCATAACTGCCCGAGAACAGGCAATAAACAGGGTACGTGCGGCTGGTTTGCCCGGACGCCGTGATGAATATTGGAAATATACCAACCCATCCACCCTGTGTCAGGGGGGCGTGGAAAAAGCGGCGGTGTTTAACCCGCAAGAGGCGGCAGTTTTTAGCGAAATTGATCAGCTAAAGATCGTTTTTGTCGACGGTGTTTTTGATAAGGCTGCATCTGATGATCTGGAACTGGAGGGCATTGAAATTGACCTACTGTCAGACGTAACCCAACGGGATATTCACTGGGCTAAAAACCTGTATGGCGTGCTTGAAGCAGATGGACAGGTGCCTGTCGCGCGCAGTCTGGCGGCATATAACACTGCATATTCACAGGATGGCGTCGTCATTCGGATCACCGGCAAGGCTGCGAAGCCTGTGTCGTTGTTATATTTGCACACATCTGAAACATCGGATGCCATAATTCACCATTTGATAAAAGTAGAAGACGGGGCCGAGCTGACATTGCTAGAAGATGGTCCGGCTGCTGCACGGTTGAATATGGTACTGGAAGTTGATGTGGCTGATAACGGTATCTTTCGCCATATCCGCACCCAGGGCCGTGACCATGAACGCCGAGCCCTCACGCATATTTTTGCGCGCCTTGGTACAGAAAGTGTGTTCAAAAGTTTCACCATGACGGTGAACGGCGTCTTGACCCGAAATGAAGCGGTTATCACCCTAACCGGGGATAATGCGACGGCCAGCATTGCCGGGGCGGCCATTGGGGACGGGGATTTCCACCATGATGACACGGTTTTCATCACCCACGATGCCCAAAACTGCAATAGTCGCCAGGTTTTCAAGAAAGTATTAAGCAACGGCGCAACTGGGGTGTTTCAGGGCAAGATATTAGTTAAAAAAGACGCTCAGAAAACTGATGGTTATCAGATAAGCCAGGCGCTGTTGCTCCATGATAATGCCCAGTTTCTTGCCAAACCGGAGCTTGAAATCTATGCCGATGATGTCATTTGCTCACATGGCTCAACCACAGGGGCAATTGATGAAGACGCGTTGTTTTATCTACGTGCTCGCGGGGTTCCGTTGGATGAAGCGCAGGATTTGTTGGTTCTTGCATTTTTGGCTGAAGCCATCGATGAGGTTGATGATAAGGACATATCGGCCGAACTGACACTGCGCTTGCAGCAATGGTTACAGCGCCACCGGGGATAGCTATGGGTATTGTTGCAGATATAGGCCAAAGCTGGCTGCACCCGCGCCAAGTAATGGCGCGGCTGTTGGCGGATGGGCAGCGTGAAGATCGTGTGCTGATGTTTCTAATGGTGGCATGTCTGCTGGTCTTTATTTCACGATTGCCCGCGCTGGCATTGGCGGCGCAACTTGATCCCACAATGCCGCTTAATTTGCGACTGGTGGGTGCGTTGTTTGGCTGGCTGTTCATCGTTCCACCAGCATTTTACGTCATTGCAGCACTAAGCCGGATCGTTGCACGTATCGCTGGCGGGCGGGGCAGCTGGTACAGCGCCCGGTTGGCGCTGTTCTGGTCTTTGTTGGCGGCGACGCCATTTTGGATATTGAACGGGTTTGCCGCTGGATACGGCGGGGCTGGTTTGGCCCAACAGGTCATCGGGGCGTTTGCACTTGTGCTATTTATCATAATTTGGGCATCGTCGTTTTACCAAGCAGAATACGGTCAGGTTGAAAAGTGATGCAGCTGATATTGAGCCTTTTCAAAGCAGCATATGAAACCCTGCTTGCTCCGCGTCAGATGGCCCATAACGTCAAAGACATCCAGATGCCGCGGCAGCAGCGCTGGCAAGCGCTTATTCTGGTCGCAGCTTTAAGTGCCGTATTGTCCTATTTATCGTATTATGCCATCAATTTGACCAGTGAAAACACCATCGATTTACCTTCTAAATCCGGGCCGTTCGGGCTGTTCTTTTTGCAAATCACAACAATGTTCACCCTGGTCTTCGCGATCCAGTTGGTTGGATCCTGGGCCGGGGGAACCGGTACATTGGATGAGACGATACTGTTGGTAGCCTGGATGCAGTTTGTGCTGGTTTCCTTGCAAATTCTGCAAGTAATTTTCATTTTTATCAGCCCCGTGATCGCGTTTCTGATTGGGCTGGCGGGGGTGGTGTTGGTGCTCGTGTTATTGACGGTATTCATATCCGCGTTGCATGGATTTAAGTCATTGCCGGGGGTGTTTTTATCAATGCTGGTGGTCTTGGTTGTCTTTGCCTCGATACTTGGGGCGGTTTTAAAGGCTTTGGGCATTGATATTGAAGGGGTTCTATAAGTGCTAAACATCGACGAAATTCGCCGGGATTTTCCAATTCTGTCCCGTAAAGTAAATGGAAAACCGCTGGTTTATCTTGATAATGGGGCTTCAGCACAAAAACCCCAGATTGTTATTGATGCCATTACAAATACCTATTCAAATGAATATGCGAATGTGCATCGGGGGCTGCATTATCTGTCAAACCTTGCCACAGATAAATATGAAGCCGTGCGTGGTACTGTCGCCAGATTTTTGGGGGCGGCGTCTGAAAACGAAATTGTCCTGAACTCTGGCACCACCGAAGGCATAAATATGGTTGCCTACGGCTGGGCCATGGCCAATTTGCAGCCCGGTGATGAAATTATCCTGTCAGTTATGGAGCACCATGCAAACATAGTGCCGTGGAATTTTCTGCGTGAACGGTGCGGTATCATTTTGACTTGGGTTGATATTGAAAGTGATGGATCGCTTGACCCGCAAAGGGTTGTCGATGCAATGGGTCCCCAGACAAAATTAATTGCTATCACCCACCTGTCCAACGTTTTGGGGACGGTTGTTGATGTAAAAGCCATCACCCAGGCGGCGCATCATAGGGGCATACCTGTCCTGGTTGATGGGTCGCAAAGTGCGGTGCATATGCCGGTGGATGTCTGTGATATCGGCTGCGATTTTTTCGCTATTACCGGACATAAATTATACGGGCCTTCCGGATCTGGTGCTATTTATGTGAAACAGGAACGGCTGGCAGAGATGCGCCCATTCATGGGCGGTGGTGATATGATAAGAGACGTCACTAAGACCGATGTTACCTATAATGACCCGCCGATGATGCTGGAAGCTGGGACACCTGGGATCGTTCAAACCATTGGGTTTGGTGTGGCTTTAGAATACATGATGGACCTGGGTATGGCGAATGTTTCAGCCCATGAAACCGACCTGCGTGACTATGCCCGCCACCGGCTGGATGGTTTGAACTGGCTGAATGTTCAGGGGAATGCGCCTGACAAGGCCGCGATTTTTTCCTTTACCATCGATGGGGCGGCGCATGCCCATGATATTTCGACGGTGCTGGATAAGAAAGGCGTGGCGGTGCGTGCTGGCCATCATTGTGCGCAGCCGTTGATGCAGCATTTGGGGGTGACGGCCACGTGTCGGGCGTCCTTTGGGCTGTATAATACCAAGGCTGAGGTTGATGTTCTGGTGGATGCGCTGGAACTTTGCCACGACTTGTTTTCATAGCTTAGTTGCCGGATAATTTGGGGAATACCGATGCTTTCCAAATTTTCGGATTGCTGCCGTGATTTCCTTGCAATATATGAAATTCAAATGCACCCGTAGCTCAGCTGGATAGAGCGCTGCCCTCCGAAGGCAGAGGTCTCGCGTTCGAATCGCGACGGGTGCACCAATCATTTCAATGACTTAGAGGTCTCGAAGCAATTTCCATCCGTGCAAGTGTTGCACGCTATCTATGCTGAGTCTATAATTCCTGCATGACGAAAGATTATACAAAGTATCGGAAACGCACCCGAAAAGACGGAATCTGGGAAATCGCTTGGAATGACCCAAAGACAGGGAAGGTGCGCAGAGAAAGCTGTAAAACGCGGGATGAACATGTTGCGGAACGCAAACTTGCAGAGAAAATACTGACTGGTGACACTGTTCCGCCAGCCGTCGTAACCATCGGCTATATCCTTGATCGTTACTTTCGGCACCTAAAACGCCGCAAAGGTGAGGGTACGATTGGCCCGATGGTTTCAAAGGTCGAACGGCTTCAAGACTATTTCAGACCGCTTAAATGGGCCGACTTTTCACAGGAGAACGTTGAAAACTATATTGACCATGCGCGAACGATGACACGCTGGGGCCGTGGTGGGAAAGCCTTGAGCGATGGTACAATCAAAAAAGACCTTCAAATTTTACGCGCAGCGTTACGACATGGGCATACGTTCAAGGTAGTTCCAACTGAAACCCGCATTGAAATCAATGATCTGACCTCAGAAACCCGCAAGGATTGGTTGGACGAAGCAATGATGTTACGGGTTTATGCTCAATGCGACGTAAATCCTGAGCGTGAACACATCTATGCCTTCTTGATAATCGCACTTTCGACTGGTGCACGAAAGGGGGCCGTTTTTGATCTGAAATGGGATCAAGTTTACATACCAGAACCTGAAACTAAACTGGTAGAGATAGAGCCAACTCCACAAGAGAAAGACGGCGTCATTTCAACGCCGAAAAAAGCCTACAAGCAAGTGGTTATCAAGAATTTACCTTTAGATTGGGAAACAGGCGAAGTTGTGCGCGGGGCTTACATTGATTTCGGCGAAGCGCATGGAAATAAACGCCGCCCACAGATTCCAATTGGGCAAAATGATCGGCTAATGCAGTATTTCTTGTTAGGTGGGGATCGGAGCCAACCTTATGTGGTATCGTTTCGCGGGAAGCAAATTAAAGACGGGATCAAAAAAGGTCTTGAGGCTGTTGGCAAGGAAGCCAAGCTACCTTTCAAGCTAACCCATCACGTTCTTAAGCGGACAAGTATCACGTGGATGGTCAGAAAGGGCATCCCGTTTGATACTATTGAGCTTTTAACAAACACTACGGTAGCGACCCTCAAAAAGCATTATAGTCAGCATAGCCCTGATCTTGAAGAAGCTCTTGGGAACACATTTTCTGTATGATCGACCCAATGTATCACAATATGCACGATTGCGTTGAAGGTTGCGCTGGCCTAACGTTTGCTCCAAAGAATACCTTTGTTCAATTTGGCAAGGCTTCGTATTTTCAGCCTTTCAAAGGGGGGGTATAGCTTGGATAAACAAGTTACACAGAATTGGCGGAATGACCCCGCTGGTCGTGTTCGGAATATTTCCTTGGCTCCAAATGCCAAGAACGCACTTTTCCCACTGTTTGAAGCTGTGATGAATTCCATTCACGCGATTGAAGAACGCTTTGGTAAAGATAGTATTTCACAAGGGATAGTTGAAGTTTCGGTTATCAGCGACAACGGCGAATACACTGGCTTTCGGATCCGCGATAATGGGGTTGGGTTCACAAAAGACAACGTGGCTTCATTCGTGAGGATGGATTCCCAAGCTAAAGCCGCTATCGGAGGTAAAGGCGTTGGGCGGTTGTTGTGGCTGAAAGTTCTTGAAAAAGCGCATGTTGCAAGCACGTTCCTGAACGAAGGTGCAGTTAATTCAATTGCTTTTGATTTCTGTATTGAGTCTCCACTTCTGAATCTATCAGAAAAAGATTCTGGCGATGTTTCTGGCATAGGAACGACGGTTAATCTTCATCCCTATTTGGGGGAATATGCCCGTCAAATCCCAAAGAAATCGGCAACGATTGCAAATCGGATTTTAGCCCATTTCATTAGCTATTTTATCAATATTTCCCAACCCAAAATAACAGTAATTGATGGTGATACCGAAATTGATCTTTTTGAACAGTTTACAGCTTCCACAGAGCGGGATCAGGATTTCGAATTCAATGTAGTGCTATCAACTGGGGATTCAGATTTTGTTCTGCATTGCTTCCTATTACCTAAGGCTATTTCGGATGATGAAAAGAGCACAAACGCACTGTATCTTGGCGCAAACGGTCGGGCTGTAAAGCGTTTTGATATGGATGCTGTTCTTGGCCTAAAGGCCATTGACGGTAAGTTTGCATTTTTGGGGTACGTTGAATCCAAGGCTTTGGATGGGACTGTAAATGAAACTCGTACAGAATTTTCGCTGTCAGAAGATGAGATTTCGGAAATCGTAGATATGGCCAAGGCTAAAGCGCGCGACTTTTTAGCGCCCGAACTTGAAAAAATCAGGGAACGTCAAACCAAAGTTGTTTCATCCTTAAGGGTAGAGCACCCTCGTTTTTTGAGTATCGCACGTGATCCAGATGACGTTGTGAATAGTTTACACTATGCCACGCAGTCAGAGGAAGACATCTTTATTGAGCTATCACGCAAGTCACTGCGTGCCTATAAAAAGAGGCGAAATAATTTTCAAAAGTCCGTCAAAAAACAACTACCAGACATTCACGCAAAGGCGCAGGAATATGTGGCAGGTTTGAAGCAGGAATCCCTTGCATCCTTGGCCGAATACGTAATGAAGAGAAAACTCATCCTTGAAGTTTTTGAAAAAAGCTTATCATTCAAAGATGTTGAGGGCGAAAAGTCTGAATATGAGGATGTTTTGCATGATATTGTCTGCCCTTTGCGATCAACAACCGACGATATGGATTATGAGGATCACAATCTTTGGATTGTTGATGACCGCTTAGCTTTCTATTCGTATTTCAACTCGGATACCCCAATGAAGAAGCAGGTCCAATATCCGGAGCGGCCTTTGGACCGCCCTGACATTTCGGTTTTTGACTTAGGTCTTGGTTTTCAAAACGAAGATGTTGCAACACCAATAACAATTATTGAGTTCAAGCGCCCAAAAATAGACAACTACACGCTGGAAAAAAACCCAATTACGCAAGTGCGGAAATACGTTGAAGATATGAGGCAAGCGGGGCAGGCGACCAAATTTGATGGAACACCCTTGCGAACCATTGAAGAAAAGACGCCGTTTATGTGTCACATCATTGCAGATGTAACGCCAAGCCTGAAAACTGTCATGAAATCTCTAGGATCATTCCATCAGCGCGCGGGATCAAATAGCTACTATGCGTGGGATCCGTCCTACTCGATCTTTATTGAAATATCGTCATTTAAGGACGTTTTAGATTCGGCAAAAATGAGGAATCGCGCATTCTTTGAACGGATTGGGTTGACATAATACCTAATCGTTTAACAGTTTGTGTGCGGATATTTCCAAAGCAGTCGCGATTTTCTCAACAGAAACCAAAGACGGATTCCGCAAGCCTCGCTCGCAACCGCTGATATATGTGCGGTCTAAATCCGCTCTGTGCGCAACCTCTTCCTGTGTGATCTCAAGCAATGCGCGTTGCTCGCGCATACGCTGCGCAAATACACCCACCAACTCAGATTTGATCACTTTAGCCATACCTATGGCGTAGGGGCTGTGTAGACTAATCGTCCACGGAATATAAGTAACGTTGAGGTGGATATTTTAATAGGTTCTGGTTAAAGTTCGGGGAGTCGAAGCAACCAATTGGAGAGTTCCATGATCCCATACAGTAAGATTGCAATAATCGCCGCCTTCGGTGTTACTTTGTCGGCATGCACGCCACCCGCAACTGTTGAATTTAATGGCCATAGCGTGAAGGTACGAACTTCATCTAATTTGGCTTCGGACAAACAGGCAGCGCTTGTTGAGGCCCAGAATATTTGTGGCAAAGTCGGAAAGCGTGCTGAATATGCTTCAACCACATATGTCCATGATCTCAATATTCAGCACTTGTTTCTATGCATTTAGAAAAGGCATTACCACAGTACCGTTTTTAAACCACCGCGCTGCAAGGCCGATTATCATTTGTTGAAAGGTGAACCATGCAATTGTTAAGCACTGCTTTTACTATACTTGCCCTTATTTCATTCGTAGCGATTATTTACCCTTTCAAGCCATTTAAGAAGCGGAGCTATGCAGGGTTTATTACCGTCCTTTCGATCCTTGCTGTTGGCGTGCTTACACCAAAGGACAATGATCTTTCGAAGGTTGCAGAAATAGGCATTAATGAAGGCGTAGTTGCCGATAGCGTGGCCAGCACCGAGACCGTACCCGATGAAACCCCCTCTCCTTTGACTGAAAATGCCCTTTCCACGGCATCAATCCCAGCCCCATGTGGTCAAGGTGGGTTGGAATTGGGTGATGTTGTTGCAGTTTCTGGCGAACATCAAATACGATTGGATGCCGATCAAGCTTCGCCCAGAGTGAAAAATGAAAAGGCTTCACGGGCACTTGGGCGAGCGCACTATCATGTAATTGACAATTCAACGACGGTTAGACGGGTGTGCGTTCAGCCAGAGTGGACAAAAATCAGGATCGTTACGCCAAGTTGGTTGACGCAAGTTACGGGGTGGGTGCCAAATAATGCGTTGCGTGTAATTGAACGAACTACTGACGGCGCGCGCACTTTTGTGGAAGCGGATTTCTATTGGGACAACGATACTCAACGATTCAAAGACGAGATCATTTCGATTGTAAACAGGATATCCAGAGAGAACCGCAACTGTAGCGTGATTGATCCCTCGTCTGTCGCCAAGTCAGGGTCGCGTAGTCAGCCAAATGATCCTGTTTTTTATGTGACGTGTGGTAGCGGCGCAAATGTGTTTAATGTTTGGTTTCGCCCTGATGAAGCGGAAAGCGCACAACAGTTTAGCGCCAGAACTCCATTGGCAAAAGGTGCAGCCGTGGATGCATGCGAAGCAGCAGCGCAAGCGGCGGCTACTCACCCTTCAACCGTTGAGTTTTCGCGCATTTGGGACTTGGCCTATATTCCACATGTTTCTGGGCGCGCCCGCGTGGTGTCCTCGTTCACGGCGCGCAATGGTTTTAATCTTGAGTTGAAATATCGCATCGACTGTTTGTTTGATGGTGCCTCGCTCATAGAAACCCAGATTGTGGAAGACCAAAGCTAATGCGACGGGGAAAATTATGGCAATTCGAAAGAATTTTTGACCCAGTATTTTGGGGCAGTGCATGGCAATGGCAGAAAATTAAATTCGTGCGGGTTAACGGGTACTGTATAGGTGAACCCACCCCCACGCCTACCCCCAGCATGGGTCCCTGCCAATATTCGCAAAAGACCGCTGACGCGGCCTTTTACGCCCAACCTACATAACAAGTTTCCCGCCCAACAGCTTGCATGATTACCAGTCTGGGCGGTCTGGCTTGCGGGATGATTACTCAGTTTTACATATCCCAGCGCTGCAAGGCCGCTTCACAGGCCGCTGGGTTATCCTTGATACGTAGTATGACTTGGCGGGTTAAACCTGCTTCTTTTGCGATTTCTGAGGTTCCAAGTTGTTTGCCCAAAAGCTGTTGGACCAACTCGAACTTTTGGCGCGTGTAAGCTGGCTTTCTGCCCCTGTATTTACGCTTAGCGTCTGGTCCAGATTTTGCATGAGAAATACCAGCATCGCGGGCCTCTTTAAGTGCTGTGGCATTTGCAGCGGCTAGTGCTGACATAAATACCAGCATCGCGTCGCGGGCGGCTAACTGCAAAGGATCGTCAAGGTGAGCATCAAATTTCATACTGTTGGTCAGGGTTTGTATTGTCACGCCCTTATCCAAGAATTTGCGCATGGTAGTGGATACATCTTTATAATTTCGCCCTAAACGGTCAACCCAACGCACCACGAGCGTGTCTCCGGCCTGTAATAGGTCAAACAGACGCTTGCCTTGGTCGCGCTCTTCAAGTCGCGTGGAGACGCCAGAAACACCGTGGTCTATGATGGTGTGTTCATCACGAATATTATAGCCCGCTTCGCGGGCTTGTGTGACTTGGTGCTCACTGGTTTGTTCGGCGGTACTGACTCTTACGTACAGCACAGTTTTGGGTTTCGGGGTCATAACATCTCTCCTGCGTCCGTTGGGCTTATGTCCAAATATATATGTGTCCGTAGGTGATTCGCAACCCTAACGTACATATGTTTCACATTCATATTGGAGTCCGCATTCCTATACTCTAACGGTCAGTTATTTTATGACGATGGGCGCGTTAGCGCCAGATGAACCAACAATGTGTTTCAGATTTTCACGGCCAAATAGAAGGTATGCCTGAAACGGTGTCCTATCACTCCGTTTTTCCAAAACCGCTTTTCATGATAAGAAATTTTAAGAATGGATAAAATATGAAAACTTGTTGGGAGACGCTCTCAAAAATCAAAATGACAAAACATCAGTCCAAATTCCCCGCTTTGTTTTTGCGATCCGCTGGTAAACTATGGCAAAAAACATCCAGCGTCGTTCGGGACGGTCACAGGCACCATTTGACTATTTTTATCAAAACAACAGAAACGTTCATTTAATGGAATCCCCTGTTTCCCCAAGCTGGGAACCCTTGGGGAATAGACAAAATCGAAATTTGCCCAATAAAATCCTACTGTTAAGGTGATGAAGTAGATTGAATCCCTGAATCCCCAAGTTATCAGCGCCTCGGCCTAATTTGACGGCGCGCACACACAACTTTGTAATTCTGTGTGCGCGCATGGGCTTTACCCCCACATACTTAAAACAACAGGGATTCGGGATTCCTATGGAAAATAGGGCTAAGGCACTGTTTCCAATGCCAACCCGTTGCCTCATCTTGGGGATTCAAGGCGTTGTGAAGGGAATCCGGTTCATTTTCTATATTCCAGCCCTATGTTTCTGCCTCTTCCTCTTTACCATGCACAAAGGCTCCGCTAACGCGGATACTTTTAGCCTTATTTCCCTCGTTGGGTGTCGATTGCCATAAGCCCTGTTCGGCATAGCGAGTGCCAGTTTTGGGTTCCACCAAACCACCAGCACCGCGCAGTTTCATGGCCAATGCCTCAACATCGGTTTTGACGCCAAGCAAGCCCAAGCGGTCCACTGGCAAGACATAAATACGTCCTGTCAGCAAGTCCGCGCCAAAGGGGTCTTTATCCGTTCCTGCCTGCCAATATCCGAGAATTTCCCCGCGCGCGGTTTCAGGACCATCGGTTGAGGCAATGATATCCTGCCGATTAATCGCACGCAGGATTTGTGTGCGAAGAGCACTAAGAGCCTGCAAGTCAGTATCAAGATAGACCTTGCGCTGATCCAGCGTTTCTTTCAGCACGTGTCCAAGCATTCCTTTAAGGTCAACATCACTCGGCAAAAGTCCCGCCTCTTGAGAAATTTCGGCGGCAATTACAAAAATCGCTACCGTTTTCACAACCCGCATTTCAGCGCCGCTACACCCTTCTGACCATTCGTTTGCGACGTCATCAACCCGACGCTGAACTTCCTCAACACCCAATTCAAGAACCTTGTGTGAAAAAATTGGCATCGCCCATCCATAGACTTTGCCTTCTGCTAGCAATTTGTAGGCGGCAAGCAGTTCACTATCTTTGACGGGGTCAAGTTTTTCAGCTGAATCAAAGTTCACGCTCAACACCCGCGACACTGCACCCGTTTTAAGCGCAATTGAATTGTCCTTGGCAATTGCAGCCTCCATCCGCTGCACAAAGCCGTTTTCTGTGGATGTGCCATATGCCCCACACCATGTTGCCACATCGCGGTTCCCGCCGTCTGGCTTCCCGCGCACACGCCCTTGACCACTTGCGAGCATCATAATTTGTTCTTGGATTTGTTCTGGGGTATTTTGGGAAGCTCCTTCTTCATCCAGCACACCACCAGCGCCATTTGCTTTCTGTGCCACGGTTTCAACCGATGTGGGCGTGACGTTGCCTGTAACCACCAAACCCTCGGATGCAGGAACCGTGATCCACGAGACCCCAGCAAAAAGGGATGTGGATTTCCCGCGATTGGATTCGCCCTCATTGGCGACCACAACACTCAATGGGTGATCAAGGAAATCAACCAAACACCCGACGGGAGACAAGAGGAAACCCGGCAAGAAATGAACGCCGTTCTTGCCGGAAACAGCAGTGAGTGCAGCCTCTTTCCATTGTAACAAGTCACCACGCTTCTCAGCGCTGACGCGCATCTGTGTATCCAAAACAAACCGCTGACCTGTATTTGTGGTAACTTCCCCTGTTGGCGAAACATAGGTCGTTTTGTCTGATGTAAACCCAGATTTTTCAACGAAAATAGTATCCGTATCTGACCGAACGGCACGAAGGATGACCAAAATATGCTCGGTTTTTGTATTCGGGTGAAACTCCAAACCTTCTTCAGTAAGACGGCTGAGAATGGAGCCACTTTCGCGGTAAACGTCACCAATCTTGTAGACGCTTTCCACGATTCCCATATGCGCTGAACGGTGGGGATACCTGATCGTGATTTGGTTGCCCCGCGATGTGCCTTTCACGCCATCGGCACAGTAAACCAATTCAAAGGCGCGCATTACAGGCACGAATTTTTTATTTCCGTTATCGTCAAATTCAATAAAGCCGAACCAGCTATTTTTGTAGGTAGAGCCATTTGGAAGCCACTTCGCCGCGTTAGCGGCAGCATTGACGGATTCTTCCGTAGCTTTATCCAATACTTCGATTTCCGGTGTAGGGGTTGTCAGCCTGTGTTCAACCTCAGCTTCCCGTGTCTTTTTCTCCGACTCCGCTGTGAGTTCTTTCCAGATTGCATCAATCTGTGCCTTTGTGAAAATTGTTAGGCCCTCCTTCCGGTTGGCTGATCCAAGAAATTTGGTAAGCCGTTGACGCATCCCCAGTTCTACATCCCCATAGGCTGAAAGGAATGCTTTCACATCTTCGCGTGTCGAATTTTGATCCAGCCCAGCCTTGGCAATATCGTCTGCAATCTCGTCTTCGGTCAGGGAAGTTGGCAGTGAGGCTACTTCTTCCCCAGCCAACAACAAGTATTCGTCACTATACAAGTGTTCTTCATCAAACCAGCCCAGTTCCAGCGCATCGTGGATGAAGTCCAAAGTGCCGTACCCTTGGCAAGCATCATGCTGGCATTTCCAAACGAAGGTTTCAGATTCAGAATCCAGACAATTGATTGCAAAACAGCCCGTGCCACCTGCCTTTGTATGAAAGCCCTCGCGCGGGCATTCGACTTCGACCAATCCTTGCTTCGGATTGCCACGCACCTTGTCGGGGCATTCATTCTCGATAAGGTCTGCAAGCATCAAGTGTTCTTTGCTTTCGTGCCACAAAGCCTTGAGATTCTTGCCGCTGGGGGTGCGCAACTTACGATTATCATCAGAACCCTTGGACTGACGGGATTTTACATAGGCGATTTTATCCCGCTCTGGGATTTTATCCCAATCAAGTCCGCGCCCACGAACAATCGCGCAATACCAGTCATCACGCCCGATGGGGTGACGTCCAGTAAAGAAAATCCGCGACGGATCAGTACAGGCAGCATCAAACGGAACCCCGACCAAATCCACTGCTAAACCGCAAATCTTGTCCGCGAATACCTTTTTGATTACGTCTTGCGTCGGCCCAAGGTCCATCATGTTGATAGGCGCGCTAAGCGGGAAGATCAGGCGAAACTTTTCGATTTCAGGCGTCTCAAGTTCAATCATCACACCATCAGCCGTTTGGTGACGCGGGTTTACAATTTTCACCTGTGAAATGAATTCGTCAGAATACTCGTGCGGATCATGGTCACGCAAATAAAAGTGAATCTCTTCTACTGTTGAATTGCGGTCCAACCCAAGTTGCCGCAACACATTGCTGTGCTTTAATGAAAGGGTTGTGGTGTTGTGGCTAAACGTTGTGCTGACAAGGCAGGCGACCCCCAGATCGTCCAACTTATCCAGCACCACATCCAGCCCAGCGCCCGCATCAATATCAAGGCCCAGCGCATAGACGTCTGACATCGCATCCGCCGTGCGACTGCCGCCAACGGATGCTCCAAGGACAATGCTCGGCCCGTCCTTGCGGGGTGCTTCTGGGTGGCGCGAGAATCCGAATGCCTTTGCGACGTTTTTACCTTTCGGGCATCCCTTGATCCAATCGTCAAGCGTGAACGTGGTCGGGGACCATTTCGAATGCTTGCTGGAACTTCCGCACATAAACGTAAAATCTTGCTGCAACAGCTTACGCCATTCGGGCGTATCTTTGCCGTGGTAAAATGCGTCATTGAGTTCGGGTTGTTCTGGGAATTGAACAACATTTTTAGAGGTATTTTGTGAGGTCATTTGATCTCCTGATCTGGGTTGCGCGGACATACTTTCCCGTTTACAAAAAGCTGGGCTTTTCGCATTGAAACGAATTTGGAAAGCGTGAATACCCGCCTTGGTTTGGTCAGGCCGTGCAGGCCTATATTTTGGCAATTTACACCAGTTGGTATAATTCACCTAGCGAAGCCGAAAAAACGGGTCAACGTAAGCAATACTGACCCATTATCGACCGTTTGGCTTGGTTGAAATCCAAGCCTGTGATATACTGCAAGCGTCCTGACAATTGGTCAAAACGTGCAATGAGCTGCCCTCAATCAAAATGGGGGCGGCTTTTTTCGTATGTAGCCCAAGGTCTCAAGTCGTGTCAAGAAAAAAACCTGTAACATGTTGAAATCGTTAGATATGTGCCTTTTTGTATATGAATTGGCACATAGGGCTTTCACGCAACTTTGGCCCAATCTTGGAGGTGGTTTGCAAAGAAATCCGCGCCGATACTGACAACAAACCCCCGCCCACCATTCGGCGAATTTGTCCAAGCATCACTGTTTTTATACGGGTTGAAACCATTCAGGCGAAGTGCTGCGCTTGCCGTCTTTTTACTGCCTACGCATGAGGCCAAATTATCCAGTGAGATTTGGAGGTATTTCCCGCTATCGCCTGAATTTTCATATACCAAGTTCGCCACGGCTTCGGTGAGGCTGAAGACTTCTGCAAGAACGGTTGAACCGCCATTACCAAAGCTCACAATATCGGCAAACGCTTCGGCGGTGCCGTGATCTTCACACCCGCCCAGCGCCTCAAGCGTCGCAAGATACAGTTTTGAACGGATTTCTTTGTTTAGTTGCAAGTCCATTTTCTGAGACTCCTTATATTAGCCTTTTCTTCCAATTTGAAAAAGGCGGTGTTTGACGCGGTATTACGCCTGTCTGTTATAGCTATGTGGCGGAGCCGCTGACCCCTCGGAGCACAAGGGGCAACGCTCAACACCAAGCGCGCCAGTGAAGCGAAAAACTAACGCAAAATCTTGTTTTTCTCAGCCCAGCGCAGGAATACCTTTGGATCAAAGAAGAAATCCAAATTCGCGGGCGCGTTGCGCGTATTCACCACGCGGCGGCTGATAATCTGGCTCAATTTTACAACCGACTTCAACAGTGTCTCATAGAGCCGGATTTGATCCTTGGGCGAGGGGATTTTTCCAACTGAAAGATTGTCAATTTGCTCAAGCGATACGGCGATATTGTAGCGAAGATGTTCTTCGTCTCGTGTATCAGAAACCGTGGTTTCAGGTTGCGCGACCTGTTCGGGCAATGGTTCTGGAATGTCGCCAATTTCACGTTGCATGTGGGCGTGCATTTTCTGGGCAGTCGTGATCCCTTCGATTGAGGTTGTAGAGGATTGGTTGTCGGCTTCGGTCGCTACATTCAAAAAACGTTCCCGCGCTGATGTTGCGGTTCGGTGCAGGTCAATCGCTGCTTTTGTTACGATTGTGTCCGCCCCATCATTTCGGCAACGATCCACCAACGCACGGGCCTCGTCCAGAATGAGTTCAAGCAGATCAGCAAGGCTTTCGGTGTCTGCCTTATGTGGGGGCGCAATTGCGGCGGGCGATTCCCGTTTAGATTTTTCCTTTTTCCGTGCTTTCATCACGCCCTTCAAAGCTTGGTTTCGACCGTGACCATCTTTCTCCTTCAATTCTTCTTGTGCAGTTGCCAATGCCGTAACTGCTAGTTCGGTCCGTGCGGACAGAAATTCGATGCGTTCACGGCATGTGTCATCCCGCTCAAGGCGCTGTGCATTGCGACTAGCACTGACTCGATCAGGTGAGGCGTAACCAGCCATTGTATATGCCGAAGAAGGGCCGTAGCCGCATGCGCGGGCCGCACAGTAGCATTCACGCCGCTGGGGGCGTACTGGGGTGAATCCGGCACCCATCAAGCTTGCTTGTCCAGCTCAGCCTCTACATAGGCTTCTTGCAGGCGCACGAGTTCTTTTGTGTTACGGCCAAGGCGCATTTTTTCGGTTGGTGGCAATTGATCCAAGAAATCGCGCTCCAGCTTCTCTTTCAAAGCCTTGTTTGCCCATGCAAGATTTCGAGTGGCAATTTCATCACCGGCAACCATTTCTTCAGCAAGAGCATAAAAAGACTTGCGATTGGCAGGGTCAATTTCACACGTATCTCCAGTGATAGTGTATGTTGAAATGGTGGGATTTCGAGTGGAATTTTCTACAAGGTTTTCAATCGTGATATCCGCAAGTTTTGGAAATTTCTGCCTTAAGGCCATTTCCAGTGAAATCTTGCACGCATCAACGCGCTGGCGTTCCTTTGAAGTCAGAGACCCCCAGAACTTTGCCGTTTCAACTGCTTTGTTGCTGTATTCAAATGCTATTTTATTGTGCCTCGTTTTGGCGGTTTTGTCGCCGTTGTTTGTCGATATCTAGGAGCGTGGTTTCTGTTGCTGGGTTGTGGTTTGGGCGTTGGCGTAGTCGGGTGATGACATCAGAGGCTGCAAAGTGCTTGATACCCAAAAAGTGGACATGTGCCATTTCTTGCCCGCGAAATAGCCTCCAAAGGGTGGTGCGGCTCACGCCCAGCGTATGGGAAATATCTGCAATAGAAATTGTATACGGATTAGCCATATGGGGATTACCACCGTTAGGTAGCCTCATTTATAATGTAAGGATAAGAACACTTCTTTCAGCCCCGCTGAAAGCGTCGTGACCCCGCCACAACACGTATCTGAAACAGGCAATAGAATTTCACTACCTATTGTTGCACCATACCAGAACTACCAAAAAAATCAAGATGGAGCGGGCCAAACGGGTCAGGTGTTTGGTAGATTGCCGATAGAATCATCGGCCTAGGGACTTGCATAAACATGCACGAACTATCTTCATTAATACAATTAGTTGCGAACTTGCCGTGCACATAAATTGTTTAAGTTATTGATATTGCTATAGAGAAGGGTTCTCCGAAGGCAGAGGTCTCGCGTTCGAATCGCGACGGGTGCACCAAAATCTTATCTGAAAAATTTACACACAGCGTCGCTGGTATTGTTCGCGTGCGAACAGGGGGCTATGGCGTTGTTATTGCTGATGATAGCGGTAACGGTACGGTAACGAAACTGCGCGCTTGCGCTCTAGTTAGCCGCGCCAGCTGCGTATTGGTCCGCAATCCATATGAACGAAGTTTGAGCCGGAATACCGGCCAACACCACCCGCATTACAGGCCCTTGCAGCCTGCGCCATCTGGGACGTGGAGCGGGATTTCAGCCTAAGATCTGCGGCCATGCCTTTAATGTGCAATGAGTTTTTTGCGACCTTGCGTGAGCTGGACCGCAGCATCGCATTGGTCTTGGCCGAGCGAAAACCCGACAACATCATATAGGGTTCATCCACATCCATCAGGCTTTGAGACGCGGCCATAATGTCAATGTTTCGGGCATCAATTGAAATTGTTTCATCGCTGCGCCAGTCACGCATGAAGTAATTAACTTCTTTCAGCGCTTCTTTGATATAATCGCCTTCGATCCAGTAAATCGTATCAATGCTTTCGCCAGTACGGCCTGAAAACATTCTGATGCGGCGGATATCGCCGGCACCGCGCAACAATCCAAACGCGTTTGAATAGGTTGGGGCGGCCACCAATGTGGTTGCTGCAAATGCGCCCAGCAATGAGCGCCGATTTATCAAAGATGATTTAAGTGTCGTCATAAAGTGCCAGTGCCCATTCATTTTGACCATAGCTAGACTTGCATGGTCAGTTTGCCTTGTCCCCAGGCACGTCCCTGTCTGCCACAATTGGCCACTGTGACCAAGGGTTGGTTGGGGGAAATCTGTTTATGTGGTTGATATCGGCGGGTTTTCGCCAACTTTAGCAAATTTTTCATGGTGCCAAGGGCGGCAAAACTAAATTGCAAACATGATGCGTGGCTGTAAACGCAATATTGTGAACACCGCGGCACTACAATATAGACACGTTTTAGGGTTTAATCCGTGTGATTATGTTAGAGGTTATCTATGTCAAATTCTGAAAATTCATCACGGCGTTCATTCATCAAGGGATCAGTTGTCTTTGGGTCGGTGCTTGCCTCTGGTCTTGCATCCCCGGCAATTGCGCAAGTCACTGCTTTTATGCAGGGTATTGCTGAATCCACCGCAAAAGACCGGGCAATATCGGCGTTTTATCAAAGCAATGGTTTTTCCGCAATTTGGACGGGGCCCAATGGTCGCGACAGGGCGCGCCGACAGGCGCTGTTAAAGGCGCTAGAGTCAGCCGCCAATCATGGCTTGCCGCAGGCCAGTTATGATACCGAATTTCTTAAGGCCAATCTGCGGCGGGTGAAATCAGAACGCGATCTGGGCCGCATTGAATTTCAACTGAGCAAACTGTTTTTACAGTATGCGCGTGACATTCAAACCGGGATTTTAACGCCGAGCAGGGTAGACAGCGATATTGTCCGTCAAATTCCACTGCGTGATCGCCTGGAACTGCTGACCAATTTTTCTAAATCCTCGCCCGCTGCCTATATTAAAAAGCTTGCGCCAACCGCGCCGGAATATACCCGGTTGATGAAGCTAAAGTTCACTATGGAGCGGTTGTTGGCAAAAGGTGGCTGGGGCCCGAATGTGCCCGGCAAAAAGCTTGAGCCCGGACAAAGCGGGGTAAATATTGTCGCGCTGCGCAACCGGCTGATTGCCATGGGGTACATGCGCCGAAATGCCAGCCAGATATTTGATGAAAAAATGCAAAAGGCTGTGCAGCAGTTTCAACTAAGCCACGGGCTAAGCCCGGATGGTGTGGTTGGGGCCGGGACGCTAAGGGAAATTAACGTTTCACCTGAGCGGCGGTTGGCATCTGTTATGGTGGCAATGGAACGGGAACGCTGGACAAATATGCCACGCGGCAAACGCCATATCTGGGTAAATCTGACCGATTTCCAAGTGTCTGTAATTGACAATGGTAAGGTGACTTTTCAAACCAGATCGGTGGTTGGGGCGAACAAAAAAGACCGGCGTAGCCCGGAATTTTCCGACATCATGGAGCATATGGTTATTAACCCAACCTGGAATGTGCCCAAGTCGATCGCTGTCAAAGAATACCTGCCATTGATGCAGGCAGACCCAAATGCCGCCGGGCATTTACGCATGATTGACCAAACCGGGGCTGATGTTATTCGGGAAGAAATTGATTTTTCACTGTTGAGCGAAGACTATTTCCCGTTTGATCTTAAGCAACCACCATCGCGGCGCAATGCGCTGGGACTGGTTAAGTTTATGTTTCCAAACAGGCATAATATTTATCTACATGACACCCCTGCGAAAAACTTGTTTTCGCGGGAAAGCCGTGCTTACAGCCATGGCTGCATACGGCTGCGTGACCCGTTTGATTTTGCCTATACGTTGCTGCGGCGTCAGATGAGTAACCCGGAAACCTATTTTCAGGACCGTCTGAAAACGGGCCGGGAAACTGTTGTTCCGTTGGAACAAAATGTGCCGGTGCATCTGGTTTACAGAACTGCGTTTACGACGGCCAAGGGCCAGGTTCATTTTCGCCGGGATGTGTATGGCAGGGATGCCAAGATTTTTGCAGCACTGCAAAATGCCGGGGTGGTGTTACGTTCGCTTCGTAGTTAAGACATCTGTAGAATTGATGTTTTCGCCTGAAATATTCGGAGTATGGCGTGCCCGGCTACAGGATTGATGAAATTGCAAAGGCCTTGTCCGGCGTCCTGGTTGGCGATGGCGCATTGGTTGTTGGCGGTGCAAATGAGCCAGCTCTGGCGCGCGCTGATGAGATTGCCGTTGCAATGGACCCCAAATATTTAGCAGATGTTAAAGACAGCAACGCTGTGGCGGCCATTTTATGGCCGGGTGCTGATTGGCAGGCGTTTGGTTTAAAGGCGGCAATATTTGTCAGCAGGCCCCGTGTTGCGATGGCTGAATTGACAGGTATGCTGCGTTCAGCTGATAAAAACGGCGTTGGCGTTCACCCGACTGCGATCATTGATGCAACCGCCGAGCTGCATGAAAGCTGTTGGGTTGGACCATTTGTGACTGTGGCGGCCGGGGTGAAAATTGGTCGCGAAACGCGGCTTGAATCCCATGTTTCAATTGGCGCTAATTGCGTGATTGGGGCGAATTGTCTTTTGCAGGCCGGTGTCAGGGTTGGCGAGAATGTCACCATTGGCGACCGATTTGTCGCGCACCCGAATGTGACCATTGGGGCGGATGGGTTTTCCTATGTGACCCGCGAAAAATCACAGGTTGAAGCGGTTCGCGAAACGTTGGGTAAGAATGATGCTGTGGTTGATGGCCAGCCGTGGATCAAAATTTATTCCATAGGCGGCGTTTCTATTGCTGATGATGTGGAAATTGGCTCTGGTTCTAATGTCGATGCGGGAACCATTCGCGCGACGACGATTGGGGCGGGTACGAAAATTGATGCGCTGGTTCAGGTCGGACATAATGTGCGGATTGGCCGGAATTCATTGCTCTGTGGGCAGGTCGGTGTCGCGGGGTCTGCAGTTGTTGGCAATAACGTGGTTCTGGGCGGGCAGGTCGGGGTGGTGGACAACATCACCGTTGGCGACGGGGTTGTTGCCGGGGCGGGCAGTATTGTTCTGTCAAATGTACCTGCGGGCCGGGCTGTATTGGGCTACCCTGCGATCAAAATGGAAGCGCATATTGAAGTATACCAAGCGTTGCGAAGGCTGCCGCGGTTTATGAAAAAGGTTCAGAAGTCACTGTTTTCTGAGCCGGAATAACATCAATTGAACCGTTGATTATGGTGTCTTGCCGCGCGACAGGGCTGCAACCCCGGTGCGTGCCACTTCCAACAGGCCCAAGGGGCGCATGAGATCGGCGAAAGCGTCAACTTTTTCCGGGGTTCCGGTAATTTCAAACACAAAGCTTTCCAGGGTACTGTCCACCACGTTGGCGCGGAAAATATCGGCCAGACGCAGGGCTTCCACCCGCTTGTCACCACTACCAGCAACTTTGAACAGCGCCAGTTCCCGCTCAACTGACGGGCCTTCCACGGTCAGGTCATGGACTTCATACACCGGGATAATACTGCCCAGCTGCGCCTTGATCTGATCAATTACCGCAGGCGTGCCCGAGGTGACGACAGTAATGCGCGAGCGGTGGCTTTCGTGGTCAATTTCGGAAACCGTCAGGCTTTCGATATTATAGCCGCGCCCGGAAAACAGCCCGATGACCCGCGCCAGAACCCCGGCTTCATTGTCGACAATAACCGCCAGCGTGTGCTTTTCAACCACGTCCGAATTTGGATCACGCAGTTCATAGGCGGAATGGCTGGTCGCGCCTTTTTTGATTTTGAGTGCAGACATTTAGGGGCCTTTCTTAAACCAGAACCGAGCCGCTGGCGTCGATTGCGCCGGCGACGGCGTCGTCACCCATGAGCATTTCATTATGGGCTTTGCCCGATGGGATCATTGGGTAGCAGTTTTCGTGCTTTTCCACCAGACAGTCAAATATGACTGGCCCGTCATAGCTGATCATTTCCATGATCGCGTCATCCAGATCGGCGGGGTCTTGGCACAGGATGCCCTTGGCCCCGAACGCTTCGGCCAGTTTTACGAAATCTGGCAGGCTTTCGGACCAGCTTTGGGAATAGCGTTCACCATGCAGCAATTGCTGCCACTGGCGCACCATGCCCAGGCGTTCATTGTTCAAGATGAACTGTTTGACCGGCAGGCGGAACTGCATGGCAGTGCCCATTTCCTGCATGTTCATCTGCCAACTGGCTTCGCCAGCGACATTGATCACCAAAGCGTCGGGGTGCGCCATTTGCACGCCGATTGAGGCGGGAAAACCGTAGCCCATGGTGCCAAGGCCGCCCGATGTCATGAACCGGTTCGGGTCCTCAAAGGTTAGGTATTGCGCCGCCCACATCTGATGTTGGCCAACTTCTGTGGTGATATAGCGGTCATGGTCCTTGGTCAGGGCTTGCAGGCGTTCCAGCGCGTATTGCGGCTTGATCACTGATTTTGACGGGGCATAATCCAGGCAATTGATTTTCTGCCAGTCGGAAATTTGCGCCCACCAGGATTGCAGCCCGCTTTTGTTGATCTTGCGACCGCGTGATTTCCAGATGCGCAGCACGTCTTCCAAGACATGGGCCACGTCACCCAGGATCGGAATATCAACCTGTATGACCTTATTGATTGACGAGGCGTTGATATCAATATGGGCCTTGGTTGAACCCGGGCTAAAGGCGTCCAGTTTGCCAGTAATCCGGTCGTCAAAACGTGCGCCAACATTGATCATCAGATCACAGCCATGCATGGCAAGATTTGCCTCATACAAGCCATGCATGCCCAGCATGCCAAGCCAGTTTTTACCAGATGCCGGGTAAGCGCCAAGGCCCATCAGGGTTGAGGTGATCGGGATGTTGGTGGCTTCCACCAGTTCGCGCAGCAACTGGCTGGCATGGGGGCCAGAATTGATGACGCCACCGCCGGTATAAAATACCGGGCGTTCGGCAGTTTCCAGTGCTTCAACCAGGGCCGTTATTGCTGCCAGGTCACCTTTAACCTGCGGGTTATAGCGGCTGGTATCGGTCTGTTTGGCGCTAACGTAGTCACCATTGGCAAATTGCACGTCTTTGGGAATGTCGACAAGCACCGGGCCGGGGCGCCCGGCGGTGGCCACATGGAATGCCTGGTGGATTGTTTCGGCCAGGTTTTTGGTGTCTTTGACCAGCCAGTTATGTTTGGTGCAGGGCCGGGTGATGCCAACTGTGTCGGCCTCTTGAAAGGCGTCAGTTCCGATCATGAATGTGGGAACCTGCCCGGTCAGCACGATGATCGGAATGGAATCCAGCAGGGCATCGGTTAATCCGGTAACAGCATTGGTGGCACCGGGGCCGGATGTTACCAGAACAACGCCGGGTTTACCGGTGGAACGGGCGTAGCCTTCGGCGGCATGCACCGCGCCCTGTTCGTGGCGCACCAGAACATGTTGGATGTCATTTTGCTGAAAGACTTCATCATAGATCGGAAGGACCGCGCCGCCAGGGTAGCCAAAGACTGTGTCCACGCCCTGATCTTTCAGGGCCTGTACTACCATTTTTGCACCGGTCATTTGACGTGTCATTTTAGTCTCCGTCTTTCGTAACATGATCCCATAAAAAAGCCCCCGAATTTCGGGGGCGCATGGGGAACCGATATGGTTTGCCGTTAAGGCCCCAAGCGCCGTTTCCCCACGAGGATAATAAGATCAGTCATTTCAGTTGTTTTCCTAGTTTGTGGCAGGACTTTATGGAGCAGGGAGGGGGGCGTCAACAGGGAATTCAGAAAATTATGTCTGCAATACACGATATTTTGTCATTTAGTTGCGAAAATCACCGAAAATTTGATATTTTACGAATGTTGCGCTGGTATTTGTTTGTAGAGTGCTGATTGTTGGCATCATGCCCCCTGCGAACACAGCTTACAGCCCGCCGGTGCCCTGCAAGACCCCGTGTGCTAACGCATATCGTGTCAGCCCGGCTGTTGAGGATATGCCAAGTTTTTGCTTGATGTTTTTGCGGTGAGTTTCCACTGTGCGTACCGAAATTGTCAGGTCTTGGGCCACCTGGCGGTTGGATTTTCCCTGGGCCAGTTGCAACAGGATGGTTTGTTCGCGTGAGGTCAGGGATGACCGATCTTGCATGCCATTGGGGGCAAGCGATATCTGCGCGCCGGTACACAGGAATTGTTCGCCCAACATGACACGATCGATGGCCTGTTTGATGGTGTCGGTTGGCACGTCTTTTAGGATGTAGCCGACAGCCCCGTGGCTAAGGGCGGCAGAAATATATTCTGCGCTGTCATGCATGGACAGAACCAGAATGCGGGTTTCGGGGCGCTTTTCCAGGATCATTTCAATGGCCGGTAATCCGCCGACAACGGGCATGTTCAGATCCAGCAAAACAACATCGGGGGTGTCGATGGTGATGCGGTCTGTTGCCTCTTGGCCATTGGCCAGGGTGGCGACGACATTGATGTCATCATAGGTTTCAAGGATGGCCTGTATGCCCTGGGCCACCATTGGGTGATCGTCTACGATCATGACGCGGGTCGGGTCTGTCATGGGGATGCCTTGGGTTGTTTTTCGGGGGGCAGCATGTGTGTCAGCGGAACGGTGGCCTCGACGATTGTGCCGGTACGGTTTTTGCGGTTGACGGGATGGATGTTGAATTTTCCGTCAAGCTGATCAATGCGTTCTTGCATGTTGCGCAGGCCCAGCCCGCTGGATTTGGATCTGCCGGCCCGCTGTTTGGCAATGCCGCGGCCGTTGTCTGATATGCGCAAAGTGGCGCCTTTGCGGTGCCCGGCAAGGGACAGGTGAACCTGGGACGCGTCTGAGTGGCGCTCTATGTTGGTTAGGGCTTCCTGGGCAACGCGGTAAAGCGCAATTTTGGCGTCCGGATCCAGCCGGTTGCGAAACACAACGGTTTTGCATGTGGTCACAATGCCGGTGCGGTTTGAAAAGTCGCTGGTCAGCGATTTGAGGGCCGGGCCGAGGCCCAGATCGTCCAGCACCCGAGGCCGCAGATCGTGGCTGATGCGTCTGACTTCCTGAATGGCACCGCTTAGGCTGGAAATACCTGTATCCAGGTTTTCGCCAGCGCGGGTGTCACCGGTGGCTATGCGTTTTTGGGCCAGCTCAAGCGTATAGCGGACGCCGACCAGTATTTGGCTGATGCTGTCGTGCAATTCACGTGCCACGCGGCCGCGTTCTTCTTCCTGGGTGTCCAGGATGCGTTGGCTTAGGTCGTTCAATTTGACGTCGGCCAGGCGGCGTTCGCGCAGGTTTAAAAGCAGCCCGGTAAGGAAAACCAGCAAAAGTGCCACAGCGGTAATGGCGATGACGTATAGGAATGTGCGCTGAATTCTGGCTTCCAGGTCGGCGCGGGCGGTGGCGACGGTGGCCAATATGTCGTCAACAAATACACCGGTTCCAACTGCCCAACGCCACGTTGGAAAGCCAACAACATAGCTTATCATCCGTGCCTCTTGTCCGGTTGATGGTTTGGGCCAAAGGTAGCTGTGATAACCGGCACCGGATTTGGCCACCCGGATCAGTTCATCGACCACGGGCGTGCCTTCGCTGTCTTTCAGGCCGGACCAGTTTTTGTCGATCATATGGGTTTGGCGCGGGCTGACGATGTTGTTGCCGTCATAGTCGTAAACAAAGAAAAACCCTTCTTTGCCGGAAATCATAGCGGCAAGTATTTGGGCGACACGGCGTTTGGCTGTGGCATCATCATGGGCGGCATTACCGTAGATAAAGTAAAACCCGTTTTTGGCTTGGGTGACATAGTTGCGCAGTTCAACCTTTTTGGCCTCGGTGAGTTGGGTTTCCAGCGCTTTAATTTCGCGTTCCGCCAGGCTGCGCGATTGGCTAAGGGTCAGCATTGTGATCGCGGCCACCACCAGAATAAGCGGGATGGCGGCAAGCAGGAAAACCTTTTGTCCATAGCTTAGGTCAATGGGGTTAAATACACGGCGCATCGCATGGGGATACAGTGATTGTCAGGTGATATAAAGCCGGATGTCGACGGGCGCCCAATGTGCGATTGGACTGGCGCAATGTGAAAAAAACCGGCGGGTTGGCCAAAATATGCGTTTTCCTACGTAGTACTTGGTATTCCCAAACTGAAAACGGCTGCCTAGGATGATGCATTCGCAACGATCCGCCCATGTTAAAAAAGGTGGGCGAGTTCCAATGGGAGGAAAATTATATGGATCGGCGTTCTTTTTTACGGACATCAGCACTGGGGGGAACGGCTGCGGCCGCTTCAACGCTGGCGACACCCGCCCTGTCACAGGGTATTGTGTCACTTACTATGGTAACATCCTGGCCGCGCGGTTTTGCGGTTCTGGATGATGCAGCATCAAAGCTGGAACAAATGGTCGGGGAAATGTCCGACGGTTCGCTTGTCATCGACAAGAAAACACCGGGTGAGCTGGTTGGCGCATTGGAAGTGTTTGATGCGGTGTCATCGGGCCAGGCTGATGCGTACCATTCGGCTGATTACTACTATATCGGGCAGCACCCAGGATTGGCGTTCTACACATCTGTGCCATTTGGTGCGACTGCGCAGGAACTGACAAACTGGTACCATCACGGTGGTGGCCATGACCTGCACAGCGAATTGGGTGAAATATTCAACCTGAAATCATTTCTGGCGGGTAACTCTGGTTCACAGTCCGGTGGTTGGTTCCGCAAGGAAATTAATTCAGCCGAAGATTTCCAGGGCCTAAAATATCGTATGCCTGGTCTTGGCGGCAAAGTGCTTGGAAAAATGGGCGCATCTGTTCAGAATATTCCGGGCGGCGAGCTGTATCAGGCGCTGTCGTCAGGTGCTTTGGACGGTCTGGAATGGGTTGGCCCGGCAGCGGACGAACGCGCCGGTTTCCATGAGGTTGCCAAAGTGTACTACACCGCTGGTTTCCATGAGCCGGGTTCAGGTCTGGCCTTTGGTGTGAACTTGGACGTCTATAACGGTCTGTCCGCGCAGCATCAGGCGATCCTGAAATATGCATCCATGGCCACAACCCAGTGGCAGCTGGCGCTGACACTGTCGCAAAACGGTGCAGCACTAAAGCGCTTGCAGGCGCAGGGTGTGAAGACGCTACAGTTTGGCGATGATGTCTGGGATGCGTTTGGCGCGGCTTCCAAAGAAGTGCTTGACGAAAATATGGATGATGAGCTGTACGCCCGCATCCGTACCAGCTTTGACGCGTCGGTTGCGTCATCTTCGTCTTGGCTGGACAAATCAGACGCCTATTACGTGAGCCAGCGTAACCGGGTTCTGGGCGGCTAATTCCGCATAAAAAACAAACGGTTCCCGCGATAGTTCGGGGGCCGTTTTGCATCTAATGCCTGACGTTCAATTGATCAGGCACGGGGGAAATAATGGCTGACGGGGTTGTCTGGTTCTTTACGAACCTTCTGCAAGCATTTTACAATATCGGATATGCGCTGACCCATCTGGGCACGTGGCTGGATTGGTCCAACAAAGAATCGATGATGCGGTTCATTTATTATGGTGCCAGCGTCGAATTATTTTTTGCGGTGTTGGTGATCTTTATGATCGTCACGGGTGTTGGCATGTGGCGAAACCGGTTCATGTGGGCAATGGTGCGGGGTTTGGAAGGCGTCAACAATTCGGTTGGCCGGTTCTTTGCGTGGGCCGGGATTTTCATGGTTTTACAACAGATTATGATCGTGTTTTTGCAGCGGGTGTTTCGGGTGTCTGAAATTACCATCGGCCCGGTTGGCATGGATTTTACCCGCGACCTAAGCTGGTTTGGTGAAGAGCTGAAACTATACAACGCCATCGTCGTCTGCCTGTGCATGGCCTATACGTTTGTGCAGGGCGGACATGTTCGGGTTGATCTGATCTATGCCAAGGTGAAGTTCAAAACCAAGAAATCCATCGACATGTTTGGATCGCTGTTTTTCATGCTGCCAATGGCGACGCTAATCTGGCTGTATGCCTGGTTCTTTTTGTGGCGGCACCTGATCACACCAAAAGTTTCGGCTTCTGACAAGTTGGAACTGTTGCTGCGTAAATCAAAGGTGGTGAAATGGAATGTTGAAACCATTGGCTTTTCGCCAAACGGGTTTGACGCCTATTTTCTGTTCAAGGTGCTGCTGCTGAGCTTTGTCATTATGTTGTATTTACAGGCCGTCGCGTTTTTCTACCGCTCTTATCTGGAGCGTAAGGAAGGTGAGGCCAGTGAAGGTAAATACCTGGTCAAGGACAGTCTTGGCGAAGGCGAAGACGCCTATGAGGGCGTACATTAATATGGTTGGGGCGTAGATAATGTTTGGACTTGATGGCGTCGAGATCGGCCTGTTGATCGTATTTCTTAGCCTGTTTGCGGGTATCCTAAGTGGCTTTCCGGTGGCCTTTGCCATTGGTGGGGCCGGGATATTTGCCTTTGGTATACTGGCGGCGCTGGACAGTGCTGGGCTGATGATCCACCACGCGGTGGATGCCAGCAGTCAGGCGTATCGTGATCTGGTGAATTCGGGGGTGAACCCCTTGAACATCTCGGTGTTTCGCTACCCGGAGCTGCCGCAACTGGCCGAGCCGATTTTCAACGGCGGTTGGGAAAAGGCGCTGAACCGCAATCTTTCATTTATTGTTAACCGGATGAATGAGCGCGTGCTGGCCGGGCAATCCATTGAAACATTGCTGGCGGTTTTGATGTTTGTGCTGATGGGGATCACGCTGGAGCGGTCCAAAATTGCCGATGATTTGCTGACCACGATGGCGCGGGTGTTTGGCCCGCTGCCCGGTGGGTTGGCGGTGTCGGTTGTGGTGGTCGGGGCGTTTCTGGCCGCGAGCACCGGCATTGTTGGCGCGACTGTTGTGACCATGGGGCTGCTAAGCCTGCCCACCATGCTGCGCAACGGCTATTCGCCGGAGCTGTCAACTGGGGTGATTGCGGCATCGGGCACGCTGGGGCAGATTATTCCTCCATCAATTGTGATCGTGTTGCTGGGCACGCTGGCGGGTGATTTGTATGCTGCGGCGCAGGAAACCCGGGCGCAGGCTGCGGGCTGTACTGATGCGCTGTCCTATCTGGGCAAGGCGGCGGTTCTGTCGGTTGGGACGTTGTTTCAGGCGGCTGTATTGCCGGGCATAATGTTGGCGCTGTTTTATGGGTTGTATGCCTTTGGCTATGCCATGGCCAACCCGGATAAGGCACCGCCGGTGCAGGTGGCCCCACGTGAAGGTGCTGAGGTGCTGGCGGTTGGACATGTGGTTAAGTGGCTGGTGATTGTGCCGATTGGTATCATCGCCGCTGGTATATTTTCTGCCTATGTAAATGTGGCGGGCAACCAGGGAATTTTTGTCGAAAGCTATTCGGATGTTGGCGCTGCTGCGTCCCTGCGCACCAATGTGTCAAGCGAATGCCAGGCGTCGATGATCACGCTGCATGGCCAGGAAAAATGGGACACAGCCGTAGCTGAGCAGGCCGCCATCATGCAGGCCGGAGCCGTGCAGGAAAGCGTTGCCCTGACGGAGGAGCAAAAGACTGTGGCCCGACTGGCGAACATTGCCAATGCCGCACCTTTGGGCACCGGGGTTTTGATCCTGTTCATGCTGATGGGCATCACATTGGCCTTTGCGCGTGGTGTGTCGCTGCTGTCGGATCCGCGGCCACTGTTGATCGGTGGCATTGGCGTCATATTGGGGCTGATGGCAGATATAGTGCTGATTGGGCCGGATAATACGTCTGGATTTTTGGTGCTGATCCTGGCGATCCCGACCACTATGGCGCTGTACGGCTGCAAGTATGCTGCCACCATATTGGGGCGCAACGACGTGATCCGAGTGGTGTTCCCACCGCTGGTTCTGATCATTGCGGTGCTGGGGTCAATTTTAGGCGGTATCACCAACCCGACGCCGGCGGCAGCACTTGGGGCAGGGGGCGCGATCATGCTGGCCGCATATCGCAAGCTGCAAGAGGAAAACGGGTCAGGAAAGCTGATCCTGTTTGCGGCATTTTCCATCGTGATCATGATCTTGATCGGCATAAATTTTGACCTGCGGGTTGGGCGCGACGTGGTGATGGCCGAGGAATGGGCGGCGTTTATTGTGGCGCTGATTGCCTATCACTTTGCAATGTTCGGTATTCTTTACAGCGTTTGGGTACTGTATCGCACCGGCGTCATGCGCCCGGTTGTACGCGAAACTGCCAAGGTCACATCGATGGTATTTACCATCCTGATCGGCTCGCAGGTGCTGAACCTGGTGGTGATCTCATTTGGTGGTGAAAACTATATCCAGGATTTCCTGCGCAGCTTTGACCGCGAGTGGGTGGTGTTCTTGATCGTGATGGCGGTGCTGTTCTTCCTGGGTTTTGTGCTGGATTTTCTGGAAATCATTTACATTGTTATTCCCATTGTTGGCCCGGTCATTTACGGCGGCACGATGGATCCGAAATGGGTGACGATCATGATCGCGATCAACCTGCAGACGTCATTTTTGACACCGCCCTTTGGCTTTGCACTGTTCTATTTGCGCGGGGTGGCACCGCCATCGGTGACAACCGGACATATCTATCGCGGGGTCATTCCGTTTGTGATTATTCAGGTGCTGGCGCTGGCGTTTTTGTGGATGGTGCCGGGGGTGGTGACGATTGTGCCATCACTTATCGGCAACTGAAATTATGGGCGCTGAAAACTCTTGCAAAGAGTGTTAGCCGGTTGTCGGCCGGGTGTCAGGCAATGAAATGCGGGCCACCTGTTCGGCTATTGGGGCAGTGGACAGCGGGTGGGTGTCGGCAATGATATCGCCCACATCTTCCAGATCACGCCATTCGCCCTTATGGTAGATTTCCAACGCTGAAAATCGTGCCTTATAGTCCATTTTTGGGCTGCCCGGCACCCAGTAGCCCAGATAGACGTAGGGCAGTTCAGCTTCGCGGGCGATGTCGATGTGATCTAATATGACATATGTTCCCAGGCTGTCACGGTCGCGTGCCGGATCAAAGAACGAATAGACCATCGACAGCCCATCATCCAAGACATCGGTCAAGCAAACGGCGGCCAGTGTGCTACCAAATTTCCCCCGCTCATGGGCGGTATATTCGATCACCCGGCTGCGGATTGGGGTTTCTTCGATCATGGCGGCAAATTCAAAGATATCCATGTCGGCCATGCCACCTTCGGCGTGTCGGCTTTCTAGATATTTGCGGAACAGTTCAAACTGATCTTCTGCTGCCCATGGTGAAATGGCGTCCCGTGTCAGGGGGGTGTTGCGACGTATTATGCGGCGTTGGCTTTTGCTGGGGGTAAAATCGGCCACCCGCACCCGCGCCGACAGACAGGCAGAGCATTCCGCGCAACTGGGGCGGTACAGTACGTTTTGTGAACGCCGAAACCCCTGTTTGGAAAGTGAATCACTAAGCTGGGTCGCGTGATCGCCCTGTAAGGCAGTGAACAGCTTTCGCTCTGTTCTGCCATTAAGATACGGGCAGGGTTGGGGGGCCGTCACATAAAATTGCGGCGCAATGGGAAGCGTATGGCGCATCGGATCACTTACTATTTGTCACCGACACTTTAGCAACAGCACCGCTGCCCGCCAAGCCCCCAGATTGTTGCCCTTGGTTTTGGGCAACAGTGGGGGGGATTGGCGCTTAATGGGCCTAATTCATGGCCGATTTGTTGATAACCACGGTGCCAAGAAGGAAATCTATAAGGCTTTGGCCTTTGGAAGTGGTCAGCATCAGAATTATTGAAATGACCTGCGGAACCACCATCGACAGGGAAATCGTGATCAAAATGGTATGGGCCATTGCCATTCCGGAACTAAAGCGTTCGCCTTTATGGGTGCGAAATTCAATGCCCATAATGCGCATACCAGGTGTTGCTGAGCCGCGGCTGAGCGAAACCATACGGTAGATCAGGCTGACGATAAGGCCGAGAAACCCAAAAAACAGCACTGCAACAAAAGCCGTGAACGGGACAATTGCAACAGTGATCATTGTGATCAGCGCCGAGTCTATAAGAAAGGCGATCAGGCGCTTGGTTAGGACAGCGGCGTAAAATTCGCGGTGCGACACCGGGTCTGGGAAGTGCGGATTTGTATCCAGTGTGGTCATGATCGGGTACTGCCTTTCTAGGGCTGCTATGTGTTAGTCTATGATTTCGTCTTGGGAAACCCGCGCATTGGTGGCGCGGTCGTCCATAAAGTGATCAAACTCTTTTGCATCGCTGGCCTTACGCAAGCGGACCAAAAATTCATCAAAATCCCGTCTTTCCTGTTCAAGTCGCTGCAACATATCGCTTCGGTAGGCATCAAAACTTGAATTGCCGGTGGTCCGGTGTTTTGCAACAGTTGGTGTCAGGTCTTTGATCGAAACACTGACTGCGGGTTTGGATTTTTTCCCGGAAAATGTACGGCTTTTGGACCAGGATGATGCGATCACAGCGGTGACCAGTAAACCGGCAACCCAGAATGCATTGAATGCCAGCGCGACGGCGACAATGCTGACGACGCCAAACGCTATGACGCTGAGCAACTGGATGACGAAATGGGTGTCGTCGCCGTTTGATTGCCTGGTGTTATTGCTGCTTTGATCTGTGTCATACTCGTGTGCAGAATTTGTAAATGCGTTGCTGTTCATGTTCTTTCCCAGTTTGTATTGGACCGGCCCATTGGCCGGCCCTGTGCCTGATTGTAGATTAATATTGCTATCTACTTTGACTATGCGGCGTCTTTGTCGTCTTTATCAGATGATCCGACGTCACTTGCATTTTTAGCCCGGTCATCCATGAATTCATCAAACTCGGCTTTGTCTTTGCTTTCGCGAAGGCGCTGCAGGAAGTCTTCAAAATTTTCCTGTTCTTCTTCCAGGCGTTGCAATGTGTCGCCTTTATAGGCGTCAAATGCTACATTACCGGAAGTTTTAAAGGCATTGCGATGACTGCGGCGGGAGATGTGTGTGCGCCGGTTGGCGCATTTTCCTGAAAACATGCGTTTGCTCCATATCATATATGCGAGAAGGGCCAGGCCGAGCGGCCAGACGAAGATAAAGCCAAGGATCATTGCGGCAATCCAGGCGCCTTTTCCGCGTTCATCAAGCCAGGATTCTGCTTGGTTGGGCCATGTTGCGACGGTGCTCATTGCGGTGCTCCTTATTGGTAAACTGTTAATGTGAATGCGTTTCACATGACTATAGATTGCAATGGACGGCCGAAACTTCAAGGGTAAATGTGAATGTATTTTACATTAACTTATATAATTAAGTAATAACAGTTAGTTACGAGAGTAAATATTTTTACGCCCATAGGCTTGGTTTGAGGTCAAATATGTCGGATATCAGATGTTAATGTTGTATATGGCATGGAAATAACAATTGCGCCATTGACCCCACCAGTCGTCGGACACAGTGTTGGCAGATGAATTTTGCAAACCGTATAACCCGAACACCGCGCGCCTATGATCCTGACCGGGCCGGTGAGGTAATGGATTTATTTGCCGGTTTGTCAGGTGATATGAAACAGGTTCTGGCGGGGGCAGGCGGGTCCAGCCCGTATTTATATGGCGTGATGCAAAAGGAAGCTGATTGGCTGCGCCGGGTGCTTGAAGGCACACCCGAAGACGGGTTGGCCGCGGTTTTAAAAGGCGTTGCCGATCTTGCCCCAAATGCTTTGGTCACCGGGTTGCGGCAGGCCAAGGGGAAAGTCGCGCTGTTGACGGGGTTGGCCGATTTGGCCGGTGTCTGGGATCTGGGGCAGGTCACCACAGCCCTGACAGATTTCGCCGATCTGGCGGTTGATCGCGGTGTGCAAACGCTGGTGGCGGCGGAAATTGACCGTGGCAAGCTGCCGGGTATGGGCGAGAACGACAAGAAAACGGCTGCGGGCATGACTGTGCTGGCCATGGGTAAGATGGGGGCCCATGAGCTTAATTATTCATCTGACATCGACTTGATTTGTCTGTTTGATGAAACCCGGTTTGAGCCTGACGATTATGCAGAGGCACGCAAAACATTTATCAGGGTAACCAGGCGTTTAAGCGCGCTGCTGTCAGAGCTGACAGGGGATGGTTATGTTTTTCGCACCGATCTGAGGTTGCGCCCGGATCCATCGGTTACGCCGGTGTGCCTGTCAATGGAAACGGCGTTGCAATATTATGAAAGTGTTGGGCGCACATGGGAACGGGCGGCCCATATCAAAGCCCGGCCCTGCGCCGGGGATATTGATGCCGGCTGGCGGTATCTGAATAATCTGCGCCCGTTCATCTGGCGCAAACATCTGGATTTCGCAGCAATCCAGGACGCCCATGATATGCGGTTACGCATTCGCGAACACAAACGCCTGCACGGGCCGATCGTTTTGGAAGGCCACAATATGAAGCTGGGGGCCGGTGGCATTCGGGAAATCGAATTTTTCACCCAGACGCGCCAGATCATTGCGGGCGGGCGGGATCAATCATTGCGGTCACGCGCGACGCTAGAAGGGTTGGTCGCTTTGCAAGCCAAAGATTGGGTTGATGCGGATGTGGCACAGGCACTGGGCGAGGATTATCAGGCGCACCGGGAAATTGAACACCGATTGCAAATGATCAATGACGCCCAAACCCATGACCTGCCCAAAACTGAAGATGGTTTTGCGCGGTTGGCGGCTTTGTGCGGCCGTGATCTGGCGGAGCTGCGCGATGATATGACGGCCCGATTGTCCCGGGTCGCTGATTTGACCGAAGGCTTCTTTGCGCCGCAATCAACAGGCAGCACGTCCCCGGACATTGGCCCGGATATGGCCCCGAAAATGAGCCCGGCGATAAAAGAAGCAGTGGCACGTTGGCGCAGCTACCCGTCCCTGCGCAGCCCCCGTGCGGCTGAGATTTTTCAGCGGATCATGCCCATAATACTGACAGGCCTGCAAAGGGCGGCGCGCCCGGATGAAGCATTAATACAGTTTGATAATTTTCTAGCCGGGTTGCCCGCCGGGGTGCAGGTGTTTTCGCTGTTTGAAGCCAACCCACAACTGATTGATCTGATCGTCGATATCGCCGCCAGTGCCCCTGTATTGGCAACCTATCTGGGGCGCAATTCTCAGGTGTTTGACGCGGTTATTGGCGGCGACTTTTTTGCGCCTTGGCCGGATGGCGACGTGTTGCAGTTGGCATTTACCAGAAACATCGGACCCGTGGCGGGATATGAAGGTAAACTGGATGCGGTGCGCCAGGTGATGAAGGAATGGCATTTTCGTATCGGTGTTCATCACCTGCGCGGCTTGATCAATGCTGATGAAGCGGGCGCGCAGTATTCCGCCTTGGCTGAGGCAGTTTTGAACGCGGTTTGGCCCGTTGTAGTTGATGAGTTTGCCAGCAAACATGGTGATCCGCCGGGGCGTGGTGCTGCCGTAATAGGTATGGGATCACTGGGGGCGCAGCGGTTGTCGGCGGCCTCGGATCTGGATCTGATTGTTGTTTACGACCCCAATGGTGTTGACGTGTCTGTTGGGCGCCGACCGCTGGCAAGCCGGGTGTATTATGCTCGTCTGACTCAAGCACTGGTCACAGCCCTAAGCGCACCAATGGCCGAGGGGCGGCTCTATGAAGTAGACATGCGGTTGCGTCCGTCCGGGCGGCAGGGGCCTGTGGCGACGGCGTTGCAGGCCTTTGTCAGCTATCAGATGGAACAGGCCTGGACCTGGGAGCATCTGGCATTGACCCGGGCCCGGCCAGTGGCTGGCAACCTTGAACTGGGGGCTGAAATCGAAGCCCTGCGCAAACGCATCATCGCCACAGAGCGTGCCCCGAAAAAGGTGCTGGCTGATGTGGCCGAGATGCGGGAAAAACTGACCCTGCAAAAGCCGCGCCAGGGTATTTGGGACGCCAAACTGGGCCCCGGGCGGGCGCAGGACATTGCATTATTTGCACAATCTGCCGCGCTTTTGGCGGGTGATGCGTCGCGCAAAACCTGTGAACAATTGGCGGCGGGGGTGCGCATTGGTTGGATAAGCCAAGCGGATCGAGCCCAGCTATTGGCGGCTGACGCGTTGATGTGGCACCTGCAATCAGCGGCGCGGCTGCTAAGCGGTGATGTTCTTGATCTTGATGTGATCGGGCAGGGTGGGGTGGCGTTTGTGTTGCGTGTTACCGAAGCCTGCGATGCCGATGAACTGGCGTCTTCCATTGATTTGGTAACGAAAATGGCGGCGCGGGTTATTGACTTGGGCATTGGCGATGCGCCAAAGATTGAATAACGAAACGATTTGGCGGTGGCACCCATGGAACTGGGCACAATAGACAAAAGTGAGCTGATCCTTGAAAGCTATCGCATTGACGGAATTGTGCTGTCTGAATGCCGGTCTATCTTTCTGGACTGGTATTTGAAGCTGCCCGACAGCATTGACCGGGGCGCTGCCACCCGGTTTTTGATCGACACCTATGCCAAGGCTGCCCCGGATCACCCGATGAGCCAGATATTGCACGAAAGCCTGGAAGCCGCGCCCAATACCGGCAGACGAGGTGGGCGGGCATCCCGGATATCTGGGCGGCGGACCGGGCCATAAAAACCACATATTTGCATTTTTGCATGTATTGATGTACACCGGCCCTATCAACTGGGAGGTGATATCATGAAATCAACTAATTTAATTGGTGCAGCAGCACTGTTTGCGATGGCCGCATTTGCGACCACAGCACAGGCTGAATCGGTGGAGTATTTGCGCAAGGGCAGCCAGATTGTCACCGTGTCAAATGACGGCGGCACCCTGTCCTGTCTGCGTGTTTCAGATGGGTTTGAAATGTGCAACGGCATGGTCAAACAGGAAAATGGGTCCTGGACCGGCAAAAACATGCGCCACCCGGCGATGCCCAAGTTCATGAAGTTTAACGGCACTGTGATATTCACCGAGGCCGGATTGAACATTCGCGGCTGCGCAATGGGTATTTGTAAAGCCGAAGACTGGGCTAAGAACTAGCGACTTAAGCCTTTCGTTTAAATCGCGGCGGCCTGACGGGCAAGTGCTTCAATTGCATCCCAATCCCCGGCATTTACCAGGTTTGCCGGGGCGACCCAGGAACCGCCGACGCATAGGGTGTTTTCCAGCGACAGGTATTGCGGCGCGTTTTGCAGGGTGATGCCGCCTGTGGGACAAAAGCTTACCTGCGGAATGGGCGCGCCGATGGCCTTTAGGGCCGGGGCCCCGCCTGATGCTGCAGCTGGGAAGAATTTTTGCACCGTATAGCCGCGTTCCAGCAGGGCCATGGCTTCGCTAGCCGTTGCTGCCCCCGGCAACAGGGGCAGGTCGCTGTCTTCGCAGGCCTGCAACAGGCGATTGGTTGCGCCGGGGGAAACGCCAAACTGCGCCCCTGCGGCTTGGGCGCGCTGAACGTCACCGGGTGTCAGCAAGGTGCCAGCACCGACGACCCCGCCAGCGACTTTTGCCATCTCAGAAATAATTTCCAGCGCTGCCGGTGTGCGCAACGTCACCTCTAGCACCGGCAAGCCGCCTGCGACCAGAGCCCGGGCAAGCGGTTGGGCAAGGGCCGGATCGTTTAGCACAAGAACCGGTATCACCGGTGCCAGTTGGCATATTTGACGGGTTTTCTGGCTGGCCTGCTGTGGTGTCATGTTGTTTCCTGCTGTGTATTCAATGTGTTAAACGACAACGGCCGCGCCTTCATTTCCCGGTCCAACATTTTGGCGGAAAATTTCAAACAGCTCACGTCCCGCACCTGTGGGGGTGGTTGTTAAATCGAGCTTAACATCCGGGCGGCTGGCGAAACCTTCGTCCAGCACCTGCAAAAGGCCGGAAATTGCATCCACCGTGATCATGTCGCCATCCCTGACTTTGGCCAAGGGTCCACCGCAGGCGGCCTCTGGGCAGACGTGGATGGCCGACGGCACCTTACCAGATGCCCCGGACATGCGCCCATCAGTGACCAGTGCCACCTTGAGCCCGCGATCTTGCAGAACCATAAGGATTGGGGTCAATGAATGCAGCTCTGGCATGCCTTTGGCGCGGGGGCCCTGAAAGCGCAACACGACGATGGTGTCGCTGGTGAATTCACCTGATTTAAAGGCGGCTTTGACGCCGTCCTGGGAATGGAAAACCCGCGCCGGGGCCGTTACTGATTGGCGCTCTGGGGCTACTGCCGACACCTTCATGACACCGTCACCGATGTTGCCGCTAAGCTTGGCCAACCCGCCGGTTGGTTGAAACGGATCAGAGGCCGGGCGAACGATTTTGTTGTTATGGGAAGAGGCTGCACCCGTCACCCATGTGAGCACGCCTGCGTCTAATTGCGGCTCTACAGTATAGTTTTCCAGGCCGCCGCCCATGATGGTTTTTGTATCGGGATGTAAAAGCCCGGCATTCAGAAGTTCGGAAATAACGTACCCCAAGCCACCGGCGGCGTGGAAATGGTTAACGTCGGCCAGCCCGTTTGGATAGACCCGCGCCAACAGCGGTGTGATCTGGGAAATAGCGGCAAAATCCTGTGGCTCTAAGATGATGCCAGCCGCCCGCGCCATGGCCGGCATATGCAGCACAAGATTGGTCGACCCGCCGGTCGCCATCAGCCCGACAATACCGTTAACAAAGGTCTTTTCGTCCAGGATATGGCCGACAGGCGTGTACATGTCGCCAAGCGCGGTAATTTCAAGTGCTCTTTTACTGCCAGCAATTGTCAGCGCCTCACGCAGGGGCGTGCCCGGGTTAACAAAGGATGACCCCGGCAGGTGCAGTCCCATGAATTCCATCAGCATCTGGTTGGAATTTGCCGTGCCGTAAAATGTGCAGGTGCCAGGCCCATGATAGGCGGCCATTTCGGCCTGCATCAGTTGTTCTCGGGTCGCGTCGCCGGTGGCGAATTTATTGCGAATATCGGCTTTTTTGTCGTTGGCAAGGCCGCTGACCATGGGACCGGCGGGCAAAAAGACTGCGGGCAGGTGGCCAAAGGTGGCGGCGGCCATGACCAGCCCCGGGACGATCTTGTCGCAGACGCCCAAATAGACGGCGGCGTCAAAGGTGTTGTGGGACAGGGCAACGCCTGCAGCCAGCGCAATGACATCGCGCGAAAACAGGCTAAGTTCCATACCGTTTTCGCCCTGGGTAATGCCGTCACACATTGCGGGCACACCACCGGCAACCTGGGCAGTTGCGTTGCAGTCGCGGGCGGTTTGGCGGATCAGGTCGGGGTAGGTTTCATAGGGCTTATGGGCTGAAAGCATGTCGTTATAGGCGGTGATGATACCAAGGTTTGGGGTAATGCCCTGGGCCATTGTTTGTTGGTCACTGCCCATGGCGGCGTAGGCATGGGCCTGACCTGAACAGGATAAATGCGCGCGGTTTGGCCCATTTTTCTGTGCCCGGTCAATTTTTTCCAGATACTGGCTGCGGGTGGTTTTGCTGCGTCTGACGATTTGTTCAGTTATGGTCTGCAATTCTTTATGAATGGCCATGTGGGTTTCCTAAGGCTGGCAGGGTTGATGCGCTATATCTTGATAGCGCTAACACTACAATAGGTATCAGGCAGATTGAACAGGTAATGATGTATGTTATTTAGGCTTTGGTCCGGTTTTTTGGAATTTAACGCTAAACGTAGTATACAGATTATACGGCCGTTTTTTGTAATGGTTAATACATCATATTGTGACTAATTGTCGGGAACCTAAAAAGGACGCTATATTGAAGCCCCTAAATCTGTTGCCAAACCTATGCGCCTTGTTTCTGCTCACCGCCTGTTCCGGCAATGTCACAGGTTTGTTTGGGTCGCAGTTTTCGGGGCTTAAAAATGCCGTTGATGTTTCTGAGTTGCCGCCGATGCGTGTGGTTGGGATGGTGATTGAGGTTCCTGAAACTTTGGTGGTTTCTGAAGATAACAGTTACAAACCGATCGCCGATATCGTCTGGCGCGAGGATCCGTTTGGTAACCGCTACAGCCAGGTCAAGACCATCATTGAAAATGCAGTTGCCAGCGGCGTGTCAACGATGAGTGGCGCTCTTCCAGTGGTTTTGCATATTCAGGTTACCCGGTTTCATGCGTTGACACAGCGTACACGCAACTCCATTGGTGGCGTCCATGAAATTCATTTTTTGCTGACAGTCACAAACAAACGCACCGGTGAAGTTATGGTGCCGACCTACCTGGTAGATTCTAGCCTGCCAGGTTTTGGCGGCACTAAAGCAATTGAAGCTGAAAGGATCGGGTTGACCCAGAAAATACGTATAAGCGCACATCTTTCATCACGGATCCTGCAGGAACTGACAGGTGTACAACCGGTTGCATTAGCGCCCAGTCTACAGGGCGAATAGGGGCCTTGGCACCGAGCAAAGTAATACTGGACGCCTGCGTTCTGTACCCGACAATCACCCGCGATATATTGCTTCTGGCTGCGCAACATGACCAGTTCGTGCCGTATTGGAGCCTGCGAATATTGGAAGAATGGCGCAGGGCTGCCGCGAAATTGGGCCCAGATCAGGCGGCGTTCGCCCAGGGCGAGATTGCGCTGCTGAATGCCAGGTGGCCCGACGCCATTATTGATGCAGAACCGCTTACCCAGGCCGGGTTGGATTTACCAGACGCCAATGATGTCCATGTTTTGGCATCTGCACTGACAGGGCGCTGCCCGGTGATTGTCACCGCCAATCTGAAAGATTTTCCAACCCGTTATTTGGCGGAGCTTGGGGTTCAAGCCGTGCACCCGGATCAGTTTCTGACTGGGTTTGCCCATTCAGCACCCAAAGTAATGTTGCGGGTGGTTGGCCAGGTTCATGCCACGGCTGAGCAATTGTCAGGCCAACACTGGCCGCTGCGCAAACTGCTGAAAAAAGCCCGGCTGCCTAGGCTGGGAAAAGCCATGGAAAACCTGCGCTAAGATTTCCATTTCTTTTCATTGTTTTCAATTGCCAGCACACGTTCTTTGGTTTTTGGGTGGCTCATCATCCAGGCGGGCGTGGCGCCAGAGCTTTGCGCTGTCAGGGCTTCCAATTTGGCGAAAAGGGTCTTTTGGGGTCCGGTGCCGATACCGGTTTTGATCAGCAGCGCCGACGCATAGGCGTCGGCTTCATATTCATCGCTGCGTGACAGCCGGGCGGCCAGCAGGTTGGTCAGGAACCCGGCGATATAGGCACCGATGCCGGGTATGATCCGTGAAAGCACCATGGCAAGGGCCGTGCGCAGGGCATTTTGGCCGGAAAAATCGATCATCCGGCGCCGCGAATGCCCCAGCGCCACATGACCCAGTTCATGGGCGATCACGCTGGCCATTTCTTCGGCCGTCACGTCACCTGCCAGGTATTTCTTGAAAAAGCCACGGGTGATGAAAATGCGCCCATCTGGGGCCGCCAGCCCGTTTACCGGTTCAATTTCGTAAATATGCACCCGCACCCGGGGCAATTCCAGCGCCGCCGCCATCCTGTCGGTGAGCGCCTTAAGGGTTGGGTCGGCCAGCTCGGTTGATTTTTCGTTGAGCTGTTTTGATGTGCGCCAGGCTGAAAACCGGTACATTATCAGGCCGTAAATGATCGCCAAAAGAATTGGGGTAAACTTTAACATATCCCTGATATGGGGCAGGGGCCGCCAAATCGCAAACGAAACGGATCACTATGTTGCGAGTATTTAATGAACCTGATCAGATTTATGGGATCCGCGCAATGCCAGCCGCCCCAGCAGAATTGCCAAAGTCGCCGCCGCAAGGAAGCCGCTGACGTTTGCCGCAATATCTGCAACCATTTCCACCTGGTTGGAAAATACGAAACCCAGGCCGGTGTAAATTCCCACCCAGATCAATTCACCGGCTGTTCCGTAAAGGCTGAAAATTGTCCAGCTCATGCCTGTGGCACCGGCGATGAAACTGACATAGGGGCCAAGCGGGCTGAGCAGCCAGCGTGACAGGAACACGCCAATTCCGCCCCACTTTGCCGACAGATCCTGGGCCCGATCAAATAGTATTTTACGCTGGCCTTTGGTGGTTTTGAACCGTGACAGGACGATGGGGCCCTTACGCCCCAAGGCAAACCCTGCTTGGTCGCCTGCTATTGCACCGGCAAAAGCAGACAAGAACAAAGCCAACAGTGAAATATCGCCGGAAGCAGCAAATGCGCCACCAGCGATCATCAGCAATGACGAAGGGATAGGCACGGCCAGGCAACCGAGAAACGTCACAATGGCGATCAGCCAAAGCCCGTAAACCGGCACCAGTGCTGTCAGTGTTTCGCTCATTGGTCGCGGGTCCGGTGGGATATGGCGGCGGCAATGATCTGATCAATCAGAACCTCAAGCGGGATGTCCTTTTGATCAGCAATTTGGGTCAGAGACTGGCGACGCTGGGGCATGGCATCCAACTGTAATGCCTGGCGCACAACCTTGGGCGGGACGCGCCAGGAATGCGCGATATACCGCGGTGTCATCCAGCCCTGGATTGTCTGGTTCTGGTGACTTGGATCTGACCAGTAAATCATGAACGCCACACTGCGAAAGGCAAACAGGCAGGCAAATACCAGCGCCAGAACAAAGCCCGACATGATCACCGGCCTGCGCCGCCACGCCTGTTTGAAACGCCCCATACTGCCCTGTCCTGTGTTAGGTTTGTTCACCTTAGACATTTGCCAAGCCATGCCAAGTGCCAGCACTAGCGGCCAAGTAATTTCATACCTTCTTGGATGCCCTTTAACGTCATGGGAACCATGCGTTCTGCGCCCAATATATCCTGCACCATGGCCAGGGATTGGGTGTATTGCCAATATTTTTGATCCATCGGATTGATCCAAAGCCTGTCTGGCCATTGCTCAAACGCGCGGCGCAACCAGGTGCTGCCTGCTTCGGCATTGGCATGTTCATTTGCCCCGCCGGGATAGGCTATTTCATAGGGTGACATGGAGGCATCACCGACAAAGATGCATTTATAGTCAGACCCATAAGTGTGCAGGATGTCCCAGGTTGGGGTCTGGGCGTTCCAGCGGCGGGTATTGTCGCGCCACACGCCTTCGTACAGGCAATTGTGAAAGTAGAAATGTTCCATATGTTTAAATTCACTGCGCGCGGCGCTGAACAATTCTTCGACGATTTTGATATAGGGGTCCATTGATCCGCCGACATCCAGAAACAACAGAACTTTGACAGCGTTGCGCCGCTCGGGGCGGGTTTTGACATCTAGGTAGCCGTTTTGGGCTGTGGCCTGGATCGTGCCGTTTAGGTCCAGTTCTTCCTGCGCGCCATCACGGGCCCAGTTGCGCAGGTGTTTCAGGGCAACTTTGATGTTGCGGGTGCCCAGTTCAACGCTGTCATCCAGATTGCGAAATTCGCGCTTGTCCCAGACTTTGGTCGCCCTTTGGTGGCGCGATGTGTCTTGGCCAATACGGACACCTTCCGGGTTATAGCCATGGGCGCCAAAAGGTGAGGTGCCCGCCGTTCCGATCCATTTATTACCGCCCTGGTGCCGGGCTTTTTGTTCCTCTAGGCGTTTGCGCAATGTTTCCATCAGTTTATCAAACCCGCCAAGGGACTGAATGTCTGCCATTTCTTGCGCTGTCAGGTTCTTTTCGGCCATCTTTTGCAGCCAGTCGTCGGGCAAATCGATGGCGTCCAGCACCTGATCCAGTGTAATTTTATCCAGCCCATCAAAGCTGGCGGCAAAGGCCCGGTCAAACCTGTCCAGGTTGCGTTCATCTTTGACCATGGCGCAGCGGGCTAGGTGGTAAAACCCTTCGATATCATAGGTGACAAGGTCGGCTGACAGGGCTTCCAAAAAGCCCAAAAATTCACGCAGTGAAACTGGTATTCCAACATCACGCAGATTTTGGAAAAATGGCAGGAACAAAGGCTTACAGCATCCGTTCCAGGAAAAGCGTGAGGAACAGCCCGAACAGCGCGAATATCATGCCAAAAACAAACGCGTATTGCGCAATATCCAACCGATTGCCTTTGCGCGCCCGCGCCCGAAGACCGCCGCCGATGGCCCCAATGATAAAACCTGCGATAACAATCATTGATTGGCCTTTGCTGTAATGCGTGGGGCGAGTGCCGTTATTTCACTTAGCCGTTTGCGAATTTCGCCAGTGCTTGCAAGCCCATAGCGCGCCCAACCCAAACTGTCGAGGCGTACGATGTCACCCTGGGCTGATCTGCCAGATGCATCAAGGGCTGCCGCTTTTATCATCAACAGGGTTGCCAGAAGGTTTGGGTTTTCTGCCCTAAGGGCGACGGCGCTGTTGTCATCAACAATTTTGATCGCCGCCAGCGGTCGCCCGGATGACAGCGCAAACGCCGCGCTTTGAACAGATACATGGGCGGCGTGCAGGCGGGTTTCGGGGTTTGATCTGAAAATTGTATCGGCCTGCTCAAACGAATTAAGCGCCAGCCCAGAATTTTGGGCCAGGGCAAGCCGACCCTGTGCGTACAGGCTAAAGCCGAGGCGGTTATCGTTCCAGCCATTTTCTGTGGCGATGGCAACGGCCCGGCGCGCCGCCGTTAGCTGTGCTGATCCTGTACCTCGCGCACCAAGTGCTGCTTCTATTTCAGCTATCCAGCGCCGCGGTGTGTTTGAAATAAATTCCCCTGAACCACCGCGCCCGTTGGGATTGATCCGGTTCAAAATACCCGGCAGGCGGCGGGCCACGGCACCGGGCGTCATGCCGCTGCGCAGATCCGGGTGATACATCGCCCTAAGGATAACCATGTCAAAACCGGTCAGGACGGTGTGGAAATTATCGTCGTTAAAAATTGAATCGGTCAGGTGATACAGATCGTTAACCGGCCCAAGGGCCTGGGCAATTTCTTCGTGCAGACAATCGCGAATTTCCTGGGGGCTGACATCTGCGGGCAAGAACACGGCCATGGTTTCGCGCACTGTTAGCTGGGTCCAATCGCGGCCCGGGGCATTTGGCCTCCGGGTAAAGTCGCGCCAGTTATCCACCCCGGGGGCAACAAAACACGCCGCATGTGGAACGGCATTGCGCAGTTTGGCGCGTTTTAGAAAGTGGACGGTAATGTTGGCGCGCTGGTCGGGTTCAACGCGCGAAATTGGCACATGGGCTTCGCTGCGCAAGCGGGCAATAAGCCTGTCCAAATCGCGCATCGACACCGCCGCTACAGGTGCCCCGGTAACGCGCAGGGTGACGGGCCCTTCAAAACGCGACAGCACCGGCAGTTTGCGACCGCTTTCAAGCTGAAACACCAGCGCCATGAATTCAGTGGCAATGGATGCATTGGAACGGCGGGTCGCGGGTGCCGGGGCGCTGGCCGGGATGCGCATGGCAGGTAGCGTGTCAAACGTCGCCGTTTGCCGAGTTACCCCATTGTTTGGGGCCATGGGTGCACAGGCTGACAGGGCAAGCAGGGCCGCAATAACCGGGCGTGTTAGCCTCGCAAGAATCATCCGTGCTGGTACCTTATAAACGGTGTCTTGGTCGCCACCTTGTCGTATAGACGCCGTGCGGTGGTGTTGAAATCCTGGGTCATCCAATAGACCGTTGGCACACCTGCATCTGCCGCCGCTTGATAGACGGTTTCTATGAGTTTTCGGCCGACGCCCGCGCCCCTGACTGCCGGGTCGCTGTAAAGGTCCTGTAGGTAACACACACCTTCCGGGCGCCAGGTATTGTCATGGAAAATGTAATGCACCAGCCCGACTGGTGCCCCATTACTGATCGCCAACCGACAATGTAGTTTTGAGCCGGGATCAAGCAGTCTGGCAAATGTTGATTGCTTTATATCTTGGCTAAGGGACGTTTCATAATAGCCCAGATAGCCGGTGAAAAGCTGCTGCCAATGATCAAAATCATCAGGTTCCAGCGGTCTTATTGCTATGTCTGTCATCTGTGCCATTTAGCGTTGCCCCTTGGCGATGAACGCCAGTTTTTCGAACAGATGAACATCCTGTTCGTTTTTCAATAATGCGCCGTGCAGCTTGGGCAACAGCGACCTGCCATCCTGTTGAAGGTCTTGGCTGGTCATGTCTTCGGCCAATAGCAATTTCAACCAGTCCAGCACTTCGCTGGTGGACGGTTTTTTCTTTAACCCGGCCTGATCACGAATGTCGTAAAATTGGGTCAGTGCCGTTGTCAGCAGCGCGTCTTTGATATCCGGGTGATGCACCGCGATTATCTTTCGCAACGTCGCCGCGTCGGGAAACTTGATATAGTGAAAAAAGCAGCGGCGCAAAAAGGCGTCGGGCAGCTCTTTTTCGTTGTTTGAGGTGATAATGACCACGGGGCGGTTTTTAGCGGCGATGGTCTGGCCGGTTTCGTAGACGTGAAATTCCATTTGATCCAGCTCTTGCAGCAGGTCATTTGGGAATTCAATGTCGGCTTTGTCGACCTCATCAATCAACAGAACAACCTTTTCGTCGGCCTCAAAAGCCTGCCACAGCTTGCCCTTGCGAATGTAATTACCCACGTCATGCACGTTTTTTTCGCCCAGTTGGCTGTCGCGCAACCGGCTTACGGCATCGTATTCATAGAGCCCCTGCTGGGCTTTTGTGGTGGATTTGACGTGCCATTCAATGATCTTTAGGCCAAGGGCGGCTGCGACCTGGCGGGCCAGTTCGGTTTTTCCGGTACCCGGTTCGCCTTTTATCAGCAGCGGGCGTTCAATTGTGATGGCGGCATTTACGGCAACCTTAAGGTCATCGGTGGCGATGTAGTCATCCGTACCAGTAAATTTCATGGTCAATTTCAACTTTTTAACGTGCATTGTTCACGTATTTCTAACGCTCTCGTCACATTCGGGCAAGCCGTACTGAAATGCTAGTGACATCTGTTGGAACTTGGGCTACATCGTCGCCCAAGAGGGTGTAATCCGGTGGAAATTTAACTGCCGATAAGCCCCAAATTTTTTAGGGGAAGCGTAATGAAAGCCGAAGTTTTCCTGCCTGACGATTATCGCCCAGCAGAGAATGAACCGTTCATGAATGAACGCCAGGTCGAATATTTTCGACGCAAATTGAATGACTGGAAATCTGATTTGCTGGATGACAGCAAAAACACCATCGAAACTTTGCAGGACGGCACCCGGAATATTCCAGATGATGCCGACCGGGCATCGGAAGAAACTGACCGCGCCCTGGAATTGCGCACCCGTGATCGGCAGCGCAAGCTGGTGTCAAAAATTGATGCGGCATTGCGCCGTGTTGATGAGGGTGAATTTGGCTATTGCAGCGTCACCGGGGAACCGATTTCGCTAAAGCGGCTGGATGCCCGCCCAATTGCCACTATGAGCCTGGAAGCCCAAGAAAAACATGAGCGCCGTGAAAAGATTCACCGCGCGGATTAATCAAATTTTCCGTAATGGTTTATCAGACACCGGTGCCTTTTGGGTGCCGGTGTTTTCAATTGAGGGCAAGCCATGCTGAAAGGCCAGCACATTACAATAATTGGCGCCGGTATCGCCGGGCTGAGCTGCGCCATTGCTTTGGCTCAGCGCGGCGCGGTGGTGCGTGTGTTAGAGCAGGCGGAAAAGATCACTGAAATTGGCGCGGGCTTGCAGATTACCCCCAATGGTGTTGCCGTGATGGATGCTTTGGGGCTGGGGGAAAAGCTGCGCGCGGTTGGGCTTAAATCTGAAACCGTGGTGTTGCGTGACTATCGGCGCGGGGCCCAGGTTGCCAGTTTGGACATGACCACAAGTGGCGGCGGGCGGCCCTATTTGTTAGTGCATCGTTCAGATTTAATAGATTTGTTGCTTGGGGCGGCCAAACACGCGGGCGTTTCTATTGAGCTGGGGCAGCAGGCCACTGCTGTCGTTCTGGGTTCTGGGCCACCAAGGGTGACGATGACACATGGCCAGACCGATTGCCCCGGCCTGTTGATCGGGGCAGATGGCCTGAATTCGCGGTTGCGACAGGCCTTGGGTGGCGCGCAGGTGCCGTTTTTTACCGGGCAGGTTGCCTGGCGGGCTTTGGTGGATGGATCGGCGTCATCGTCAGTGAATGTTCACATGGCGCCCGGGCGACACTTGGTCAGCTATCCACTGCGCGGCGGGGCCATGACCAATATCGTTGGTATCCAAGAGCGCGATGATAAAGCAGCTGAAGGCTGGGACCAGTCAAGCGACGTTGAACAGTTTCGCGCCATATTTTCAGATTTTTGCCCCGAAGTGACGCAATTGCTGGGCCGGGTAGACGCGGTTAATATTTGGGGGTTGTACCGGCACCCTGTGGCCCAAAAATGGCATGGCAATTCCTGTGTGCTGCTGGGGGACGCAGCCCACACGACGCTGCCGTTTTTGGCACAGGGGGCCAATATGGCGCTGGAAGACGCCTGGGTGTTGGCGGATTGTTTAGACAGCTTGCCAGTGGAACAGGCGTTGCCACAATATCAGCAGCGGCGGTTTGACCGGGTAAGCCGTATTGTGGCGGCCGCGAACGCAAACGCGCGCAACTACCACCTTAGAAATCCGCTGGTGCGGTTCGCCGCCCATAGCGGATTGCGCGCCCTAAGCGCTGTGGCACCAGGCCAACTGATGGCCCGGTTTGACTGGGTTTATGGGTGTGATGTGACCCGCGCCTAGGCGCTGGCGTCCAGTGCGGCAATAATGGGTGAAAAATCTGCGGCTTTCAGCGCGGCACCGCCCACCAGGGCACCATCAACATTGGAAACATCAAATATCTCGGCGGCATTGCCGGGTTTGACTGAACCGCCATAAAGAATGCGGGTCGAGCGCCCAACACCGGCACCAAAGCGTTTTTCAAGCCGCATGCGGATGAAATCATGCACCTCGCCGATCTGAGCCAGCGTCGGAATTTTGCCGGTGCCGATGGCCCAAATCGGTTCATAGGCCACGACCAAGTTTTCACCGGTGACCAGGTCAGGGATCGAGCCAGCCAGCTGGCCGCCGATAATATCAAGGGTATTGGCCGCCTCACGCTCGGTTAGGGTTTCACCGACGCAGATGATCACCTTTAGCCCGTTATCCAGTGCGGCCAATGCCTTGGTGCGCACATCGTCATCGCTTTCTCCGTGGTCGGCGCGGCGCTCAGAGTGGCCTAGTATGACATATTCAGCGCCCGCATCGGCAAGCATCGCGGCGCTGACGTCACCGGTATGGGCACCATTGCTGTTGGCGTGGCAATCTTGTCCGCCGGTCACGATGGCGCCGTCAATGACCATGTCAGACATGCGTGACAGTAAGGTTGCAGGCGGGCACAGCAAAATTTCGCACTTTGGTTTTGGGTGGTCAGTTAGCAGGGCGGAAACTTCGCCCATACCAGACCACAGCCCGTTCATTTTCCAGTTTCCAGCGGCAAGCTTTTTGCGATGTGTCATTGTCTGATCCCTGTTGTTTGCCTGTTTCTAGCGGGAAAGCGCGGCCATACCAATGGTATCATTGGTCGCGGGCTAGGGCCAGGACCCCTTAATCCTGCACCATCAGCGCGAGATCAGTTTTTGCCACAGGGCGTTCGAAATATGAAAATGTAGCCGCGTTACATACGATTATTTTGGACGTTCTGTGGTGAAAACTGGCC
>JAZGFB010000039.1:0-81189 GCA_036479015.1 Paracoccaceae bacterium | reverse complement strand
CGCTGCTCTGTGCAATGCGCACCGCATCACGCCGAAACTCGTCTGTGTATCTTATTGCCATTTCTGATCTCCTTCACAGCAATTATTGCTCTAAAGAGACCGGAACTAAACCGTGACAAGACCATGTACGCCATGACCAGACCGTGCCATCCCACCAGATCATTTTGAGCCGGTCAGCACGCTTTGCACGGAACACATAGACCGCACCGTCAAAGGGCTTCTTTTGCAGATGGCTTTGCACCAGCGCAGCCAAACCATCATGCCCTTTGCGGAAGTCCACCGGCTTGGTCGCTACAAAGACCTGCACCCCATGTGACGGATGGATCACAGCGCTGCCACGATCTCGGCAATGCGGGTCGCAGGGGTATCGGCGGCCAAGCGGATCGTCACTCCGCCTTTGAGCAGCTCAACGCTGGTCAAATTGATAGGTGGCGCTGGAACCGCCTCAAGCGGCTTAGGTCGTTCAAACTGCACGGGTACAAAATCCATGCCATCCAAGTTGGGCAAAACAAGCTTGCCCGTCCGCGCCATACGTCGCCAATCTGAAACGCTGCTGGGTATCAAATCGTATCGCTTGGCGACACCGCTCACCGTCGCGCCCTCGATCAACGTCTCTGCAACAACCCGAGCCTTCAGCTCAACAGGCCAGCGCCGCTTGCCATCTGAACTGCGTGGTATTCTTGCGAGAAACTCGTTTGTAGCATCCATAGAGAAACTCCCTTCAAATCTATGAAGGGACGGAATCGCACATCAACAATCGGAGCGGTATGTGGGGCCTAAGCCACGCTTACGATTCAATCGAGATTTGCTAGCTTTCGGGAAATGCGGTCACTTACTATGCAGACCTGGCGCGAAATCGCGCAAATTTCAGCAGCGCACTCCCAATATCGTTAGAATTCTATAGCCAGCGCCAGTTAAGTTTACGGGGCCATGGTGCGTCTGAATTGCAGGCATACACCCGAAATTTCAATCTAGGAGGCTGAATTGCAATCGTTTGGGAAGTGGATGTGCCCGTTTTTCTGACATTGCTTCATCAGGCGTCAGATCGCGTCCGCGAATTTGAGTGGCCCTTCCTATAGTCATTTTTGACCAGAGCGTTTCAAGAATGACATCGCCCTCTCGAATGGATGCAAAATCTCGTTGTAGAATCCGCGCCACCGTTTCAAAATCCCTTTTGTGTAAAGCGCGTTGGGCGCGAATTACGTCAAACCGTTCATTGTCGATTTCGCGAGGAATACTGCCTAGAAGATTGTCTAGATCGTCCCAAATTTGTTGATCAAATAGAGTATCCGCGATTGCCAATTTGACATCCAATGGAGCATCGTCGAATTCGATGGTAATTCCAAAATAGGTGCGGGCGGTCGCGTTGTCCGCATCTTGACTGCAAGCAACTCCCAAATAGTAGGCAGTTTGCCAGTTTCCTAAAAGCTCAAACGCCTCTAGCAAATCACGCCTTGCGCTGATCGGGTTGCCGCGATCCAGTTCACATATTCCGATATGTAACCGTGTAAACCAATTCAGTCCGATATTTGCTTCATATTTTCTCAAGCCATTTAGCCAAGTATCGGAACTCACAAAACCATCGGTACGCAGCAGTATATCGTCGGGGATTATTAATTGTCGGGCAATGTAATCCCACGCATCGACAAAGGGGCCGCTTTGACCATTTCGGTTTTCGGTTTCCGCAAACGAAAGCAGAACGCTGTGTAGTGCGCCCCAATCGCGCGGCTCAGAAATTTTCACGGCAATTGGAGAATTCGCATGCCGCTCAAGCAACGTGTCAATTTTCTCTATATCTTCAACTGAGACGACTTGTTCGATCAAGCCTTGTGTCAGCACCGTGGAGGATTCATAGGAAACGTCAATTGCATGAGCGCATTCGTCCAACGGAAAAAACGCTTCTGTCCAAGCTATTTCTTGTTTGGATTCAATAGTCTTTAACTGATTTTGATGCGTAGTGAGCCCTGATTGAATTTCAACATATTCGTTCACCTTGTCGCTCTCACCAAGAAATTCGAGCCATCGTTTTCCGCCGTCGCCTTCACCAAAATAGAAAAACTTTCGACCAACAAGTTTAGAAGTCGAAACTTGTCCAAACCCGCTCCCGTTGGGATTGACTGAGGCGATCCACGGGTGCTCTTGATTTGTTCGCCTGAAAAATACGGCAGTTGCCTGTGTCCAGTTCTCTGGGAAACTAGCGTCGAAACCCATACGGTCCGGAAAGTTGGTCTGTTCAAGGTGATTATCTGGTAAAATATGTTCTATACTATAGTCCGACGGGGACACGATGCGTTGACCACTCACGCCGGGAACAGCAATATTTGTCCACCAATAGACCTTTTTGCTCTTTGGATTGGGGTTAATAATACGGGTTCTAGCAAATAGGGCCGGTGACCCGTCCATCAAGAATAGATCTATCACCCAACATGTTTCTGTGATCCGGTCGAACGCTTCCAAACGTAATATAGGACCTTCGTCTGTTTCAACGATTCCGCATTTTATCGGTTCACAAGTTGTAGCAGCATGACCTGGAACGCCACCCCCGTTCCATTCAATTCCACCTGCAAACCAAGCGCCTCTTAAAGCAAGGTTTCGCCCACGAAGAACCTGGTTTTTGTGCAATATTTCACGGTTAGAAGCCAAGTCTACTATTGAATAAACACGTCCCCCCAAGCTTGGTAGGACCGTTACCGAGATCAGGTCGTTCTCCAGTACGACTGTTGAAAACGATCGATCTTCGAGCTGATTAACTAAGTCATCCTGCAGTTGATACGGAAGTATAGAGATTGACCCGAATTGGATGAAATTCTCCATTTCAATGCCGCTGAGACCAATAGGCGGTGCCGGCTGTTCGGGGGTTGGTTGCTCCCATGAGAACCGCGCAACTTTATTTAGACCTTGCGGTAGGGATGACGCTATCACCAAATCTTTCTGAAATACTTTTGCCATGCCTAACCCGTTTCCAAATTTAGAATACTGAGAAACTCAGATTTTTGCTTAGTTCGGCATTGGTAGCATGCAAGGAAAGTATAGTATAACTATTTTTTCGTAGTTGAGATAAAAGAGTATTGCAGGATTCAATTCAATTTCGTAGTATTACGAACGCAAGAGGACCTTTAGGGCTGGGAGGCAACGGTGGAGATTAACATTATTTCTGTAATTGAAGATCGCTTGCCAGACTTGACGAGAGCGCAACGAAAGATTGGCGAGGCGATTCTGTTCAACCCCAAACGCTTTGTTGGGCTATCTATGCACGAAATTGCGGTAGAAGTAGGGACGAGTGAGCCTACCGTCGTTAGGTTCAGCCGAGAATTCGGGATGTCCGGCCTTAAAGAATTGCGCATTGCACTGGCGATGTCGGTTGGGCTTGGGGAGGTCGGCGAATCTAAATGGCAAGAGCTTAGCCACGATGATAAGACGCTAATACTGGCGGATCAAAAGCTGGCCATTGCGCGCGAGGCGGCGAACCTTGTTGAGACTGATGGGGCCATATTTCTGGATTCCGGATCCACTGTACGTCAACTTGCAAAATTTTTACACAATGCCAACCCATTAACGATCATGACTACAAGTCTGCCAGTGCTCTTGGAGCTTCAGGGTAGTTCGCAACATAAATTGATGTTGTCTGGCGGAAATTTTCGACGCGATTCATTGTCTTTGACTGGGCGGTTGGCTGAAACAGCCATATCGGATTTGGTGTTTGATACAGCCTATATAGGCGCAGATAGCATTGACTTGGACCACGGCCTTTCAACATTCTCGGAGAACGAGGCGCATTTGACAAGCGCCGTAATTCGATCTGCGCGTCGTGTGGTGGTTTTGGCAGATGTCAGCAAATTTGGAGCGGCAAGGCTTCAGCGTATCTGTTCGTTTGATAATGTTGACGTGATTGTAACTAGTGCAGAAGTTCCAGATGAAATCTTGGGGCGCCTAAAGGATAAGGGTGTGCGCGTAATATTGTCAAATTTCTCTACAGTAGCGAAGTGAACATTGTGTTTTGGGCAGCAAATGCACCAAGTAATGAAAACCCAGCTTTATCGGTTTTCTGGTGTTGTTGGGGGGGGGGCTATTATTAACAGTTTTTACTAAATATCAGTTACTTGAATCGAAATACCGCTTGGTTTTGGATTCCGGCGCTATGGAAGGGAGATACAATGTTCTGTTGTATCAATTGGCGCGGGTTAGAAAAAATTCAAAATTCGGCATCACTAAACAATCCAACATTGGGAGACAGAAATGAGATCAATTCTAAAAATAATGACGTCAGCACTGGCACTATGCGCTGTGGCTGACATTGCGATTGCCGAACCAGTAACGCTGGAGATTTCCGCGTGGAAGGGGACCGAAGCTGAGCCAGCGGGACTGCCGGCGATTATCGAGCTTTTTGAAGCCGCTCATCCAGATATTAAAGTTAAATTCTCGTATATCGGACGACCCGATATGGGGCTTATTCTACCGCCACGTTTTCAATCTGGAAACGCGCCAGATATTTTGATGTCGGATATGAATTTTGTCAAAACATGGGCTGAGGGCGGTTTTGCCGCCGATCTTGGGTCAGATAACGCTTGGAACGATCGTGTTTTACCTGGGCTAAAGGATGTTATCGTACTAGATGGTGCAAACCAATTCGTGCCAATAGAAGTTGTGGGAATAGGCCTGTTCGTCAACGAAGGCTTGCTTGCACAGGCAGGCATTGAACGCGCTCCTAAAACGATCGACGAACTTATAGCGACCTGTGCGCCCCTGAATGCAATCGGCGTTCAACCGCTGTTTCTTGCAGCTGATTGGCCAGCGGGTGTTTTCACCAGCGCAAGTGCGTTGAGTGAAACCGAGACACCTTTTAGTGAATTCAATTCGGGTGACTCTCTGTTTGCTGATGATCCTGCGGCCAATCAAGCTTTGGACACAGTTCGTAGGTTGATTGCCGAAGGTTGTGTCGATGTTGACAAACAAGCCGGTATGGACACCTGGAGCACTGCGCTTGCAGGGTTCACACGCGGTGCGTTTGCGATGACTGTGCAAGGGGCATGGAATATCGCCTCTTTCTCGCAGGTGGAAGGGCTGGACTATAGCTTTGGACCAATCCCAACCAATGCCGATACGGGGATTGCAGTGGACGTGATCGCCATTGGGTGGACCATGAATGAACATTCCAAGGTAAAAGAAGCCGCGACGCAATTCATCGACTTTTTCCTTCAGCCAGAGATTTACTTGCTTTTCTTGAAGGATGAAGCAGCGTTCAGTGCCTATAGTGATGGCCTATCGGGGCTTCCTGATTTAGCCGACAATTACGCTCAGGCACGTAGTGAGGGTGCAATTCTCAACTATCCTTATCAGACGCTTGAATTGCCCGGAAGCTTGGAAGGCGAGATGGGTTCTGCCATGAATTCGCTGATCTTGGACTTATCTCAGTCGAATACTGAGATTCTTAGTCGCTGGGATGACGCTATTGAAGAAGCGAATTTCTAGTCATTCCTATTGAAAATGAAACTGATCTGCATGGGCGCGTTCCATGCAGATCGCAGCGAAAGCCAACAAGATGACAAACCGCACCCTATTGTTGTTCGGGCTCCCTGCTTACGTCATCTTGCTTTTGTTTTTTGTTTATCCAATTATTTTGACGCTCCAGCTTAGCTTTACTGACTTTCGGGGTTTCGGGGAAGCCGACTGGGTTGGCCTAAAGAATTATGCAAGAATTCTGTCTCATGACCGTTATTTCCAGCAATTTCTGACCACAATCAAATACGCCGCATTCGCTGTTGTTTTTCAGACGCTTCTGGGCTTAACTTTTGCGTCTTGGCTTCACCGTATGCCAAGAATTCGAAACTTTTGTAGGCCAGCTTTGTTTGTTCCGGCGATGCTATCAACCGTTGTCGTGGCATACGTATGGCAATTTATCTATTCGCCTTTGGATGGCGGACTAAACGCGGCACTGGAATCAGTTGGCCTTGGCAATTTTGCACGTGGCTGGTTGGGCAGCCCTGATACAGCGCTATACGCAGTCGTTGCAGTTCATGTTTGGATGTATACGGGTTATTCCACCGCAATTTTTCTTGCTGGTTATGCAAACATTTCAGAAGACATAGACGAAGCGGGCCGGTTAGATGGCGCGAGCAGCTGGCAAAGGTTTCGCCATCTGGAAATTCCCCTTCTTGCTCCGAGTTTTACTATTGCTGTCGTTCTGACAACGATCGGTACACTCAAAAGTTTTGAGTTGCCTTTTGTGATGACCGGTGGAGGCCCGGATCGTGCTACAGAGCTTGTAAGTATAGAAATAATTAAGCAATTATTCAATTCATCCCGATTTGGCTTTGCTTCGGCATTGGCAATTCTGATGCTTGTTGTCGTTGTTGCGGTTGCTGCAATTCAAAATGCCATCCTGCGGAAAAACGAGGAGATATAACTCAGTGTCGTCACGCATCAGAACATATCTGGGTGAAGCCTTAGTACTATTTTTGGTAGTGGTAATGCTACTACCTATATTTTACATGCTCGCGATGTCGTTTAGATCTGCATCAGAGATCGCGGCCCAACCGCTTGGTTTGCCAACCTCTTTTGATCTCGAAAACTATTCAAATGCCATTGGGTCAATGCATTACGTTAGATCGGTAGCAAATTCTCTTGGCATTACGATTGCAGTGACATTTGTTGTTTCTTTACTTGGGTCAATGGCGGCCTACCCGCTGGCACGAAAAAGTGGTCGTGTGGGGCGTGTAATAATTTTGCTGACGTCGTTAAGCTTGGCTACACCGGGATTTGTGACGATAACACCGTACTATGTCATACTGAACAACATTGGTCTTTTGAATACCTATGCCGGTATCATACTGGTCTACATCGCTACAAATTTGCCGCTCGCTATATTCTTTTATGTCGGATTCATCTCAACCATACCTCGAGAACTGGAAGAAGCTGCTAGGCTGGACAATTGTGGTGATTGGAAAGTGTTTTGGTACGTTATCCGCCCGCTTTTGGGGCCAGCGACCGCCACTTTGTCTCTGTTTGTGATGCTTGCTGTGTGGAATGATTTCCTGTTTCCTCTTTTGCTTTTGACCGATGACAGCAAAGGCACGATTATGGTTTCTGTCTATCGGTTCCTTGGTAATTTCGAAATCAAACCAGACAAACTATTCCCAGCAGCTGTTTTGGCCTCTCTTCCGCTCCTAGTATTGTTTGTTATTTTTCAGCGCAGGATTGTGTCAGGGATGACAAGTGGAGCTGTGAAATGAAACATGAATGCAAGTTCAAAAACCTAACTAATTGAGAAATGAGAAGCTAATATGAGTGACGTTCTCCTTAAAAACATCACCAAGAAATTTGGTTCAGTGACGGCAATAAACGGAGTCAATTCCCAGATCAACTCGGGAGAATTTTGCGTTCTTGTTGGGCCGTCTGGCTGCGGTAAGTCTACTTTACTTAGAATGATCGCCGGTTTGGAGGGGATTACTAGTGGTGATCTATTGATCGGTGGAAAAAACCAAACGAATGCTGATCCGGCCAAACGTGGCGTCGCCATGGTTTTTCAAACATATGCTTTGTACCCCCATATGACGGTCAAAGAGAATATGAGCTTTGGGCTTAAAATGGTGGGGACAAAAAAACAGGAAATTGAGCGTAAAGTTTCAAATGCGGCCAAGATCCTTGGCCTGGAAGATTTGTTGGATCGACGACCGAAAGCTCTTTCAGGTGGCCAAAGGCAGCGGGTCGCGATCGGTCGTGCTATCGTTCGGGAACCAAAAGTCTTTTTGTTTGATGAACCGCTATCAAATCTTGATGCGGAATTACGTGTGCAGATGCGGTTAGAATTGTCTCGCCTGCATGCGCGGCTCAAAACAACTATGATTTACGTTACTCACGATCAGGTGGAAGCGATGACATTGGCGGACAAGATTATTGTCATGAAAGACGGTAATATTGAACAGTTTGGCGCACCAGATGAGATTTACTCCGACCCAAAAAATTTGTTTGTTGCGCAATTCATCGGTTCACCAAAAATGAATATACTGAACGGTGTTGTAACGAAGGTTGATCAAAATTCAGCTCAAATCATATTGCCAGATTTTCCAGATAAGTCCGTCATCGTTAAGACTGCTGAACCTTTGAAACCTTCGGCACATGTCAAACTCGGAATTCGGCCAGAGCATTTTGGTCAAACTGGTTCAATCGCTTTGGATATGGTTGTTTCATTAGTCGAAAACCTTGGTGACTTGCGCCATGTTCATTTGCAGGCCGATGGCTTGGACAGTAATCTGTGCAGTCTGCTTCGTGAAAAAATGCAAGTGACGGCAAACGAAAAAATGGTGGTGCGCTTTGATCCGAAGGACGCGTTTTTGTTTGATAGCGAAACCGGCCAAAGATTGCGATAACGGCTGGGTAGTGCGCATTCCGGGCTGATCCGCCCAGTGATTCCGATTTAATCCGCCCACCCCTTGATGTGCTGCTGCGAGGTGATCTGTAGCGGGCTACTTTGCCGTTCAATTTGAACGGGAGAGAGCCTAATGAAGAGATTGCCGATGCGGAAGATACGAGAGGCCTTGCGCCTGTCCTTTGAAGGTTTGTCGACACGCGAGATGGCGTTGAGTTTGGCGCTTGGTCGCACGACCCTGCGTGAGTATTTAGGCCGTGCCCGTAATGCTGGATTGAGTTGGCCGTTGCCCGATGGGTTGTCTGATGCCGATCTGGAACAGATGCTGTTTCCACGCCGTTCTGGCGATGGATCGCAACCGATCCCGCTGCCTGACTGGGCCTATATACACGCCGAGCTGCGCCGCAAAGGTGTGACGCTGGCGCTGTTGTGGGAGGAGTATCGCAGCGTCCATCCCGACGGTTACGGCTACAGTCGATACTGCGAACTTTATACCCGCTGGGAGGGCAAGCTGTCGCCAGTGATGCGCCAGCGGCATCCCGCTGGTGAGCGGTTGTTCGTCGATTATGCCGGTCATGCTGTTGATGTCGTTCACCCCGAGACTGGCGAAGTGCGCACGGCTCAGATCTTTGTCGCTACCCTTGGCGCATCGAACTATGAAGTGGTCCTGCAAAATCGGACAGTCTGTTAAGGTGTATTCCAACGCGAAGAAGGAATACCAAAATGACGAAACGACGGAAGTTTTCGGATCAGTTTAAGGCCAAGGTTGCGCTTGAGGCGTTGCGCGGCGACCGGACGATCCAAGAGATAGCGGCGAAACACAGATTACACCCCACCCAGGTCAGCACTTGGAAAAAACAGGCCGTTGAGGGTTTGTCAGGTGTATTCTCTGAGGGCGGAAAGCCTCAGGGTCCAAGTGAATCCGAGATTAAGGATCTGCATGCCAAAATCGGGAGGCTGGCAGTGGAGAACGATTTTTTGGCGCAAGGGCTCTAGCTGTGAGCCCCAAAGATCGCCGGAAAATGGTTAACAGGAACGTAAATCTCAGCCTGTCCCGCCAGTGTAAAATCCTGAAGATCAGCCGATCATCGCTGTATTACATGCCGGTTGGGTTCAACACCGTAACGCTGGAACTGATGCGCCAGATCGACCGTGTGTTCACCAAATACCCGTTCTTTGGCAGCCGCCAGATTGCGGCATACTTGCCGAGAATTGGCTATCGCGCGGGCCGTCATCGCGTGCGCCGGTTAATGAAGGTGATGGGGCTTGAAGCGATATAAAAACGCCCCAACACCAGCAAAAAGCACCCAGAGAACCGGATTTATCCGTATCTGCTCCGGAACATGCCGATCACCCGCCCGAACCAAGTGTGGTGCGCTGATATCAGTTATATTCCAGTGAAACGGGGCTTTCTGTATCTGGTGGCCATCATGGACTGGGCAACGCGCAAGGTGCTTTCGTGGCGATTGTCAAACACAATGGATGCGAGCTTTTGCAAGGAAGCTTTGGATGAGGCCATTGCCAAATATGGCCCACCCGAGATCATGAATACAGATCAAGGTTCTCAGTTCACCGGGGCCGCATGGATCACCACGCTGACCGAGGCAAATGTGAAAATATCCATGGATGGTCGTGGCCGCTATCTGGACAACATCTTCATTGAACGCCTGTGGCGATCTCTGAAGCAGGAGGCGGTTTACCTACACGAACTGACTGATGGCTTTGCGGCAGAGCGGGTGATCAGCGAATGGATCACTTTTTACAACACTGACCGGCCCCACACAGCCCTTGATAAACGAACGCCCGACGAAGCATACTTTGACGGCAAAGAAATGAAGAAAGCGGCATGAAAATCAAACAGAATACACCTTAACTCAGCCGTAAACCTGCTCGGAAATGCAGGACCACTTCAGTCAAAGGTGGGCGGATAGCCCGGTACAAGTGGGCGGATGTTGTCGGAATAGGTGGGCGGATACGCCGGAATGCGCAGGGTAGAATTGGGGCCCCGAGGTTTCAATCTACCAGAACCTACGAACACGTTTGTCATGGTAATGCAATTCGTCGGGATCAATCTGCCTAGGCGCTATTTTGGACCTGTCTCGGAATTGTGCCGCTCCTTTAACCGCGTATTATACGCAAAAGGAGAAACAAAATGGCATCACAACACACGACAGAATTCAGACAGGAAGCGGTGCGCGTAGCACTGACGAGCGGGTTAAGTCGCAAGCAGGTTGCTGCTGACTATAGCGTTGGGTTTTCAACGTTAAGCCGCTGGATACAATTGGAGCGTCAAACGCTGCCGGAGCCGACCGCCCAGTGCGATCTTGAGGCCGAAGTTACCCGGCTTCGTAAAGAAAACCGCCTTCTGCGCGAGGAGAGGGAAGTGCTAAAAAGGACACAATATTCTTCGCGGGTCAAAAGCCATGAGGTTTAGATTTGTCGAAGAAAATCGAGGGACAGTTCCAAAACTGGAGAAAGCTACGCGGCTTTGATTACCTTGCAAAAGTCATCACAGACGTCACGTTCAAAGACGGAATTGGAACCACAGAAAATAGCCAGATCGCTGCATGACTAACAATCCTTAAACACCAGATTTGACAATAACTCGTAACGCATTTCTGATTGCGGTGCGACCCCATGCGCACCAGTCATTATCCGTGAGGATTCATTCCAATTACACATCAGTTCATGCGTAATGGATGATTGTAATATATGAAAAATCTGCGAAGCTCAGCCACACGGCAAGAGACAAATTTTACCCCACCCCCCAAGCACCGGAATTGATAATGGCCAAAGCTGAAAAACATATCCCTTCTGACTATGAACAGGCGTTCCTAGCTAAGGTCACCAACGGCAAATATGACCGTCAGATCATCACCGGTATCAAGAAATTCCTAGAAGGCAACGCCCCCCAGGACATGCAGGGTTTCTATTCATCTGCCGAGCTTAAGGCGATCACGGATCTTGATGGCACAGAGCGTGATGTCCAGGCCCGGATGCCCATCAAAATCACCCGGCATTATTTTGAACTGGCGGTGAACAGCCCGGCCATTCAGACCCTGGTTAAAGCCAGCCCGAAAGAAACCTATGATCTGGACGGGGCTGAAGACCCGGGCAACCAGATGTCCTATAGCCCAGTGGAGGGGCTGATCCACAAGTATGAACTTGGCCTGATCTATGTCGCTGCCACCTGTTCTGCCCATTGCCGGTTTTGCTACCGCGAAGAACTGATTGCCAAAAAGATGATCAAACGTGCTGATGGCACATCAGCCCCCAAAGGCCTGGCGCAGATCAGTGAAATTGTCGCCTATGTAAAAGACCACAACCGCGCCGTGGCCGACAATGGCGGCCGACACCCGGATACCGGCCGTGAAAAGCTGCGCGAAATATTGATGTCTGGCGGCGACCCGATGGTTCTGGGCAACAAGAACATCGCCCAGTGGCTGGCGGCCCTGGCCGAGTCGGGCATTGAATCGATCCGCTTGGGAACCAAAGAACTGGCGTTCTTCCCGGACCGGTTTGACGATACATTCTTTGCCATGCTTGATGATTTCCATACCGCTTACCCGCAAACGAACCTGCGCATGATGGTGCATTTCAACCACCCAGATGAATTTTTGAAAAAGGGGCTGGATGGTGATTTTATCGGCCACCCGGCGGGCGGACTTGAATGGATCGATGCCACCCGCGCCGCTGTACAAAAATTTGGCAGCCGCCCCTGGATCAACGTCGACAACCAGTCGCCAATCATCAAAGGCATCAACAATGATCCCGACGCCCTGCGCATCATGCAGCGCGAATTAAAACGCAACGGGGTTGAAAACCACTATTTCTTTTGTGGGCGCGACATTGTTGGCCACAAAGCGTTCAACGTCCCAATAGAAGAAGCCTGGCGTATCCTAAATGAAAGCCAAAAAGGCCTGTCAGGTGTTGAGGCCCACGCCCGCCTGTCTATCACCCATTACAAAGGCAAAACCGAAGTGTCCGCCGTTACCAACACCCCAATGCCCGGTGTGCCGGGGGGTGAAAACGGTGTGGTGATCCTAAAACTTTTGCGTTCTGCCGAAGATGCCAAAGATCGCTGCAAGGTCACCATTGTCGGGCGCAATCCCGACGCCATTTGGTTCAGTGGCTATAATGACCGGGTGATTTACGACGAGGCCGAACTGTTTTCGATGTACGACATCGGTCTAAAAACCCAAGAGGCAGCTGAATGACCTATGTTGTCACCGACAATTGCATTCAGTGCAAATACACCGACTGCGTCGACATCTGCCCGGTAGATTGCTTTTATGAGGGCCCAAATTTTCTGGTGATCCACCCGGATGAATGCATCGATTGCGATGATTGTGTCGAGGCCTGCCCGGCGGATGCAATATTCAAAGACGACGACCTGCCCGACAACAAAAAGGAATTTCTGCAACTGAACGAAGAATTGGCGCAAGTCTGGCCCAGTATCACTGACCAAAAAGACCCGCTGCCAGATGCCAAAAAATGGGATGGGGTGACCGGTAAGCTGGAACATCTGCAAAGGTGACCAAGTCAGCCGCCCTGTATGCTCGCGCCAAAAAGGTCATGCCCGGCGGCATCAGCCGAAACACGATCCTGCGCAAGCCCCACCCAATTTATGCGGCCCATGCACAGGGCTGCACTGTCACCGACATCGAAGGTGTCACGCGCATTGATTTTGCCAATAATGTAGCTTCGTTGATCCACGGTCATGCCCATCCGAAGATTGTGTCGGCCGTCACCGAACAACTGGCCAAAGGCAGCGCCTTCACGGTGGGGACCGAGGCTGAGGTGGTTTACGCCGAACATATTATCAGCCGAAACCCCGGATTTGATAAAATGCGGTTTGTGAATTCAGGCACCGAGGCGGTGATGAGCTGCATTAAATCTGCGCGTGCCTTCACCGGGCGCGCCAAAATCGCCAAGGTCGAAGGCTCGTATCATGGGCTATATGACTATGCCGAAGTCAGCCAAACCGCGAACCCTTCTAACTGGGGCAATGCCCAGGAGCCGCGCAGTACGCCGGTTTCGTTTGGCACCCCACAGGGTGTATTGGATGACGTTGTGGTCATCCCGTTCAATGACCCGGAACTTGCCATCAAAATCTTGGATCAACATGCAGATCAACTGGCGGGGGTGCTGCTTGATCTGTTGCCGCACCGGATTGGTGTCATTCCCGCCAGCGTCGCCTTTGTTCGCGCGATCCGCAAATGGTGTACTGACAATGGCGCGCTGATGATTTGTGATGAGGTGATCACCTTTCGCACCGGCTATGGCGGCGCTCAGGAAGGCTATGATTTCACGCCAGATATGACAGCCATGGGCAAGATGATTGGTGGTGGCTTTCCGGTTGGGGCATTGGCCGGGCGCGCCGATGTGATGGACGTGATGAACCCCCTGTCAGAAAAGTTGTTATTCCCACATTACGGCACATTTTCCGCCAACCCGATCACCATGACGGCCGGACGCATTGCTATGGAAATGTTTGATCGCGAGGCGATTAAGCGGCTGAATACATTGGCAGATTACACGCGATCAGCAATTTCTGATGCCATACAGGTGGCTGATGTGCCTGCTTGTGTGACGGGGAAAGGATCAATGTTTCGCGTACACCTGAAAGAAACAGCGCCAACGGGCTATCGCTCAGGTTTTGCCACGGCAAAGGAAACAAGCGCCCTTAAGTTACTACTTAACCATCTGTTTGATAATGGGTTTTTGATGATTGAAACTTGCTCTGGCACATTATCCACACCGATGACAAAGGTGGAAATTGACCGGTTTGCGGAAACTATTCTTGCAGGATTTCGTAATATTAGGCCACTCCTTTAAGGGGCTTGTACCGCCGATCTGATCCAATTGGTAAAAAGACCCACCCCGGGGCGGTTGGCCCCAGCGCTGGTGACCACAAAATATGCGTTTTTGGTACGCAATCGGGCATCGCCCAGTTGAACAAGCCTACCGTCAGATAGTTCACTTTCAATCAGGTATTGCGGAATCAGCGCAACCCCAAGGGACGCAACCGCCGCCGCGATCAGCATCGAAAACTGATCGAAATACATACCGGATAAATTTCCACTGTCGGCGACACCCAGTTGCACAAAAAAGTCAGACCACGCCATGGGCCGGGTTTCCAGATGCAACAATGGCAGGTCGGTCATTTCTGCGGATTGCGCTATCTTGTGGCGGGTTGCAAAGCTGGGGGCGCAAACTGCGATCATGTCCTCTTCAAAAATCCGGGTCATTTTTGTACCGGGCCAATTTTCTGCGCCAAAATGGATCGCAATATCAAACCGTTCTTTCGCCAGGTCAAAAGGTTCCAACCGGGTGGCCAGATTAACGGTCACATTAGGGGCACGTTCCGCAAAATCAGCAAGTCGCGGGATCAGCCACCGGCTGGCGAATGTTGGCAATACTGCAATCCTAAGAACTGTTCCCTGATCCCCGGATGCAATTGCCCGCACCACCGTCTGTCGGATATTTTCCAAATCAATGGCCAGGTCAACAGCCAGGTTTCGTCCGGCATCGGTCAGAACCACGCCACGCCCAACACGGCGAAACAGGTCTGTGCCGATGATCTGTTCCAGTTCCTTTACCTGACGGCTAACGGCGCTTTGTGTCAGCCCCAGCTCTTCGCTGGCCAGGGTAAAGCTTTGCTGGCGCGCCGCGCATTCAAAGCTGCGCAACACAGCATGTGACGGCAGATGGAGACGCTGTTGTATGGGGGTAGGCATTCGCCGATCCTTCATGACTTGTTAGCGTTGGTTTGTGTGGTTTTCATTGGTTCTATACCTGGATGGATCGGCAGACAACGGCGCCGCTACCGATCAATTTTTGTAGACAAAATAATCGACGACATGGTTTCATCCACACCATCCAGACAGCCCATTTTATCCAAAATAAGATCAAGCTCCGCCATTGACCCAGCCGAAACCACCGCTGCCATATCAAATACCCCACTGATAGAATATAATGACGCCACCTGGACAATATCGGCCAGTGCCTCTTCAATCTGGCCCCGCTGCCCTGGGGGGAATTTGACCATTACTAGGGCCCGCACCTGTTTTTGCAAATACTCCGGTGACAGGCGGGCAAAATAGCCATCAATCACACCGTTGCGTTCCAATTTCTGCAAACGCATTTGCGCCGCTGTTCGCGAACAGGATAAACGGCGGGCAATTTCAGATACTGACATCCGGCCATTGCCCTGTAAGAGCGCTAACAGCATTTGGTCTTTTTCAGCTGTATCCACCTGGCATCCTTATAGTTATTTTTACTTTACTCTTAGCCTATTTTTACAATCCATCCAATAAAAAGATCGTTATTGCCAATTGATATAACAGGCATACCGCGGCTACATTTAATCAAACTGACAATGCAGAGGCGGATTATGACTCTTAATAAAGTACTGATGGATGCGGGCTTTTCCCAGGGCGAAATTTCTGGCGGGGACCTAGCGGTGCATACCCCGGTGGATGGTAGCCATTTGGCCACCCTTACGATGGACAGCAAAGACGACGTTGTCGCAGCAATAGATCGGGGCGTATCTGCGTTCCAAACCTGGCGCGATACCCCGGCACCGCGCCGCGGTGAGCTTGTACGTTTGCTCGGGGCTGAACTGCGCGTCGAAAAGGATAACCTTGGCGCACTGGTCAGCCTGGAATGCGGCAAGATCCTGCAAGAAGGCCTGGGTGAAGTTCAAGAAATGATCGACATTTGCGACCTGGCCGTGGGCCTGTCACGCCAGTTGTTTGGCCTGACCATCGCATCCGAGCGCCCCGGTCATTCCATGCGCGAAACCTGGCACCCCATGGGGGTCTGCGGCATCATTACTGCATTCAACTTTCCAGTTGCCCCCTGGTGCTGGAATGCGGCCCTGGCATTGGTTTGCGGGGACCCGGTCATCTGGAAGCCATCAGAAAAAACGCCACTCACGGCATTGGCGGTTCAGAAAATTTGTGACCGGGCCCTGCAAAAATTTGGCGACGCCCCAGCTGGCTTGATCCAAACAGTGATCGGAAAAGCCGATGTCGGTGAAGTTCTGACCACGTCGCGCAAAGTAGCCATAATGTCAGCCACCGGGTCCACCCGTATGGGCCATGCCATTGGGGCGAAGCTGGCCGAGCGTTTTGGGCGCTGCATTTTGGAGTTGGGCGGCAACAACGCCATGATCGTCACCCCGTCCGCCGATATCGAGATGGCGTTGCGGGCCGTGGTGTTTTCAGCCGTTGGCACCGCCGGGCAACGCTGCACCAGCCTGCGCCGCCTGATCGTGCATGAAGATATCTATGACCAATTGATGCCACGCCTAAAAACCGCTTATGCCGGTCTAAACATCGGCAACCCGCTGGATGATGGCGTATTGGTTGGCCCGTTGATCGACACGCAAGCCTATGATGCTATGCAATCGGCCCTGAAACAGGCCCAGACTGAAGGCGGCACAGTTTATGGCGGCCAGCGTGTTTTGCAGGATGATTTTGCTGAGGGTTATTATGTTAACCCGGCCATTGTTGATATGCCCGGTCAGTCTGCGATCGTGAAGCACGAAACATTCGCCCCAATCCTGTATGTAATGAAATACACTGAACTGGCAGATGCCATTGCGTTGCAAAACGATGTGCCACAGGGCCTGTCATCTTGCATCTTTTCAACAGATGTCCGCGAGACAGAATATTTTCTATCTGCCAGTGGATCTGATTGCGGCATTGCCAATGTGAACATCGGACCATCCGGTGCCGAAATCGGTGGCGCGTTTGGTGGTGAAAAAGACACCGGCGGCGGGCGCGAAAGCGGATCGGACGCCTGGCGCGGCTATATGCGCCGCCAGACCAACACCATCAACTATTCCCGTGACCTGCCGCTCGCGCAGGGCATCAAGTTTGACATCTAAAGGCAACCAAAATGACATTGAAAAAAATTGCAGTCCTAGGACTGGGTAAGATCGGATCACTTGCAGCGAAAATGCTGCATGAAGCCGGATTTGAAGTCATCGGATTTGACGTTACCACCCCACGTGAAAACCTGCCCTTTACTGTCAGCCAGTTAGACGTCAGCTCGACCGACGCGCTGGCCGAACAATTTGGAAAAGTTGACGCTGTTCTGTCCTGCCTGCCCTTCAATCTGAACGTGGCTGTTGCCACAGTCGCGCACGGTGCGGGCATCCACTATTTTGATCTGACCGAAGATGTCCCAACAACAGAAGCCATCATTGAGCTAAGTAAAACCTCTAAGGGGTTGATGGCACCGCAATGTGGCCTTGCACCAGGGTTTATCGGCATCGTTGGTGCGTCCCACGTTGAAAAATTTGATACCTGCCGTTCTATCCGTATGCGTGTTGGCGCATTGCCGCAAAACCCAACAGGGTTGATGGGCTATGCTTTTAACTGGTCCTCACAGGGTGTTGTGAATGAATACCTGAACGATTGTGAAGTCATCGAAGAAGGCCAGCGCAAATGGGTTTCAGCCATGGAATGGCTTGAAACCATCTATATCAACGGCATTCAGTTGGAGGCCTTCACAACATCAGGCGGGTTGGGCACCATGTGCGAAACCTATCTGGGTAAAGTCGATAATATCGACTATAAAACCATCCGCTATCCGGGCCATGTGGAGCTTATGAATTTCTTCTTCCATGAACTGCTGATGCGCGAGCGCCGCGATCTGGCCGGGGAAATTTTGGTCAATGCCAAACCGCCGGTTGAGGACGATGTTGTCTATGTCCATGTTGCCTCAGAGGGTGAGATTGACGGCCAACTACAACGCAAAGAATTTGTACGCGGCTACCAGCCGGTGGTGGTTGCTGGCGGCAAACAAACGGCTATTGCCTGGACAACCGCCGGGTCTGTGGTTGCGATTATCGAAATGGTGCGTGCCGGTACGTTGCCAGCCCAGGGCTTTTTGAAACAGGAAGACATTTCACTTAGCGACTTTCTGGCGACTAGCACCGGCAAACTTTACAGCTAAGCGAATAACACTGCCTGCCCCCCTGGGGCGGGCAGAATTTGGGAGGCTTCAGGTATCCCCTGTCTCATCCAATAGCGTCAGGATTTGCGCACAATTTTCCACCTGACCAGCACAACAATCGGCAAGCAAAAAACTGACCAGGTCATTCACCACCCCAATATTGGCAGAATAGTGAATTTCACGCTGATGACGGCTGGCATTTAGCAGCCCTGCCCGTTTCAAAATTGCAAGATGCCCTGACAGGGTTGACGGGATAATCCCCAGTTCACGCGAAATAGTTCCCACTGGCAATGCCCGTGGGGTCGCTTTGACCAAAAGCCGAAATATGGTCATTCTGGATTGCTGTGCCAGGGCACCAAACGCGTCAATTGCTGTATTCTGGTTCATATATCGACAATGGCCGAAATATCGAAGCTTGACAAGCACAGGCTTCATTTGTTATTCAATTTGATAATTCGAGTATTATCGATTTATCTAATTGCGCAAAATAAGTTCAGGACATATTAACCGTGACCAAGACGCCCAATATAAACAATCAGGCTTTCCAAAGCAGTGACCAGAGCCTGCTAAGCCCCAATAATCCCAGCAGTCACAAGCCCCGTATCCTGCTTTTGCACGGCTCGCTTCGGCCGCGTTCATTCAGCCGATTGATGAACCAGGAAGCCGCACGCGTGCTTGACCGGCTTGGTGCTGAAACGCGCGCATTTGACCCATCCGGCCTGCCCCTGCCCGATGACGCCGACGAAAGCCATGAAAAGGTCAGACAACTGCGCGATCTGGTCAACTGGTGCGAAGGCATGGTCTGGTGTTCACCCGAACGCCACGGGTCCATGACGGCTGTGATGAAGGCCCAGATTGACTGGATACCGCTTTCACTGGGGGCTGTGCGGCCAACACAGGGCAAAACCCTGGCCGTCATGCAGGTCAATGGCGGTTCTCAAAGTTTCAACACAGTGAACCAGTTGCGCGTTCTGGGGCGTTGGATGCGCATGCTGACCATTCCCAACCAATCTTCCACCCCCAAGGCTTTCCAGGAGTTTGACGACACTGACCGAATGCGGCCATCACCAAACTACAATCGTATGGTCGATGTGATGGAGGAACTGGTGAAATTCACCCTGTTAACGCGCGATATCAAAGACCAGCTGGTTGACCGCTATTCAGAGCGTAACGAAACCGGTGAAAAGTTGATGGAACGGGTCAAGACCACACCATGATACGCAAGCTGTTTGCCGAATGGCTGGGCACGATGTTCCTATTGGCCACAGTGATTGGCTCGGGCATCATGGCCGAACGGCTGGCGGGTGGAAACGCGGCCATCGCCCTGCTTGGCAACACCATTCCGACGGGCGCGATATTGGTTGTTCTCATCCTGGTTTTCGGCCCCATATCAGGGGCCCATTTTAACCCGGCCGTCACGCTTGCCTTTGTCATCCGCCAGCAAATTTCCGCCCGCGATGGCGCAATTTATGTTGTGGTTCAGATCACCGGGGCCATCGCCGGAGTTATTGTTGCCCACCTTATGTTTCAGAACCCGCTGATTGATCCGTCAACCCACGCCCGCACCGGCCCCAGCCAATGGTTCAGCGAATTTGTTGCCACCTTCGGGCTAATCGCCACCATCCTTGGCACCCTTAAATCGCGACCAGATGCCGTGCCCTTTGCCGTTGGCCTATATATTACTGCTGCCTATTGGTTCACGGCCTCAACATCATTTGCCAACCCGGCGGCAACCATAGCGCGCGGGTTTTCCAATACTTTCGCCGGCATTGATCCGTCCCACGTTCTTGGCTTCATCATCGCCCAACTGGCCGCAGCAGTTGTTGCCACGCTCACTTTTGAGTGGCTGTTGTCAGAATGATGGATACTAGTGGCTTAAGTGCTCGGGCCTTGCGTCACTTAAAGTTGAAATCACTTACACAGCACCAAACAGCTTGAGCCTGAAAGCTGAATGGTGATACCACCTAAGCAGATCGGCTGATTATCAATAATTGCCTCTGTAGACGGATAATATGCGCACCGACATTGCAATAGCTTACCACCTTGGGGCCCCCCATACAGATAATGAGCAACTCCTGTGGTCATTGCGCAAAGACGCGGAGTTGCTGGTGCAAAACGGCGTGGCCGCCCCCCGTCCACGTGAATATCGACGCCGGTTAAGCGACGCGGTGGAAAAAGACATCAACGGCGAATTTTCGATGGAAGATCGTGAGCAATTGCTGTCAACATTGACCAACCAACAGCAAGTGGGTCGCGTTTATTTTAGCAGCTCCAAGTTCCTGGGGGTACAGTCCTGGATGTTCAACAACGCCGCATTTTACCAGAATGCCGGCAACAGAACAAAAGAACTGCGCAACCTGTTCCCTGATAACCCATGTGAGTTTTTTCTCTCCATCCGCAACCCGGCGACCTTTGTGCCCGAAGCGTATCTGGGACAAAATGGCAAGGACTACAAAGGTTTCATTGGCGACATTAATATTGCCGATATTCGCTGGTCCACGGTTATCCAACGCATTCAGGACGCCAATCCAGATTGCCCAATCACGGTATGGTGCAACGAAGACACGCCCATTATCTGGGCCTCGGTATTACGTGAAGTGGCCGGGCTGGATGCCAATGCCAGCCTTCGGGGTGATCTTGATATCATCCGCAGTATCATTTCACCAGATGGAACCACCCGCCTTGAGCAATACCTTGATGAGCGCCCTGCACTTAATGAAATGCAGCGCCGCCGGGTGAAAGCCGTGTTTCTGGAAAAATTCGTAGTGGATGATGCTGTTGACGTTGAAATTGACCTGCCCGGCTGGACAGATGAGACCGTCGCAATGATGACTGAAACCTATGAAGACGATATCGGAACGATCAGCCGCACACCGGGCGTTAACTTTATTTCACCTTAGCCGAGTTCCGGGTGGCGGCGGGCTGGAAACCAGCGCAACACTTGCAGGCACCCAACCAACGCCCCGGTCCACCGCTAAGGATGTATCATTTGACCGCTGGCCATGCCCATATGGTGTTCCCTGTGATGGTCCCCAACAGCCATCAAGCCATAAAACCCCAATGCACGTATCTGATCCACAGCATTGTCGGAACTTACCCGCCATACAATCACGTCATCCAACACCTGAACGCGACTGTCCCAACCGGTTTCAGTGGCCAGAACCGGCCCATGGGCCGGAACCATACGTGACGCAGCACCGCCGCCATCCCCTGACAGGCTAATGCGCATTTCAAGCCCACCTTCCACCTCTGTATTGGAAACCTGGGTTTGGGTTACGAGCATATCCATATCCACCAAATGCTGCTGCAACGCACTGATATTGACCCGGCTCCAATCGGTGTTTGGGTCTGCCGTTAACAGTGCAACAATTTCGGCCACCGCCGCGAACGCACCCTGTCCAGGTTCTGTTGGCAGGGCCGCCATAGCACCCGCCCCATGGTCCATACCTTGGGTATGGGTCATGCCCTGACTGTGCACCATGTTTTGGGTGTCTGTTTGCGCGGATTGCGCATTAGCCGTTTGCGCGCCCATTGCAATGCCCACTGCTATTATTCCAATACTCAACTTCATGTCATTTCCTAGTTTTTGTTCCGGTCTGGTTTTGTCTAGACGATTCCGCTTGTCGGGATTATGATCAAAATCATAATGAATACGTATTCCGACATCCCCCACCCGTTTGAACTGATAAAACGTGACCGGATACACCGGCTGCACTCGCCCAAAGACAGTTTTGTATTCCATCAGGGTGATACCCCGAAATATCTGTACTATTTGTTGTCCGGATCAGCTCGCCTGTTGCGCCATACTCCGTCGGGCCGGATGGTGACTTTGCACACAGCACGCGCCGGTAATTTTCTGGCCGAAGTGTCGCTTTATTCAGCACAATACCACTGCGACTGTATCGCCAAAGACGATTGCCGCTTTGTGGCATTTCACAAATCAGATGTACTTTTCTTGCTTGCCGAAAACCCTAAATTTGCCGCCGCATTGGCCCAAAACCTTGCCCGGCAAATACAACGGTATCGCAAACAGTTGGAACTTCGTTCAATTCAATCCGCCAATGAAAGAGTGCTGGCAGGGCTGTCTGACGGTTGGCTAACATCCAGTATCATGGCGTTCTCTGACGACCTTGGCCTGACACATGAAGCCACCTATCGCGCCCTGGCCAAATTGGTCACACAGGGGGCAGTTCTGAAAACTGGCCGTGGCAAATACCGGGTTCTAGGGCCCGCATGATAGCTTTAGGCCCCCAATTCGAAATTTCCTATTTGGGACCGGCGTATTTACAATTATCTTCATCATTTCTACCCCTAGGTGCAGAGCTTGTACTTTTTGCGAACACATGCCAGTTTATGAATGTCACTCACCCCCAAAAGAGGAACCCCCATGCCTTATACAATTGACCGCATCATCACAGACGCCGATTTTGACACCGTTGATGCACGCACCCGCGCAGCACTGGCAGATCAGGGGTTTGGTGTCCTGACGGAAATAGATGTCAAAGCCACCATGAAAAAGAAAATTGACAAAGACATGCCACCCTACCGCATTCTGGGGGCCTGCAATCCAAACATGGCCTGGGATGCCATCGCAATGGAACCCCGTGTTGGTGCCATGCTGCCCTGCAATGTGATTTTGCGGGCTGTCGATGGTGGCGTTGAGGTCAGCGCTGTTGATCCGCAAGCATCAATGATGGGCATTGATAATGCTGAACTGGTGGCTGTGGCCGGGCAGGTCCGTACCATGCTGCAAGCCGTTATCGCAGCTATTTAGGCCCACTTAGGTACGGCTATAAGTTGTTGGCATACTATCGTAGCCCATGTCCCTATTATTTGCGTCAAAGGGTATTGCAGGCATATTTGGCTTATTAATAAATAAGGGCACCGAACAGCTAAGCTGTCGGCGCCCTTTTGCCTGCTACACCCACCAATAGTAGACGAGCACCCAGATGAACCGACTAGGGTCAATTCAGGGAGGTTAAGATCAGTGCAGCCAGGTTGTTGGCTGTACGTGTGTACGGTTGGTAATAAATGACATCGGATCAACAACACGGCAGGATTTGAACTGAATGGCCTTGGGCGCTGCCAACGCACCACTTTCCGGTTTATTGCGGTGCGTATCCAAAGCAATTGTGCGTCCGGTACGTGCTTTTTCCAGAAAGTTGGTCATGTAGGTATCCTTTTCAATCGTCTCGTTTCCGTTTCCATACTGACACAATCATTACACAATCCTGACACTGTTGACGGGGTGTGGCAAAATGAAGGCTGGATAGCGGCGGAATATCGATCATTTTTAGTCAATTTTACGACAAATTATCCATTACGGGCGCGCCCCATCATTCAAGAACAATAAACCCTGGATCCGGCCCCACCAAATTGTGCGCGATCATTTCACCTTGGCCATATCGATAATGGCTAATTAACTGTTAATAATCAGCATGTTGCGAACAAAATGCGGATAAAAATCCATATATCACAATGCAATACCGCCCGTTCAGCCCGAAAAATCACCAACTCAATCAATCACTTCCACTTCAATCGTTCGATTGTGGCTGAATTGTAAACAGTTTGTTTCCAGTATCCCCCAGGTGTTGGAAGGACATCACGACATGGCACCCATAACGCTAACAAACCTTTGAGATTGATTCACGAGGGCAGCCCACGCTATGTAAATTTGCAGACAAAGCACAAACAAAAGCTTCACTAAATCCGGCTTTGCCCATTGGTATCGTCAGCATCCCCCAAATTGGCATTCTGTAAATCCACCCATAGCCTTAGGAATTCAGCCAAACCAGCCGCCTTACACGCCCCAATTCTGTTAAGAACCCATTAAGTATCTGGGGGTAGCTTTTACTATATTACCGATTTTCCTTGCTTTCTCCCCCACAAGCACCCATATCCCCCTCGCGACCGTTATCACTATCGACCCACTGTTTTCCTATCTGGCTACAGTCTTTCGATTCTGCACTGACCGAGCCGGGCCACCGCACTAACGCGGGTGGCATACTATATAGGAGATCTCACGATGGCTAATGGCACCGTGAAATGGTTTAACTCAACTAAAGGTTTTGGCTTTGTAGAGCCTGAAGGCGGAGCAAAAGATGTGTTTGTACACATTTCTGCTGTAGAACGCTCTGGCCTTACAGGTCTGGCCGATGGTCAAAAGCTGACTTTTGACATCGAAGCTGGCCGTGACGGCCGCGAAAGCGCAACTAACCTAGTGTTGGTCTAAAATATTCGGGCCGGTGCCATTTGGCGCCGGCCCAACTTTATTTCGTGAAGCTTAAGACCCTTTAGTCCGAAAGCACGAAAGTCACCTTCAAACATACACGGTATTCTGTGATCTTTCCGTCTTTGATCATGACGTTCTGGTCCTGAATCCAGGCACCTTGCACATTTTTCAACGTCTTGCAGGCGCGATCCACACCATTTTCAATAGCGTCGTCAAAAGACTTTTTAGACGATGCAATTATTTCAGTGACGCGGGCAACAGACATTTGGATACTCCTAAAATTGGTGAACACGGCTATTTGCCCTTCATTTTTCTGACCAGTCAACACCGGGACGCGGGTTCAAAGTGGTACCGGCCATCACAGGCGCTTTTGGGCATGGGTGCCGTGTCACACAGTAAATTATTCTACATTAGTACCATAAGGTGCCTTGGTTTGATCATTATAGCTGAGTCGTCAGCATCCCAAACTCACCCTTCTATTTTGGCTGCACCAAAATATATTTGACCCTGGTACAGGGTTATTTAGATCAAAAAAATTCGCGCCCAGCTATATTATTAAGGTGATTTGGCCTTACCAAACTATGATCAGGTAAATATTGGGCGGAATTCCGCCCCCACACAGGTCGGTGCGATTAACCACAATTTAACCACAAACCGGGCCATATTTATGACACAATACTCCCGCAAAAATTTCATGACTGTTGCAAAAATAATAACTGGTGCGGCGAAGGAAAACGAATGTTACATTTTGAAACTCTGTCTCCTACTCTTGGTTCTAACGCTACTGCTGGCATGATGCATGTACATCCACAGGCAAAAAATCAGCCTTCCCCAAACTCTCAACTTATCGAAATTTCATTTCGCTCTGTCGAGTTTAATGGCCAGAACCTGTCACGAGAGCTTGATGATGTGATTGTCGGCCAGTTGGTCGAGGCCGTGCGTCTATCCGACCTGCGCGACAAAAATGAAATGAACATCAACAATATCGCACCATGGGTAGAAGTCGGGCACGAAGATTCTTGTCAGGTTCCTATTTTGCAGAAAAAGATCCAGAAAAACCTGGAACGGGCTTGCGCGCAATTGAAACGCCCGGTGCCAGAATGTCGGCTTAACCTGTCGCGCGGCGAATTTAGCATTCGCTGCTATCTGGGGCGTAACAAACCCACTGACCATATATATAATGAAGACTTGGTCAGTGACTCTCGCTGAACGGTAAACGCGTCAAAGCCAAACCCTATTTCATAGCCTAGCCTCCCCCTTGCTAGATTAACTAAGCGCGCCCCATATTTGGGCGTGTTTTGTTTTTCGCGTGGTATTTAGGGGAATTTGGTTTTTCTAAGAGCATTTCACTTGAGTTACCCCAACGACCTGCTGATAAGGGACAATTAAACAACCTTACTAAAAGGGCGCGCGGTTCTTGCAAAACCGACCAACATAAACACCGATGGCCATCCTAGAGTTTTTTCTGAACATTGCCGGGGCAACCATGTTGTTGTTGTTTGCAGTCAGGATGGTGCGAACCGGAATAGAACGTAGTTTTGGCGCTTCTTTTCAACGTTTGATAACCCAGCAAAAAGGCTACCTTAGCGCTGCAGGTTCAGGCCTGGGGCTGGCAATGGTTTTGCAATCGTCAGCAGCTGTTGCGCTTCTTGTCGCCGGCTTTTCAGGCTCTGGTGCGCTTGGCTTTGAAATTGGCCTGGCGGTTGTGTTGGGCGGAGATCTGGGCTCGGCTTTGCTTATACAGATACTGAGCTTCAAACTAGACTGGCTGGTACCATTGCTTTTGGCTGTTGGCGGCTGGCTGTTTGTCAAATCTGACAAACGCGACCTACGCCAATACGGCCGTATCCTGATGGGTATCGCCTTTATTTTGATCTCACTCAGGTTTCTGCGCGAGGCCATGGACCCGATCCGCGAAAGCGCCTTCCTGCCCGCAGTTTCTGGCTATCTGGCACAGGACTTTCTCACAGCCTTTATCATTGGTGCCGCCCTTGCGTTTATCATGCATTCCAGTGTTGCGACCATCCTAATGGTGGTCACGCTGGTGGCCATTGATACCGTACCCTTAGAAGCAGGGATATCGCTGGTGCTGGGGGCAAACCTTGGTTCCGCCCTGATCCCGATCTGGCTGTCACGCGGCATGCCAGCCCATGCCCGCCGCGTGCCATTTGCCAATCTTGGGCTGCGCGGTGCCTGGGCGCTTATTGCGCTTCTTGCGGTAAATCTTTTACCAATTGGCGACGCCTTGCACACCCTGGACCCGGCGCAGGCGCTTATCCTCACCCATATCGTTTTCAATCTGGCACTTTTATTTCTGTCGCTGCCGTTTTTGCGCCAAACCGGTAAGATCACCAGCTGGCTTATGCCAACTTCAGTGCCCTCAACCGCTGACGACACTTTGGCACCCAGAAGCACGCTAGATGACACAGTTATAGACAACCCAACCCTGGCCCTGTCCAACCTTAAACGAGAAGTTCTAAGGATGGCTGCCATCGTTGAACACATGGCCGAACCAGTGATCGAAATTTACGCCAATGGCGATGCCGCCCGCATGGACGGGTTGACCACGTTAGAAGGCCATTTGAATGACGCCCTGTCCGGCATCAAAACCCACATGGCCGCCCTGCCCATTGGTGATTGGTGTAAGCAAGATCGCAAATCTGCCCGTGAACTGGTGGAGTACGCCATCAACCTTGAAAGTGCGGGCGATATCGTTGCCCGACAACTGCTACCACTGGCCCGCGAAAAAGCCAAAAAACGCCTGCGGTTTTCCAGCGAAGGCTGGTCAGAGTTGCGCAAACTACATGAGACCGTGCTGGCAAATATACGCCTTGCCACCAACGTATTACTTAGTGATGATCTGGAAAGCGCACGCCTGTTGATCGCCGACAAGACCGAGATCAACCGCGTCGAACGCAAGAGCCGTAAACGCCACCTTAAACGCCTTAGCGAAGGCGGTGCTGGCAGTTTTGAAACCAGTGACATCCACCTTGAAACGCTGCGCGCTTTCAAGGACCTGAACACATTTTGTGCCTATGTCGCCTATCCAATCCTGTACCGAAACGGCCAGCTTCTTGAAACCCGCCTGATCGAAGCCCTGGACGAAGACCACCAAAGCCAGTGACCTTGGGCCACGCCAGCATCGGCCACCAGGTAACTGCCCAGCTTCCTAAATGCTGCCAATCACACTTTGCCCGTTAAACGGGTGTGGAAAATGGCAATTTTACGCGCCAAATCTTTTCACAGCCTCATCCACTAGGCCGCTTGTAGGGCCGGCTCAAGGTGGGTTGGCATGCTCAGGACCGCGTATTTACGACCGTCGCCACAGTTCACATGCGGTTCACCAATTCGACTGGCAGCATAGCCCAACTGACGCAACGCCCGCATCAATGTAACCGGCGACAATGAAATCAGTTCCTGCCCCCCTTGCCTTGCGGCGACACCCATCAAACCGTCAACAATTAACGACAGACAGGTCGCGCGATCTTGGTGGCCATTCACCGCATCAGAAACAACCAGCCGGGTACATTCCCAAACTTTGGCGGACTTAATCACAGACGTCAGCACCTGATCAGGGATATCAGACAGCTTTCCTGCTGCCGCGTCGCGTAACATGTAAGTATGCTCTCCCCAGATTGAGGTGGTCGCCATTGTACGCGCACCGCCCACAACAACTCCGTCCCGCACGACGACTGAATAATGTGCGAGCGGGTTATCATACTGATCCATTTCTACTGTCTCATCATGGGGAATATCCCACCCTAATGTGTCAACAAAGAACCGTTTGCGCAGCCCCAGGTAATCATAAAATGTAGATCCGAATTTGTGGCTTGTTGACAGGTTAAAGGTGATATTTTTCATTTGCACTCTCCTATATGGCGAGTCCAATAAAGCTTGTGCTGAAAATATTACTAGGGAAATCGTTATTTTCTGCCGCTTGTAACAATAGCGTTACAATTTTAAGGCGATCAATCAGATCATTCTGTATTCTGTCGCCATGGTGGCCGCATGGGTATTTGTCTTGGCGCCAAACTTTCGCTTCGCGCCCGCAAGCCGCTGCTTAATAGCGCCCTCAGAAACGCCCAGCTCATAGGCTATCTCCTTCAAACGCATACCTTCTTTTACCAACCCTAGGGCTTCAAGTTCAGCGTCTGTCAGGTTTCCAGGGGGGGCAGATGCAGTGTGCAACGCCGTTAGAGATTTTTCTAATGTCATAATTTCAGTATCGCTAAATTCCCGGTCAGGCCGCGAAAATGTGCCGTATGAACGGAGTTCCTTTGGCCCGTTCCCAGGGCAACAAATCACCGCGCCATAGTTCAACCCGTATTCCCGAGCCTTGGACAGAACGCTATAACCATCAAACGAATCAAGGTCGCTCCACCGGACCGAACCAGAGTTTCCATAGGCCCATCGCACAACCGGATCGCGCAACATCAGCCCATTTTTGGTATAATAATCGATCCACTCTTTTGGAAACTCATTGCGCTCTTCAACAGGGAATGCAAAACCAATCCGCAGCGCCACATAGTAACCACCTGTAGCAATAGCTTGGAGTTCGATTGGCCAACTGGAATTCACTGCAAGCTCGCTCTCCAAAAGTTACCATATGGCTGAAAGAGACTCAGCCAGCTCTCGCATTGGTTGTGTTCTTGTACTAACTTTTAGACACGGTGACGAGCAACAAAATAGTAGGTAATGAACTAAAATGGAAAATAAACCGACAATTACCTCATCATTAGCCCGTCTGGACGAGATTTGCACCGCTGGATACGCAATTGCACTACACATAGAATTCACAACGCCGCGCTTTCTTTTTCAGACCTATAGCAAGGACTGGATGGAAATGTATTCTGAGAAAGGTCTCGTTCTAAAAGACCCGACCGTACTGTGGGGTTTTTCAAATACCGGGATCGCAAGGTGGCATGATCTGGAAGAAATAGACGATAGCGGAGTGCTGGCGCTGGCCCAAAAGTATGGCCTGAAATATGGATTTACTTACGCCATCGACGACAATTCCAGCAAGTCCATTTCCAGTTTTGCCCGCGGTGATTGCGACTTTGCTGACGCAGAGCTCAACGAAATTTCAGATATTGTCGCGTACCTGCATAAGCAGACATCGGAAATTGACGAATTCTCGCCCCATGAACTGCGCCAGCTCAAATCAATCTCGGTGAATTTCACCCGGGGTTAATCTTGAACTACGTTTGCATTTGGGAAAAACAGCTGTTGCCCCGCAATTGAGAAATCAGCGATCAGCGCCTGTCCGGTTTCGCCGGTCAGCCAATCAATAAATGCTTGCCCCGCCACCGCGTTGACACGTGGATGACGGGCTGGATTGACCAGTATGATACCATATTGGTTGAGCAGGCGCTTATCCCCTGCACCCAGAATGCGAAATCCCGCCTTGTGACCAAACGTAGCCCAGGATGCCCGGTCCGTTAACATATAGCCGCCCATTCCAATGCCGATATTCAGGGTCGTTCCCATCCCGGCCCCGGTTTCTCGGTACCACGTTCCTGATGCCGCGGCGACATCAATACCGGCCTGAGACCACAGCCCCAACTCGGCCCTGTGGGTCCCGCTGTCATCACCGCGCGACACAAATACTTCGCCCGATTTTGCTATTTTACTAATAAGATCAGTCACATTGGCTATACTCTCTACGCCAGCAGGATCATCACCTGGGCCAACAACGACAAAATCATTATACATCAGGTCGAACCGTTTAACGCCCCAGCCATTGGCAACAAATTCTTCCTCTGCCAATTTTGCATGCACCATCAGAACGTCGCCGTCGCCGTTTTGTGCATTGCGCAGTGCTTGACCAGTCCCCACCGCCACAACCCTGACCTCTATGCCACTTATGGCTTCAAATTTTGGGATTAGCGCATCCAGCAGGCCAGAATTTCGGGTTGATGTGGTGGATTGCAACACAATAAATTCATCTGCAGCATTGGCCAAACTGCCAACCAGCACCCCCATCCCGATTACTAGCGCTTTTAGCGTTCCGGTCATTTATGAATTCCCGCCGGCCCAAAGCGCCAAGTTACTGGCCAGAAACGCACGTGCCTCTGGTGAATTGGCCCGTTTGAAAAAATCAGTGCCTAAAGCTTGCTCACAGACCCGGCCTTTGTGGAAAAAAATGACCCTGTCTGCCAGACGCTGTGCCAGCCCCAGATCATGTGTCACCATAATAATCTTCGTGCCCGCCTGCCCGGCATTCGCAATTATTTCCTCAATTGCCCCGGCTGATGAAGGGTCCAGGCTTGAAGTCGGCTCATCCAGAAACAGAACTTCCGGTTCTATCGCCAGTGCCCGCGCCAGTGCCAGGCGTTGTTGTTCACCGCCAGACAATGTTCTTGCTGCTTGCTTTGCTTGGTCGCTTAAGCCATTTTGGCGCAGCAATGCATCAACTTTGCGCCGCCGCGTCACCCTTTTGACACCACGCACTTTCAGCGCATATGAAATGTTGGCGGCCACCGTGCGGCGCAACAATACCGGCTGTTGAAACACCATCGCCTGTTGCCGTCGTACGGCCGCATCCGGCACCACGCCATTGACCAGAACTGATCCGTTGTCCGGCGCAAGCAGCCCATGCAGCAGCCGTAAAAACAGGCTTTTGCCAGCCCCGTTCGGGCCCAATATTACCGTTGGGCCACCAGCTGATATCTGCAACTCATCCACCTGCAAGCGGAATGCGTCACCAGCCTCATAGACCAGATCCTGCACACTTATCAGCAGCGGTTGGGTCGATTTTTCCGATTTGTTATCAAACATTTGCGGCCTGTCGCGCTGACAGCCCCAGCACCGTAACAGCGGCATTCACGACGATAGCCATCGCCACCAGAATTGCCCCTAGCGCCAGTGCCAATGCCAGATTGCCGCGCGATGTTTCCAGCGCAATTGACGTGGTCATCACGCGCGTTACATGGTTGATATTACCGCCAACAATTATCACCGCACCTACTTCAGCAATGGCCCGGCCAAAACCCGCCAGCAGTGCCGTCATTAGCCCATATCGTCCGTCCCAAAGCAATGTTGGCACTGTCCCTAGCCGCGACACCCCAAAAGAACGCAGCTGTTCGGAATATTCTGCATCCAGCGTTTCTAGCAATTGCCGGGCCAATGCGGCCACGATCGGCGTCACCAGTACTGTTTGTGCAATGATCATTGCTGTAGGCGTATACAGAAGTTGAAAAACCCCAAAAGGCCCAGTGTTGGACAACATCAGATAGACAATTAGCCCGACAACCACCGGGGGCAGCCCCATAAGCGCATTTACCAGAACAATAACCGCCTGACGGCCGCGAAACCGGCCCACCGCCAACAGCGCACCCAATGGCAACCCAATAATGCCAGACGCCAACACGGCCAAAAGTGATACTTTTAGGGACAGGAAAATCACTGCCCAAAGCTGGGCATCACCGCCCAGGATCAGCCCAATAGACTGGGCAAATATCGTGGAAAAATCCTGCATCAGTTCCAACCGTTGTCACTGGCGGCCAATATTAGCACTCTGGCGAAGATATCAAGCCCAATAGCGGCTGCCAGCATTATGTTTCACTGATCCGTAGCCGCCCGGATATTGCAAAAATTAACGCAGCCACCACCACTATACTTGGCCCGGCTGGCGTATCCAAAAGCGCAGATGCGCCCACCCCGCCCAGTGTTGCCAGCCCACCGATCACTGTGGCGGTTATCGCCATCATTTCTGGTGAACGGGAAAATCCGCGCGCGGCTGTCGCCGGAATGATCAACATAGCCCCGATCAGCAAAGCCCCTACAATTTTCAACGACAGTGCCACCACCAGCGCCAGCGCTAGCGTCAGTATCAGGCGTTGGCGTGCCGGATTTATGCCCCTTGATGCGGCCAGATCATCATCTAGCGTAGCTGTTAGCAAATCCGACCAGCGCCATACCAGCACCCCCAATACGCCCAATGAAACCAGCCATATTAGCCCGACATGCCCCAGTGATACTGTCAAAATATCGCCAAACAAAAAGCTGGTCAGATCAACCCGGACACCACGGACAAACGAAATTGCCACCAGACCCAGCGCCAGGGCCGAATGCGACAGCACACCCAGGGTGGAATCCATGCTTCTGCCCCCCGACGCCAACCCCGACGCAGCTATTCCGACCGCCAACGCTGCTACAAATGTCCCAATCACAGGCGACATCGAAAATGCCAGCGACAGTGCGACCCCTAAAATCGCGGCGTGGGCAATTGTGTCGCCGAAATAGGCCATCTTGCGCCAGACCACGAAGGCCCCCAATGGCCCGGTTGCCAGTGACAGCCCAATACCGGCCAAGACTGCGCGCACCAAAAAGTCATCCAACATCAGGCACCCTCTTGGTCATGGTCATGGTGGTGATCATGCTCATGGCGGTACAACGCCAGCGCGCCCTTGGTGCCCATGCCAAACAGCTCGCGGTATTCTGGCGCTGCAGACACCACCTGGGGCGACCCTTCGCAACAGATATGACCGTTTAGACAAATTACCCGATCAGAGGCACCCATCACCACATGCAGATCATGGCTTACCAATAAGATAGCGCAGCCAATGTCGCGCCGCAGTTCTTCGATCATTTGGTAGAACCCGGCCACTCCGGGCTGATCCAGCCCCTGCGTTGGTTCGTCCAGTATCAATATATCCGGCATCCCCAACAGGGCACGTGCCAGCAATATCCGCTGAAACTGCCCCCCCGAGAGCGCCGCCATTTGCCGATGCGCCAGATCGGCAATACCAACCCGCGACATGACCTGATTCAGCTCATAGTCCGGTGCACGTCGTGGAAGCGCCAGAAATCGGGCCACAGTCATCGGCATGGTGCCATCAATGCTCAGCTTTTGTGGCACATAGCCAATACGTAGCCCTTGTTTGGCGCTGACCGTCCCTCTGGTGGGTGTGACAATCCCTAACAACGCGCGGATCAGGGTGGACTTTCCAGACCCGTTGGGGCCCACCAGCGTGACGATCTCAGCCGCTGAGATACTAAAATTCACATCATGCAGCACCGGTTTTCCACCGTATTTTACCCCCAAGCCATCAGCGCTTATCAATATCATTTACCGTTTCCTTGCAAACAGTTAGGGCAAATTCCGACCGCTTCAATGTTCATTCGTTCAACCCGGAACCCCATTTCATCGCCCGTTTTCTTTAGCGCATCGCTGACATCAAATGCTGGGGCTTCAGCAACACCTTCGCAGTGCAAACAAATGAAAAATGCCGGGGCATGGGCAACCCCAGGCTGCATACAGGCAGCGAAAGCATTCAGCCGCCTGATCCGGTGGACAAGGCCGTGCTCAACCAGGAAATCAAGCGCCCGGTAGGCAACAGGTGGCTGCTTGGCAAAACCATCTTCTGCCAGCCTTTCCAACACCTGATAGGCCCCCATCGCGCGGTGCCCTTCGACCAGAATTTCCAAAACCCGGCGACGCACCGGGGTTAACCGCAGCCCGGCGTCACGCACCATGCGGTCGGCGTTATCCAACACGTCACCACGGCATGATTTATGGTTATGTTTGGCAAATGCTGTCACTGGATTATGTGCCGGGGGCATCTGAGGCCTTGCTGCTATTCGCTATGTAATGTTATATTATATCATTGTAATATTTTGCACAAGGTGAACGCATGCGTATATTCCGGCTGATTTTCATGGTCCTTACCATAACTTCCAGCCCTGCCCGGAGCGGGGCGCCCAATGTCGTTACCGATATTGCACCGGTGCATTCTTTGGTCGCCAGCGTCATGGGCGATCTTGGGCAGCCGACACTTTTGCTTTCAGGCGTGGACGACCCGCACCATATGCAACTGCGCCCTTCGCAGGCCCGGGCTTTGGCGCAGGCTGATCTGGTGTTCTGGATCGGCTCTGATCTAACGCCTTGGCTTACAGCACCGATTGCCAATCTGTCCGATAACAGTCGCAAAATTTCGCTGTTAACAGTCCCTGAAACTGCGCTGCAGCGTTCAGACAGCGGCACCGACCCCCATGCTTGGCTTAACCCGGACAACGCAGTAATTTGGATCGATGCCATCGCACAGGCACTGTCACACCAAGACCCTGAAAATCAGCGCCTCTACCTAGAAAATGCTGACCGCACAGCGGCCGACATTGCCGCCCTGACCCAGCGCATCCAATCCACATTACTTCCTTTGCATAATCAGCCACTGGTTTTTGACCACGGCGCCTTTGGCTATTTTGCCGATCGCTTCGACCTAGACATCGCAGGTGTGATTTCCCCGAACGACAGCACCACACCTGGCGCTGCACATCTGAAAAACATCCGCTCAGTTTTGCAATCTGGAAATATTGCCTGTGCTATTGCTCAGACCGGCGAAAGCCCAACATTTCTGAACAGTCTGACTACCGGCACCGGAACCCCGGTCGCCCAACTTGACCCGATGGGGGCAACCCAAAAACCGGCCCCCGACCTTTACCCAGCCCTCATTCAAAAAATCGCATCGGGTCTTGTCACTTGCGTAAACCAATAGTTAAGCGAACAGCGAAAACCGTCTTTGTATCCTTCAAACCGGGAGTGGGAATTTCGTACATTCTTCAAACAATTGCGGCTATCCGCCCACGGCAGCCCTATACCAGGCCACAATTTTCGCCCGCTCTACGGGTTCTATAAATGACAGGTTCGCGGGCGGCATTGCATTGCTTAAGCCCGCTTGCAAATAAATATCCCGCGCCAGCCGGGCGATCTGTGCCTCGGTTTCCAGGCGAACCCCCTTGGGTGGCCACATCATTCCGTCCCATGCAGGCTCGGATGAATGGCACATGGAACACCGCCCAAGAATGATATCATGCACCTCTTCAAACCCGGGGGCTGCCACAAACCGCGCCTCTCCCAGGCCCATGGCAACGCCGTCATTTTCATCATGGAACATCGGCGCGGTGGACAACCAAGCTATTAAAATGAACAGGATAATCGTCACCAGCCAGGTCCAGGTAGGCCTGCCTGAACGTGAATGCATCGAATTGAAATAGTGCCGGATAGTCACCCCCATCAGGAACACCAGGCTGGCAATTACCCAGTTGTATTCACTGGCAAATGCCAGCGGATAATGGTTTGACAACATCAGAAAAATAACCGGCAACGTCAGATAGTTGTTGTGGGTTGAGCGTTGCTTGGCGATCTTGCCATATTTTGCATCTGGCACCCGCCCCGCCTTTAGATCCGCCACCACAATCTTTTGATTTGGAATGATAATAATAAAAACATTGGCCGACATCAAAGTCGCCGTAAACGCCCCCAAATGTAGCAAAGCAGCGCGTCCAGAAAACACCTGAGTATAGCCCCAAGCCACCGCAATAAGGATCAGGAACAACATGACCATCAAGCGGGTGTTGTTGTCGCCAAAGCTGGACTTACAAATGAAATCATAGACCAACCAGCCGATCCCAAGCGATAAAAGCGAAATTGAAATCGCCTGCCAGACGGCAATATCCAACACATTTGGGTCAACCAGATAAAACTCTGCCCCTAAATAATAGACCAGAATCAACAACGCAAAACCGCTTAGCCAAGTGGCGTAGCTTTCCCATTTGAACCATACTAGGTCGTCAGGCATTTTTTCCGGGGCAACCAGGTATTTCTGAACATGGTAAAATCCACCGCCATGAACCTGCCACTCTTCCCCATCCGCACCGTTTGCAAGGTTGCGGTCACGGTGCAAACCTAGATCTAAGGCTATGAAATAAAAGGAAGACCCTATCCAGGCAATACCTGTGATCACATGCAGCCAACGCACCGCAAATTCCAGCCAGGCGCCCATTGCTAACAGATCATACATCGCGAAATTCCCCATCTTTTGTGCAAACTATACCGCGATGTACTTTTTTGTGTATCCTACAAATAACAACAGACTTTCAAAACAACGCGAAGAATAAACATGGCCTATATCCGCAATCTAAAAATGTTCGTCAGGGTCTATGAACTTGGCGGTATGAGCGCCGCCGCCCGCGATCAGCGCGCATCCCCTGCTGTCGCTTCAAGCCGGATATCCGACCTTGAAAAACACCTGGGAGTTCGGCTGTTCAACCGCACCACACGGGCCCTGCAACCGACTGAAAACGGCAAAGCGTTTTATGAAGGTGCCTGCAAAGTACTGGACGCAATTACCGATGCAGAAGCCGCAATTGCCAGCACTGGTGACGACCCCAAAGGAACAATATTTGTGGCGGCCCCACTTAGAATTGGGCGGCGGTTTATTGCGCCCGCGGTGCCAAATTTCAAAGACCAATACCCACTTATCGACGTGCGCCTTCGGTTGTCAGACCGCAGCATCAACGTCACAGCAGAGGGGCTGGACCTGGCATTTCACCTTGGAAACTTGGAAGACAGCAACCTGAAAGTTCGCGTCATCGCCCAATGCCCCCGCCTGCTTTGCGCCTCACCAAGCTATATTAAACACCGGGGAAACCCGGCCGACGGCGCGGCCTTGATTGCCCAAAAACACGACTGTTTAAACCTTCGCTTTCCCGGCGCAAAAGAATATCGCTGGTCGCTGGTGACTGATGAAGGCCCGGAAAAATTCAACGTATCAGGGCCGTTTGAATCTGATGACGGTGACGTGCTTACGGATTGGGCAATTCAGGGCCATGGCATTGTTATGAAACCGGTTTTTGAGGTTGCCGAGCACTTAAACAGCGGCGCGCTGGTACCGGTTGCAATGCAAACCCCGCCGGTTCCGGTTCAATTGGCATGCCTTTCATCGCACCGTCGACTGAAAGACCCAAAAATTAAACTTTTCACCGATTACATGATCGCGATTGTTAAATCAGAGCTTGAGAATAATACCCTCAACTCCCCCGATATGTCGAATATCCAAACGGCGAAATAAGCAAAGGCACGTGGTAATGGGATGCCGGGTCGCTAATACCAAACCGAATAGGAATGACATTCAAAAACCGCGGCTGCTCGGGTGGCACCCCACTCGCATCAAGATAATCGCCCGCATGGAAGACCAGTTCATATTCTCCGGTGGTAAATTCGCCTGTTGGCAAAATTGGGCTATCGGTACGGCCATCGGAATCGGTCGCCATTTCGCGCAACAACCGGCGCCCGTCATCCAGTTGAAATAGCTCAATTTTCATGCCCTCAGCCGGCACACCCCGACCGGTATCCAGTACATGTGTTGTTAAAAACCCTGTTGCCATTTCGGGCCCCTTTGTTGTTTGGGTAACTGTGGCCGCATTCACCCAAAAAATCGACCACTGATTGCCAGCATAGCTGTATTCGTTATTTTTTGATAATGCAGGGACAGTTATGGCGTATCCATAGCTTAACAAAGGGGCAATCATGACCAACCGCTACCCCCGCGACATGCGCGGCTATGGGGCAAACCCACTTGATCCAAAATGGCCCGGCGGCGCAAAAATTGCCGTGCAGTTCGTGCTGAACTATGAAGAAGGCGGCGAAAACAACATCTTACATGGTGACGAGGCGTCAGAGGCGTTTTTGTCGGAAATTGTAGGTGCCGCCCCATGGCCCGGCCAGCGCCATTGGAACATGGAAAGCATCTATGAATATGGTGCGCGGGCCGGGTTCTGGCGGCTGCACCGTTTGTTCACTGGCGCGAATGTTCCGGTAACCGTTTATGGCGTGGCCACCGCGCTGGCACGTTCGCCCGATCAGGTTGCCGCCATGCGCGATGCCAACTGGGAAATTGCCAGCCATGGCTTGAAATGGGTAGACTACAAAGACAGTAGTGAGGCTGACGAACGGGCCGACTTGCAGGCGGCCATTGATCTGCATACCGAGGTGACCGGTAGCCGCCCAAATGGCTGGTATCTGGGCCGATGCTCGATGAACACGGTTCGGCTGGCTGCCGAAGAAGGCGGCTTTGATTATATTTCAGACACTTACGATGATGATCTGCCCTATTGGAAAACCATAGGAAGCCACCAACAACTGATCATCCCCTACACGCTTGATTGCAATGATATGCGGTTCGCCACGCCCCAGGGCTTCAATTCCGGCGATCAATTTTACAGCTATTTGAAAGACAGCTTTGACACACTATACCGGGAAGGTGGCCGGATGATGACCATCGGATTGCACTGCCGCCTTGTCGGTCGCCCCGGTCGCGCCCAAGCCCTGCGCCGATTTGTTGAATATGTCCTATCCCACAGTGACGTCTGGTGCGCCACGCGACTTGATATTGCCCGCCACTGGGTCAAGCATCATCCCGCACCCGCCGCCTGGGATCGCCCCAGCGAAATGGGTCGTAACGGGTTCGTGGCAGCGTTTGGCGGCATTTTTGAACATTCGCCATGGGTCGCGGAACGGGCCCACAGATTAGAGCTTGGCCCAGCCCATGACAGCGCAACCGGCGTACACAGCGCCTTGTGTCGTGCCTTTCGCGCAGCCCAGGAGCCCCGGCGATTGGGTGTTTTGACGGCCCACCCGGATCTTGCTGGAAAATTGGCCGCCGCCAAAAAGCTAACGACGCAAAGCACCGCAGAGCAGGCCGGCGCCGGGCTGGATGCACTTACGGATGACGAGCGTACAACACTGACTGATCTGAACAAACGCTACACCAAGAAATTTGGCTTTCCGTTTATTATTGCCGTCAAAGATTATACAAAACAAAGCATCATTGCCGCTTTCATCACCCGCATCAAAAACAACCGCGATCAGGAATTTGCCACTGCTTGTGAACAGGTGGAACGCATCGCCTGGCATCGGCTAAAAGAGTTATTGCCATGAACCATAGCTATTATGCACCCATTGGCGGATTGCCCAAACAGTCAGAACGCCTGTACGCCCCCGCAGTCTTTACCCCCGCCTACGCCGTGATCCCGGCCAGCGTTATGACAGACATCGTGACCAGCCAACTGCCGCTCTGGTCCGGCACCCGCGCCTGGATCATCGCGCGGCCCCTGTCGGGTTTTGCCGAAACATTCGCCCAGCTGATCGTTGAATTAGCGCCAGGTGGTGGCAGCACTGAACCTGAGCCAAATCCAAAAGGCGAAGCCGTAATATTCGTCGTTAAGGGCGAGCTGACCCTTACATTACAAGATAAAGAAGCAACTTTATCACCAGGGGGCTATGCATTTATCGCACCAGGTGAAAGCTGGTCGGTCGTCAACAAATCCGAAGAAGCCGCTGTTTTTCACTGGGTACGCAAAGAATACGAACCCGTCAGCGGCATTGAGGCCCCCAAATCATTTATCACCAGCGACCATAGTAAGACAGCCATTGCCATGCCTGACACCGCAGGGAAATGGGCAACCACCCGTTTTGTAGAGCCCGAAGACCTGCGCCATGATATGCATGTTAATATCGTCACGTTCCAACCCGGCGGTGTGATCCCGTTCGCTGAAACCCATGTAATGGAGCACGGTCTGTACGTGCTGCAGGGAACCGCACGCTACCTGTTGAATACAGACTGGGTTGACGTTGGCCCCGGTGATTTCATGTGGCTGCGCGCCTTTTGCCCGCAGGCCTGTGAAGCGACCGGTAAACAGCCTTTTCGCTACCTGCTTTATAAGGACGTGAACCGACATCCGAAACTGAGGATCGGTTGATGCAGGTCGCCCCAAAGCCGCTTAACGCCAAAGACTTCGCGCCGTTCGGTGATGTTCTGGAAGCTGCCGGGCAGTCAGACATGACCATCAACCAGGGAATGTGCGAACGGTTTCATGACCGTGCCAGGTTGGACTTTGGACCCGGTGGCAAGGCCGGGGTTTCCATCTTTCAGGCCCAGCCACGATCCTTGCCCCATATCGTTGACATGGTAGAACGCCACCCCGACGGCTCACAGGCGTTTATACCAATGTCAGAGGATCCGTATCTTGTTGTTGTGGCCCAGGATGACGCCGGAATACCGGGTATTCCGATGGCCTTTGTGACTTTGCCCGGACAGGGAATAAACCTGCTTCGGGGCGTCTGGCACGGTGTTTTATGCCCCCTGGGCCGTAGTGGCAATTTTATCGTGATAGATAGAATAGGAAACACACAAAACCTAGAGGAGTATTGGTACAAAACACAAATTGTGATTCAATCCAAAGACTAGGGCAGCAATAGACCGCCCGAAAAGACGAACAGGAGAGTGAAATGACAGACAGTTCAATCGGGACGCCAGAACAGCTGCGCGATCCCAATTATATGCCAGCACTTGGCACAGCGGTGCCATTGGGTCTGCAACATGTTTTGGCGATGTTTGCCAGCAATGTGACACCTGCAATTATCATCGCCGGTGCTGCAGGTATTGGCTTTGGCTCTGATCAGGGGGCACTTGGCTTTCCTGACATGACCTATCTTATTCAAATGTCGATGTTTTTTGCCGGTGTGGCAACGTTGATCCAGACCATTGGTATTGGCCCAATAGGCGGCAAGCTTCCTATTGTGCAGGGCACCAGTTTTGCATTTCTACCGGTAATGATCCCGGCAGTTGTTGGGGCTGGCACGGCCGGTCTTGGCGGGCTGATGACCGGTGTTTTGATCGGTGGTATCTTTCATTTTTGCATAGGGCTATTCATCGGTAAAATCCGATTTGCCCTGCCACCATTGGTGACCGGGTTGATCGTTCTGATGATCGGTCTGTCCTTGGTAAAGGTCGGCATTCAGTATGCCGCAGGCGGAGTTCCGGCCATTGGTACCGAAAAATTTGGCACCTTGGCAATGTGGATACCTGCATTGGTGGTGATTTTTGTAACCCTAGGAATGAAATTCTTTACCCGAGGCTTCACGGCCATTTCTGCAGTGCTCGTCGGGATACTGGTGGGCTATATTGTCGCCTATTTCATGGGGCAGGTCAGCTTTGCGAACATTGGCAAAGCCGCAACTTTTGCCTTACCTGAGCCGTTTAAATACGGTTTCTCGATCAACTGGGCGATCATCATCGGCATGTGTTTGATGGCGTTCATTTCGGCCATTGAAACCGTGGGCGATGTTTCTGGCATTACCAAAGGTGGTGCCGGGCGCGAAGCCACGGATGCTGAAATTCAGGGCGCGACCTTTGCCGACGGTCTGGGCACAGCGATTGCCGGGGTGTTTGGCGGCTTGCCAAATACATCGTTCAGCCAGAACGTCGGCCTGGTGGCTATGACCGGTGTCATGAGTCGCCATGTGGTAACCATTGGCGCGCTGTTTCTTATCGCTGGTGGTTTGATCCCAAAGGTTGGTGCCGCGATCAACACCATCCCGATCAATGTGCTGGGGGGCGGTGTGATTATCATGTTTGGTATGGTGGCCGCGGCTGGCATTAACATGCTGTCAGAAACCAACTGGAACCGGCGCAACATGGTGATCTTTGCCACGGCGCTTTCCATCGGGCTGGGTCTGCAACTGGTGCCGGAAGCATTGCAACACATGGGCAAAACGGCGCAAATCTTGTTGACCTCTGGCCTATTGCCAGCGGCCATCATTGCGATTGTGCTTAATCTGGTTTTGCCGGAAGACATCGACAGCTAGTCGACCTTTTAGCATCAAAGTAGCGGTCGCGCCCCTTATTCACGGGGGCGCGATTTTTTTTGGCCGAAAATTTACCAATTTAAAATGAAGGTTAACCAAGTATTCACCATTGCCACGCACTGCTAAGCGCCAAGGAGAATGGTGTTGATTGCGCAGTTGGACAAAGCTTTCGTCAGGGCACGGCCTACAAAAATATGGCCCCGGCTGGTTGCCTATGGTCTGTTTGAAGGCCGCCCGCTTACCACACGCGGCCGATGGATAAATCCCCTCGTATTTACCGGGTACAAAATATGGTCGCTGCTGCCACTTAAAACCCGGGATACCAGCCCGGTTTTTATACTGGGTGTTGGGCGCAGTGGAACCACCATATTGGGCAAAATCCTGGCGCTTCACAGGGACGTCGGTTATCTGAATGAGCCCAAGGCGCTGTGGCACGCAGCCCTGGGAAACGATGATCTGATCGGCTCATATAGCAGCAGTGTCGGGCGCTATCGCCTTACAGGCGCGGATGCAGTGCCGCTGAGAAAACAACGCCTGGAACGTTTCTACAGTGCCTTCCTTCTGCTTTCCAAATGCCGCAGGGTCGTGGATAAGTACCCGGAACTGCTGTTCAGAACCAAGTTTCTTACCGAAACATTCCCCAAGTCAAAGAAGATTATTCTAATCCGAAACGGGCTGGATATTTGTCAATCCATCCAAAAATGGTCGCAGCGGCACGGGCAAATGGTGGGACACCATACAGATGACTGGTGGGGACGAAATCGACAGAAATGGAATGTACTGGTCAATGAATTGGCGGCCCATGACCCAGTGCTCCGATCTGCCCTACCTGAAATAAAAACCTTTACCAGTCACGTAGACATGGCTGCTGTTGAATGGATCCTGGCCATGCGAGAGGCCCTGAAATTACGGGCCAGATCGCCAGATGAGTACCTGTTTGTGCCTTACGAAGAATTAATTTCAAACCCATCCTGCTGCTTAAGCAATATTTTGGATTTTTGCGATCTAAACCACGATAGCGTGGTCATCGACTACGCGAAAACCGTGCTATCCCCTCAGGCGCGCCATGGCACAACACAGCCCCATTCCGCCATTGCCCATGCCTTCAACCAAACCATGGCAGACTTGGGATATGCCCACGTCGAGCAAGCATGAGAATCCTGCAAATCGGTCACAATTATCACGTTTCTGGCGGTTCCGACGCGGTGATGTTTGCGACCAGCGATCTGCTTACAAAGGCGGGCCACGAAGTCATTCCATTTTGCATGGATCACCCCAATAATCAGCCCACACGTTGGAGCAGTTATTTCCCCCGGTCCGCAGACACCCGCGCCATGCCGATACGGGACGGATTGCGGTATTTTTACAATATTGATGCACGGGTTCAGTTGCAAAAATTACTGGAAGATGTCGGGACTATCGACGTGGCGCACCTACATATATATCACGGCAAACAAACCGCGGCCATTCTGCCGATATTGCGCAAACACGGCATTCCAATCATTCAAACCCTGCACGAATACAAATTGGCCTGCCCAGTCTACACCATGCAACGGAATGGCCGGCCTTGCGAATTGTGCCTTACTGGCTCAGACTTCAATTGCATTTGGCATCGGTGCAAAAATGGCTCAACCTTTCAATCCACAGTAATGGCTGCAGAAAAATTGTTTTCACGCATTGCAGGCGACGTCTCCCGAATTGACCGGTTCATTTGCGTCAGTGAATTTCAGAGGCAGATCATGGGCAGAACCCATATTCCTGTGGAAAAACTGCATACCTTACATAATTTTGTGCGGTGCCAGCCAAACGTTGCGCCCGGCCATGATGGCTACTTTCTATTCTTTGGCCGGCTTGAAAAGCTTAAGGGCATGCAGACACTGATTAACGCATTCAAAAAATGTGGGCAGAGGCTGATCATTGCCGGGGATGGTGACTGGCGCGGGGCGCTGGAAAATCAGATTTCCCGGATCGACACCATTGAATATGTCGGCTTTCAAACCGGTTCTGACCTTACCAAGCTTATCAGCCGCGCCCGTGCAGTTGTTGTTCCGTCAGAATGGAACGAAAACTGCCCGATGTCTGTACTAGAGGCAAAGGCACTGGGCCGTCCCGTGATCGGTGCCAGAATTGGCGGCATACCCGAACTTATCCAACCGGGTATAGACGGTGCGCTATTTGATGCCGGTGATCAAGACAGTCTGGCAGCCGCGGTCAGCGAAATTTGCATGGCCGACCACGACCGTCTGTCAAGCAATGCCCTAAAGGACGCGTTGAAGCGGTTTTCAGAAACGGCACATCTGGACCAGCTGTTTTCACACTATGAGTATGTGATTTCAAAAGCGTCAATCGCGGCACCAATTCTAGCCTAGGGCTAGGTTTCCACCCACAAACCTTCGCAGCAAACTGTCGCCGGTCTTTCGCATTGGAAAACCGTGTAAGTGATCATACTTTCCGATTTGCGATAAACATGCGGTTTGTGAATTGCATCAATTGCTTTATCTGCTCCGGCAGAAACAAATTCCTGGCTGGCATCCAAACGTTGGAAAGGTGCCAAAACGATATCAGCCGCTGGGATCCCACGCGCGAACGCGCCAGCCCGGATAAGTATGGGCTGAGCGCCTGGATGATATTTTAGGTAATCAGCATCCAGGGTCATACGATCAATTGAGGTTATCGTAAGGAATTCACCCCTTTTTGTCCTAACCCTATCCCGCTCGCGCAGGGTTTGGGCATGCACTTGACCAAAAGCGGTTGTGATACGCGCCATTGGACCAAATCCATTAATTTGGCCATTTTGGGTCCGATTGTTGCCAGCGAGGTCTTTCAACCGTTCGCTGACAACCTTGGGCCGACGTGAATTTGCCGACGGGAAATTACTATTTACAAACATACTCATTACTCTCACTCTTTACTGTGACACTACAAATGCGCCCCAAGGAACTGCAAAAACTGGTCAGGGTAAAATGCCGTACTCGACAGCTTCCATTACAATTAATTTAGTTCCTGACGGTGATAAACGCACTGTGTCGGGCAACAATAAGGCGTCAAATAAGACGTCGATTCCTTTTCAGAATACAAAAATCCTCTGATACTCCCTTAACAATTCGTTAATAATCTCCCATTCCCGAACAATCACCGCCCATTCTGCTGGAAGGCTCTATTTCATGGTCAATCAGTTCGCTACTGTTGCCGAGATAGCCACATTCTAGGTCGAAAACCAGTCATTAGAATGTGTCAGGAATATCCACCCCAGGTTGCAATCAGGCTTTCAACAGTCTGTTTCCGCGCTATATTACAGACGATTTTCCAAAACTTGGCGAAAGTGTTGCCCTAGTGCTGCAATATTAGCTTGCCACAAAGGGCTGGGCGGCTCTTTTGGGGGTATACCAATGGGGATTCGCCTATGGTCGGTTTTACTTGCCTAGGTCAAGGTTATATTCTACTTAATGAATGTGAATAATATATTGCAGCCAGCGGCACCGCTTGGGGGATTAGATGAAGAAACAAATACTGGATCAACTTAAGAACGTACCTATCCCTGGTATGAAGACTGATATAGTCGCCGCAGGGTTGATTTCTGGCCTAACGATCGATGGGTCCAAAGTTATTTTTTCAATAACCGTCCCGGAATCGCTGGTGAACAAACTGGACGGGCTGCGATACCAGGCAATAACAGAAGTAATGAAGGTTGACGGCGTTGAAAACGTGCTTGTGGCTCTGACGTCAGAAAAAGACACGTCAACACCCGCCCCCAAAGCCCCACCAAAGCTTAAATCAAAGCCTGATCGCCCGGTTGGCCCAGACATGCGCCCTGCTGCGGGTTCCATTCCTGGCGTCAAATCGGTTCTGGCGGTTGCATCCGGAAAAGGCGGCGTCGGCAAATCCACCACATCCGTGAACATCGCCCTGGGCTTGCAATCACTTGGATTAAGGGTTGGCCTGTTAGACGCCGATATCTACGGCCCGTCCATCCCGCGCCTGCTGGGGATAACCCAACGCCCTGAGATCATAAACGACCGTATCATCCCAATGGAAAAATTCGGCATCAAGGTGATGTCCATGGGTTTCCTTATGGATGAAGAGTCCCCCGTCATCTGGCGCGGCCCAATGATCGTGTCCGCGCTGATGCAAATGGTACGAGAGGTTGAATGGGGTGAATTGGATATTCTGGTGCTTGATATGCCACCGGGAACTGGCGATGCCCAGCTTACCATGGCGCAACAGGTGCCGCTGGCCGGGGCTGTCATCGTCTCAACGCCGCAGGACCTTGCATTGATTGACGCCCGCAAGGGGCTAAAGATGTTCAAAAGCGTTGATGTCCCAATTCTCGGCATCATCGAAAATATGAGCACGTTCGTTTGCCCACACTGTGGTGAGAAATCAGACATATTTGGCCATGGTGGTGCCCAGCAAGAGGCCGCCAAGCTTGACCTTCTGTTCCTTGGTGCAATTCCGCTTCACATGGATATCAGGCGGTTCTCGGATGACGGCAAACCGGTCGTGGTTTCAGACCCGGACGGCCCACATGCTGAAATATTTAAATCCATAGCCTTGAAGGTCGCGACACTTCTAAGTGATGAAGAAGACGACGACTGAGACCCTGGGCAAGCCCATCCCATGCCCAGGGCTGCTTGGGTTTAGTCACGCAACAGTAGAAATTCCAAAGATTTCACACCGGCAACTGCGCCGCCAATAATGCTGGCAAGTGTGATGAATGAGCCGACCGCCAGTGTGGACACACCGGTTAGCCCCTGACCAACCGTGCAGCCCAATGCCAATACGCCGCCAATTCCCATGAATGCCGCGCCAAACATATTGCGGATAGAATCCTTTTTGTCCGCAAAAGTAGTCAAATGCAGACGTCCGCGTGAAAGCGCGCCCAGAAAACCACCCAAGAGCGCACCAATCAACGTCACCACACCGAACCCCGGTGCGCCCAAAGCAGTAAATCGCATCATATAGTCCAGTGTATCACCGGTGGGGCGCACATAAGTCAGTGACGTCAGTTGCACCGGCACATCCGCGAATTCGTCTTGGGCCAAGCCGGTCAGGAACCAACCAGCCACAACGCACAGCCCAATTCCTACACCCGCGAATATGTGGTTCGGCGATGTTCTGAACCCAGCATCTTTGAAGCAATACACCAGTATCGCGCCCGCCAGCACCAAAACGGCTGCGGTGTTCGCGCCCGCCAGCCCCATACCGGATGCGGCCGCCAAAAATTCATCAACACCTTGGGTTGCCATTCCACGCCCGGTCAGATCAAGCGTTGCCGGGCCAAACAGGCTTACACGTAATGGGCCCAACAATCCGCCGATTGTCATGAAACCAAAAACGCCGGTGAACATCAGAACCACAAGTGATCGCAGGTCTCCACCGCCAGCGCGAACCAAGTTGCGGCTGATACAGCCGCCTGCAAAAACCATGCCGAACCCAAACATCAGCCCGCCAACTATGTTAGCCAACCAGCCAAAATTTGGGGTCAGATAAATTGAGTCGGCCACGTCAACGACGCCGATATATTCCAGCATCCCAACGCCCAAAATCCCGACGGCAGCAGCCAACAACCACGACCTGAACCGCTTGTAGTCGCCAAATGACAAAATATCGGAAATAGAGCCCATGGTGCAAAAATTAGTGCGGTAAACGATTACACCAAATACTATGCCTATAAGCAGCCCGCCCCAGCCGACGTAGAACCCCGGATTTTCAACGACGATTTCTTTCAAAGTTTCTAGCATTTTCCACCCATCTATTGTCGCTGTATCCCCGTGACCCAGTCACGGTTCTCAAAGCGCCTGCCTAACACTTTCACAAATTAGCATGTGATTGTATGTTAGGCAAAACACTTTTGCCCAATGGTAAGAAATTAGACCTTACTGCCGCTAAAGTGCCTCTTTCGCACTCAGGCCCATAGAATATCTGGCTGTATCATGCTCCGAAAACCAGCGCAGCTTTTCGCGCAACCGCACAACATCACCAATAACGATCATCGACGGGCCGGTCAGTTCATTTTGAACTGCCAATTCATGCAGCATACTAACAGTGCCGACGGCCACCTTTTGATTGGGCCGGGTGCCATTGTCGATAATAGCCGCCGGGGTGTCAGGATTGGCACCGCGGTTGACGAACTGTTCACTTAGGTCCTTTAGGCTTGAAAGCCCCATATAAACCGCCACGGTCTGGGCTGGCCGCAGTAATACATCCCAATCCAAGCCCAGCACGCCTTCGCGCCCATGGGCCGTTACAAACACGCAAGCCTGGGCGTAATCCCTATGGGTAAGTGGAATGCCAGCATAGGCAGTGGCACCTGATGCGGCTGTTATCCCCGGAACCACCTGAAATGGAATATCATTTTCAGCCAAGGTTTCAATTTCCTCACCACCGCGCCCAAAGACAAATGGATCGCCTCCCTTCAGGCGCAACACCCGCTTGCCCTTTTTGGCCAGATCCACCATCAGCTGGCTGATATCTTCCTGGGACATCGTGTGCTGGTTAGGCAGTTTACCCACGTAAATTCGCTCGGCGTCACGGCGCAACAGATCAACAATTTCATCCCCGACCAAACGGTCATAAAGCACAACATCCGCACGCTGCATAAGACGAAGCGCCTTGAATGTCAGCAGATCAGGATCCCCCGGCCCAGCCCCCACCAGGTAAACCTCCCCCTTTGAGGCAGTGCCGTTTTGCGCGCTGTCATCTAACAGTGCCGCCTGTAGGTGGCTGGTTGCACTGGCTTCATCCCCGGCCAAGAACAAATCGCCCGCCGGGCCATCGATCATGCGTTCCCAAAAACGTCGACGTGCGGTGGTACTGTTGATCTTAGCCAACACTTCGGCGCGGAATTTTCCCATGAAATGCGCCATGCGGCCATAGGCAGGTGGCAACAGTGATTCTATACGGGCCCGCAAAATGCGGGCTATGACCGGCGCGGTTCCGCCCGACGATATGGCCACCACCAAAGGGGAGCGATCCACCACAGATGGGGTGATAAAGTCGCAATATTCAGCAACATCCGCGACGTTTGACAAAACCCCCGCCGACTTTGCCGCGTCAAACAGCACTTTGTCGCGCGCGTCGTCTTCTGATGCACCATAGGCCACGATCGCCCCAGCAACATCACCTGCGTTAATCGCCCGGGGGAAATGGGTCAGGTTATCGTGGGTAAGCAGGTCGTTGAACTCATCGCTCAGGTCCGGGTCAAAAACATGCACCTTGGCACCGCATAGCAGGGCCCGCTCTGCACGTCTGGCCGCAACCGTGCCGCCACCATCGACAACGACAACCTTGTCATCAATGTCCAGAAATATCGGAAGATAGTCCATGTTATATTGCCTTTATTTTATCAATCAGTCGCACCGGACACGCTGGCCCAGCGCGCCATCAGATCGCCCAGTTTTTCCGCAGATTTCGCATCAAGATCAACGATGGTAAACCGCCGCCCTTCACGCAGTGTCAAGCGCAGCATATTCAGCCCGGAAGCATGTTCTACATTCTTGATGTTAACATATCGGCCAAACGGCAGCTCAAGCTCGCCCAGTTGGGTGATAACCTCATCAGTCATATTTCAGCCCACGTGCAAACACAGCCTCAAGACGCCACTCCCACTTTTTGGGGGTGTCTCGATAGTCAGGCTTTACATCGAATTCTAGAAACATCTGCCCGGATTCACCGGCATGGGCCACCAGGTTTTCCAGCTTACCAAAACTGTCGACCTCCGGATGCTGTATTATTAAGTCACTTAGCTTAGCCATTTCTAACTCCCTGAAACGCGATTGTGAAAGCGAACCCGAAACACTAATCGGTCGCTGTCCGTGTCTAGATTGGGATCAAACCCAGTCCGGTTATGAAGCGAGTTATTGCACAATACACCCCCGCCAGCTTGCATCTTAATAGTTTGAATAAACGGATCATCCGAACGCAGGACGCCACCCAGAAACTCAACGGCCTCTTGGGTCAGTGCATCTTTGCGCCAGGCAATGCTGCGGGTTCGCGCTGTATAACGCATTTCCAAATGCCCGGCTTCACTGTTCTTAAGAAATACCGGGCCAATGCTGACAGGGCGCAATGTACCACCTGGTTCTTGGTTCTCAGGTATGGTCATGGCGCGCGGGTGCATCAGCGCATCTATATAGCTTGGGTTTTCGTCCCGTAGACGAATATAGGCAATTTCCGGGTCCAAAAACTGGTTTACCCCACCATCCTTGGCCGGTTGCACACAGTGCAGCACCATGGCGCGGATTTTTTCGTCCGGCCCATTATAATACCCATCAGTATGCCAGTTCATCGGCTTTTTTGAGTATGGAATATAGGCGCGCTGATTGCTTTTCTGACTTTGCTGCAACGCAACGATCCCCTGTTGCCCGGCAGATCTGTGGGTTTCGGCTATCTGCAAGCCGAATGCCTGGGTGAAACCGCGCAGTTGGTTCCGAATGATGTCAGGCTGATCCGCATCCTGGTCGCTGGCATAGGGAACGGCGTTCAATACCTGGCAACGGCGGGTGATTTCGGCAATTTCGGCAGATGAAGGCGCGCCAAGACTGCGAATCTCTATTGGCTTTGTTGGCTCTGAAATTTGCGCCACAGCTGCAAGTTTTTGGGAACGCCACGCCTGATATAGCCCGTCAGGCCCTGTTGCCCAAGAGAATTGAGCGTCCGATTGCCGCATAGCTACGCCCATTGATTTTTCCCACACATGCTGGCTAATTTGCTATATCTTAATGCCATTATGTAACATCCCGCTCAATACATTTGGATAAGATTTACACAGGTTTGCCTTTACATTCAATAATTGTAATATAAAAATAGGATATGATATATGGTACTATTAAGGCCGGTGAACCAAATACGCTGAAAGTTTAGCTTTAACATATAAGTAAGTGTGCACGTCGTAACGACAAATTGCCCCAACCGGGCAGCGCGAACAGAACGTAAGGGAGAAAACTGATGAAAGATGGTGATTCGATGGACGATGCGTCCAAACAGGTCGAGCAACACCCGACACCTATGTTGGATCAGTTGGAAGATGGCCCTTGGCCCTCTTTCGTTACAGGCCTTAAGCGTCTTCGCGATTCAAAAGAAGAAAAATACGCCCCGATGATGAACGACCTTTTGGGTCAGTTAGAGCATTCATATGAAAACCGTCTAGGCTATTGGAAGGGCGGCACAGTGTCCGTCTACGGATATGGCGGCGGTATTATTCCCCGGTTTTCCGAAGTTGCCGACAAATTTCCAGAATCAAAAGAATTCCACACCCTGCGTGTTATGCCGCCCCCAGGTTTTCACTATACAACTGACATCCTGCGCAAACTTTGCGACATCTGGGAGCGTCACGGTTCCGGCCTGATCGCGTTTCACGGCCAGTCTGGCGACATTATGTTCCAGGGTTGCTCGTCCGAGGCGACACAGCATGCGTTTGATGAATTGAACGAGCTGGGCTTTGACCTTGGCGGTGCGGGCCCTGCTTTGCGGACCTCGATGAGCTGCGTAGGTGCTGCCCGTTGCGAGCAATCTTGCTATGACGAAGCCCGCGCGCATCGCGGCGTCATCAACCGCTTCTTGGACGAAATGCACCGCCCATCCCTGCCATATAAGTTTAAATTCAAATTTTCGGGCTGCGGCAATGACTGTGTAAACGCCATTCACCGCGCTGACTTTGCCGTAATTGGCACATGGCGCGACGATATGAAGGTTGATCAGGAAAAGGTCAAAGAACACGTCGCCAAGGTTGGCCGCAAATACATGATCGACACTGTTGTATCCATGTGCCCAACCCGCGCGCTGTCGTTGAACGATGATGACACGCTGGATGTGGACAACCAAAGCTGCGTGCGCTGCATGCACTGTATCAATGTCATGACCAAGGCCCTGTCCGTCGGCGACGACAAGGGCGTTTCGATCATGATCGGCGGCAAGCGCTCGCTGAAAGTTGGTGACCTAATGGGCACAATGATCGTGCCATTCATGAAGCTGGACACCGACGAAGACTATGAAGAGCTGGAAGAATTTGCTGAAACCTGCATCGAATTCTTTGCGGACAACGCACTAGAGCATGAACGCATTGGTGAAACCATCGACCGTATCGGCCTACCGGCATTCCTGGAGGCAGTTGGCGTTGAGGCTGATCCAAACATGGTCAACCACCCGCGCACATCCAGCTATGTACGCACCGATGACTTTGATGATGAAGCAGCCAAGTGGTTTGAACGTAAAGCACTGGAAGCAGGTATGACGGTTGCAGGCGAATAGCCTGCACCAGCTACCGGTCAAACAGAATTAATTCGCGCCCTTAATCCGGTCCGCGAATAGGGAGAGCAGAAATGAACGAAGTCGCAGAAAAAGTGAAGCCAAGGGCAGCCGATGAAATTGGCGTGCCGGACCATTACCAGTACATGCACCCGGTGATGAAAGAAAACCACGGTGCCTGGGCTTGGCATGAGCGTCCAAAAGCAGGTGTCTTGCGTCACGTCTCTAAGTCAGGCGATGAAATTTTCACAGTTCGTGCTGGAACCCAGCGCCAGATGGATGTTTTCACCATCCGCACGCTTTGCGACATCGGTGACAAGTATGCCGAAGGTCACGTGCGTTTCACCACCCGTTCAAATATTGAATACATGGTCTCCAAAGAAGAAATGGTAGAGCCACTGATCCAGGCACTTGGTGCTGAAGGTTTCCCTGTTGGCGGCACAGGTGCGTCGGTTTCAATGATATCCCACACCCAGGGTTGGCTGCATTGCGATATTCCGGGCACTGACGCCTCTGGTGTTGTGAAGGGCCTGATGGATTATCTGCACGCTGAATTTATTCAGGAAAAGATGCCAAACCGCCTGCGGATCACCACTTCGTGTTGTCAGATCAACTGCGGCGGCCAGGGCGATATTGCGATCAACGTGCAATACACCAAGCCGCCGAAAATCAACCATGATATGGTTGCCAACGTCTGTGAACGCCCCGCCGTTGTGGCCCGTTGCCCGGTTGCGGCGATCCGCCCCGCCATGGTTGACGGCAAGCCGACGCTGGAAATTGACGAAAAGAAATGCATTTGCTGCGGCGCCTGTTACCCGCCGTGCCCGCCAATGCAGATCAACAGCGCTGAAAGCACCAAGATTGCGATCTGGGTTGGTGGCAAGCATTCAAATGCCCGAACCAAGCCAACGTTCCATAAGCTGGCTGTCGCCAACTTGCCCAACAACCCGCCCCATTGGCCGGAAGTTAAAGCCGTGGTTGCCAGAATTGTTGAAGCCTACAAAGCCGACGCCAAGCACTGGGAGCGCATGGGCGAATGGATCGACCGTATCGGTTGGAACCGTTTCTTTGACATGACTGACCTGGCTTTCACCAAGCACCATCTGGACACATGGGATGGCTCTCGCAAAACCATGAACGCCTCGGCGCACATCCATTTCTAAGGGGTTGTTACTGTGAAGTTTGGAATAGTCGTCAGCGAAGGCCCTTACACGCATCAAGCGTCGGATACGGCATATAACTTTGCCAAAACCGCGCTTGAGGCCGGGCATGAAATACCGCGTGTGTTCTTTTATCATGACGGTGTGAACGTGGGCACCCGCCTGTCGATCCCACCGCAGGATGAACGCAACATTCAGCAGCAATGGTCAGCATTGGCCAAGGAACATGACGTAGATCTGGTGATCTGCATTGCCGCAGCACAACGCCGTGGCCTGCTGGATGAAAACGAAGCGACACGCCAGGGCAAAGACGCCAACAATATCGCCGATGGTTTCCGGATTTCCGGCCTTGGCCAGTTGATCGAAATGGGCATCCAGACTGATCGTCTTATGACGTTCGGGGACTAGGGGAAAATTATGTCAGAAAATATCAAAAAATTCCTCTACGTGAACCGCAAGGCGCCTTATGGCACCATCTATGCGCTGGAAAGCCTAGAAGTGGTGCTAATCGGTGCCGCCTTTGATCAGGATGTGTCTTTGGCATTTCTTGACGACGGCGTGTTCCAACTGACCAAAGGTCAGGACACCAAGGAAATCGGTATCAAGAATTTCTCGCCCACGTTCCGCGCATTGGGTGACTATGAAGTCACCAAGCTGTTCGTGGAACAGGAAAGCCTGGATGAGCGCGGCCTGACGGCTGACGACCTACAGGAAATCATCTGGGAAGACGAAGATGACGATTACGCCGAAAAACCGTCGATCCGCATCATCAGTCGCGCCGAAATGGCCGATGTGATGGCAGATCAAGACGTTGTGCTAAGCTTTTAGGGGAAAATCATGGGAACATTACACACAGTTAACAAATCCCCCTTTGCCACCGGCGCATTGCTAAGCTGCATTGCCCACGCCAAGGACGGTGACACGGTATTGATGATTGAAGACGGTGTTTATGGCGCCTCATCCGGAACGAACGTGTCTGACGCACTTTCTGCACGTAGCGGCGCGGTTTCGCTCTGCGTTTTAGGCCCAGACTTTGCGGCACGCGGGCTGGACACCGGACGCATGCTCGACGGAATAACATCGGTGGACTATAGCGGGTTTGTCGAACTGGCCGCCAAAAGCGATCGCACGCAGGCATGGCTTTGAAATCAAAAGAAACTTAAGAAATTAAACCAAGAGGAACTTAATATGTCATACGATGTGAACGGCACAACAGTTGAGCATGATGAAGAAGGCTACATCACCACACTTAGCGATTGGACAGAAGATCTGGCCAACGTGATCGCAGACGCCGAAGAGGTCGCGATGAACGAAGAGCACTGGGCTGTGGTGAACTTTCTTCGTGAATATTATGAAGAGTACCAGATTGCTCCGGCTGTGCGGGTTTTGATCAAGTCGATCAAGAAATCCATGGGCCCAGAAATTGGCAACAACAAGTACATGTACGAATTGTTCCCATACGGTCCAGCCAAGCAAGCCTGTAAGATCGCTGGCCTACCAAAGCCAACAGGCTGCGTTTAAACGATTTATTTCAAAGCCTTAGGGCTTTGAAATTTCCCAGGGAGGGTCTATCGTGATTTCCACGGTATATGCAGTGCTGTTCTATATCGCCACGATCCTGATGGTCGTTGGCACAGGCATGAAGGTGTTTAAATACGCCCGCACCCCGGCCCCCTTAAAGATACCCGTATCACCGGCACCGCGCACGCGGCGTGGTGTCGTGATGCGGATGATGCGCGAAGTTTTCATGTTTCAAAGCCTGTTCAAATCCAACCGTTGGATCTGGATCTTCGCCATTCTGTTCCATTACGGCATGTTGCTGGTGCTGCTTCGCCACCTACGCTATTTCACCCAACCGGTGTGGTGGTGGGTCGATCTGATCCAACCCATCGGTGTCTATGCCTCGTTTGCCATGCTCGCAGGCCTTGGCGGGTTGATGGTGCGCCGCATTATCGTACAACGTATCCGCTATATATCAGCCCCGTCCGATTACCTAATGTTGGCGCTTTTGATTGGGATCGCCGCCAGCGGTGCGGCAATGAAATTCGTCATGCCAGTAGATATCATTGCGGTGAAAGCATTCATGCTTGGACTTATGAGCTTTCAAATACTTGAACTCCCCACCCAACCCGGCGTGTTAATCCATCTGGGGCTGGTGGTGATCTTGATGATTATCTTCCCAATTTCCAAACTGATGCACGCACCGGGCCTGTTCTTTTCACCCAGCCGCACCCAGGTCGATAATGCCCGCGAATTCCGCCACCTTTCAGCCTGGGCCAGCCAATTGCCACCCCTGCCCGAAGGCATTCCTGAAGCGGGGGATAAATAGTCATGGCACCATTGGATAAAGACCAAGTCGAAGGCTTCGGCAGCGTCGATAAAATTTTCGAGATTCCAAAACTTGAATGCGGTGCCATGATGGACACCAATACATTCAAAGCAGCCCCGGCCCATAACGAACCACTGGGCTTCCCCGGCGAACTGATCGACGACTGGAAAGAAGTCGCCATCGCCAAGATGGGCGAGCTGGCCAAAACCAACCGTGCCTTTCAGGTCTATCTAGATACATGCATAAAATGCGGCGCCTGCACCGATAAATGCCATTACTTCCTTGGCACTTCTGACCCAAAAAACATGCCGGTCGCCCGCCAAGACCTGCTGCGCTCAGTCTACCGACGCTACTACACATTCGCCGGGAAACATTTCCCATGGCTGGTTGGCGCGCGCGATTTAACCCGCGAAGTTCTGGATGAATGGTACACCTATTATCACCAGTGTTCGCAATGTCGCCGCTGCGCTGTTTCCTGCCCCATTGGCATTGATACAGCCGAAATTTCCATGGCGGCGCGTGAAATTCTGGACACTGTCGGTGTCGGGCAAAAATACTGCAACGAGATCATCGCCAAGCTAAAGAAAACCGGCAACAACCTGGGCCTGAACCCCAAGGCATTGCGCGCAACGCTGGAAGATCTGGAAGAAGACCTGTTTGATGAAACCGGGGTAGAAGTCAAACTGCCGCTGGACGTTCAGGGCGCTGATGTTTTGCTTATCACCCCATCCGCAGACTTCTTTGCCGAACCCCATATCGAAGGTTTGTTGGGCTACGCCAAGGTGTTCCATTCCGCAGGCGTTAGCTGGACCATCAGTTCCTACGCCTCAGAAGCCGCTAATTTTGGCATGTTCATCGGTTCCTACGAAAACATGCGCGAAGTATCCTGGCGCATCCGGCAGGCGGCCAAGGACCTTGGCGTCAAGCGGATCATTTTCGGCGAATGCGGCCATGCCTGGCGCGTCGCCTATTCGTTCCTGAACACACTGGCGGGACCGTTTGATTTTCTGGATCAGAACTATCCGATCCCGCAGCACATTCTTGAATTTACGCTGGATGAAATTGAAGCCGGCAAGCTAAAGATCGACAAATCCAAAAACGATGAATTCGTCATGACATTCCATGACAGCTGTAATGTCGCACGTGGGTCATCCATGGGTCGCAAGGAAGGCGGTCAATTTGATGTGCCCCGCGCTGTGATCAAAGCGGTGTGCAACGAATTCCATGAAATGGACCCTGACACCACCCACGAAAACACGTTCTGTTGCGGCGGTGGTGGCGGATTATTAACTGATGACCTGATGGATTTGCGCATCAAAGGTGCCAAGCCCAGAATGACTGCACTGCAACAGGTCACCAAAGACCACGGCGTCACCCACATGGCCGCCATATGTGCAATTTGTAAAACCCAGTTTTCCAAGGTGATGCCGAAATTCGGCTATGAAATGGACAACGTCATGTCCGTTCACCAACTGGTAGCCAACGCCGTCATCCTTGACGGCCAAGAAACTGACGGGCCAGATACGGCCACAGCGGAGGAAACCCCATGAGCGACCAAAACCCCACATTCACACGCTATGAAGCCGGTGAGACTGAGGCCGATTGGGACCTTGAAGATAAAATCTTCAAGAAAGATACATCCTACAAATGCCCAACCTACATCCATAAAACCCCGCCCTGCCAGGGGTCTTGTCCTTCGGGTCACGAAATTCGTGGCTGGCTGGCAATTGCGCGCGGCATGGACAAGCCACCTGTCGAAGGCATGGCCTGGCAAGAATATGCGTTCCAGCGCATGGCCGACGCCAACCCGTTCCCGGCCACCATGGGCCGGGTCTGCCCGGCACCTTGCGAAGCCGGCTGTAACCGCAATGAGGTAGACGATTACGTCGGCATCAATGCGGTGGAACAATACGTGGGCGACTGGGCCAATGAAAACAACGTAAAACTGGCCGAGATCGGTACAGATACCGGTCAAAAAATCGCCGTTATCGGCGGTGGTCCAGCGGGCCTTGCAGCCGCTTATTTCCTACGCCGCGAAGGCCACAGCGTTACACTGTTCGAAGCCAATGACAAACTGGGCGGCATGATGCGCTATGGCATCCCCGGCTACCGCACACCCCGTGACATGCTGGATACCGAAATTGGCCGCGTCATCGATATGGGCGTTGATGTGCGCCTGTCCACCCGCGTTGGTAAAGACGTCAGCATCAAAGAGCTAGAAGACGGGTTTGATGCAATATTCTGGGCGCTTGGCGCGCAAACCGGCCGCCCCTTGCCTGTTCCGGGCTGGGAAGGCACTGAAAACTGTATCAATGGTATCGAGTTTCTGGACGCCTTTAACAAAGGCTGGGTTTTGGGCACCGCAAACCGTGTCGTGGTTGTTGGCGGTGGTGATACATCGATCGACGTAGCATCTGTTGCCCGCCGCTTGGGCCATATAACCAACGTTGCCGAAACTGAACATTCCGACGGCACATTGATCGACTTTACCGCCCAGGATGCTGCCCATGTTCTGACCCGTGAAGGTATGAAAGCCACGCTGACCTCACTGTTCCCCATTGAACAAATGACAGCCGCTGAACATGAACGTGAAGACGCCAAGCGCGAAGGTGTAGACATCAAGGGCAGCGTTATGCCGCTTGAAGTGATCAAAGACGCCGATGGCAAGGCCATCGCCCTGAAACTGTGCGAATGTACAATGAAGGGCAACAGGCCCGAAGCCATTGAAGGCACCGAATTTGAGATTGAATGCGATATCATTATCTCGGCTATCGGTCAGGCTGGTGATTTTGACGGCATTGAAAACATGGACGCCGGGCGCGGTTTTATCGACATTGCGTCGGATTATAAGGTCAAAGGCCACGACAAACATTTTGCCGGCGGCGACATCATTAAGCCGCACCTTTTGACCACTGCCATTGGCCACGGTCGCATTGCTGCCCAAACCATCACCGATTTTCTGGATGATGGCGACATTGCCAAGCGTCCAAGCGTCGATGTCAGCCACTTTAACCTGTTGGAAGAACTGCACCAACGCGGCAAAGACCCGGCAGCGTTTGATCATGAACCCCTGCGCGGCACAGATTCTGCTGAATTCTCGGTTCACAACTATGAAGACCGCGGCAATTCGCAAATCATCAAGCATACCGAACTATACAAAGGCCACTTCCCTTTTGAAGCCCGCGGCGTGCGCGACGAAGTTCATATTGAAGGCGAAGACGTCCTTGGCAACTTTGAAGAACGCATCATCGCCTATTCCGAAGAACAGGCCCAAAAAGAGGGCGAGCGTTGCATGTCCTGCGGCATGTGCTTTGAATGCGACAACTGCGTGATCTTCTGCCCGCAGGATGCGGTATTTAGGGTTAAGAAATCCGACCGCACTGTCGGGCGCTATGTGGACACCGACTATGGCAAATGTATCGGCTGCCACATCTGCGCCGATGTCTGCCCAACCGGGTATATCAAGATGGGACTTGGCGCTTAAATGGTCCGACTGCTTGCATCTTTCCTGATCTGGGTTGCCCTTTTGGGCAGCTGCGCCACTGCGCAAACCCTGGATGTTCCCAAAGCTCTGGGTGATCCACACCCAGAGGGCAACGCCTTTATGCGTATCAACCACATGAATTTGATGCGCCATGATCGCGATCAAACCATGCGTTTGGGCAACCGAGACATCAAATATTCGCTGAAAGAATGCGTCGCATGTCACGTGGTTGCCGGGCCGGATGCCCTGCCTATATCGGTAGAAAATGAGCGGCATTTTTGCCGGACCTGCCATGAATATGCAGCGGTGAAAATTGATTGCTTTCAGTGTCACAATTCCAAACCAGACCCTAAAGTCCAGATCAGATTGTTGGGGAAAGTTCCTGATATAAGCGAACTCGCCCGCTATATTGAAGAGGTAAGCGAATGAAACTGCCTGCCATCAATTTTAGTAAAAAACCCGGTGAAATGAACCGCCGTGATTTTTTCAAAAGCGGCGCCGCAATGGCAACAGTTACACTGGCACCCGGGGTAACCCTGATGGCTTTTGGCGGCGACGCTAATGCCGCAGCCAGTTCCGCCAACCGTTGGGGGCTGTTAATTGATGTTAACAAATGTGCATCCGACTGCACCGCCTGTGTCACGGCCTGTTCAGACGAAAACGGCTGGGAAAATACCGGCAACCCGGAAACTGATGCCCAGTGGATCCGCAAGGTTGATCTGAAAGACAATAAAACCGGCTATGAAGTTTCCCTGCCGGTCATGTGCCAACACTGTGATGATGCGCCCTGCGTTGATGTCTGCCCAACAGGTGCATCGTTCAAACGTACCGACGGCATCGTGCTGGTGGATAAGCACACCTGCATCGGCTGTCGCTATTGCATGATGGCCTGCCCTTTTAAGGCGCGCTCTTTCGTACATGAAAAAGTCACCGACCAAAAATCCCACGCGCCCCGCGGCAAAGGCACCGTCGAAAGCTGCACCCTGTGTGTGCACCGCATTGACGTGGGCGGACGCCCGGCCTGTGTTGATGCCTGTGACGCAACAGGCCACGGTGCAATGGTGTTTGGCGATCTGAAAGACCCGGAGAGCGAAATTTCAAAAATGCTCTCCCAGTACCCTTCAACCGCCTTGCGCGCTGATCTTGGCCTGAATGCCGGCGTGCGGTATCAGAACCTGTAGGGAAACGACATGGCAACAATCACATATCAGGAAATGAAACTGTCGCCCCAGGTTTGGATGCTTGGTGCGCTGATGGGCGCATTCATTGCCGCCGCCGCATGGGCCGTCTGGTTCGTCGAACACCACGGCCATATAGTGACCGGTATGAACAACCAAACTGTTTGGGGCCTGCCCCATGTGTTTGCGATTTTCTTGATTGTGGCGGCGTCAGGTGCGCTGAATGTCGCCTCTATTGCCTCGGTATTTGGCAAGACAGCCTATAAACCCATGGCACGGCTTTCCGGCCTTATGGCGATTGCACTTTTGGCAGGCGGATTGGCCGTTCTCGTGCTGGACCTGGGCCGCCCGGACCGTATTTTAGTGGCCATGACCGAATATAATTTCGTGTCGATATTTTCCTGGAATATCTACCTTTATACCGGATTTTTCGCCATTGTCGGAGCCTACCTGTATGTTCAGATGGCCAGGGGAGTTTCACCTAAAACCATACGCATACTGGGCACTGTTGCCTTTGTGTGGCGGTTGGCGCTGACCACAGGCACCGGGTCCATTTTTGGCTGGCTGGTGGCGCGCACGGCCTATGACGCAGCCATCATGGCACCGCTGTTCATCGCCATGTCGTTTTCCTTTGGGTTGGCAACATTCATATTGGTGACCAAGCTGCTCTGCGCCATCACCGGGCGCGAATTTGGCCCGCTGCTGCTGAAACGCATGGGCAACCTGTTGGCCGTCTTCGCCGCCGCCGTCCTATATTTCACCACAGTTCAGCACCTGAGCAACCTATATGTCGCAGAGCACACTGTGGTAGAAACCTTTATTCTGCGGACAGGCGGTATGATCACCATGCTGTTTTGGGTCGCACAGGTGGCCCTTGGCGGTCTGATCCCCATCCTGCTGTTGTTCCACCCGCGCCTGAACAAAATACCTGCCAATACATTGATCGCGTCATTGCTGATCATCCTTGGCGGCTTTGCCCAGCTTTACGTGATCGTGGTTGGCGGTCAGGCCGTACCACTGGACATTTTCCCCGGCTATGAAGCATCAAGCAGCTTCTTTGACGGGGCCATCAACAGCTACACCCCTACCATGGTGGAATGGCTGCTGGGGCTTGGCGGCATCGCTCTGGCGCTGGCACTAACCGGGTTTGGTGCGGTTGCGTTGCGCATTCTGCCCAGCACCCTATCTGATGTGCAAACTGCATCGGGCAGCACCTGAAATGCAATGCAGCCTGCATAGGGGCTAGGGCATGGCACGGTTCCTGATCGCCGCGGCGCATAAATCTTCCGGAAAAACCGTCATTTCCACAGGGCTGGCCGCCGCGCTGACAGCCCAAGGTCATACCGTTCAGTGCTTCAAAAAAGGCCCGGATTACATTGATCCAATGTGGCTTAGTACGGCCAGCGGGCGCCCCTGTTACAATTTGGATTTCAACACTCTAACAACGGATGAGATCAGCCAATTGCTGGCTGAAAAGTCCCAAGGTGCCGGTATCGCGCTGATAGAGGCCAACAAGGGTCTTTACGACGGGGTTAATACCGATGGCAGTGATTCAAATGCTGAGCTGGCGAAACAGTTAAACCTGCCGACAATACTGGTGATCGATTGCGCAGGAATGACCCGTGGCATTGCGCCACTTTTGATCGGTTATCAGGTATTCGACCCGGATGTGAACATTGCCGGTATCATCCTGAACCGCGTTGGTGGCCCACGTCATGAAGGCAAGCTGCGCGCCGCCGTCACCGCCCATACCGACATCCCGGTCATCGGGGCCGTGGCGAACAACCCGGACCTTGATATTGGTGAGCGCCATCTTGGCCTGACGACACCGGCCGAAACCGGGGCGCTTGACCAGATGATCCGCCGGTTTGGAGACATCATCGGGCAGTCTGTCGATCTGGAGCTACTAGCAAAAATTGCCAGCACTGCCCCACCTCTGGCCGCCGTCAAACCCAAAGCTACCAATCCCATATTTACAGGGCTGAAAATCGGCATCCCCCGGGATGCCAGCTTTGGGTTCTACTATCCCGATGATCTGGAAGCCTTTATTTCCCAAGGCGCCGACCTTGTGTTTTTTGACGCAATCAACGCACCATCTTTACCCGAAATTGACGGCCTTTTTATCGGGGGTGGTTTTCCAGAAATGAACATGGCTGCATTGGCTGCCAATACCGCTTTGCGTACGGACATCAAAAACGCGATCCAGGCTGGCCTGCCGACATACGCCGAATGCGGCGGGCTAATGTATCTTTGCGCCGCAATAACATGGGGCGAAAAACAATATCCGATGTGTGATGTCATCGACGGTAATGCAATTATGCAAAAACGTCCGCAGGGCCGTGGTTACACCCGGTTTAGTGATACGACTGACCACCCCTGGGGCTTGGCAGCGCAGGCATTTCCTGCACATGAGTTTCACTATGCCCGAATAGATGATCTTGGCGACAACACTCTGTTTGGCCGTGAAATATTGCGCGGTCATGGCACCAATGGCAAACAAGATGGCATTGTCATACACAACCTGCTGGCTGGATTCTGTCACCTTAGGAACACCCAGACTAACCCGTGGGTCAGCAATTTTCTGCAATTTGTCGCCGACAAAAAACAACCCGAAAACTAAAAAACCCCGCGCGACGCACGGGGCTTTTCTGCGTTCTAATGGGCAAGGTTAGCCGCGCTTGATTTCAAACAAGTATATGTCACCTTCGGTGTCTGAGCTCATTAGCTCATTGCCGGTTTGGGTGCAAAACGCTGCAAAATCAGCAACTGATCCCGGATCAGTTGACCGGATCGAAAGCATGTCGCCAGCGTCCATGCCCTTTAATGCTTTCTTTGCTTTCAGGATCGGCAGCGGGCAATTCAGACCCTCTGCATTTAGTTCTTGATTGGCCATTGGCTTACCTTTTCCTTTGGTCGTCGGTTGTTAAATGTAAAGATTGATGTCGGAATTCAGCGCACCAGCCATATAGGTTGCAGCTCCGCCAATTTCGATTTCATCAATCATGTCTTTCTTGTCCATCTCAAACAGGTCAAGCGTCATCTGGCAGGCGATCATTTTCACATCACTCTCAACTGCGGCATCGCGCAGCTCAGGGATAGATGCGACACCCTTTTTCTTAATCAGGTTCTTCATCATGGTTGTTGCCATCCGGTCGACACCAGGAATTGCCCCCATGACATTTGGCATCCCCACATGCATACCCATCATCGGAAACTCCATCGCCGGGTTGCCCAATGTTGTGATTTTCAGGTCTAGATCTTTTTTCAAAAGGGCCAGCCCATAAAACGTAAAGAACATCGTGACTTCCACGTCCATCGCGGCTGCCGTTGTTGCCAGAATGAAAGGTGGATACGCCCAGTCCAGCGTTCCTTTTGTGACAATAATTGACATGCTCTTGGCATTTTTCATGTCACTATCGCTTACTTGGTCCAACATTTGATAGTCTCCCAAAATTTTCTTCTAGTATTTGAATATATGAATACTTTATACCGCCAGAGTCAAGATTGCCAGCCAACAGTAGCATATCACAGTTATGACATTTCCTAACACATTGGGGTTTCTAGGTAAAATTATTGTTTTCTGAGAAATAGTTTACCTAATATGCGCTATTTTCTACTTTCCAGTAACACGCAACACGACAACAATCGTGCGGAACGCCAAACTCAGGTCACCAGACAATGATATGTTCCTGGCGTACTTTTCGTCGAAATCAACACGGGCCGTGAACGCGCCCTTGCTTCTAGAACTTACCTGCCAAAGCCCCGAAATCCCCGGCCGCAACCGGTAATACGCTGCGCTTTGCTGGTTTTCATCATAAAGACCCTTTTGTGCAGGCATAAACGGTCGGGGCCCAAACAGGCTCATATCACCAATCAAAACGTTCCAAAGCTGAGGCAGCTCATCAATGCTTGTGGCCCGCAATATGCGCCCCAGGCTGGTTATTCTTGGGTCGTGCAACAATTTTTGCGTCATCGACCATTCCCGTTCTATATCCGGGTTCTTTGCGATCAGATCAGATAGTTTGCTTTCTGCATCATCCCCCATAGTCCGAATTTTCCAGCACCTAAAGGTTCGCCCAAATCGACCAACCCGTGGCTGACAATAAAATCCGCTGCCTCCCTGTATCCTCGTCAATACCCAGACCGCCATAATAATCAGCAATGCGATCGGGCTAATAAGCAGCACAACCGTAATATCGGCCAAGCGCTTACCGCCTTTGGCATACAATCCCTGCGGGCTGGAAAGCGGCATGGACACACCCGGCAAATCGTCAATAAAGGTATAACTCATGATGAAGCTCTCATTGGCAGTGGAGGGGAAAGCACCTTAGCTTACCCAATTATAGTGAGTACCAAATGGTATTTTGTTGGTTAAATTCCTCTTAATTTTCCGACAACAATTCTCAGAAAACTTTGCCAATATGTTAATTGTGTAATTTTCTTTGAAAAAGTAACCCCTTTGTCACGAAGGTCGGGTACTTATTGGCTATGGCCCGTGGGGGGCCAAAGAGGTTTGCCGAAAAACCGGCGAATTGGTGTGGGGGTTTCACTGTGTTTTGGGTCGAAGCGACATTCAATTATTGTAAATTGCGACGGCTGCTCAGGGTGGGGGCTGTCCCATTGGCCTTGGCCCTGTTTGGCGCACCCTTTAGCCTACCATTGTTCGCGGCAGCCAATACAACGGTTATTATTCGCGATGACAGCGGCGGTGGCGTCATAGAACGGGCCCTGCTGATACAAAACTATCAAACCCGCGGCGTTCGCGTTGAAATACGTGGGGAATTTTGCATGTCCGCCTGCACCATGTACCTTAGACTAAATGACATCTGCATCACGCCGCGTACTCTTTTTGGTTTTCACGGCCCCAGCTCTGTCTTTCACGGTGTTGCGCTTGATGCCGACTCTTTTGAACGCTGGTCACAGGTGATGGCTGACCATTACCCGGAGCCGATCAGAAGCTGGTTCCTGGACACAGGGCGTTTTCGCACCGTTGGTTTTCATGAATTTAGCGGCCGGCAATTGATTGCCATGGGGATAGCAAAATGCACCGGTTAGCTCCTAAGACGGGCTGACCGCAAATGGCGCATTTAGATCAAACAATTCCGACGATCCATTTGACACCAGTTCTGCAACCCTGAAAAATGACTGACGTTGCACTGCGTCTGTCGAATATTTGGACAGGGACCGCAGCCCCAGTGCCAGTTGATCTGCCAGCACCTGATCCGCAGTTTTAGCCGCCTGGAACAAAACCGAAGCGATCACCCCCAATTGCGAATTAAACTCCTCGGGTGGCAATCTCAGCAATAAAATTTGGCCGACCGAAATTTGCACCCCATCAACACAAGAGCTTTCAGCGCACATTTGCAGCAATCTGTCAGCGTCAAAAATCCCCGACTGGGCCGCTGCCGGCTGAGCCAACAGCATGCCTAATGCGCCCGCTGATAGTAGAACTGAAAAGCTTCCCATTGCGAATCCAAGCACCGTGAAAACAAGCCACGAACCATTATCTACTTAAATTGATTAATGTTTTCTTAATGTTATTTCGCATTTTATCTAAATTGAGCAAGGGAAGGTTGGGTTGCTTATCTGCCCGACGGATGCCCAAGATAAAAAACTTCCGGTGATCCATGAAACTTTCATTTTCAAAGTTGTTATTGACCGCGTTTACGGCCGTATCTGCCTGGGCCCTTGCGCTTGAACTGCGATCAATGGGCAATCTAACACCCCTGGAAACGCGAGCCCACCATATGGCAACATCATCCCTGCCACATATTTTTCTGTCGCTGCGCGCCACCCAGAATGCATTGCTATCCTGTGACGCGGCACTGTCTGAGCCAACCTCATTACTGCAACCGACATCCAGCTTCAATCTGATCACACAGCATTGCAACCGCGTGGCTGCCAACACGCTGCGCTGGATGCCAAGCCATGGCCACGCACACTTTGTTGCAGCACTTGCCGCCCATCAGCTGGGTGACACACACGGCCGTGCCATCCATGTTGAAAACTCCCAAAAAAACGCCCCGTTTGAAGCTTGGCTAGCAGAGCGCCGGTTTGCCTTGGCCATGAACCAGATTGACATATCGGACCGTGACACCCCCGGCCTACGCGCCGATATCATTACCCTGCTGAGCACCCAGTCAGGGGCCGAGCTGTTAGCGGCATACTATCTGCGAAAACCAACGTCCCGCTCTGTATTGGGCTCTGTCGCCGCTGGGGCTGTCGCCGAAGATCGCGTCCGGTTTTTGAACCAACTTTGGCAAAAGCAGGCCAAAACATGATCGATCTAGCGCGCATATTCGACCCAAATCCAAACCAAATTGTAACAAAGCCCCAACCACTAGTGGCCGATTTTGCCCACCCACAATACCCTGTTTGGCAATGGGCACGACACACGACCACCCTTATACCCGCTGTCGTTTTGATGTCACCGATACCCCTGGCCAGCAATCATCCTGTCGCCTGGATGTTTTGGGCCACTATCCTAGGGTGGTATGCTGCCGTCATCCATGTTTCGCGCCCTGCATATGCCCCCCTTACTGCGACCCCTGCCGGTCTGGTTGTCTTGATCGGGTCACTTCTAAGCGCCTTTGCTGTGTATCAGGCCCTTCCGCTTCCGGCCCTTAGGGGCGGAATTTCGGTTCAGTCGCCGGTGGGAATTCTTGTGCTACCCAGTCTAAGCATTGCACCAACAGCCACATTTCTTGCCGCCATTCGGCTGACCAGCTACATTATTTTTTTTACGCTGGCCCTGAAAGTACCCCGCCTCCCTGGCAGGGCTGAAAAAGTAGGATCTGTCATTCTGTTTGGCATCGCCGCTCACGCCCTGTTCGCAATTCTGACGCTCAAATTCTTCAATGATACAAATTTTATTACCGATAAATCGGCATTCTTGGGCAAAGCCACTGGCACATTCATCAACAAAAACTCTTTTGCAACATTCCTTGGAATGGGTGTCATTCTTGGGCTAAGCCTGATCACCGGCAAGCCGGGTCAAACCACTAATAGACCAACATATTCTATCCACGTTTATTGGCACATCGCCATTGGTATCATCGCCTTTGCCCTGATCCTTACCCAATCACGTATGGGTATTGCAGCAACGCTTGTCGCCGCGACTATGGTTCTACAGCCAAGGGCCTTGCAAACCCTGGCGCTTTGCGGAGCGGCGTTTAGCGCGCTAGGGATTGCGTTACTGATTTTTGGTCTGGGAGTGCCAGAGTCGTTTTTTGATGTTCAGGCATCCGCTGAAACCCGCATCGCGCTATACAGACAGATATTTGGCATGATTGCTGATAGGCCGTTGACAGGTTTTGGCCTGGACAGCTTTTCGCTGGCCTATGAACTGTATCACAGCCCCCCCGTCACAGCCGAATTTGTTTGGGATCGAGGCCATTCCATCTACCTGACACTCTGGGTCGAATACGGCGTGATACTGGGGTCAGCACCGATTGTTGCCGGCATCATTCTCGCCCGCGAATTACGACGCCTGGCCCGTCAACAATCTAGCCCTCGCGCTATGGCCCGGGCTGGATATGCAGCACTGGTGCTGTGCGCGCTGCATTCCCTGGTGGATTTCAGCCTGGAAATTCAGGCCAACACATTTCTCCTTATCACACTGGTGGCGCTTGGCCTTGGCCCTACGGCACCGCCGAAGGAACAGAACTAATGGAAACGTTATCTAGCACACCAGTAAAAGAGATTGATCTCCGCACCATCGGCGCGCTTCTCAGGCGCCAGTACCAGATCATCGTTGCATCGGCGGTTGCTGTTTTTTCTATCGCCATCATATTCTTGGTGGTCGCCGCCCCGACCTATACCGCAACCGCGCTGATCCTGGTTGATCCCGACAGTCAAAATGTACTTAGCGTCGGAACCACCTTTCCGTCTACCGCCGGGCGCGACAATGCCCGCGTTGACAGTGAGGTTGAAATTCTAAAATCCGACGCTATAGCGCTGGCGGTGATTGCCAGCGAAAAACTGGCAACTGACACGGAATTTGGCAGCCAGCCATCCCTGCGCGACAAGCTTGCCAGCAGTTTTGGTCTGGCCAGTGCTTCCCCCCCAGACGCCCGCCACGTTACCGCCAAGACATTGGAAAGGCTAAAGCAAAACACTACCATAAGACGCCGTGGCCTGACCTACCTTGTGACAGTTTCAACTATTTCACGCTCACCTGACAAAGCCGCCGATATCGCAAATAAACTGTCACAGGCCTATATTGACCAACAGGTTCAGGCAAAAATTTTCCGCTCACTTGCCGCGCGCGACGTGTTGAACCGACAGATCATTGCCGCCCGTATGTCGCTCACATCATATGAAGCCGCGTTTGACCAGTTTCTAGATGCAAACCGTGACAGGTTGTCCAACGAAACTGGTTCCAATGCGCTCACCCTATTGCAATTCAAACTAGAGCAGGCTGAAAATGAAAAAATCCAGATAATCCAGAACCAGCAGACCGCCAGACGGCTGCTTCAGCAACAGAACTGGTCCGCCTTGATCGACACACTGCCGGGTACGGATCTTGTGCATCTGGCGACAAAACGCGCTATTTTATTAGACAGATTTCCCAGTGAAACCACCCAACTTACCTCTGCAGATTTTCAATCAGAGCTTGCCGAGCTTGATGCCAAATTAATGGCGCATTCTACAGCTGGCCTGCAAAACCTATCTGCTCAAGGTCAGGATATTGACCAAAACATCGCAAGTCTGCGCAGCCAGTTGCACCGCACCGTGCTGTCACGCGACCTATCACCGGACATTTTGACCGACATCTATTCAATCCAGCAAGAAACCAGTATCGCCCGTGCCCAATACGATAATTTGCTATCTCGTATGCGCGATCTGGACACCCAGGCCAACATTCAAATTGCCGACAGCCGTATTGTATCACCGGCTATAGCGCCAATTTCCGCTACATTTCCAAACCGCTCGCTTGTGCTGTTGGCAGCCCTGGCCGCGGCCTCTGGTCTGGGCATAAGTTTGGCATTTATGAAGGAATATTACATTGGTGGAATTTACTCATCCGACCAACTGAGCGATCTATTACTCACCCCGTCTTTGGCATCCATCCCGATAACGTCAGAGCCTAAAGCAGATAGTATCAGTGCCGCCAACCTGGTCTTTGACGCACCGCTTTCAGCGTTTTCGGAATCGGTGCGTAATCTGCGGGCGGTTGTTGATCAAGCAATCAAAACCAACACCCGCGAAAGTAGTGCCAACTCACTGACAAGCGGTCGGATCATTCTTGTGACATCGACATTGGCCAATGAAGGTAAAACCACCACCGCCTTGTCCCTTGCCCGCACCTATGCGCAGGCGGGACATAAGGCGTTGCTCATTGACGCGGACCTGCGCAAACCATCGCTTCACCGCCATCTTGGCATTGAACCCAAGACCGGGTTTCTTGATTATCTTGTCGATGCCTCGACCACCAAACTGACGGGGTCATTTTATGCCCGCGATACCATGTCCGACTTGGTGCTGATCATGGGTGCCGAGCCAAGTGCTTTCCCAACCGACCAGCTGATCAACTCTGTCACCTTTAAGGCGCTCTTGACCCAGGCGAAACAAGTCTACGACGTCGTCATCATAGATTCCCCGCCATTGTTGCCGGTGGTTGATGCCCGCTATATCGCGCAACAGGCTGATGCCACAGTCCTGGTTGTGAAATGGGCAGAGACAGGGCAGATCGACCTGAAATTCGGGGTTCAGAAACTGCGCGACGCCATGCAGGATCAGGCCGTGCTGGTGCCAGTACTGACACAGGTTAGCCTCGGTACAAAAATACCTGCCTATGGTAGCTATTCAGCTGCTATCTGAACCGCCTGCAGATCACCCAACATAAGGGTTTGATATTGTTTTAAGACACTGTCCCACTGGAATTCGCTAGCGTGGCGCTTACGGGCTGCCTTTTCCGCAGCGTGCAATGCCACATCATCACGCGCCAGATCGTTAATATGGCCGCAGCATTGCGCAACACTTGAAAAGTACCTCTGTCCCGGCCCGGCAGTCCATCTGTTGAACCTGTTGTCATGGGCAATAACTGCATTCCCAGCGCCAAGTGCTTCAACCAATGACGGATTGGTCCCACCCACCTGATGCCCGTGGATATAGGCCCGCGCATGAAACCGCAGCGACTTGACCCGATAATCTTCATAGATACCCCCCGGAAACACCACGCGCCCCTGCCCGACATCGCGCACCCGTCGGTGGTAAGCATTGTCCGGATCAAGCCGGCCCAGAACAACCAGACTTTTCGAAGTCTCTGCCTGCCTGAAAGCTTTGATAAATTCAACAATCGAGTTTTCTGGTTCAATCCGTGCCACAGACAAGAAATATTGCCCCGATTTCAGCCCAAGTTGTCGAACCGGTGCCGGGTCGGCCCGTGTGACGCTGTCAGCCCCGTAGGGTATAATCATTGGCGTTCTGAACGTCCGTTTGGAAATGTGACGCCCAATTTCAGGGTGATCTGCGATCGGGGTATTGGCCAGGTTTGCCCCTATTATTTCACACATAATGAACCACAACTTGGCCGGTATAGACCACTTTTTCCGCTTCCACTCAATGCCATCCATATTCATAAAGACTTTGCGGCGCTTAAGTTTCTGCAACAAATTAAATACCGACGTATTGTACCCCAACACCAGGTCAACACCCGGCTGCTTTAATACGTGGCGCGTGCATTTCTGGTCAAATTCCATGGTCCCCAGCGCACCCGACCGGCGGGTGCCAAAGTGGACCCGGTGAATGCCATTCCAGGTATCTTCTCGACCCATGAGATCCAACGGCCCATCACTTTGACAATAGACAGTGACACTGAACCCGGACCGCACCAAGTACAGCGCCAACCTCTCAGCAAAAGTTTCAAACCCCCCATGCGCAGCCGGTATACCGCGCGTCCCCAGAATATTCAGATGCGTTACATTGTTCATTATTGCCTCCCAAATACCCAGCGCCTGATACGGTTATCCGAACCAATCGGAACCGTTTGGCGCATTGGATGGTCTTTTTGTAAATTTGAACCATTTAACAATGCATTAACCGCAAAATGTTTATATTTTGTTTACCTTTTGGTAAGGTTTCAGCGGCATTCGGTTAGGGGACCTTAATCACCCGAATAGGAGCGTTGATGAGCCTATCCGCCCTGGCCAACCGGGCCCTACTGGTCAAAATGATTGCTGCTGCTATCAGTTATGGGTTCACCCTTTTGCTGGCCCACACCATGACAGCCGAAGGCTTTGGCACGATCGCGTTGTTTCTGAACCTGTCGATCATTCTGTCAATCCTGGGGGCCCGCGGCCAACAGCTTGCTGCATTACGGTTCGTGCCTGCCCTTTGTGAGCGCCCCAACCGGATCGGCTTGGAAAACTATGTCTCAGGTGCTGTTCGAACAACAATAACCGGGACCCTGGTCACCCTGGCCCTGGCCGCAGGTGTCGCCTGGGCATTCAACGCCACAAATTGGGCCCCACAAATCCAATGGCAATTCATGTTGCTCGGCGCGTTGCTCGTAGTGCTGGTTGGTTGGATTGACCTGCAATCCCACTTGGCCCGGGCCTGCAATTTTCTGATGCTTTCCTTGGTCCCGAAAGAAATTCTTTGGCGCAGCCTTACAGGCGTCACTGTGGTGGCGATTTTCCTAACCAATGGCCGGGCCACACTGACCACCGCCCCGGTATTGATCAGCCTGATTGTCTCTCTGGCAACCGTGGCCGGCCTTCAGGCAATACTGACCCAACAACGCACTGGCATTTACAATACCATCCGCAGCAAACCGTCCATGCCGCCAGTCTGGCGCTCAGCGCGACGACCGTTCTGGGTCACCTCTGTGTCCAATGTGTTTCTTGCCAACGCCGATGTGGTGCTAGTCGGCCTGATCGCCGGGCCAAAGGCAGCGGGAATTTATTTCGCAGCAAACCGATTGGCAGTTTTTTTGTCATTCCCATTGATCAGCTATAATATCGCTTTGGGGCCGGCTATTGCCAGCGCCTGGCAATCTGGCGACAGGACCCAAGCAGCAGAACTGATACACCAGTCCACCTTAAAAACCACACTACCAACTGTTGCCATTGGTGCCGTCTTTTTCCTATTCGCAGCAGAACTGGTTGGCCTGTTTGGCCCAGGGTTTTCCGGGGCCGCGTTGCCACTGCAAATCTTGACAGTTGCTGCCATCATAAATGCCGCATCCGGACCGGCAGATATCGCACTGAATATGTGCGGGTTTCACCATAACGCCATGCGCATAAGTGCAATCACACTGGCCATCAGTCTTATCAGTTTGATAGTGGGGGGCATATCCGGTGGTGCAACTGGCACTGCCTTGGCCGTTGTTCTGGCAACATTTATCCGTAAATTTCTGTTCTGGCATGCCGCAAGGCATCACCTTGCATTGCGCACAGATATTCTGGTGCCAAGGCGGGCATTGCCGGTCGCGCAGACACCATGACAGCCGCCGAAGCATTCGCTTCCAGACACCAGCCCCATATAACCACAACAAATGGCGCAATCATCATCTTCGGCCTGCTTACCATCCGTTGGATTGCCGGTATTCTGGAAAATGTCGGCCTTACGAGCCTGTCTGAAATTGCTGCCGTCACCATGCTGGCCGGACTGCTGGTTTTGCACCTGCACCGCATGCGGCTTGCCAGCGCAACTGCGCTGTTTTGCGCCGGGCTGCTACTGTGGATCGTATCGGGGGCATTGTCTTACGCTGCCAACTTTGACGCTAATGCACATGCAACCATCGCCCTATTATCACTGCTTATGCTTTACGCTACATTCGCAAACGCCGCCGCAACATACCTGACCGGCCCCACCGGTCTGGCCTGGATGTCGCGCTTTCTAACCGCGTTCATTGCATTCGGTTGCGCATTGTCGCTTAGCCAAATCGCAACTGGCACCGGGTTTGTCGAAACGGGCCCGCATGGGTTTCAAAGGGCCTTTGGCAGCGACGTACACCCGGTTTCCTTTGCCATACAAATCCTCGCGGCGCTTGTCGCGCTGGAAATCGCCCGGCTTAAACGCGTCCTGCCAGTTACATTTGCGTTCAAATGCACCTTTATTCTTGGTTCCATTGCGCTTTATCTGACATTCGCCCGTACGGCCTGGGTTATGGCGGCGCTTATCCTTGGCAGCCGGATTGTTCTTCGCGGGTCACTGGCCCGCCGAGTCATAGCGGCAGGGGTCGTGACAACGGCCAGTATCGCAATACTGGCCACATCCGGACGGTTCACTGATCTAGGCAGTTTGCCGTTTTTCCTAGAAAGTTTTTCCATCAGCAACGCGGTCTTTGATTGGCGATATGTCGACAACTCAGTTTCTTGGCGCATCGTAAACTGGTCCTACGGGCTACAGCAGGCGCTTGAACAACCGCTGCTGGGTTTTGGGCCGGGGCAATCGGCGGTCTCAAGCTACTTCAACCTTGAAATGCACAACATTTTTCTTGAGGTGTTTTTTGAAGGTGGCGTGCTTGGCCTGTTTGCCCTTTTGATTACACTCACAGGGCTGTGGCGCATGCACAAACACCTACCAGCAGCAACACCCGGTGACCGTTCTGCCAGCGCATTGACCAATAGCTTCGGGATCACACTTTTGCTTGCCGTGACACTTTCCACCAGCTTTGTGGATCAGCTCATGTCATTTCTGCTCTACCTGTTGCTGCTGACAGCTGCATCCTGCCCCACACAATACACACCGAACCACGGCCCATGCTGTAAATATTAAAATTGACCAGTTGGTAAAACCTTGCTAATCCACGCGCTCCATGACACCCTATTGTCTGACGCCGGAGGATACATTGCATACACATTCAGCTGAAAAATCCGCGGCCACCAAGCAGGCACAGTTGCCCCAATTGCATGAAATCCGCAATCCGGGAACACCACTTGATCTTGACTGGGTCGCATCTGTGCAAGCCAACACATCTGCCATTGAACGTCGTGCAGCCAGCTTGCCGGGTCGGCGTTCAGTCAAAAAAGAATTTCAGGCCGCATGGCTGCTAAAAGCCGTTTCCGTCATCGACCTGACCACCTTGTCAGGTGACGACACCCCGGGCCGGGTGCGCCGCCTATGCGCCAAGGCCGCAAACCCAGTGCGCCGCGATATTTTGGACGCACTTGGCATTGAAACCCTGACCACCGGCGCAGTTTGTGTCTACCACGATATGATTGAAACTGCGGTTGATGCACTGGACGGCACCGGCATCCCAGTGGCCGCCGTTTCCACAGGCTTTCCTGCTGGGCTGTCACCTTTTCATCTGCGTGTGAAAGAAATTGAGGAAAGCGTTGCCGCGGGGGCCGCTGAGATTGATATTGTCATATCACGCCGCCACGTTCTCACCGGCAACTGGCAGGCACTATACGATGAAATGCGCGAATTTCGCGCCGCTTGTGGGGACGCCCATGTCAAAGCCATACTGGCCACCGGTGAATTGCAAACCCTGCGCAATGTGGCGCGGGCTTCCCTGGTTTGCATGATGGCAGGCGCCGATTTTATCAAAACCTCCACCGGCAAAGAACCCGTCAACGCCACCCTACCCGTATCGCTGACCATGATCCGCGCCCTGCGCGACTATGGCGACCGCACGGGCTTCAAGATCGGCTACAAACCCGCAGGCGGCATTTCTAAAGCCAAGGACAGCCTGACCTATCTTGCCTTAATCAAAGACGAACTGGGCACCCGCTGGCTGCAACCCGACCTGTTCCGCTTTGGCGCCTCGTCACTGCTTGTCGATATTGAGCGCCAACTTGAACACCACATTACCGGCCGCTATTCCGCCGGATACCGCCACCCGGTAGGATGACAACATGACCGTATCAGAGATATTTAAAACTATGGATTACGGCCCGGCCCCGGAAAGCGCCGATCAGGCGATGGCGTGGCTGGCCCAAAACAATGGCAAATTCGGCCACTATATTAACGGCAATTTCACCAAGCCGGGCAAAGGCTTCAAATCCCGAAACCCTGCAACCAGTGATGTGCTGGCCACGATTTCGCAGGGCAGCACATCTGACGTCAACGCCGCAGTTAACGCCGCCCGCAAGGCGCAGCCAAAATGGGCGCAGCTGTCGGGACACAGGCGGGCAAAGTACCTGTACGCACTGGCTCGCCTGCTGCAAAAACATTCCCGCCTTTTCGCCGTTCTGGAAACCCTTGATAACGGTAAACCGATCCGCGAAAGTCGCGATATCGACGTGCCATTGGTTGTGCGCCATTTCTACTATCACGCTGGCATGGCGCAACTGATGGACAGCGAGATGCCCGATGCTGCAGCGCTCGGCGTCTGCGGTCAGATCATCCCATGGAACTTTCCGCTTTTGATGCTGTCCTGGAAAATCGCCCCAGCCATCGCCATGGGCAATACCGTGGTGCTGAAACCTGCTGAATACACATCCCTGACCGCGCTTCTCTTCGGTCAAATCTGTCAAGAAGCTGGCCTGCCCAAAGGTGTGGTCAACATTGTCACCGGCGATGGCGCGACCGGTGAGTTGATCGTTAACCACCCCGATATCGACAAAATTGCTTTTACCGGCTCTACTAACGTGGGGCGAAAAATCCGCCAAGCTACAGCGGGCACCGGCAAAGCCCTGACGTTAGAACTGGGGGGGAAATCCCCTTATATCGTGTTTGATGACGCCGATATTGACAGCGCCGTAGAAGGCCTTGTTGACGCCATCTGGTTCAACTCGGGTCAAGTATGCTGCGCCGGGTCACGCCTGTTGGTGCAAGAAGGTATCGCTGAACGTTTCTACGCCAAACTTAAAACCCGCATGGCCGGGCTGCGCATTGGTGATCCGCTGGACAAATGTATTGATGTCGGCGCAGTTGTTGACCCGGCTCAACTAAAAACCATCACCGAGATGGTGCTAAAGGGCAGTGCTGAAGGCGAGATCTTCCAAGTCGGAACACTCCCGGAAACCGGCAGCTACTACCCGCCAACCCTTATCACCGGGCTGCACAGCTCTGCCTACCTGATGCAGGAAGAAATCTTTGGCCCCGTGCTGGTCGCCACCACATTTCGCACGCCATCCGAGGCTGTGGAACTGGCCAACAACACCCGCTTTGGCCTTGCGGCCACTGTCTGGACCGAAAACATCAACTTGGCGCTGGATATGGCCCCAAAACTGGTTTCAGGCATCGTCTGGATTAACGCTACCAATCTGTTTGACGCCGCCGCTGGTTTTGGCGGCGTGCGCGAAAGCGGCTTTGGCCGTGAAGGTGGCTGGGAAGGCCTGCGCGCCTATACCCGCCCTAAAACAGCCAGTAAACCGCTGAAACAGATCACCGCACAGCTGGCCCCGGCAAACCCGAACGTGCCGGACATGGACCGCACCGCCAAACTTTACATCGGCGGCAAACAGGCCCGCCCGGACGGGGCCTATTCAACCCCGGTCTGGTCACCAAAGGGCGCGTTACTGGGCCATGTGCCATTGGCCAGCCGCAAGGACGTTCGCAACGCGGTGGAAGCTGCTTCCAATGCCAATTCATGGTCAAAAACAACCGCGCACCTACGTGCACAAATCCTGTATTACATCGCTGAAAACCTGTCCGCCCGGGCAGACGAATTTGCTGACCGGATCCGCGATCTCACGGGTGGGTCGGCCAAAAATGCCACGGCCGAAGTTGAAACCGCAATATCACGCCTGTTCACCTATGCTGCTTGGGCCGACAAACTGGACGGCGCCGCCAAAGCCGTACCAATCCGGGGCATCGCGCTGGCCATGAACGAACCCGTCGGAACAATTGGCATTTTCTGCCCCGATGATATGCCCCTGCTTGGCCTGGTTTCGACCATCGCACCGGCCATCGCCATGGGGAACCGCGTGGTGGCAGCCGCTTCAGAGCCTTACCCGCTTGCAGCAACTGATTTTTATCAGGTACTGGAAACTTCTGATGTTCCGGCAGGGGTGATCAACATCCTTACTGGGCACCATGCTGAATTCGCCAGCCCGCTGGCGGGCCACGCCAATGTCGATGCAATTTGGAGCTTTTCCTCAACCGATCTTTCCACCCAGATCGAACTTGAAAGTGCTGCCAATTTGAAACGCACCTGGGTCAATAACGCCCGCAACCGCGACTGGCTAAACGCCTCGGGTCAGGGCCGCGAATTCCTGAACCAGTCGGTAGAAACCAAAACAATCTGGGTGCCCTACGGCGAATAAACACCCCGGCAATCCTCCCGACCAGAGGCACGATTTTTCTGCGAAAAATCAATCTTTATTACCTGCGGCGCGGATATTTAGAAGGAAAATGAAGCCTAAGGCTTACTGCGCCAGGTCCCCAGCCAGCCGGTGACCCGCCCCCACAGGCCGGTCGCGTGGCTGCGGGCAACATCTGACGCTTCACCCACATCTTCCAGAACCGGATCAATAGATCGTTCCCGAAACTGCAACCACATCCGACGGAACATAAGTATCAAAATTGTCAGCGTCAGCAGAATGACAATATTCACCCAGGGAATAATACGCACATCCGGCCCTGACACTGCTTTAATACCCACCGCATTAGGATAGATCGACAAAAATTCATTGCGCCATCCATAATGGCTGATTGAAACCCAACCTGGCGCATCTTTACTGGAAACCAGATCACGCGCTTCGGCTTGCAAATTAGAACTGTCCAGTTTGAAATAGGGCGGCCAGCCAAAGCCGGTATCTTCATTGCGATACACCATCGGCTTGCCGGTGTAATAAAACGCCTCGATGAACCGCACGTCCCTGTTGGCCGTGGTGCCATCGCTGCCCGTATCTGCTGAAGCCCAAAAGATCGAGTTCTGTCCAAAATCAATGCGCCGCACTTCGGTATTGGTAACGCGCACAATATCATGCTGCACCAGCGTATAGTGGAAAATGCTAAAGACAAATGTCACCAGCAGCATCCTAAATGTCCATTTCACGTAGTGCATCACACCCTCACCAAAAGTTCGTTACATAGACCAGCCCGGCCACGACCACAGTAGGTATCACAAATACCAGCCAAATTAATTTCTTGCGCAAACTGCCTTCGTAGTCGCGCAATCCGTCTTCAATATAGGCATCCCGGTCGCCGGTTTTTACCTCTTCATCCCATACATCTTCCAGCTTTTCCCGCTGCACAGAGCGCGAATAGATCGACACCAGCACGAAAATCACTGCCAGTGCCAGAAACCCGAACACCCCCAGCCTGATTATCCCCATCGCTTTGCCCTCCGCCTGAACGACCCCCAGGGCCCCACACTGTCAATCAGCTTATCAAACCGGTCAAAATCCGGCTCATCCATGGTGTCGTCATCGCCAAACAGTGCCTCTCGCACACCCACCTTGTCCACCTGATACTCCCGTTCCAGAAAATTCGCGACAAATTCTTTTTTCTGCTCCGGCCAGTCCGCGTAAAGGCTGTAAAATAGCTGTTTGTGGCATATGAACAGCTGACGCACATCCAATGGTGTCAGCTCGGCCAGCAGCTGGTTCACCAAAACCCGGTCACTATGCCCTGCCGCTCGCAATGTATAAAAATATGCCGGGTGCTCCGAATTGATCCGCGGCCAGTCGCCACCGCTTTCAACCCAGCGTTTTAGCGCCGCCAACCCATGAAACTCCTCAGGCAGCCGCGCGCCCAGCTTCTGCGCCAGTTTGCGCAGATCGCGCCGTGTGGCATCGCCCAAATCAAGCCCCAGCTCGCCCCCCACAGCCACCAGTATAAAATCCATCTTCTGGGCCAGTATTGCCCCTGCATCGACATTTTTCGCCCGCACAATGGGTTCAGCCAGCCCGTTCAGCTCAAGAAACCGCGCCAACCGGGTTCGATCCTGCAGATCGAACAAATGCGGCGTCGGCAGTTTGCCCAGCTTTTCCTTAGGCCCCACCGACACCGTCGCCGGATGCTCAAGATCACCAAACAAATATACTCCGCCAAAATGCGCCGTCCAGAAATTGCGGTGCTCTACCGCCAACTTATCCAGCGTAATCGGGTTGCGCGTCACATCACCTGTGCGTTTGGCCAGCGTGATCATATCGGCGATCAACACGTCATCCCACCAGGCGTCGTCTTCATTCTTAAATCGGTCGATTTTTTCCGCCAGCTTGCGCCCTTCCGCCACATGGGACCCGGTTGTATCCGCCTCAACCGTGATCCGGCGAATATCAAACAGCCGTTCTGGCGTTGACAGATCATAGATCGAATTTGCCAGCTCCCCCGCCACAGCGTCGCGCGTGGTCAGCGCGAACAGCTCGCTTTCATTTTCCGCAATGAACCGCTTGAGAATGGGCCGAGAGGTTGAGAATTTTGCATTCAGCAACGGCGCCGATTTCTGCGCGGTGCTCAGCAATATGAACTGCCGGTTACAGCCGTTCGGGTTCAGATACAGCTGGTCGTCAAACTCATCGCCAATCTCGGGGCTATAACCCGAAATATCCACATGGAAATCCGTCAGCTTGGTCTGCTTACCCGTCAGGCTTTTCAGCGCCCGGTTATAGCGTTCCACCAACGCGCCAGACGTTACCGGCACCAGATTGCCAAACATCAGACCTTTTTCGATTAAACGTTTCACCAAACCACCTCTTTCCACCGCCGCGGTTGCGCGGCCACTGACAAAACCAACACCGGCAACCAGAACAACGCCGTCTTTGCGGCCCAGCCCGAATACAACGCCCAAAACGCGCCGGGCTGAGCCAGCAACGCTTCCGTCACCTCGGAATTTCGCCCCATGTGCCAGTTGATGAAATAAGCGAACACCAACGCTGATATGACCAGCGCTGACAGTATGAAATTCGCGAACAATCCGGGGACACCCTCGGGCAAGAACAGCGCCCACAAGAACGGCAGGGCAATTGCCAGCAGTAATAATGCCAAAATTGGCCCACCGGTATTTAGCAAACCTATGGGTTGAGCAATGGTCAAAGGCTTCTCAACTCCTCTGGCCGATCAATGGCAAGGCCGCATCCGTTAGAATCTTGACCCAAGAGGCGCTGATTCTTATCTTCAGCGAATAGGACTGCCCTAATAGGCGCAACACCGGGATATTCCACACGAATCTTTAGAGTATTTTCCTCTATCACGGCCCCGAAAAGCCCCGAGTTTCCCACGCTGTTTACGATGCGACCTACATACACGCCTTCATGTTTTAGAAAGACATGTGCTGTTGCAGTTATCAATGCAGATCCCAGTGCGCTCGTGCTCGGGCAATCAATAGTGACGTCCCATAGGATGGCCTGCACTGGCTTGGGTTTTTCCGGCTGCGTCTGGCAGGCAGCTAAAACAATAAGCGTAGCGACGCTGTAGATAGACTTCATGTCTTCCCCCCCGCATACCGCCGCCTTGCTTCTTCCATCCGCCCCATATCCCGCACGGCGTTCTCAATCGCCACCTCGTCCGACTTATCCGCATACCGGAACTCTGAATCCGCGTAGCGATTAATCTCTTGTATCACCATTTCCACGGTGATCTTGCGGGTCATCTCACCAATCATCCCCAGCTTTTCGTCATACCCCTTGAACAGGAACAAATCGGGTTCTTCCATCCATTCATCCGGCAGCTCAAAGTCCATCGCCCGCACCTTGACGGCGTCGGTGATGTTCTTGATCGCACGCCCGGTGAACCGTTCATCTGCCGCCTGAATAGCCTTTAGATAAATCCCCATCTTGGCCAGCGTATCCAGCCGGCCCACATCCTTTTCCACGCGTTCCCAAACCGTGATCAACCCCACCTCATGGGGCCGGTCATAACCGTCAAATGATGCGGCAACCGCCTTCTTAATCTCCTGCGCGGCGAACAGCTCATGGTCCCCCAGCGCGATGTCGTGGTTCTTGCCCAGCAGCAGGT